>NZ_JACIFK010000003.1:0-645698 GCF_014197345.1 Rhizobium sp. BK008 | reverse complement strand
ACATTGGCCGCCAGCGTATAGGAGGCGAGCGCCGTCTTGACCGTATCGGTGCCCTCGCCGGCATTCTCGGTGATCACGTCCCCGGCATTGTCGACGACATAGGTGTCGTCACCGGTGCCGCCGATCAGCGTGTCCGCACCCGTCCCGCCGTCGAGCGTGTCGTTGCCGGTGCCGGCTGTGATCACGTTCGCCAATGTATTGCCGGTGCCGGTGAAGGCTGTTGTGCCGGTGTAGGTCAGGTTCTCGACATTGGCGAGTGCAGCCAGCGAGTAGCTGGCAAGTGCCGTCTCGATCGTGTCGGTGCCGGCGCTTGCGGCTTCCGTCACCACATCACCGGCAGCGTCAACGATATAGATATCGTTGCCAAGGCCGCCGACCATCGTGTCGGCGCCTGCGCCGCCGTCGAGGATGTCATTGCCGGCTCCACCGGTGATGACGTTGACCGCAGCATTGCCCGACCCGGTGAAGTCGCCCGTGCCGGTGAAGGTCAGGTTCTCGACATTGACCAGCGAGGACAGAGAATAACTGTTCAGCGTCGTCTTGATCGTGTCGGTGCCGCCGCCGGCGGCCTCCACCACCACGTCGCCTACGTTGTCGACCACATAGATGTCGTTGCCGGCCCCGCCCGTCAGCGTGTCGGCACCGGCTCCGCCGTCCAGCGTGTCGGCACCTGCCGCACCCGTGATCGTGTTGACAAGCTCGTTGCCGGTGCCGGCAAAGGCCCCCGTTCCGTTATAGGTGAGGTTCTCGACATTGGCGCCGAGCGTATAGCTTGCCAGGTTCGTGCGAACCCCGTCGGTTCCTTCATTAGCGTTCTCGGTGACGCTGTCGCCGGCATTGTCGACGATGTAGGTGTCGTCGCCCGCACCGCCGATCAAAATGTCCGCATTTGCCCCGCCATTCAGCGTATCATTACCGGCGAAGCCGAGGATCACATCGTTGCCGGCCGCGCCATCGATCGTATCGTCGCCGGTCCCGCCCGTCAGAATATCGTTGCCGGCGGTGCCGACAACGTCGATGCCACTCCCCGTCGTCGATGACAGATAGGACTGATTGACCGCAAGAGCCACCGCGAAGTCAGCCTTGGTGGTGCCGGATCCGAGTGCCGACGTCCAGAAGGATGCCTCCGAGGCGGTCGGCGCCCTGCCGAGAGCATTGAGGAAGAGCTGATTGACGAGATCTGCCGTTGACAGGCCGCCATAGAGCGTCGTGAAAGCCGAGGAGGCCAGAATGTCATTGGCGACCTGGAACTGGGTTTCGGTACCGCCGGTGATTGCGGTTGCCTTCGTGGCCGCTTCGCTTCCCGACGGATCGCGGCCGAGCAGGACGCGATAAAGACGATCGACAGTTTCGGTCGCCGCGGCCTTGTCTGTCGAATGCAGATACTTGCCCGAAGTCACATTAGTCGTGACATGATCGTTGCCGACGACTTGATGTTCCGCGCTCTCCGAAATCGCAAGGATCAGGCCCGCCCGCGTAATGCTGCCGGAGTTCAGTTTGCCGAGCCATGTTTGCATCTCGCTGACGGATGCATTGCGTCCATAGGCATTCTGATAGAGCACTTCGACGAAGCCGACATTCGACAAGGTCCCGTAGTTCGTCGTGAAGGCTGCGCTTGCGATGAGGTCGGTCGCAAGTTGCGTCGTATTGAGCGCACCCTGGGTCAGATAGGTCCCTAGCTGCTCGCGCTCGGAGTTCTGCATGTCGCGGTCGAAGACGACATCGTAGATCCGCTGCATCTCGGCGATGTCGAGGTTTTCCTCGGTCATCTCGATTTGCGCCGATCCACTGAGACCACGCACATTCGACCAGGTGATGGTATCGATGCCATCCGGATCGATCCCGTGCCCGACATAGGCAGTGACCGATCCGGATGAAGACACCGCGTCCCAGCTATAAGAGCCGTTCGCCTCGGCGGCCACCGAGATGAATTCGTCGCCGAGATCGGTGGGCGCACTCGTTGGATCGGACGGCGTATCCGGCGACAGGATCGTCACGTCGGTGCTGCGGCCGTCGTCATCGACGTTGATGACGTAGCCGTCGGCGGAACTGTCCGCTGCGCCGGTACGCCAGGACTTGCCCGTCGGATAATCGAGCGATTGATAGGTGTTTCCTGCCGCATCGGTGTTGAACAGTTGGCTCTCGTCGATGACGCCGTCACCATCGTGATCGAAGTCGGTGACGATCTCGAGACCATCGGCGCTTGTGATGCGGACAAAGCCGCTGCGCTTTGTCCCATCGCCGTAATAGGTCGTATCGGTCTCGACCAGCTGCCCGTTGGCGTCGACGGTTGTGGTGTCGATCTGTGATTCCGAGACACGTCCGGCTGCGTCGAGCTGAGAGAGTTGTGTCTTGCTCAGGCCATCGGCGCCCGTGGTGCTGGTCACCTTGTCGAGCACGGCAACACCGTCAGAGGCGAGATCGGTAATGGTCTCGGTACGGCTGCCGTCCGGGTTGAGAACGGTCACATCCGTTCGCCGGCGATCAATCACACCGTCCCCGTCCGAATCGAAACTGTAATCGGTCTCCAGACCGTTCGCGCTGACTGACGTCGTCGAGCGATCCTTGAGAGTGCCGTCGGCATTGAAATTGGAGAACGTCGTCGTCTTGGTACCGTCGCCTGCAGTAACGGTAGTCTCCGTGTGATCGCTGACGCCATCGCCATCGCTGTCGCGGCTCTCCGTATGCGACAGGCCGTCGGCGCTATCTGCGGTCGTCTCCGAACGCAGCAAATGGCCGGTGACCGTATTCGAAAGCAGGACGGTCTCGGTCTTGCTGCCGTCGACATTCTGGACCGAGGTATCGGTCTTTGCATTCTTCGTTGAGAGCGCGATCGCAGTGGTCTTTGTCAGGCCGTTTGCCGAAATCGTCTGAACCTCCTGGTCGACGAGCCCCGTGACGCCGGAGCCCGACAACGCCGTGCCGGCGCTCGTCGTGGTCGTGGTACTGCCATCGCTATTGTGGACCGTAAGCGCGCTTGTCGCCCAAGTATGATTGCCGCTCCACTGCTGGGTGACAAGGTCGCCATTGGTGGAGGTCGTCTTGATGACCTGGTCGATAACCTGGCCTGTTGTATTGGTATCGCGCAGCGTCTCGGTACGCGAACCGTCGGCGTTGAGCACCGTCCCATCGAAAATCGTTTCGCTGTATGAGTCGGTGTCGTCGCTGTTGGTGAAATCGTTCTTGACCGTTTTCGTCAACCCGTCGGCACTGACGGTCGTCGTCTTGATTTCGTTGAACGCGACCGGATTGTTGATGCCGTAGCTTTCGACGATCGTGACCTGCGAACCATCGCTATTAACCGAGTTGACGGTCGTCTGCGCATTGGTTGGCGGAATACCGTTCGAGAGATCACTTGTACTGCTGCGGCCATCGGCGCTCGCTGTCGTCAGCGTATGGACGTATTTCAGGCGATTGACACCGGCGACACCGTCCTGAATGTCGAGGGTGCTACCGTCTGCATTGCGCGTGCGGGCCTCGTGAACCGTTTTGTCGACGGCGGAGTCGCTGCCGATATAGGTGTCGGTCGTGAGTGTTTGACCATCCGCGCTGATCGTCGTCACGGTCTTTCCGGTCTGCGTGTTTCCATTCCCGTTGCTGCGAGTAACGATGACCGTCGATGACCCGTCGGCATTTGTCGTGGTTGCCGTCACCGACCGGCTGTCGAAGTCGCCGTCGCCGTCGGCATCAGTTTCCACCGTCTTTACAAGACCGTCAGCCGACGTCGTGGTGACGACGCGTTTTTCGAGGATCGTTCCGTCCGGGCTGAAGGTCGAGACACTATCGATCGTGCTGCCATCGGCGGCAACAGTGACCGCCTCGACGGTGTCGAACCCGCCGTCGCCATTCGCATCCGTATCGAACGTTTTCGTTCGGCCGTCTGCCTGCTCGATCGTTACCACCTTGCTGCGGAGTGCAGAGCCGTTTTCAACCGTGATCACTTCGGTGGTCGAGCCGTCGGCGTTAAGCGCCGTGACGTCGGTCACGGTCGTGTCGACAAGCCCGTCGCCATCGGCATCGAGCGTCGTCACCCTGCTATATCCGCTATGGCTTGTCGTGATGGTGTTTCGATCGACAAGCGTCGTGCCGTTGCCCGCATAGTCCGAAACCATCTCCACCCTCGACCCGTCCGGGTTGAAGGAAGTGACGTCGCGGGTCACGCTGTCAAAGGTTCCGTCGCCATCGAGATCGGACTGAACGGTGATCTGGCGGCCATTCGCGCTCGTGGTGGTCACGCGCCTGGCGGTCAGATTGGCGGCAGCAACAGCCGTGCCGGCATAGTCGGAGACAGTCTCAACCCGGCTTCCGTCCGCGTTGAGCACCGTCACGTCGCTGCTGTGCCGATCGGTGTCCCCATCCCCATCGCTGTCCGTCGTGGCAATGGTCGTCAGGCGATCGGCGCTCGTCGTCGTCAACGAAGATTGGAGCAAATGCTGTCCATCGGCGCTGTAAGTCGACGAGGAGGTCGTTTCGCTGCCATCGGCGGCGATGTTTGAAATCGTAACCTGTTCGGGACTGGAGAACTGATCGAGATAGGTGCTGGTCGTGATGCTCCGGCGGTCGGCGCTCGTGACGGTGACCGTCTTGCCGATTTGCGCCGACGTGGCGCCAGCGGCTTTGACGACCGTATGCGTCTGGGAGCCGTCTGCATTCAGCACGGTCGTATCTCGTTCTGAAGTATCTTTCGAACTGCCGGCGCCAAGGTAATTATCGACGGTGGTGGTTTTTCCGTCGGTGCTGACCGTGGTGATGGTCTTACCCGTCTGGATGCTGTGATCGCCGTTCCAGTTCGTAACCGTGGTCGTCGAGGAGCCGTCGGTGTTGATGACCGTCGCGGTATCCGACTGCTTGTCGAAACTCCCGTCGCCATCCTCATCGGACCGTAGGTTCTTTGACAATCCATCGGCGGACGTCGTCGTCACCGTCCGATATGACAAAACGGTTCCTGCCGGGTTGAAGGTCGAGAGCGTATCCGTGATCGTTCCGTCGCTGGCCACCACGATCGTTTCGACGGAATCGAATCCTCCATCACCATTCGCATCGGTCTGAACCGTCCTGCTGCACCCATCTGCGCTCCAGGCCGTCACTGTTCGATCCCGCAACGTCAGATCGTCGTTCTTATCAGTGACGGTTTCGACCCGGCTGCCATCGGCGGCAATCACCGTGCTGTCCTGGCGGGTCAGTTCGAAGGCACCGTCACCGTCGGCATCCGTGTTGGTTGAACGCACGAGGGAGTCGGCGGTGAGCGTCGTGACGGTCTTGCTGAGCAGGGTTCCGTCAGCGCTCTTCACAATCTGCGTGGCCTCGGACGTACCATCCGTGTTGACGACAATGAAGTTTGACTGAAGCTGATCCGTTAGCCCATCGCCGTCGAGATCGGTGGTTACGCTCTTGCTGCGGCCATCGGCGCTTGTCACCGTCACCGTTTCGTCGATACCGCTGACGCCTGCCGTACCGGCATATTCGCTGACGTCTTCAGTTCGTGCTCCGCCGTTCGCCACCGATATCATATCGGTCGTGGTGGCATCGACGATGCCGCGTCCGGTCGAGTCCACGGTCTTCGTCTTCGTCAAACCATCCGCACTGGTTATCGTTGTCGTCTGATCCTTCTCCGAGCCATCGGCATTCAGATCGGTCACTGTAACGGTCAGCGTACCGTTCGCGGCGGTGGCATCGGTCTCCCGCTGGGTGGTAAAGCCGCCTCCCGTCTGATCTCTGGAGATGGTAACGAGTTTGCCGTCAGCGCTGGTCACTGTGGTCGTGCGGTCGGTCAGGATCGAGCCGCCATGATCAAAGTCGGCGAGCACTTCCGTCCGACTGCCGTCGCTTGCAACGGTGATCACATCGGTTTGCCGCTCGTCGATGATGCCGTCGCCATCCGTATCGATCGTCAGGGTGCGGGTCAGACCATCCGCCGAGGTCGTCAGGATGCGCTCGGACTGAAGGCTTCCATCAGTGCCGCTGACCTTCGTGTCGATGACGGTCGACCCGTCTGCGGGGTGCGACGTCGAGGTTGACGTGACGACGCCGGTCTTGTCGAAGGCCAGTGACACGTCCGCCGCCGTGCCGGTCGAACCGTTGCTTCGCTGAAATGTCGCGGTGCCGCTGATGGCCGAGCCATCGGGCTGAGTGGTTGCCTGGTTGTTCGAGATAAGATCGATTGACGAGATGCCAAGATCCGAAAGGGTTTTCAGCTGTTGCGTGCCATCGGCCTGCGTGACGACGACCTTGAAATCGGCAAAACGGCTGTCGCCGGCATCGAGCTTCCCATCATGGTTGGTGTCGAAGACATCGCGCAGCGCCTGCATGTCCGTCGCCGCCGTCGTGTCCCACGCGGTAAAATCGATCTCGCTTTTCTGATCGATCTTGCCGTCACCATTCGCATCGACCGCCAGCACGCCGTCGCCGGCCGCTGCCCAAGCGGTCAGATGCTTCTTGCCGTCCCCGGCCATGTCGAAATAGGTGATCGACGAGGTCTGCTGCGTCAGCTTTATACCGTTGCCGTCCAAGTCGAGGACGATTGGCTCGTCGTCGTCACCATCGTCATCGTCATCGCTGTCGTTCCCGTCATCATCGTCGAGATCTCCATCGATGTCAGGAAAATTGCCATTATCGTCGTAGGAACGCGGGCCAACGTCTGGCATTGCATCGCGGGGAGGCTCGTAGTCGCCGATATTGAGCCCTCCAAGATAGTTTTCCTGCCTATCGGTCGAGCGGTTGCTTTGCCCGCCAGATGATGATTGTGACGGTCCGTCGCTGTCATCCGAGCTGGAATTGTCACCCATGCCTTCGCTGCTTGATGAAGAGCCGGATATCGAGGGGGCGGAGTCACTATTATCGGAGCCGCCGTTGGTCCAGTCGTCAGTATAGAAGTAGTCCCAAGATTTCGGTGTATTGCGCACAGTGGTGAAGCCAAAATTCGCCGGGTCGGTGAAATTACTGCTGGGATCGGCTGCAAAGTCGGTAGATGCCACCTGGTTCGCGGGCAATCCGAATCCACTGCTGACGCTAAGACCAGCATAAGGGTCGTACACGTCGAGTGTGTCCGCATCTAATAACGGTGCCTGCGATATGCCGAGCCGATCGAGAACTGCTGCGGCGAGTTGTTTCTCGTTGTAGTCTTGGGTTGCATAATACTTGGCTTCGTCCAGCGCGTCGAGTTGTCCGGCGACGTAGTTTCGAACGGAAGGACCGAGTCCTTCACTGTAGGTGAGTGCCGCTGCGCCTCCCAAAATAGCGAAAGTGACTGGATTTTCTGCGGCTGATACTTCCGCCACCCCGCTTGCGAGCGATACTGCGAGGCGGCCAGCGGAGAGCGCTATGCTGTCGTCGACGTAAATTCCCACAGACCGATTCAGAGCTGATTGCTTATCATGGGACAGGATATCGAAGATTGCGTCCACCGGGAGAAGACTTTTGGTCAGCAGATCAGAACGTGCCGCCATGCGTGCGTAGGAACTGATCGATGAGTCCGCCGAGACAGCCGTCGCTATGTGGTCGAACTCACCGTTGGCGAGCTCCGAAGCTATGTCGTTTATTCCCAATTGCTTGGTAGTGCGCGTACTTTCCGCGTAAGTTGCGGAGATTGTGTAGGCCATAAACGACTGAACAGCAAATGCCGCTCTGCCAACTTCTTTATTGAATTGATCGAACTCGTTCTTGAGGTCATCGAAACTGAACGTGACACTGAGAGTATTCATCAGGAATTCTCGCGATCTTTTATTGTCTTGCGATAGATGTGGTATAGATGCACAAAAAACAAAATAAAGAATAAGGACGTTAAGATGTTTGCCATGTAAAGATTAAAGAAGCCGCTATCCCTGGACCCTATAAAAAAGTCTATCGCATAACACTTCGCATTTTCGCAGGGCGTAGTTAATCTGTAATCAGAGACATATATGACGAGGCAGGCCGTTATTACTACTGAAGCCGCCACCGATGCGCTCTTTATATTCCTTTCAACCGGGACCTTGCTGAGTCTGTAAAAAAATCCCTCATCAGTCACCTTAGCGCGACGGGCCATCCACCAGGCGATTGGGAAGAAGATCAAAGCGATTACAATCTGCGCAACCAAGAAGATGAGCAGATAGTCAGGGGCTCGAAATCGGTGAAATAACGCGAGAGATGAAATTGTCACCGCGACCATCAGAATCGCGAAAACGCTATCTAAGCTAATAATGCTTCGTCGAAGTAGAATTCGACCTACTAAGAACAGGAAGATCAGAAACAGGACGATGGGGACGGGCCCGATCGGGGAAAGCGGGCTTGCAGGTACAAAATCACCGTTCACGCTCGGATCCTCCATCAATATGACGAGACGACGGAAAATACCGACCATCTCGGTTGCTGCGGGGGCGCATCGCTTTTATCAAATTACCGCTCCTTCATTGCATCGCTCGCCACTTCAACGAGAGGCGAAAACACGTAGGCCAGTATCCGCCTCGAACCGGTTCTGACCTCGGCCGTTGCCGACATTCCCGGTGAAAGCGAAACAACCGCGCCATCCGCCTGCACCGCATTTTGCTCAAGCTTCAGCGTCACCGCGAAAACGAGGTTCTGTGTCCGCTCGGCACCCGCAAACAGCGAAGTTTGCGGTGCGGCAGCAGCGTCTTCCTCTCGGCGCTCGGCGTCCGGCTCCGGAATGGCATCGGTTGCTATTTTGGTGATCGTTGCCGGAACCGTGCCGTATTGGGTGAACGGGAAGGCATCCAGCTTCACCACCGCCGGCTGGCCGACATGAACGAAGCCGATATCGCGATTGGGAACGTAAACCTCGAGTTCCAGTGTGGCCCCTGCAGGAACGACCCTCAGAACCTCTTCGCCAGCCGTCACCACCTGACCTTCGGTGGAGATCGCGGAGGCCTGGACGACGCCGTCGATCGGGCTGCGCACCGTCATTTGCGCCAGTTCGGCGCGGCTCTTTGCAAGGCGCTGTTCGAGATCTTCGGCCTGACGCTCGGCGTCGCCGAGTTTTTCGGTCTGGTCACTGATGAACGTGCTGCGTGCCTTCTCAATTTCGGCACTGAGGACATCGATCCCGGCTACGGCGTCGGCAAGTTGACCCTTTTGGATCGCAAGCTGTGTCCGCTGCGTCTTTAAGGTTTCGGTCGCGTCGATGACGCCGGCGACCGGCCCTGCGTTCTCACCCACGAGCGTGTTACGCATTGTGACCCGCTGTTGCAGCGTATCGACGAGCGACGCCTGCTCGTCGAGTGTATCCTGGAGATGGTCGCGCTCCCCTTCCTTCTGGCGCATTTGGGAACGCAATGACGTCAGCGACGCATCGAGCTGACCAAGCTCGCTAGAGAGAATGGCATCCTCCCGCTTGCGAAGCTGCTCGGGTACGTCTGCCGCCCAGTCGATGCGAGCACCGCGAGGATCATCCGCTGCAGCCGCGGCAACAAGCGCCTCACGTCGGCGCGCGGCTTCTGCCTGAACGGATGCGAGCGCGGTCTCTGCATCCCTTTCGTCGGCAATGGCTTCGGTCGAGTCCAGCTGGAACAGCACGTCACCGCGATGCACTTCGGTCCCATTGGCGGGCGGCAGACCAACGACCTTGCCGCCGTAGAGCGGCTGGACGACCTTGACCCGTCCGACCGGCTGGATCTTGCCCTGTGCCGTCGCGATGATGTCGATCCTGCCGAGATATGCCCAGGCAAGCGCGACGGCCGCAAGCAGACAGATAATCAAAAGGAGCGCCGTTCCGACCGGAGACGGCGGCGTTTCAAGTACCTCGAGTGCAGGCGCCAGGAACTGGTTGTCGGATCTCGACCGTGTAGGCGGAGGCGAGGCAGCGACGGTGCGGGCTGCGACAGTCATGCCGGAACCCTTGTATCGTGCTGCAACGTCCAGAGTCGCGCAAAGAGACCATCCTTCTTTGTCAGAAGCTCGTCGTGCGTTCCCATCTCGACAACCCGGCCATCTGCCATGCCGACAATCCTGTGGCAGTTTCTGACCGCCGCAAGGCGATGGGCGATGATGATCACGGTTCGCCCCTGGACGATGTGGCGCATGTTTTCCTGGACGACGCGCTCGCTTTCATAATCGAGGGCACTCGTCGCCTCGTCGAAGATGAGGAGCGGCGGGTTGGTGGCGAGCGCCCTTGCGATGGCTATGCGCTGCCGCTGCCCACCCGACAGGTTGGCGCCCCGTTCCTCGATGACGGTGTCATAGCCCTGCGGCAGCTTCGATATGAACTCGTCCGCACCGGAAAGCCGGGCCACCGCCAGGACCTGGGCGCGTGGCAATGCGGGATTGGCGAGTGCGATATTCTCGTGGATCGTGCGGTTGAAGAGCAGGTTCTCCTGCAGAACGACGCCAATATGACCTCGCAACCACGCCGGATCCATTTGCGAAATATCCATCCCGTCGAGCAAGACTTGGCCTTCGTTGGCAAGATAGAGCCTCTGGATGAGCTTCGTCAGTGTCGATTTACCTGACCCCGAAGCGCCGACGATACCGACCACCTCGCCTGGGCGGACATGCAGGTTGATGCTTTTCAGGATATCCTGACCGCCGGGGCGGTAGCGGAAACTGACATTCTTGAATTCGATGAGACCTTTCGGAGCGGGAAGGGCAAGCCGCGTTGCCGGGGTTCGCTCCATCGGCGTATTCAGAATGTCGCCGAGACGGTCGATCGAGATCTGGACTTGCTGGAAGTCCTGCCAGAGCTGCGAGAGCCGGAGGACGGGTGCGGTCGCCTGGCTGGCGATCATGTTGAAGGCGACGAGCGAGCCTACCGACAGCTCGCCGTTGATGACGGCGCGCGCACCGAACAGCAACAGCAGCGCAGTCGTAAGCTTGCTGATGTACTGGATGACGTTCTGCCCACCGGCGCCGAGCAGCGTCGTCTGAAACGCGGTCTTCACGTAGGCGGCGAGCTTTTCTTCCCACTGCGCCTGCATGACCGGTTCGACCGCCGCCGATTTGACGGTCTGTATGCCGATGATCGCCTCGACGAGCAGCTGCTGGCTGACCGCGCCACGGTTGAACTTCTCCTTGATCATGTCGCGAAGCGGTGGGCGGACGAGAAAACCGACGAGGGCGTAGAGCGGGATCGAGCCGAGAACGATCAGTGTCAGGCTCCACGAGTAGAGCCACAGGATGCAGAGAAAGACGATGGCGAATACCAGGTCGATTGCGGCAAACAGCCCCTGCCCCGTGAGGAAGTTCCGGATCGTTTCCAATTCCCGGACACGGGCGACCGTCTGGCCTGCAGACCGGGTTTCGAAATAGTCGAGCGGCAAGCGAAGCAGGTGACGGAAAAGCCGTTGTCCCAGCTCGACGTCGATACGGTTTGTCGTGTGCGACAACGCATAGGTTCGCAGGTACTGTAAGACGACATCGAAGAGACCGATGATCGCAATTCCGGCGACCAGAACGAACAGGGTCGAATAGCCCTTGTGCGTGAGAACCTTGTCGACGACCACCTGGAAGAAGAGCGGCGTTACCAGGGCAAAAATCTGAACGAAGAGCGAGGCGACGAGGACATGTGCAAGTGGCTTGCGGTAGCGCCAGAGGGACGGCAGAAACCATTTCAGTCCGAAGGTCCTGGGATCTGTCCCTGCCCCTCCTAATTTCCGGGCCACGAGGAGCGCGCGGGCACCTGTCTCGACAAGCAGCTCAGCCGCCGATAATTCACGATCGGCGCGTGTTACGGGATCAACGACCCTGTATCGGCCGGCAGGGGTCGGTCCGCCGAGAATGGCGAATGTGCCTTCCGGCATATGCACGATCGCAGGAACAGGCAGATTTCTGAGACGCGCTTCGGTCAATTCGCGGACGGCCCTTGCCTTCAATCCGACTGCCGATGCCGCCCGCAGAAGATCCTGCTCGGAAGCTAGTCCGCTGCCAATTGCAAGCTCATGATGAAGCTGGTTCGGATCGGCAGCAATCCGGTAGAAGGCTGCAATTCCGCACAAAGCACGCAGGCCGGAATCCACCGGTTGCGCTGCCGCATTTGCGATGCCAGGGTCGAGACTGCCCATAGAAAATCCCATTGTATTGAATGTATAAATATTGCAATCCGGGTCGAACGAGATGAGGTAAATCCATTACCCAGGCTGGCTTTGAGATCTTTACTTAATTAAGAGGCGATATAGTTTCTGCAATCCTGTATATTCGCTCCGGCGACAACGTGACGTGAAATTCTATCAAAAGGCGCTCAGGCCTCCGGCAGGCTCCACGCTCCAGAGATGCGATAGTTTTCCATGGAAAGGAGAAACACCTACGCATCGCGCGTCCTGCAGCGGACTCGCGCCGTTGTTGAACTCTCGAAGCAGGGCGCACTCCAAAAGCGCGCTAGCTCGCACAAGAATCTTGACTTAATTTGAGATTTTTTGAGGTGCTTTAATCACTGGCGGGGCTCGCTTCTTCTTGTAAAGGGTAGTTACCTTTGGCTTTAACAAAGGCTCCTAAAGCAACCGGCTTTGACTAATCCCGTCGCGCCCTACGCGCAGAAGGATTGGTTACTCCGAGCCCCCGCTCGTCAACGCCAGTTGGTTACTTCATGACTTAGAAGTGGACAGCCAATTCTTGTCAGAAAGACTACCTATGATTTTGTTTTGGTTGCCTCACGTTTAATCGGAGAGAACTATCGGTCAAATCACGGCTCCGTGATAACGTGTGCATTTGGGCCCTGAGGCCATTTTGTCGCATGAGGTCAACGCAACTCTCGTACGAGATTGATCCGTATCCATAGTCTTTGACGATGTTCGGTTGATCGAAGACCGGTTCGACGGAAGGCCGACAGCGCCCTTGTATCCGCGCATCGGGCTTTGTAAAACCAAATTCGGGCGATCCGCTAGATTGTCCTCGCGATATGCGCTTATGGGAGAATCTGAAGGCCAATCCATGCCCTCTATCTTTAACTTCACCGGAACTTCCGGCTTTTAATCTTCTGCGCGAAATCAGGATATGGAAAGAACGTTGATAAGGACCACGGTGACGATCCCCATGTCGATCTCGTGGTTCATTTCCAGTTGAGCTTTTGCCGTTATTGCTTCGCTTATCGGCCCGCGCTCGAATAGATGACCCAATTCGATGGAGACTAAACATGCGTGTGGCTAAGATCGGCATGGGCGTTATACTGCTGGTGACCATTCACTCCGTTTCAGCTTTTGCAGCAAACACCGATCACGCCACGGCAGCGGGTTCCCTCGCCAATCATGACGATGCAGCCATCAACGCGTTTCAGGTCATGTGCACGCTAGAGCCGGAAAGCTTTGATCATATCAGCGCGACAGCGCAGGCGATGCTCATGCGTAAGTCGATTGATAAGACGGAAACGCAGCCTGGAGATATCACGCGTCATCTCGAAGTCTTTGGAGGTACTCTGTCGACTGGCCCCTTCAGCTTACTTGTCGAGAAGATCAGCGGGCCCACTATCGACGCCACAAACTGCGGAGTAGCATCAAATACACCGGATAAACGCGCCTATTTAGATGACCTCGTCAGAACACTTCACCTGAGCCAGAACGGCTCCAGACGAACAGACCTCAATGGCAACCAGGTGACAACGTGGCACGATGTTTACGGCCCTCATACATTTCTCGATCTGACCGATTTGAGGGGGAGCAATGGCGTTCTGGTCCAGCTGCTGCATGCGCCCGCAAAACCTGAATAGCCTGACCATTAATCTACGTGCGAACCGTAATCAATCTGTTGGTTGCGCGGACATACAGCGTCTGGCGCAGTTGAACGGAGTCGAACCGCCGACCACCACTCGTGATAGTTAGGTGATTGGCAAGCAACACGTTCTTCTGTTCCCCCGCCGGAGAAGTTCCCTCCGATACATTATGCGATCTTCTTCGCACAGAATGTGAACACAACGGCAACAGACCGGACGCTGGCCTTGAAAACACTCGCCGTGCCAGAACCGTTGACCCGCTATTTCAGTGTAAGTATTTATGGACGCAACGCAGGCCGCCGCTTCTGCTAAACAAGTGAAGAAGTTAGACGCTTTTTCATGCTGATATCACCAGTCTAGCATTAACAAAACGAATGACGGTTCGACTAGGACCTTTGGCGCATGATACGACCTTCGACCTCGACTTCACCTGTCGGATGGATAACGTGTATATCGTCGCGGCAGCTTGGGATCACCGTTTCGAGATCCGTCAATAATAGCGGATCTAAGGTAATTTACCTTCGTGATGAAAAGCGCTCCCAGTTGTGATACATTTCCATCAGAAGCTGTATCGCGACGGCGCGTCTGAAGGGGGCTCCGATGGCTACGGATTCGTTCGCCTACGACGTATTTGTCTCATACGCTACTGACCCAGACGGCCAGCTGGTCCGCGCAGTCGAGGACCTTCTGGAAAACTTCCATCGCCGCCCTGACGTACCGAAAGATTTGATCACCGAATTGAAGCTGTGCGTCGATGGTCGCGATTTCAAGTTTCCTCGGCTCTCCCCGGGTACCGAACCCACCGATGCTATCGAACAAGTCGTCAGGGGCTACCTTCGGCAATGTAGATCACTCATCGTGTTTTGTGGGCCGATGGCTCATCGCCACCCTTGGATCAATCGTGAGATCGAGTGGTGGGACAAGGAGCGGCCCGATGGGCCAATCTACTTTGCATTTACGCACGGACAATATCCGGACCCCGCCAAAAAGACAGGGTACATGCCGAAGAGCTTGATAGCGCGGGGTGGTCCTGACAACTCCTCGTATTTTGACCTTCGCCGCTTCTATCAAGGACGGCACTGGCTTAATTTTAAGCACCAATACAGGCTATTGGCCCAAACCGTGGCCGGACCCCTGACGCGCAAGAACCGGCCACGTTCAGAGACCAATTCGCATCGAAACAGCAGCAAATATTCGAATTTGCTCAATAACGCATCCGAATGGAAATCGGTCCGATCCTTTGATGATGAGGTATGCAGGATTGCGGCACAGCTCGTTTCCGACAAATTAGAAAAGTCACTGGCTGTTGCCGACCTGACCAACACGTATCTTGCCGCCGATTACAACGCGAGAAAAAGACGTGTATGGCGAGTAGCTACCGGCGCAGTGGTGGTCTTTATCGCGATCAGCACCGCCTGGATGTATCTGGATAGAATGGCGCGAGAACGGCGGGCGTCGGCGTTGGCCGATCAAGCGCAGGCGGAAATCGACAATCGGCAGTATGAACAGGCCATGCGACTTGCGCTCGCTGGCTTACCGCTCGAACGTGACGCGCCATGGGCACCGGGCTGGGAACACCCGACAATTCAGACCCTCTTGGCCAAACTGGCGGGAGCCGCCACCCTCTCAGGATACAGGGCGGAGATTACTGAGGGAGACAACAAAACGCTTACCAGCGCGGCCTTCAGCCGCGACGGCCAACGAATTGTTACGTCCTCGGAAGCAGGGGTCACTTCGCTATGGGATTCTCGATCCATGGAGAAAATTGCGAGTTGTTCCTTCGACAGCGTAATAGCTCCAAAGGACCGCAAGCAAGGCCTCCATAAGGGGAGCCCAGGTTGGATTCGCGACTCGCAATTCAGCGCTGATGGGAAGCGCATTGTCAGTGTCGGTCCATATCGCACTGCTTGGATTTGGAGCGCCCAGGATGATGGTTGTACTCATCCCATTTTACTGTTGGGCCATGAAGATGATGTGAGGACAGGCGCCTTCAGTCCGAACGGTGAGCTGGTGGTGACTACCTCCGACGATGATTCAGTTAGAATCTGGGATTCCGCATCGGGCGCACAACGACTTCAATTGAAAATTCCTGGCACGTCCCTTTCTCCGAGCGATTACACGACGAGCGCGGAATTCAGCCCCGACGGCAGTAGGCTGGTTATCACCAGGTCCGACGGCTTGATAGCGTTGGCCGACACCAGCGATTTCAATGTCGTGGCATTGGAGACTGGCTCCTTCGCCTGGCGAGCACGTTTTAGTCGTGACAGTAAGAAGCTCGTGACGGTGTTAGATAACGGCAACATCGCCATCTGGGATGTCACAGGCCGCTTCAAGATTCCATTACCGAAGCAATTTCAGCCAGTTGTGGACGCGTCTTTTAGTCCGAACGGTCGCCTCGTGGTAACAGCATCAGCCGATGCCTCGGTACGAATATTGGATCTCACCACTTTTACCGAGCGCTTCGTGTTCAGAGGCCATCAAAAAAGTGTCACGCGTGCGGAGTTCAGTCCCGACGGCAAAGAGATCCTAACGTCATCTGCCGACGGATATGCACGCATTTGGACTGCCGAGGGCAATGTCGCCCCTTTGACCGTGAAGGCGCACGCCAAGTCAATAAAACACCTTGAAATCAACCCAGGTGGCAACAGCCTCTTCACCGTGGGTAGCGATCGCACAGCGAAGTTATGGGAATTGCGTGATGGGGATCCAAGACTTCTGAAGGAATTTGGATCCGACGATCACTACGTGATTAGCGCAGCCTTTCATCCGCGAGAACAAAATCTCGTTCTTGCGTACTCCGATGGACGTGTTTCAGTGGTGAGCCAACCGGACGGCAAAGAGATATACTCCGCCGAGATTGGCCTCACCGACAACACATCCGTAAGTTTCGACCCGAGTGGTACGCAGGTCGTGATAGGTGATGATTCAGCCAAGAGCGCGGTCGTCTGGAACCTAAGGACCGGGGAACGCAAGAACCTCGAAGGCTCAAGGAGGATTAGAAGTATCGCGTTTAAGAACGAAACCCTGGTGGCCATGGGATTCAAGAGTGCTGAGCAAGGCGCAAGAGTTGGGATCTGGGACACGTCCTCAACCGAGATGGTTCAGAGTTACCCGCACGATGGGGACGTCCTATCGGTTCATTTTAATTCCGATCATACCCGCCTTGCGACAGCGTCGCTTGATGGAGTGGCCCGAATATGGGGGACTTCCACCGAAGAACCGGACTTGACGCTCTATCACGGCAAGGATGTTAATAGCGCTCGCTTCAGTCGTGATGGATCCCGGATCGTCACTGCGTCGGGCGACCACACGGTTCGAGTATGGGATGCACTGACCGGAAGTCAGATCATCCGGTTTGACATTGAGAGCACCGCACGGGATGCTCTTGTTACCCCGGATGGTGACCGCGTTGTAGTGGCCTCGGATGAGGGCTTTCTGGAAGTGTTTGATGTCTCCTGGACGGCCGATAAGACCGATCTTCCGAGACGCGTCTGCCGGGAAAAGCTTAAGGGCATCGAGTCACAACCGAGAATGGCAAATCAGCCCGCCAACCCACTGTTAGGATCAGACGATATAAATCCTTGCGACCGCTTTCGTTGAAAGAACGCTCTCAGCCTCCGAAAACTAACGCAACAGAGAGCTTCGGAGATAACCGGCGGTGCTTTGTAGCCGCAACGAACCCGCTAGATGCTCGGAGACTCGGTTTGAGTTGCGGTAGAGATCCGTGCATTGAAGCAAAGCGTGAAACCTGTACTTTGAACTTATAGGTAACGAGTCTTTTCCCAATGCTTTCTCGCAATGTGTAAGGTGCAGATGAGCACGACCGACGAAATTTCCCCGCGTCCCTCGCTGACAGCCGCGCCAGTCGCTGTGCGCGATATTCACAAAACGGTTGTGCCGCTCGATAATCCGACGGCGGCGGTGTTGAAGGACATCGAGCGCGACTTGACGGCCTTAACGACAAGCGGCGAATTCATTGAGCTCGAAGCCAGCGTCAATCGCTTCTGTCCGTTCGAGCAATCGGTATGGTTCGAGCCGAGATTCGACACGGGAACGCCTTTCATATCTGCCTAGCCCAAACGGCCACACGCATTTGAAACGGGCGCTGTTGAGGGCATTCCTTCCGGCTTGCTTCGAGGACTATGATGAAGCTGCATCAAAGAGCGGTCAGCGCCTTTTTTTCGCGAGTAAGAAAGCGTCTCAAATAACAACAAATTGTCCCTTCCGTCGAACATGTAACGCGTTGAGATGGCTGTTTTTGCTGCTAGGCGACGTCTAGCCTAAGCGCCTGTATGTCTGGGTCTCGTATGCAACATCTCCATGCCTTCCTGCTCCTCCAAGAGCCGTTCAAGATCGTTGTCCAGCATCCGTCGATCACGCTCAGATTCAAAAGTCAGAATTCTCAACACCAGAATTGGCACTCCCCCGGCTGTCTATCGCTTGAGATTACTGCCCTCACGGTGTTCCTGCACACGATTCTGGGCAATCTTGGAGCCAAAGTAGTGAGCGAACAGGCCAATACCCAGCGCGACCACCGAGCCACCGAAGCCAGGAATGAGGCTTGCTGCGACGGACCCTATTACTTGGGCCACCGGCTCCAATCCTGACGACCCCGCCAGCCGATTTGTGAGAAAATCGAAAACAGTACGAGCCGTCGTACCCGTGACAGGCTGGCTGGCAATCAATGCCTGAAGCTTGGACAAGTCAGGGAGACTTCCGGCGTCGATACTCTTCAGCACATCGGAGATTATTGGAGTACCTTTCCGAATTTCGTCGAGCAGCGAGATCGAATTTGGAGCCGTGGGGTTTGCCAAATAGGTCTGTAGTTGTGCAAGGATTCCGCCGAATCCCGGGGCAGGAGTTGTCGCTCCGCCGCCGGCCGTGACTGCTGTGCTGTTTCCAATTCCTAGCACTCCGAAAATTCCTGAAATCCAGCCCAGTAGCTTTGTGCGGCGGGCGTCTATAACCGTCGCCGAGCCTTCCTTCACAAGATCCGCCTCAGTCGCATTCAGCCTCGACCTATCAAGCGGCCGCGAGGGCGCATTGTTGAGTGCGACCATCGTGGCGGAGTCCGCGATGCCCGTGACCGTAATGCCGTTGTCCAATTGAAAGGCACCGACAGCCGCGCGGGTCAGGGTGCCGTACACCCCGTCAACGGCACCAACGCTGTAACCAGCCTCCTTCAGCATTTGCTGAAGCCCCCGGACTGCCTCGCCGCTTCCCCCAAACTGAAGGATCATTGAAGTACCTCCCCTGGCCGTCCAACCCGCGTCCAATGGAGCGGTGACGACTGAGAGTTCCTTGTCGTACGCGATTAGTTCGTGTTGCTTGATCAAGCGGATGAGTTTTTTCCCATAGTCGGGGTCGGTTGCGTACACGCCGGTGAGTGCATTGCAGAATGCTACCGAGTCGTCCTTAACCGCCATCGCTTTTCGGTAATAAGAAGACGTCCCTAGTAGGCGCCCGTGCTGCGAGAACGCCTCGTCGAAGTTTGCGAACTTTTTGAAGCGTGCCGTAACCGTGACTCTCTTGCCGTTTAGGACTTCACCTGTCCGCGCGAGAACATAGGGCTCGCCTTCCTTCGCTTTGATGCCAAATGGATTGTTCGATCCCGGCGGCATGCGCTTGCCACCCGCGCTTTCAAGGACAAATTGCGCAAGAGTCACGGAAGCAGGAACGCCCCATATGCGATCCGAAGCTTGCGCTGCCGTGATAACCGCGGAAACCAAACCGATCTCGGGTATCTCGTTAATGACATCGTCGGTTGGTGCCGAAGTTCTGCCAAATGTATCCTCATCTGTGTCGTCAACGATCGCCCCGAGACTTATTCCAGGCCGTCGAACACTGTCCGGTGGCGGTGGCGGGGCGGTTTCCGCCCCTGACCAAGCCGCGATGGTCGCGGCGACGTTTTCCGCCCAAGCCTCGTCTCCCAGGGGTGGATATTCACCTCGCAACAATGTCTCAATCGATGTACCGCTGTATTGAAGGTGCGGCAGTTCCCAACTCAGTGGCTCTAGATTATTCGCACGCCCAATCGAATGCAGCCTCTCCCACCACTTGTTGAACTTTCCCTTCGACGACCAACTCCAATTCCCGTCAATACGAAGGACGAAATCAACCGCCAAGCCGTACTGGTGATAGGACGACCAAGGACGGGCCTTGGTGACGATATCACCTGGCGCCGTCCTCCCCTGAGCGTACAGCATCCTTTGACGTTCGGGCGTGCGGTAAGCTTCGAAAACCTCAAACGGTATCTCCTCTGCCCGAAGCTGGGCGATCACGCGATCCACGGCATCGCGTACAACTGGATGAAGGACCCGAAGGTCAGCTAGACGTGCGGCATCCGAAGACATTGACTTGCCCCTACACTTTCAATGCGATCTGTTTGCTGATGTGCCCCTATTGGTTGAATATACTACAGGTGCAATATAAATCCAGTACAATCTTTGATGCGATCAAGTATTATCGTCTACTGCTCCCTCAATCCCTTGCAACCCCTCGTCGCGTACAGCTTTTCTTCGGATAGGCGGAGTTCTGATGACCGTCTCTCCTGCATCCTGTCTATGACCGCAGGATTGATATCAGCTGATTGAAGTCCGAAATGTTTTGCCGTTCGCATT
The DNA here is from genome assembly GCF_014197345.1 of Rhizobium sp. BK008. Taxonomy (NCBI): domain Bacteria; kingdom Pseudomonadati; phylum Pseudomonadota; class Alphaproteobacteria; order Hyphomicrobiales; family Rhizobiaceae; genus Rhizobium; species Rhizobium sp. BK008. The sequence continues at coordinate 625,451 of NZ_JACIFK010000003.1, read as the reverse complement.
CACCGGCCGAGTCCTGCTTTTCGGTGAGAAGGTCGTCTACGACGTGCCGTGCGTTGGCGGATAGCGCCCAGTTCATAGGCACCGCCATTGAACACAGATCGACCGTCAAGACTTTTGTCGGCACTCCCCCGGCTTGGGTCGGAGCGAAGCGATATAGAAGCGTCTTCAATCGTTCGCCGTGAGCGGCCCGGCTTCGATAGAGGCCCTGGATGGGGCCGAACAGATCGGGCGCTATGGTAGATAGACCGCCGTCTTTTCCCGGACATCCTGATTTTGGGGATTGGTCTCGACAGGCGATCGGAGTGGACGGACCCGCGACCGCGCCAACCGCGTCAGGCGTGAACGGTGGATTGACGCCATCGTTGGAGATCAGCAGGAAAATAGGCTGTATATTGTCAGTCGAGGCCACTCCACCCGATGCCACCATGCTTTGGGCAAGGCCCCTGGCAACTTCGACACCCGCCGCGTCAAAGTAGCCACCATCGACGATATGCACCGCGTCCACGTGATGAGGCATCACGGGGTTTGATATTGTGCCACTTGAACTGACGTAGGGGAACCGTGCTCCATTTAATATGGCGGTCGACAAGCGGACATCGGTTCCGGCGATGTAATGGAAGTCCCACGCATCAATCGCGTTGCCGACTTGGATGTTGCTGGTTAGAACGGGGCGACCATCTTCCTGGAGTGCACCGCCAATCAGCCATGCCGGAATCCAAGCCTTTCTCGATGGCTGCGACCAGAGCGATAGGAAGTCCGTCGAAAACTTCGAGGGGTCGTCACAAGGAATAGCTTCGCAACGCTTCCTCCATCCGTATTCCCAACCTTTCTCAAGTGCTTCCGACCTATCGGGAAGCACCGAGATGGGCACGAACCGTTGGAGTAAATCCGGGAAGAGCATTCCGGCGAGCGCGGGGCTCAGATAATCATCTCCCACAAAGGAAGATACAGCCTGCCTCAACGTTACGCCGCCTGCCGCTATAGCAGCTCCGGTTTTCTGATCCTGGATGCTGGAGAGAAAGCCCGCGACACCGAGACTCCCCCCCGAAATCGAGCTGATCGCAAACACATGCTTGGAGAACTCGCCCTTGCTTTCCATTTCCAGTTGGGACAGGACGGCTGCCGTCCAATAACCAGCTCGGGAAGCCCCACCCTCGCTGGCCACAAAGATCAGTGGGATTGGCTTTTCGGTTTTTATGGGAAATTGCGCTCGCCAGGTCTTGTAGGCCTGGTCGAGAGTTGGCCGCCCAAGTATCGCGGCACGTTGAACCGCCGCGCTGGACCGCGACCGCCTAACTTCGTGATTGTCGACCCAATAGCTGAAAACGATCACCAACAACAGGAGCGTGATTCCAATACGAAGATGATATCGGCCGCCTATAAGCAGCAGAGTTGTTAGAATGGGTATGAACAAAGCACATGCCGTTAAGACGACTGCGGCAGGACCAAAGAAGACGGGAAGCCTGACAGGGTCCACTATTATCACGGCCATTGCGATTATAGCGTAGGCGATTCCGACCCCTAGAACCGTACGACGCAGATTCGTAAGGGAAATCTCCAAGGCAGCGGCGGCTTTTGGACGACCGTTCTTTTGCAGACGCTCCGAGGCCCGGTGCATGGCTTTTGTAAGTGGTAGGCGGGCCCACGACAGAATAAAGAACGCAAGGCCGAGCCCTGCCAAGAGCCACGCCAGCCAAGCGTTAGCTGAGTTCACGCGCCACAATGCGATAAAGAGCAAAACAAAAGGGATAAGCCCGAGTAACCTAGGCGCCCAGGTCAGGTAGTATCGATACCGCCATTCCTCACGGGGACCGAATTCCGTTTCGACTATGACCCGCGCCCAAAACCACGCTTGAAATGCCAGTACGACCACCGATAGGCAGAGCCAGAAAACTTTGGCATCAAACCCCGTGTGCTCGGAGCCGATATCGGTAACCGTCCGGATGAGGTCCTGACCTTGCCCCATCCAAGCCAAGATCGAACCTACCGCGGTGGTAATCGCAAAAATCGGAAAGAACCCACGGGTTCTGAATAGAAGGTCGGAGATGCCCTCCGCCACTGTAGTTCTTCTAGGTCGGGTCGAAGTGTCCATCGAAGCGTCCGCGTAGAGAGCATTGACCGTTCTCAAAGCCACGCAATACAAATTCATCTTTGGATACTTATGTGCGGCCGGCCAATATTGGTTAACGATCTAATTTCAAACTGGACAGTCGGTATGCCAAGTGTATTTTATATTATTCCACAACCACCGGAATGCAAACAAAAAGTTGCTTGTGAAAACAACCCCGAGAGAATCGTGTTTAGATACGATAAGCTCACAGCGGTATAACACCTCCACAAGGAATGGTTGAATGCACATATAAAAAGTGCATCAATGATGATGGATAGCGTGCTCCAATACTCTTTCGGGCGAATACTTGCCATGTCTGGTGACCGGGACATGGCAGTTCAGAACGGTAAGGGGGTACCTGGAGCCTAACCCTTCGGGAATTGGCGTCGGGCGACTTACTCTTCGACGATCAGTTCTTCGCCACGTACTGCGATCGATTTGGCCGGAAGGCGACAGCTCGGAATCACTCCCTGCACGTCTCTTGCTAGAGATCAGTCAGGAGAGCATAATTTTAGAATGTCAATAACATGTCAGTTTGCGGATTCCAAAGAGGGAGGGGGACCCATGCGACAAGAGCTCGACCCACGCGAGCTAGTCCTTTTTGCGAAACGGCCTGGTGATATCTAATCCCTTCTATAGAGTGTGACTGTTATTGCGTTTGTCAGTTTTCAAAGGCGATCGATCGGACGCCGGCTACTCGATCGCATCTTCGGCTTCGACTTTTTTATCTCATACTCATGGAAAGATGGTGGGACATACGCAAGAAACCTGGCACACGCCCTCGAGAAGGAAGGCTTCGAGGTATTCCTCGATCGGGAAGACTATTCATCAGGCGACAGCTGGAAGGAGGTTGGACGTTGGACCTTATGGCGGACCGCTCAGCTTGTTCTTGTGGCGACCCCCGAGGCCCTCGATTCAAAACCCGTTGAGCGGGAAGTCCGCTTATTTCAGAAATCAAAACGCCGCATTGTACCTATCGAGTTCAACGGTTCTTTAGGGCTGGGTTCCACAACGCGTGTCGGAAACCTTCTCAAGTCAGATGTTCTCAGGCTCAGCGAGCCGTGCTGCGCAGACACTCCTGCCGACGTAACGATTAAAGAAATTCGCAAAACATTCACTCTCACGAGGCAAGACAGAAAAAGGAGTCGCATCCTCCTGATCGTGGCGGCCACCATGATGGTGCTGGCTGCAATCGGAGCAAGCATGGCTGTGATTGCGGAAAACGCGCGAACAAAAGCAGAAGAAAGTGCAACAAGGGCATTGGCGCAGCTTTTTCGAGCGCGGCCTACAGCTTGGTGGAGCGTGATCCTACATTCGCCCTGCGCCTATCTCAGCACGCATTGACATAATAACAACACCACAGCATATATCGCGCTTCTTAAGGCGTTCAATTCGGGAAGCTGGCTTTATTCTCAGCGTATAGATGCAGCGATTGACGGTGATTTCGCTGGAGACGGCAAGAGCTTCGCCTGGACAGATGGGAAGAAGATCATCCTTCGCACGTTGGATGGCGCGTCTATCGGCGAATGGCCCGCTCAAGCGGACCACGTGCTGTTCGACGAAAATGGCAATCTGGTGTCATGGTCCCCATGGGAGGGACCAGGATCCGAGGGCCGAGTCGACATTTGGGGCAAGGATCGTTCGCTCAAGGGGCAATTCAGAGGACCGTTGATTTCAGCCGAGCGATGTGGCTCGAGCAGAATTGCCTTCTTGACGTTTCAGCGGGGCAAAAGAGATGAGCGTGAGGTCGCACTCCATCGAATGAACACCACCGACAGCCAATCGACTTTCGTCAGCCTGCCAGGTTTCGTCGATGGACTCCGGGCGTCGATCGGGTGTTCAGCCGATGGCAATATAGTTGCCCTTGCTGGACCACTCTCACGAACGCTTTATGTTGTGAAAGAGGGGCAAGCTGAAGCAACATCCCATGCCTGGCAGGGCAGCGGCCGACCGATCGATGTGCTGGTTGAGCCGTCCGGGCAGTTCGCTCTTATTTACCTCGTATCCGACCGCGAGGGTGCCAACGATGCGATTGCTGTTGTTCCGCTCGAAGGCGATGCCCCCGCAAGCAGAATCGACCTTGGGCGTTCAGCTGTGGGTGACGAACCTGGCGGGCTGCTCCTATCGCTTGGCAGGAATCGAGTACTTGCTGCGTCGACCGGAGGCTGGACTGTCGTTGTTGATTTGACTGACGAAAAGCCTGCCGTCCTGGAAAAAGCCGGTCGAGCTGCTGACCGCCTTGCCGGTTCAGTCCACACCGGCGAATTTGTTATTGGACAGCGCTCAGGCCTTGCTACGATCTACAATGCATCCGGTTTTCAGATTGGCCGACTGCTGGGGTCCTCTTCCTCAGACGGTCTCAATCCTTCCTTCTCTAGATTGGTTGTCAGCTCGGATGGCCAGACGATATTAACAATCACTAGGGATGCCGGTCTGCGTCTCTGGAGCCGCCCGGAATATCCACTTTTGATTGCACGAGCTTCTAATGCTGAGCTTATTGACGATAAGCTGCCAGCTAATCTTGCTGCCCGCCTTAGCGTACTGGTCGGTCCGACACAGACCCTGACAGCGAAGCAATGCGAGGGTACTAGGTCGATCGTTATCGACGGCTACGGCGAGATGAAATTATGTTTCGAATTCGGAGGGCGCACTGAACTGATGAGCCCAGGCCTGACCGATGCAGATATTGAATTAATAGCCAGTTCCAGCGAGCCTGGTGACATAGCGGCATGGTACGGGGCACGCGCCACCCAAATGTTTGTTATGTCACCCACTCGGATACTGGATTGGCTGAACGCGACCAAAATTCAACCGTGGTCTCCGACCATCGGCGAAATGGAGGAACTCGTCCAATAAATTCTCAAAGGCCACCAACCGTTAGGCGGGTTCCCACCGGGCAATGACGACTCTGACTCAGCCAGCCCGTGCGCAGCAGCTGAGAACGGGGCCCGTCGTGGGCCCAATAATTGATTGTCCAGGCACACGTCAGACTGCTGCTCAATTTACAACCCGTTACGTACCGAACCGCTCCGGCGGCTGATGGCATTTTGCTGCTGCAAATCTGCTCTGTGGAAACGATTCTAGCAGTTTCGGCGATGCCAATGAGCTACGTCCAAAAGTAGGATTGGTTACCGCGGAGCCGCTGATCGAAGTGGAATCGCGCGCAATCAAACGGTTGCAATATCGGAACAAAGTAAGCACAAAGATATTGAAGTTTTCATCCTTTGACAGTATTTATGAAGAATTGCATCTTCCGCGATATAAGGGAGTTTCCGATGGCTGACCGTCGCCACATCTTTATCAGCCATCACCATGCCGATGACGCGCTTGTCACAAACCTTACGCGCATGCTCGGACGGACTGGTTACGAGATCCGCAACAGTTCTATTCGCGCCAAACCAGCCAATCAACGCCGCCTCGATGAAGGACAGGTTCCCGAGCGCACGCTGAAGCGCCTGTTGCGTATGAAAATGTCTTGGGCATCCACGGTCGTATTGCTGATCGGCAAGGATACACACAAGCGCCCCTGGGTCGACTGGGAGATCAAAAAGGCGAACGAGTTGGGTAAGCGGATCGTTGGCGTTTATGAGCGTGGCGGCACCGAAAACGACGTGCCTGAGGCATTCAATAAATACGGCGATGCACTAGTATGCTGGAATTCGGCGAGCGTAATCGATGCCATCGAAGGCAAATGTGATCCGTTTGAGGGGCCTGACGGCGCGCCGCGCCAACCAACTAACTATACTCCTCGTAGTAACTGCGCCGCCTGATGACGAACGTATATGTCTATGCTGTGAGTTATGACTTGGGGTTTGCACCCAATCCGTTTGGCGGGCTGTGCAGCTTGGCATGCTGCAAGCCGAAGATCCGTGAGAAGGCCGTCCATGGCGACTGGATCATCGGACTTACGGGCGTCAAGATCAAACCTGCTATGCGCTGTATCTTCGCAATGGTCGTCACAAGTAGTACCAATTTCGACGAATACTGGGGACATCCCGATTTCATCACGCGACGTCCAGTGCGCAACGGGACGCCGAAGAAGCAGGTTGGTGACAATATTTACCGTCGCGACACACCCGCTTCGCCGTGGCTTCAGGAGGATTCAGCCCACAGTCAGGTTGACGGCACGCAATGCCTACTGAACACCGCCCATGACACACGGATCAACAGGGTCCTGCTTTCCAACAAATTCGTTTATTTTGGCTCTTCGGCGCCGTCAGTGCCGCAACCAGTTCGTGAAGCTTTGCAGTATTCACGAAATCCGCGAGACTATCGCAAGTTTGATGCGGCCCAAGCCAAGCCACTCATAGACTGGCTCGCTCCCGAGATCGAAAGACATCCCAATCAGGTGCTTGCCGACCCTATTAATTTTGCTTCAGGCGCTAAACGTTTCTCCTCAACGCTGCAGCGTATGATCTGAGTACCACCGCATCACGGCCAGCGCTGCGGTTTTTTTGCTTTTACCTCACCTGAAGGACTTCCACTCCGCGCCCTTTGAGGTAAACGGCTCAAGGGGTCAGGTGACCGCCTGGTGGTCCGGCCGTATTATGGCCAGCAGGGGCCTGCGTGCACCTTGAGCTTTACGCGGCTAGAGCCTTAGGTTCTGGACGAATAAAATCACGACAAAAGTCGTGGCGTTCGCAACATAGGTTGTCAGCAAGATCAGCTGTGGCAGGCCAAAAGATCACACACATTTATAGACTTGTGGGTAATTTCGATTTGCTTGGCAGGCACAAGAATCGGGCAATCATAGATCTTTACTTTTTGGTAGTCTGGCCTAACCTGAGGTTTTAAGAACTCACTGATTCTTCGCGTTCTCGTTGATTGAAAATCTGTTCCAACAAAGAAATGCCGCAAAAGCCATGCCGTCCTATCGAAACATCAGTTTTGCTTCGGTCTCAAGCGTCCAGGAGCTTTTGCTCAATGGAGCGGACGTCATTGTCAAAGAGCGTCAGACGAAAGAGCTGATTGCAAGGAGCACGCGACTGGAGCGGCCGCTTGAGCGCTACCTGTATGTCCCGAAACGTCATAACGACATTGTTGCGCAATTCGCGGAGAGCATGTGGGTGCTGGCGGGCAGAAATGACATAGCCTGGCTCAAGAAATATCTCCCGCGGGCACCGTTGTTTTCCGACGATGGGAAAACATGGCGGGGAGCTTATGGCCCGCGCCTGCGGTGCTGGCGCAGCGTCGACCAGATCGACGCGGTGCGAAAGCTTTTGCTAGCTGATCGGACAAGCCGCCAGGCAGTCATGACCCTGTTCGACCCCGCCCTTGATTACGAGCCATCCAAGGACATCCCCTGCAACAACTGGCTTGGCTGGATCATCCGCGTAGATCGGTTGCATATGTCTGCAGCGCTGCGCAGCAACGACGTATGGTGGGGTTTTTCGGGAGCCAACGCGTTCGAGTGGAGCATCCTTCATGAGATGATGGCCTACTGGTTGGACGCGGAGGTCGGCCAGGCGGATTATCTCGCTATGTCGTTCCACCTTTATTCCGACCACTTCGACCGCGGCGGACAGATGGTGAGTGGCTTCCATGGGCTCTCCCCCTACGATTTCGGGGTACACCGGGCGGCCTTCGCAACCCCTTGGGATAGGTTCCAGTCGAAGCTCGATCGTTGGTTCGCGATCGAGGCTAAGATTTCCGCGCGACCTGACGCGCCACTTGGAAGTTTCGGGCAGGTCGGCGACCCGTTGCTCGACAGCGGCCTGACGCTAGTCCATATCGCCCAAGCGCACGCGCTGTGGGGCGAAGGGCGATTGGCCAGTGAAATGGCGCAATTGCCTGCCTGCGACTATGCCGCCGCGCTTTACGAGCAGTATGGCCGCATATATCCGAGTCTTCTGCAAGCGGTCCCGCAGGGGCCCATTGCGGATTATCTCGCCGCTCGGTCGCGTAGCAGCGCCGACATGATTGGCGACTTCAAGGCGGCTGTCAAAAAACTGCACGCCGAGAAGGATCGCGCCTATGGCGGAGCGTGGAAAAAGCGGGGCGAGCTAGTCAGCATCCAGCCGAACATTGCCCGCAAAGTGGACCGCCTCGACACATTGTCCACGACCGGAGCGGGCCTCACCGGCGAGACAGCCCTGGACACCGCCGTGGACTTGTTCGTCTATGTAGAGAAATACCGCCTGTTCCTTGTCGAGAGCCTGCCTGCTGGCGCGCTTGTGCCGGCAGACGCGCCCGTCCCTCTCAGCAGCCATGAGCAGAACTTCAACACATTGATCGACCTGCTAGAACTTAAGCCACCCACTCGCCCCCTTGCTGAGACAATCAAGGACGTGAACACGGCTTTTGACGCCTGCTGGCATGGGGCTGAAGACCGCGCCGCGCCGGAGGAAAAACTCATACTGGCAACTACTCTATCGGGATACGCTGCCGAACTGCTCGCACTGCTCGTTCACGGCAACAGGCAGGCCCTGGTCGCCTTTCTTCAAACCGGAACCACCACATGAGTCCCGAAGATCTTACAAAACTTACGCTAAAGCTGCGCGAAGCCGTCACCGAACGGCGGCCGGGTTCGCGGGTGGCCATTGCCGGCTGGTCTGCCGCTGCCTTTGACGTTGCGGCGGACCCGGTCTTCACTTCAGGTGCGGCCGAACTGGTCGGCATCTTTGCCGGGGAAGGCGGAGCGTCGGTTAAGCCGCTCAAGGAGCTACCTGCCCACTTTCCGGATATCCTGGTCATCGCCGAGGACGCAGGGAAGGAGCCGATCCTCGAAGCCATCGCTTTAACGCTGTCGCCCAACACGAAAATCGTGATCGGCGGCTTCTCACACTTTGAGTTTAGTGATCCCGTATTTGATAAGATCAGGCGCGACGTCTTCATTCCGTCCTTCGCCAACGGCTATCGGCACAGTCTCGTCCATATCTACCAATGCCTACAGAACGCACACCGTCGGGGCCTCAAGGGGTGCGTGGCGGAGTTCGGCATGTTCAAAGGCGGAACCACAATGTTGATCTCGCGCTTCATTGAGGCGCTTGGGGCCGACTGGAAGGTATACGGATTCGACACGTTCGACGGCTTCCCAGACAAGCGTAGCCCACTCGACATGTACTACCATCCCGATTGTGTATTCCGGGACGTGGACATGGTCAAAGCCGTCTTCGGCGGCCGCAACGTGGAGGTGGTCGAGGGTGACGTGGTGGAGACCGTGTCCCACCTTGCCGCCGAAGATCTAGTGCTTTCTTTCGTGGATACCGACAATTTCACGTCGGCAGAGGCGATCATTCGTGTCATAGCTGATCGGACCCAAACCGGGGGCGCGATTATTTTCGATCATTGGACGGGACACGATCGCCACATCGACACTATTGGTGAGAGAATAGCCGCAAAACAGCTCGCGGCCGACACACGATACTTCAACCTGCATGGCACCGGTGTATTCTTGAGGCAGTTATGAACCCTTCCCCGACCCACTTCAGCCGACGCAGTCCGCCCCAGCTACGCAACGGAGTTTATGAGCTCTACTGGACGTTCGCATCACGGCGACAATCGGCCTTCGAGGCGCGACTGGCCGGACAGAGCCAGCCTTGGACGTCCGACCCAATTCTGCAGGTTTATAAGTTCTGTAACGTTTTTCGGGCGGCTGACCGCGTGTCTCAGTTCATGATCAAGGACGTGGCGTACGGACAGGACGCCGAAACCACCGCCCGCGATCGAGTGTTCCAGATTACCGCCTTCCGCACCTTCAGCAACATTGCCACGTGGGAATCGGTAACCTCCGAACTCGGAGGATCACCACGTCTCGATCACCTCCGCTCAGGCGAATTCGAGCGGGCTCTCGATCGAGTCAAGGCGCAGAACGGCGGGCTCTACACCGGTGCATTTATCCTTTGCGCCAACAAGGCGTTCGGTTTCGACGAGAAGCACCGCAACCACGTTGCGCTCTTCAAGCACATGTTCCTCGATCACGCCTGTGCCGAGCGGGTACTACAGGCGCCATCACTGGAAGCCGTCGTGGAATTGTTGCAGGGCTTTCCGCTGATGGGACCGTTCATGGCCTATCAGACTGCAATCGACCTCAATTACTCCGAACTGCTCGACTTCAGCGAGGACGACTATACTCAAGCCGGCCCAGGCGCGCTGCGTGGACTGAAGAAGGCCTTCACCAATCTTGGGGATTACTCGCCGGCGGACACCATCCTCTGGATGGTAGATCGGCAGGACGAGGAATTCCGACGGTTAGGCCTGTCCTTTCGAGGTTTGTTCGGCCGCAGGCTGCATGGTATCGATTGCCAGGGCCTATTCTGCGAACTCGACAAATATTGCCGCGAGGCGGTTCCCCAACTGACCAGCGCGCGCAGCCGGATCAAAGCGAAATACTCAGGGTCGGAGCGAAATATCGACCTGTTCTTTCCTCCCAAATGGCAACTTCCTTCGTCGGGTGTCATTCGCGGATCGAGACCTATGTCTGGTGAGCGTAAGCGTAGGCAGGCAATGGTCGCGCCGCTCAAATCTCCAAAAGAGGTTCACGAAGAGCTCGCCATTGCAGATCTTTTTGCCTAACCACTACTGAATAGCGACTCGACCTGCGCACTGGTGAAATGCTCCTCGCGCCCATTCTTGCTTTCGAGAAACCTGATGATGTGGTTGCTGTAGTCAGCATTGCGAAACACCGCCGTCTCGCGCTCGGGTCGCGCGACAAGCCCGTCAAGCACGCGCCCCTGCGCTTGTTCCAGCGCTCGAACTCCCCAGTAGCTCCCTCCGGATCGCCGGCATTCAGCGTTTGAGTCAGAGTCGCGCTCGAAATAGCGCCGGTGTTGAACTGCCAGGAGACAAGCTCGTCAAACTGGTTTTGTGATAGTGTAACACCTTCACCTCCCGGGTGATATCACGCTCGAACTTCGCGAGGTCGTTGCGGAAAATATTGATCGCTTCACTGAGCGAAATCTTCATTCCAGAACTGGGCCGAGGCGCTCCGGTGGCAGCGGTGTGCCCGACTCCGACTTCTTCGAACTCGCGAGATCACACTCAGGTCGCTGCAAAGCCGCGCGGTTAATTACTCTTCCGAGCCGGAGGTTGTTGGCCCCTCTGACGTTGCGAACGTCATACGCCGCACGAATCCCTTGGAGCGGAACTGTTCCGGTTGCGGCCACGGTGCCTTTAGAAAGCGACACTTCGACACGCACGCAAGCTCTCGACCTTTGCGCGACAAAATTGCACACGGCCTCGTCTTCGACTATCATCGCGCCCGCCATGAAGAACGGTCGGAAAACCGCACATGCATACGGAGGATCAGGCAACAAAACGGGGTTGGTTCCGCAGGCTGCTGGCTGCACTCGGGTGGCCGCTGAACGCCGAGCCCGTCAGCGCCGCTGGGAACTACGCCTTCATCAGTTACCATCACCAGGCAAACGACACCGTCCAGGCCGAATGGCTCTTGACGGCGCTCGAAACATATTCCGTACCGGCAGATCTAGCAAAGCAGCTCAAGGTGCCGCCGCGCCTCGGCAAGGTATTCCTCGCCAGCGCGGATCTTGCGGCGACGCCCCATCTATGGGACGTCATTGTCGCCGAGCTCAAGAAGAGCAGGAACCTCGTCGTGCTGTGCTCGCCAGAGGCTGCCGATCGACCCTGGATCAATGATGAGATCTTGGAATTCATCCGGCTAGGTCGGCGCGATAGGATCTTCGCCGTGCTTCTCGAAGGAGAGCCGGCCGAGTCATTTCCGTCTGCGCTGCGCACGATCAGCACGAGGCCCGACGAGGTCGAACGGGCATTAAGCCGCCGGGAGGAGCCTTTGGCGGCGGATCTCAGGCCAGTGACGGACGTGAGCCTGCGGCGTGTGCGGCGCATAGCGCTGCTGCGGCTTGTTGCGGGCATGCTCGGCGTCGGCTTCGACGCGCTTCAAAACCGCGATCAAGAAAGGCAGATGGCGAATATCCGCCGCATCGCTTTCGGCGCCGTGGTGGCGACTGTCATCGTGTCCGGCCTGGCTGTCTGGGCCCTGATCAACCGTGCGGCTGCGGCCCGCGAGCGCGAAGCGGCCGTCAATAACGAGGCGCAGTCGATTGCGCGTCTCGCCGACAACTGGTCCGCCCAGAAGGAAGTGCTGGATGCGGAATCGGGATATGCGGCCTCGATCGCCGCCAAGGACCGCGCCCAGGTTCGAGAGTCCCTGCTCCGGATAAGGGCCCAGGGCATTTCCCATCTCTGGGACGCGCCGTCCCGCATGGGCGGCAACGCAATACTGACTGTTCCGGACGGCAAGGAAGTGGTCGCCGCGCAGGGCGATTACACCATCCGAGTGCTGAGCATCGCCGACGGCTCGGAGCGCATTGAGCTTGGCGGACACCGCGCCCTGGTCGTAGCGCTTGCACTGTCGTCAGATGGCAAGCGGCTTGCCAGCGCGGATGTCGAAGGATCTATCCATGTCTGGGATATGCTCGACGGATCGTCGATCGAGACTTATGCGCCGCGACCGGCACGCGTCGTGGCCCTAGGCTTCGACCGGAACGGCCGTCTCTGGAGCATCAGCAGCGACAACCAGCTGGCGCGCAGGGAGGTCAATGGAACACTCGCGACCACCCCCATTCCGGGCAACAGCGTCTCCGCCGCGGTCATACGGCCCGACGGACCTGAGATCATAGCTGGAGACACCAAGGGCTTCATCCGCAGGATAAGTCCGGAAAACGGCACTGATCTCTCGGTGTTCAAGGCCGACAAGCTGGCGATCACATCGATGGCGGTCGATACCGAGGGAAAGCGTGTGGCCGAGTGGGGCACGGACGAGCGCTATGTAAGCCATACCGGAGAGCCATTGCCCTGCAAATGCGTGCGGGTCTGGTCGCTGGAAACATCCGCCTTCCTGGGAGAACTCTTTGACAGCCCCGGATATCCGGGTCAAAGCGCGCTAACCTTTTCGCCTGACGGCACCATGCTGGCGATTGCAACGCTGAGCGGCAGCGAGATCTGGGATATCGGCTCGCAACGGCTCCGGAAAGTCGAGGCTAGGCGTCATGGTGTCGGCGCGGTGTGGTCGGCCGCGTTCTCGACCGACTCGAAGCGGCTGTTCGCCATCGGCGAACGCCTCAATGCGTACGACGTTGCCTCGCTCGAAAAGCTGGAATGGCTGGGCGGGCACGACACGTCCGCAAGCAGCCTCGCCTTCTCCCCGGACGGCAAGAGGCTGGTGAGTGCTGGGCTCGGGGGCGATCTCAGGTTTCACGACGCCGACACCGGGCAAGAAGTGAGTGTCATCGACGACACTTCCGGCGGATTAAGCAGCATCGAATTCGACCCCACTGGACGGTGGATTGTCGGATGCACATTTAGCGGAGGCCTCAAGCTGTGGGACATGACAGCCGGAATCAGTATCGAGCGACCGGCCCGGGGATATACCAAACAGTGCGCCAGCCTGGATAGCAATGACGGACGCCTTGCCGTCGCGCAAGGCGATATGGTCGTCTTCTATCGGCTGGATGGCGAGCCTGACGGCGTCGTGCCTCTCACGGGCGTCTCTCCCGTCGGCGTAACCTACTCTCCTGATGGGACACAACTCGCCGTGGCCAACAGCTCCGGCCAAATCCGCTTCTACAAAGAGACCTATTACGGAACGCCGGAAGCCGTGCCGCTCGCGCCCGATATCAATCGGCTTTCCCATATCGCATTCAGTCCCAATGGCAGGCTGTTTGCCGCGGCGGGCCAGAATATTCTAGTGATCTGGTCGGTAGACAAGCCGGTGCAACCGGTGCATGCCATCACTATTCCCGGAGAGGTCAACAGCATGACCTTTAGCCCGGACGGCCAGCTGGTCGCTCTGGCGATGTACGGCGGCGTCAGCATTATCGACGTGATCAATGGGACGGTGATTGCCCATATCAACCCGTATCGCACGCTCAAGGCGCATATAACGAGCGTTGCCTTCGATCCTGCAGGCAAACGGCTCGCCATCGGCAGCGATCAGGGCGTCATTCGCAACTACACGATCGGCGACGGCGCGGAGACCTGGACCATTCGTCCTCCAGACCGCATGCCGGGCGACTATTCCTTCACGCCAGATGTGGCGTTTTCACCAAAAGCGGCGCGTGTCGCGATAAAGGGGCTGGACCAGAGCATCCGGCTCTTCGACCTCACCAGCCGGCGCCTCATCGACACGATCAGCGGCGATTATGCCAGGGGCGAAGGCTTGCTGTTCTCCGCCGACGGCAGGACGTTGACCACGGGTTCGCAGAGAGGTGTCATCCGGACCGTGACGCTGGATGGACACTCGGTGGACGAGATCGCGGTCGCGAAGGACGACCAGCCCGTCAACCTGATCACGGCGTCTAAGGACGCATCGCTATTCGCATTCGCCACGCATGACTCCGGCCAGAAAGATGTGGATTCGACCACTATCGTCGTCTGGGACAGGAAGGCGGGAAAAGCCAATGCCGTCCTCACTGGTCATGGCCGTGCCGTAATGTCGCTGGCCTTCAATCCGGTGGCGCCCGTCCTGGCCTCATCATCCTATGACACAACGGCACGGCTATGGGATCTGACTCGGCCCGGCTCTTACCGGGACCTCCCGGGGCATGCCGGCTCCGTGACGTCGATCACCTTCAGCCCAGACGGCAAATTGGTGGCGACGGCGTCTCGCGACGGCTTCGTCCGTATCTTCGATGCCTCCACCGCGGGGCTCATTGCCACGCTGGAAGCCGCCACCGACGGCAGCTATGTCGAGCAGGTGACCTTCGCACCGTCGGGAGACGTGTTGATCGCCAGCGGCCAGGGTGGCACCACGATCTGGCAGGCGGGGTCCTGGACCTCGCTCGTCCATCTCAGCGGCCATAATGATCAATGGGTCCAGACGGCGGCGGTCGATCTAACCGGCACCTGGCTGCTGACGACATCGCAGGATCCCTATATCCGGGTTTGGGACCTGAAGGCGCTAGCGCGCTTTCGCGAGGAAGATCCTCAAGCCATTCTCGCGGACAGCGTGAAACGTACCGATCGAAGCCTCGGCGATCTTATGCCGCGGTGATTGCCGGCGGGTTGTGCGGCGATACAGCGAAACCGCAATACATGGCCGCCCTTTTGCGTCTTGGCCATTGCGCCCGTGCCGCGTCTCTCTGTATGATCGAGTTGCGCGCCTTCACCACAGAACCATCTGGTTGCGCATACAGCATGCAGCGCCAAATGGGGACGGGAGAGCATGGTGGCGAAGACAAGCAATGCCGGGGAGACCTGGGCCGAAATCCTTGGGGCTACCGATCCAGATAGCGCATTCGGCGAGGTTTTCTTCGCAACCTACGGCAAGCGCCTCTGGGCGCCGGACGCGCAAGACGCCCTGGCGGCGCATGCATTTCATATCGAACTTATATCGCGGATCGCCACACAACCTCTCGGCTATAGCGAGGGCGTAGAGGAGCGCGCCCTGACCAGCGTGTTCGATCTTTTCGCTCGGGCTCGCGCGATATGTGACGCGAACCTGAAGGGGACCACCTTCGAGACGCTGGTCTGGTACGTGCTCAACACCCACGTCCGTCCGTTCACCGCCAAGTGGCACGCGAAAAAAGCCGCGGGCGTGCTCAATGCCCTCGACACGACCGATCAGTTCCGCGCCGAACTCAAAAACGTCCAGACGGCACTGATATCGCTGGATCATGCGCTGCAGGCGGTCATGTCTGCCGAGGGCTACCTCATCCCGGATGTTGCGGCATCGAATCCCAATCTCGGATCGATCGACGATGAAATGTCAAAGTCCGTCACATGGCGGCCGATGGGGGAAAAGTCCGCCGCCAAAGGCGAAGCACATTGGGACCTTGTGGAGCAAGAAGCTGTCTGGATTCGAAGGCGCCGAGAAAGTTACAGCTTGACAACCACTCAACCGTGGGCAGCAGGGCTCGCGCTGTCGGGAGGGGGTATTCGCAGCGCGACGTTCGCACTCGGCGTCATGTCGTCGCTCGCCAAGCGCGATCTTCTCCGCCAGTTCGACTATCTCTCGACCGTTTCGGGCGGTGGCTATGCCGGAACCTTCCTAACGCAATTGCTCGGGTCGCTGCCGGAGAGGGGAAAGCCGGCCCAGAGCGGGCTTGTGCAGCCGGATGATCCGCAGCTTAGCCTGAAGCGGGATCATCTACCATTCGCCCGCAACGAAGGCGAATCGGAGCTGCTTCGGACCATCCGGCAGAATGCCAGCTATCTCTCGGGATCGCTGTGGGAACGGCTCGGGATCGCGATGACCCAGGCCTATGGGATCTTCATGAACCTCGCCGTCGTGGCCCTGTTTGCCGCCGCCTTCGCCTTTGTCGACTACGTGCTTCGCGAGATCGTACCCGCACCGGCCGGCCAGTGGACCTCGATCATGTCAATCGGCCTACTTGCGGTTTTCCTCGCGATCCCGCTGCTTAGAAAGATCGCGTTGTTCTCCGCGGGCAGTCTTTTCTGGATGGCGGTGCTCGGGGTCATGTTCCTGCTGCCGCTTTTTTGGCTGGCGCTCGGTCTGGTGCATACGCTGTGGCAACCGATCACAGCTCTGTGGAATACTCTCTACGATGTGCTGGTGAAAGAGGTACCGGAGAGAGGGGTGATGACGACGCTCGCTGCTGTATTCGTGTCGGGATCGGCATTGGCCGGCGCTGTCATGGCCCGGCTCATCAAAGCAAGGCCGATCCTTTTGACTATTCTCATCTTCATCTTTTTTGCGGTGCTGGAGACGATCGCCTTCTATAGCTACACCGCGCTGCAACTGCCTTATGCCACCCTCACATTCGCCAGTCTGATGGTTATCTTCGGATATCTCTGGCTCTTCCTCGACGTGAATTCGATTTCTCTGCATGGCTATTACAGGGAGAAGCTCGCCACCGCCTTCCTGATCGATGCGGCGCGCCAGCCGGCTAAACCGATCCACCTCACTGAATTCACTCCCGATTGGGCGCACTTTCCGATCATCAACTGCGCCGTCAACCTTCCGGGCTCGAAGAATGCGTCGATGCGGGGCCGCCTGTCGGACGTTTTCTCGTTCACGCCCGTCGCCACTGGCTCACCGGTGCTCAAATACGAAGCTACAAGCCTTTGGGAAAAGAGACATCCGCAACTGGACATCGCCACGGCGATGGCATTGTCGGGCGCGGCCGTCTCGCCGCAAATGGGGCTGCGTACGTCGCGCTATGCCAGCTTCTGGCTGACGCTGCTGAACCTCAGGCTGGGCGCATGGCTTCGGAGAGCAGGCGAAGACGAAACGAAAGGCCCCGGCATCGGCTATCTATTGCGCGAACTGAGCGCGACGGCCGATGAAAATGACGCCTATGTTAACATCTCGGATGGAGGGCATATCGAAAATCTTGGCGTCTACGAACTGCTTCGGCGCCGATGCCGCTTTATCGTCGCAGTCGACGGTGAGAACGATCCCCAGATGACTTTCCATGCGCTCACCAACCTACAGCGTCTGGCCTACATCGACTTCGGGATTGTGCTGGAGGTCAACCTCGACGACCTACGCCTGAACCAAGCCGGCCTAAGCCGCTCGCATTTTCAGCTATGCCGCATCCTCTATCCGAAGGGCGCCCAGGATTCGGAGCAAGAGATCGGATATCTCGTCTATCTCAAGCTATCGCTGACCGGCAACGAGGGCGAGTTCCTGCGCCGCTACAAGCTCGACGAGCCATCATTTCCCCATCATTCGACGGCCGACCAGTTCTTTTCCGAGCCGCAATTCGAAGCTTACCGCGCGCTCGGCGAGCATGTAGGTGAGAAAATGTTCCTTCCAGCGATCACAGGCGATCTCGGACAGGATGTCATGTTAGAAGAGTGGTTCCGGCAGCTTGGGCGCAGCTTCCTCGATCCGCGCCCCGCCGCGTCGATCAGCAGGCCTGCTGCGGTGCCGTAGCGCAGGGCTAGCGCCTTATGTTCTTAGATCAATCGAGAGGCGGAAGCACCTAGTATGCTCGATCTCCTTCGCATTCATGTCATCTGGGACATCCAGTCGGCCGCGGCAACCCATACCGCGGAAGTCATTTCACGGCATTTCGACGGTATCGGAATGGAGCGTGAAGGCGTCGCCTTCCGCGTCCCCGTTCGTTTCAGAAGCGCACCTTGGAAACTGGGCTCGCTCCACCCGCGTGCCGTCGAGCTCGATAAGGCGCAGCACAATGCCGTGGTGCTCTTGTTCGACGACTATATGAACACCGAGCGCGCCGCATGGGAGGATTATGTGCGCGGCATCCGGTCCGCGATCGACACGCGGGCCGGCGCCGATGTCTACATGGCCTTCGGAAGTCCTACTGGGGAGACGCCATTCGCCAGTGACCTGGCCCGAAACACGCAATATGCCAGGCGCGACAAGTGGCATCGGCTTGTGTCGGACAACGCGAGGGATAGCCGTCTCCTGCTTCATCTTCTGCTGAAACTCAGAAGGCACCTGCGCGGTCCGCTCGGCAAGGACACGCAGGCAGAGCCGCTTTTCGTCAGCCATGCCAAGGCAGATGGAGACACCACAGCACGCGCAATCGTAGACTATGTGAACGACAGCAGCAACGACGTTCCAGTGCAGACCTTTTATGATGCGATGGAACTCTCGCCGGGCGACGATTTCGAGGAGCGTTTCGAGGAGGAGATCAGCAAGGGCACCTTGCTGGCGATCGTGTCGGACATCTACGAGGCGCGCCCGTGGTGCGTCTATGAACTGACGACGGCCAAGCGGCATCAGCGCCCGATCGTGCTGGCGGATGTCGGGAAGGTCCGTGTCAGCCGGACATATCCCTATGGCGCGAACCTACCCCGTATCCGCATATCGCCCGAACAGGAAAGTTCTATCTGGGTCGAGCCTTTGCTGGTCGAAACTCTATCCGAGGGGCTTAGATGCGATCTCTTCGTTGCTCACGCCGGACAGATCCTTGCGGCAACCACGCTGAAAGATGTGACCGTGCTTCCCCGCCCGCCGGAATTGCTTGATATCGTCGAGCTTCCCGAACATCCCCATACCATCGTCTATCCGTCCCCTCCTCTCGGCAAGATCGAGCGCGACATATTGGAGAAGGCCCTCGCGCGCGTGGCGCCGGGCTCGTCGATATTGAGCTTGGGAGACGTCATATGACCGTTTTGGCGGGCAAATCCGTCGCGATATCGATAAGCGATGCGCCGGACAGGCTCAGACTTGGCTTCCCCGAGCGCGAGATCGAGCGCATAGTCTATTCGATCTGCATGGCCGTAGTTAGGGCCGGCGGCCGGATCTTCTATGCCGGTGACCTCCGGCCAACCGGCTACACGTTCAAGATATTTCGCCATCTCGCAGGCGCTTACGCCGCACAGGGAGTGACGCCCTTCACCCATGTCGTCCCGCAGCCAGCCCTCATGCGATCAAAATTCGACGAATGGGACCTTTCGCTGAAGGAAGCCCGCAACACCGCGAAGACATTGCTCGTTATAGGGGATGACGTGGTCGCGTTTCGCCGTGCTGCCGACGGGCTTTTGGTCGGTAGCGCCGGAGAAGTCCCATCTCTGCTGATCAAGGACGAGGCTGCCTTCATTGCATGGCAGTCGTCGCTGCCGCGCGTTGACGACGCAGTGGCCTTCACCATCGCCCGCAAGACGGTCACCGTCATGACGGAAGCGCGGATTGCGATGGGCGGCAAGATGGGGCTGCTGAACAACCCAAATGACCATTATCGGGGCGCTGCCCCGGGCATCATCGAGGAAGTTACCCTGAACCTAGAGGCGAAGAAGCCCTGCGTGCTGCTTGGGGCCTTCGGCGGTGCGACTCGAGACGCGGCGATCGCGCTTGGTCTGCTGCCGGCTGGGCATAGCGTGGAGCGGGGGACACAGATGCCGTCCTATCATGATGCCGTCGCAAAACTCGGCGGATTGCGCAACGCGCTACCACCCAGCTTGCGGGACCGATTGGCCACCCTGGCCGACGATGATGGATCGGAAACGCTCGCCGCAGCTGTCGTCGCGGTCATAGCAGACTGGGCGCAGAACGCTTCGCCGCCAAGGAGCGATTAGGCCCTTCTTTCAGCAGCGGGAATTCGATCTGTTTCCCATGCCGCGGCGGGTTAAGCCTCCGACAACGCCAGGCGAAAACCGAAATCCGTTGGGCGATGCGTGACGGGCACGCCATGAAGGCGGAGATAGCTCCGGACCTCAAACCGGTCGTTCTTGAACGAGCCGCCGCGCAGGACACAGTCACTCTCGCGCGTTCCTTCCGCAATCACGAACTCCCAGACATTGCCGGCCATGTGAAAGCAGCCAAATTTGCTAGCGCCGTCCTTGTAATCCGTCACCGGGCAAGTCCCGTTCACACCGGCCTCGGCCGAATTGCAGCGCGATAGATCGAAGACGTCCCCCCAGGGATAAATACGCCCCTCCTCCGACCGTGCGGCAAACTCCCACTGGTCTTCGGTCGGCAGAAACCATTCCTCATCGCCATTGGCTTCCGAATTGTACCAGTTTATGAAGGCTTTGGCTTCGAGGAAAGAGATGGACGAGACGGGGTGATGTTCCTGCCCTGCCGGAATGGTGTCGGAATTCGCCCAATTTGCCGGCCCCATCGACTTCTTGTCGCTCGTTAAGAACTGAGCACGATAGGACCCGCCGACCGTCCAGAATGCGGTGTTGTGATATCCGCCGCTTTTCACGAACTCGAAATATATCAGGTTCGTGACAGGGTAAGGCGCGATACAGATCGACTTTGGCAGCCTGACGGCATGGTTTCCGCGCGTCACGACCCATGGGCTGTGACGTTCGTCCGGATCCATGTAGCGAATAACGCTCGAACCCGGCGTAACCCTGATCAGCGACAGCCGTTTCGGCGCCCCAACGAACGCCGGCGAGATCGGAGCCTCGACGCTGCTCTTCTCACTGATCTCAGCCAGCATCGGCAGCAGCTGCTTTGCCAGCCGGGCGCGCGAAGGATCATCGTCAAGGATGGTGCGTCCCAGTTGCGCCGTGATCGCATCCTCGAAACGCGCGGCGGTTGTTGGATGCATTGTTGAGATCAGGCGCTGCAGCAGCACCAGCCCCTGGAATTGCTCGAACGCCGACTTGCCGCTCCCGATGGCGGACAACGCCATGTCAGCATGATGCCGTTGGGGATCCGTTCGCGCCAGGGCGAGACCAACGATACGTGCGCCATCGGTCGCCTCACTGAACAACCTTTCCCCTACCGTCCCCGCATCGCGCTGCCCGGCAAGTGTCTGGGCGCGGTTCACGATCGACGTCATTAGGTTCGTACGCGCGTTGCTGGCCGGCATGCGTTTTCTGATGTCGTCATATTCCAGACCAAGCCAACGCAGCTCCTCGTAGAAATCGTTTGCTCCGTGCGAGGTGAATGCAACCAGTCCCTCCGACATCCGACGTTCATCAATCAGGTAATCGTCGTTGAGTGGCTCCCCGTTGAGATACTCCGAAAGCTTCAGCATGCGGGCGAGCATCGATGTCGTCTGGTGATATTGGTCGCGAAACGGGGACAGCACTTCTGTATAGGCATAATAGGGCTCGTAGCTCACGGGAACTTCGCCCCAGTAAGTCTCCTCCTGCCAAGGATCGAGATGAACCATGAGGCCTGAAAAGCGGGCACGTGCAATGTTGGTCGCGATTTCGAGCCGGTCCTTTTCCGATGCCTCGACCCGGGTGGCCAGAGGCCAGATTTTAATTGTCGGCTCACCGGAGGGCGCGTGCCGGGCCGTGAAAGCGTGCCGTGCGGCGGCAGAAGCGCCGAACACGCTCTGGCGATTGAGCGTGAAGCACACGACGAGCTCGTCCGGCATCTGCAGCGTGCATATACCCGACGTATCGCTAACACCCGTCCGGCTATCGATCAGGATGAAGTCATAGGCTTTGCGCAGATTGACCTTCACCGCCTCGAACAGCACGCCACCGCCAAGCTGCTCGTAGAAGTCATGCCAGTCGAAGGAATTTACCCGGACGCCATAGGCGCTGTCCTGCTTGCCTGCTGGCACGAGGTGCAAGACGCCCCCGTTCGGAAACTCCCAATTTAGAGGGATGGCGTGTGCCAGGATGTCGCCAAACTCCTCGAACCACCGGGAGTCCGATCCGTCATTTTTCGAAACAGCGGCGGTTGCAAAGTCGCGCACGAAATCAATCACACCGGTGGAATGTTCGAGATTCTTGTCGTCCAGAAAGGGTTCGAAATAGCGATGCAGGCCGGGTGCCTCCAGGTCCCAGTCTATCGTCAGAACGCGCTTGCCGGCATTGGCGAGAATCCATGCGACGTTGGCCAGCGCCATCGACCGCCCCGTGCCCCCCTTGTAAGAGTAGAAGGTGACGATCTTCCCTTGTGGCGTGGGCTTTGTCGCGGAAATCATCGGTCGGGACTTCCCAGACTTGGCAACGAACCCGTGGAAATGCCCATGGCCGCAGCGGTTTCGGCCATACCGTCATCTGCGGCCCGTCGCAACGCTGACGCCCGGGGCGTGCCTGGCTGAGCGGATGGGCCGGACGGACCGGACATCAGTTTCTTCATCAGGCGTGAACGTATTTCCTCAATCAGTTTGGCCGTGCGCTCTTCCAGCGTGCTCTGCGAAAAGATCGTGCGCCACTCATGATAGGGCGGCGGGTCCCCAACCTTTTGCGGACACATGGTCTGGAGAGCAATCCAACGCGTGTCGTCTTCGATCTTGTCCTTGACCTCCGCCTCCCACGGAACGATAGCAGCACAGTTCAGATAGTACTTCTCGTCATACTGCTCCATCGATTCCGACACCGCCTCCTCGCCCAGACTTCTTGGGTCGAGAAAAAGCACCGTTGGAACGTCGTTCTCGTAGGTCTCCTTCAATTTCTGCGACAGAGCAGAGTCACAGAGGATTTCTTCGTATCGAAGACCGAGATCGCCTGAGATCTTCTGGGACAGTGCCCCAATACCAGATTTGTCCGGATCATAGGGCTTCCAGTCCCAGCCGTCCCGCGCGAGGTACACGAAGCATGTTTTCGAGATGTTGCCCTGCATATGGGAGGGCTGGGGAGCCGCGTTGCGGGCCGGTGACCAGGCCGACTTCACCTTGTTAAAATCGAGGCTGTCCAAGGGTGTCAGGAGCTCATTTTGAACGGCGTCCACAATCCGGTCCGCGAACACATCGAGAACATCTTCGTAAAGGGCGGGATACGCCCCCTGGAGCGCCGCCAGCTGTCGCATGCCGCGGGAACTATATTCCGGCGGCAGCCTACCATCCTGATATTGCACCTTGGCCGCGCTCTCGGGTAGCTCCGGAATGGTTTTCAGCCAGCGGACCGGGATGATGCCAGTGACGCCTGCATCCTTCTTGCAGCGGTCGAGCAGGACCTGGAATTCCTTGCCGCACCATTCGCGGGTGAAGTAACTGGGGCTATAGAGAACTATCGATGCCTTACATTTCATCAAGGCGTTCTTGAGTTGCTCGGGCCAGAGTTCCCCCGTCTCGATGTTTTCGTCGACGAAGTATGCGTCTTCGATAGGGATAGCCAGCAGGCTGGCGACCCTCGCCCCGAGATCGGTGATGAAAGTTCTGAAGTTTTCACGGAATTGCTCGTGCTTAACATCCTCTCGGGCGTAACTCACAAAAAAGGCGGGCGAGTTGGTCATGAGTCGCTCTTCGCTAGGCTGCAGTCAGCGTCATATTGCTGAACCACTCGATGGTATTTTTAGTTGAAATCCAAATCAAGTTCCCCTTGCAACACTGAGATTGAATTTTCGGGCGCATTGCAAATCGCTTGAACGACTTCGTACTGATCATGGGAAGCAACCCTCTGGATTTGTGGCAACATGTTGTGACGAAGCCGCCATATTTCATGCGCCGCCTATACTTAGCCAGCGTCAGCTGATCATGTGCGTTCAGGCCGAATTCGGCCACAGCGCAAAGCGCGACGATCGTTGGTCCAGTGTTCGCTGCAATCTCTGCGGCGGTGCGGCGCCAAAGCGTATCCCGTAGAAGCAAGTCCGCCTCTAAACGCTTCGGTTTTTCTGTAGTCAGCACATCAGTTCATTGCTAGCCTTCGACTGCCGGGGCTGTCTGAGAGGGATAACCGAATGTCTGATAAAGCGTCAGAACCCGAGAAGAGCAACTTCGACGTCTTCATCAGTTTCGTCGCCCAGACAGATTATAAGACGGCGCGATTGATAAAGAATTTTCTGGGAACGTTCCACAAGAGGGTTGATGCTAGCGGACTGAAAATCCCCGAGATCAAAGCCTTTATGGACACCGATAATCTAAGACGCAGCGTTAACTTGTCAGGTAGCCAGGATCTCGATGACTCGCTTCGATCCGCGCTCTCGAATTCAAAAAATCTGCTTGTCCTGTGCTCGCACGCGACGCCGAGCTCGCACTGGGTGAGAAGCGAATTTCAATGGTATATCTCGCAGCGAGGTTCGAAAACGGTGCTGCTTGGTGTAACCGAACCACTTGATCCCACGAACACCGCAGCGAAATTTTTCCCGACCTACGTGACGGAACACGGATTAGAGAAACGGCTTTGGTACGATTTCCGCTCCGTTCGACTACGAAAACGAGATGGCATCCGCCCTAGGCCTATCGAGGACGTACTCACCCAACTGGCGGCGCATCTGACCGGACGGTCGGTCGAAGAGACCACCTCTGCTTGGTACCGTGAACAGCGACGCATCGCCCGGATGCGCAGTTATTACATTGCAGCAATTGCGGTTACCACTGTGGTTGCGGTGATCGCCGGCTCTGTTGCGTATCTCTCCCATCAGACAGCTGAGCGCAGTATGGCGGACAAACTCATCCAGCAAGGCCTTAAGGCCGAGGCCGATGCGGACATCGTGTCCGCCGCGACCGCATATGCTCAGTCACTGAGCCACGCAGATACCCGCATCGCCCGTTTTCAAATAGCGGGATTGCTCAAGACGCCGGTATCACCGATCAAGCTTTTCCAGCTGCCAGTGACAGGTGCAGAGGGCGAATTGTCGGCGGTCGCTTTCGTAGCAAAACAGAGCTTCGCGATCGGCGACAAAGCCGGCAATCTCATACTCCTAGACATCGAAAGCGGTGTTGTGACTAGGCTTGCGACGATGGCCTCCGGAATAAATGCCCTGGCATTTTTCCCGATCAGCAACCGGCTAGCGGCCGGCTTGGCTGGTGGCGACGTCATTTCCATTGACCTTGCCACCGGAAAGTCGACCCAGATCAGAAAGTTAAACCAACCGATTCTGGGCCTGAAAGCTGAGAGCGAACGCGAATTGCTAGCAATCGGGGTGGCAAACGATGCCGGTGTGTTTGTCCTAGACAAAGACGGCAAGCAGATGATGGGCCTGGACACTCACACCGATGATGTCCAGGCGCTGGCGTTCAACGCGGACGGCACGTATCTGTATTTTGGAGGTTCCAGCCCTTACATCTGGGCCTGCCCTGTCAGCAACGATCAATGCTCCATGATCACCCGAGTAGAACAATATGTCTATTCGATCAGCGCGAGTGCGACGACCCGTTACAGCCTTGCTACGGTAGGAGATCAAGTTCTTCTTTTCGATCATGCTCTCCAAAAGATGGACACCCTCTCGAAATCCGGGGGAGCGCATTTTTACGCCAGTTCGTTCGACCCGTCTTCACAGTTTGTCGCGATCGCGTCTTCCAGAGGGTTTATCGAAGTCTTCGACGTTCAAGCCAAGCGGGCGATCCTCAACACACGAGGTCACCAGGGAGAGAGCTACGCCTTGGCTTTCAACTCGACCGGCGACAAGCTAGTCTCCGTCGGCCTGGACGGCACGGTCATGGTGTGGAACTTGGAGCGGGACGCCGCCGTCATACCTTCGCAGAAGTTTACACCGACAGCCCAGATGCTGACACCACCGCAGCGTAATCAAATCATCGACATGAGAGTTCTCGATGACAAGCTTGCCGTCGTTGCCTTGGCCGATATGTCGAACCGCATTTACGAGCTGCCCTCACTTTTGCCCGCTCCCCTAGATGACAGCCCGGCGGATATGGGAGGCAAACTGGCTTCTTCATTCGTCCGCGCGCGCGGCAGGACTGCATTCGGCCAATTCGATCCAATCGCCGTTTGGAAGAGCGAGCACGAAGCCGCAGCCTCCGCCCTTGATAAACTGAGCGTCGAGGCGACGGCTTCGGCAATTTCCAGGGACGGCCGTTTTGTTGCGCTGGTTTCGAAAACTGGCGACGTTTACATTCTCGACTCGTCCAAAGGCATTACGGTCAAGGGCCCGACGAAGATCACGAACACGACCGCGATCGCGTTCGTCTCATCCGAGTCGCCTTCCATTGCGGTTGCGGACGGCGACGGTAAACTCACGATGTTGACCATCTCTGACCTCACGCATCAATACTCCGGGACGATCCACTCTGGCGCGGTAAGAGCGATGGTTTATTCAGAAGCCGCAAGAACGTTGGTCGCGATCGGTGACGATGGCTTTGTCGGCGCGATAGATCCGGCGACGACCCACGTTCGCAAGTCCGTCACTGACGCCGGCGCGCAAAGCCTAGCAGTCGCCCCGAACGGCAAGGTCGCCGCCGTGGGCTCTTTGACCGGCACAATCGAAATCTTCGACATTACATCAATGGAGTCGCTGGCGAGATTGTCGGCCAATCAGGGTGGCGTAAACGCGATGGATTTCGATCCGCGTGGCCGCTACTTATATTCTGGGGGCTTCGACGAAGCCCTGCGCCGTTGGGATATCGATTCGATAATCTCTGCCAGCTTTGGCAAGGTCGACGATGTGTTGGCGAGCACGGCGGCTATTGAGATGCCAAAAGCGATCAAGGTATCGGAATCCTCGAACAGCGAATAGTGGGGGGATCCAAGCGCGATGCAAACGGTGCAGGGCAGCCGCTCTGAATCGGCTAGTCGCTTGTGCGCGGTCGTAAGGATGCACCAATCATCTACGTTCAATCACGGTCCAGTAAACCTTAAGCCAACCTTTTCACCGATCGAATGCGTGAAACCCCATTAGGCGACTCCGGCGATGAATACGATGCGTTTTTGTCCTACAGCACTGCCGTTGACGGTCAGCTCGCACCAAAACTGCAAAACGCCATCGAACGGTTGCCGCTCCTTGGTATCGACCCCGGTCGTTAAGAATTTTTCGCTACAGCACAAACCTGAGTGTACCTCCCGATTTGTGGCAGGCTATAAAATCTTCCATAGCCGACGCGCGCTTCTTTATCCTGCTAGCGTCGCCTACGGCGGCGCAGTCCAAATGGGTCAAAAGAGAAGTTCAGTTGGCTGAATTACCACGGTTCAAGTCGGTTTCTCATAGTCCTGACATCTGGCACCATCGCGTGGAACGATGTTTGCAACGATCAGGGTTGGAGCAATACGGACGCTTTGCCGAAAGAACTGGCGCAAGCGTTTTCGCGTGAGCCCGTGAGCCGCTTTACGCAGACTTACGGTGGGCCAACGACCCCGAACGGGTCATGCAGCGTATCATTTTCCGCTTTCCGAGTTCGAGAAGCTCACGAATGGTTCGACCGATCGGCCTGATGCGTCCTTTTTCACAAGGTGATAACCTGGAAACGCTCTTGCGCAGGGTGTTTGCGCCAGACGGCAAACAGAGAGTTGGCCGGTGAAGCAAATCTAAGGCCGGTCAACTCTAAGCAGAATCGACGAGGACCACCGCACGTTTCAGCTTCGCAATTGTGCTGTTACTGGTTGATTCACCGACCGATTAATCTATCCAATGTTTGGGGCGCATTGGAAATAAACTGTCTTCAAGTCGGCATTCCAGTTCAACCGTCGGTTAAGATCTGGGAGACGCTGTGAACCGAAGGAGATAAAGTGGACGACCGGTTTGAGCGCCGAAGCATTTGGAGAGCTTTTCTCGACCGTGTGTTTGGCTATGATTTTTTTATTTCCTATTGTTGGGCGGATGGTCAACGTTACGCCACGGCGCTTGCGAAATATTTGGAGGAGCGGGGATACGAACTTTTCCTCGATCGCAAGGATTATGATCCCGGCGATGACTGGGTGAGGATCGGCTCGTGGAGCCTAGCGCGTACCAGCCAATTGATCCTGGTGGGGACAGCTGGAGCACTGGATTCGCCGCCTGTGCTGCGAGAGGTCCAACGCTTTAGCGCGACGAAGAGGCGGATCATTCCGATTGCATTTGGCGATAGCCTAAGCATCGAGTCCTTGAAGAACTCAGGTCTGGCCCCCTTCCTTCCAGAAGAAGCGCTGCGTGTGCTAGAGCCGGCAGAATCGATTACTGCGGGCCCGACAGAGGACGCCATCACCCGAATAGTCGGGTCGTTCACCCACATGCGCCAGGACCGTAAGCGTGCCGCAATTTTTGCATTTGTTGCGCTGGCCCTCGCTGTTCTGACCGCTGTTTCGTTCTGGTTCGAACGATCTGCCAACTACCAGCGCTTTGTGGCATCGGCGAATCTCATGAGTGCAAGGTCTAGGCTAGAATTCGAGCACGGCCGCAACCGCATGCTTGTCGCAGCGATGCTGGCGCGGGAAGCCCTCTATCGTCTGAAGGAGAGTGATCAACCCCACACGGAAGCTTTCGAGGTTCTGCAAAGGACCACCAAACTCATGCCGGGTCGGCCTACGGCACGGCCGGAGCTGCCCTCCGAGGCGGACCAAATGATTTTGCAAACACGCACAGAAACGCTGCAGCTGATGCTCGCTGATGGTGAGCTTTGCTCTGTATCCTTAGCCGATCATACCGTCCACTGCTTGTCTACAGGGCGCCAGCTTACGCAAATCGCCGATATTCCTGGGACCACGTTTTTCGCAGTCTCCGACAAGGATGGAAGGCTATGCTTTTTCTCCGCTTCGGATGGTCGGGCACCCCAGCCCGTACATTGCGAAGAACCATCGATGTTTCAGTTCCAAAGCGATCCTTCGCGAGGAACCTCCGATTGGCTTGTGACCGGAAATGGCCAGATACTTATGGCGTTTGATGGCGACAGGATTTGTAGTTGGACCCTTCAGAATGGCGTATCCCCATTGTACCGACGCTGTCACGTCATTGCCGGGATCAGCCAATTGCTCCCCTACGGGGACGATCGGGTCCTCGTCGTCGCGAACAACACGGCGTGCGTCTATGCGGCAGACGAGCGCGAGACAATTGCCGAGACTGCCTCCCATAAATGTGCTGCGGTGCTCGAACGCGTGGTTGGCGTCCTGCCTGATCTTTATTTGGCCTCGGCTAACAATGACCGGGCGCAAATTCACGACTTGACGCGCAATGCCACTTTCGACGTCGCTGTTGATCATGTCTGGCAAGTGATCTTAAACCGGGACTTTCATGTCGCTGCAATCCGTCAAATGCCCCAAGCCTCCACTCGGAACGAGGTTTTTCTTGTCGATCTCTCTACCCAACTGGAACGCACCCGTCTGGGCCATGACGGACGGATAAATCAAATTATGATAGTCCCCGGCACACCATATTTGCTGACGCGGAGCGGCTCCAGCTTCCCGTCGGATCACACGGTTAGCGCCTGGGATTTGCGAAGCGGAGAGGAGGTTCGACGTTTCGTGGTTGAAGGACCGGCGACAACGTTTGCCATCGCGGAAGATACGTCGGTGCTTGCCGTTTCGGTCGCACGAGAGGAGGCACCCCAATTTCCCGCCAGCCTCGTTTTCTGGCCGCTCGACTGGGAACTGCTTCAAACGGTGCCTCTTTTCCAGAAGATCGTCAGATCGCACATTTATGTCGACAGAGCACCGGCCGTTGCATTGACCGGAGAGTCCCTCCGCACGTGTGTGATGGAAATCGGCGGGTCACTGCAGCAACGATGCGTAAATCACGGGGATAGTCCGACGGATATTGCATTTGTGTTCCCCGATAAGCTGATTGCCGTCATGGGAGATGGTGAGCAGGCACATTTGTGTCTCGGCCATTTTGGAGCCAACCCTTTCGACAACTTGGAATGCAAGCAAGGAAGCCCGGGCGCCGTTGAGGCGATTTCAAAAAACGGTCAATGGTTTGTCGTCAGGCAGGAGGGAAGACTGTGTGTTTCTTCGGTTTCGGGTGCACCGCTCAACTCAACTCGTTGCCTTGGCTCAGCAAGCGCTTTAAAAGCGCGTCTGATCTCTAATGATGGTCAGCTCCTGCTCACGGATCAAGACAGCAACGGCACTATCGTCTATGATGTCGGGTCATCAAAGCCGATCTTGACGGTTCCCCCCATCAAAGGAGATTGGGACCTGTCCGAATTCTCAGAAGACTCAAGATCGCTGGCGGTTTCGATAGGAAACGGCGCTGCAACGTCGGCGCAACTGTTCGTCTATGATCTCACCTCAGGCACGGAGCGGGGCCAGCTATCGTTCCCGGAGCGGGTTCTGAGCCTCACGTTTGGAATTCGGAGCACTTTAGTCCTGGGAGCCGAACAATCGAAAGCCGCGTATCTGTGGAATTGGGGGGCCGGGGTGATCGAAGGTCGCATTCCACTTGACTTTCCGGCTCAGGCGATCGCAGTTGATAAATCCGGGACACTTTTCACATTGGCAGGGCCGAGAACCAGAGCTTACGGTGAACTCCGCAGATGGTTTACGACTGACGAGGCGATTTTGGCGGCCTCATGTCGACAACTGCCCGACTCTATTCCAAAGGAGCACCTGGCCACGCATGGAACCGACAACGTGCCAATTTTCGACTGCAAAGCGCGTTGATGCGCGCCCAAGTTAATATTCAACGCTGCCTTCCGATTATAAGAGGTGTTCCACTAGGTGACGGTGGCGCTTCCTCCGTAGGAAAAGTCGCTTTGGCTGCGAGGACATCGAGTGAGGGCCCTAAGAGGGTTAAACAATAGGATGTTAAAGCACCCCCATGCCCGAAACCTCCCCCTCCCCGTTATCTCCCTGAGGCCGAGCTCCAAAAAGATCCGCCGCGCCGCCTGCGGCGTGACCTCGAGCGTCTTCGCCACCATTTTTCCGGACACCAGCGGTTTCGCCATGACCAGCTTGATGAGCTCCGGCAATTTTGAAGACGTCCGCCGCCCCTCCAGCTTCCGCTCCAACAGGGTTCGGGCCAGCGTTAGCCGGGGTCATGCTCCTTTAGTCCGATCTCGGCGGCCGCGATCAGCCCGTGGGCGATCGCAAGCAGCCGGGTCTCCCAATCACGATGCCGGCGCCGATCTACGGAAATGGTTTTGAGGCCGAGATTGATGGCGGCGAGATGTGCGCCGGTGGTGATGCCGCCTTCCCGCAGGATCGACGCGGCGAACAGCCGGCCGAGCCAGGGCGCGTGCTGAAGAACGGACAGCTCGTTCCAGGCATCCAGGGCGAAGATCGCCTGCAGGATAGCCGGCAGGTTTTCTGCCTGGCGCAGCACGCCGCGCCATTCGCCGAGCCGGGCATCCTCGTCCCAATCGAGATCGTAGATGATTGGATCTTTGTCCTGACCGCCGCCACGGCCCGGCCGTCTGGCGTTTTTGATCGCCGCCTCCGACCGGGCGAGCACCGCATCGATGGCGGCGTAGTCGACGCCCGGAAGATTTTCGACGTCATCATCACCCCCCTCCCCTTCCGCGATGATCGCGACCGCAGGCCGAGTGACGCCGGCCGGCTCTACTGCCTCAGCACCGACAAGATTGATGTCCGACGTCTGTCGCAAAGTGCGGATGCCCTCTGTCGATAGCGCCCAATCCGGCAACTGCGTAGCGATGAGTCGGCGGGTGCGCAGCACGTCACGGGCAATGGTGAGTACATCGGTCGGTGTGCGAATATCCTTCGTGGCGTCGTGGAGGAGGTCTTCGAGATGCACGAGCTCGCCGTCGATCCACAGGGAGGCGCAGGCGTCAGCAAAATTTTGGCGTTCGATCCAGCCCTGACCGACCGGCGAACGGGCGATGCACTCATCGATGCGTGCCAGCTCGACACCGGCGCGAAAAGCCGGCTCCATCAGTAACTGGAGCAGATCTGGTGGCAGAAGGGATTCCTGTTTTTGTGAATCATGATTCACTTCCTTTATGACGAAGCGCCGCCTCCCCATGGCCGAGCATGCCGACACGCTGTCGCTGAAGGCGCTGCGGGAGTTGATGACTGGTCTGGTGGAGCGGGCTGATCGGGCAGAAATCCGGATCGAGAAGCTTGAGGCTGACAACCGAAAGCTTCGTGAAGACAACGACCTGCTCAGGGTAGAGAACACGCGGCTGAAGGTCGACAACCAGCTTCTGCGCGACGAGATTGCGCGGCTCAAAAACCTGCCGCCACGCCCACCCTTCAGGCCGTCGGGTATGGACCAGGCAACGAGTGACAAAACGGTTGCCGGCAGCCGAAAGCCTGCGCGGCGTCGCGGGCCGAAAGGCGACAAGAGCAGCGTCACGCGCGAAGAGGTGCTGCCTGCCAACGCACCACCCGGATCGCGCTTCAAGGGCTACAAGGATTGCGTGGTGCGGGATCTGGTTGTGCGGGCCGAAGTGGTGCGCTATCGCCGCGAATGCTGGGTGGCTCCGGATGGACGCACGATCGTCGCGCCGCTGCCTGCGGGGATAAAGGGCGGCTACGGCGCCAGTCTGCGTCGCTTCTGCCTGATGCTTCATAGCCATGGGCAGGTGACGACGCAGCGATTGACGACCTTGCTGAACGATGTCGGTATCGAGATTTCCAAACGCCAGGTCATCCGGTTTTTGACAGAGCGGCTGGATGGCTTTCATGCCGAGGATGCTGCCGTGCTGCATGCGGGCCTGATCTCGGCTCACTTTGTCACGGTTGACGACACTGGCGCCCGTCATGCCAACCGCAATTTCCACACGACACAAATCGGCGGCGAACATTTCACTGCCTTCCGCACGGCGCCGTCGAAGTCGCGGCTGAACTTTCTGGCCCTGCTGCGCGGCAACTATCAGGACTATGTTCTCAACGATGCCGCCTTCACCTTTCTGGAAGACCGTCAGGTCGACCCCGCCCTTCTGGCGCGGTTGAAGACACGCCAACCGCGGCGGTTTGCCAATCAGGTTCCGTTTCTCGAGTATCTGGCCGCCAATGGTATCGACATCTTCGACAAAGAAATAATCCGCCCGTTTGCCGAGGCCGGCATCTGGGGCGCCATCCGCCATCATGGTCTGGTCGGCAATGCGGTGATTGTCTCCGAC
Source organism: Rhizobium sp. BK008 (assembly GCF_014197345.1). Lineage (NCBI taxonomy): Bacteria > Pseudomonadati > Pseudomonadota > Alphaproteobacteria > Hyphomicrobiales > Rhizobiaceae > Rhizobium > Rhizobium sp. BK008. Next base: position 592,403 of record NZ_JACIFK010000003.1, on the reverse strand, counting down.
GATGCCGGACAGTTCCGCGTCGGCACCCATGCGCTGTGCTGGGTCCACGCCGAACGGTTGCTGCACAAACTGATGCCGGCGACACCCGGCCAAGTACGGCATGTCGAAACCCTGCGGGATCTCATCTGGCGCTTTTACAAGGCCCTGAAAGCCTATCAGCGAAGACCTGATCCGCGTGCAGCCCGGAGCCTTCAGGCCCGGTTCGATCGGATTTTCTCGCTGCGCACCGGTTATGGCGACCTCGACAAACTGCTGTTTCGACTGAGACGCCGCAAGGCAGAACTGCTGCGGGTTCTCGAGCGGCCTGAAACCCCGCTCCATACCAATGCGTCGGAAAGAGATCTGCGCGGATTTGTCATCAAGCGAAAGATTTCCGGCGGCACGGTCAGTCGCAACGGTCGCCAAGCGCGTGACAGCATGCTCGGCCTGATGAAGACCTGCCAAAAGCTCGGCCTGTCGTTCTGGCACTATCTCGGCGATCGGCTGGGGATCAGTGACGAAGATCATGCTGTTGCACCCCTCGCCTCCCTGGTTGCAGCTCGCGCCTGAACGCTCTCGGCCCTTCGAGCACCCTGCTCGGCGCCAGACATGCTGATTGTGTCGGCATGGCCACCAAATCAGCCCCGCTTACCTCCATCAGGGCTGTCATGCTGATTTTCGCGAGATCGTAAGCCATTAAAATCATGGTAAACGAGCCATTAACTAGAAGAGATGTTGGCCATTGCTTCCGCTGCTTCAGACAATTGCGGGTTGGTCTTATAACCATCGATAAGTATCAAGTATCGATAGTGATGGATTTGGCGGCGCAGAACCGCTAAAGTCGGGGCAAGTCACAGCGCCAGAGACCGCCATGCTAGAGCCAAAAGCCCTCCCCTCCCCTGTCGATCCGGTGCATCGCCGCGCCGAGGAACTTGATGCACTCGACGCCATCCTGCCGTTTGCCCGTCGTGATCAGCTAGCCGCATTGCTGACGGACGATGATGTCGCCACCTTAAAACATCTGGCGCAACAGGGCATGGGCGGCAACACGCTCAGGGCGCTCGCTTCCGATCTCGGCTATCTTGAGGCTTGGTGCGCGCTTGCCATCGGCTCTCCACTGCCCTGGCCGGCGCCGGAGAGCCTGCTGTTGAAATTCGTCGCTCATCATCTCTGGGACCCTGTTGAACGTGCCGAGGATCCGAACCATGGCATGCCGGTCGAGGTCGAGACAGGATTGCGCGCCGAAGGGTTTTTACGGGTCAACGGCCCGCATGCGCCCGACACGGTGCGCCGGCGCCTGACCTCGTGGTCGATCCTGACACGCTGGCGCGGACTAACCGGAGCGTTTTCGGCGCCATCATTGAAGACCGCGCTCCGGCTTGCTGTGCGCGCCGCGCCGCGGCAAAGCCGCCGCAAGAGCAAAAAAGCGGTTACCGGCGATGTCCTGGCAAAGCTCATGGTCACCTGCGCCGGCGATCGTCTGGTCGATGTTCGCGATCGTGCCCTGCTGCTGACCGCCTTCGCTTCCGGCGGCCGCCGACGCTCCGAAATTGCAAGCCTTCGCATCGAGGATCTGATTGACGAGGAGCCGGTGCATGCCGACCCGCAGAATTCCGCCTCCCCTCTCCTGTCCTGCCTGACACTCAAGCTCGACCGCACCAAGACGACGAATGTAGAAGATAAGGCCCATGCCGTCCTGATCGGCCGTCCGGTCGGGGCTTTGAAGCGATGGATCCAGGAGGCAAAAATTGAGGCAGGGCCAATCTTCCGTCGTATCGACCAGTGGGGCAACGTCGATCGCCGCGCCTTGACACCGCAGTCCGTCAATTTCATCCTCAAGGCCCGCTGCAGGAAGGCTGGTCTCGATCCAGAGATATTTTCAGCCCACGGGCTGCGATCTGGTTATCTCACCGAAGCGGCCAACCGCGGCATCCCGCTTCAGGAAGCCATGCAGCAGTCATTTCATAAATCGGTGGCGCAGGCTGCAAGCTACTACAACAATGCAGAACGGAAGAACGGGCGGGCCGCAAGGCTGGTCATTTGACGGATTGACCCTCAAATCGCACCGTTGGCGCAAAAGTTCTACGAGGCAATTCAGGTCGCCGTCATGGAAGGCTGGAAATGTACTTGGTCTGCATCAACGCCAGCCACTGTCATAACGATAGCCTGTGCCGTCAAAATCGCGATAGCCGGAGTTGTCCTCATGACGCGGACCAACTCTGTAACGGTAGCCCGAGTCACCATAGTCGCGATAACCGACATTACCTTCATAGCGCGGGCCGCGGCTGTAGCGATAATCTGCGCCTTCATCATACCGCGGACGGTCCCTGTCCTCGATGAGAGCACCGGCAACCAGTCCGCCGATGAGCCCCGCCGCCAGCCCACCAACGATGGCAGCACTCCTGTCGCCGTGCCGGTGCTCGCGATAATCATGTGCGCTCGCGGAGCCATAGGAAGTGAAGATGCTGCCGGTCGCGACCAATGTAGCAAGTGTCGAGAGAATGATCTTTTTCATCGGCTACTCCATCAGAGCCTGTGTTGGGAGGTAAGGCTCTTTCTGGTTACTTGATGACATTGGCGCGCTGAACAGGCTGTGAATGTTGCGTTTCGCTGCCGTTCATCGACCGTTGGAGTTAAGGCCCCACGCCAACGGCCGCGGTAGAAATCAATCCAGTCATCGACCTTGGGTTAAAGATGGCGTTCCGAACAACCGACGCGGCGAGCCTTTAGGCGCACGGCAATGTGAACGACGCGCGACGCGCCAGCGGACGCAGCCGAGCTATCAACATATCGTCCTTGCAATTACGGAATTATACTCCATAAATGCAAGGATGATTGAACGTCGAATATCTACAAAACTGACTGAGTTGATCGATTCGAGCCCCGCCGTTGCGCTCATTGGCCCGCGTCAGGTCGGCAAGACTACGCTGGCTCTCGCCATAGCCGAACAACGCCCATCAATCTATCTCGACCTGGAATCGGATGCCGACCGCGCCAAACTCACCGAGCCGGAACTATATCTCAGCCAGCATAGCGACAAGCTCGTTATCCTGGATGAGGTTCACCGGCTACCAAATCTTTTTCAGAATTTGCGTGGGCTTATCGATCGGGGCCGGCGAAATGGGAGGAAGGCTGGCCATTTCCTGCTGCTCGGGTCCGCATCCATCGATCTATTGAAACAGTCGGGTGAGACGCTGGCCGGTCGCATCGCCTACCTTGAAATGGGTCCGATCGACAGCCTGGAAGTACCAGTTGATGATCTGAATAAGCTATGGGTGCGAGGCGGCTTCCCTGATAGTTTCCTTGCGGTAAATGATCGTGCAAGCCAGCGCTGGCGGCAGGACTTCATACGAACCTATCTGGAACGAGATATTCCCGTGCTTGGTCCTCGTATTCCTGCCGAGACATTGCGGCGCTTCTGGATAATGCTCGCACATCATCAATCCGGACTTCTGAATGCCGCAGAATTTGCGCGTTCGCTCGGCGTCGATGGCAAGACGGTCGCCTCCTATCTCGATCTCCTGGTTGATCTACTCCTCGTACGACGCCTTGAGCCTTGGCATGCGAATGTTGGCAAGCGCCTTGTCAAATCACCGCGGGTCTATGTTCGCGATAGCGGCATCACCCACACCCTTTTGGGACTGACCACTCAGGAGGACCTGCTTGGACACCCAGTCGCCGGGGCAAGCTGGGAAGGTCTCGTGATCGAGACGTTGATTGCAGCAGCCCCCCCCGGAACTCAGAGCAATTTTTACCGAACATTGGCTGGTGCGGAGATTGGCCTCCTTCTGACGCCCCCGGGTGAACGACCTTGGGCTATCGAAATCAAGCGGAGCCTGACGCCGAAACTCGAGAAAGGCTTCTATCTTGCATGCGAAGATCTCGACCCAGCACGACGCATCGTCGTTTACCCTGGGCAGGAAACTTTCCGCCTAAAGCACGATGTGGAAGCAATGCCCCTAGCCTCGATAGGCAAAGCTCTGGTTGACCTTACCTAGCGGGCGTATCGCCTATAGAAGCCCGCTCCAGCATCTCTCTGGGCAACAATGCGCGAACAATGCGATAGCGCTCATTCAAACACACAGTTCTGCGGCATTACGCCGGTGGAAGGCCGCTGACGCGCGTTCCGTGTCGACCGGAAGACGCGCTGGGAGCGCCTCCTCTCTTTGATCATAAAACATACTCGCAAAGGGTCATTTCTTCGCGCATTCCTTATTTGTACAAAGCACCTGAAAAGCAGCCGCAAAGACCCATGGCAAGACGACCAGCTTCAAATCAGCCGCCATTACCGAAACGGCTCGTCGGCTACGCCCGCGTCTCGACGGACGATCAGGTCCATGACGCGCAGATGGATGAGTTGCGCGCCGCCCACCTTCTGCGTTCTATCGACCGCTTCGTCGACCTGTCCGGCCTTGCGGTCCCACTTGCGGCCTTTCTATAGCGAGATCGGGCGGCCCTCGATTGATCCAGAACTGATGATCCGCATGCTGATCGTAGGCTACTGCTTCGGCATCCGTTCCGAGCGTCGGCTGTGTGAGGAGGTGCATCTGAACCTCGCCTATCGGTGGTTCTGCCGGCTCGGCCTGGAAGGCGATGTGCCGGATCATTCGACTTTCTCCAAGAACCGGCATGGCCGCTTCCGGGATAGTGATCTGCTGCGCGAGCTATTCGAGACGACAGTAAGGCGTTGCATCGACGAGGGTCTTGTCGGCGGCGAAGGCTTCGCCGTCGATGCGAGCCTGATCAAGGCGGATGCGAACAAGCAACGCTCGGCGGAAGGGTCGGAAACGGTCGACTGGAGTGCGATGGCCGAGACCCGTCGCTGGGTCCAGGAATATCTCGACACGCTCGATGACGCGGCGTGGGGTGCGGCCAGTGAGGTGAAGCCGAAGTTCGAATCGAGGTCTGATCCGGCGGCGCAGTGGACCGGAGCGCAGAAGGGCCATGCCTTCTTCGCTTACGCCACCAACTATCTGATCGATATGAACAATGCCATCATTGTTGACGTCGAAGCGAGCCGGGCGATCCGACAGGCCGAAGTCGGCGCGGCACGCACCATGATCGAACGCACCCAGGATCGCTTCGACCTTTATCCAGAACGGCTGGCCGCCGATAGCGCCTATGGTTCTGCCGAGATGCTGGGCTGGCTGGTGCACGAGCGGGGATAGAGCCGCATATCCCGGTCTTCGACAAGTCCGAGCGGCGCGACGGCACTTTCGAAAAAGCCGACTTTGTCTACGACCACAAACGCGATCTCTATACCTGCCCTGGCGGCAAGGAGTTACGCTCGCAACAGATCACCCACAAAAATGAGCGTCCGCTTGTCGACGAGGATGGCATGGTATGCTACCGAGTCAGCGAGCACGACTGCGATCCCTGCGCCCTGAAACCCAAATGCTGCCCGAACACCCCGGCGCGCAAAATACCACGCTCCATCTATGAGGGCGCTCGCGACATGGCTCGCGATATCGCCAAAACGGAAGCCTATGTCACTTCGAGGCGGGAGAGGAAAAAGGTCGAGATGCTCTTTGCTCACCTCAAACGCATCCTCAGATTGGATCGCTTGCGACTACGAGGGCCGAATGGAGCTAGAGATGAGTTCCACCGCGCAGCCGCAGCCCAAAACCTCCGGAAACTCGCAAAGCTAATCCCGACGCCGATGCCGAAACCAGCACAAAGGGAGCTACACCTTGGCGCGCCAGCCGCAATCCAGATGCTGCCGCACGATCTCGACGCGACTTTATCAAAGGTATCTGCCCAAAGCGGCCGTTGCTCAAACGGGGGCAGCAACCTTACGGCTCGGTAGGAGATACCAAAAGACAGAAGTCAAAACGACTGCACCGCCCAGAAGGACTGGTAGCGTGATCTCCTCGCTGTAGAAAATCCAGACCCATATTGGGCCAAGGATGACATCAAGCATGGATAATAGTCCGGCTTCACCTGAACCAATCCGGCGAGAGCCAAGCAACAAAAGCACATAACCAAAGCCGGTCGTGAAAATCCCATAGAAAGCGCATGCGAGGAGTTGTGTCGATGTCGGTATCGAATACTGCATGAGCGGAAGGGCGATGCAAAAGCAGGCCAACGCGGCCAAGACCGTCATCATCGTCGAATCCATGCTTGGAAACCGTTTGGCAATGACAATCTGCGTGGCGCATCCAGCCGTCATGATAAAAGCAGCCAGGATGCCAAGAAGGTCGTTTGCCGACATAGCTGCTCCGACCGAAATAGCTACTCCCAGGAAAGCTAGACAGCCAGCGATCACGAAGCGGTATGTCACGCGGTCGTGCAGCCATAAGAAAGCGATCCCGGTCGCTACAAACGGAAGCGTGGCGTACACCGTCATGACATTCGCGACGGTCGTCCACTGCAAAGACGCAATATAGGTGATCGCCGCTACTGTAGAAACGACACATGCAACCACACCGGGCATGCCGAAAGTCCCTTTAACACCTTTCTTCGTCCATCTTCGGCGGATCAATAGAAATGCGCCAAGCGTGACGAATGAGAAGGCCGACCGCCAAGCGACCATTGACCAGACATCCATGTCGGCGATGCGCACAAAAAGCCCGGCCGTGCTCCACAAAACAGCAGAAGAAATCACGAGATAGATGCCGACAAGCCTACTGGGTGCTATGCTCATATGAGGTCACTCCGTGGAGAGAGATGTGCATAAACAACCTAGTAGACGATTGGTCTAGTTATGGATGGTCAATCTGCGACGCGTGAACGCCTCATTTCCGAAGGTATGCGGCAATTGCTGGCGCATGGCTATGACGGTGTGGGGATCGGCCCGATCCTGAAGGCCGTCGATGTCCCGAAAGGGTCCTTCTATTATTTCTTTCAGAGCAAGGATGACTTCGTCGTAGCGGTCGTCGAAGCGTATGAGGAGAAGTACCGGCAGGTGCGGGAGAAATTCTTCACTGACATGTCGCTCCGTCCGCTGGCCCGCCTCGATGCCTATTTCGCAGCTCTTGAACAAGAGTATAAGGCGGCCGCCCCATATGCAGGGTGCCTTTACGGTATGATTGCCCAAAGCGCTGCAGGCCGGAGCGCAGTCGTTCTCGATGCGCTCGCCGCTTCATTCGAACGCTGGGAGAAAAGTATTCAAGGGGTGCTGGCCGCTGCGCAGCAGGATGGCGATATCGACAGTGACGAGAACATCAATGATCTAACAGCGAGTATCGTGGACGCTTACGAGGGGGCGCTCATTCGAGCTAAAGCCAAGGATGGTGTGTTGGCATTCACCCGCTTCCGTGAAATCGGGCTGAAACGTTTGATTTCGCCCACGAAGCTAAATGTCCGCTAGTCGCATTCAGCCAATCCGGAAGATTCCAATGATCCTGGAAGGTAATAAAGTGGTATCATTCCAACGAAATTGATTCCGCGTAATCAAGCTGATCGACATCCCCATTCAGAGGCGAAAGGGCATCTGCCTTTTCGGTGGCCAACGCGCCGGTGACGCAGCGTGTGCTCCCCGTTCCTGGAGTGCAGGACCTTCTTGGGAAGCCACATTCACGGTCGTCTTCGATTAACGCGGTTCCTCGAGAGAACGTGATCTCCGAGGCGATTAGTTCCCACAAAATCCCTCTCAAAACTGCGAGTAGACGATATTGGATCTTTCGCCTATCGATTGCTTATGAAATCGTCGCTCGATCATATGCCGCTTCGCAAGCAACGAGAACTCGGCCGGGTCCTTGAAATCCTCCACGAGGAATTCGAGGACGCGCTGAAAGAAGGCACGGCCGATTTCAAGAAGCGCGGCCGGATTCTGAAGATTATCCTGTTCGGCTCGTACGCCAAGGGCGGATGGGTCGATGAACCCTTCACCATGAAAGGGTATCGCTCCGATTTCGATCTCTTGATCATCGTCAACAACCGCAAGCTCTGCGAATTCGCCGACTACTGGTACAAGGCCGCCGACCGGCTAATCCACGAGGCCTCGATCGAAACGCCGGTGAGCTTCATCGTCCATTCAAGGCGTGAGGTGAATACCTACCTCAAGGAAGGACAGTATTTCTTCTCCGACATTCGCAAGGAAGGCATCGTCCTTTATGAACTTGACGATGAACCGCTTGCGGAAGCCGCACCACTAAGCCCGGCAGACCAACTGCGTATTGCTAGGGAGCACTTCAAGGACAGGTTCTCGCTTTCCCAGACATTCTTAAAGGGTTTCCGGTTCTATGTCGGAGAGAGAGAGTTTCGCGTCGCCGCCTTTGAACTCCATCAATCGCTCGAGCAAGCTTATTCCTGCGTCCTGCTCACCCTCACCAACTACGGCCCACCATCGCACAATATCAAGTTTCTGCGCTCCCTCGCCGAGGAACAAAACCGCCGGCTGGCCGAAGCCTTTCCGCGTGATCAACACAAGGAACGCGCGTGGTTCAACACATTGAACGAAGCATATGTGAAGGCGCGCTATTCAAAGCATTATGAGATCAGCGAGGAGGCGCTCAGGTGGCTCGGCGAGCGAACAACAATGCTGCTCGAATTGGTCAGGGTCGTTTGCTCCGAGCATCTGGAAAAGCTGAAGCACAGCAGCGACTAGAAACCGGACGACACGGCCATGATTGGTGGGACGCAAAAGGCTTGATCACCAAGCTTTAACAATGGCTTCAATTCCCCGGGCCGGACCTACGCGAAGAACTCGCAAAGCGGCCGGTGGCCGGCTTTGCGAGGTGCTTGCCGTCAGTTCCTGATGGAATGGTTGGACCAGACTAGAGCCGGATACCGCCAATTGTGAAACCACCGTCGACGGTGATTTCCTGGCCGGTGACGAAACTGGCATCGTCCGACAGCAACCACGCCACGGCGCCCGCGACGTCTTCTGATCTGCCGTTACGGCGAAGAGGCGTGTGACTGGCGAGGCGAGCCGCGAAGACAGGGTCGATGACGTCATCGGCCATCGGCGTCAGGATGATGCCAGGGTTTATGGCGTTGACGCGGATGTTCCGTGGGCCTTGTTCCACCGCAAGGGTGCGCATCATCGCCTGCAGGGCACCCTTCGTGCCGGCATAGGCTCCGGCGCCTGGCATCACGCCACCAGCCGTCCAGGAGGCGTTGATGAGGATCGCACCATCGGCCAGAAACGGCAGGCATTGCTTGATGGTGAAAAAGGTGCCGCGCAGATTGGTGGCGATAAGCGCGTCGAATTCGTCCGCTTCCGTAACAGCCAATGGCTTGAACTCCCCAAGCACGCCGGCGTTGGCGAAGAGGGCATCCAGTTTGCCGAAGCGAGTTATCGTCGTGTGGACGGCCGCGGCAACCGCCTCGTTGTCGGCGATATCGCAGGCAATCGCAATGGCTGTGCCGCCAGCGGCCTCGATCTCCGACTGCAATTGGCCGATAGGCTCGGGCCGGCGTCCGATGAGAGCGACCTGGCCACCCTCTTCGACCAATCGAAGCGCGGCAGCCCGCCCCATGCCCGTTCCCGCCCCGGTAATGAGGACCGTTTTGCCCGTGAATCTGTTCTGCGCCATGTCGTGCTCCTTGTTTGCAGCGTCACAGGAGTTGTAATTTCGCCCATACAAATGGATAATCGCGAAAATAATATCGTCATTTAAAAGCAGAGCTATCGAATGGGCCTATTCCGATCCATGCAGGTATTCGTGACAACGGTGCAAGAGGGCTCGATGAGTGCCGCCTCCGGCAAGCTCGGGATGTCACCGGCAATGGTTGGGCAGCATGTGGCAGCACTTGAGGAGCGCCTCGGAACGCGTCTTCTGAACAGGACGACCCGCCGTCAGAGCCTGACGGATTTCGGCGCCAGCTATGTCGAACAGTGCCGAGATATTCTGGAGCGCGTGGCGATTGCCGATCAGGATGCCGAGGCATTGCAAGCAGAGCCTCGCGGCAAGCTGAAGATGACGGCTCCGACGACGTTCGGCGCAGAGATGCTGATGCCGAGACTGCAGCGCTACCGCGCGCTTGCCCCGGATGTCACGCTGGATATCACCTTGACGGATCGCAATGTCGATATTGTCGACGAAGGATTCGATATTGCCTTCCGTATCGGCGAGTTGCCCGATAGCCGCTTGATCGCGCGCCGTCTTGCCCCTTACCAGATGATGATCTGCGCTGCACCAGACTACCTTGCTCGAAGGGGCAATCCAGGTCATCCAAGTGACCTGGCCAACCATGATGCCATCGGCTTTGCCCCGGCAGCGCGGTCACCATGGAAGCTGGCGAACGGCGACGTTAAGGTCGAAGTCATTCCGCGGATGTCGATCACCGTCAATAGCGGTCAGGCCGTGCGCATGGCCGCGCGCGCGGGCCTGGGAGTGATCATGCAGCCATCCATTCTGCTGCGTTCGGATGTCGAGGCAGGCCTGCTCGTTCAACTCTTTCCAGACTGGCATCTCCGCGAGCGACCGATGTCGCTTATCTATCATCGCGATCGCCGCATGACGCCGCGCCTGCGCAGCGTCATCTCGTTTGCCATTTCAGAATTCGGCGCGACATCCGAATGGCGGGAAGATCCCCATTCCTAATGACCCGTCGTGGCGGGCTGGTCAGCCGACGGCTATCGGACTGGCGCGCTGCTTTCTCGGACGAACCGATCGACCACCGTTTTCGGCACTGACCAAGCGGCTGTTGTGATAAGCGGAATTCCTCTCGCTCGGCGGGGCGCCTTTACGTCCGAACAAGAGCCATCGATTGCCCAACGCGACGATCGCCATACAGCGGGAACAGCAGCACCACTTGGAACGTTTAGAGAACGAATTCAGGAGGCCGCTATGAGTGACAATCCGAAAACGAAGACATCATCCAACACAGAGAAAGACCCCGACGATTGGGTCAGCGGCGACGAGCCGATGACCGGCGCGCAGCGGTCCTATCTGAAGACCTTGTCGGAACAGGCGCACCGGCCTGAAGCCTATGCCGAGGATCTGACCAAGGCCGAAGCGTCCAAGCGGATCGACGAACTCAAGCAGTCGCTCGATTTGGAATGAGCGGCCGCCTTGTCGTAGCCGATTGATTGAGGCCGAACGCCGAGGGCAGACTTTTGCGCCCCACTGTATTCCGATTGCGCAACGGCAAAAGGGCTGCTGCAACGCGAACCAGTCCGCGTGATTTTTGGTGCACAAAGGATTTACGCCGTTGGCCAGCGTGGTGGTCGCTGCGAGCACCCTCGCCGATCTTGGTTCCGGCCGCGGCCCGATAGTAGATCCCAGTGCCCGAAAGCGGCCACCGCCGCATTTGCATTGGCGATGACGTGATCGCGATCTTCAACATCTCACGAACCTCGTATCCCCGGGCCTGGGTATTTCCTTCACCTGCACTGTCAGCTGCTCGAAGACAAGCCTGGCATTTCATTGCGCGCACTGAGATGGTGTAGGTGACCCCATCGCGACCGGACTTTGCCTGGTGCGGTCGAACATGCCCGCGAACTGGTTACACTCGAAACCTGGACAAGCCCCATAATCGCATCATCTCAGCTGGAGCCGAGATATCTGCCGGGATCACATAAGGGTCAGCAGATCGTGGTGTTATGACGCTCTTGCGTTTCTTGATCGGAAGCCCGTGGCCCATGTTGCTGACCGAATAGAGGGCCACTTTCCTCTCGCCGGTCACTTTCCACGACTGCAAGCTGCCCCATGGTTTTTTCTCCAAGCGGCCGCTGCTTTCTACAATGCCCTGAACTTCGAGCCACTGAGCAACACAAGCGAGCGCATTGGCGGGCTTGACCACCCGGTCTTCCATGCCCTGCCAGATGGTTATCGGAGGCCATGCCCTGACTTCTGGCGAAATCTCGGCGATCGGCCGTCCCCATCCGCCCGGTGGCGGCGTCGCACCTGACTTCATCGCGCGCAGGGCCGACATCGCGTCGCGGACAGATCCGAACGGCATGCCGGCGATGATTGCGGCGCCGGCAAACAGTGAGGGATAGATCGCGACAAGTGCGCCCGTCATCGCCCCGCCGGCGGACAGCCCCGCGATGAAGATCCTCGACCGGTCGATGCGATGTCGCTCGCATAGGTGCTCGATCATCTGCTTGATCGAACGGACCTCGCCGCGGTCTCGCGCGACGGCACTTGGTCGAAACCAGTTGAAGCAATCTTGCGAATTGTTTGCTCTCTTCTGCTGTGGATAGAGAAGAACGAAACCGCGTTCTTTCGCGAGCTTGGAAAAGCCCGCCGCGGCATCCAGGCTTTCAGGAGTCTGACGGCATCCGTGAAGCAAGACGACAAGCGCAGGGTTCTTCGGCAGCCTGGACGTCGGAACGAAGGATTTCATCGCCAGGCGGCCCGGGTTGCTTCCAAACGCGGTTGTCTCGACCAAAATCGGTTTCGCGGGACGGGGCGTTGAACGTTTCGTTTTGCGTCGGGTCTTTGCGACAGCTTTCTCGATCCGTTTGCTGATTTTCTTTTGGGCTCTGAGGACCCTCAATAGCGATCTGCCGAAACTGAGCTTCATGGGTCGATGTTCTCAACCCGACAAAGGAGCGCTCGCAGACCCGGCCGGGCTGCCTCGCGCATGGCATCCTTCAGTGGGAACCAATGTGTTTTACGGATGCTTTTCTCCGGAAACTCGTCCGCGATGCGCGACACCTGGAGAAGATGGACGGACACATGGTAGTGGTTGGGACCCGTGTCCTTTCGATACGAAAAGGAACCGAACACGGTCGTGTCGACGAGGCCCACCACTCCGGCTTCCTCGAAGGCCTCTCTGAGCGCCGCAGCGCTGGTGATTTCACCATACTCGACGCGCCCTTTCGGAATGCCCCAGCGACCGTTCCGTCGGCTGCCTACAAAAAGAATTTCAAGTCCACCGCCTTCGGTCCGACGATAGCAAAGAGCACCAGCCTGCGCGACATCGCGACCAGACAGGGTGTTCGTAAGTTCCGTCTGGTCGTTTTCGTTGAGCATTGTCCGCCTCCGGTTTCGAAGCCCGCGCACGCTAGCGGGGCTGCCTTCAAGAGTCCAGTTTGCTTGATCACCTCTGGTGGCACTCTCGAGTTGCGCCTTTCTGGGCTTTTCTGCCAGCGGCATGCACGCGACTTAAATCAATGTTCACGCATGTATTCCATGGTGATTGTGCTTGGCCGGCAGATTTCCCAACCGGATAATTTCGAAACAGGCCCGGCACGATGCACGAGGCACGCATGACACCCAAGTCGTCTTCAATGAGCAGCTCGGAGCGGCGCATGCCGTTCACGGTGGTGAAATTTGCCGAGGCGACGAAATTATCCCTGATCTCGATCGACAGCCACGGAGATATCGACTTCGTCAATCCCTCCGCCTGCGCGCTGTTCGGCTACACCAAAGGCGAGATGATCGGAAAGCCCATCACTATCATCATCCCGGAGCGGATGCGGGGCGCCCACATGGCAGGGCTGCAAAAAGTGTCGGCGGGGCAAAAGCCAAATCTCGGTGGCAGGCCGGTCGAGGTGTCGGCGGTCAGGAAGGACGGCACGGAGTTTCCGATCGAAATCACCCTGTCGACCTGGCGTGGCAAACGCGGCTTCTGTGCTGGCGCCGTCATCACCGATATTTCAGAGCGACGGGAGAAGGAAGGGCGACTGTTGCGCCTGGCAAGCCAGGATACCCTGACGGGACTGCTTAATCGTCATCGCTTTTCCGCGCTGCTTGCCGATACGCTTGCTGCGGGAAACGCTGCCGCCATCATGCTCTTGGACCTGGATGGCTTCAAGGAAGTCAACGACACGCACGGACATTTGGTCGGCGATTGCCTTTTGCAGGCCGTCGGTGTCAGGCTCCCATACACGCTGCGTCCTGACGCTCATATTGCACGTGTCGGCGGCGACGAATTTGCGGTGCTGTTGCAGGATGTAAGCGACCCGCGTGCCGTTTATGCCCAAGCCGATGCTATCCTCCAGGCATTTGCAAAGCCGTTTGAACTCGGCGGACATGTCCTGGAACTCGGCACCAGCATCGGCTTTGCTCTTTCACCGGCCCACGGGGTGGAAGCCGAAGAGCTGATTGCCAGTGCCGACTACGCCCTGTATCGAGCGAAAGCCGCAGGCGGACACTCGATCCGGATGTATGACGCCACCATGCGAAGCGAGACGTCGGCGCGGCGCGAACTGCGCGATGAGCTTCTTGCCGGGATGCGTCAAGGTGAGCTGGAGCTCTTCTATCAGCCCCAGGTCAGACTCTCCGACGGAAAAATCATCGGGCTCGAAGCATTGATCCGCTGGCATCATCCCACCCGGGGCCTGCTGACGCCTGGAGCCTTTCTTCCTGCTCTCGATCAGAGCGCATTGGCTCTGGATATTGGCTGGTGGACGCTTGACGAAGCAGCAAAGCGCGCCAGCGAACTGCAGGCGTCAGGCTACAAAATCAAGATCGGCGTCAACCTCTTCCCGGGGCAACTCCGCGGCCCCAATCTCATCCACAAAGTGGCCAACGCACTTCAAAGGCACTCCCTTGCACCCGAGGGACTGGAGCTCGAAGTCACCGAAACGATCGCACTAGCCGATGACGATCGTTCTCTGGAAGCGATGACGGCCCTACGGGAGCTTGGCGTTGGCATCGCCTTCGACGACTTTGGAACGGGATATGCCTCGCTCAGTTCCTTGCAGCGCTATCCACTGACGACGCTGAAGATCGATCGCGGTTTCATCCAGCAGATCCGCAGCAGGCCGAACGATGCTGCGATCACACGCGCACTGATCGGGCTCAGCCGAGACATGGGACTGGACACCGTCGCGGAAGGCATTGAAACCCGCGAACAGGAGGAGGCTCTCTTGGCCTTGGGTTGCCCATATGGCCAAGGCTACCTCTTCGGTCGGCCTATGCCGTTCAGCGCGGCCGTCGGTGTCATTGAGCAGAATGCAGCATCCACCCCGCCCAGAGCTGACTGCATTTGATGCAGTCCCGCGATGCATCCGACGCTTCGCCTTGTCAGCTATGGCGTGCCGGGAAACTCCGGCGTCAGCAGTTTTGACCATCGCCGCGAGCGATTTTAGTTGCCGCGGCGGCGCGATAGTAGATTTCAGTCACCCGAAACCGACCCTCGAGGCGTTTGCACTGGACGATGACGTCGATCGCGATCTTCAGCATCGCGCGTATGTCGTTTCGCTCCAGGTCCCGCCCGCCGTCGGATTCCTTCACCAGCAGTGTCAGCTGTTCGAATGCAAGGTCGGCGGAGTCGGCGTGCACCGTTGTGATCGAACCCGGATGGCCTGAGTTCACATTGCGAATGTAGTAGAACGCGGTGCCGTCGCGCAGCTCCTGCAGAAGAATGCGATCCGGCCGCATGCGCAGGCAGGATTCGAGCAGATCCTTCGCCCCGACTTTCGCCAGCCCTTGGCCGCCCTTGGAATAGAAGAGACGGACGTGGTTCGGCTGCGGGATGACGAGCTCCGGCGTGTCTTCAATCGAGATGATGCGTTCGCTCGACGGGATATGGCGAATCAAGGCTTTCGAGAGCGTCGTCTTGCCGGATCCTGTCGCCCCGGAGATGATGATGTTCTTGCGTGCGTAGACGGCCTCTCGCAGAAATGCCTGGTAGGACCCCGTTCTATAGAATTCCAGAAGCCTCCGGTCGGCCGAGGAGATGTCCGCCTCTTGCCTCGCAACCTCGGCGAACAAGCCGCCCTGGTCAAGATCGTTGAGGCTGAGCGACACGGAAGACGGTTTTCTGATCGTGATGCTAACGGTTCCCTTCGTCGTAGCGGGCGGGATGACGATCTGGATCCGCTCGTCGCCGGGCAGCGTTGCCGAGAGGATGGGCCGGGTTTCGTCGATCGACTGGTTGGAAAAGCTTGCGACAGCGCGCGCCAGACGCATCAGCTTGTCGAACGACAGCTCCGGCAGATCATGGGCCTGCCACCCGGCCGTGCCCTCGGTGACCACCTGGGTCGGCCAGTTGACGATGATCTCATAGAGGGATTTGTCGCGCAGGAAGGGCGACAGGGGTGCCAACAGCTCTCGCACGACGCCTGAATCGGCTCCCTCTGTCATGGCGGGCTATTTCGTGACCAGGGTCGAGGCTGGCGCGAAGTCCCCGAGAACCGCCCGATCGTAGACTCGGTTGCGCGGTTCCGTCACGCGGAGGCGATAGACGCTCGAGAAATCGAGATCACGCGCAACGAAGATCGAGACGAGCTCCCCTTGATGCTTCAATAGCGTCGGCGCAATGTTGATCGACTGCTCGACGGCGATGGTCGCGGCCTGCTTGCCGGCGCTCGTCGTGTTGTCTGCATCGACATCGCTGTCCTGCAGCTGGCTGTTGACGTAGGAGGTGGCGTCGCCGACGATCGACAACAGGATCGCGCTGCCGAAACGCTCCCACCAATGGGTATCGACGTAACCGTCGACTCCGGCACGCCCAAGGGCGTCGGTTGCCGGCGACGCCAGGGTGATGATCACCCCCTTGGGCGTCTTTGCCCGGTTCCAGAGCACAAACAGGCGCTTCTGGCCGCGGCGAAGGCCGCCGCGATATTCGCCGACCACCTGCGTGCCCTTCTCCATCAGCACGACCCGGCCGTTATCCGAAAGGACGTCGCGGCTGATGACACAGCTCGTGAACCCGGGTTGGTCCGACGACAGTGCCGTCTCCAGAACGCATGGAATGGAGGTTCCCATGGCGACGATGAAGTCGCGATTCCCAAGCGTGCCGGCGCGCGAGCCCTGCAGCTGGGTCGGCGTCAACAGCCGATTGAAGCGCTGGTCCTCGTTTTCGGCCTGGGCACCGGGACCGCCCGAGTTGCTCCCGAGCGGAACGTAATTTGACGCGGTATCGGCGCTGGCGTCCTGGTCTCGAGAATGAGACGGAGAGGATTGCTTCCCACCATAGGCGATGACCGGCGCGCGGCGGGCAGCGTCGAGAAGCTTCTCGTCCTCGCCCGCCTGTTCGGGCATCCCGGGTGTTGGCAGCAGCGTTTCCGGCGGCGTGGCGACCGGTTGGACCGGTTCCTTCGCCGGCTCGAAATCCGACGTCTGCCGGATGACGACGCGTTCGGGCTGGATGCCATCTACGGGCTTATCCTGGCCGCGCATCGACCAGAGGGCAAAGCCAACGAAGGCGACGATGGCGAGCGCCACCGCACCGCGTCTCACCGTCGGATTGCTGTCGAGACCGCGGCCCGTCGTCGTTTCGGCGCGCTCACCGGGAATGTGGGTGCTGTCTTCCTCGGCCATGGCGTCCTCCTATTGTCCTGCCACAGCCTGCGTCTTCACGACGCGCTCGACAGAGGGTGAGGTCGTATTCGTATCGGGATCGATGCCAATACGGTCATAGGCCTCGTTGAAGACGCAGAGGACGTCGCCTCCCCTGCGCAGGATGAACTTGCGGCTGATCGCGTGCACCAGCACCAGGTTGTTCTCGACGGACTTCGGCACGAGGCTCTCGCTGCCGTCGGAATTTTCCATGTAGATCGCCGGCATTTCCTGGTTGCCGGCAAAGGAAAAGGTCGTGACCTTGCCATTGTCGTAGACGGCCTGCGGTTCAAGTGCCGAGGTCCCTTGAGCCGAATAGCGCCAGTTGCGTGGCCCATAGGCCTCGTGGAGAGCCAGAACCTTGTCAGCTTCTCCGGCCTGAGCTGCTTGCGCGCGGGCAGCGGTCTCCAGCCTCCGGCGTTCGGCCTCGTCGGCGGGATAGCGATACTTCACATAGAAGTAGGTGTTCTGCCCGGCCTCGACGCTGCCATCGCGCACCGTCAGCTCCATCTGGTAGCTGCGGGTCGAGCCATCCCGCCTGGTCGTGACGACCGAGATGTTCGTCACCGGCTGGTTTTCGCGGGGTTTTAAAAACAGGATGTTGCCGGCCGGCGCCACTTCCCACGCGACGCTGTTGCCGAGTGCCACATGGGCGATCTCCTCATCGGCGGCGAACTCTATCTGCACCGAAGACCGCAACGTGCCGACAATCTTGGTGATGTTATAGGGCTGGTAGTCGATGAAACGGACGCGGCTATCCTGCGATGCGCCTCGCGGGATATCGAGCGCCAGCGCGGTCGTGGTGAGTCCTGCGGTCACCGTCAGGGCGATGAGGAAACTCTGCTTCAATTGATGGCCTCCGGATCGGCGCGATATTCGCTGACGGCAAAACCAAGCGGATTGGTCAGCCGGTCGGTCGAGGACATCGGCGCGTTGACATAAGAAAAGGTGAGCGTCGCCACCCAGTGGGTGGTCCGGACGTCGTCACCACGCGTGACGGTCCTGGTATAGCGCACCGATACGACATTGGCGTTGATCAGCGAGATCGAGACGATGTTGACGCGTGCCGTCGCGCCGCGGCCATAGATATTCTGCGGAGAGTCCGGATTGCCGCCTCGGTAGATCGCCGCAAAACGCGTCTGCTCCGGCTGGGTCGAGAGCAGAGCGACGGTGCGAAAATTCTCCTCGGCCTCGCTCCAGACATAGGCTTCCCGCGCACGCACATATTTGGCGGCGAAATACTTGGTCACCGCCTCGTCGTAGCTGCCGGCAGTCGACGTCAGCGCCGAGACGACGTCGACGATGCCGGTCGAATTGTCGACCCGAACGACGAAAGGCTCGACCGTCTTCAAAGGCGTCAGCCCGGCAACGGCGACGATCGAGGTGGCGGCAAGCACGCTTGCGGCAATCGCGATAGACCAGGCGATGCGCGCCGACCGCTCCACCTGGACCAGCCGATCCTGATCGAAGCGGCGTGCCCTTTCGAAATAGCTCTTCAGACTGTCGGTACTCACGATCTCACCCCTCCTCGCATGGCCGATAGGAACCCGCGGCATCGAAATGCGCGAAGTCGGCTGGCCCCTCCGTCAGCGGCTCTTTTCCATAGGAAGACACCTGGCCGGCCGCCGTCGCCGGGACTGCGTCATTGCCGCTTTGCTTGGCGGGCTTGTTGTCCTCCCACTGCCACATGGCGCGGTTAAGCGGCCGGCGCGAATAGCCATCGCATTTGGGCAAAGGATGGGACCTCGATGCGCAGCCGGTGAACTCCAAGGCAAGGAGGAGCGAGACGATAATGCGGATCATTGAAATGCAAACCTCTGAAACATTTGTCGTGGAGAAGTCGTCTTCCGGCCCCTCAAGATCTGAGACGGCGGCCGACGGAACGGGCGCCGCGACCAACAGCTCTGGCACCATGCGAGGCGGCCCAGGCGAGCGTGCCCTCATGGGCGTCTCGGGCAGCACCATAGCCGTAGGTCAGCGACGCCCCGCCCGCTGCAAGCGCTGAGGCGATTCCGGGCAGTTGGTAGAAGACGTAAAGGGCAGCAAGGCAGATGGCGCAAAGGGCGACCGGGCGCATCATGACATCGGTATAGCTTTCGACCGCCGTGAAGGTCGTGTCGATACAGCTGATCAGCAGTGAACCGATCGCGACGACCAGGACCTGGAGAATGACGAAATTGGCGAGCTGACCGATCCAGGATTCGGTAAAACGACGGGTGGACTGGAACATCGCCAGCGCCACGAAGATCGGCCCGATGGCCAGCACGATGGCGAGCGCCAGCCGGGCATAGAGCGAGACGATATAGCCGATCGCAGCCACCGTGAAGCTCGCGCCGATGGCCATCATCCCGCCGATGCCGTTGACGATGTCGGCAGGCCAGGTGGCACGCGCCCAGATGTCCTTGGCGCATTTCTGGCCCTTGTCGAGCAGGCTGTCGAAGGTGGAGGCACTCGGTGCGCTACCCGAGTTCAGCGCCTGGGAAATCTCGCGCGGCAGCGTCTCGAAGAAAATCTTGGTGACATAAGTCTGATATTCGCTGGCGTTGCGCACCAGCATGACGATGATCGCAAGTTTCATCGCCCGGAAGGCGAATTCGACAATGGGCTCCTGGACTGAGCCCCGAAGGACGAGGTAACCATAGAGCACGACGTAGAGCGTCAGCGCCGCGGTGAGCGGGCCGCTGATCCAGCTGGCGATGTTCGACGTGCCCGACGAGATGAAATTCTCGAGCGGCGACTTGAACTGACCATCGACGAAGCTGAAGACCTGGTACATGGCTCAGCCTCCAGGCGTAGTGCGGAGCCACAGCTTCCAGTGCGCCGCCTCGGCGTTTTGGCAATTGGGCGTCTGACGCAAGGCGCCAGGGTTGCTGCGGCATTCGCTTGTGATCTTCGCGAGCAGGGCCTGATCAGCCATCAGTTCGTCGACGGTATAGATCTTGTCGCCCTCGCCGAAGCAGCCGGAAAGCGCAAGCGCGGCGATACCAGGAACGAGATATTTCATTTGAGCGCCTCTGCCATGGCATCCAGGCGCTTGCGCCAATCCTCGGCCCTGCGCTGGTCGTCGACCTGAACCTGTGCCTGCTGGACCATCTGCAGAGCCTGCATGCGCAGCACGTCGGTTTGCAGAAAGGCGGTTTCGGCCTGCAGGCGTGCCTGAAGGTCGGCGATATCCTTGGCGTCGGCTGCACCCGAGATCTGCTGGCGTAGCTGATCGATGCCGTCGATGCGCTTGGTGGCGGCATCGTAGATCTGCTGGCCGAGGCTCATCTGCCCGGCATTCTGGTTCTGAGCGCGGGCCAATTCTTGCGCATAGAAATCATTGGCATCGGTGCGATAGGTCGAATTTTCTTCGAGGAATTTCGAGGCGGAGGTGGCGAAGACACCGCTGCCCGAGCCTTTGAGCAAGCCTTCGATGGCATTGAAATCCTGCGGCAATGCCTTGCGGATCGAAGGGTCGTTCAGCAGACCGGCGACATCGGCCATGTTGGTAAGCTTGTTCAGCGATGCGTAAAGCTGCTGCGCCTGCTGGAGCTGCTGATTGAGCGTGTCGAGCTGGGATTTCAGCTGAGTGATGCTCTCGATCTGCTTGGCGATCGCCGTCTCATCGATGACCGGAATGCCCTGTGCGAATGCCGTTCCAGCCGGCAACAGTGCAACCATCATCGCCAGAGCAAACTCTATTCTGATCCTCTCCATCAATCCGTCCTCCTTCTTTGCCGAAACACGGGTAGCCAGTCTTCCAGCCGGTCGCCGATCTCCGCCCGGATCGTCTCGGCGAGTTCGACGTTGGCGGTGCGGCCGGACAGGATGTCGAGCTCGTCGTCAAAGCCCCTGAGGTTCAATTCGGCGACGACGCTGTTGTGGCCCTGCTTGACGATGAAGCGCCGGCTTTCGACCGAAAGCTCGCGCGAGAGCAGTTCGAATTCGCGCTCCGTCAGTTTGAACCCGTCGACGTAATCGCCATGGTCGCCGCGCGGATTGGGAAGGAAGATCTGCGTCGGGCACTGCTCGATGATCGTATGGGCAATCGGCGAGACGATCGCGTCGCGCGGGCTTTGGGTCGCAAACAGCATCAGGCCGTTCTGTTTGCGGATCGTCTTCAGCTTGTTCTGCGCGAGGTCGCGAAAGCCTTCGTCCTGCAGCGCCTTCCAGAACTCGTCGATGACGATGATGATGCGCCGCCCGTCGATCAGTTGCTCGATGCGGAAGAACAGGTAGGCCATCAACGGGGTGCGGATTTCCTCATTGTCGAGGAAGTCGGTCATGTCGTATCCGATGAACTTGGCGCCGATCCCGATGTCGTCGGTTTGGTTGTCGAACACCCAGCCGAGCGGCCCACCCCTTTCCCACCGCCTGAGCCGCGCCGCGATGCCTTCGGGATCGGTATTGTTGAGGAAGGTGCGCAAGGCGCCGATCGAACGCCCTTCGACCGGCAGGTCCGCCAGCCCGTCGATCGCCGAGGCGATGTCGCGCAGCTCCAAGACCGTCAGTTGACGCTTTGCCGACCCGACCAGCTGGCCGACCCAGCGGGCGAGGAACACCTTGTTTTCCGGGGTGAGTTCAAATGCCTTCAACGGCGCGCAGCCGGTGGCGACACCGTTTCGAAGCGGCAGGTAGGTGCCACCCGCGGCCCGGACGAACAGGTCGGCTCCGCGATCCTTGTCGAAGAAGACCATGTGCGGATCATGTTTTTCGAGCTGGGACAGCATGAAGTTCAAGAGCACCGTCTTGCCCGTGCCGGACGGGCCGCAGACGAAGGTGTTGCCGAGATCGCTATGGTGGAAATTGAAATAGAAGGGCGAACCGGAGGCGGTCTTCAGCATGGCGACGGCCGGTCCCCATTCGTTGCCGTCTTTCCTGCCGGCGGGATAGGAATGGAAAGGGGAAAGTGCGGCAAAATTTCGCGAGGTGATGGCGCCCGATCTTGCCCGGTAGCGGAAATTGCCCGGCCCCTGCCCCCCACCAGGCCGCCTCAAGGCCAAGATCCTCGCGGGCGACGACCGCACCCCCATTGGTGAGATAGGCGCGTGCCTTGGCCATATTGTCGGTGAGTTCCTTCACCGAGGGCGCAAAGACCGACAGGGCCAGATGATGTTCTCCAAGCACGAAGCGGTTCGATTCCAGATCGTCCATGGCATCGGCCAGCTCTTCGATCTGCGACGCCGCCTTGTCGCCGGCGCTGACCATCTGGTTCTGCTTGCGCCCCATGATCGTGCGCGCATCGGCTTTTGCGACGAAGGCGAAAGATTGCGTCAGGATAAGCTCGAAGGGCGCCGTCAGGATGCCGTCGAGCATGCCGCTGCGGGTGGTCGCCGGATATTCCTTGAACCCGAATATGCCGGCGTAACGGCTTGCGGCCTCATGACGGATCTCGACGGTCTCCCGCCCGAAGATCACCCGGTGCGAATAGATCGCCGAGGATATACGGCCTTCCGTCAGCGGGACGCGCTCGCGCCGGCCGCCGACGATCTGATGCAAAACCTCGCTCGGCTCGGAAAAGACGATCTCGTCCTGTTCGTAGAGGCAAAGCACACGAGGCTCGAAGCGTTTCAGCCCGGCGGTCACGTCGGAGACCTTGTCCCTCAGATGCTTCAGGGCATCCTCATCAAGCTCGACACGGTCGCGGCGCGCCTTGCGCAGGCGGGAGAGAAGATGGGCGGCTTTTTCTGCGGGATCCCGGCCCGGATGCCAGACAAGCGAGAGGTAAAGATCATTGCGAAACAGATCCTCTTCGATCATGCGGTCGCGATATCGAGCGTTCAGACCTTGCGAGAAGGGGTTGGCGAAGGCTCCGTCCGGGTAGGCGTTGTCGCGGCGGCGGATGACATGAGTCCAGAGCGCCAGATGGTCGTCGGCGATGTTGCGGTAAAGCGTATTAAGATCGCGGTGCAGGCTGTTGAGGTCCAGGACATCGGCAGTTTCGAAGGATATGCCTTCAAGCGCGACCATCACCATCAAGGCCCTGGATTCGAGCGCGATCGTCGTCTCGTCGACATGACGGACGTATGGAATGAAAGTTTCGGGCCCGAGTTCGCGCGAGCGAAGCGTTGCGGTGCTAGGCAAAGCTCAAATCCTTTTCGTCATAGCGCCGGATGAGCCTCAGGGGCGACAAGCTGGCGCCGCCCCAATAGGCGGCGTTGCGCGACCGGCCGCGGGTCTCGATCCAGGAGATCAGGATGCGGAACATGTTGTGGTCATGCTTGACGAGCGTGCGGAATATGAAATGGAAGACGACGCCGACAAGTGCGTAGGCGATCGATCCCGCGGTGATATAGAGGATGGTCGTCAGCATGACGTTGACGCCCATCGCCTCCATCGTCACGCCGGCAATCATCGCCGGGCGCGTGCAGGCAAGAAACAAGATATCTTCCTCGATAGCGGCGGCTGTTTGCATGATGATCAGCTTCCGACGATCGTATTGACGAGTTCCGTCGCACCAAAGATTCCGCCGATGCCGATAATCCAGAAACCGGCGCGGCGAAGATCCATGTAGCCGAACATCCAGGCGATGCAGATGATGATGACGGCGATGACCGCAAGCAGCCTGGCAATATTGCCGGTCAGCATGTCGACGATGTTCTGCAGGACGGTTTCGACGCCGGCCGCCTGCGCGAAGGCCGGCTCTACCAGGCAGGCGCTGATGACGGCGGCCATCAGGAGAGGGGCTGCGACAGGGCGAAAGTCTGCTCTTGAGATCATTTTCGTTGCTCCGATCGTTCGTCTTGAAACACGAGAACCTGGGATGACCGCCGGACGTTGAAGACGTCCCACGATGCGGCTCCGCCGGATTGGGAAAGCAATTGTGTAGCCGGCGATATCTCCCGCCTGGCTGACGGGTCCGCGACAGGGGTTTCTTGCCGCGGCTCGGCGATAGTGAGAGACGCAAGGTCGGAAGGCAGGCGGCTCATTTCCTGGCGGACCTCAGCGTCATATTTGATCATTTCGCCAACAGACGGATCGTCACGCCCGTAGTAGGACTGAAGCATCACCTTTTCGGCTTGCGTCGCATCGGCCCCGGAGCGCAAGGCAAGGCGGTAGTAGCCATCGAGCAGAGTGGCCGTCGCCTTGAGGTTCAAGCAGGGATCGAACGCATCCGAAATCGAAAGCTTCAGTCTGCCCAGCTCCGCCGCCCCAATGCCGCCCAGACCGATCCGGATGTCCTGCCGATCGGCAACAAGGGAGGTCGCGCGCTCGATCGCCTCCGCCTTCGACGCGGGTTGGCGCTCAGGCGGCGGACCGCTGTTGATATCAATGGCGAGTGGATTGAAGCCGCTCTCCAGACTGACGACGGCGGCAAGCGTCCTGACGTCCACCACGGGTGCGCAGTTCTGGGCGAGATCAACGAATGCCACAGCCATAGTTCAGTACCAGACCCGTTGCGTGCCCATCCCATCGATGGTGACGTCGACATAGTGGGGCTGCGATCTCACCATCGGGCGAGCGGTCGCATAGCCCATGCATTGGCGCCGACCATTGACCAGCTGCCATCGCGGCGCCAAAACCGAATTGTTGCTGGAACTGCTGCTCTCCCCGAGATCGGGGCAGAACGCGTCGCTCACCGGCTGAAGGGCGATCGACACGCAGGTTATTTCCTGCCCGCGCGGACCATAGTCGCTTTGCAGCCGGTATCCGCTTTCGCAGTAATACGGCTCATAGCCCGGGCGGGAACTGTGGAAGGTGGCGCCGCTGCAAGTGGGGAACGAATGCCCCTCGGCAAGCTCGCGCCAGAGCTTTTCGATCGGCGGGCGGCATTCTGCAAACTGCGTCGGGCCTCCGGGGTTGGAAAGGCACAGAATAACCTCGCAACCCCACTCATTTGCTTGCGCCCTGCCTGGTGAATTAAGATAGGGTGGCAATATGCAGCAGGCCGCGACAACCGTGTTGAACAGAAGGTTTTTCATGAGCACGACCCTTCAAAGACGTCCCATTGCGGAAGAGGTAGCGTGGTGCTAGTGCGATTTATACTGATTTATATAACACAGTAAAAAGACATGACAAGAGCAATTGCAACCCAGTGGCGTAATCTGGCTTTCTCAGGCCTTATCCTGCATGAGATCCTCGATCACCCCCAGGAAGACGAGACGCCTCAGGCAAGGCTGAAGCAGGTCGGCATGATGACGGTCCTCTACAGCATGAACCAAGCGCACCAGAAGCTAACTCTTTCCAGCATCATGGAAATCACGTCTCTGACGCGCAGCGGCGTCAAGGAGACGGTGGACCTTCTGGTGAGGCGAGGAATGTTGACCGAGACGATCGTCAAGAACTCTATGGGTCGTGGAACGGCGCGTCAGTTCGAGATCTCGGAAGCGCTTCTGGAGAAGCTAAGTTCGTTCGGAAACGAATGAGCGGCGGATTTAAGTGACGTTTTTCAGATCGTCCAGCATTCGGCTGCCATACCCTCCGGCGGATGATCTGGTAAACTGAGCTCATGATGACACCCGATCAATACAGTTTTCGCAGAGCGACACTGGACGACCTTGATTTGCTCATGGAATGGCAATCAAAGCCTCATCTGCGTGAATGGTGGAATTCGGATGAGCCATAACGATGAAGAGGAGTTGGCTGATCCTCGGGTAGCACGCTGGATTGTTTCATCCTTCGGACTTCCCTTCGCGTTCATGCAGGACTACACAGTCCATGGGTGGGAAGATCACCATTTTGCCAAACTTCCCGAGGGTTTCGCGGGGAATTGACCAATACATTGGCGACCCCGATACGATCGGTGTTGGGCACGGATCAGCATTTATCGGCGCCAGAATGCAGGCTCTCTTTGATGAGAAGGCGCCGTGATCGCAACCGATCCTCATCCTGGCAACGAACGAGCGATTGCCGTCTACAAAAAACTGGGTTTCGAGCCGTTCGGACCGCCTCAGGAAACTCGGTTGGGGCCTGATCTTGCCAATGAGGCGCTAAGGGCTGGCAATCCACGGCAGCTTGATCCTCGGAGCAGAGCTTCTTTACATCGGCCCGATCCGACCCGGCACAGCTTAACAATCCCGAACAGGACGTCTTTGAGCGCGGCTGTCTCCCTGCCAGCAGGCGCCTAGGCTCCTGTTGTATTTAGACTAGAAGTTAGAGTTGAAGTGTCCCTGTTTGTGCAAAGTTGGAATGTCACTCCGCCCGGATTTCGATGAGGTGGGGGTGCCATCTCGATCGAAACTGCATCAAGCCCTTTATGCGAGCCGTCGCATAGCCGTCAGCTGTTTGCCAACGCCTCTCCCCAACGTCCTTCTCGAACCGACGCGCGACATCGACCTGCAAATCAGGCCCTTGGACGGGATCGAGCGGCGGCTCACCGCACAATTCCGGTACCGATCAGTTTGACAACTACAGGTTCGCGCAAGCCAATCTGATTACACTCCTCTTTGCTGGGCAGTGAATTTTCAGAGCGTTGGTTCTTTTCAGAGCCCGGCCAAACAGGCGGTGCAGGCTTCGAAACGCTGAACTTTATTGTATTGGCTAACGCAAGAGTTTTTACATATGACGTCGATTGTTTCCTCCCTTACCAGCAGTCAGATCAGGTCTCTTGCAACGTCCACGGTTGCAGCCTGGACGACGGAAGATGTGGCCTCGCTTACCACCAAGCAGATCAGCGCGCTTTCGTCGTCTCAAATCGCTGCTTTGGACACGGAAGATGTCGATGTTCTCAGCTCGCAGCAATTAAGTGCCATTTCACAAAGTGCCATTGTCGGTTTGACCGTGGATCAACTGGCTGTCTTGAACAGCACTGACATCGAAAGCCTGAGCTCGCTTCAAATTGCGGCAATCACGACCGCGCAGATTGGCGCATTGACGACAGATCAGGCACAGGCCCTGACCTCATCTCAGGTGGGTGCTCTCAGTTCGTTGCAGCTCGCCGCTTTAAGCGCCGCGGATGTGGCGACTTTCTCGACCACCGATCTCGCGGCGATCACCAGCAAAGCCATATCGGGCCTGTCCACGGCCGCTATCGCAACCCTCTCGACGGATCAGATCTCTGCCCTGAGCGCGAGCGCGATCGCGGGCCTCACCACAAGCCAGATCGCGGCGCTGAGCACATCGCAGGTTGCCGCCTTGACGACGGCCCAGGTCGGCGCGCTCAAGGCATCGCAAATCGCGGCCATGGGCACGAAAGACATTGTGGTGCTTTCCACCGCCCAGCTTGTTGCTCTCAGCACAGGTGCGGTTGCGAGCTTGACGACCAACCAGATCGCCGCCCTGAGCGCGGCACAGGCCGAGGCACTGTCGGCCACGCAGGTAAAGGCGCTGAGCTCAACCCAGATTGCAGCCCTGGGGTCAGATGATTTAGCCACCTTCTCGACCGCCGATATGGCGGCGATCACCAGTCAAGCCATATTGGGCCTGAGCACGGGCCTTGTCGCCGCCCTTTCCACCGAACAGGTCGCGGCCCTGAGCACGAGCGCGATCGCTGGTCTGACGACCAGCCAGATCGTCGCCCTCAGCACGGCGCAGATTGCCTCGTTGACGACGAGCCAGGTCGGCGCCCTCAAGGCATCGCAAATCGCGGTCCTCGACACGAACGACATCACGGTGCTTTCCACCGCGCAGGTTGCCACCCTGAGTAAGGGTGCGATCGCCGAGCTGTCGACCAGCCAGATCGTCGCCCTCAGCACCGCGCAGATTGCCGCCTTGACGACGACCCAGGTCGGCGCCCTCAAGGCGTTGCAAATCGCGGTGATGGACACCAACGACATCACGGTGCTTTCCACCGCGCAGGTTGCCGCCCTCGGCACATCAGGCATTGCGGGTCTGACGTCCGGCCAGATCGCCGCCCTGAGCACGGCACAGGCCGAGGCATTGACGACGATCCAGGTCGCAGCCTTGAGCTCGACCCAGATCGCGGCCCTGGGAACGGACGACATAGCCACTTTCTCGACCGCCGATATGGCGGCGATCACCAGTCAAGCCATGCCGGGCCTGAGCACGGCCGTGATCGCCTCCCTCTCGACGGACCAGATCGAGGCACTGAGCAAGGCCGGCATTGCGGGCTTGACGAGCGAGCAGATCGCCGCCTTGAGCACGGCGCAGGCTGGAGCATTGACGGCGAGCCAGGCCGCGGTTTTGAGCTCCAGGCAGATTGCGGCTTTAGGTACGGCTATCGTCGCATCCCTGTCCACCGCGCAGGTTGCCGCCCTCAGCACATCAGGCATCACCGGGCTGACCTCCGACCAGATCGTCGCCTTGAGTACGACACAGACCGAGGTCCTGTCTGTCGCACAGGTGAAGGCGCTGAGCTCAACCCAGATCGCGGCGCTCGGAACGGACGACATAGCCACCTTCTCGACCGCCGATATCGCGGCAATTACCGGCAAGGCGGTCACCGGCTTGAGCACGGGCCTTGTCGCGGCGCTTTCCACCGCGCAGGTCGCGGCCCTTAGCACGAGCGCGATCGCGGGTCTGGCGACCAGTCAGGTCGAGGCCCTCTCGACGGAACAGCTTGTTGCTCTGAACACGAGCGCTGTCGTTGCCCTGACGACCGGTCAGATCGCCGCCTTGAGCCCATCGCAGGTCGCCGCCTTGACGACGACCCAGCTTGGCGCCCTCAAGGCATCGCAAATCGCGGTCCTGGACACGGCCGACATCGCGGCGCTTTCCACCACGCAGCTTGCCGCCCTCAGCACATCAGGCATCACGGGTCTCACCTCCGATCAGATCGTCGCCCTGAGCACGGCGCAGGCCGAGGCACTGACCACCTCACAGGTGAAGGCGCTCAGCGCCGCCCAGATCGCGGCGCTCGGAACGGACGACTTGGCCACCTTCTCGACTGCAGATATGGCGGCAATCACCAGTAAAGCGGTAACCGGCTTGAGCACGGCCGGCATTGCCGCGCTTTCGACGGATCGGATCGCTGCTCTGGGCACGACCGCCGTCGTTGCCCTGACGACCAGTCAGATCGCAGCGCTCGGCACATCGCAGATTGCCGCCTTGACGACGGAACAAGTTGGCGCCCTCAAGGCGTCGCAAATCGCGGTCGTGAACACCAAAGACATCACGGTGCTTTCTACCGCGCAGGTTGCCGCCCTCAGCACATCCGGTGTCACGGGACTGACCTCCGACCAGATCGCCGCCTTGAGCACGGCGCAGGCCGAGGCACTGTCCGCCTCACAGGTGAAAGTGCTGAGCTCCGCCCAGATTGCGGCGCTCGGAACGGACGACTTGGCCACATTCTCGACCGCCGATGTGGCGGCGATCACCAGCAAGGCCATGGCCGGCTTGAGCCCAGACGGCATTGCAGCACTCTCGACCGATCAGATCGCCGCCTTGAGCACGAGCGCCGTCGTTGCCCTGACAACCAGCCAGATCGCCGCCTTGAGCACCAGCCAGGCTGGCGCGCTGACGACGACCCAGGTCGCGGTCCTCAGCTCAACCCAGCTCGGCGCTCTTGGGACGGATGACATAGCCACCTTCTCGACCGCCGATATCGCGACGATCAGCAGTAAAGCCATATCGGGCTTGAGCGCAGAACAGATCGCAGAGCTTTCCACCGCACAGGTTGCGGCCCTCAGCGCGAGCGCGGTTACTGGCCTGACGACCAGCCAGATCGCAGCCCTGAACACCAGCCAGGTTGCCGCCTTGAGCACCGCTCGCGTTGCGGTGCTGAGTTCAACGCAAGTCGCGGCCCTGGGGGCGAATGTCGTCGCATCCCTTTCCACTGCGCAGGTTGCGGCCCTCAGCGCCGCCGGTACGGCGGGTTTGACCACCGAACAGATCTCCGCCCTGAGCACGACGCAGGCGGAAGCATTGACGACGACCCAGGCTGCAGCGCTGACTTCAACACAGTATTCCGCCTTGGGGACGGATGATATCGCGACCTTCTCGACCGCCGATATTGCGGCGATCGGCAGCAAAGCCATATCGGGCTTGAGCACGGCCGTCACGGCAGCCCTCTCGACGGATCAGATCGCTGCCCTGAGCGCAGCAGGGGTTGCAGGTCTTTCGAGCAGCCAGATCGCGTCCCTGAAGCCGGCGCAAATTGCCGCCTTGACGACCGCGCGGGTTGCGGTGCTGAGTTCGGCGCAAGTGGCGGCTCTCGACAAGGACGCCGTTGCTTCCCTTTCCACTGCGCAGATCTCTGCCCTGAGCGCGGCCGGCATTGCGGGTCTGACCACCGAACAGATCGACACCCTGAGCACGGCCCAGGCAGCGGCATTGACGACGACGCAGGTCGCCATGTTGAGCTCGACCCAGCTTGCGGCCCTGGATGCGAACGATATCGCCGCATTCTCGACCGCCGATATTGCGGCGCTCGGCAGCAAAGCCATATCGGGCTTGAGCACGGCCGTCATAGCAGCCCTCTCGGCGGATCAGATCGCCGCACTGAGCACGGCCAGCGTCACAGGCCTGACCACCAAACAGATCGACGCGCTGAGCACCGGTCAAATTGATTCCCTGCTCACCAAGCAGGTTGCGGCGCTGAGTTCAACGCAAGTCGCCACCCTCGGTACGGATGTCGTCGCTTCCCTTTCCACCGCACAGATTGCCGCCCTGAGCACATCCGGCATTGCGGGTCTGACAACCGATCAGGTCGAGGCCTTGAGCACGGCGCAGGCAGAAGCATTGACGACGGCTCAGGTCGCCGCGCTGAGCTCCACCCAGGTGGGTGCTCTGGAACCCAATGACGTCGCCACTTTTTCGACCGCCGATATCGCGGCGATCACCAGTAAAGGCATGTCGGGCTTGAGCACGGCTGTCATAGCGGCGCTTTCGACGGATCAGATCGCCGTCTTGAGTGCATCCGCGATCGCCGGGCTGACCACCAGCCAGATCGCCGCCCTCGGCACGTCGCAGATTGCCGCCTTGACCACCGCGCGGGTTGGAGTGCTCAGCTCAGCGCAGGTGGCTGTTTTGAGCACCGATGTCATCGCCGCCCTTTCCACTGCGCAGGTCGCCGCTCTGAGCGCATCCGGCATTGCGGGTCTGACCACCGAGCAGATCGCCGCCCTTTCCACTGTACAGGCGGAGGCCCTGACGACGACGCAGGTCGCCATGCTGAGCTCAAATCAGATAGCCGCCCTGCAGACGGATGATCTGGACGCTTTCTCGACCAAGGACATCGCGGCGATCGGCTCGAGCGCCGTATCAGGCTTGTCCACGACCGCTATGGCTGCCCTCTCGGCGGATCAAATCGCGGCCCTGAGCACGTCAGGCATTGCGGGTCTGACCACCGAACAGATCAATGCGCTGAATTCCGGTCAGATCGACGCCTTGCTCACCAGGCAGATTGCAGCGCTGAGTTCGACGCAAGTCGCCACCTTGAGTACGGATCTTCTCGCCGCCCTCTCCACTGAGCAGATCGCAGCCCTGAGCACATCAGGCATCGCAGGCCTTTCCACCACACAGATTGCGGCGCTGAGCACCGCCCAGGCCGAGGCCTTGACGACCACGCAGGTCGGCGCTCTCAATTCCAAGCAAATCGCTGCTTTGAGTCCGGACGACATAGCCACGTTCTCCACCAAGGATATCGCGGCCATCAGTTCGGGTATCATATCGGGATTGTCCACCGCCGTTATCGCGGCCCTCTCGACGGATCAGGTCGCGGCCCTGAGCACGTCAGGCATTGCGGGCCTTTCCACCAAACAGATCGTCGCTTTGAGCACAGCACAGCTTGACGCTTTGACCACCGCTCAGATCGGCGCCCTCAGTTCGACACAGCTTGCTGTGCTGGATGCCGACGACATAGCCACGTTCTCGACCAAGGATATCGCCGCCTTCAGTGCGAGCGCCATAGCGGGATTGCCCACCGCTGTCATAGCCGTCCTCTCGACAGATCAGATCGCGGCCCTGAGCACATCCGGCATCGCACAGCTTTCCACCAAACAGATCGCCGCCCTGAGCACCGCACAGGCCGAGGCATTGACGACGATCCAGGTCGGGGCGCTGAGTGCGACGCAGCTTGCGGCCCTGGATACGGACGATATAGCGACTTTCTCAACCAAGGATATGGCGGCGATCGGTTCGAGTGCGATCACCGGATTGTCCACGACGGTTATCGCCGCGCTGTCCAGTGCTCAGATCGCTGCCCTGAGCACGGCCGGGATTGCCGGCCTTTCCACCAAACAGATCGCGGCCTTGGACGCCGGGCAAATCGACGACTTGCTGACCAAGCAGGTTGCTGTGCTCAACTCGACGCAGATCGCCGCCCTGAGCACCGCTGCGGTCGCTTCCCTTTCCAGCACGCAAGTTGCCGCGCTCAGCACGTCCGGTATTGCGGGTCTGACCACCACGCAGATCGCTGCGCTCAACACAGGTCAGGTTGGGGCCCTGACGACGACACAGGTCGGGGCTCTCAGCTCCAAGCAGCTTGTCGCCCTGAGCACGGATGATATCGCGGCCCTGTCAACCGCCCAGATTGCGGCGCTGAGCACGACCGGCATCGCCGGCCTGACGACCACGCAGATTGCCGCATTGAGCACGGACCAGGCCGAGGCTCTGACGACGCCCCAGGTTGCGGTGCTGAGCTCGACCCAGATTGCGGCGCTCGGAACGGACGATCTCGAGACCTTCTCGACTGCCGATATCGCGGCGATCAGTTCGAGTGCCATTTCGGGATTGAGCGCGGACACGATCGCAGCCTTTTCGACGGACCAGATCGCGGCTCTGGGTACGGCTGGCATTGCGGGCCTTTCCACCGCGCAGATCGAGGCCTTGAGCACCGATCAGCTGGAGGCCCTGACCACAGCTCAGGTCGGCGCGCTTGGTTCCAAGCAAGTTGCTGTCTTGGCGACCGCTGATATCGCGGGACTGACGACCGCGCAGATCGCGGCACTCAGCACGGCCGGCATCGCAGGTCTGAGCGCCGCGCAGATTGCCGCATTGAGTACCGATCAGGCCAGTGCCCTGACGACACTGCAAGTCGCAGTCTTGAGCTCGACCCAGATCGCGGCGCTCGGAACGGACGATCTCGAGACCTTCTCGACCGCCGATATCGCAGCGATCAGTTCGAGCGCAATATCGGGATTGACCGCAGACACGATAGCAGCCTTTTCGACGGGCCAGATCGCGGCCCTGGGCACGGCTGGCATTGCGGGCCTTTCCACCGCGCAGATCGTTGCCTTGAGCACTGGCCAGCTTGAGGCCCTGACGACCGCTCAGGTCGGCGCGCTTGGTTCCAAGCAGGTTGCTGCCTTGAGTACCGATGATATCGCGGGACTGTCGACCGCGCAGATCGCGGCTCTGAGTGCCGCCGGCATCACAGGTCTGAGCAGCGCGCAGATTGCCGCACTCAGCACAGGTCAGGTTGAGGCCTTGACGACGACCCAGGTCGGGGCTCTCAGCTCCAAGCAGACCGCGGCGCTCGGAACGGACGATCTCGAGGCGTTCTCGACCGCCGATATCGCAGCGATCGGTTCGAGCGCACTATCGGGATTGTCGACAGCCGTTATCGCGGCTCTGTCGACTGCCCAGATCGCGGCCCTGAGCACGGCTGGCATCGCCGGCCTGGCGACCGCGCAGATTGCCGCATTGAGCACCGATCAGGCCAAGGCTTTGACGACGAGCCAGGTTGCCGTGCTGAGCTCAGCCCAGATTGCGGCGCTCGGAACGGACGATCTCGAGACCTTCTCGACCGCCGATATCGCGGCGATCAGCTCGACTGCCATATCCGGTTTGAGCACGGCCACCATCGCAGCCTTATCGACGGGTCAGATCGCGGCCCTGGGCACGGCTGGCATTGCGGGCCTTTCCACCGCACAGATCGAGGCCTTGAGCACCGATCAGCTGGAGGCCCTGACCACCGCTCAGGTCGGCGCGCTTGGTTCCACACAGGTTGCCGTCTTGACGACCGATGATCTCGCGGCCTTGTCGACCGCGCAGATCGCGGCTCTAAGCGCCGCCAGCGTCGCCGGTCTGAGCAGCGCGCAGGTCGGTGCTTTGAGCATCGAGCAGGTTGAGGTGCTTTCCACCACACAGATTGCCGGGTTGAGTTCGGCCGGCATCGCGGGCCTCGCCACCGACGACCTGGCAACCTTCTCAACAGCCGATATCGCAGCGATCAGCTCGGCTGCCATACAGGGATTGTCTACCGACTTTATCGCCACTCTCTCCACGGCTCAAATTGCCGGCCTGGGCACGGCAAGCATTGCCGGTCTGAGCAGCGTTCAGGTCGCAGCCCTCAGTATCGAACAGGTTGAAGCGCTTTCCACCACCCAGATTGCGGCATTGAGCTCGGCTGGCGTCGCAGGCCTGACCACCGAGGATCTGGAAAGCTTCTCGACAAAAGAACTGGTGGCGATCAGCTCGAGCGCCATATCGGGATTGTCCACAGCCGTTGTCGCCACGCTTTCCAGCGAGCAGGTCGCCGCTTTGACAAAAAGCCAGGTCGCCTCGCTGGGTTACAAGCAGGTGGCGGCCATGAGCACCGATCAAATCGCGGCCTTGTCGACGGCGCAGATCAGTGCCCTGAATGCAGTGCAGCTCGCCGCACTGGACACGGACGACCTCGCTCTCTTCTCCACCGACGACATCATCGCCTTGGGTTCAAGTGCGATTTCGGGACTGACCACCAGAGCCATCGCCGCCTTGACGACAGAACAGGCGGAGGCTTTGACCTCAAGCCAGGTCACCGGCCTGACTTCGGCCCAAGTCGCGGCACTGACCACCGAGGAGCTGGCAACCTTCTCGACCGCCGATATCGCATCGTTCAGCTCGACCGGTGTGGCTGGATTGTCCACGGACGATATTGTGAGCCTGTCGAGCGAGCAACTGAATGCTCTCATGGAAACCCAGATGGGGAATCTGAGTTCGGACCAGATAGCGGCAGTCATTTCGGTTTATCTGAATGCCTGATCGCACGGCGGGAGCGCGAGCGAGCAGCGCAAGGATTTCGGCCATCGCAAGGGTCGCAGTCCCACGCTGATTTCAAGAGGTGTCTGCCCGACATGTTTAGAGCAAGCTATCGCCGTTAGCTATCGTTAGCCTTTCGCAAATGGTAGCAATGCCGGCCGTCAATTCGTGGGATGTCCATGGTCACCAATGATGCATCAGCGCCAATTCCCGTTCCGTCACTGGCTGGGATCCTGGAGCTCGCGCGCACTCAGCGCCTTTCTTTCACGGACTTGTTTCAGTTCGCCGAAAGTCGCAGCGCCGTCGGGCAAAGACTCGAGGCGGCAGAGGTCTACAAGGTCTGGATCGCCTTCAACGAGACTCATCCTTTCCTGCATCTCGTCTATTTCAATTATTCGGTCACCCTGCGGCAGTTGGGCGACGTGGCAGGCTCGATCCACGCATTGCGCGCCTGCTTGAAACTTAATCCGCGCTTTGGACCGGCGCACATCAATCTTGGACGGGCGTTGGAAGACAGCGGCGTTGCCACGCAGGCCATTCTGCAATGGCAGAGTTTCGTGGAGATGACTGCGGAGAGCACAGCCGACGGGCTGCTGCATCGCCTGCTGGCGCTTCAGCACATCGGGCGCGTCATGGAAAACGCGGGCCTCCTGGAAGACGCGGAAACGGCATTGTGGCAGGCGATGGAACTGCGGCCCGACAAGACGGAAGCCGGGCAACATTGGAGCGCGCTCCGCCAGCGCCAGTGCAAGTGGCCGACGCTGGTGCCGTCGGACCATGTCTCCATGCGTCACCTGCTCGATTCCATGTCGCCGCTGGCGCTCGCCTGCTTTTCCGATGATCCATTATTCCAGCTCGCCAAAGCCTACCGCTACAACAAGGCCTTCGTCGGACGTCCGGATACCAGCGGCTTCTCACGCAAGGTGCCGAAGCAGAAGACGGGAACCGGCCAGCGCCTTCGCGTCGGCTATGTCTCCTCGGATCTGCGCGACCACGCGGTCGGTTTTGCGCTTAGAGAGGTGCTGGAGCTGCATGACAAGAAGAGCCTCGAAATCTACGCCTATTATTGCGGCGAGCCGGTTGCAGGGGATGCGACCCAGGCACGCATGAAAGCTGCCGTTGATTGTTGGCGCGATATTGCCGCGCTGAGCGATGCCGACGCTGCAAGGCAGATCGCCGACGACGACATCGACATTCTTGTCGATGTCAACGGCTACACCAAGCATGCACGAACGAAAATCTTTGCCTACCGGCCAGCGCCTGTGGTGGTCAACTTTTGCGGTTATCCCGGCACCATGGCCAGCCCGTTCCATCACTACATCATCGCCGACGAACACATCATCCCGCCCGAGAACGAGATCTATTATTCGGAAAAGGTGCTCAGGATTGCCTGCAACCAGCCGATCGATCGCAAGAGGGTGATCGCCGAAAGGCCGTCGCGAGCAGAAGCCGGACTGCCGGAAGACGCCTTCGTTTTTGCCTGCTTCAACGGCATGCAGAAAATCACGCAGGAAACCTTTGCCGACTGGATGAAAATTCTTCTTGCGACGACCGGCAGCGTGCTCTGGCTGCTCGCTGGAAACGACGATGTGGATCAACGCCTGCGCCAGGCAGCGGAGAAAGCCGGTGTCGCGCCGGAACGGCTCATTTTCGCGCCCAAGGCGCCGAATGCGAAGCATCTCGCCCGCATCGCGCTCGCCGACCTGTTCCTCGACACATTTCCCTATGGAGCGCATTCCACCGCAGCCGACGCGCTCACCATGGGACTGCCTATCCTGACATTCCCCGGCAAGAGCTTTGCCGCGCGTTTCTGCCATAGCATCGTTGCCGCCGCCGGCGTCCCGGAACTGATCTGCTCGGGGCCGCAGAGCTACATCGAAAGAGCCATTGGCTTTGCAAACGACCCCAAGAGCCTGAGAACGATCAGGGAATCCTTGCAGGCAAAACGGGAGAGCTGCACGTTGCGCGACATTCCAGCTCTTGCCGCCCGCCTCGAGGCGCTTTTCTGGCAAATGCAAGCAGAATCCGAAGGCGGTGAAACACCTGTGCCGGACTTGCGCAACCTCGGCATTTATTACGACATCGGGATGGAACTCGTTCAGGACAATATCGCGTTTTCGGACGATCGGGCTTACAGGCAGGCTTACCGCAACAAGCTGGCCGAATGGCACGATTATGCGCCTTTCCCCTACGACAGCCGCCTGGCGACGGAAGGGTTCACCGCCTCGACAATAAGCGCCACCGGGAAGAGCTGATCGGCAATGCCGCGGATTGAAAAAATTGCCGTCGTCGGCGCGGGCCTTTCAGGTGCAGTCATCGGGCGTGAACTGGCCAAGGCAGGTCACGAGGTCGACGTCTTCGAAACGCGAAACCATATTGCCGGCAATTGCCACACGGAGCGCGACGCGGCGACCGGCGTCATGGTTCATGTCTACGGGCCGCACATTTTTCACACCGATGACAAGGACGTCTGGGACTATGTGAATGTCTTTCAGAATTTCCTGCCCTATAAGAACCGGGTCAAGACGACCAGTTCCGGGCAGGTCTATTCCCTGCCCATCAACCTTCACACGATCAATCAGTTTTTTGGCAAGGTGTTCAGGCCTGACGAGGCGCGCGCTTTCATCGACAGCTGCTCGGACAAAAGCATAAGCGATCCGAAGACCTTCGAGGATCAGGCGCTGCGCTTCGTCGGCAAGGACCTGTATGATGCCTTCTTCAAGGGATATACGCAGAAGCAATGGGGATGTTCGCCGGCCGAGCTTCCGGCGTCCATCCTGAAACGGCTTCCAGTCCGTTTCAACTACGACGACAATTATTTCTTCCACAAATACCAGGGCATGCCGGAGCACGGCTATACCGAGATGATCGGGCGAATTCTCGATCACACAAATATAACAGTCCATCTGGAAACGCGCTTCGATAGCGGTCTGCGCAAGAGCTTTGACCACATATTCTATTCCGGTCCGCTCGACGGCTATTTCGAATACGAATATGGCCGTCTGGGATATCGCACGCTGGATTTCGAGCGCTTTACCTATGAGGGCGACTACCAGGGCTGCGCGGTCATGAATTATGGGGATGTCGCCGTGCCCCATACGCGGGTGACGGAACACAAGCATTTTTCCCCATGGGAAGATCATGCCGGCTCGGTCTGTTATCGCGAATTTTCCAGGGCCTGCGGTCCGGATGACATCCCCTACTATCCGATCCGCCTGATAAAGGAAAAGGAGCAGCTTGGCCAATATGTCAGGCGCGCCTTACA
Source organism: Rhizobium sp. BK008 (assembly GCF_014197345.1). Taxonomy (NCBI): domain Bacteria; kingdom Pseudomonadati; phylum Pseudomonadota; class Alphaproteobacteria; order Hyphomicrobiales; family Rhizobiaceae; genus Rhizobium; species Rhizobium sp. BK008. The sequence continues at coordinate 554,249 of NZ_JACIFK010000003.1, read as the reverse complement.
GGAGGCTTCCGTCACCTTCGTCGGCCGGCTCGGGACCTACCGCTATCTCGACATGGACGTGACTATTCGCGAAGCCTTGGACACCGCACGGCTATATCTCTCCACGAGCGCCGGTGAGACGCCCATGCCTGCATTCTTGCATCCGCCGCTCCAGATGCCTTGATTGGCGCCGGGACGAGGGCGCGAACCCGCCTTTCCCGGCCGGGTCCGGCGTTGAAGTCATTTCAAAAATTTGCAGCATGCTTTTTTGGCAGTGCTCGTCCCAGTCGTTCGAATCCCGCTGCGCCGGGCGAGCGAGGGTGGCGATAGGCGTTAGCGAAGTCTTTTCCGGACACGGAGGCCCTGTTCCGCTCAGCCCTGGGAGCGGTCAAAAAAGCCGCAGTTCTAGAATTATTTTCTCCAATCATAGGAGTTATTTGGAATCGATCGGAATAGTCATCTCCGGTTACCGCTTATAGTCTATTAAATTCATAGACTATAAGCATGCCCCCCGCCGAATATGCGTCGCAAGAGGACCCATTTTACGGATGATCGCAATGGCCAAACAGGTGATCGAATATGCCGGCGTTCCGGTCGGCATCGTCGTTCCAGACAAGGACCTGCTGAAGTTCATCGCCGTGAAGTTTCATGTGCATGACCTCGACGGCCAGCACTTCGCCGCGCCATCGGATGTGCTGCGGGCAATCCACAAATTGATGTCGGCATCACAAGCCGGCATTCATCGCGCCGCCTGATCGGAGAAACACCATGGGCAGGCTACGCCAATTCTTCCGGCTCTCTGCGTTGCGCGACGAGCTCGAAACGAGGTTGCTTGCTCGAGAGTATCGCTCCCTGCTTCTCGACGACCATTTCGAAGACGGCACGGAGAGGGAACTCCAATCGACATACGCGGAGCTCACCATCGAAATCTCTTCGCGCCAGTATCGGCACCGCCATTGAAAGCGCACCCGCTGTTCACGCCATCCTGAACAGCGCCGTCAGCGCTCAAGAAGTGACTGTCAACACCATCATCGACCTGTCGACCGCTTCCATTATCGATCGGCTGGCGTTGCGACCCAATCCCGAGCCGGGTTTTACCGGACCTCAAATTCCGGATCCGGCGGGACCTGCAAGGCCAGCGCAAGATGATTTGTCTGCGCCGCAAGCCCGATGATCGTTAGAAGTTCGCCATGCTGTGCATCCGTCATGCCGCGCGAACGGGCCGCTGCGGTATGGGATTGAATACAGTACTGGCAAGCATTCGCCGTCGACACCGCTATGTAGATCATTTCACGTGTCAATGGATCGATCGCACCTTCCACGGTCATGACCGATTTCAGCGTTTCCCATACCCGCTTGAGGTTTGCGGGATCGTTCGCAAGCGCACGCCAGAAGTTGTTGATGAAGTCGGTCTTGCGCGTCGCCCTGATGTCGTCGAACACGGCTTGAACGGCCGGAATGGCCGCAGCCTCTTGGTCAGACAGGAGCTTGACTGTTGCCATCGAAAGTTCCTTTCCGGCGGCCTCCATGGACGGCCGTAAACGTGATCTTTTCTTCGGTTGCGTCGGCAGGCGAGAATTCACCGACAAGAGGAAATATCTAACGCAGCCGTTTCGGGGAAGCGGGCAAAATTAGAATTATTATAGAATTTATAGATTATCCTGTTCCCTAGCCCTGTCGAGTTTAGCGATGAGATTTTCGATCGCCCGGTGGATGCCCATCGGGTGCATGTGACTTGCCGTCTTCTTCCAAGACCAACCAGGAGCTTTCCATGAGCAATCCAGTTCTCGTCAATCAGATCATTCCCGAGTCCGATGTCGTGCCGCTGACCGGCCGTGTCGGCGCCGAAATCAGGGGTATCCGCCTTGGCGGAGAACTTTCCGACGCGACGGTGGCAGCCATCAACCAGCTTCTCCTGAAACACAAGGTCATCTTCTTCCGCGACCAGCAACATCTTGACGATACCGAACAGGAAGCCTTCGCACGCCGCCTGGGCGACCTTGTACCGCATCCAACCCAGGGTCCGGTGGCCGGCACGGCTTCCATCCTCAATCTCGATTCCAGCCGCGGCGGCGGCAGGGCGGACCAGTGGCACACCGATGTCACCTTCGTGGATGCCTATCCTAAATTCTCGGTCCTTCGCGGCGTCGTCATTCCGGCAGCTGGAGGCGATACGATCTGGTCCAACACGCATGCCGCATATGAAAGTCTGCCGGCGCCGCTCAAATTGCTGGCGGACAATTTATGGGCCATTCACAGCAATGCCTATGACTACGCAGCCGTGCGCCCTCGCGCCACCGCTGAAGAGAAGAAGCATTTCGAGGAAGTCTTCACCTCGACCATCTACGAGACCGAGCATCCAGTCGTACGTGTCCATCCCGAAACCGGCGAAAGATCGCTGCTGCTCGGCAATTGCGTTCAGCGTCTAGTCGGCCTGTCGAAGAGCGACTCCGCGAAACTTTACGAGGTGTTCCAGTCCTACGTGACCGCCCCGGAAAATACCGTGCGCTGGCGCTGGAGAGCCGGAGATGTCGCAATTTGGGATAACCGCGCGACCCAGCACTATGCGGTCAACGACTACGGCGACCAGCACCGGGTCGTGCGCCGCGCCACCGTCGATGGCGACGTCCCTGCCAGTGTCGACGGTCGCCGCAGCGTCACCCACGTTAAGGCTGCCCGGCCGAAAGCAAATGCCGCATGAGCGCGGCCGGACAGTGGAAGGACATGAAACTCGCAAGCGCTTGCCGTGCTGATCGCCTCGGCTGGCGCAGGCTCCGGAATCCACTTGAAGTCGGTTGCTGCAAAATTCCTTAAATCGGCATCGATTGAAGGATAACATCATGCAGTATGTCAAAGTCGACAGCGCCCTCTGCGTATGTGGAAATACGCGCGGCGCTGTCGTGAGATTCCAAGAGCGCACTATCGATGACATCGAGGCAGAAGGGAGATTAGCAATGAGGCGGTTTGCGACACGCGTTGCCATGATTTTCGGGATGACATTTTTCTCGGCCGTTGCGGCCGCTCGGGCCGACGAGCCGGGGCTCTGGAAGGTTTACAACGACGCCTTCAAGGGCGCGAAATATGTGGATCTGACCCATACCATAACTCCGAAAATCCCCGTTTGGGCGGGCTTCGGCAATTCAAGCTTTGCACCGGCAAAGGCGGGTGCGAATTTGGAAGGCTTCGCCAAGCAGGGCGATGTCTACACCTACGACAAGCATGGTTTCGAAGCGACGAGCTACCTGCTGACAACAGATCAGCTCGGCACGCAGCTCGATCCGCCGGCCCATTGGGCACCGGAATATGCCGCAATCGACGAGTTGCCGGCGACCTTCGCGGTCCGCCCGCTCGTCGTCATTTCTATCGAGGACAAGGTGAAGGCCGATCCCGGCTATCACCTGCAGGTCTCCGACATCAAGGATTTCGAGGCGAAACACGGAACGATTCCCGAAGGATCGGTTGTCTTCGTCCGCTCGGGCTGGTCCAAGACATGGCCGGACCCGGCGCTCTCGACCACCACGCCTTTTCCGGGCGTCAGCCTGGATGCGCTGAAATTCCTCCATCTCGAGCGCAAGATCCTGTTTCACGGCCACGAGCCGCTCGATACCGACACCACGCCCAACCTCGAGGGCGAACACTGGCTGATGCATAACGGCTTTGCGCAGGCCGAAGGCGTTGCCAATCTCGATCAGGTCCCGGAAACGGGTGCATTGGTCGCGATCGGTTATCCGAAATTCGGGGGTGGGCTTGGCGGCTATGCCCGCTATATCGCCATCTGCCCTCCGGATTGGCCGCATGGCGTGACCATCGGCTCGGTGCCGGAAGCGCCGCTCGCAAAATTTGACAAACCGCTTCACTACGATGAAGCGGCAGGCATGCGCATTCGATAAATCGGGCGGCGACATCAAGTCCGCTCGGAGAGGTCATTGCCTTTTGGCACACGCCGATCATCCACATAAGGAGGATGTTCGCGTTTGGCGACCGCCAATGGCACGACATCGAGCTCGATGACAATGATCGAGCTCGTTTGGTCGTGGGATCGATGAGCGGTTGTAAGGGCGTCACGGCAAAGGCGCGGTCGGCAAGCAGGCACGGTCCGGATGGCGAGGCCCAGTTTTCGAAGCGAATCCCTGATACACCGAGGAAAAATCAGAAGAGGAACACATCCATGACCGCTCAACCCGTTGCCACCCGCATCGTTCTTGCATCGCGCCCATCCGGAAAGCCGGTGGCGGCGAATTTCCGGCTCGAGCGGGAGACGGTTCGCGATCTCACCGAGGGCGAGGTTCTTCTTGAGACGCTTTATCTTTCCCTGGACCCCTACATGCGCGGCCGCATGGACGATGCCAAATCCTATGCCAAGCCGGTCGACATCGGCGGCGTGATGGAAGGGGGCACGGTCGCGCGGATCGCACGCAGCCGCAACGCGGCGTTCAAGGCGGGGGACATCGTGCTTTCGCATTCCGGCTGGCAGAGCCATGCGATTTCAGATGGTGCGGACTTGCGGAAGCTCGATCCGCAAACCGCACCGATCACGACGGCACTCGGCATTCTCGGAATGCCCGGCTTCACGGCCTATGCCGGGCTTCGCAATATCGGCAAGCCCAAAGAAGGCGAAACGCTTGTGGTCGCCGCGGCGAGCGGCGCGGTTGGCTCGGCAGTCGGGCAGATGGCAAAGATTTCCGGGGCACGTGTCGTTGGAATTGCAGGCGGGCCTGAGAAATGTGACTACATACGCCAGGCGCTCGGCTTCGATGTCGCCATAGACCATCATGCAAGCGATTTTCCGGCACAACTTGCAGCCGCTTGTCCGAAGGGTATCGATGTCTATTTCGAGAATGTCGGTGGCCACGTCTGGAGCGCGGTGTTTCCATTGCTGAACGACTTCGCACGCATACCGGTCTGCGGGCTGATCGCGCATTATAACGAAGGATCCTCTGCCTTGAGCGGACATGATCAGCTTCCTGCGGTGATGCGCGCCATCCTGCGCAAAAGCCTCACCATCCGCGGTTTCATCCAGCGCGAATTCGCCGATCAGCGTCCTGACTTCTATCAGCAGGCTGGAGCGTGGATCACCGAGGGACGGCTCAAATACAAGGAGGACATCGTTGACGGACTTGAAAACGCTCCAGAGGCTTTTCTTGGCCTTCTGGAAGGGAGGAATTTCGGAAAACTGATCGTGCGCGTCGCGCCCTGAAACATCGCCTTGACGTTTCCTATTTCGCGGCGCGGTTCTTTTTGCTCGTTGTCGCAACAGAACAAAAAAGCCAATCCCTAAGAAGCGGATGCCGGAGCACGTATATTCTATGAAAAAGATAGAGACACTTTAATTTAGCCTCATCCTATTCCGGAGGCTATGATGAAGATTACAAGACGCGCTTTCACGGCGGTGGTGGCAGGCGCCATCGCGACACCTTTGACGCATGTTCGACTGGCTGGCGCAGCTGACAAGGTCGTGCGTATCGGCTACCAGAAATATGGAACTCTGGTGCTTCTCAAAGGCAAAGGGACGCTGGAGAAGAAGCTTGAATCGGTCGGCTACACGGTTGAATGGACCGAGTTTCCAGGCGGCCCTCAACTGCTCGAGGCGCTGAACGCCGGTGCCGTCGATTTCGGATCGACCGGCGAAACGCCGCCGATCTTCGCCCAGGCCGCCAACGCTCCGCTCGTCTACATCGCGCACGAGCCCCCTGCCCCGCGCGGCGAAGCCATACTTGTCCCGAAGGACAGCCCCATCAAATCGGTCGCGGAGCTGAAGGGCAAGAAGGTCGCCTTCAACAAGGGCTCGAACGTGCATTACCTGCTCGTCAAGGCGCTCGAAGAAGCCGGCTTGACCTACGAGGACGTGGAAGCATCCTTCCTCGCCCCGGCCGACGGCCGCGCCGCCTTCGAAAAGGGCGCGGTCGATGCTTGGGTCATCTGGGATCCCTTCCAGGCAGCGGCGGAAGTGGCGGTCGAAGCGCGAGAACTCAGAAACGGCGAGGGCATCGTTCCCAATCACCAGTTCTATCTCGGCACCAAGGCGCTGGTCGACGGCCACGCCGAGGCGATCGATGTCTTGATCGAGGCCATTTCCGAGATCGACGAATGGACCAAGTCCGATACCGCGGCTGCGGCGGCCGAGCTGTCACCGTCGGTCGGCATCCCCGAACCTGTGCTCGTCAAGGCGCTCGAGCGTCAGTCCTACGGGGTCAAGAGCCTGGATGACACCGTCGTCGCGCAGCAGCAGAACATCGCCGACACGTTTTTCAAACTGAAGCTCATTCCCAAGCAAGTGAAGATTGCGGACGTCATCCGCAAGAGCAAGGCGTGATCCCCACCTGAGATCCTGGTCCCAGCGGGAAGGTCTGGCCAACCTTCTCGTTAGGAGCCGCGTTGTGAGCCTGCCGAGTGTAGCAAACCTCCGGCGCGTGAGGCGTTATGCGTCATCATCCCTAGAGCCCGAAGGAACGGAACGACTGATGCGGTTAGTTGGCGAGGCCCCCGCGCACTACGCCTTTTGGACGGATATCGCCGTGCTCCATCCGTCGCTACAATCCTCGCGCGAAATGACGGGGATGGGGGATGCGTCAGGGTTATCGCAATCCACAAAAGAGACCGGTGCTTCTCAAGTTTCCGGGTTTGGTCATCGGCGCGCTCGCGTTTGGTGCGGCCGGCGGCTGGACCGCGAGCGACTTGCTGGCCTCATGGAGCGCTTCTGGCGGCTCCGGACAATCGTGCAGGATCAAGGGCAACATCTCCATCAACACGGGCGAGCGTATCTTCCACCTGCCGGGGCAGCGACGCTACGCAGAGACGAAGATCAGCCCCCAGTTCGGGGAAAGATGGTTCTGCTCAGAATTCGAAGCGTGGGCCGCCGGCTGGCGGAAATCGAAATCGTGATGCTTCGGCGTGGGGCCGGAGAAGCTTTGGCGCGGGCATGCCGCAGAGACCGGGCCGCATCGACTTAACACGTTCTCTGGGAAACGATGGTGCTACGGATCGGGGACTAACCCAGCCCCGATCCGTCAATCCAAGTTGACGTGAGAATCCTCGATAAGCCTTTAACCGCGCTCGCACCGGCGCCCGTCGTGGGACACCGCGAAGTCGCAGCAGTATCGGCTGCTACTCTCCCGTTTGGGGGTTCCTTGCAATTCGTTCGCCGGTTTGGGGGTTTCTTGCCCCTTCGCCCTGCACTTTCCCCGAGCCTGTCGGACCACTCTCCTTGGAGCCAGGCGCTTCGGCCCCGTTTTGCGGCCCGCCCAACCAATCATCGGTCTCGCCGGTACGCTGCTCATTCCATTTAAGCTGGCCCCGAAGATCTTGAGATACTGGCTGGGGAGGCTTTGCCGTGCCAGACGAGTTGGAAGGAGCGGCTTGGCTGGGGTCTTCGGGCGCAGCCGCGTATTCTGGGGGGTCTTGGATTGTCTTCTTGGCGGGAGGCGTCTTAGAGTTATCGGTCATCACGATCTCCACTGTTGCGCCTTGTTGGATTGGGTAAGGCGGACCAACGAAAATTATCAGACCAACGAATTGAAAACTACCGTAGGATTTAATGGTATATTTTACCGTCTCAGGTTGTAAACTTAGATCGACCGGCGAGAGCGGCGGAAAAGATTTCCCTCGAAGACCTCACAGAGGACATAGCGCCGCGGATTGCTGACCAGCCTGAATGCTCGCCCGCAGACGCTTTTACGTGCTATGATGGGCCGCACGGCTCAAGCTCGACGTCGGCAATATGGCAGAGCCGAAAGCTACTTTGCCCCGGCGTAGAGATTTTGCGCCCAGCACGGGTTCGAGCCCCGGAGCGCTGGGTGTGTTGCCTTTTTTGCTGATCCGAGGCGAGGAGGTTGTTCATGTCCACGAGTAGTGTTGACCGCCCGCTGCAACCCGGCGACCGGGCACCGAATGTTGTATTCGACGCGATCTCGCGCGAAGGCAAGATCGCGCTCGATGATTTTCGAGGCCGCAGCCCGTTACTGATCGGTTTGTTTCGAGGCCTACACTGTCCGTTCTGCCGGCGTCATCTCGCGGCGATGGCGCAACTCAACCCGGCCCTGAAGGAGAAAGGCATCGAATGTCTCGCAGTGGTCAAGACGCCAGTCGAGCGGGCGCGGCTCTACTTCCGCTACCATCCGCTACCCGACCTTCTTAGCGCATCCGACCCGGTGGGGGCTTCACATCGCGCCTTCGGTTTACCCATCCTCGAGTTCACGGAGAATGAAACCGAATGGCCGCACAAGCTCGGAATGGACGCGGTCATGACAATGCGGATCGATCTGCCGGGGGAGTTGCCCGTGCCGATGAACCCGGCTGCGGCGGGCGACTTTCTTGAGAAAAAGGACTGGTATGAAATTACGGCGGCCGACCGGCAGATTATGATCGCCGGTCACATGCCGCTTATCGGCGAGTTCCTGCTCGATCGGGAAGGCACTGTGCGCTGGAGTTTCACAGAAGCCGAAGAGGAAGGCCAAAATCTATGCCGGGCGCCGAGTCCCGAAGAATTGATGTCCGCAGCTTCCCAAGTCGCACATCTATAAGCTGCTGAAAATCTCGACGACCACCGTCCTCAGACGGTCGGCAGCCTTTACCAATACTCGGCGGACTCGCAGGGCTTCCCGTTGTTGACGATGATCAGCAGGTCGAAATCCGCCCGATAGCCCTTCGTTGTGAAGGGTTCATCCACCCAGCCACCTTTGGCCTAGAAGCCAAACAGGATGATCTTCAGGATCCGGCCACTTCCAACACCGCGCCTAATTTAACTGTTGGCGAAATGATGTAGGGCCAAGCCGAGGTCGGATACGCGCCTAAGCTCCTCGGCCGCGTGCATTGCCTGTGGCTGATCGGGTCCGTATGACTGCCGCCGGCTAACGGCTCGCGGCCGTAGTCGATGGCGCTTCCCATAAGGCGGGGAACCTCGTCGCAGCTGCGAGCTGAGCGGCGTCGATCCGGCCGCGCGAGGCCAGCATCGTGATGTCGCTCTCCTTGATGTTGATGATCGCTGGGACCGTGCGCGGTTCGTCGCATCTGACGGATGTCGAACCAGCGACCCCTTGACCCCAGGAATTGGAGCCGTGATCGACGGTTTTGCCGCCGATCGCGACGCCTTCCAGCATTGTCAATGTCCGGACCTGGACTTGGGCCTCAGATATGCAGGGCACTTCCCAAAGCTTTCAGCGCCGCCTCCATCACCGCTTCGCTGCGGGTCGGATGTGCATGGATGGTGCCTGCGATGTCTTCCAGACGCGCACCCATCTCGATGGCCAGCGCAAAAGCCGCCGAGAGCTCGGAGACCCCGGCGCCCACCGCCTGCAGGCCGAGCACGAGATTGGTGTCGGCGCGGGCCACCACGCGCACGAAGCCCTCTTCGGATAGCATCGTCATCGCCCGACCGTTGGCGCTGAACGGAAACTGGCCGGTGCGGATTTCATAGCCTTGCGCCTTCGCCTCTGCCGGCGACAGGCCGGCGCTGACGATCTCCGGGTCGGTGAAGCAGATGGCGGGAATGCATCTTTTGTCCCAGGCCCGCTTCTTGCCCGCAATGATCTCAGCCACCATCTCGCCTTGCGCCATGGCCCGGTGGGCAAGCATCGGCTCGCCGGTCACGTCACCGATCGCATAGATGCCGCGCATCGACGTGCGGCAACGATCGTCGATCCTCAGATAAGGGCCGGCACGATCGAGATCGAGCTCTTCGAGACCCGACCCAGCCGTTCTCGGGCGGCGGCCGACGGTGACGAGGATGCGGTCCGCCGGCAGGCTTTGCTGACGGCCATCCGGTGTTTCGACGATCAATGCGTCGCCATCGTCGGCAAGGCCGATCGCCTTGGCGCCGGTCAACACCCGGATACCGCCTTCGGCCAACTTGCGCATGACGGGCCGCACCAGCTCGGCATCATATTGGGGCAGCACCTGCGGCGTCGCCTCGACGACCGTCACATCAGATCCCATCTTGGAAAAGGCCGTCCCGAGCTCCAGCCCGATATAACCGCCGCCGACCACGACGAGTTTGTTCGGCAGCTCGGTCAGCGACAGCGCCTCTGTCGAGGACATGACGCGGCCGCCGAAAGGCAGATCGGCAAGCTCCACCGGATCGGAACCGGTGGCGATCACCACGGTCTCGGCCCGGATGATCTGCTGGCCGGTTTCCGTCTCCACCTCCACCGTCTTGCCGTCGCGGAAGCGGGCCCGACCGTGGACGATCTTGACCCGCGCCTTTTGCAGCAGTCCCGAAACACCGCCTGTGAGCCGGCCGACGATCCCGTCCTTCCAGGCAATCGTTCTGCCGAGATCGATCGAGGCGCCTTCGACGCGGATGCCCATCGGGTTCCTGCCAGCCAGCATCTTTTGCGTCGCGTCGAATTCCTCAGCCGCATGGATCAGCGCTTTGGAGGGAATGCAGCCGACCGTCAGGCAGGTGCCACCCGGTTTACCGGCCTCGACGATGACGGTATCGATGCCGAGCTGTCCGGCGCGGATGGCGCAGACATAGCCGCCCGGACCGGCGCCGATGACGAGGAGCTTGCAGAGGATCTCTTTCATGGATCTCAGCCTTCGATGAAAATGAGCGCCGGCGTTTCGATCAGCGTGCGGATGCGCTGCACGAAGTTTGCCGCATCCCAGCCGTCGATGATGCGATGGTCGAAACTGGAGGAAAGGTTCATCATCTTGCGCGGCACGAATTGCGCGCCGTCCCAGACCGGTCGCGTGGCGATCTTGTTGACGCCGATGATCGCCACCTCGGGATGATTGATGATGGGTGTCGAGACGATGCCGCCGAGCGCGCCGAGCGAGCTGATGGTGATGGTGGAGCCGGAAAGCTCATCGCGCGTCGCCGTCCCGGATCGTGCTGCTTCCGCCAGCCGGTTCATCTCGGCGGCGCAATCCCAGATGCCGCAGGCTTCCGCATGCCGGACCACCGGCACGGTCAGGCCGGCCGGCGTCTGTGTGGCGATGCCGATATGGACGGCACCGTGGCGGGTGATGATGCCGGCATCGTCGTCGAAGGTGGCGTTGACGTCAGGCTGCTCGGAAATCGCCTTGACCAGTGCGCGCATCAGGAAGGGCAGAACAGTCAGCTTCGGGTGGCCTGGCCTGCGGTCGCCGTTCATGGTGGCGCGAAGCTCCTCGAGCGCGGTCATATCCACTTCCTCCACATAGGTGATGTGGGGGATGCGCGAGGCGGAAAGCACCATCTTCTCGGCGATGCGGCGGCGCAGGCCGGTCAGCTTGATCTCCTCGGTCGCCGTCTTCCTGGCAAAACCGTTCTTCACTGCTGCGGGAGCGGCTCCTGGGGTCAGGAATTGCTCGATATCCTCGCGCAGGATACGCCCGGCCGGTCCTGTCCCCTGCACCTGCCTGAGATCGACACCGCTTTCCCTGGCAAAAAGCCGCACCGAGGGAGCGGCAAGCGGCTTTTCCGTCGATGCAGCCGCCGGCACTGGCGCTGGCGCTGGCGCTGCCGGGGTAGGTTTTGCAATGTCGGCCCTGGGGGCTTCGGCAATCGGCGCCTGCCCAATCACCACAGGCTGCGTCTCGCCGACATCTCCCGCCGTCTCGATCCGCACCAGCGGGGCCTTGACCGCGATGCGGTCTCCGACCTCGCCGGCAAGCCAGATGACGGTGCCATGGACGGGCGACGGAATTTCCACGGTGGCCTTGTCGGTCATGACGGCGGCAATCACCATGTCCTCGCGGACGGGATCGCCTGTCTTCACGTGCCATTCCACAATCTCGGCCTCGGCGACCCCTTCCCCGACATCGGGCATCTTGATGATGAATTCGCCCACGGCTCAGGCCTCCATGACTTCGGCAAGCGCCCGCCCGACACGGCCGGGACCGGGGAAATAGTCCCACTCCTGCGCATGCGGATAGGGCGTGTCCCAGCCGGCGACACGCACGACCGGCGCCTCGAGATGATAGAAGCAATGTTCCTGCACCAGTGCTGCGACCTCGGCGCCGAAGCCCGACGTCAGGGTTGCCTCATGCACGACGACGCAGCGCCCCGTCTTGGCGACCGATTTGACGATCGCATCGAGATCGAGCGGCAGCAGGCTCCTCAAATCGATCACCTCGGCATCGATGCCGGCATCTTCGGCTGCGGCAAGCGCCACATGCACCATGGTGCCGTAGGCAATCACGGTCACCGCCGATCCGACGCGCCGCACCTCGGCCTTGCCGATCGGAATAGTGTAATGGCCATCGGGCACCTCGCCGAGGTCATGCTTCGACCAGGGCGTCACCGGCTTCTCGTGATGGCCGTCGAAGGGGCCGTTATAGAGCCGCTTCGGCTCCAGGAACATGACGGGATCGGGATCCTCGATCGCTGCGATCAGCAGGCCTTTGGCATCGTAGGGATTGGAAGGCACGATCACCTTCAGCCCGCAGACGTGGGTAAAAAGCGCCTCCGGGCTCTGGCTGTGCGTCTGGCCGCCGAAGATACCGCCGCCGGTCGGCATGCGCACGACGATCGGGCAGGTGAAATCGCCGTTGGACCGGTAGCGGATGCGCGCCGCCTCCTGCGTCAGCTGGTCATAGGCCGGATACATGTAATCGGCGAACTGGATTTCGACACAGGGCTTCAGCCCGTAGGCGGCCATGCCGATCGCCGTGCCGACGATTCCGGATTCGCTGATCGGCGTATCGAAGCAGCGTGTTCTGCCGTATTTTGCCTGCAGGCCCTGCGTCGAGCGAAAGACGCCGCCGAAATAGCCGACGTCCTCGCCGAAAACGACGACATTGTCGTCCTTCGCCATCGAGACGTCCATGGCGCTGCGCACCGCCTCGATCATCGTCATCCTGGCCATGTCAGTACCCCGCCTGCTGCCGCTGACGGCGGATATGCGGCGGCATCTCGGCATAGACGCCCTCGAAAATGTCGCGCACCGAGGGCCTGCCGCCGGCATGCAGGGTGCCGTGCGCCTCTGCCTGGCGCTGCGCCTCGATCACCTCATCCATGATTTCGGCTTCCGCCTGCACATGCCGCTCCTCCGACCAGACACTCTTGACGATCAGATGTTTCTTCAGCCGCAGCACGGGATCTCCGAGCGGCCAGGCCTCCGATTCCGTCTTCGGCCGGTAGGCGCTCGGATCGTCGGAGGTCGAGTGGGCGCCGACGCGGTAGGTCACATATTCGATCAGCGTCGGGCCGAGATTGCGCCGCGCGCGCTCGGCCGCCCAGCGGGCGACCGCATGGACGGCGAGATAATCGTTTCCATCGACACGCAGCGCCGGAATGCCGAAGCCAAGGCCGCGGGCGGCGAAGGTGCCGGAGCCGCCGCGGGCGATGCCCTGGAAGGTGGATATCGCCCACTGATTGTTGACGATGTTGAGGATGACCGGCGCCTTGTAGGTCGAGGCGAAGACCAGCGCCGAGTGGAAATCCGATTCCGCCGTCGATCCGTCGCCGATCCAGGCCGCGGCAATGCGGCTGTCGTTCTTGATCGCCGAGGCCATCGCCCAGCCGACGGCCTGCACATATTGGGTAGCGAGATTGCCCGAGATGGTGAAGAAGCCGTGCTCCTTGGAGGAATACATGATCGGCAGTTGCCGGCCGCGCAGGGGATCGCTCTCGTTCGAGTAGATCTGGTTCATCATCTCGACCATCGGATAGTCGTCGGCGATCAAGAGGCCCGCCTGGCGATAGGTCGGGAAATTCATGTCTCCCTTCTCGAGCGCCTTGCGGAAGGCGCAGCTGACGGCTTCTTCGCCGAGATGCTGCATATAGAAGGAGGTCTTGCCCTGCCGCTGCGCCATCAGCATGCGGGCGTCGAAGGCCCGCAGTTTCATCATGTTGCGAAGCCCGGTCAGCAGCTCCTCATCGGAGAGCGACCCGGCCCAGGGGCCGACCGCCTCGCCGTCGCGGTTCAAAACACGGATGATGGAATAGGCAAGATCGCGGATGTCTTCCGACGCGACATCCACCTCCGGCCGCGGCACCGCGCCGGCCTTGGCAATCCTGACATTGGAAAAATCAGGCTGGCCGCCAGGTCGGACGGCGGGTTCGGGGACGTGCAGGCTCAAACGAGCAGAATCCACCATGTCGTTTCTTTCCTCCCTTGCCGGCCTTGCCCCTCTCCTCCGAGAGCCGGGCCGGATGTCGTTCTATAGATTGCGGGCGATCACCATGCGCTGCACGTCGCTCGTTCCTTCGTAGATCTGGCAGATGCGCACATCGCGGTAGATGCGCTCGACCGGATAGTCGGCCATGTAGCCATAACCTCCATGGATCTGGATCGCATCGGAGCAGACACGCTCGGCCATCTCGGAGGCAAAGAGCTTCGCCATCGAGGCTTCCGACAGACAGGGCAGCCCCGCCTCCCGGAGCGAGGCGGCATGAAAGACGAGCTGCCGCGCCGCCTCGATCCGCACCGCCATATCGGCAAGGCGGAAGGCCACGGCCTGGTGCTCAAAGATCGGTTTGCCGAAGGCCGTGCGCTCGCGGGCGTAGTCGCGCGCCGCCTCGAAGGCCGCCCGCGCCATGCCGACGGCCTGCGCCGCAATGCCGATCCGCCCGCCCTCGAGATTGGCGAGCGCGATGCGATAACCTTCACCTTCCGCACCGAGCCTCAGCCCGGCCGGGATGCGCATGTTGTTGAAGGCGATCTGGCAGGTATCGGTGGAATGCAGCCCAAGCTTCTCTTCGACGCGGATCACCTCGTAGCCTGGCGTCTCCGTCGGCACGATGAAGGCGGTAATGCCTTTCTTGCCGGCGTCGGGATCGGTGACGGCAAAGACGATGATGACATCGCCGTTCTTTCCCGAGGTGATGAATTGCTTGGAGCCGTCGAGCACATAGTGGTCACTGTCACGCCGCGCCCGGGTCTTCAGGTTCGAGGCATCCGAACCCGCCTGCGGCTCGGTCAGCGCAAAGCCGCCAATCCATTCGCCGTTGGCCAGTTTCGGCAGGAAACGCTGCCGCTGCTCCTCGGTGCCGAATTTCAGGATCGGCACACAGCCAACGGAACTATGCACGCTCATGATCGTCGAACAGGCTCCGTCGCCGGCGGCGATCTCCTCAAGTGCTGCGGCATAGGCGACCACGCCGGTATCCGAGCCGCCATAGGCTTCCGGCACCAGCATGCCGAGCAGCCCGAGTTCACCCATCTCCTTCAGTTCCTCGCGCGGAAAGAGATGCTCCCGGTCGCGTTTGGCTGCCCCCGGCGCCAGCCGGTCGCGGGCAAAGTCGCGGGCGAGATCTGAAATCTGCTGCTGGAGGTCGGAAAGGATCATCTGTTCTCTCCTCCTATTGCCGCTCGATGGCGACGGCGGTCGCCTCGCCGCCGCCGATGCAGAGCGCCGCCATGCCGCGCTTCAGATCGTAGCGCTCCAGCGCCGCAAGCAGCGTCACCAGGATCCGGGCCCCCGAAGCGCCGATCGGATGGCCGAGCGCGCAGGCGCCGCCATGCACATTCACCTTCTCATGCGGCAGGTTGAGATCGCGCATTGCCGCCATGGCGACGACGGCAAAGGCCTCGTTGATTTCGAAAAGATCGACCTCCGACAACGATAAGCCGGGGCGATCGGACAGTTTCTGCAGCGCCCCGATCGGTGCGGTAGCGAAAAGATTGGGCGCCTGCGAATGGGTGGCATGGCCAAGGATGGTGGCAAGCGGCTTGAGGCCGCGATGCTCCGCCTCGGAACGGCGCATCAGCACGAGGGCTGCCGCGCCATCGGAAATCGAGCTGGAATTGGCGGCAGTCACCGTGCCGCCGTCTCGGAAGGCCGGTTTCAGCGTCGGGATCTTGTCGAGCTTCGCCTTGCCGGGCTGTTCGTCGCGGCTCGCCACCTGCTCAGTCCTGCCGGATTTCACCGTAACCGGCACGATCTCGCGGTCGAAACAGCCTTCGGCAATCGCCTTCTGCGCCCGCGTCAGCGAGGCGATGGCGTAGCTGTCCTGCGCCTCGCGCGTGAACTGATAGGCCTCGGCGCAATCCTCCGCGAAGCTGCCCATCAAGCGCCCCTTGTCATAAGCATCCTCCAGCCCGTCGAGGAACATATGATCCACGACACGCCCATGGCCGAGCCTGTAGCCGCCACGGGCCTTGTCAAGGAGATAGGGCGCATTCGTCATGCTTTCCATGCCGCCTGCAACCGCCACCGAGGCGCTGCCTGCGGCGATCAGGTCATGCGCCATCATCACGGCCTTCATGCCCGAGCCGCACATCTTGTTAACGGTGCTGGCCGCCGTCGCGAAAGGCAGGCCGGCATGGATCGCCGCCTGGCGCGCCGGCGCCTGGCCCTGCCCGGCCGGCAGGACACAACCGAAGATAACCTCCTCGATCGCCTCGGCCGCGATGCGGCTGCGCTCAAGCGCTGCGCGGATCGCCGTCGCTCCAAGCTCCGGCGCTGTCGCCTCTTTCAGCTCTCCCTGAAAGCTGCCGATCGGGGTGCGCGCTGCACCGACGATGACGATGGGATCCTGCAAAACCATCTTTCCTCCTTGGGGCGACGCGTTCACCGCGCGCCCATCCGCAATGCGCCGTCGAGGCGGATGACCTCGCCGTTCAGCATGTTGTTTTCCAAGATATGGCGCACCAGCCCGGCAAATTCCGCCGGCCGGCCGAGCCGCGGTGGAAAGGGCACGCTCTTGCCGAGTGCGGCCTGAACCTCAGCCGGCATATCAGCCATCATCGGCGTCTCGAAAATGCCGGGCGCGATCGCGACGACGCGAATGCCGTGACGCGCAAGCTCGCGGGCGATCGGCAAGGTCATCGCCGCCACCCCACCCTTGGAGGCGGCATAGGCTGCCTGGCCGATCTGACCGTCGAAGGCGGCGACCGAGGCCGTATTGACGATGACGCCGCGTTCGCCTTCGGCATCCGGATCGGTCTGCTGGATCGCTGCGGCGGCAAGCCGGATCATGTTGAACGTGCCGATGAGATTGATTCCGACCGTGCGGGCAAAACTTTCCAGCCGATGCGGCCCGTCGCGGCCGATCACCTTTTCGGCCGGTGCGACGCCTGCGCAATTCACCAAGCCGCGCAAGCCGCCGAAGGCGTCGACGGCAGCGGCAACCACTGCTGCTCCCTGCTCCTCATCGGCCACGTCGGCCTTGACGAACTGTGCAGCGCTTGCGAATTCCCGGGCGACATGTTCGCCCGCTTCGGCATTGAGATCGGCGATCGTCACGCGCCCGCCTGCCTCGACAAGCGCGCGCACCGTGGCAGCACCGAGGCCGGAGCCACCGCCGGTGACGATGAAGCTTGCTCCATGGACCAACATGAATCTGTTCCTCCCTGCCGGCGGCGACCGCCTCCAAGCGCAACCGACGGGTACGATTCTATTCGCTCCACCTATTGCAAGCGATGACAGAAATGCTCCATTATTTCGGCCAGTTTTGCCATAGCGAGGGTGGGATGGCCGAGATTGAGCGACGGATGATCGCGCCGGGCTTCGTAGAGGAGGCGCTCGACAGCCTGCGGCGGCTCGGCAAACCGACGGCGCCGATCCTTGCGCGCGTGGGACTGCCGCCGCGGATCGATCAACCGGTGTCGGCCGAGACCTATGGCGCGCTCTGGCTGGCCATCGCCGCCGAGCTCGACGACGAATTCTTCGGTATGGGCGGCCGACCGATGCGCAGCGGCAGCTTCACGCTGCTCTGCCACTCTGTGCTGCATGCGCCGACGCTAGGTCATGCGCTTCGTCGGGCGCTGCGTTTCCTCGATATCGTACTCGACGATCCCAGGGGACAGCTCGTCATCCGCGACGGTCTGGCCGAGGTCGAGCTTCGGGATGCCGGCGGCCCGCGTTCGGCCTTCGCCTATCGCACCTATTGGATCATCCTGCACGGCATCATCTGCTGGCTGGTCGGCCGGCGCATTCCGATCCGGCGCGTCGACTTCCGCTGCGCCGAGCCCAAACAGGGCGCTGACTACCGGCTTTTCTTCGGTGCGCCGGTGCGCTTCTCGCAAGCCATCAGCCGGCTGGGCTTTGACAACACCCTGCTCGACCTGCCGATTTCACGCAGCGAACAGGCGCTCAAGCAGTTCCTGCGCGGCGCGCCCGCCAATATTCTGGTGCGCTACCGCTATGATGCCGGTATCGCCGCCGCCGTCCGCCGCCGCTTGAGTCAGGCAACGCCTGCCATGTGGCGGAGTTTTGCCGAGCTTGCCGCCGATATGCGCATGCCGCCCTCCACGCTCCGCCACCGCCTGCACGACGAGGGACAAAGCTATGCCGCCATCAAGGACGACATCCGCCGGGATCTCGCCGTCGACCTGCTGCTGAACACGCCGAAGACCATCGGCGAGATCGCCGTCCAGCTCGGCTATTCCGAGCCGAGCGCCTTCTTCCGGGCCTTCAGGAAATGGATAGGCAAGAGCCCTGAGGCCTTTCGGCGGGACGGAACGGAAAATCGAGAGGATGTCAGTCGAATCGATTGACTCGTTCTGACCGGCCCCGCGCGTTCGCGAACATGACGGCAATCTTCATCACGAAGGACTTGCTGAAGCGACCAAGAACCTCCTGATGAGGCTCGATGTACCAGGAACGCTCGACGATATCGTAATTGTATTCGTCGACGACGATCCAACTTTGTTTGAGATCACCGAGACCAGCACGCCGACGTTCGATATCGGGAATTTCCAGCGCAGCCCTTCCCGACGGCGGCGGTTGCGTGGTG
Organism: Rhizobium sp. BK008; assembly: GCF_014197345.1. Taxonomy (NCBI): domain Bacteria; kingdom Pseudomonadati; phylum Pseudomonadota; class Alphaproteobacteria; order Hyphomicrobiales; family Rhizobiaceae; genus Rhizobium; species Rhizobium sp. BK008. Next base: position 535,669 of record NZ_JACIFK010000003.1, on the reverse strand, counting down.
ATTGCCAGAAGGGCGAGATGCGTATTTCCATCGCTCGCACTGCGGATCGCAATGATGACACAGACCGGGCGCTGTTTGCGCCCCTCCGTCTCACCACGCTGCTGCTGCCATGCCCAGAGATAGGGATAGGTTATCACCTCGCCAGGGCGAAACTCATGGTTCATCGTCGTAACTTTCCCCGCGCGCCAGTCGCTCAATCGCCTCGCCGAACAACTCGGCATGCTCATCCGGCATCTCCGAAATGTGATGCGCGCGACGCGGGTCCTCGCCGCTGCGCATCCGCTGATAGTGTTCATAGCTCATCAGCACGAAACGGGGCTTGTTGTGGCGGGTAAGAATAACCGGCTCGCGGCTCGCGACATCGGTGACATCACCAATCTGTTTATTGAGATCACCTGTCGTGAACTGTCGCATGACTATACTCTCCGGTTTAATTTCCATATATTCCATATTTTCCATCTTTTCAAGAAAATGGCGTTCACGCGCCCTCGACGAGAATTCTCAAGGCTCTCCACCCGTATCATTCAAGGGCACTTTGACCCCGCCGCAACCCGCGCTACATATTTCAGCGGGAGGAGTGCCATGTTTGATTTTTCGCTCGGCGAAACCGCGGACGCGATCCGTGAAACGACGGCGCGGTTTGCTGCCGCTCATATTGCTCCGCTGGCTGCGGAAATCGACGAAAGCAACACGTTTCCACGCCAGCTCTGGCCTGAGATGGGCGCCCTCGGCCTGCATGGGATTACCGTCGAGGAAGAATTCGGCGGCGCCGGTCTCGGTTATCTCGATCATGTCGTCGCCATGGAGGAGATTTCACGGGCCTCGGCTTCCGTGGGCTTGAGTTACGGTGCCCATTCCAATCTCTGCGTCAACCAGATCCGCCGCTGGGCCTCGCCGGAACAGAAACGCCGTCATCTGCCGAAACTGATCTCCGGCGAACATGTGGGTTCGCTTGCCATGTCCGAGGTGGGCTCCGGTTCCGATGTCGTCTCCATGCGCTTGCGTGCCGAGAAAAAGGGGGACCGCTATGTTCTGAACGGCGCCAAATTCTGGATCACCAACGCGCCGCATGCCGATGTGCTGGTCGTCTATGCCAAGACCGATCCCGCAGCCGGCCCGAAAGGCATTTCCGCCTTCATCGTCGAAAAGGGCCTGCCGGGCTTCAGCGTCTCCAAGAAACTCTCCAAGCTCGGCATGCGCGGCAGCGATACCGCCGAACTGGTCTTTCAGGATTGCGAGGTGCCGGCCGAGGCGCTGATGGGCCGGGAGGGAGAAGGCGTGAAGATCCTGATGTCCGGCCTCGACTACGAGCGCGCCGTGCTCGCCGCCGGGCCGCTTGGCATCATGCAGGCCTGCCTCGACGTCGTGCTGCCCTATGTCAGCGATCGCAAACAGTTCGGTAAGCCGATCGGTGACTTCCAGCTGATGCAGGGCAAGATCGCCGACATGTATGTCGCGCTGAATTCGGCGCGCGCCTATGTCTATACCGTTGCCCGGGCCTGCGATGCCGGCCGCGCGACGCGCACGGATGCGGCCGCCGCGATCCTCTTTGCCAGCGAGAATGCCGTGAAGGTCTCGCTGGAAGCGATCCAGGCACTCGGCGGCGCCGGCTATACCAAGGAATGGCCGGTCGAACGCTTTTTGCGCGACGCCAAGCTCTACGATATCGGCGCCGGTACCAACGAGATCCGCCGCTACCTGATCGGCCGGGAGCTCATCGCATCATGACGGTGATTTCGACTGCGATCGACCGCGATAGCGAGACCTTCAAGGCCAATACAGCCAAGAACAAGGGCCTTAGCGACGAACTCCACGACCGCTCGGCGAAAGCGCGCCAGGGTGGATCGCAGGCAGCGCGCGAGCGCCATACCGGCAAGGGCAAGCTCCTGCCGCGCGACCGGATCCAGCTGCTCATCGATGCCGGCAGCCCGTTCCTGGAGATCGGCACGCTGGCGGCCAACGGCATGTATGATGATGAGGCGCCCGGCGCCGGCATCATAACAGGCATCGGCCGTGTTTGCGGCCGCGAGGTGATGATCGTCGCCAATGACGCGACGGTGAAGGGCGGCGCCTATTACCCCCTGACGGTGAAGAAACATCTGCGGGCGCAGGAGATTGCTCTGCAGAACCGGCTGCCATGCCTCTATCTGGTCGATAGCGGTGGCGCCAATCTCCCGCATCAGGCCGACGTCTTTCCCGACCGCGACCATTTCGGCGCGATCTTCTACAACCAGGCCCAGATGTCGGCCGAGGGAATCCCACAGATCGCCTGCGTGTTGGGAAGCTGCACCGCCGGCGGCGCCTATGTGCCCGCCATGTCCGACGAGACGGTCATCGTGCGCAATCAGGGCACGATCTTCCTCGCCGGTCCGCCGCTGGTGAAGGCCGCGACCGGCGAGATCATCTCGGCCGAAGAGCTCGGCGGCGCCGAGACCCATGGCCGCCGCTCCGGCGTCGTCGATCATGTCGCCGAGAACGATGAACATGCGCTGCTGCTCGTGCGCGATATCGCAGCCACCCTCAACAGTGTGAAATCAGTCGATATCGACCTCCAGCCGCCGCGACCGCCGAAACTCGATCCCGAAGATCTCTGCGGTCTCATCCCGGATGATGTGCGTTCACCCTACGACGTGCGCGAGGTCATCGGACGGATCGTCGATGGCTCGGAACTGCATGAGTTCAAGCCGCTCTACGGCACCACGCTGGTCTGCGGTTTCGCCCGCATCTGGGGCATGCCGGTCGCCGTCATCGCCAATAACGGCGTGCTGTTTTCCGAAAGTGCGCTGAAGGGCGCCCATTTCATCGAGCTCGCCTGCCAGCGGCGCATACCCTTGCTTTTCCTGCAGAATATTTCTGGCTTCATGGTCGGCGGCCGCTATGAGGCTGGCGGCATCGCCAAGGACGGGGCCAAGCTGGTGACGGCCGTTGCAACCGCCACCGTGCCGAAGGTCACCGTCATCATCGGCGGCAGTTTCGGTGCCGGCAATTACGGCATGTGCGGCCGCGCCTATCGCCCGCGCTTCCTCTTCACCTGGCCGAACAGCCGCATCAGCGTGATGGGCGGCGAACAGGCGGCCTCCGTGCTTGCCACCATTCGCCGAGATTCCATGGAGGCGCGCGGTGAGAATTGGCCCATGGAAGAGGAGGAAGCCTTCAAGGCGCCGATCCGCGCCGGCTACGAGGCCGAGGGCAATCCCTATTATGCCACCGCCCGCCTTTGGGACGACGGCATCATCGATCCACGCCAGACGCGGGACGTGCTGGGCCTTGCCTTTTCCGCCTGCCTGAATGCGCCGATCCCGAAAGGGCCGCGCTTCGGCCTGTTCAGGATGTGAGGCGTCGATGATGGAAAGCCTGCTCATTGCCAACCGGGGCGAAATCGCCCGCCGCGTCATCCTCACGGCCAGGATGCTCGGCATCCGCACCATTGCCGTCTATTCCGAAGCCGATGCCGGCCTGCCCTTTGTCAGGGAGGCGGACGAGGCGATCGCCATCGGCCCCTCGCCGGCCCGCGAAAGCTATCTCTCGCCGCAGCGCATCCTGGAGGCTGCCCGCAAGAGCGGCGCCGCTGCGATCCATCCGGGCTACGGCTTCCTGTCGGAAAATGCCGATTTTGCCGAGGCGGTGGAGAAGGCCGGCATCGTCTGGGTCGGCGCGCCGGCCGCTGCCATCCGGGCGATGGGGCTCAAGGATGCCGCCAAGGAATTGATGCAGGCAGCCGGCGTGCCCGTGACCCCCGGTTATCTCGGATCGGACCAGGGCGAAGAGAGGCTGGCGGCGGAAGCCGAGGCCATCGGTTATCCCGTACTCATCAAGGCGGTTGCCGGCGGCGGCGGCAAGGGCATGCGCCGCGTCGACCGCGCGCAGGATTTCGCCGAACGTCTCGCCTCCTGCCGCCGTGAGGCGGCCGCCGCTTTCGGCGACGACCGCGTTCTGATCGAACGCTATATCGCCAATCCGCGCCATATCGAGGTGCAGGTTTTCGCCGACAAGCTCGGCAATTGCGTGCATCTCTTCGAACGCGATTGTTCGCTGCAACGCCGTCATCAGAAGGTGATTGAGGAGGCCCCTGCCCCCGGCCTCGATGCCGCCACCCGGGCGGTGATCTGCGAGGCGGCGGTCAAGGCCGCAAGAGCGGTCAACTATGTCGGCGCCGGCACCATCGAATTCATCGCCGATGCCTCCCAGGGCCTGCATCCTGACCGTATCTGGTTCATGGAGATGAATACGAGGCTGCAGGTAGAACACCCCGTCACCGAGGCGATTACTGGCGAGGATCTGGTGCTCTGGCAGTTGAAGGTCGCGAGCGGCGAGCCCTTGCCGAAAAGCCAGGACGAGATCGCCATGAATGGCTGGGCCTTCGAAGCCCGGCTCTATGCCGAAAATCCGGCCGCCGGTTATCTGCCTTCGACCGGCCGGCTCGACCATCTGCGCCTGCCGCAGTCCGTCCGCGTCGACAGCGGCGTCGAACAGGGCGATGAGATTACCGCCTTCTACGATCCGATGATCGCCAAGATCATCGCGCATGGACCGGACCGCGAGGCAGCCCTTTCGAAACTTGCAGCCGCCTGCGCCGGCATCGAGGTCTGGCCGGTCAGATCCAATGCCGGCCTGCTTGCCCGCATCGCCACCGATCCGGATTTTCGCGCCGCTCGGATCGATACCGGCTTCCTCGACCGCCATGGCGATAGCCTTGTGGCGAGGGAGCCGAGCGAAATCGCGATCGACACCGCAGCCGCCGTGCTTTCAAGAAATACCGATGATGATCCCTGGGCCGCGCTTGCCGGATTCCGCATCGCCGGCGCGGATGACAATCGAGTGCGCATCCGTATCGGCGATCACCTCTTCTGGGGGCAATCACGTCGGAAGCCTGAGGCAAATATCGTCACGATTGGTGAAACGACCGTGCTTTTCGACGCCGGCAATACCTGGCCGATCAGCCTGCCCGTCGCCAGCGAAATCGAGGCGAGCCAGGGTGCGGGCGATGGCGCGATCCTTTCGCCGATGCCCGGCCTCGTGATTTCGGTGGATGTCGCCGAAGGCGATCATGTCGCCAAGGGGGACCGTCTGCTGACGGTCGAAGCGATGAAAATGGAGCATTCGCTGCGCGCGCCTTTCGACGGCATCATCGGAAAACTGCAGGTTTCCACCGGCGCCAGGGTCTCGGAGAACCAGCTGGTCGTCACCGTCACGAAGGAGCAGGATTGATGGCCGGCCGCTATTTCGACGAATGGACGCTCGGCGACCGCATCGCCCACGAGATCCGCCGCACGGTCACCGAGACCGACAACCTGCTGTTTACGACGCTTTCCCACAATCCGCAGCCGCTGCATCTCGATGCCGATTATGCGGCCGGCACCGAATTCGGCCGGATCGTCGTCAACGGCACCTTCACCTTTGCGCTCACCGTCGGCCTCTCGGTCGGCGACACAACGCTCGGCACGCTCGTCGCCAATCTCGGTTACGACAAAGTGACGATGCCGAAGCCGGTCTTCATCGGCGACACGCTGCGGGTGGAAACGGAGGTGACCGAACTGCGCCGCTCGAACTCCCGCCCCGACGCCGGCATCGTCACCTTCCGGCACATCACCCTGAACCAGCGCGGCGAGATCGTCTGCCAGTGCCTGCGCACCGCCATGCTGAAGGTAAAGCCGTCATGAGACTTCGCTCGCTGCTCTTCGTGCCCGGCGATCGGCCGGAGCGTTTCGAGAAAGCACTCGCCTCGGGCGCCGATGCCGTCATTCTCGATCTCGAAGATTCGGTTGCACCCGCCAACAAGCCACGCGCCCGCCAAGCCGTCCACGAATTCGTCCTGCGCCAGACCGGCGAAACCAATCTCCTGATCCGCATCAATCCCCTCGCCTCCCCGGAGTTCGAAAACGACCTTGCCGCTCTGAGTGGCCTCCATCCTTTCGCGATCATGCTGCCGAAGGCCGAGGGGGCGGCTTCGGTGCTGAAGCTCGCAGGCTCACTTGCACCTGAAATCCCCATCTTGCCGATCGCAACCGAAACGCCGTCCGCGATCTTCGAGATCGGCAGCTACCGGGACGTCGCGGCCAGCCTCTGCGGCCTGACCTGGGGTGCCGAGGATCTGCCCGCCGCGATCGGGGCTGCGACCGCGCGACGGACGGATGGCCGTTACACGCCGCCTTACGAGCTTGCCCGCTCGCTGACGCTCTTCGCAGCCCATGCCGCCGCGGTTCCGGCCATCGACACCGTCTATCCCGATTTCCACGATCATAGCGGTCTCAGGGCCTATGTCGGCCGCGCCCGGCGCGACGGCTTTTCCGGCATGATGGCCATCCATCCGAGCCAGGTCGAAACGATCAACCACGCCTTTACGCCGGATGCATCCGAGATCGCCTGGGCGGAGAAAGTCGCCGCCGCCTTTGCCGCCAGGCCCGACGCAGGTGTCATTCAACTTGACGGGCGCATGCTGGATCTGCCGCATCTCAAGCTCGCGCTCCGCATCCTGGAGATATCAGGACGATAGTCAGGGAACGCGTTTGACCGCCTTCTGCCGATCAGCCCGATTTCGCCGCCTGCTCGGAGGCGACAGGCACTTCTGGCGAGAGATAACCGGCGCCGACGGCGACATAGAGATCCACATAGTCTTTGGCAACCTGCTGCACGGTAGCGGCAAGGCTTGCCTCAGCATCGGAAACCGACCGCTGGGCGTCGAGGACATCGAGCAACGACGAGGCGCCGTCCTTGTAGCTTGCGGTCGACAGTGCCAGGGATTCCTCCGCCGTCTGCACCTGCCTGCGCAACGGCGCCAGTGTCTGCGTGTCGCGGCGAACTGCCGACAGCGCGTTTTCCACCTCTTCGACCCCGTTCAGCACCGCCGCTTTCCAGGCGAGATACTGCGCCCTCGCATCGGATTTCTCGATATCGACATTTGCGCGCAATTTGCCGCCGTCGAAGATCGGCAAGTTGAGCGTCGGTCCGAAGGACCAGCTGGTGAGGCTCGAGCCGCTGGCGCCCGATGATTTGACCCAGCTCGGCGAAATCGAACCGGAGAGCGAGATCGACGGATAAAGCTGGGCTTCGGCAGCACCGATATCGGCGACGGCCGCCGCCAGCTCGCGTTCGGCCTTTCTTATATCAGGACGGTTGCGGATGAGATCGACCGGAATGCCGGCGCGAATATCGCCGCGGAAAACCGGCTGACCGGCGCTTTTCTGCAGCTCGTCCATCAGCGAGGCCGCCGGCATCCCGAGCAGCGTGGCAATGTGATGGGCCGATTCGGTGAAGCTCTGTTCGAGGCCGGGAATGTCGGACTTTGTCGACTGCACCAGGCCCTCGGCCTGAACGACGTCGAGGCGGGAGGCCGCACCTGCCTTGAGCTGCAACTGCGTGAGTTCGTAAGTTTGCTGGCGGGATTTCAAGCTCGCCTGTGCAAGCGCGATGCGCTCCTGGTAATAGCGGGCGTCGATATAACTCTCGACAAGGTCTTTCAGGAAGGTGAGCTTTGCATTGTCGGCCGTCGCATAGGCGGCTCCCAGCGAGGCGATGGCACTCTCCTTGGAGCGACGGTACTGGCCGAAGATGTCGAGCAGCCAGGAAAGGCTGGCCTCACCGCCTGTGGTATTCGTGGTGCCGACCGTCGTGCGCAGCCGCCCCTTTTCACCGGATACCGTGTGCGAAGCGTCGACACTGAGGCTCGGCAGACCGCCGGCGCCGGCAACCGTGACATTGGCGGCAGCCGAATTGATGCTCTCGAGCGCCTGCAGCACATCGAGGTTTTCGCTGAGGCCATGGGCCACCAAGCCGTCGAGCCGCTTGTCGCGATAGGCCTTCCACCACTCAGCCGTCACGACATTGCCGTTGCTTTTGGTGGTGCCCTCTTCGAATTTGGCGGGAAGCGGCATCTCAGGGGGAACGTGATCCGGACCGCTGACGCAGCCTGCGAGCAGCAGCGTGAAGGCGGATGCGGCGTAGCGGAGGGATGATAGTCTGGTGCGGAGCGACGGACTCACTGGCAAGCTTTCTGAACCGGGATCGGAGATCCAGGCTTAGCGAGGCCAGCGTTAATGGCGGTAAAGAAACTGTAAAGTTAGGTAAAATCCCGGGATGCTTGATCATCAACCGAACCCTAGGGCGTCGGCCGTCTCGGAAGTTCCAGCGTGATCGCCAGGCCTCCGGCGTCAGGCAACGACGCATGCGCACGCCCGCCATGGCGCTCGATGGCCTGCCGGGTGATGGCAAGACCCAGGCCGTATCCGCCTCTTGGAACCGCCTCTTTCCCGCGTGAGAACGGCTGGAAGATGCGTTCGAGTTCGTCGCGCCTCACACCTGGCCCCCGATCGGTGACGCAGATTTTGAGGCGCTCGGCCGCCGCCTCGCAAGACACGGATATGTGCGAATGTTCGGCCGTGTATTTGACGGCGTTGCGCACGACGTTTTCGAGTGCCCGGTAGAGCAGCTCGCCTTCGACCTCGGCGCGGAAGCTGCCGTCGACGCTTGTCGTGATCGACACATCTCGTGCCTGGGCTTCGAATGCGGCGTCGCCAAGGATTTCATTCAGCAGTTCGATGACATCCAGGGCCTGGGTCTTCAGCGGCAGGCCGGAGCCGGCGGTGAGCCTGGCAAGGGTCAGAACTTCGCCGACCAGCGCGTCGAGCCGTTCAACCTCCCGGTCCATTCGGTCCAGCATGGCGCCGAGTTTGGCCGGGCTCTGCCGAAGAACGCCGACGGCAGCCTGCAGGCGGGACAGGGGCGAACGCAATTCATGGGAGACATCATGGAACAGCCGCTGCTGCGCATCCTGAAGCTCCTGAAGCCGCGCGGCGGTGGAATCGAAGTCATGCGCCAGCGCAGTGACTTCATCCTTTCGGCCGGCCATCTGGTCGCCGATACGGAAGTCGAAGCGGCCATGGGCGAGCGCGCTCAGGCCGTCGCGCAAATGCACGACGGGTCGAATGAGATAGCGGGCGAGTGCTGCGGCAGCGACCGTACTCGAAACGAAAATCGAAAGCCAAGGCACCAGCAGCGCCAGGTTATCCACCACGTTGAGAAGGAAGTTCGCTTCCGGCGCCACGGAGATCCGGTAGCAAATTCCGTCCTTCAGAATGGACTTCGTCTCTGCCCTACCTTCGTCTCCGCACGCAGGCGACCCCATGGTTTTCGAAAGCGTCAGGCCCAGCGGCACCGTATCTTCACTTGAGCGGATGAAGCGCTCTGCGGCGTCCTCCCCATCCCTTGCGAGGACGTTCGCGGTCAGCTTCAGAATGATCGCTCGCTCCTGGTATTCCCGATCGCGGCCAGGCGGCGGGATCTGAAAGAGGTTGACGATCACGATGATCACAGTGAGCGTCGTTGCAAGCGTCAACCAAATCGTCGCGAAGAATTTCCAGAAAAGCCTAGGCATGGTCAGTCCACGAGAAGTTGATAGCCCTGGCCGCGAACGGACTGGATCCAGGATTGCCCGTCCTCCCTCAGTCCGAGCTTCTGGCGCACGCTGCTGATATGGACGTCGATACGGCGATCGAACGGGGTCAGCGGCTTGCCGAAGGCCCGTTTCGAAATGTCCTGCTTCGACACGAGCTGGCCGGCGCTGCGGGCAAGCACTTCGAGCAGGCTGAACTCGGTGCCGGTCAGCTCCAGGCTTTCTCCGCGCCATTCGGCGATCCTGCTGCCCGGATGGAGCACGAGCTGCCCCGCCCTGATCGTGTCGGTCGACGCGCCGGCTGCCGGCTGCCCCGCCCGGCGCAGGATGGCGCGCAGCCGCGCCGCCAGTTCGCCCGGCGAGCATGGCTTCGGCACATAGTCGTCGGCGCCGAGATTGAGGCCCGATATCCTGTCCACGTCATCGCCCCTTGCGGTCAGCATCAGCACCGGAACCTGGCTGAGCTTCCTGATCCTCTGCAGAACCTCGATCCCGTTCATCCGAGGCATCATGATGTCGAGCACGATGATATCGACCGTATTGCCGGCAGCAGCGGCAATGGCAGCGCGACCGTCCGTATCCGTTGCGACGTCATATCCCTCTTCAACGAGATATTCCTGCAGAAGCGTCGTCAGCTCGGCATCGTCGTCGATGAGGAGAACCTTGTTCATTCACTTCGTCCGTCATTAATTCGATGAAGCCATACAGCACAAACACCGTCGCGTGAGCGAGTTTTACCTATCTTAACACTAACTTGACCGCACTTAACGTTCGCCCCGTTACTTATCCTGCCATGACATGGACGCGCGCCGAGGCCGGTTGCCGCGCATGAGTGGCAATCATCCGCCAAGTTGGCGCGGATCGGGAAAGGGCAGCGATGCCTTTGACCACAAGGAGTGCATCGTTGAGAAAACCATCTGGAATATTCGCCACCGCTCTTATTGCGGCAGCGCTTCTGCTGCCGCTGCGCAGTGCCGTGGCGGATCAAGCCGCCGCCCCCGCCCTGACCGTCTCGCTGGCGGCGCCGGCTGAGCGGGACTGGCCGGAAACCGTTCCGGCAAGCGGCTGGCTGAAACCCTGGCAGGAAGCCATCATCGCTTCCGAGACGAGCGGACTTCGCATCACCGAAATCCTGGCCGATGTGGGCTCCGTGGTTAAGAAGGGGCAGACCCTCGTCCTGATGTCGCAGGACAGTGTGCAGGCCGATCTTCGCAAGCAGGAGGCGGCCGTCGTGACCGCGAAGGCAAACCTGACAAAGGCAAAGGCCAATGCTGATCGCGCTCGCCAGCTTCAACCCTCCGGCGCTCTCTCGGACGAGAAGATCGTCGAATATCTTGCCGACGAACAGACCGCGGCGGCAAGTCTTCAATCCGAAGAGGCAGCGCTCGACAGCCAGAAGATCAAGCTCGACCAGACAACCGTCACGGCCGTCGACGACGGTCTGATCACCTCGCGCTCGGCCGAGCTCGGCGCCGTCGTTTCCTCCGGCAGCGAATTGTTTCGCATGGTCCGCCAGCAGCGGGTCGAATGGCAGGCCGAGGTTTCCGCCCGGTACCTCTCGCGCATTTCGGAAGGATTGCGCGTCGACATCGACGGGCCGGACGGACGCCGCATTCAGGGCAAGGTGAGGCTCGTCGGACCTTCGATCGACACCAATACGAGCCGGGCGATCGTCTATGTCACCCTTCCCCAGGACGTTCAGCCGCGCACCGGTCTTTATGTCACCGGCACCGTCGAACTCAGGACCACGCCGGCGCTGACGGTTCCCGAGACCGCGATCGTTTTCCGTGACGGGATCAACTACGTCTTTGCGGTTGGCGAGGACAAGCGGGTAAAACGGGTGCGGGTCGAGACCGGGCGCCGCAATGACGGCGAAGTCGAGATCATCTCGGGCATTGATAAATCGGCGAGAGTGGTGACGTCGGGCGGAGCGTTTCTGTCGGACAACGATCTCGTGAAAGTCGCGGGAGAAGGCTGATGAACTTTTCCGCATTTTCAATCCGCAATCCCGTACCGGCGATCCTGCTCTTTGCAATGCTTGCCGTCGGCGGCCTGCTGGCCTTCAAGCATCTGGCGGTGCAGAACTTCCCCGATATGGATCTTCCGACCATCAAAGTGACTGCGACGCTCGACGGCGCCGCACCTTCGCAGCTGGAAACTGAGGTCGCCCGCACGATCGAAGACAATCTTGCCTCGCTGAGCTATCTCGACCACATCACGACAACGATTACCGACGGCTCGGTGTCGATCAGCGTCTCCTTCAAACTGGAGAAGGACAGCGAGACCGCCTTGAACGAAGTCCGCAATGCCGTGGACAGCGCAAAGTCCGATCTGCCGGCGCAGATGCAGACGCCAAGCGTCAGCAAAGTCACCGTGCAGAATTCGGCGCTGGTCACCTATGCTGTCCGGTCTTCCGTCCTCAACGAAACCGAGCTCTCCTGGTTCATCGACAACGATCTGACCAAGGCGCTGCTCTCGGTGCCGGGCGTTGGACAGGTCAATCGTATCGGTGGTGTCGATCGCGAGGTTCACGTCGACCTCGATCCGACGACGATGGCCGCATTCGGCGTCACGGCGACCACTGTGTCGGCGCAGTTGAAATCGGTTCAGGCCGATACCTCAGGTGGCCTCGGAGAGATTGGCGGCACCCGTCAGACCTTGCGCACGCTCGGCGCCGTTGCCTCGGTCGACGCGCTGAAGGAACTGCGAATTCCCCTGGCCAACGGGCAGCAGGTTCGCCTCGACGACGTCGCATCCGTCACCGACAGCTTCGCGGAGCGATCTTCGATGGCCTATCTCGACGGCAAACCGGTGGTGGCGGTCGAGATCAAGCGCTCGAACGGCTTTTCGGACAGTGGTGTCGCCGCGGACGTCGACAAGGCAATGAAGGAGTTTGCGGCCAAGCATTCCAACGTCCAGATCGAGGAGGCCTACAGCACGATCGGGCCGATCCTCGACAATTACGACGGTTCGATGCACATGCTGTACGAAGGCGCGATCCTGGCGATCGTCGTCGTCTGGCTCTTCCTTCGGGACTGGCGTGCGACGATCCTGTCGGCCGTGGCGCTGCCACTGTCCGTCATACCGACCTTCCTCGTCATGTACCTGGCCGGATTCAGCCTTAATATCGTCACCCTGCTTGCGCTGTCGCTCGTCGTCGGCATCCTCGTCGACGACGCCATCGTCGAAGTCGAGAACATCGCCCGCCATTTGCAGATGGGCAAGCGGCCGATCGACGCCGCTCTGGAGGCGGCCGACGAGATCGGACTCGCCGTCATCGCCACCACCTTCACGCTGGTCGCCGTCTTCCTGCCGACGGCCTTCATGAGCGGCATACCAGGGCTCATCTTCCGCCAGTTCGGTATCACCGCCGCGGTCGCCGTCCTCGTTTCGCTCGTTGTCGCACGCCTGCTGACGCCGATGATGGCCGCCTATTTCATGAAGGCCCATCCGAAAGAGGAAAAGGACGGCCGCATCATGCGCGCCTATATGGCAATCGTGAAAGCCGCCATGAACCACAGGAAGACCACAGTGGCCGTGACCGCCGTCGTCGTCGGGCTTTCGCTGGCCACCATCCCGCTCCTGAAATCCGGCTTCCTGCCCGCTTCCGACGACGCGCGGGCCCAGATCACGCTCACCATGCAGCCGGGCGCCACCATCGAGCAGACAGACGCCACGACCAGCCAGGCCGCCGATATCATCGGCAAGCTCCAGGACGTGACGCATGTCTTTTCCGCGGTCGGTTCGGCATCCTCGGGCGGCGGCCCAGATTCCAGCACCTCGAGCAGCGTCGGATCCGCGACGATCGTCGCCGTGCTCCCACCCATCGGCGAGCGCGACCGCAAACAGTCGGAAATCGAAAACGACATCCGGCAGGCTCTCTCGGTCCTTCCCGGTGTGCGGATCGCCGTTGGCGGCGGCGGCAACGGCACGAAGCTCGAGATCACCCTTGCCAGTGACGACGCCAACGCGCTCGACAGCGCAAGCACGGCGCTTGAAGAACAGCTGCGCACGCTGCAGGGCATCGGCGCGGTGACATCGACCGCGGCCAGGCAGGCGCCGGAGATCCAGATCACGCCCGATTTCGCCCGCGCAGCAGCGCTCGGGGTGACGTCGAGCGCCATCGCCGAGGCCGTGCGCGTGGCGACGGATGGAGAATATTCCGCCGATCTGCCGAAGCTCAACCTGCCGCAGCGCCAGGTTCCCATCGTCGTCCGCTTCAGCCCCGAGACGCGCACCAAACTCGACGACATCAAGAACATGCGGGTGTCTGGGACGAACGGCAATGTCGATCTCGGGTCGATTGCCGATATCCGGATCGGCGGCAGCCCGTCGGAAATCGACCGCATCGATCGTATGCGCAATGTCACTCTTTCAGTCGAGCTCAACGGCCGCATCCTGGGCGACGTCAACCGCGAGGCGCAGGCGCTGCCGGCGCTTCAGCATCTGCCGTCGGGCGTCACCCTTGTCGAACAGGGAGAACTCCAGCGCAGTTCGGAGCTGTTCCAGAGCTTTGGTCTGGCGATGGCAATCGGGGTTTTCTGCATCTACGCGATCCTCGTTCTGCTCTTCCACGACTTCCTGCAGCCCCTCACGCTTCTGATGGCTCTGCCGCTCTCGCTCGGCGGCGCGCTGGTGCCGCTGGTGGTGACCGGAACCAGCTTCTCGATGGCGGCCGTCATCGGGCTGCTCATGCTCATGGGCGTGGTGACGAAGAATTCGATCCTTCTGATCGAATACGCGATCATGTCGCGCCGCCAGGGCATGCCTCGGTTCGATGCTCTTGTGGATGCATGCCACAAACGCGCGCGACCGATCATCATGACCACCATTGCCATGGCATCCGGTATGCTGCCGGTGGCCCTCAGCCTGACAGGCGGCGATTCCAGCTTCCGGCAGCCGATGGCGATCGTGGTGATCGGCGGGGTGATGATGTCGACGCTGCTCAGCCTCGTCGTCATCCCTATCATCTTCACCTTCGTCGACGACTTGAACGAGGCGCTCAGGCGCCTCGTTCACCGGACCGGCCCGGAAACCGCCGAGGCCGAACCGCATCCATCCAACGATCACACGACGATCACCTTCAAGCCTGAGCTTTCGAAGCGGGGGCAAGGTCAGAGATGACTGCTCTCGCCGGGTTATTGGCCAGAAGGTCCCGCGCCCGATAAGGGCGACGCCTGGCGATCGTCAACCTCTTCGGTCTCGTTCCTCTCCCCCGGAACGAGACCGCGGGACGTAATGCCCCCGCAGGCGGCATCGTGCCGCCTGCGCGTCCTGCACCGTGTGGAAAGTCCAGGCACGCATCGCCTTGGTGGCAACTGCCCTCGTCTGAATCTTTACCAAACTTTACACTTCCTTAACCGCGCTTAACATCCGAACAGCTATTAGAGTTCGACCTCAGCCCAATCCGGAGTGTCGTGTGTCCAAGGCACATCGAAATATTCTGCGTTGCCGCTTCGCGGAGCGGAAAGTCATACTTGCCGAGGCTTCGCGATGCATTCTCAAGTTTAAATCAAACTATGAGTATTGTTATATTTTCTTGAGCGCACGCGTTATTATGGTAGTTCGGTTTTGTATTTCAAATCAGTGCGACACAGCGCCTCGTTTCTTAAGATTTAGGAGCGAATCAGACCGTATGGAAAACGTTCGAAAGGAGTGTGATGCTCTGTCGGAAGACATTTCGATTGGTGGAACGGGGTGATTGATGACATGCTCCGGATTAGATCGAGTCAATACCCTCTTGCACGCCAGCACTCCCTGGCTATGGCGATCGCGGTGACCGGTGGGCTGTTGATGTCGATGCTGCTCAGCCTCATCGTCATCCCTGTCATTTTCACACACGTCGACGACCTGAACGAGCCGGAAACCGCCGACACGGAAGCGCATTCATCCAACGATCACACGACGATCACCTTCAAGCCCGAACCTTCCAAGGGAGGGCAAGGCCAGCGATGGCTGCTTTGGCGCACACTGCGGCAGAGAAGATGGGCGGCGTTGCAATGGCAAGAGGGTCGCAACCCGATACGGGCGATTCCTACCGACCTCAGTGACAACCTCTTCGGTCGAGTTCCTCTCCCCGGAACAAGGCCGCGGGACGTATTCCCCCCGCAGGCGGCGTCAGCCGCCTGCGCGTCCTGCCATCGTTGACCCGGCTTTCGGGATCGACGGACGGGTCGCCGACGAATTGAAAACCACCGCCATTCCTGAAAATCGCCAGGTCTAACGACCATGCTTGGCACGCCAGGCGGCAAAATCCTCGATATTGCCCGGCTGTGTTGCCGGATAGAGGCCGATGATCGATTGACCGGCCAGCACCCGTTCTGTGACGAAATCCTCGTAAGCCGTCATTTCCACCGCCTCATCGGCAATCTCGTCGGCCAGTTCGGCCGGAATGACGATCACCGCTTCATCGTCGCCCACCATGATATCGCCGGGCCACACCGCCACATCGCCGCAGCCGATCGGCACATTGATGTCGAGCGCTTGATGCAGCGTCAGATTGGTCGGCGCCGACGGGCGGTTGTGATAGGCGGGAATCCCCAGCCCGGCAATTTCCGGGCTGTCGCGAAACCCGCCATCGGTGACGACGCCTGCCACGCCCCGCACCATCAGCCGCGTCACCAGAATAGAGCCGGCGGATGCGGCGCGCGGATTTTTGCGGCTGTCCATCACCAGCACGGCCCCGGCCGGGCAGCTTTCGACGCAGGCGCGCTGCGGATGCTCCGGATTGCGGAAAACCTCGAGCTTGTTCAGGTCTTCGCGCGCCGGAATGTAACGCAGCGTATAGGCCGGGCCGACCATGTTCCGGCCTTTGCCGGCGACCGGCTGCACATCCTGAATGGTCTGGTTGCGCAGGCCGCGCTTGAACAGCGCGGTGCTGATGGTGGCAACGCTGACCTTCATGAGTTTGTCGCGCGTGCTGTCCGAAAGTGTCGTCATGCCTGTCTGTCCTCCTGGAAAATGTCTGGCTAGAAAATATCCGGTTCCCCTGCCGCCGGGCCAAATTCCGGCAGCAGATAGTCGAAATCGCAGCCCTTGTCGGCCTGGCTGACATGCGACGCGTACATCCAGCCGTAGCCACGACCGAAACGGTCGGCGGGCTTCACCCAGGCGGCACGGCGCCGCGCCAGTTCGACTTCGTCGACCAGCATGTCCAGCCGGCGGTTGGGAATGTCGATCCTGACGATGTCCCCATTCTGCAAAAGGGCGAGCGGGCCGCCGACATGGGCTTCGGGCGCCACATGCAGCACGCAGGCGCCGTAGCTGGTGCCGCTCATGCGCGCATCCGAGAGCCGCAGCATGTCGCGATGCCCTTGTTTCAGCAGTGCCTTGGGCATCGGCAGCATGCCCCATTCCGGCATGCCGGGACCGCCGAGCGGCCCGGCATTGCGCAGCACCATCACGTGATCGGGCGTCACATCAAGCGCCTCGTCCTCGACTGCCGCCTTCATGTCGGGATAGCTGTCGAAAACCAGGGCGGGACCTTGATGGACATGGAAGCGCGGGTCGCAGGCCACCGGCTTGATCACCGCGCCATCGGGCGCCAGATTGCCCTTGAGCACGGCCAGCGATCCCTCCGGGTAGATCGGGTTGGAAAGCGGCCGGATCACATCGTCATTATAGACCTTCGCGTCGGCCAGCGCGGCACCCAGGGTTTCGCCCGAAACCGTCATGGCGCTGAGATCCAGCCGCTCCCTGATCTGCGACATCAGCGCCACGAGGCCGCCGGCATAGTAGAAGTCTTCCATCAGATAGGTCTTTCCGGAAGGGCGGATATTGGCCACGACAGGCGTGGTGCGGCCGAGCGCGTCCAGATCATCCAGCGTCAGCGCGACCCCTGCCCTGCGCGCCATCGCCAGCAGATGGATGACCGCATTGGTCGAACAGCCGGTCGCCATGGCGACCGTCGCCGCATTGCGCACCGCCGCCGGCGTCACGATCCGGTCCGGCGTCAGATCCTCCCAGACCATGTCGACGATCCGCCGTCCTGACTGGGCCGACATTCGGATATGATTGGCATCGGGCGCGGGAATGGATGAGACCCCCGTCAGCGTCAGACCCATCGCATCGGCAATCGCGGTCATGGTCGAGGCCGTGCCCATCGTCATGCAATGGCCGTAGGAACGGGCAATGCCGGCCTCGATGCCGGCCCATTGTTTATCGGATATCGTTCCGGCGCGCCGTTCGTCCCAATATTTCCAGGCATCCGATCCCGATCCAAGCTGCTGGCCGGCATAGTTGCCGCGCAGCATCGGCCCCGCCGGCAGGTAGATCATCGGCACCCCGGCGCTGAGCGCCCCCATGATGAGGCCCGGCGTGGTCTTGTCGCATCCGCCCATCAACACCACGCCGTCGACCGGGTGGGCCCGGATCTGCTCTTCGGTCTCCATCGCCAGAAGGTTGCGATAGAGCATGGTCGTGGGCTTCATGAAATTCTCTGACAGCGCCAGCGCCGGCATTTCCACCGGAAAGCCGCCGGCCTGCAGCACGCCGCGCTTCACGTCTTCGACGCGATGCTTGAAATGGGCGTGGCAGGGATTGAGATCCGACCAGGTCGACAGGATGCCGATCAGCGGCTTGCCGGCCCAATCGCCGGCGTCGTAGCCCATCTGCATCAGGCGCGAGCGATGGCCGAAGCCGCGCAGGTCTTCCGATGCGAACCAGCGCGCCGATCGCAGGTCTTCCCGTGTCTTCGTCACTTTCAAAGACATGCCGACATGCCTCCATCCACGTAAACTATGTGACCGTTGACATAGCTTGAAGCGTCCGAAGCGAGAAAGATACAGGCGCCCGTCAATTCCTCAAGCCTGCCCCAGCGGCCGGCCGGCGTGCGCCGTTCGATCCAGCTCGAAAACTCCGCATCGGCGACGAGCGCGGCATTGAGCGGGGTATCGAAATAGCCGGGGGCTATGGCATTGACCGCCAGCCCATAACGCGCCCAGTCGGTCGCCATGCCTTTGGTGAGATTGCCGAGCGCACCCTTGCTTGCGGTATAGGGCGCAATTCCCGGCCGGGCGAGCGCCGTCTGGATCGAAGCGATGTTGATGATCTTGCCGCGCCCGCGCTTGATCATGTGGCGGGCGACGGCTTGCCCGACATTGAAGGCGCTGGAGACGTTCGTGCGCATCAGCAGCTCGAACATCTCGGGGTCGAACTCCTCCAGGGGCGCGCGATGCTGCATGCCGGCATTGTTGACCAGAATATCGATCGGCCCGCTGGCTTGCTCGAATGCGTCGATGGCGGCACGCACGGCCTTGGCGTCGGTCGCATCGAACAAAAGTGTCCGCGGCGGCGTGCCGGCACCGCCCAGGCCCTCGGCTGCAGCGGCGAGCTTTCCAGCATCACGGCCATTGAGGACGATTTCGGCGCCTGCCGCAGCAAGGCCCTGAGCCAGGCTGAAGCCGATGCCCTGGCTCGATCCGGTGATAAGCGCCCTTTTGCCGGACAGATCGAACACTTCAATACCCTTTGGCACGGCAGCACTCCTCATGACAGCGGCGTCATCGCTTCGAAATCGGGCAAGGCGCCGCTCGCATAGCCGACGGCCCCGAGCGAAGCGATGGCGATCCGGCCGTCGCGGATCGACAGCAGCGGTTCATCGGAACCCTGCTCGTAGAGATCGGGATGAGCCGCGGCAAAGCGCGCCTTCTCTGCCTGCGGCGCGCCCTGCATGCCGGCGACATAGTGATGACCGTTACGCTCGACATGGGAGAGGCCAAGCAAGGACACCAGCGCCAGATCCTGCTGCACGGCAAGCCCGGCCTGGCAGGTCAGATCCTCGCCCGAGAGGAACAGTCCCGGCACCGCTCCGGTTCTGATGCGGATCGCCTTCATCAGCGAGCGGTAAATGCCCTTGCAGGTTTTCGAGGAGACGCCGGTGTAACCGAGCCCCCGGGCGCGGGCGAAGGCCTCGTCGTCGTCGTCGCTCTCATCGATCAGGAAGGGCAATTGCGCCGCGAGAGCCCCGAGCGGCGTTTCCATCGTGATCGCGCGTGAGAACGGCTGTTCGACAAAGGCGATGGCCGCGCGCAGCCTGGCGAGCAGCGGCATGGCCTCGATCCGCGCCAGCAAGGCGGCGAACTGTTCGGCGCTGCCGAACTGTTCGTTGCCGTCGACCGTCACCCAATAGTCGGACATCCTCTCCAGCACGGCGGCGATCCGCAGCAGGCGGTCGAGATCGGCCTCGATCGCGCCCGAAAGCTTGATCTTGAACCAGCGATTGCCATAGCGCCTGATCACCGCCTCGAGGCTTTCCGGCAGGCCGTCGTGAACAGGATGGATGACATCGCCCTCGGTGATCGGGTCGAGAAGCCCGATCGTATGCCGAGCCGAGATCGCGCCGGCAGGGCGAAGATCGGCCAGCATCGCCGAGGCGGCGTCGGCGTCGATATCACCGGGCAGCATCGGGCCGCCGATGCCGATCCAGTTTTGACGTACCGCCTCGAAGAAGGAAATGCCGGCAAGGCGGCAATAGGCATCGAGCGCAGCACGGGCGATCAGCGACGGGCCGAAACCAGCGGCGAGCGGATTACCAGGCAGGCGCCGCACCGTTTCCACCTCGTTCAGACGGGCGGCGGCAAACAATGTCGTCGGCTGAGACGATTCGAGCGAGGCAGCGGCAGCCGCACGGATCGAAGTGCGCAACTGATCGACATTTTGCGCCGGCGTCAGCGCCGGATCCTTGTCGAACCATTTCGGCACCATCAATTCGGCGGCGCCGCCGATGGCGGTTCGCCCCTTTTCGTCCTCGACGCGGACCCTGAGGAAGGCTTGCGGCGCCTTTTCAAGGGTGGCCGCGCCAAAGCGGAACGGCAGACGCAGGCTGATATCGCGCTCGAAGGCGTCGATCTCGATGATCTTGATGCGTGGGGCAGTCACGGAACCTCCAATACTTCTGTCCACCGTCACGCCATCCGGTCGAGCATGGCGCGGGTCACTTCATGCCGGAGCGGTTCGCGGCGAAGCAGCCGGCCGATCTCGTCCACCATGGTCTGTCCCTGCGCGAAATGCGCCTCTTCAGTATGGCCGGCAGCATGCGGTGAAATGGTGACATTGGCCAGGGCCGGATCGCGGAACGGGCTATCCGGAGGCAGCGGCTCGTCGTCAAAGACGTCGAGCGCCGCCTCGATACGGCCGGAGCGGATCGCGGCGAGCAGCGCTGCCTCGTCGACCAGCTGCGAGCGCGCCGTATTGATGAAGAGTGTGCCGGGGCGCAGCAGCGCCAGTTCGTGGGCGCCGATCATCCGGCGCGTTTCGGGCAGGACAGGCGCATGCAGGGAAATCACGTCGCTTTGCACGAGCATATCGTTCAGCCCGGCGCTGACAACGCCGAGGGCTGCGGCCTCGCTCTCATCCAGGAACGGATCGACGACCAACACGCGGCAACCGAAGGGAACGAGCAGACGCATCACCGCCCGCCCGACATAGCCGGCGCCGACGATGCCGACCGTTCTGGCGCCCAGCAATCTCTGCGGCACGGCGGCGCGGACGTCGAGCCATTCACCGCCATTGCGCAAGTGATGATGCAGCCGATGAATGCCGCGCATGGCGAGCAGCGCTTCGGCGACGACAAATTCGGCAACCGAGGCGGCAATTTTCGAGGCGGCATGGGTCACGCGAAGGCCATCGTCGAACAGACGCGCCGGGACCAGTGTGCGGACACTGCCTGCCGAATGAGCGACAAGGGCGAGCTGCGGATGGCGGGCGCGCACGGCGGGGTCGAAGGGCGGTGTGCCCCATCCGGTGAGGCATGCGGTGGCGCCTTGCAGCAGGTAGTCGACATCGCCGGCGTCGATTGTGGCGCCGGCCGGCCAGCGCACCGCGCCAAGGGCGTTCAATTGGGTTATCGCCGCATCGTCCAGCATCATCCGGCGGGTCTTTTCGGTCAGCAATACGGCAATGACGGGAGCCTGTTCGTTCATGGTTCTACTCTTTCACTGCGGCGACCAGCCGCCTGAGATGGGCGAGATCGGCGCGGACCTTGTCGAGCGCCTGTTGCTGGGGAACCCGGTATTGCGAATGCACCGACAACACACCGGTAAATCCTGTCGTCACCATATGCGGAACGATGTCGCTCCACGGCACCATGCCTTCGTCGAGCCCGTACCAGTCCGAATGCCATGCGCGCTGGCCGTGGGCTCCGTAAGTGCCGGGGAACCAACCGCTGTTCTTGACGCCCATGCAGCAGAACCACGGATCAAGAATGTCGAGGGTCAGACGCCAGTCTTCGCTTCCCTCGCGAATGATCTGATTGGCCGGATCGACATAAGCGCCGATCCTGACGGGATCTCGCCCGGCCAGCAATTGCACCGCCAGCGCGCCCGAGCTGTGCAGGGTCCCGCCGTGGAGCTGGATGGTCAGCGTGACGGCGAAGCGTTCGGCCAGGCGCTCGAAGCCGTCGAGATCACGCCGCGCCTCATCGAGCTGAACCTGCCAGCGCCGCAACGGGTCGTAACGCCAGAAGCCAAGCCTGATCTGGCCGATGCCGGCCTCGCCGCAACAGCCGAGAAGCCGGGATGCGGCATCGTCGGGCCGTGTGGAATCGATGGTGGCCATCGGGGCACGCACCCCGGCTGCGGCAAAGAGTTTTACGGCCTTGACGATCTCGTCCGGCCTGTCTGGGGAAACGGCATGGCCATCTCGAATGAGAAGATCGGCACAATCGAATCCCAGGCCGGCAGTGATCTCGGCCGCCCTCTTGAGCGGCAGGCCGTCCAGGGTCTTGGTGAAATAGGCGATATCCATGGATCAGATCCCAGAGAGAAAGGCGCTGTTCATGAGCGGGCGATACAAAGCTCGCTGCGGCGGCCGAATGCATCGCGGGCGCAGACCGCGTAACGCACGCCCTCCGGCGGCGACATATGCAGGAATGCGGTCGAGATCAGCGGCGCGGGACTGACCTTTTCAAACGTCCCGCCATCGGCGCTGGCCAGGACATCGTAGAAGATGGCAGGGCCGGCATCGCCGGCAGCCCAGAACAGCATGCGCTCCTCCCGGCCGCCGAGACCGAGGTAGCGTTCGACGACAAGGCCGGTCGGTGCAGCCGGGGCCGCGCTGGTGTCGGGAACGACAAGCACCTGCGTCAGTGACGGCAGCGGCACATCGAGATCGACACTGATCCGGCCGTCGTCGCAGGCGACGACGCTGACTGGATGCAGCAAGGCGGGCTCCTGTGCCCGGCGCAGCTCGGCAAACTGCGCTTCACTAGGTGCCGGCGGCGCGCCGACCGGCTCGAAGGGGCCGCGCGGGTTGCTTTCGTCGCGCTGGGCTTCCCAGACCTCCATCGGATTGGTGAATTCCTCGTCGATGCGCAGCAGGCAAAGCGCATGGCGGCCAGGAACCAGGCCGCTCACCTCGAGGCGGACGGCGGTCCGGCCCGAACGGTTGATGGCATCGACACTGTGGATGAGGCTGATGGAAACACCGCCGCCCGGCAGCCGTGTCGGCAGGATCGCCAGGCCATCCTGGTCGGGAGCAAGCGGCGGTTCGGCCGTCACCTTGCAGACGGTATCGCCAAGCGTTGCGAGCAGTTCCATCGATGTCAGGCCGGGCTTCTTGATGATGTCGAAGGGCGGCGCCCGATCGACATCCGTCACCACAGTGCTGAGATCGGTCTTGTGCTCCCATTGCGCCTTGGTGAAATTGCGCGGGCCGAAATAGGCAAAGATGGTGCGCTGGCTCCAGCCGCCGATAAAGGCATGGTCATTGCTGAGGAAGGTGAAATTCGCCGCTTTCGGGGCGATGATGCGGCGGTCGTGCTGTTCGATGATGCGGGCGATGATCCCGGCGTAATAGGCTTTGCCGTGCCAGCTATGATGATCGCTCCAGCCGAGCTGCGGATCGCATTCGTCGTTGATCACGGGCAGGCCCGCGAGACGCGGGTGATTCTCCTTGAGATAATCGACGACGAGAAGCGTGCGGTCGACGATGCCGTTGGTTTTCGGGGTCAGATCTTCCTTGCTGCCATTGACGCCCTTTTCGTGGATCGAGATGTAGTCGAGGCGCGGCGGGCCGTTGCCGGTCAGGCAGCTCGTGCCGCTGTCGCAATGCGCCATCAGGGCGCGAAAGATCGGCGAGAGCGTGCGGGCGGTGCCAGGCCCGCCCATCGGCAGGCTGGGATCGACGGCATCGAGGCCGGCGACGCAGGCGTCGTAGTAATTGGTGTAACCCTTGATCCCATAGGTCCACCAGCCGGAGTCGGCCTCGTTCGTCGTTTCGAAATACCATGTGCGCAATTCGTCCATGCCGTAACGTGCGCCATAGCGATCTGCCGTCACCGTCACGAGATCGCGCCAGCGCTTGACCTGATCCATATCCTCATAGTCGGTGAACACACCCGACGGGTTGCCCATCAGCTCGAAGAACGGCTTCAGGCGGTGTTCGATCATCACGTCGAGCGCGCGGTCGAGCAGGGACCAGTCGTAGCCGGCCCCGCCCTTTGCGCTCAGCAGATTGTAGAGATAATGCACACGCAGGAACTTGATGCCCTCATTCGGCAGGCCGCCGATATAGGCGAGCATCTGGCGCATCTCGGGCTCGAGCAGCAGCTCGGCCGGCGAAAAGCCGGTGCCGCGCCAGAACCGGTTGAACGGGCGCACCGCTTCACCGGCATCAATATTTATTCGCGTACGTTCACGCATGGGTCGTCTCTCCTTGGGCGGAAGTTTGGCGACGCGCCGCAAAGCCGGCACACGGGGCCAGGAGCCGGATTATTTGAACTTGTCGCGCATCGCATCGATGCCGGGGATGGTTTTGGTCAGATGCTGATGGGCGGGGTCGAAGCGCTGGATCAGACCTCGGCGATGCTTGCCGACCAGGATGGTGAAGATATAGCCGCGATGCCCCGGAGAGGTGACCGTCGGGTGGTAACCCCGGTCGACCAGGACAGTGTCGCCATTGCGGGTCATCAGGATCTTGACCGGACCGTCCTCGTCATAGGTGATCTGGCTGCCGAAGCCGGTCTCCGGCTGGAAGCGGTAGTGATAGAGTTCTTCGTGCCGGGTCTCGACATCGCCGTCTTCGGTATCGTGCTTGTGAGGAGGATAGCCGGACCAGCAGCCTTCGCCGGCATAGAGTTCGCTCACCAGCAGGTTGCCGCAACGTCCGTTCTGCCGTTGGCCGAGCAGATGGACGATCCGCCGCTGGCTGTGCGTGTCAGACGAACCGACATTGACCGCATCGACCTCATCCGGCGTCACCCGAAACGGGGCGTAGCGGGTGTCGCAGAGACCGCCGGCAATGGCGACCTCCGCCGCGGCGCCACGAGCCGATATCCGGATATTGGCGCCGACGGGCGCGTAAACCGAGTCCGCATCGCCTCCCCAGATATCGGCTCGCCGGCCCACAGCTTCGAACATGATGCCATCCACCTCGATATCCACCTGACCCGACAGCACGACGTAGAGGCTTTCGTGCGCGGGCAGCCGCCGGATGTCCTGCTCGTTGGAGGCGAGCGTGACGAGATCGAAGTAGATGAGATCGAGCGTCGCGGAGGAGCTATCCACGATGGGACGCTGCTCGGAGCGTGGAATGAATTCAGGCATCAATTGAACTCCGGAGCGGTACGGTCGGCGAAAGGATTAAGCGACAGGGATTCGGCGTGGTGACAGGCCACGGCGTGCCCATCGGCGGTGACGGTGCGCAAGCCCGGCACCTCCTGCTTGCAAAGGCCGGTGGCGTAGCGGCAGCGCGGATGAAATGCGCAGCCGGGCGGCGGATGAGCGGGGTCGGCAACCTCGCCCGCCAGCCGGATGCGTTGACCGTGGCGGCGCATCCTCGGATCGGCGATCGGCACCGCCGAGAGCAGCGCTTCGGTGTAGGGGTGGAGCGGGCGCGAGAAGATCTCTTCCGTCGGCGCCTTTTCGACGACCCGGCCGACATACATGACGGCAATATTGTCCGAGATGTGCCGGACGACCGAGAGGTCGTGGGCGACGAAGAGATAGGTCAGTCCGAACTGCTCCTGCAGATCCTGCAGCAGGTTGATGGTTTGCGCCTGGACGCTGACATCGAGCGCCGAGACGGCCTCATCGGCAATCACCAGGCGCGGATTGGACGCCAGCGCCCGGGCGATGCCGATGCGCTGGCGTTCACCGCCGGAGAAAGCATGGGGATAGCGGTGCATATATTCCGGCCGCAGGCCGACGCTCTGCATCAACTCGGCGACCCGATGTTCGAGTTCACGACCCTTGGCGATGCCGTTGACAGCAAGCACCTCGCCGATGATGTCGATGACGGGCAGGCGCGGATTGAGCGAGGATTGCGGATCCTGAAACACGATGCGCAGGTCGCGATGGATTTCGTCGAGGGCGGAACCGGACAGCGTGGCGAGATCGACCGTGCCACCGCTGCGGCTACGATAGCGGATTTCGCCGCTCGTCGGCTGATAGATGCGCAGGACCGTGCGGGCAAGCGTCGACTTGCCGCAGCCGGACTCGCCGACAATCCCCAGTGTTTCGCCATCCTCGACGCGAAGCGAAACGCCGTCGACCGCCTTGACGTGGCCGACCACACGCCGGAATGCGCCCTTGCGAATGGGGAAATGCATCCTGAGATCATTCAGTTCGAGCAGAGGGCTTCGTTGGATCATGGGATCGGCCATCATCGTCCTCCTTCGTAAAGCAGACAGCTGGCGACATGCCGGTCGCCGATGGCGACGGGCTGCGGATCCCTTTGGTCGCAAAGGCCGGCCCTCGCCTCTTTGCATCGAGGATGAAAGCTGCAGCCCTGGGGTCGGTTGAAACGCGAGGGCACCATGCCGTCGATGATCGCCAGCCGTTCGCTGGGTTGTCCATGCATGCGCGGCACCGATTGCAGCAGCGCCTTGGTGTAGGGGTGGGCCGGAGCGTGGAAGATCGTGTCGACATCGCCTGCCTCCACGACCCGGCCGACATACATGACGACGACTTCATCGGCGATTTCGGCCACCACGCCGAGATCATGGGTCACGAACAGCACCGAGAGCCCGAATTCGGCCTGCAGCGAGGCAAGCAGATCGAGGATATTGGCCTGGGTGGTCACATCGAGCGCCGTCGTCGGCTCGTCGGCGATCAAGAGCTTGGGGCGGCAGGCGAGCGCGAGCGCGATGCAGACGCGCTGGCGCATGCCGCCGGAAAACTGGAAGGCATAGCTTTCCATACGCTCGGCCGGCCTGGGAATGCCGACCAGAGCCAATGTCTCGATGGCATGCTCGCGCGCCTCCTTCTTTCCCATCTTCAGATGCAGGCGGATCACTTCCACCATCTGGTTGCCGATCGTATGAACGGGGGAAAGGGCCGCCATCGGCTCCTGGCTGATCAGGCCGATCTGGGCACCGCGGATCGCCCGCATATCGCGGCCGCGCGGATCGAACGCCGCCAGGTCGACGGAGGGTGCTGCGGGATCCGGCCGGTAGCGGATTGCTCCCGAGACGATCCGCCCTCCGCGCGGAACCTGGTTGAGAATCGAGCGGCCGGTAATGCTCTTGCCCGAACCGGATTCGCCGACGACGCAGACCGTCTTGCCGCGCGGAATGGAAAAGGAGACGCCGTCGACCGCCCTGATCGTGCCCGCACCGCTGAAGAAATGGGTCCTGAGATCGTCGACCTCGATCAGCGGGTCGCGAGCACCGTGCCGGTCGCCAGTGGCGGCGAAATTGGGATCAGTATTCATAGGGATCTGCAGCATCGCGTAATCCATCACCGAGGAAATTGAGGGCGAGCACGGTGACGATCACCGCAAGACCGGGAAGAAACAGCCAGGGCGCGCTCGTGACCGCGAGAATGTTCTGCGCCTCCTGAAGGAGCACGCCCCAGCTCACGACAGGCGGGCGCAATCCGATGCCGAGGAAGGAGAGCGCAGTTTCCGCGAGGATCATCGTCGGGATGGCGAGCGTCACCGAGGCGATGATGTGGCTCATGAAGGACGGCACCATATGCCGCCAGATGATGCGCATCTGCGAACAGCCATCGAGACGTGCGGCAATCACGAAATCCTCCGTCTTCAGCGACAGGAAGCGCCCGCGCACCACCCGTGCCAGATCGGTCCAGCCGATCAGCGACAGGATGACCGTGATCCAGAGATAGACCAGGATCGGATCGGCACTGATCGGAACGGCAGCCGCAAGGCCCATCCACAGCGGGATGGTCGGGATGGAATTGATGAGTTCGATGGAGCGCTGGATCACATCGTCGACCCAGCCGCCGTAGAGCCCCGAGATGCCGCCCAGGATGATGCCGAGGATGAGACTGATTGCGACCCCGATCAGTCCGACGGACATCGAAACGCGGGTGCCGTGGACCGTCCGGCTGAAGACATCGCGACCCAGCCGGTCGGCGCCGAACAGGTAGAAGGGTTTGCCCATCTCGGTCGGGCCGATCAAGTGCCGGTCCAGATTAAACAGGCCCCAGAGCCGATAGGGTTCGCCTTTCACGAAGAAGCCGATGGGAATGACGACGGCCGGATCGGCCACGTAATTGCGGCTGAGCGCGATCGGATCGACCTTCATCGAATAACCGTTGACATAGAGGGGATGAAACTGCCCCGCCGCGTCGTGGCCGGCGAATCTGATCTGCTGCGGCGGCGCATAGGTGTAGCGGGAATCATAGGTCTGCGATGAAACCGGAGCGAGAACCTCGGCAAACAGGGCGACCATGTAGATCAAGAAGATGACGACGCCAGCGGCCAGCGCCAGCCGATGGCGACAGAAGCGCCGCCAAATGAGCTTCCACTGCCCGGCGACCGCGTCGGAATTCTGGATCAGTTCAGGTGATAGCGCGATGGCTTGATCGGTCATATCTCTCGTCCTTCAGCCGTTGCGAATGCGTGGATCGAGCCAGGCAAGCAGCAGGTCCGAGATCAGCGTGCCGATCAGCGTCAGCATGCTCATCAGCAGGATGAAGGTGCCGGCCAGATACATGTCCTGGGCAAACAGGGCGTTGAGCAGCAGCGGCCCGGTGATCGGCAGGCTGAGAACGATGGAGACCACCACCGAGCCGGAGACGAGGTGCGGCAGCACCCAGCCGACGGTCGAGACGAACGGGTTGAGCGCCACCCGCACCGGATATTTCAACAGCAGCCGGATTTCACTCAGGCCGCGGGCCCGGGCCATGTCGACATAAGGCTTGTTGAGCTCGTCGAGCAGGTTGGCGCGCATGATGCGGATCAGCGCTGCGGTGGCGCCAGTGCCGAGAACGACGACCGGGATCCACATATGCGAAATGAGATCGCCGAGCTTGGCCCAGCTCCAGACGGCGTTGATATAGGCGGGCGAAAACAGCCCGCCGGTACTTTGGCCGAAATATTGCGCCGAAACATACATCAGCACCAGCGCCAGCAGGAAGTTCGGGATGGCAAGGCCGAGAAAGCCGAAGAAGGTGGCGACGTAATCGCCCGCCGAATATTGCCGCACGGCCGAATAGATGCCGATTGGAAAGGCGACCGCCCAGACAAACAGCAGCGTGGTGACCGATACCACCAACGTCAGGCCCATGCGGGCCCAGATCAGCTCGCTAACCGGCTTGTTCCAATCGAGGGACTGGCCGAAATCGCCGCGCAGCAGGATGCCGCTGATCCATTTCCAGTATTGGACCGCCCAGGGCTGATCGAGGCCATAGCGTTCGCGCAGGCCGGCGATGACGCCGGGATCGATCGTTTCGTTTTGGGAGGCCAGACGCGCGGTCATCGCGGTCAGGAAGTCGCCGGGCGGCAACTGGATGATGATGAAGGTCACGACTGAGATCGCGAACATCATCGGGATCATATAAAGCAGACGTCTGATGATGAAGCCGGCCATGGTCAAGCTCCTTCAATCGGCGATCGCCGCCGGATGATTGGGACTGGGCTGGTATTGCTGGGATGGCGCCCGGAGACGCCATCGCTGTCGGTCGCGTGCCGTTACTGCTGGTAGTAGAAGGTCTCCGGCTTTGCCGGTCCTGGCGTCATGTAGAATGACGTGCTGGGGATGACCTTCGGGACATTGCGCATATTGGTCTTGACGATGCCGACGCGGTCCGGCTCCAGGTTGGTGCCGATGACGTAGAATTCGTCACGGGTGATCGCCAGCAGTTCCTTCATCGCCGCCAGCTGCTTTTCGAGCGTCGGCGCCTCCTGTACCTGCCGGTAGAGATCCATCTGCTTCTTGGCAGCGGGGCTCGGCTCCTCAGCGTTCGGATCCTTGGGGTTCTGGTAGTAGAGGCCCCAGGCCGTCGCGAAGCTCGATTCATATTCGTGCGGGAAATACCATTTGGGATCGAGCAGGCCGAGGAAATCGTAGCCCCCGCCGCCAACCCATCCCAAGCCGTCGTTTTCATTGTTCTGCAGGCGGGAGAAAATCAGCGAACGTTCGGCCGGGCGCGGCTGCATGTCAATGCCGACGGCCCGCCAGTAGCGCTGGATCATCTCGAGCGCGTCCACCTGGATCGGGCTTCCGGTCAAAGCGTCGATCGCAAAGGTAATCCGCTTGCCGTCCTGGCCGAGGCGATAGCCTTCGGCGTCATGTTTGGTCAGGCCCGCCTTGTCGAGATATTGATTGGCGAGATCGACATTATATTCCAGATACTGCGTCGCCATCTTTTCGTCGTAGAGCGCGGTGCCTTCACGCGGCGCTGCCTGATAGGGTTTAGCCTGTCCGGCATAGATCAGCTGGTTGAGCTCTTCGCGGTTGATGGCATAGCTGAGGCCGATGCGGAAATCCTTGTTGGAGAAGACGGCGCGCAAGGCCGGATTCTTGTGCGTCTGGTTGAGGGTGATCAGCAGGGCGTTCGACCACGCCGGCCGGGCGATAAACAGGCCGTAGCCGCCCTTCTCCTGGTTCTGCACGATCACGGTTCGGGCGTCGGTCGTCTCGATGAAGCGATTCTGCATGTCGATTTCGCCGCTGATCGCCTTCAGGATGATTGCCTGGGTATCCTGCATCACATCGATGGTGATCCGATCGAAGTAAGGCAGCTGGTTTCCTGCCGTATCCACCTTGGCATAATATGGATTGCGTTCGGCAACGACCTGCGTGGTCCCGTTATAGGGCGCGGTCAGCACCCAGGCATCGAGTGTCGGGCGGCCGAGATCGCGCCAGCGGCCGGGAAAGCCGATCTTGTTGTTGAAGAGCTGGACCCAGTCGGTTGCGCCGGCTGCTTTCACCAGGGCGTCGATACCGTCGGGATTGAAATCCTTGTGGAATTGCTTGAGGTAGTGCGCCGGTGCGGCTGCCAGAATATCGGAGCCGCGCACAGTGGCCATGTTCATCAGGAACAGGCCGTTCGGTGCGGCAAACTTGAAGACGACCTTGTCGTCGGCGAGCTTTTCGACCTTGACGGTCTCCCCGCCTGCGGTCAGCCAGTCGGGCGCTGCAGGCGTGATCTTGGTGTTGCGCAGCACGTTCTCGTTCCACCACACCAGATCGTCGGCGGTGAAGGGCTCGCCGTCCGACCAGCGCGTGCCTTCGCGCAAGGTGAAGGTATATTCGGTGGCATTGGCATTGACCTCGACGCTTTTGGCGATATCGGGGATCACCTCGGTCCATTCCGGGTTCCAGCGGACCAGTCTCGTATAGCCGATCGAACGCTCGATCTCGCTGTCGCCACCGCCAAAGGTGGCCGTGCGCCAGGTGCCGCCATAGGTACCGACCGATTCAAGCGGCGTGAGCACCAGCGGCTCCTTGGGCAGCCGTTTTTCCACAGGCGGCAGCTTGCCGGCATCGACCAGCGCCTTCAGTTCCGGCGATTCTTCAAAGCCGAATGCGGCGCCGGCCCAGCCGGCGCCAATGAGGATCGCCGCGGCAACGGTCGAGACAACCTGCTGTCTTAAGATTCTGACGTGTTGCATTCTTTCCTCCCAATATTCCGCTCTAGGTTATCGTTAACGTATTCTCCTCTTTCTCGAACGTTATCGTTACCGTACAATCTTGTCAAAGAGATTCTCCCTGCCTTGCATTGAGCCGGAGTTGCCTTGGCTTTCCGGGAAATTATGCTAGTTATCGTTATCGTAAGTTTCTAACCCCTCCGAGAGACAGTCCCGTTGAGCCGCCCTAAAGAGCCAGAATCCAAAATAACCATCGCCGATGTTGCCCGCGCCGCAGGAGTGTCGCCGATGACGGTGTCGCGCGTGCTCAATGACCAGGGCGGAGCCAGTGCGGAGACCAGTCAACGGATTATTCTGGCGGCGAGCGAACTCAACTACCGGCCCAATCCCTTTGCGCGCGGATTGCGGTCCGATCGATCGAAGGCCATCGGCCTTCTCGTTCCCGACATCACCAATCCGTTTTTTCCCGAAGTCATCCGGGGAGCCGAGGATGCCGCGAGCGCTGCCGGCTACAACCTGCTTCTGTCCAATGTCGTCGAGAACAGCAAGCGGGAGGAAGAGCTCATCGAAACGCTGCTCAGGCATCGGGTCGACGGGATCATCGTCTGCAGCCCGCGACTGCCCGATGCCGCCTTGCATAAGGCGCTTGCGCCCCACCGGGCCGTGGTGCTCATCAACCGCGAGGCGCCCAACGAGGTCGCCGGGACGATCGTCACCGACTACGAGACAGGAGCATCGCGCGCCATCGACCATCTGGTCGAGCGCGGACGCCGCAAGATCGCGATCATCGCCGGGCCGCGCAGTTCGTTTGGCGGCAAGAGCCGTCTTGTCGGAATTCGCAAGACGCTGGCGGCCCACGGGCTGAAGGCGCAAGGCATCGTCTATTGCGATCCCACCGCCGCCGGCGGCCAGACGGCGGCCGCGCAATTGCTGGCGGAAGCGCCCGGCATCGATGCGCTTGTCTGCTACAACGATCTTAATGCGATCGGCGCCATGAAGGCCTGCCGGGCCGCCGGCATTTCGATCCCCGGGCAGATTGCCCTGATCGGTTTCGACGACATTCCGACGGCCGAACTGCTGTCTCCGGCGCTCACCACCTTGCGGGTGCAGAAGCGGGAAATGGGGGAGGAAGCTGTGCGTCTGCTGCTCAGCCGCATCGCCACCAGAAACCGCCAGCACGGCATCGTCATCGTGCCGGAGCTCATCATCCGTGAAACGACCTGAACGCCCCGGAGCATGATGCCGAAACGTGTGAGCGGTCTTCGGACGACATCATGCTCCAATCTTAAAGTTTGGAACGGGAGGAATATCCGATGGATATCGACAATCTGCAGTCACTGGCCCTGCCTGAGGAGAAGAAGGCCTGGTTCGTTCACGACCGGTTCGGCATGTTCGTGCATTGGGGGCTGTACGCGCTGCCGGCACGCCATGAATGGGTCAAGAGCCGCGAAGAACTGAACGACGCCGACTACCAGAAATATTTCGATCACTTCGATCCCGATCTCTACGACCCACGCGAATGGGCGAGGCGCGCAAAAGCCGCCGGCATGAAATATGTGGTGCTGACCACCAAGCACCATGAAGGCTTCTGCCTCTGGGATACCCAGGCCACCGACTTCAAGGTGACCAACACGCCTTATGGGAAAGATCTGTTGCGCCCCTTCGTCGACGCCTTCCGCGCCGAGGGCCTGAGGATCGGCTTCTACTATTCGCTGATCGACTGGCATCATCCCGACTTTACGGTCGATCCGCGCCACCCGCAGCGCAATCATCCGGATGCGCTGAAAATCAACGAAGGCCGGGATATCAGCCGCTATGCCGCCTTCATGCGCGAGCAGGTGCGCGAGTTGCTGACCGAGTTCGGCCAGATCGACATCATGTGGTTCGATTTCAGCTATCCGCAGTGGAAGCTCGGCGAACTGGTTGGAAAGGGCCATCAGGATTGGGAAAGCGAGAAACTCGTGCGCCTGGTGCGCGAACTCGCCCCTGATATCATCATCAACAACCGGCTCGATCTCGCCGGCCTGCAGCCCGATATCGTCACGCCGGAGCAATATATGCCGCGGGCCCGGCCGCTACGCGACGGCAAGCGCGTCGTCTGGGAAGCGTGCCACACGCTCAGCGGCTCCTGGGGTTATCACCGCGACGAGGACACCTGGAAAAGCACGGAGCAACTGGTGCAGATGCTGGTCGGCACCGTGGCCATGGGCGGCAATCTGCTGATGAATGTCGGGCCGACGGCGCGCGGCACGCTCGACCACCGCGCGATAGCTGCCCTTGCCGCTTATGAGGAATGGATGGCGCTGCACGAGCGCAGCATTGTCGGCTGCAGCCAGTCCGACTTCACCGCGCCGGCCGATTGCCGCCTGACCCAGAATGGCGATCGTCTCTATATCCACCTCTTCAACTGGCCCTATCGCCATCTGCATTTCGATGCGCTGGCGGGCAAGATCGAATATGCGCAATTCCTGCATGATGGCAGCGAGGTCGCCTGGCTGCGCCCGTCCGCCAATACGTTATGGGCAAACACCCAGTTTCCCGTCGGCGAGGATCAACTGACATTCGTCCTGCCGGTGCGCCGGCCTCAGATCGTGGTCCCGGTCATCGAAGTCAAGCTCAAGGCAGGGAGTGCCCCAGGCGTCCAGGATTAGAAGGTGGTGACCAGCTTGCCTGAGCGGACATATACCCGCTCAGGAGAATGGCTCGGCCGGTCCCGCCGCCGGATGCCGACAACGGGCTCAGGGATTGGCTGCGGTAGTCTCCACGAAGAACTGGTTGAGCTGCTTCATTTCAAGCGCATGAGCGCGCTTTCTAAGAGCGACGGCCTGTTTGAGCGTCTCAAGCTCATCCGTTATGTCAATGAGATGAGCCTCGGCGACGAGCATCTCGGCTTCGATCCTTCCCTGCTCTCTCAATTGCCAGGCATCTCGGATGCGGAATTGAACGATGATCGTGCCGAAAAGCGCCGCGAGCGCCGAGCTCATCATAGGAAGCCATTGGGGAACGGCCGTGCCATAGGCCGAAAACAACGAAGAGAGGCCGCTCAGAACGATGATCCCCATTGTGAGAAAATTCCAGAGATACTGGTTGACCCTGGAGGATCGCGCATACCAGTTTCGATGCGTCCGCAGGTCACGCAAAGCCTGCCTTTTGATCTCCACCGTATCCGATGGAAGCATCCTTTCCGCTCTCTCTCGAGCAAACTCCCGTCTTGCTGCCAAAATCACGTTGATGACAACGATGGTTATCCCGAAGGTAATCATGAACCAGGAGATGTAGCTCAAGGGAATTTGGTCGAGGATGACGTTCGGAGGAAATTCCGGCTCAAAAACCTCAATTAAAGCGCCAAGCGATATCAAGAATACAGATAAAACAACAACCGCTATAGAAAGCATCCCTAATATATTTCTATATCGTGATGGCAATGGCATTTGCTGCTGCAAAGCAGGGTCATCGTCCCTCTTCCTGAACAAATCCATCACCCTATCCTCGGGGTTGGAGGTTTGACCACAGTCAAACTTGCAACACACGAAAAATCAAGTAACGTTTACTAATGATACTTGATTAGGCGATCGCCGGCGGCTCTATCGCTTGCTTCAGGATATGCTGATTGCCACCGGCCGGTCGAGATCGCGAGCGATATAATCCTGGATCTGGCGGACGATCTGCCCGGCGTGAGCGATCGCCAGCTGATCGGCCCGTTCGGCGTCGCCGGCCTCGATCGCGGCGATCATCTCCTCATGTTCGTCGACATATTGGCGCGGCAGGCGGTCGTCGAAGGTCGAATAATACAAGCGAAGAATGCGCCGGCCCTCGTCGAGCAGCCTGGCGAAGAAGGCCGTATAATAGGAATTGCCGGCCAGTTCGGCGATCGCCACGTGAAATTCGCGGTTCGCCTCGATCATCGCATAGGCGTCGCGCGCGGCAACGGCATCGGCGAAGTCCCTCTGATGCGACCGGATCACCTTCATGACTTCGGGGTTACGCCGCTGGGCGGCGCCGCGCGTCGTGACCCGGTACATCAGCGTCAACGCCTCGAAATAGGTGGGCAGGCTGGCGAAATCGATCGTCGCGACGATCGTGTTCCTGTTCGGCAGGGTCGTGACCAGCCCATCGGCGGCGAGCCGCAACAGCGCCTCGCGAATGGGAGTCCTCGACATCCCGAACCGTTCAGACAGCCGCACTTCATCGAGCGGACTGCCGGGCTCCAGCGCCATCGACAGGATTTCCCGGCGCAGCGTGATATAGACGCTCTGCGTGCCGGAACCGCGCACCCGCACATTATCCGCCTCGTTCTGCATCCGCGCCTCCGCTGTCATGAGAGCCTTGTATTGCGTTTCGGCCGATTCCCGCAACGGCAGTCTTCCGCCTGCAAATTTTAGGATCGCGCCGGATTGAATCTTGTCGACAGTTTGTATATAACGCAATCAAATTCAAGGAGGTCGATCGATGACAACAGGATGGAAGGGCGTATTTCCCGCCGTAACGACACAATTCAACGAAGATCTTTCCGTGGATCTGGCTGCGACCCAGCGCGTCCAGGACGCGCTGGTGAACGACGGCGTCAACGGGCTGATCGTGATGGGCACCTGCGGCGAGAACAATTCGCTCGATCCCGAGGAGAAGCGCACGATCCTGAAAGCCGCCGTCGAGGTCGTCAACGGCCGCGTTCCCGTTGTGACAGGCGTCTCCGAATTCGACACGCGCCGTGCCGTCGCCTATGCCCGCGACGCCGAAAAACTCGGCGCCGATGGCCTGATGCTGCTGCCGGCCATGGTCTATGTGCCGAAGCCGGAAGAGCTGATCGCGCATTTCCGCACCGTCGCCGAGGCGACCTCGCTGCCGATCATGCTCTACAACAACCCGCCGGCCTACCGCGTCAATATCGGCGCCGATGTGCTGAAGGTGCTTGCCGACGTGCCGAATATCAAGGCGGTCAAGGAAAGCGCCCCGGATCCGCGCCGTTTCACCGATCTCATCAATGAATTCGGCGATCGTTTCGATATCTTCGCCGGCCTCGACGACGTCGCGCTCGAAGGCCTGATGCTCGGCGCCAAGGGCTGGGTCTCCGGCCTCACCAGCGCCTTCCCGGAGGAATCCGTGCAGCTGGTGGCCGCCGCCGAACGCGGCGACTGGGAAGAGGCCCGCAAGATCTATCGCTGGTTCATGCCGCTTCTGCATCTCGATGCCGAACATGATCTCGTGCAGTCGATCAAACTCGCCGAGCAGATCATGGGCCGCGGCTCCGAGCGTGTCCGCCTGCCGCGCCTGCCGCTTTCTGGCGCCCGCCGCGCTGAAGTTACTGCGATGGTGGAGAAGGCCGCGGCCACGCGCCCCTCGAAGATCCGCCAGGCTGCCTGAGACAACGGGGCCGGCAAACGCCGACAAGCGGTTGCCGGTCTTTCCATTCTCGCTACTTTTCAGGCGAGAGCCCGTTGTCGCCCGGCCGCGGCAGACCTTCTGGCTTTCGTTCCTATCTCGTGTTCTTGGAGTTTCCGGAACGGATCAGGCTGTTTCGGCTGACGAGCGACGGTATCTGGAAAATATGCTCGGCAGCTGTGCGGCCTTCTATTCTGGAAATGAGGGTTCGCGTTGCGATCTGACCGAGTTCCCTGCCCGACTGGTCGATGCTTGCGAGATTGACGAGACCGAGGGCTGCCGTGGACGAGTTGTCGTATCCGATGACGGCGAGATCTTCGGGCACGCGCACACCCATTTCCATCGCTAGGCTCAAAAGGGTGATCGCGTCGAGATCGCTCCAGCAGAATACGGCGCGCGGCCTGTCTTTCCGCGATAGGAATTTTCGCATCGCCTCTTCCCGCTTTGGCGAAGCAATGGGAATTTTGCCGATCGCTGGCGAGGAGCCGAGCCCGCCACGCTGCATGGCCCGGCGGAACCCGATCTCACGCTGGCGGACCACGGAGACCGCGTGCCCCTGGCGCTCGCCAAGGCTGAGCATTTCGATATCGCGATAGCCGCAGGCCAGAAGCGCTTCCACGGCGATCTCCGCACCGCGCTGATCGTCTGCATTGATGGTATCGAAAGCCGTGGCGTTGGCATCGTGGTAACCGACCGCGACGATCGGTATCTGGACTGCGAATTTTGCCAGGATCTCCGAGGGCAAACGCGGCGCAACCAGGATAAGGCCATCCATCTTGTAGTCGATCATCGACTCGATCAACGACGTTTCCAGTTGCACGCGCGCATCGCTGACGCCGATCATCGCCTGATAGTGCGAGGGCGCCAGCACCCCGTTGACGCCGGCAATCACCTCCGGAAGAAAGGGATTGCGGATGTCGATCAGGAGCACACCGATGGTGAAACTCCGGCCGCGCAGCCCGCGCGCCGCCCGCGAGGGGCGATATGCGAGGGCCTCGATGGCATCCATCACCCTTGCGCGCAGTGCGTCACTGACGCCGTAAGCATTTCGCATCACCTTGGAAACCGCTGCGACCGATACGCCTGCATGAGCTGCTACGGTCCGGATCGTTACACGATCGTTTCGTTGCGGCTTTTGTTTTTCTTCGACTGACATGAAATCTCTGACTTGCGGCTGCGGGCCGCCAACATTGCCCGCAGAACCACCATGACAGACTGGCAACGAAAATTCTATTGCGCTTCAGAAGAAAATGTAGAACGTTATATGGAGAACGTTCTACAACTCGTCGGGAGGACTTGATGAACTTTCAGCCGGCAGCCATCAGCGGCAACCTCGTTTTGCGTGCCTGGTCCGGGGATATGATCGCGCCACTATCGGATAGCGGTCAGGGAACGGCCGCAAGCTTCGTCTCCAAGACTTTTGAACATGATGGCGCCAAGCTTCCCGTCGAGCTCTTTATCTCCGCACTTGGCCTCTACCGCTGCTTCATCAACGGCGTTCGCGTCGGCGACGACCTGTTGACACCCGGCTGGACCAACTACGACGATCGCCTTGCCTATCAGCGATATGATGTCTCGGATCTGCTCAAGCCGGGCCAGAACCGCATCGAAATCTGGCTTGCCGACGGATGGTATCGGTCGCCTTTGATGTGGGGCGCCCAGGCGATCCCGAATTGCTGGGGCAACAGGATCGGCGCCATCGCCGATCTGCTCGGACCGGATGGCAACCTTCTTTCCACCGACACCACATGGCGAAGCGGTCTTCTGCCGATCCTGAAGTCCGGGATCTACTTCGGCGAAATCTATGATGCCCGCCAGGAAAATTACGCCGAGACCCATGGCACCGAGAAGCTGGACTTCGACAGGGCGCTGCTTGTCGCGCATGAAACGGCTGCAGTGCGCGAGTTGCGGCCACTCACCCCGGTTGACAGCTGGACCGACGATAACGGCAGGACCGTCTACGATTTCGGCCAGAATGTCGGCGGCTATGCCAGATATACGGTCCGCGGAACCGCCGGTGCCGAAATTCGGGTGGAGCATTCGGAGGTTCTCGGCCCCGGCCGTCATTTCGATAATCGCAACTATCGCACGGCGGCCGCCCATACCGTCTACACGCTGCGTGGCGACGGCGACGAAACCTACGCGCCGCATTTCTCCTTCCATGGTTTCCGTTATGCGCGAGTGACCATCACAGGCGACGCAAAGATCCTGTCGATCGCATCCGTCCCGATCTCGTCGGTCCCCGATCCGGCCGGCGGTTTCACCTCGGGCAATGCGCTGGTCAATCGCCTCGTCGAGAATACCATCTGGTCGCAGCGCGCCAATTTCGTCGAAGTACCCACCGATTGCCCGCAACGCGACGAACGTTTGGGCTGGACGGGCGACGCCCAGGTATTTGCCGCAACCGCTTGCTGGCTGAGCGACAGCCAATCCTTCCTGAGGAAATATCTGCGCGACGTGATGGCCGACCAGCGCGAGGACGGCGCCGTCTCGCATTTTTCGCCGGATCCGACACGTCTGCATCCGGCCAACTTCCCGGGCTATGCCGGCTCGACCGGCTGGGGCGACGCGATTGTCGTCATCCCCTGGGTACTCTATACCCATTACGGCGACCGGGCAGTCCTGGCGGAATGCCTGGATTCGATGGTGCGTTGGGTCGATTTCGTCTGGTCGATCTCGGATGGTCCGCTGGTGCGCCCGCCGTCGCATTGGGGTGCCCGCGGCTTCACCTTCGGCGACTGGCTGCAGCCGGTCGGCGACAACCGGAAGCCTCGCCCGACGATCGCCGACGATTGCGCGGCGACGCTCTACCACTTCATCTCGACCGACCTTCTGGCAAGGATCGCAGCCACGCTCGGCGAGCATGCGCTTGAAGAGCGAATGAAAAGCCGCGCCGACGAGATCCGGCGGGCATTCACCAACGAATTCATCACGCCATCGGGACGGCTCGCGCATAACGACCAGACGTCCTATGCGCTCGCCTTCCTCCACGAGTTGATACCGGCCGAGCACAAGCAAGCCGCGCAGCAGCATTTCCGGCAGGTGATCATCGATGCCGACTACAAGATCGGCACCGGCTTCATCGGCACGCCTGCCCTGCTGCCGGCGCTGACGAAGCTTGGGATGGACGATCTGGCCGAAAAGGTCTTCCTGCAGGAAGATGTACCGGGCTGGCTCTATCAGGTATCGAAGGGAGCGACGACGATCTGGGAGCGCTGGGATTCCATGGCGCCCGACGGCACCATCTACGAACCCGACATGAACAGCTACAACCACTATGCCTATGGCGCCGTCTGCCAATGGCTGTTCGAAAGCGTCGCCGGGATTTCGCCGAGCCCGCGCGCACCGGGATTTGCCGAGGTGATCGTCGATCCCGCGCCGATTCCGTCCCTTTCGCCGGTTTCAGCCCATCATGACGTGAGCCAAGGGCGCATCGAGGTTGGCTGGCAGTGCGACGGCAACGAAGTCACCTATGTGCTGACGCTTCCGGAAGGCTGCATCGGTCGCTTCCGGCCCGGAAAGCGACATCAAAACCCATCGCTCAATGGAGCGCCTGTGGCCGAAGAAGCCGTTCTTCCCGCCGGAACACACAGACTGGTCTTTTCCCTACCCGAATCTTGAGGAGCATACACGTCACACCGTTCAGAGGAGGAACGTCATGACACATCGGATAAAGCTCATTCTTGCCGGCACGTCCGCGCTTTTGGCATTGGTCGCGGCCGGTCCGTCGCATGCGGAAGTCACGCTGTCATTCCTTATCGACAATAACCCGGACACAGTCGCGGCGGCCGAGGCACTGGTTGCCGCCTATCAGGCAAAAGCACCCGACGTGACGATCGAAATCGAGCCGCGGGCCGGTGGCGGCGAAGGTGACAACATCATCAAGACGCGGCTTGCGACCGGCGAGATGTCCGATGTATTTCTCTACAATTCCGGTTCGCTCTTACAGGCGCTGAAACCGACGCAGACGCTTGTCGATCTGAGCGGCCTGTCGTCGCAAGCGAAGGTCGACGAAAGTTTCAAAGCGGTCGTGCGTGCCGATGGCAAGCTCTATGGCGTTCCCTTCGGCACGGCGATGGCAGGCGGGATCCTCTACAACAGGAAAATCTACCAGGACCTCGGCCTCTCCGTCCCGAAGACATGGGCCGACTTCATGGCGATCAACGCGAAGGTCAAAGCTGCCGGAAAGGTCGCCGTGGCGCAGACCTATCGCGACACCTGGACCTCGCAGCTGTTCGTTCTGGCTGACTATTACAACCTGCATGCGGCTGTGCCGAACTTCGCCGCAGACTATACCGCCAACAAGGCAAAATACGCCGAGACGCCTGCGGCCCTGAAGGGCTTCGAACGTCTGAAGGACGTTCACGACGCCGGTCTGATGAACGAAGATTTTGGCGCGGCAAGCTACGACGATGGCCTGAGAATGGTCGCAACCGGCGAGGCGGCGCATTATCCGATGCTGAGCTTCGCGGTCGGCGCCCTCAAACAGAATTATCCGGACAACCTCAACGATGTCGGCTTTTTCGCGCAGCCGAGCGACGACGCTGCGACCAACGGCTTGACGGTCTGGATGCCGCCAGCCCTTTACATTCCGGTGACCAGCCAGCACGCCGAGGAAGCACGGAAATTCGTCGATTTCGCCGGAAGCGTCGAGGCCTGCAAGATCATGGTGGAAACCAACGCCGTTCAGGGGCCTTCCCTGATCGACGGCTGCGACCTGCCAGCTAGCGTACCGCCTGCGATCAAGGACATGCTCCCCTATTTCGAGGCCAAGGACAAGACGACGCCGGCGCTGGAATTCGTTTCGCCGATCAAGGGACCGGCTCTCGAGCAGATCACCGTCGAGGTCGGCTCCGGCATTCGCCAGCCCGCCGAGGCAGCGAAACTCTACGACGACGATGTCCGCAAGCAGGCCAAGCAGCTCGGCCTGCCCAACTGGTAGCGGTCTTTCGGGCCAGTTATCCTCGCTCCTGACGGAGCGAGGTTCCACCCGATCGAAGAGATAGAGATGACCGAGACACGCCGCCGCTCGCGCAAGTCGCCCTACCCGCTCTGGTTTTTCATTCCCGCCGCCGTCATCTACGGCGTGCTGTTTCTGTTTCCGACGATATCGTCTCTCTGGTTCAGCCTGACGCGCTGGGATCTTTCGACGGCCGAATTCATCGGGCTTGAAAACTTTCGGCAATTCTTTTCCGAACCGTTTCTAGTCAAAGGGCTCGTCAACACGCTGATCTACGCCGTGACGACCTCCGGCCTGAAGACGGTCTGCGGACTGCTGTTGGCTGTGCTGCTCACCAGCAATATCTTCGCCCGCGGTTTCCTGCGCACGCTGGTCTTCTTCCCCGTCCTGGTCTCGACGATCGGCATTGGCATCACCTTCACGGTGATGATGCATCCGACCAAGGGTATCATCAATGGCACACTCGAGACGCTCGGCATTCCGGGACCTGGATGGCTCACCAATCCGGCCTTCGCGCTTTTTTCGGTGGCTCTGGTCGATGTCTGGAAGGGTGTCGGCCTCGCCACCCTGATCTTCATCGCCGGTCTTGCCGCAATCAGCCCCGATTATTACGAGGCGGCGAGAATTGACGGCGCCACGCGTCTCCAGCAATTTTCCCGGATCACCCTGCCGCTCGTGCGTCCGGCCACCGTCATCGTCGTGACATTGTCGCTGATCGGCGGGCTCCGCTCCTTCGATCTGATATGGGCCATGACCCGCGGCGGGCCTGGCTTCTCCTCCGACGTGATCGCCTCGGTCATCTACAAGCAATACCAGGCGGGTTTCTATGGCCTGTCGACGGCCGGAAACGTCATCCTGTTTGCGCTGATCGCTGCAATCATCCTGCCCTTTACCCTGTGGTTCAACCGGCGCGAGGTCGGGGAATGAGAAACGTCCGCCCTTATGTGACCGGCGCGATGGCCCTTGCGGTGGCGGCGATCATCTTCGTCATGCCGTTCGTCTTCGTCGCTCTCCAGGCGGTCAAATCGAAATCCGAAGCGTCCCGGCTCGATTTCGAATTGCCCGAGCATTGGCTGTTCTGGGATAATCTGGTGGCCGTCTTCAAGGCCCGCGACTATCAGCTTGCGCTTGCCTATTTCAACTCCACCCTGATCACGGTCGTCTCGGTCACCATCCTGATCCTGCTGTCGGCGATGGTCGGATATGTCATGCAGCGCCGCAAGACCGTCTGGAACAGGGTGGCCTCTATTGCCCTCTTCATGGGCCTGATGATGCCGCCGGCCGTGGTGCCCACCATCGGCCTGTTGCAGGATATCGGCCTGTTCAAGACCATGACCGGGATGATCCTGATCCAGGTCGCCTATAATCTCTCGTTTTCAGTATTGCTTTATCGGTCATTCATCTCGACCATACCGCGCGATCTCGATGAGGCGGCGCTGATCGACGGCGCCAAACCCCGGCAGATTTTTTTCAGAGTGGTCCTGCCGCTTCTGAAACCGGTGACCGTGACCAATGTCGTCGTGCAGTCAATCGCGATCTTCAACGATTTCACCAATCCGCTCTACTACCTTCCCGGCAAGGAGAACGTCACGGTGCAGCTGACGCTCTATAATTTCCAGAGCATGTATACGAGCCAGTACAATCTGCTCTTCATGAACATCCTCCTCGTGACGATCCCGCCGCTGATCGTCTTCATCTTCTTCAACCGGCAGATCGTCGCGGGTATGACGGCCGGCGGCGTAAAGGGGTAGCAAAATGGCTGAGCTCACTCTGAAACAGGTTCGCAAGAGCTTTGGCGCCCTCGAAGTCATCAAAGGGGTTGATCTCGAGGTTGCCTCCGGCGAGTTCGTGGTGTTCGTCGGTCCGTCAGGATGCGGGAAGTCGACGCTGCTGCGCATCATCGCCGGCCTGGAAGACACGACCTCAGGCACGTTGACCATCGGCGGCAAGGACGTGACCTATGCCGAGCCCTCGGAACGCGGCATTGCCATGGTGTTCCAGAGCTACGCGCTCTACCCGCATATGACCGTCGCCGAAAATATCGGCTTCGGCCTTTCGCTCGCCCACCGTCCGAAGGCGGAAATCGCCGCCAAGGTCGCGGCGACGGCGGAAACGCTGCAGCTCACCCAGCTCTTGGAGAGAAAGCCGAAAGCCCTCTCCGGCGGCCAGAGGCAGCGCGTCGCCATCGGCCGGGCGATCATCCGCGATCCCAAGGTCTTCCTGTTCGACGAGCCGCTCTCCAATCTCGACGCTTCGCTCCGAGCCCAGATGCGCCTTGAAATATCAGATCTGCACGCCCGGCTGAAATCGACGATGATCTATGTCACCCACGACCAGGTCGAAGCGATGACGATGGCAGACAAGATCGTCGTCCTGAATGGCGGGGTGGTCGAGCAGATCGGCAGTCCGATGGAGCTCTACCGTAACCCCGCGACACCCTTCGTCGCCGGCTTCATCGGCAGCCCGAAGATGAACCTGTACGGCGGCGAGACGGCACGGCGATTGAACTGCACGACCTACGGCATCCGCCCCGAACATATCAGGCTTTCGCAAGGCGCCGGACAATGGCAGGGCAGGATCCGGCATCTGGAGCGGCTTGGCGCCGACGCGATCCTCTACCTCGAGGTCCCCGAACTCGGCGAGATGGTCGTTCGCGCCGAAGGCGAGACTCCGTTTGCGCCCGGTATGACGGTCTGGGCAAATCCGGTCGAGGGAGCGGAGCATCGGTTCTGAGGCGCGCGCCCCTTGGCATCGATCCAATTGAGTGTCAGACGAAAAGCGC
This sequence comes from Rhizobium sp. BK008, assembly GCF_014197345.1. NCBI lineage: Bacteria > Pseudomonadati > Pseudomonadota > Alphaproteobacteria > Hyphomicrobiales > Rhizobiaceae > Rhizobium > Rhizobium sp. BK008. Next base: position 491,386 of record NZ_JACIFK010000003.1, on the reverse strand, counting down.
CGGCCAACATCTCGCTGAAAAGTCTGTGGAGTGTCAGGCGAGAAGTCGCGCGGGTTGGCCTTGGCGGACTAGCAGTTCGACCGCCTGCTTGTCGAAAGACACGACGGTCTCGCCGCCAAGCCATGCTCCTTCATGGGCAATCACGCCATCTGCGAAATCGCCACCCGCTTCCAACATCTCCAGTCCTGCTTCGACCGCAGGGCGGTTCATTGCCACATTGCCCGCGTTGAGCAGGTCGTGAACCGTCTGGGCAACATCTTCCTTCGATAGCTTGGCGCCTCGATGCAGTATCCAAGCCAGCTCGCATAGGCTCGACAGCGAAACCGCAATCAGCGATGCTTCCTTGAGGAGTTTTGCCGCTGACTTTCCCTGCTCGGCATCGTCCTGCAGGACGGCCCGAACAAGAATGTTGGTATCCACTGAAACTTTCATTCCTCGCCGGCCCAGCCTGAAGCTGCGATTTCGTTTATCTCTTCGTTGGTCAACGGCTTTTTCGGCTTGCCAGCACGCCGGCCCTCTTGCCGCGATCGACGCCCTCGGCGAGGCCGTTTATCACTTTCATGCCAAGGACACGTTTCTCAACGCATCTGTCCAGGCGACGACGAGCCGGTTGCAGAGCGGCTCGATCGTGAACATCGCCGCTCCCTCGTGGAGCTACATCAAGCTCTGCTACGGCCACGGCGAGAGCTGCTAGCGCGAGTTCTGCTACCGTCTCAGCATGAACGATTACGGCTGGCTGTCGATCGCGCACGAGGACGTCATAACTGTCGAGCACGGAAGGTCTGGTTCGTTCCGTCAACCTTCTCCAAGCCGTCGCTCCGACGGAGCCGAGCGACTACGCACCGCAGGCGATTTGACGAGCAACGATTGCGCGGCGCTGGAAGTTTGAGACGATGCGCTTAGGACTCGTCGGCTATGGAACCCGAGGGCAGCATTTCCATGCTCCGTTCATCCAAGCGGCAAGGGCGTGGAACTGGCGGGTGTCGTCGCCCGCGCGCCCGAGACGATCTCTCGTGTTCGAGCCGACCTGAGCGACATTCCCGTCTTACACATCCATTCTCGGCGGTGATGGCTGGAGCTCCTTCCGCGCACGCGGCAATAGCTCGATGAATGCCAACACACTACCTCAGTCTATTGCGATATTCCGAAGATGTGCTCGGAATAGTGCCTTGAAGTCTCGGAAGCAATTGAAACCGAACGCATGTGCAAGGCGCAGAACCGTCTGCGGTGCGACCCCACACGAGACGGAGATCGACTTGATGGTGCCGAAGGCCATTTCCTCGGGACGCTCGAACGCGAACTGTGCGACCTTTTTAAGTTGATCCGGCAGGACCACTGTCCGGGATACTACCAGACCTTTGAGGTCCTTGATTGTCGTCGGCCGCGCCGATCGCTCTATGTCAATCATGTCCATAGCTCCGGATTGATCGCGGCCGAGTTCGTTGACATCACTTCACGGGCACGGGGGCGTTCTTCTGGACCGACTCGATGCAAGCGAGCGCGATCGCCAGCGCCTGGCGGGCGTCGTGCCCCGTCGCACCTCCGGAGAGCTTGCCTTCGCGAACCGTCTTCGCGAACGAGGCGAGTTGGGCGGTATAGCCGTGGATGAAGTGGTCGGTGTCGCGACGCCATGTGTCGTTGGACACGCCGTCCTTATCGAACATGGTCATGCTGGAGCGGCGGACGTCTCCCATGGTGATCATGCCGCCTGAGCCGAACACCTCGCCGCGGATGTCATAGCCATACATGGCGCAGAAGTTGGCTTCCGCCACGGCCACGGAGCCGTTGTCGAACCGGATGGTGACGACGGCGGTATCGAGAAATCCTTCGTCCTTGGCGTCCGGGCGGACCAACGCGTCGCCAACGGCGTAGACCTCGGTGACCTTCGCACCGGGGTTCAGCCACAGCAGCGTGTCGAAGTCGTGGATCAGGGTCTCGTAGAAGATGGTCCAGAGGGGAATGCGGTCCGGATCGGCACCGAACGGGCCGGGATCACGGGTAAGCGAGCGGATGAGCTGGGGAGTGCCGACCTTCCCGGCGTCGATTGCTGCCCGGCCTTCGGCGAAAGCCTGATCCCAGCGTCGATTGAAGCCGACCTGGAGAGGGACGCCAGCCGACTTGGCGGCGGCAACGGCACGCTCGGCGTCTTCGAGGGTAAGAGCCATCGGCTTCTCGCAAAACACGGCCTTTCCGGCCTCGGCCGCCTGAACGACGACATTGGTGTGGAAGCGGGCGGGCGTGGCGATGATCACGGCGTCGAGGCCTGGATGGGCGAGCAGCTCGGCGACATCAGTATAGGAGGCGTCGACGTCAAGCTTGGCGGCTAGGTTTGCGGCGGCACCGGGAGCCGGGTCGGCAATGGCGACGAGTTCGGCATCGACCAGACGACGGGCGACGGTCTCGCCATGGAAGGAGCCGATGCGGCCGGCTCCGATGAGGCCGATGTTGACGGGTTTCTTAGGCATTTTCTTGTTCCTGTTTTGGGAGACTTGAACTGTCAGAGAGTGAAGGCTTTGCGGAAGGCTTCGAGAGCGACGTCGGAGTCTCCGGATGCCCAGGCCTCCATGCCGATCGGACCGGAATAGCCCATGGCGGCCAGCGCCTTGGCGATGCCACTCCAGTTGACCTCGCCTGTGCCCGGTTCAAATCGGCCGGGAACGTCGGCGACCTGAATCTCGCCGATCCAAGGTAGAGATTTGCGGCACAGCTCGATCAGGTTCCCTTCGCCGATCTGCGCGTGATAAAGGTCGAGATTGAGCCTCAGGCGCGGATGATCAATGCTGGAGACCAGCGCCAGCGTGTCCTCGGCGCGGCCGAACGGGACCCCTGGATGGTCGACAGGGAGGTTCAGGTTCTCGAGCGTAAATGTCACGCCTTCCTCTTCGGCGAGGTCGACGATGCGGGATAAGGTGTCGCGGGCCTTGAGCCACATGGCTCCTGTCACGATCTCGATCGGCTGAACCGGGAGGCCGCGGTCGCCAAGTCCGGTGCCGTGAAGGTTCAGGCGTTGAACGCCGAGGCGCTTGCCGACCTGTGCGGTCTCGCGGGCCGTCTTGAGCAGCTCGGCGGCACCATCGTCATCGGTGAGCCGGCCCGTCAGATAGCCATTCATGATCGTGAACGTCGCTCCGGTCGCTTCGAGCTTGCCGATGTCGTGCTCTGGCCAGTTCCAGAGACCCACACCGAAACCGAGTTCTTTGAGACGGGAGGCGCGCCATTCGATCGGCTTGTCGCGCCAGATCATCTCGGCGCAGGCTGCGAGCGGGAACGAAGAAGTCATGTCATTACCTGGTCCGGTCGTCGCCGGACTCCTCTTGGCTTGTTTCTGGATCGAGCCGATCATCGATCGGAGTGAGGTGTGGCTCCGGACTCCGGGGCCACGGAGCGGGCTAGATGGTGCCTCCGAGTTCCTGCGAAACGGACTGCAGCTCCTTGCCGCCGGCCATCAGGTTCTGAAGCTCGTCGATGCTGATCTCGCCCTTCGTGAAGGTGCCGAGCGTCTTGCCGCGGTTGAGAACCGTGAAGCGGTTTCCGACTGCGTAGGCGTGGCGCACGTTGTGGGTGATAAAGATTACGCCGAGGCCCTTCGCGCGGACCTGGTTGACGTATTTTAGCACCATCGAGGTCTGGGCCACGCCGAGGGCCGACGTCGGCTCGTCGAGGATCAGGACCTTTGCGCCGAAGTAGACCGCTCGTGCGATGGCGACGCACTGGCGTTCGCCACCGGACAGCGTACCGACGGCCTGCTGCGGATCGCGAACATCGATGCCGATACGGTGCATTTCGTCGCGCGTGACGTTGTCGGCGAGGTCCATGTCCATGGTCTTGAACGGGCCGAAGCCTTTCAGGGGCTCCCGGCCCATGAAGAAGTTCCGGGTGACCGACATCAGCGGGATCATGGCGAGGTCTTGGTAGACTGTGGCGATGCCCGAATCGAGGGCGTCGCGCGGGCCTGAGAACAGCCTCGGCTGGCCATCGACGAGGAATTCGCCTGAGCTGGGTTTGTGCACGCCAGCGAGCGTATTGATCAGCGTGCTCTTGCCCGCGCCATTGTCCCCTAGCAGGCACAGAACTTCGTTGGAATGCACCTTCATCGACACGCCGTTGAGGGCGATCACGGAACCAAAGTGTTTGACGAGGTCCTTGACCTCGATGAGGGGCGTCTGGGAATTGCTCATCACCGTTCTCCCGTAACGCGCTTGCGGATGACGTTGTTGAAGATGACCGCGATCAGCAGCATGCCGCCGAGGAAGACGAGATACCAATCCTGGTCGATAGAGGTGTAGGTCAGGCCAATCAGGACCATGCCGAACACGATGGAGCCGAAGAAGGCACCGATCGCCGAACCGTAGCCGCCCGTCAGGAGGCAGCCGCCGATCACCGCGGCGATGATCGCCTCGAACTCTTTCTGGAACCCGCGACGCGCATCCGTAGAGCCGGCATCGAGGACGGTCAGGATGGCAACGAGGGTGGCGCAAAGCGCGGTGATCACAAAGAGCGTCGTCTTGACCCGACGGACCGGAACACCTGACTTCTGGGCCGCCCATGCATCGCCGCCAGCGGCGAATATCCAGTTGCCGAACCGGGTCCGAAGGAGGAGCCAGGTCGCACCGAGCGCGATGGCGATGAACCACAGGATTTCGACGGGAACGCCGGGCACCTGCGGATTGCCGTTGGGAAGCTTGGCGATTACGCCGAGCTCGGCCATCCAACGGAACAATCCCGCAAACGCATCGCCCGAGAAGATGGGGGCAAGCGGACTGTTGGCGGCGGCTTCCTTCATTCCACGGAGCTGGGTGGAACCGCCGCTGGCCCATTTGAGACCCACGAGTGTCAGGCCTCGTAGAATGAAGAGGAATGCAAGCGTCACGATGAACGATGGTAAACCCGTCCGGATCGTGATCTGGGCGTTGGTGACGCCGATGCAGACCGCGAAAGCCATGGCGATGAGGATGGCGACGCTGAGGGGAAGCTGGAGCACGACGAGAGCTGTGCCGAAGACGAGGCCGGCGAAGGCCACCATCGACCCGATGGAGAGGTCGAACTCCCCGCCAATCATGAGCAGGGCAGCTCCTATCGCGAGGATGCCGAGCTGCGCGGCGGGGGCCATGAAGTTCATGATGCCCGCGAGCGTGAACATCGCCGGGTTCGCGGTGAAGACGAAGAATATTGCAACGAGCACAAGTCCGGCGACGGCCCCGAGTTCAGGGCGGCGCAGAAGCGAGGTGACGGTCGACACCTTCTTGAGCCGCTCATCGGCGCGCGAAGCCGTCGCGCCGTTTTGTTCATTGACGAGGGACATGGCCCGTTCCTTTGCGAATGGTCGTTCAAGTCGCGCCGAAGCCAGAGTGTGCGAGGGACTCCATGGCAATGCGCGTCAGGCAAGAGTGGCGGCCCCCGTGGAGGTTGGGGACCGCCGGGCTTCGCTTAGCGAATGCCCTGGGAGGACTTCTCGATGACGGAAGCGGCGGTGTCCTTCTCGACGAAGCTCGGACCCGACGGGACATTGCCTGCCGGGATGGTGCCGTAACGGGCGTTGAGCGCGAGGAAGGTCACGGGCAGGTAGCCCTGCAGATAGGGCTGCTGGTCGACGGCGAACAGCGCCTTGCCGTCGGCGACGGCCTGGAGGAAGTTGGCGGACAGGTCGTAGGAAGCCACCTTCACCTTGTCGGCAACGCCCATCTTCTCAACGACGGCTACGGCGCGCTCGCCGACAAGCGGAGCGGACAGACCCAGGACGACGTCGATTGACGGATCGGATGTCAGGGCAGCCTGAATCTTGGCTTCGATTTCGGCCGGATCGGCGGTCGTCGGAAGCACGGTTAGCTTGCCGCCTTCAAAGCCCTTCTCGGTTCCGGCGCAACGCTGGTCAAGCGCGGCATTGCCGACTTCCTGGTTGACGCAGAGGACATGCTTAAGGCCGAGCGACTTGAGCATCGCGCCGACCTTGATGCCTGCCGGAGTTTCGTCCTGGCCCACATGGAGCCTGATGCCCAGCTTCTCTTGGGCGGCGATGCCCGAGTTCATCGAGATGACCGGGATGCCCGCGGCGACGGCCTTTTCGATCGCCGGGCCGAGAGCGTCCGGATCGGGATTGGAGATGACGATGCCAGCAGGATGCTGGTTGACGGCGGCTTCGATCAGCTGGCCCATCGCGACCATGTCAAAGGTTTCGGGCGCGCGGTAGTCGACCTTGACGTTGCTGTCCTTGGCAGCCTGCATCATGCCGTTCTTGACGATTGACCAAAACGGGTCCGAAGCCTGCCCGTGCGTGACGGCGATGATGGAGATTTCCTGCGCCTTGACGGCGACGGCGGCCGAGGTGGCGACACCGAATGCGATTGCGCTCATGGCGAGCGTCTTCAGCAGAGCTTTCATTTCTTCCTCCTGGTATGCCGTCCCACTCCTCAGGTCGGCCAAAAAACATCTTGCACCCGGGTGCAAAATCGCTTGCACCCGGGTGCAAGTGGATGCATATTATTGTCAGATGTTATAAAAGCAAGAGATATTTCATCGGCAGGCGATGATGGAATATTTGTTCCATCCCAGGGGAGAGGCATGCGAAAGCGGGCTACGGCAAAGGAAGTGGGGGAGGCGGCGGGGGTGTCTAAATGGACGGTCATTCGCGCGTTCAAGCCCGGCGCGTCGATCACCGACGAAGCCAAACGCAAGATCATGGAGGCGGCGGAGAAACTGAACTATTCGCCCAATCTGCTCGCGCGCAGCCTTTCGACGAATGTGACCCATCAGGTCGCCGTGCTCGTCGACGACTTCGCCAACCCGCAGAAACTTCCGTTTCTGGAATCCCTGACCGAGCGCCTGCAGGCCGCGGGTCTCGTGGCAATGCTCATCAACATCAACAATCACTTCGACCATGTACATGCGCTTCTCAATGCCGACCAGCGCCTGGTCGATGCCATCATTCTCCTCGGCACCGCATTTCGGGACGAGACGTTGAACGACCGTCGCTTGGGACCGGGCATGCCGCCCATGTTTGTCCTCGCGCGCGATAGCCAGATCGAAGGTGTCCCGGCGGTCGTCTGCGACTCGGAAGTCGGCCTGAGGGATATCGTGGACCACCTTTATGAACGGGGCTACCGGCGGCCAGGCTTCATGACCGGGGCCTCGGCGCTGTCGACCGCATTGAAGCGGAGGCACCACTTCGCCGAGTTTTGGAGGCAGAAGGGTGTCGAACACATCGTGGACATCTCAGCCGAGCGCTACAGCCGGGAGGACGGAGGAGCCTCGGCCCGTGAATATTTGAAGAAGACCTCCCCTGAAGACCGGGTCGACGTCCTGATGTGCGAGAACGACATCCTGGCGATCGGCGCGATGGAGACGATCCGCAGCGAGTTCGGTGTTAGCGTGCCGGAGGACATCGCTGTCGTCGGCTTCGACAACTACGAACTCGGCGCGACACCCGCGTTCGGCCTCACGACCTACGAGCAGCCGTGCCGCGAGATGGTCGACCTCATCGTGGAAATGGTCACTGGCAAGCGCGAAGGAGAGACCATTTCCCTTCCGGGCAAGCTCGTCGTCCGGTCGTCCACGTGATCTGAAACCTGTCATTCGAATCTGCGCCCTGCGGCGCGGGATCGAGAACCCATGCGCAAAATTTGGAGACGCAGATGAACCAGTCCCTATCCTCCCTCCCGCCAGGCGTCCGTCTTGGAGTGAGTCCGTTGTCCTGGGCGAACGACGTTCTTGAGGACCTGGGCGCGAACATCCCGCTCGAAACCTGCCTGGATGATGCGGCCGCAATCGGCTACCAGGGGGTCGAACTCGGGCGCAAGTTTCCCCGCGACGCCGCCGCTCTTCGACCGCTTCTGGATTCGCGTGGTTTGGCCTTGGCCTCGGGATGGCATTCAGGCGAACTGGCCGAGAGGGACGTCGAGGCCGAGATGGCTGCGGTAGCTCCTCATGCCAGCCTTCTTCGCGACATGGGCAGCTCGGTCATGGTCTATGGCGAGGTGGCGATGATGACCCCTGGAGCGCCGCTCGACGCCCCGATGTCAAAAAGGCTTGTCATGCCCACCGACGAAATCGCTGCGTACGCGGTCCGGCTTACGGAATTCGCCAAGCGCCTCCAAGATGCCTATGGCCTCCGGCTCGCGTATCACCACCATCTCATGATGGTCACAGAGACCCTTGACGAAATTTCCACATTGTTCGACCGAGCTGGAGGTGATGTCGGCCTTCTTCTGGACACCGGACACGCGGTTGGCGGCGGCTTCGACTACAAGCACCTTATCGATCGCTTCGGCGACCGGATCGCCCACATCCATCTCAAGGATGTTCGTGGCAAGGTAATGGAGGTGGTGAGGGCGGTTGATCTCAGCTTCAATGAGGGCGTGCGCCGGGGCATGTTCACGGTTCCCGGTGATGGCGACGTTGATTTCGCCCCCATCGCCGATTTCGTGCTGAATGGCCGCTATCGCGGATGGTTGGTCGTTGAGGCTGAGCAGGACCCCGAATTGGCTCCGCCTAAGCCTGCCGTGACAGACGCATTTGATCGCGTCCGTCGGCTTTTCGCTTGAGGATGTCCGCTATTGGCGGATTATGTTGACAAACGCCGCAACGGATCAGCGTCTCATTTTGCCTGAAGTGATGTTGCGCGACTACGGCTTGCACAGGCTCTGCGCAATCTTGTTTCGCCACAGGCAAACAGTTGGAATTGTGTTCATCGCGTTTCGCGTGAAAATCACTTCGAATGCGGCCCTAGTGGAGTCTTCCAACACAATCTGCCCAAAGCGACCACGAGCTCCCGTCGACCGGTGACACTTGCTGACGAATTCGTCCATTGCCCCAATCCGCTTCTGGAAATCGTGGGCAGCAATCCGACGCGGATCCTCAGCGCAACCATTTGGCTTGCTGATATCTCCGAGTTCGAAGAGATGAATATCGTCTGGGACGCCTGGATGTCCCCAGGTCATGCGCCGGTGCGCGCCACGGTCGAAGCGAGGCTCGCCGGGCCAGAATTCGCCGTGGAGATCGGCATTATCGCAGCGACTGGCAATTGACGGTCCGTGCCTCGACCCAGCCGTCACATCAGCGAGCGGCTCCGATGTGACATACAGTCGACGCTGACGAGAGGCATTCTGGTCCCGGCCAATTTAGGCAATGCCACCGAGGCATACGTATTTAAGCTCGGTATATTCGTCCAACCCGTGCCTTGAGCCTTCGCGGCCGAGGCCCGACATCTTCACGCCGCCGAACGGCGCCTCGGCGGTGGAGACGAGACCGGTATTGACGCCGACCATGCCATATTCGAGCGCTTCAGCGACGCGAAATACCCGCGACAGATCGCGCGCGTAAAAATAGGAGGCCAGTCCGAACTCGGTGTCATTTGCCTGTTCGATGACGTCCTCTTCGTCGCGGAAACGAAACAGCGGGGCAAGCGGCCCGAAGGTTTCCTCGCGGGCGACCTGCATGCCGGCAGCGACATCGCGCAGGATCGTCGGCTCGAAGAAATGGCCGCCGAGCGCGTGGCGCTTGCCGCCCAAGACGATCCCGGCGCCCTTTGAAACGGCGTCGCTGATATGGCTTTCGACCTTGGCAAGGGCGTTGTCGTCGATCAGCGGGCCGAGCACGACGTCACGGTCGAGACCATTGCCGACCTTTAAGCCCGAAACCGCCTTGGCAAGCTTGGCGGCAAAGGCCTCATAGACGCCGTCCTGGACATAAAGCCGGTTGGCGCAGACGCAGGTCTGGCCGTTGTTGCGGAACTTGGCGATGAGCGCGCCTTCGACGGCAGCGTCGAGATCGGCATCGTCGAAGACGATGAAGGGGGCGTTGCCGCCAAGCTCGAGGCCGAGCTTTTTGATCGTCGGCGCGCATTGCCGGTAAAGCAGTTCGCCCGTCCGGGTGGAGCCGGTGAATGTCAGCACTCTGATGTCACGGCTTGATGTCAGCGCACCGCCAATGGCCGCTGCGTCACCGGTCACGATGTTGAGCAGCCCCGGCGGCAGGCCGGCACGCTCCGCGAGAACGGCAATCGCAATGGCGGAGAATGGCGTCTGCAGCGCCGGCTTGAGGACGACGGCACAGCCGGCGGCAAGCGCGGGACCGATCTTGCGGGTGATCATCGCGTTCGGAAAATTCCAGGGCGTGATCGCCGCCACCACGCCCGCGGGCTGGCGCAGCACCAGGATCCGCTTGTCCGGCTGATGCCCTGGGATGGTCTCGCCGTTAATGCGCCGTGCCTCTTCGGCGAACCATTCGATGAAGCTCGCACCATAGGTGATTTCGCCCTTGGCTTCGGCCAGGGGTTTTCCCTGCTCCAGCGTCAGGATCATCGCCAGATCGTCGCGGTTTTCGATCATCAGGCGGTGCCATGCCTTGAGAACGTTGGCGCGCTCCCCGGCGGTCTTCTTCGCCCAAAGCTTCTGGGCAATGACGGCGGCGCGGATCGCGTCCTCCGTTTCCGCCGCACCAAGGTCTGGGACCACCCCCAGCGTCTCGCCCGTCGCCGGATTGCGGACCGTCGCCGCCTTGCGGCCTTCGGCTTCGATCCAGCGATCGGCGATGGGGCATGCCTGGCGGAACAGCGAGGGATCATTGAGCTTCATAGGACAACTTTCAACAGAATACGTGAGCGGCGCCGGGATCGAAATCCAGATGGACTATATCTCCACGGCTAAGCCCGGCAATAGCCTCATGACCGAACGGCAAGCGGACTGAAAGCGCCTCGCCTGCCGCCGTCTCTGTCGAGACGTGGATATTGTTGCCCAGAAAGGTAATGTCGCTGACCGTCGCGGCAAGACCCGCGCCGGCCGCCCGGGCGCGCGACAATCGAATGCGCTCGGGCCTCAGCATCAGAGCTGCCCTTGCACCGGAGGTCCCTTTGCCATGCACCGGAATTTGATTGAAAATGGTCCCGCCGCCCAGGGTAATGGTGGCTTGTCCGTCGGAAGATGACACCAGGTCGCACGAAATGAAGTCGCTGTCGCCGATGAATTCGGCAACGAAGCGGGTCTTCGGATTGGCATAGAGTTCGGGGCCGGTCCCGATCTGGTCGATGACGCCCTTGGAAAAGACGGCGATGCGGTCGGAGAGCCGCAGCGCCTCCTCCTGGTCGTGCGTGACATAGAGGATCGTCACTTCGGTCTGCTGGTGGATGCGGCGGATCTCATGCTGGATTTCCTCGCGCAGCTTCTTGTCGAGCGCCGACAGAGGCTCGTCCATCAGAAGCACCGGCGGATCATAGGCGAGGGCTCTGGCAAGAGCGACGCGCTGCTGCTGGCCGCCGGACATTTGCGCGGGCTTCCGATCCTCGAAGCCTTCGAGCCGAACGAGGCGCAGCATCTCCTTCACCTTGCTGTCGACCTCGGCCTTGGACTTGCGCCGGACCTTCAGCGGGAAGGCGATGTTTTCCCCCACCGTCAAATGCGGAAACAGGGTGTAGCGCTGGAACACCATGCCGATGTTGCGCTTGTGCGACGGCGTGGCGAGCAGGGTCTTGCCCTCCAGCGTGATGTCGCCTTTCGTCGGATTTTCAAAGCCGGCCAGGATGTAGAGGGTCGTGCTCTTGCCGGATCCGGACGGTCCGAGAAAGGTGAGGAACTCCCCGCGTCGGACGTCGAGATTGACGTCGTGCACGGCGACGACAGGGCCGTATTCCTTGCGTATTCCGCGGATCTGAAGGAATGGTTCTTTCATTGTTTCAGTACCTTACGCACGACGGCAACAAGCGCCATCAAGATGATCGTCAAAAGGATGAGAAGGGTCGACGCGGCGGCGACTACAGGCGTCAGATCTTGTCGCAGCGTCGCCCATACCTTCACCGGCAGCGTCTGCAGGGTCGGACTGGACATGAAGATCGCCACCACCACCTCATCCCAGGATGTCAGGAACGAGAAGACGGCAGCCGAAAACAACCCATGGCTGATCGCCGGCAGGGTGACCCTGATCTTTGCTTCCAGAGGCGAGGCGCCGCAGAGAACCGCCGCATCCTCGATCGATTTGTCGAAGCCCTCCAGCGCACTTGATATGGAGAGGATCGAGAAGGGCAGCGCCAGAACGAGGTGCGAAATGACGAAGCCCGCCAAGGTGCCGCCCAGGCCGATCCTCAGAAAGAAGGCATAGAGGGCAACCGCAAGGACCACGACGGGAAGGATCATCGGCGTCAGGAACAGTGCTTTCAGCGCGTCGCGGAACAGGAACGAACCGCGCACCAGCCCGAAGGAGGTCACAAGCCCGAGCAGCACCGACAGGATGGTGACGATGACCGCGATCTTGAAGCTCGTCAAAGCGGATTCCAGCCAGCGCGGATCGGCAAAGAGCTCGCCGTACCATTGAAATGTCCAGCCGGGCGGCGGGAAGATCAGCCACTGGGAGGAGCCGAAGGAGAGCGCCGCGATAAAGACGATCGGCAGCAGCAGGAAGGCCGCGGTCAGAAGCGTTATCGTCAGCAGGATATATTTCCACCAGCCGAGGCGGTCGAAATTGAGCAGCATGTCAGCGCCCTCCCGGGTTCTGGTTGCCGAAGAAGCGCAGTTGCACGGCATAAAGCGACAGGGTCACCACGAGGAGAACCAGCGCCGCAGCACCGCCCATGCCCCAGTTGACCAGCGACTGCACGAATTGCGCGATCAGTTCTGCGAGCATCATGTTGGCGGTGCCGCCAAGAAGCGACGGCGTGACGAAATAACCAAGCGACATGACGAAGACCATGAGGGCGCCGGCCGCCATGCCGGGCATCGCCAGGGGCAGCAGGACACGGGTCAGGCATTGCCACCGGTTGGCGCCGCAAAGGGCGGCCGCCTGCAGGGTCGACGGATCGATCTTCTTGATCACGCCGTAGAGCGGCAGGATGATGAAGGGCAGCATGATATAGGTCATGCCGATCGTGACGCCGGTCAGGTTGTTGACGAGTGCCAGGGGCTTGTCGATCAGGCCCATTCCGATCAGCATCTTGTTGATGAGGCCCGTCCGCTGCAAAAGCACCATCCAGGCATAGGTGCGGGCCAGCAGGTTGGTCCACATCGACAGGAGCAGGATGGCAAAGATCACCGACGCCAGGCGCCCGGGCATGATGGCCAGCGCCCAGGCCACCGGGAAGCCGATCAGCAGCGAGATCACCGTGACCAGACCCGAGACGATGAAGGTGTTGGCGAAAATCTTGAGATAGGTCGCGGAGCCGATCAGCTGCGCATAGTTTCCAAGGCCCGGCACGGGTTCCAGCACGCTTCGCAACAGGAGCACCGCCACCGGTGCGATGAAAAAGATCCCCACAAAGGCGAGCGCCGGAACGACCCCGCTAAAACCTGTTGGCCTGCGCACCTTTGGCAGGGGCGCTATTGCAGCGGAGGCATCGCTATACGTCGACATGACAGTCCTTCCCACCCGTCAGTTTCCACAGGCGCCGAGGCCTGACAAACGGGCACTGACGCTGCGGGAGGCACGGCGAACATTCGCCGTGCCCGTTCATCTCATCTTCCAGGCTATTTCGCCTGCCAAGCGTACCACTTCTCGCCGATGGCATCGCGGTTCTCAGCCCAGTAGTTCATATCGGCATTCACCTGGCTTGCCGTCTGCTGATCCGGCAGGGTCTTGGCCGTCTCCGGATCCATCAGCTTGGCCGAGTCGACGTTGATCGGCGCATATCCGGTGGCCTTTGCCAGGGCGGCCTGCGGTTCGGCCGAGGTCGCCAGTGCAATGAACTTCATCGCGGCTTCGACATTCGGCGAACCCTTCGGCACGACGAGCGCATCCGCAGCGGTGATGTTCTGTTCCCAGGACGTCTCAACCTTGATGCCGGTCGCAGCAAGTGCGGTCATGCGGCCATTCCAGACACTGCCGAAGGGAGCCTCGGCGGATGCCAGAAGCTGCTGCGACTGCGCGCCGCCCGACCACCAGATGATATCGGATTTGATCGTATCGAGCTTCTTGAAGGCACGATCGAGATCAAGCGGATAAAGCTTGTCGGCAGGCACGCCGTCGGCAAGCAGCGCAGCTTCGATTACACCGGGAGCCGACCATTTGTAGAATGTACGCTTGCCCGGAAACTTGGCGGTGTCGAACAGATCGGCCCATGTCTTCGGGCAGGCGCTGACGGCATCGGCATTGCAGCCGATCACGAAGGAATAATAGAAGCTGCCGACAGAATAGTCGGTGACGAAGCGCGGATCGAGCTTGGATTTATCGATGACGGAGAAATCGAGCTTCTCAAGCTGGCCGTTCTTGCCGGCCTGGGCGGCATAGTCACCTTCGACGTCGACGACGTCCCAGGTGACCTCACCGGCCTCGACCATCGCCTTGAGCTTGCCGTAGTCGGTCGGTCCATCCTGCACGACGGTGATGCCGGTCTTCTCGGTGAACGGGCTTGCCCATGCCGCCTTCTGCGCGTCCTGGGTCGTTCCACCCCAGCTCGAGAAGACCATGTTGTCGGCGTGTGCCGGTGCAGACACAGCCACGAATGCGGCAACCGCCGCGAAAGCAAATGTTGTTTTCATGTTCCCTTATCCTTGTTCTGGTTTGTCCTACGGGTATGCCTATGCCGTCAGTGCGCCTCGCTCCTGAGAGAAAAGTTAGCTGGCTTCATAATCTTGTTTTCCGCCACTTCGATCAGATCGCGGATCTTGGGCAGGAAGGCCTGCCACCGGGGATCGGCCATAAGCCTCTGGCGCCGCGCCTCCCGGTCGTCCAGGCTGGTAAAGGCCCAGATGTGGACGATCTCGTTGATCGTCCCGATTTCCGAAAAGAAGTAACCGACGAGTGTGCCGAGATGGCCCTTCTGGATCTCGATCCCCTCTTCCTCGACGACCTTGAGATATTGCGGGATCGTGCCGTTCTTCAGCCGATAGGTCCGGATTTCGTAAAACATCGGCGCTACCTCATCACGAAGGGATCGGGGATCGGATCGTCCGATGTCCTGAGCCAGATCGTCTTGGTGCGGGTATAATCGAGCACTGCGGCCATGCCGCCTTCCCTGCCATGGCCCGACAGGCCGAAACCGCCGAACGGCGCGATCGGCGATACGGCGCGGTAGGTGTTGACCCAGACGATCCCGGCGCGGATCCCCTTCATCAGTCGGTGCGCCCGGGTGAGATTCTGGGTGAAGACGCCGGAGGCCAGCCCATAACGGGTATCGTTGGCAAGGCGCAGCGCCTCGGCCTCGGTCTCGAACGACACGACGGACAAGACCGGCCCGAAGAATTCCTCGATCAGCGAGGGCGAGGCGACATCGTCGCAGTCGAGGATCGTCGGCGGGAAATAATAGCCTGCGCCGTTGATCTTGCTGCCGCCGGTGACGAGGCGGGCGCCGCTTTCGATCGAGCTGGCGACGAGGGCGCCGATATGGTCCTGCTGGCGCTTGGTGGCAAGCGGGCCGACTTCGGTCGCCATATCGAGCGGCGCGCCGATCCGGATCGCCTCCGCCTTCTCGCGCAGCAGGGCGACGAACTTGTCTTTGACGCTGCGTTCGATGATGAGGCGCGATCCGGCAACGCAGCTCTGCCCCGTCGCCGCGAAGATGCCCGCGACCTGGGCGTTGGCGGCGCTTTCGAGATCCGCATCGGCAAAGACGATGAAGGGTGACTTGCCGCCAAGTTCAAGCGAGGTGGAAGCGAGGTTTTCGGCCGAGTTGCGAACGACGTGCCGGGCGGTTTCAGGACCGCCGGTGAAGGCGACATGCGCGACCTTCGGGTGCCGCCCGAGAGCCGCACCACAGGAGGCGCCGAAACCGGTGATGATGTTGACGACGCCTGCGGGAAAACCTGCCTCGTGCACGAGTCGCGCAAATTCGAGAAGCGGCGCCGGCCCGTCTTCGGAGGCCTTGACCACCATGGTGCAGCCGGCCGCCAGCGCCGGGCCGATCTTGACCGCCGACAGGAAAAGCTGGCTGTTCCACGGCACGACCATCGCAACGACGCCGATCGGTTCACGGCGAAGCCAGACATCCATGTCAGGCTTGTCGATCGGCAGATAGGCGCCTTCGATCTTGTCTGATATGCCGGCATAATAGCGGTAGTATTCGGCGACATAAGCGATCTGCGCCGATGTTTCGCGGATGATCTTGCCGGTGTCGCGCGTCTCCAGCTCCGCGAGGACCTGTGCGTTGGCGGCGACCAGATCGGCCAGCCTGTAAAGCAGCTTGCCGCGTTGCGTGGCCGTCATTTTCGGCCAGGGGCCTTCGTAAAGCGCCCTGTCGGCCGCGTTGACAGCCAGATCGACATCACCTTCGCGCGCTTCGGGCATCTCAGCCCAGACCGCGCCAGAGGCGGGATCGATGCTCGGATAGCTGGCCTCGCCATCGGAGAATTCGCCGTCGATATAGTGCTGGAAACGCCGCATGGTCTTACTCCTGAAATGCCGGCATGACCTCGGTGATGAAGCGTTCGAGCGACGCCTTCTTGCGCTCGAAGCTCATGCCGGTGTCGATCCAGAAGGAATATTCGTCATAGCCGAGCGCTTCATACGCCTTGAGCCTGGCGATGACGGTCTCAGCGTCGCCAACCACATTGTTGGTGCGCATGACCTGATCCGAGAGCATCTCGTTTGCTCTGATCTGTTCGTCCGGAATCCGTTCAATCAGGCCCTGGGTAACCGGCTTCTCATTCTTGAACCAGGCGAAGAAATAATTGTAGTAGACGCTGAGTTCATGGGCGGCCTGGGCGACATCGTCCTCTGACGAGCCGACATAGGTATGGCGCAGCAGCATGATCTTCGGCCGCTCGAGATCGGGATTCTTGGCGCAGGCGTCGTTGAAGCGCTCCATCAACGACTGGACCTCGTCGTCGCCCTGCCAGAGCGGCGTCACCTGAACGTTGCAGCCGTTGGCAACGGCAAATTCATGCGAGTTCGGATCGCGCGCCGCAACCCAGATGGGCGGGTTCGGCCGCTGCAGCGGCTTCGGCGCCGAGGTGGTCGAGGGAAACTTGAAGAACTCCCCGTCATGGGCGTAGTCGCCGGCCCATATGCCCTTGACCGCCGGAATAAGCTCGCGCATGCGCTGGCCGGCGCCCCAGGCATCGAGACCGGGCAGCAGACGTTCATATTCGAAGGAATAGGCGCCGCGCGCGATACCGATATCGAGCCTTCCGTCGCAGATGATGTCGGCCATGGCGGCCTCGCCGGCTAGCTTGATCGGGTGCCAGAAGGGGGCGATCACCGTCCCCGTCCCAAGCCGTGCCCGCGATGTGCGGCGCGCCAGATCGGCAATGGTCACGAACGGGTTGGGCGCAATGGTGAAATCCATGCCATGGTGCTCGCCCGTCCAGATCGCATGCATGCCGCCCTTGTCGGCAATCTCGCAGAGCGCGACGAATTCCTCATAGAGGCTTTTGTGGCTCTGGCTGGCGTCGAGCCGTTCCATATGGACGAAGAGGGAGAACTTCATGATTTTGCGCCCTTGGCTGGAATGGGATGAACGGTGCCGCCGGTCTCGTCGCCGAAATAGACGCCGAAATTGCCGATCGAGCTTTCCATCGCAAAACGGTTGACGATATCGGCGGTCGAACTGGTCTTGAACTTTGCCGCAACCAAGGCGTCAGGTTTTACGAACCTGCCGCCGGCAGGCTCGCCCTCGCCGGCAACGGCGTGATAGACGATGTGCTGCTTGCCGTCGCTCTTGCCCTCATAGACCGAATAGAGAAAGCCGATGCTGACCTTCAGCCCGGTGAGCGACTCCAGGTATGTTTGCAACGCCTCGGTCGGGTTGCCATCATAGGCGTCGACGCTTGGCAGGGAGAGCACATCCTCGCCGAGCAGCAGTACCTCTCCGCGGCGCTCGACGACGGCGGCCAGTTTGATATTGCCCTCGCTTGCCGCGGAAACCGCCTTGCTTGCCAGCGTCGGCGTGAAATAACCGCCGCGCGCATAGCCGAGACCGTTGCGGCCGCTATTGTCGAAAGCTTCGATGCGTCCCATCAAAATGACGTGGTCGCCGGCCTCGATGACCTGTTCCATGGCGCATTCGAACCAGGCCGCCACATTCGAGAATATCGGGCAGCCTGCCGATCCCCTCGCCCACTCGACCGCCGCAAACCTGTCTTCGACCGGGCGCGCAAAAGTGTTCGACACGTCTTTCTGCGTTTCCGAAAGCACGTTGATGGCAAAATGCGGCGCTCCGGTCATGATGGCGAAATTGCGCGACGTCTTGGCAAGGCAGACGAGCAGCAGAGGTGGATTGAGCGAGACCGAGGTGAAGGAGTTCGCCGTGAAGCCGATCGGATTTCCATCCCCGTCGCAGGCGGTGACGACGGTCACGCCTGTGGGAAAAGCGCCGAATGCATCTCGCAATGCCCTTGGGTCGACAGTCTGGATTGTCATCGTTCATCCTCCCCGAACGACAGCCACTCAGCGAGCAGCGAATTGACGATATCAGGCGCGGTCAGGTTCACCATGTGACGATGACCTTCGACGATACGGACGTAGCCCTGCGGCGCAAGCTCTGCCATTTGCGTCGCCATCAGGGGTGTCGAATTCGGATCATCGGACCCCGTCAGGAACAGGGCCGGACCGGCCACATCCTTCCAGCCATCGGCGTAGGTCTCGTCTCCGCCCGCAAAGGCAGCGTAAGCGACGGCATAGCCCTGGGGATCAACGAGGTTCAGCCACTTTCGTGTCAATTCACGCGCAACGATGCTGTCCGCATCATCGCCGAACCAGCGGGCCAGAGGCCCTTCCTTGTCGACGCCCGCCACCGGAATGGCCGCAGCCCGCGCCAAGACGGCAGCCTTGGCTTCAGGGTCGCGCCTGTAGACGCCATTGAGGTATGCGACACGGCTGATACGCTTGCCAAAGGTCGCTGCCGCCCCTCCCGATACCAATGCGCCCATCGAGTGCCCGGCAACATTTGCCGCGTCGATCGCCATCTCGTCGAGAAAGCGGCCGAACCAGGCGACGAATTCCTCGAGCCGACTGCCTGCCGGCAGCTTTGCGCTCTCACCGTGTCCCGGCATGTCGACGGCGATGACGCGATGGTCCGCAGACAGAAATGCGATCTGCGGAGCCCAGGCCTCGAGCCGCATGCCGACGCCGTGAATGAGAACCAGCGGCTCACCACTGCCGGCCTCGTGATAGGCCGTGCCGCTTGCCGTCTTCTTTCGGGGCAAGGCACCGGCGGCGTTCGTTGCTGCAGCGGTGCCTGTGGTCGATCCGGCTGTCAGCATCTCAAAGCGCTCCCTCAAACGCCCGCAGGATTGGCAACGTCCTGCCCCAGGTCCTTCAGATCTTGGTAGCGGTCGCCGATGCGGTGATGGGGGCGTCCGCCTATCGAAGCACCGAGGGCCACGACGATCTCGTCGGCGGCAGGCGCGTCGGGGATCGACGTCTGGATGGTCAGGTAGTGCGAGCGGCGACCCTCATCGTTCTTGTCCATCAGCGGGATCATGATCGGCGCGTTGGCAGGACCGCGTGTGTTGCAGAAGGCGAGATAGGACTTGGCGCCGACGGCTTGGCGATAGAAATTGCCGAAGCGCAGCGTATGGATGAGCGCCGATCCGTGTTCGATCTCGCCGTCCAGGCCGACGACCGCGGACTTTCCATATGCTTCGACGGCCTCACCGGAGCCGACCGCATCGATGATCATCTTGGTCAGCAACTCGCCGAGCACCGGAGCGCCTGCATGGATTTCAGGCTTGAGGTCATCGACGAAGCCACGGCCCGCCCAGGGATTCTTCACGACCGCGAAGGCGGTAAACAGCTTCAGCGGAACCGCCGCGGCCTTGCCGCCCTCGATCAACGTCGTTTCGATCTGCAGTCCCGTCTTGCGAATTTGAATGGCCACCAAACACCTCATTTCTCAGTTTCGTATTATGGTATACCATAATATACGAGTGTCAAGTTCGTTCCCGCGAAGACGCGGACTTAGACAATCCTCCCAAGATACTCATTCAAAAACAAAGGCTTGTCCGCTGAACGCGATCGCCGCAGATCAGCTGCTGCCAATGTTGGCCGGCTCTGGAATCTCGACGTCGGCACGCGTGCGCATTCGACGCTCCGGAAGCACTTTCCTTCTTTCAGCCTGTGGTGAACCGCCAGAGGCCCCGCAACGGCGGCCCGCAGGCGCAACGAAGCCGGACGCCACAACCATCCCAGTTCCTATGATACCGCCTCATATATTATTTATTATGGCATACCATCACATTGAGCAAAGTTGAGTGTCAAGCGCGGAGTATGAATTGTCGTGAATTGCACGAGGTCATCATGGCGAATGCCGTCTGCATTCGGCCGGTATGTGGATTCAGTTCCGTGCGGCTGCTCGCCCAACGTCCATGCTCCGCAAGGGACCTTGATACGGCTTGACTCATTTGTCTGCGGGCGCCTATCGAGCTTTGATCACTGATTTACTCGAACGGGAAATGAGCTTGTCGCCACAAGAAAAACGCATGCGGATGATCCGTCAGGTCGTGATCTTCGGCATTGTGCTCGCCGCCTTTTTGGGCTTCGACGCCTACCGCCTGAAGACAGGCAATTTTGGATAAATGCGCGCCCTTGCGCAGTGAATGCGTATGTTTCCCAGAAGGATTATGACCGCGGGTCGGGAGAGGGAAAAAGCCGTGTCGTCGATCTATCTTCTTCCGCACATTGCCGAAAGCGGAAATCCACATGCGTCCTGAACGTGGCGCATCGATCGAAGCGAGCTTTGCGTCGGAGAGCGTCAAAGCCGGTCTGCTCGCACGCCTTGCAAGCTCGCAGGGGGTGCCCGCACTTTGACGCAAATTCCCTTGTTCGATGTGCAGAGAAGGTTGCCGGTTTGGCACGCGATGTCGGAGGTGTTCCTCGACAGCGAATTGCAGGCAAAGGACTATCGCCGGATCGCCAAGGCGCTCGACATATCCAGATACTCCCTTGCGGAGCTCCGATCCATCCTGGAGGACGAGGTGGCCCCGGCATTTGCATCAAACCTCTGCTCCGTTGCAGGAGAATGGGCCGGTTGGCGCGAGAACGATGTCCAAACCATCATGTTCCAATCGCTGTCGCGGCGACGTTTTCGTCTTCTGTCATGGCTGAAACGGGTGATGCGTCGACGGCATATCGAGCAAGAATGGGAGAAGATCGCGCAATTCCTCGAACAGGGATGAGGCCACCCTCGCAATATGCCGCAATACCGCAGCGGCCTGCGCCTCGCCTATTCGGCCGGCTTCTTGGCGGACAGTACCGCTTCGGCGATCGCGCTCGCAGCGGCGACGTGATCCATCGCCGCCCGGTAAGCCCCCTCGCCGTCGCCGCGGCGGATGGCATCGACGATCTTCGACATCTGTGCCGGTCCTTCGATGCCGCGCCCCTCCGTCTTGATCGTCATCGAACGTAAGTGGTTTATGCGCACGGTGAGGAGGTTGACGACGCCCCAGGCAACGTGCCTGTCGACCATCGTGAACAGCGTTTGATAGAAGGAAGAGGTGTTGGTCAGCACACCCGCCATATCGTTATCGCGGTAACTGTTGCGAATCCCACTCAGGGATTCTTCCAGCGCGGCGACGATCTCGGGGCTGCGGCGCTCGGCGCATAGCCGCGCCGCCATGCCTTCGAGCGCGCCGCGGATCTCATAGATCTGTTTGGCTTCCTCGATGTCGAGCTGCGCGACGATCGGCCCCTTGTTCGGCAGATTGGCGACAAGCCCTTCCGATTCGAGATGTCTCAGAACCTCGCGCACCACCGTTCGGCTGACCCCGAGCTGGGCGCAGAGATCGCGCTCGACAAGGCGATCTCCGGGACGGAAATATCCGTTGACGATGGCCTCGCGGACCTTGTCGAGCGCCAATTCCCGCAAGGTCTTTGCAGGACGCTCGACTCTAATGGCGTCCTTCAGAGCACCGCTCATTCTGTACCTCAGTGTTGGACTGACTTCGCACGCTCAAATTCCCCAGCGGCAGCCGAATGCAAGAATCGTATTATGGCGTACCAGATACTGTAGCTGTCGGCGACCGGCAATTCAACAAGCGCCGTGCCGCCCGGAAAGGTTCAGCCTCTCGAAACGATCTCCTCGGCTACGGCCTTGGCTTGCACCCGGATATCCGGAACGGCGGTGATCTCCCAGAATTGTCCCGCCGTCAGGGCGCCGACTGCGAAGAGTCGGGCCGGCGAGATCTCGGACGGGGCTGTCACCTCGGAAGCGGCATTCACCTGGATCCCGAGACCAAGGGGATCGGGGACGATCAATTGAAACCGGCTCATCTCCTTCAGGAGCGGTGAGTGGCTGATCCCGGCGCGCTCCATTCCCGTGCAGTTGACGAGCCAGTCCGCATTGATCCCGGCGATCTGCGGCGTTGCTCTCACCCTGTAGCTGGCAAGGAGCCTGCCCTCCTGGGCTCCCAGCGATTTCAGGAAACCCGCGTGGAAACGAACGATTCCGTCCGAGACCAGCTTCTCAAACTTGTCGAACACGTCGGGCGCGACCCGATGGCGATGGATATTCCACCAGGGAAGCGCATGCCTGAGGAATCGCGACCGTTCCTTGCTGGAAAGCCGTTGCCAGAGAGCCTGCGTTGCGGGCCTCAGACCGTCCATCACGCCTCGCCAGTCGGCAACCGTCCTGCTCTTGCCCCGCAAGCTCTTCAATATCTCGCTGATCGTATCCGGAAGCGCCTCGACGTCGATCGGCAATGGCGCCGGCAATTCCCTCGCATGTCCGAGCGGTGCGAGCCCGCGCCGCGAAAGTACATCGATCCTGCCGCTATGGCCGTGGGCGCGTAGCGCCAGAACCTGATCGATCATCGTCAGACCGGATCCGAGGATGCACACCGCATCGGACGATGCGACGCGCCTTAGCCACGAAAGCCGCCACGGATTCTCGATGATCCGTGATCGCAGCGATGGCGGGACGCCATCCGGATCGACCGGAAGGCTGGCATTGCCGACACCGAGACAAAGCACCACGTTCCTGCCGGCAATCTCGTCGCCATTACCGAGATGGAAGGCCAGCGTGCTGCTGTAACGTTCCACGCATCCGGCCGCCTTGGCCTTGATGAAATCGACCCGGCAACGACCGTCCCGCTTTCGAAGCAGCCGCGCAAGTGTGTCGCGGACATAAAGACCGTAATCGCTGCGCGAGGCGAAATCGCCTGCCTGCATCAGGCGTCCATGACGTTTCAGCCAGTCGACAAAGTCGTCGGGTTGATGCGGCAGCAGGCTCATGCGGCCGGCGGGAACATTGAGGCGATGGAGATAGAGCTCCGTTCGGTACGCCGTCCCGCGGCCGAAACCGGGATCGTCGCCGACGACGGCAACCTTCGCCGAGGCGGGAAGCTGCTCGATGAGATTGCAGGTCACGGCAATCGCTGAAAAACCGGAACCGACCACGATAACATCGTATATCAACGCATTCTCCCTGAAGCTCCCCAACGCCCGGCGAGACATTTCGTCATTCACGCCTCGAGATCGCTCGCCGTGCCTTACGGATCGCACAAGCGGCAGAATCACGAAACAATTATCTCTATCGTCTATAAATATAGTTTGTTATTTCTCCCGCTAGCCCGTTCCCAACCATTACCCTTTTGCGGGTGAGATCGAGGGCCGTGCGGCCCTGAACAAAGGGGCTCAGAATGAATTTTAAGACTTTGGTTGCCGCGATCGCTATCGGCGTCGGCACGCTTGCAACGACTGTTATCGCCGAAGCGGCGGACCAGAAGGTGGTGGTCGGCTATCAAACCGATGCCTTGCCGTCTTCCGTGGCGATCGCCAATGGCGAATTTGCCAAGGAAACCGGGTATGACATCGACTTCCGCAGATTTAATTCGGGCGCCGAGATCTTTGCGGCGATTGCCTCCGGTGACGTTCAGGTCGGTTATGTCGGCTCCAGCCCGTTTGCGGCTGCAGTATCACGCGGGCTCGAGGTCAAGGCCTTTTACCTCGCCTCCATCTCGGGCATCGACGAGGCTCTCGTCGTCCGCAACGGTTCCGGCATCGAAAGCCTGAACGATCTGAAGGGCAAGAAGCTTGCTGCCGCGCCTGTTTCCACCGACCACTATCAGCTGCTGGCGCTGATCAAATCGTTGGGCCTGACCGAAAAGGACGTTCAGGTCTTCGCCATCCCTCAGCCCGAAATCGTCGCCAGCTATAACCGCGGCGATATCGACGGAGGCTTCGTCTGGGATCCGGCGCTCACCGAACTGAAGAAGAACGGGAAGGTTCTTGTCACCTCCAAGGACGTGGCGGACAAGGGTGCGCCGACATTTTCGGCCTGGGTCGCGACCTCGAAATTTGCCGCCGACAACCCGGCATTCCTGAAGGGCTTCGCGTCGGTCATCAACAAATACTACGCATCCTTCGCCTCGGACAAAGCCGCCTGGGGTCCCGACAGCGACAACGCCAAGTCGCTCGCCAAGCTTCTCGGCGGCACAGCCGACCAGCAAGCATCGGCCCTGAAGAACCTCACGCTTCTGACGCCTGAGGTTCAGGCATCGGATGCCTGGCTCGGCGGCGGCGAAAAGGCGGGTGCCGGCAAGATCCTCAAGGACACGGCATCATTCCTGAAGGAACAGGGCAAGGTTTCCGACGTGCTGGCCAATTACGGCGCCTTCGTCACCGCCGACGCGCTGACCGGCGTCAGCAACTGATCCTCCTCGACGCCGGCGCGGCTTGCCGCACCGGCGTCTAACATGCGAGCAGGAATATGCTTAAAGTCGATCACGCCAGTGTTTTCTTCGCAGCCCGCGACGGGCGGACCGTTCACGCGCTTGATCGCGTGTCTTTCGATATTCCCGAACGGGGTTTCGTCGTCGCACTCGGAGCGTCGGGATGCGGCAAATCAACTCTTCTCAATGCGATTGCCGGTTTCCTTCCGCTTTCGGAAGGCCGGATCACGCTCGACGGCCGCGCGGTCGAACGGCCGGGTGCCGATCGCGGCGTCGTCTTTCAGAAGGACTCGCTGCTGCCGTGGAAATCCGTCGTCGACAATGTCGCGCTCGGTTTGAAATTCGCCGGGGTCAAGCGCAAGGAGCGCGAAGCGCGCGCCCGGGAGTTGCTCAGGCTCGTCGGCCTCGATGAATTCGCCGGCGCGTTTCCCTACGAGCTGTCTGGCGGCATGCGCCAGCGTGTCGGCATCGCGCGTGCTCTGGCGACAAATCCCGACATCCTGCTGATGGATGAGCCGTTCGGCGCGCTCGACAGCCTGACGCGTGAGCAGATGCAGGAACTGCTGGTTTCCATCTGGGATAAAACGGCAAAGAAGGTTTTCTTCATCACCCACTCGATCGAAGAGGCCCTGTTCCTGGGTACGCAGGTCCTGGTCATGTCGCCTCGACCGGGACGCGTCGTGGCGCGTTTCGATCTGGATTTCGTTCGCCGCTTCGCCGAAACCGGCGACGCCCGATCGATCAAGGCGTCGCCGCAATTTGCCGAGCTGCGCGAGGAGATCCGCGCCATTCTGCACAGCACCGAAGATTTAAGGAGCGCCGCATGAGCGATATAGTCCAGGCATCGCCGATTGCGACTGGTAGTGAGGACCGCCGGGTCAAGCTGGTGAAAATGGCAAGCTTCGGAGCCGGTGAGAAGTCGACGGTGGCCATCAGCATTGCCACGGCGCTTGCCATACTGCTGCTGTGGTGGGTCGTATCCGCGCTCGGCGTCGTTCCACACCTGTTCCTGCCGCGTCCGGACGAGGTGCTGACACAGATCGGCGCCGTCTATCGCGACGGTTACGCCGGCGCGTCACTGTCCGAGCATATTTTTGCAAGCCTGTTCCGCATCGTGGCCGCAGCCCTCATCGCCATTTCCGCCGGCATTCCGCTCGGCTTGCTCATGGGACTGAACCGCTGGGCAAAAGGCGTGCTCGACGCACCGATCGAGTTCTACTGGCCGCTTCCGCCGCTCTCCTACCTGCCGCTGATGATCATCTGGCTCGGCATCGGCGAGACGTCGAAGATCACGCTGCTGGTGCTGGCGATGTTTGCGCCGATCTGCCTCTCGGCCCAGGCCGGCGTTCGTTCGCTGCCGATCGAGCGGGTCAATGCCGCGCGTTCGCTGGGCGCGAGCCGGCTGCAGCTCTTCCTGGACATCGTCCTGCCCTCCGCCCTGCCCGAGATTCTCACCGGCATCCGCATTGCGCTCGGTGTCGGCTGGGGCACACTGGTGGCGGCCGAATTGATCGCCTCCACGCGCGGAATCGGTTTCATGATCATGTCGGCTTCACAGTTCCTGGCGACCGACGTCGTCTTCGTCGGCATCGGCATCATCGCGATCTGCGCCTTCACCTTCTCGGCCGCCATCCGCTTTCTGGAGGCGTTCCTCGTGCCCTGGAAAGGCAAGCTCTGACCGAATGGCGGGATGGCGCGCCATCCAAACATCGGCTTGCGTACACGACATTCGGTGCAGCTCGGGGGCTGACGTCAACCTCCGAGCTCGCCCGTTAGGGCCATCCTAGATTCACCGAGTATCGAAAATTCGCGGCATCGCTCGTGGATGTCGCGATCGGTCAGTGCACAGTAACCGCATCGGCCTGGCGCTGCTGCAGGCTGCGGACCAGCATCACGGCCTCCCTGACGATTGCCGAAAATGTTGCATCATCGGCCTCTGCGATCCTTCCGGTCATATTGCGAATGATTGTCGTCAAATGGATAATGGAATGGCGATGCTGCGGATCTTCCGATCCGATTTCGGCATCGGCCATGGCAAGCAGCGTCTGAACTAACCGCTCCATGGTTTGCCGGCGCCTGGTCCTCGGGTCGGCATTCGGATCTTCGCTCAGGCGCAGGAGGTCGGCGGCAATGTCGGACATCCGATTCCACTCACATCGCAAAAGCCGGCGGCATGGCAGCGACATGCCTTCGACCGCGCGTCTGCGCCTTCAAGTTCTGCAACAGCCGGTAGCCGTTGCGCCAGCGGCCGAAGCCGCTGGAAACATTGATATGGCCGGCAAGGCCGATATTCCTGGTCTCGGCATTCCACAGGCGGCCAAACAGGGTCAACCGATCGACCGTCATGTAGGCATCGTTCATGCTGCCGACGACGATACTCGGAAAGGGCAGAGGCGCCGTCGGCATGGCGCCAAACGAGATATGCCCCGGATGCAGAATTTCCGTGGCCGGCAGATCGCACGGAGCGACGAGTAGGGCTCCTTTGACGCGGCGCGCCGCACTTCGCCCGGCCAGCCGGGCGGCAAGCAGGCATCCGAGACTATGGGCAACCAGATAGGCCTCACCGGCCTCCTCAAGCGCGCCTTCCAGTCGCAACAGCCAGCTGTCCAGATTCGGATGATCCCAATCGTCCTGAGCGACGCAACGGCTGTCCGGCTGATCCTCCAGCCAATGCTGCTGCCAATGCCCTTCTCCCGAGCCGAAAAGCCCGGGAAGAATAAGTACATCGATCATCTGGCGCCATCCTCTCCCGGGCGGCGCGCCGGTCCTTTTTCCCATCGGGGCAAACATCTGGCACCATTCATCGGATCAACCCGATCACCAGAGCGAACAGGAATGTGAAAGAGCTGACGATCGTGCAGATCCCGGCCGCATGCCTGAGCTGCGACATGACGCTGCTTCCCGCCCTTCTCGCATTGTGCCGACGCAGCTCGGTCTCAACGACAATCGCCATCACACCGCTCTCCTCAATACCAAAGGCCTGGCATGGCGCCCCAATAATGGAGCTCGTATTCGCGTGCGGACCAATCGCGCTCTTCGTCGCGCGTGAACAATCCATTGGCAGGCGCGTGCGCAGCCGGCGCCTTCGGCTCGAGCAATCGGCCAATCGTCAGTTTCAGCCAGAGGTGAAAATCAAGCTTCATGCGAACCTCCTGTCAGGGACTGGTACTTTTCAGCGAGAACTTTTGTTTTCACGCAATTCCGGACGCAAACCGCTGTGCACTTTTGCTGGAATTGCCCTAGGACATCAGCGAATGACGGCTCGCATTGGCGAGAAGATCGCGGAGCGATGCTGTCGGTCCGTAGAGCATCAGCAGGCGGTTCTCCTCGCGTTTGGCGAGGCGATATCGTCGGGCGAATTCGAAGACGCTCCACAATTGATCGCTTGGCCCCGGCCTTTCCGCATCATCCATTTTCGCCTCCTGAGATCGAACCATGGCGGCGCCCCTTACTCGGCCGCCGCCAGTGCAGGGTTTGCGTCCGGGAAGAAGGCAGCCAATTCGCCGATCACTTCGTTGATGCGGGCCAAAAGCGGATCGGATGAGACCGCATAGTCGGTAAAATCGCGATCGGCCGCATAAACGGCAGTCGGCAAGGTATGGGCCATGAAGAAACCGAACAGCGGCCGAAGCTGATGCTCGACCATCAAGGCATGCCGGTCACCGCCGCCTGTCGCGGTGATGATGATCGGCTTGCCACGAAGCTCGTGCGGATCGAGCAGATCGATGAGGTGCTTGAAATGGCCGGGATAAGAGCCCTTGTAGGTCGGCGAGCCGATGATCAGGGCATCGGCCTGCACGATCTCGTCGACGACATGTCTGGCCTGCTCGTCGAGGTCCTTGCGCCACAAGGCCCTGCCCAGCGATGGACCGACATCATTGAGATCATAGGTCTTGCTCGCAAATCCGTAACGAATGCTCGCGCGGTCGGCGACGTGGCGCACGAGTGCCAATGTCTTCGAAGGACGGTTGAAGCTGCCAGCAATGCCGACGAGTTTGAAACCTGACATGGTTTTTCCTCTCTTTGGATTGCCTCAACTATTGTCTACAAAATTGATAGATTAAAGGAACGTGCATCTCTCCTTATTCGGCTGGTTGAAAAAAACGTTCGCTCTCGCCCCGGCACGCACAGGCTGAAGGGCGATCGTCACCGGTTCTCGCGACCGCAGGCAGAAACGGGATATCGGCTCCAATGGGGAAAGACGTCGTGGAACATGGAAACACCGCGGGGGCGGTCAATGCCGTCACCAGCAAAAAGCGCCGGTGAACCGCTCGGGCTAAATGGCTTTGCCGCAAGGTTGGATATTATTGGTATAAGATTTCCGGTTCAGCGGAACGATTGGATGACACGCTCTGCCCTTTCCGTCGCAGAAAATATACATTCCTTATAGATTTTAGCGGGAGTTTTTCATGCCATTGCAGACGGCTGATGTCATCGATTTCCAGGCTTACCGGCAATCGCGCTGCAAAGATGCGGCTGATGCGTCAAAGGCGCTCGCGCCGGCATCTTTCGCGATGCAGCCCGTTCTGATGTGGGTGCCCTATTGGGGTTTTATCCCGGTGATGGCAATGGGCATTGCCGGATATGGCGTCTGATCAAGCGCTTCTCTCCGACGCCGAAACCATAGACGCCGCCGAGCAGATCACCGTTCAGACAGGACAGAATTTGCGGCGCATTCGCACCCGCCGCGGCTATTCCCTGGACAGGCTGGCAAAGATCGCTGGCGTCAGCCGCGCCATGCTCGGCCAGATCGAAACGGGCAAAAGCAGCCCGACGCTCAGCATTCTCTCGAAGATCGCGCTTGCTCTCGGCATTCCCTGCGCAGCACTGATTGCCGAACGCGGCGAGACCTCGATCATTACAGTGCCGCGGGCAAGATCGAAAATCCTCGCCTCGTCCGAAGGGCGCTTCCGGACACGGGCTCTTTTCCCCTTCGAAGGCGAGCGAAAAGTAGAATTCTACGAGCTGAGGATCGCTCCGCACCATAGCGAAAGTGCCGATGCCCATCAGCATGGAACGGTGGAAAATCTGGTCGTTGCCCAAGGCACCGTCGAAATCATCGCCGGCAGGCAGGCGCCGCATATCCTGGGCGAAGGCGACGCCATCATCTTCGATGCCGACGTGCCCCATATCTACCGCAACATGACGGGAACGGAAGCGATCCTCTACCTGGTGACGACCTATCTCGAAGACGTTCGCGTCTGACGCAAAAAGAGCCCCCGTCTCCGGAGGCTCTTGGTCATTTCCTCTAAGAGGCCAATGGCTCAGGCGGCCATCGTGCAGCACATTATCATGCCGCCGCAGTTCATCATGACAGGCATGCCGCCGGACATCATCGACATCATGCGCTTGCAGCATTCCATGAACATGTCCTTGTCCATGCCTTCCATCGGCTTCATTTCGCAGACCATGCCCTCGGCAGTCATCGTGCACTTCATGGCGCCCATCATCATCATCATCGGCATGGAGGCCATCATCGGCATCATGGCGCCGTTCATCATGGGCATGCCTGACATCATCGGCATCATTCCACCCATCATCGGGTTCATCATGGCGGGCATCATGTTGTTCATCATCGGCATCATGTTCATGGCGGGGTTCATTGTCTCTCTCCGATCAATATAGCGGCGTTTCGCGTTTCGCTGAAACGGGAGATAAAAGAACTAATTAGAGCAAACAATGTAAAAAAATCTTCCCCCATCTTTTCCTCCAATAGAATGGAACGGTTTCGATGGGAATGCGCAATATTGCCAAGATAACGGAATTCCATCCGCTATCATCGCCCGAGCGGGACGATCGCTCTGAACAGTCTCCCTGAATACGCCAGGAGAATTAAGTCCCCCACGCCATTGTGAAGGACTTTCTGAAAGTCTGTCGTTTCCGAACTAAGTTTCCGATATCTCGACCGACAGATCCGGGCCGAGCGCCTGCAGGAAGCTAGCGGCATCGAAAATGGCTGCCGGCGCCTTTGCGCCGATATCGCGGATGCGTCCCGAGAGGATACGCTGGACCGCTTCACAGATGATCGGAGCCGTGACGGCGTAGATGTCTTGTCCCTGTGCGACAATCTGACGGCGCACGTCACCCTGCGTGACGATCACTTCTACTGCAAAGCGCTGCGCCGAACGCCCAGATTCGTCGACTGCCTGCGGCGGAGGCGTCGACGAGTCGCGAACATCCCGCAGAGCGGTTGTGCTCAAGAAGGTGTGCAGTTCCTTCGTCCGGACGTGCCGGGCGATCAGCGGCACTTCCGAAAAGGGAAGCTCGACGAAAGTCTGCCGGCCGAACGGGGCCGGTAAAATCGACACCCTTTCAGCAGGCGGTTGAGGCACCGGCTCCAGCTGCCCACCGCTGACGGCCAGGCGCCGTGCAGTGTTTCTTTCTCCGGTAACGCGTGTGCCTCTCGTCGGCAGCCAGCTGTCAAGCGCAACTCGAATTTCGATGTCGTCAGCGTGCTCCCACTCGTCCATGACAGCTGCCACGAGCAGGTCGGCCAAGCCGCCATAGAAACCCATGGCCGGGATGACGGCTATGCCCGCTTCCCGGGCCGCAACCTCATGCCTCTCGAACGTGGCCTGCACACTCGGTTGCTCGGCCGTCACGTCGAGATAATGAATCCCCGCTCGCAATGCGGCACGCACCACTGCGTCGGCGGTGTCCATGAACGGGCCGGCGCAGTTGATGACCGCCGCCGCGCCGGCTAGCGCCCTGTCCAGTTCCCCGTCATCCTCGACCGCTGCTTCGCGGCATTCGATGCCGCGCTCTGCAAAGCCCGCAGCCGCCAGCCGCTGGGCATTCCGTCCAATCGCGATGGGCTTGAGACCGCGCCGCAACAGTTCGGCGACGACAAAACGACCGGTATGGCCGTTCGCTCCCAAGACCGCGATAGATTGGGACGTCTTCGTGATGTCGGCTTCGTAGATGGTCATTGTTTTCTCCTGCGCTACAGACCTGTCTGTATTCAATAAAACATACAGGTCTGTAGCGTGTCAATCCGTTTGCTGTTATGCTGGCGACCTTGGAGGTACACGAATGTCGAAAAGCGCAACGAACTCCCGTGCCTCTGGCGGCAACGAGGTGCGGGATAGAATTCTCGAGACGGCGTCGGAACTCTTTTACCGGCGCGGCGTGCGTGCTGTCGGTGTCGATCTTGTGGTCGAAAAATCCGGCGTCGCCAAAACCAGCCTCTACCGCCATTTCGGCACGAAGGACGACCTCATCGCGGCCTTCCTCAAGCGCGAAGACCTGGACTTCTGGAGCACCTGGGATCGCGTGACGGAACAGCATCCGGACGATGCCGAGGCCGAGCTCGATGCACATTTTGAGTGGATCGGCGAACGGGTCGGGCGGGAAAACTACCGAGGCTGTCCGCAGATCAACACCGCAGCCGAATTTCCCGAAGCGGATCACCCTGCCCGCAAGGTCGCCGAAGCCCACATGCGCGAGATGCGGCGGCGTCTGAAGACCATCGCCGAGGAGCTTGCGGTTGCCGCGCCCGATCGGCTCGCCGGTCAACTCGCGGTTCTGATCAACGGCGCCTTTGTCAGCATGCAGCTCTTTGAACCCGGCGAGGCCACCGGTTTGCTGCGCGATGCAGCGCACGCCCTGATCGCCGCCAGCCGTAGCTGATCACACTGGACATCCGCTGAAAGTACAAATTGCAGAGCTGTGAAATGGGGGCAAAAGGAAGCCGCAAGACAGGGCGACTGAGCAGCCCCCAAATCCCGGCTTTTCAAACATCATTGCCCGGTCCGGCTCAGGTAGAAATTTTAGGAATGATGAGGATGCGTGGGATCGTCGTGCGGCTTCAGGAAAAACCGGCGCGCAATATCCCCATAGCCATCATAGACAAGCCCGCCATTCAACCGGACAAGCGTTTCGCGGTTTTTGCGATAGACCGCCGGAAGGCGATACCATGAGATGCCCGGCCGGCGGTGATGGAGAACGTGCAGATTGTTGTAGAGAAACAGCAAGCCGAAGAGATGGCTGTTTTCGACGATGGCGGTGCGCTCCTCATGGCTTTCAGCATATCTGTGCTCGGCATAGGATCTCAGCCGCGTCATCGCAGCACCCGTATAGACGAAAGCAAGATAGAGCCACAGCGGCATACCGCAGACGACGGTCGACCAGAATAGGACGCCGACGACGCCGATGCCGTGCGCTGCCCATATCCGCCGCCGTCCCGGTTCGTCCGCCCGTATCAGCCGCCATTCCTGCCCAAGGAAACTCAACAGCATCACCACAGGACCGATGGTCAATCGGCCGAACAGGGTGGTATTCCACCGGGCCAGCAACCGCCCGGTCGCACCGAGCTGCTCCCAGGCGGCCTTGGTGAAATAGGAAGATTCCGGATCCTCGATCGGATCGGTCAGATATTCGTCGCGATGATGCTCCAGATGGCTTTCCCGATAGATCGGATAAGGCAGCCACAGCGACAGCGGTATCGACCCGATCGCATCGTTTATCGCCTGGTTTCCCGTCGGGTGGCCATGAATGACTTCGTGCTGAAGCGATCCGTGCCAGGCAATCAGCCAACCTCCTGCGATCATGACCACGAGCGGCGGCAACGATTGGCACCACCAGGTGAGCGCCAGAAACCCGCCATGAATGACGAGTGCAAGAATGACCGTCGGCCACTCCGTCGAACGCGTGGGAACCATGGTCCCGGCGGCCCGCAAAGTCCTGTCGAGCATGCGTGTGATTTCCCCATCAACCACACCAATTTATCGCAGGGCATCGGCAGAATGGAATAAATTCCATCTATTTTATAGACTTATGTGAAAAAATCCGTCTCTAAGGCTTGTCGCCGTGAAGATGACGTTCGAGGAAGGACAAATTGTCCTGCCCCCAATAGATCTCGCCATCATAGACATAGGTAGGAAAGCCGAAGACGCCGCTGTCGCGGGCATGCACGCGGTCCGCCGACCATTTGTTCTGGACATCGTCGTCGGCTTGTCGCCGAAGAAGTGCTGCGCCATCGAAACCTGCCGAGGTCACGATCGCCTCGCGCACATCGGGCTTGCCGATATCCTCCGCCTCGCTCCAGAAGGCATGTTGCAGAGCGCGGGAAACGCCGATCCAATCCTGTCCGTCGAGATAGGCGGCAATCACGAATAGGGATGCAGGCGTCGGATCGCTCAAATCCGGGCGATGCTCAAGCCGCAGGTCCTTGCCGCGCACGCGCGCCCAGCGCTTGAGATCCCGCGTCCAGTAGGCACGCCGGATCTCCGGGCGATTGCGCGAAAAGATACCGCCGTTTTCCTCGACCACCGTCGTCAGATAGGGTGTGATGACGACATGGTTCTTCGCCGCAAGTTCGGCAAAGGCGTCGAAGCCTATATAGGCCCAGGGCGAGCCGATCGAAAAGAAATATTCTACCGATTTGGTCACTGATGCATATTCCCTAAGAGGTGATGGTCCGGCGTCGTACGGGCGACGCATTTCAGGAAGCGGCACGGATGCCGGATTGCGCTTTCCATCCGAGCTCCGGTGCAATTGTCGTCACGAAGTCGTGGAGAATTTGGCGATATTCCGCGTGCTCGAACTCGTAAGGGAGTTCCAGCCTCAGCTCGCTGACCTCGGGCAGGATCGGATCGGCAAAAAGCTGCGCCAAAATCTCGTCCGACGTGCCGACGATATCACGGGCGAAAAGCGTGCGCCGCTCGCCCTGTGGCGAAAGGGTCCGCTCGTGGCGGCCATCGGCATAGTCTCGATATCGGCGCCGCGTTGCCGCATCGGCGCTGTCGAAAGGCACGATGACGCGGCCCAGCGCGACGCGGCGCTGCTTGCCCGCGGCGCGAAAGGTTTCGATTAGCCGCGATTGCGCGGTGAAGAAATCATCCGTTCCCTCCCCCGTGATCACATTGCCGGTCAACAGGTTGAAGCCGTTGCGGCCGGCCCATTCGGCCGAGCGCTGCGACCCGCCGCCATACCAGATCCGGTCGATCAGGCCCTTGGCATAAGGCTGCAGCCGCGGCCGCTGCGGGCCGAACGGTGTCTTGATCAAGGTCTGCTCGTCGCCGAGATAGGTGCCGCGCAGATTGTCGGCAAAACGCGCCACGCGATCATGCGAGAAATCGTAACCCGTCCAGTCGCCGTCGAAGACGAGCGGGGCGACCAGGTCTGCGTGCAGCGGCCGGCCGGCGCTGACGCCGATATTCAGCCGCCCGCGCGACAGAATATCGACGGTGGCGAGATCTTCAGCCAGCCGATAGGGGCTTTCATAACCGATCGGAATAACGGCGGTTCCGAGCTCGATCCGGCTGGTGCGCTGCGTCGCCGCCGCCAGGAAGGCGCTCGCAGAAGAGATTCCAGGCTCCAGGTGCCGCTGGCGGACCCAGGCGCTGTCGAAACCCAGATTCTCGCCATATTGCAGCTGCTGCAGCGTCTGCTCCAATCCCGACAGCGGGTCGTCGTCGGGATAGTTGCCGGGGGTGAGGAAGCCGATATGGCCGATGGATATATTGCCCACTCGTGCCATCCCATCAATATTTCGGCAGGCCGGGCGGGTTGGTCTCCGACGCCGGCAGGGCCTCCTCGGACAGGTGCCAGTGGTCGAGGATTTTTGCGTATGTGCCATCCTTGATCAGGCCGTTGGTGGCGACAGTCAGCGCGTCGGCCAGCCCGCTCCCCTTGCGGGTGGTGATCGCAACATCCGAGCGATCAGGCCAGCCGGCGCTCAGCGTGCCGACACGCCTGATGTTCTTGTCGCGCGCGGCAATGAAGACGAGCTGCGCATGCGGCTGGACGATGACATCGGCCCGGCCGGACCGCAGCGCGAGAAGACTTGCTGCCTCGTCGTCGTAATATTGCAGCTCGATCGGCTTCAGGCCGGCGGCGACATCTTCCTGGCTCCACTTCACCAGGATACGCTCCTGGTTGGTGCCGGCGCCGACGATGATCCTGAGGCCGGCGGCGTCCTTCGGCTCCTTGATCGAGGTGACGGCACTGTCGGATTTCACGAAGAAACCATGCAGCCCCTGGCGGTAGGTGGAGAAATCGAATTTCTCCTTGCGCTGCTCGGTGACGCCGACATTGGAGATGACGGCGTCATATTTGCCTGAGGTCAGGCCGAGTGGCCAGTCGATCCAGGCGACGGGCACGATCTCCAGCGTCAGGCCGAGGCTGTCGGCAATGGCATAGGCATAGTCGGGATCTGCCCCGACCACCGACTTGGCGTCCGTGGCATAGGTGGCAAGTGGCGGGCCGCCGGGGCTGACGGCGATGGTGAACTTGCCGGGTGTGACGAACTTGAATTCCCTAGGAATGGCAGCGATGGCCGCATCGTTCCTGGCGGCATGAAGCCGGCCCGGCTGTTCCGGGCTCAGGTCAAAATCCTCGGCCGCGTGGGCGGAACCGAAACCAGTCAATGCTGACACCAGGGCTGCGAAGAGCAAAGTGCGAGATGTCGGATGGATCGTCACGTTCAATATGTCTCCGTTTGCGTCGAGAAGTGGGAACGGACCGGCGCGCTACCCTGTAACGCCGGTCCACCAGACCAAGATTACGAACCGCTCTTCGGCAAGCCGGGCGGGTTGGTCTGAGCCTTGTCGATTGCCTCGGGACCGAGGTTCCACGTATCGAGGATCTTGCGATAGGCGCCACTGGCGATCAGATCGTTGACGACATCGGTCAAGGGCGCTGCCAGGCCACTGCCCTTGCGTGTGGTGACGGCAATTTCTGCCGTGATCGGCCAACCGCCGCTGACGGTGCCGACGAGCTTGGTCTTGCCGTTTATCCCGGCCGAATAGGCCTGCGTCGCGTTTACGCTGAAGACGGCATCGGCTCTGCCGGACTGGACGGCGAGATCCTTGACCGCATCGTCGTCATAATATTGCACCTCGATCGGCTTCAGGCCGGCGGCGACATTCCGGCGGTCCCATTCCAGCAGGATCTTCTCCTGGTTGGTGCCGGCATCGGTGATGACCTTCAGGCCGGCAATATCCTTCGGCTCCTTGATCGCCGCAATCGGGCTGTCGGCCTTGACGTAGAAGCCGAGCTCATCCTTGCGGTAGGTCGAGAAGTCGAATTTCTCCTTGCGCTCTTCCGTGACGGTCACGTTGGAGATCACCGCATCGAACTTCCCCGAGGTCAGCCCCAGCGGCCAATCGGCCCAGGCGACGGAAACGAGCTCGAGCTTCAGCCCCAGGCTGTCGGCGATCGCCTGCGCCAGATCGACGTCGTAACCGATAACGGTCTTGGAATCGGAGGCATAATCGTGCAGCGGCAGATTGCCGCTCGAGCTGATGCCGACGGTGAAGACGCCGTTTTCGACGAACTTGAAGTCCTTGACTTCGGCAATGCGCTTCTCGTTCTTTTCCACCCTCAGCCGGTTCGGCTGCTCGGGGCTGAGATCGAATTTCTGCTGCGCCTGAGCGGAACCGAAACCGATCGCGGCAATGGTGACGGCTCCCGTTATCAGCAGCCTTGCCCTATCTGTAAATGTCATGCCCCTTCTCCATTTCATCTTTAGGTTGTAGTTATTGTCATTCAGCCAGAGCAGCCCGTCGCGGCCCGGCATTTCGCCAGCGCTATCGGGCGCTAGAGAACCTTGGCGAGGAATTCCCGTGTTCGGGGATGTTCCGCTTGCGTGAAGATGCGGGCCGGCGGGCCGGCCTCCAGAATGCGGCCGCCGTCCATGAAGACGACGGTGTCTGCGACTTCGCGGGCAAACCCGATTTCATGGGTGACGATGACGAGCGTCGTACCGGTGCGGGCAAGCTCCTTGATGACATCGAGCACTTCGCCGACGAGTTCCGGATCGAGCGCCGAGGTCGGCTCGTCGAAGAGCAGCACCTTGGGACGGAGCGCCAGGGCGCGGGCGATCGCCACGCGCTGCTGCTGGCCGCCGGAAAGCTGGCGCGGATAGGCGTTGATCTTGTCGCTGAGGCCGATGCGGGCCAACAGCTCCTGCGCCAATTGCACCGCCTCCTCGCGGCTGACGCCGCGCACCTGGACCGGCGCCTCGATGAGGTTTTCAAGCACGGTCAGATGCGGGAACAGATTGAAGCTCTGGAAGACCATGCCGATATCGGCGCGGCGGGTGAGAATATCCTTTTCCTTGAGCTCGTAGAGCGTGTCGCCCTTCCTGCTGTAGCCGACGAAATCGCCGTCGACCGAGATGAAGCCTTCATCGACACGCTCCAGATGGTTGATGGCACGCAGAAGCGTCGACTTGCCGGAACCGGACGGGCCGAGGATTGCGGTCACGCTGCCGGCGGGAAGGCTGAGCTCGACATCATCGAGCACCTTCAGCGAGCCAAAGCTTTTGGAAATACCATGGATACGCACCGCACCACCCGTCCGCAGGGCCGCCGCATCATCGAAGCCGGGCCTGCGCACTCGCTCGCTCGCCGTATCGAGAGCTAGCAGCGGACGGCGGAAGCGTTCGAAGAATGCCTGGAAGGGCAGCGGTGTCGGATTGCGCACGGCACCCTTTGAGAAATAGCGCTCGATATAGTGCTGGGCGACCGACAGCACCGTCATGATGATCAGATACCAGACGGTCGCGACCATCAGCAGCGGAATGACTTCGAGATTGCGGCGGTAGATCACCTGGACGGTATAGAAGAGCTCCGGCAGCGCCAGCACATAAACCATGGATGTGCTCTTCGCCAATCCGATCAGCTCGTTAAAGCCGGTCGGCAGGATCGAGCGCATGGCCTGCGGCAGAACGATGCGGAAAGCCTGGCGGCGGCGCGGCAGGCCGAGTGCGGCGGCGGCTTCCAGCTGACCATGATCGACTGAAAGGATACCGCCGCGCACGATTTCCGCAAAGAAGGCCGACTGGTTGAGCGTGAGGCCGAGAAAGGCGGCGGCAAAGGGTGTCAGCAATTGCACGGTGGGATAATCGAGGAAGACGGTATCGGTGAAGGGGATGCCGATCTTGATCGTCTCATAGAGATAGCCGAGATTGTTCAGGATCAGCAGCAGCACGATGACCGGGATCGAGCGCAGCAGCCAGATATAGCCCCAGGAAAGACCGGAAAGCAGCGGCGACTTGGAAACGCGGGCAAGCGCCAGCGCCGTTCCGAGAATGGAACCGGATATGGCGGCAAGCGCGGTCAGGAGCAGCGTCCTTCCGAGGCCGACGAGCACGGGCTCGGCAAAGAACCATTCGGCAAAGACGCTCCAACCCCAGCGCGGATTGGTGAAGGTGGAATAGAGCACGGCGATGATGACGAAGGCGGCGAACACCGTGCCTGCCAACCGTTCGGGATGGCGCGCCGCCACGATCCGGTACCGGGAATAGTCCTTCGATTCTGCCGTCCTGCTGCCGGGGTCGATGCCGGCGAAATCCGTCGTCAGTGCCATTGTGCTTCCCTTTTATGATTGTCGGTCTTTGCCGCTTTCAGTAATTTGCGCCGGCCACGCGCAACCGCGGCTCGGCATCGTCGAGAGCAGGCTCGGCGAGATGGGTGATGTCCTTTTCGAAAGGCAGGCTCTTGTAGATCTCGGGATCGGCTGACGTGTCGAAGAGCGCGGTGTAGCCATAGTTCAGATAGAGGCCGACGGCCTCGGGTTGGCGAAAGCCTGTCGTGAGATAGATGCGGGCATAGCCCTGGCGGGCGGCCTGGGCCTCCAGCTCCACCAGCACCTTGCGGGCAAGGCCCTGCCGGCGCAGATCGGAGCGCGTCCAGATACGTTTGAACTCGGCCGTGCGTTCGTCATAATGCTTGAAGGCGCCGCCGCCGATGGTTTCGCCATCGCGGATCAACAGCAGAAAATTGCCATCCGGCGGCGCAAAGGCTTCGGGGGGATAGCGGTTGAGCTCGGCGGCCGCACCTTCGGCATTGAAATAGGTGCCGTAGCGGCTGTCATATTCGTAGATCAATTCATCAATCAGCGGCTTGGCGCGCGGGTCGAGAGGACTGGTATAGAGAAACGTATCGCTCATATCGTTCATCACCCGTTGTCATCAGTGAGGAAGGTTTCGGCGAGCCGCACCCAATAGCGGGCGGCGGGCGCGATGATCGCGTCGTTGAAATTGTAATGGGCGCTGTGGAGAGGAGCGCTGTCGCCATTCCCGACGAAGAGGTAGCTGCCGGGGTTCGCCTGCAGCATGAAGGCGAAATCCTCGCTCGCGGTTCTCGGTCGGAAATCCTTCTCGATCGCCGCTGGACCAAGAGCGTCATATGCGACCCGGCTGGCGAATTCGGTTTCCCCGGCATGATTGACCAGCGCCGGAAAGCCGAGGCGATAATTCACATCGGCCTCGGCGCCGAAGCTTTCGGCCTGGGCATGGGCAAGGGCCGGAATGCGCTCTCGCAACAGTTGACGGACGATTTCGCTGTAGGCCCGCATGGTCAGCTGCATCTCGACGCTTTCCGGGATGACGTTCGAGGCAGAGCCGGCATGGATCGAGCCGACGGTGACGACCGCCATCTCCTGCGGATCGACATTGCGCGAGACGACGCTCTGCAGCGCGGTGATGAAGGAGGCCGAAGCGAGCACCGGATCGACGGTGCGGTGCGGTTCGGCGCCATGGCCGCCCTTGCCGATGATCTTGATGATCGCCTTGTCGACCGAAGCCATGGCCGGGCCGGCGACGAAGCCGAATTTGCCCGTCGGCACACCCGGCCAATTGTGCAGCCCGAATACCGCATCGACGGGAAAACGCTCGAACAGACCTTCCGAAATCATCTTGCGGGCGCCGGCGCCAATCTCCTCGGCAGGCTGGAAGATCAGCCGCAGCGTGCCGTTGAAATTGCCGTTCTCTGAGAGATAACGGGCGGCGGCGAGCAGGATCGCGGTATGTCCGTCATGGCCGCAGGCGTGCATGACGCCGGGATTGCTGCTGGCATAGGCCAGTCCGGTCGCCTCCTCGATCGGCAGCGCATCCATGTCGGCGCGAATACCGATCCGCTTCTTGCCGTCGCCGCGCGGGAGGGTGGCGACGACGCCGGTGCCGGCAATGCCCGTCACCACCTCGTAGCCCCAGGCGGAAAGGTGAGATGCCACAAGCTTGCTGGTTCTGAGCTCCTGGAAGGCAAGCTCCGGATATTGGTGGAGATCGTGGCGAAGCGCGATGATTTCATCGAGGTAGGTGGCGATGCCCTTCTCGACCGGATCGTTGCTGCGCGGGTTTTGAGCGATGATATCCATGACGGTTCGCCGGCGCCTCAGGCGCCGACGGCCTTTCCGCGTTCGAGCGGCTCCGCATCCGCCGCATAGCGGCTTTCGCGGAAGGGTAGGCCGAGATGGTCGCGCAGCGTCTCACCCTTCAGGACCGGATCGAAATAACCGCGCTCTGTGAGGATCGGCAGAACGTATCTGGA
This sequence comes from Rhizobium sp. BK008, assembly GCF_014197345.1. Lineage (NCBI taxonomy): Bacteria > Pseudomonadati > Pseudomonadota > Alphaproteobacteria > Hyphomicrobiales > Rhizobiaceae > Rhizobium > Rhizobium sp. BK008. The sequence goes on along the minus strand of NZ_JACIFK010000003.1, from coordinate 450,591 downwards.
GAAATCGTCGAAACCCTCGGCGATGACGGGAAAGCCCAGAATGAAGCCGTCGGCCGCGCCCTGATCCACCCAGCGAATGATTTCGTCGGCGATATGCTCGGCGGTGCCGATGAAGGCGGTGCGCGGCGTTGCCGAATCGAGCGCGACCTGGCGGAGCGTCAAGCCCTTCTCCCGCGCCGTCCGTTTGATGCGGTCGGTGGTGGCGCGGAAATTGTTCCTGCCGATATCGCCGAGTTCGGGGAACGGCTCGTCCAACGGATAAACACTGAAATCATGATGATCGAAGAAGCGGCCGAGATAGAGCAGCGCCTCCTCTATCGTGACGAGGTTGCGGATCGCCTGGTACTTGGCTTCCGCCTCTTCCTGCGTCGCCCCGACGATCGGCCCGATACCCGGATAGATGCCGACTTCCGCCGCCGGACGCCCATGAGCGATGACGCTGTCCTTCAACTGGCGATAAAAGGCCTGCGCCTCCTCGAACGGCCCGCCATTGGTGAAGACGGCATCGGCATGCTTGCCGGCGAGCCTGATGCCGGAATCCGAGGCGCCCGCCTGGAACACGACCGGCTGGCCCTGCTTGGAACGGCCGATATTGAGCGGTCCCTCGATACGGAAGAACCGGCCCTTGTGATTGAGGCGATGCATCTTCGTCTTGTCGGCATAGACGCCGGTCTCGCGATTGCGCACGAAGGCGTCATCGTCCCAGGAATCCCATAGACCCTTGATCGCATCGATATAGTCCTCGGCGATCTCGTAGCGCAGTTCGTGTTCGGGATGTTCGCGGCTGTAATTGCGCCCCGAACCCTCTAGCGGCGAGGTCACGGCATTCCACCCTGCCCGGCCGCCGCTGATGAGATCGATCGAGGCGAACTGGCGGGCAATGGTGAAGGGATCGCTGTAGGAGGTCGAGACCGTGCCAACGAGGCCGATTTTCGAGGTCGAGGCGGCAAGCGCCGAGAGGATGGCGATCGGCTCGAACCGATTGAGGAAATGCGGGATCGACTGCTCGTTGATATAAAGCCCGTCGGCAACGAAGGCGAAGGCGATGCCGGCCGCCTCCGCCTTACGCGCCGTCTTGACGACGAAGTCGAAATTGACGCTGGCATCGGCCGGTCCGCTTGGATGTTTCCAGGCATTCATGTGGCCGCCGGGACCTTGCAGCATGATGCCGAACGTGACGTGTTTCTGAGCCATGGGATCAATCCTTCTTGGAAACGGTCAGGCGACGAGGGAAAGCCGCTCCGCGGCGAGCAGTTCGATGGAGGCAAGACGCTCGGCGACCGAAAGCGCCGGCGTGTCGAGCACGAACTCCTTGACCCCGTAGCTGCGGTGAAGCTCGTCCAGCTCCTTGCGGATTTGCTTCGCCGTGCCATGCAGCACGCTCGGCACCTTTTCCTCAGTGCGGTAATCGGTGACGCCGGCCTGGCGAGCGAATTCGGCCGCCTGCTCCTCGCTGCCGACATTCACGGTCTGGCCGTTCGGCAGGAACACCTTGACGATGCGCAGTTTGCCGACGCGCTCGCGGGCGTAGTCCTCGCTTTCGGCGGCAAAGGCTGCGAGCGCCAGGATCGGACGCTTGCCGCCGGATACCCGCTCATAGGCCTCGAAGGTCCTGCGCAAATTGTCCGGATCGCCGTTCAGGTGACCGGCAAAGACAAGTTCCCAACCCTTCTCGGCGGCCAGCTCGGCGCTTTCGACGCTGGCGCCGAGCAGGAAACGTTCGGGAGCCGTCGGCGGGAAAGGGGTCGCCTGCGCACCATCGTAATTCGGGTCGGCGGCGAGATAGGTGTTGAGATCGGCAAGCTGGCTGGCAAAATCCGGCTTCCTGGATGGATCGACGGCTAGCTGGAGAGCGCGCGTCGACAGCGGAAAGCCGCCCGGCGCCTTGCCGACACCGAGATCGACGCGGCCGGGCGCAAGCGAAGCCAGAAGATTGAAGGTCTCCGCAACCTTATATGCGCTGTAATGCTGCAGCATGACGCCACCGGAGCCGATGCGGATTTTCGACGTCTTTGCGAGAAGGTAAGCTATCAGCGCCTCTGGCGCCGAGCTCGCCAGGTTGGACATGTTATGATGCTCGGCGACCCAGAAACGGTGATAACCAAGTTCCTCGGCCCGGGCAGCAATCTTGACCGTCGCCCGCAACGCATCTGCGGCGGTTAAACCCTGTTCGATCGGGCTTTTGTCGAGAAGACTGAGGAGGTAGGTCATGACGTCACGATCCGATCCCTGGTTGCAAAGCTTAGTCTATAAAATCAGTAGACAAACATCATTATAAGAAATGACATTCTCTTTCGAACACGCTGAGTGAAAAAAAGATGGCCGCACATAAGATGGAAATCGCCTGCCAGAACTGGGTCTCACCGGCAGCGGAGGGCTTCTTTCAATCGACCAATCAAGGATCAATTTTCCGGTCGAAAGGGCGTAAGTGAATGAAGCTGTCAAAACAGCTAAAGCCGATCAGCGACCTCAAGGCGCATGAGCCGACGATCCTTCGGACACTTAAGGATCATTCGCAGCCGGTCGTCATTACGCTTCACGGAGAAGCGAAAGCTGTCCTTCAGGACGTCGGCCAATATGAAGAACACAGGAGACGCTGGCGCTCACCAACCGGCAGGTCGAGGAGGGCAAACTGCGCCCCGCTGCGGAATCCTTCGCACGGATCAGCAAACGTCTGGCCGACAGCCAATCCTAATTCATTATGGTGTTCTTTTCGCTGAGGACGCGGAACGCGACATCGAGAGCCCATGCACCGAGCCTGAGGGATTTCCCAACCCGTACACCAGCCTGGCCGCCATCAGGGGCGTCTTACCGCATAGGCGTGCATTATGTGCGCGACGTCCTTGCCCCATATCGTAAAGCTGACCGGGTTCTACTAGCAGGCAAGCTATACGATCCAGCCCCCAGACACGATCCGGCAGTACCATGGCCGATTCCTGCCTGAGGACAAAGCCGCCCTAACCGCCCGTATCTCATAACCCATTGATGCCACAGCAAACGTGCCGTTAACCAGAAGTGATATCGCCTATTACTTCCGCCGCACGGGATGGACTTGTGCATTTCTCCCTCACTTCCGAGAAGGATTCGTTATCGAAGTGAGGTCTTCAAGGTGTTCTGACGTTCCCATAGATCGTGGCACCGCGCCGCGACATTCTTTCGCGGGGGCCGACACCACGCAGTAGACCAGCCACAAACAGCGAGGCTCGCAAGAATTTTGCCGACCTCTTCGAACGCGCCGACCAGGGCGAGGAAATTACCATCATGCGCGCCGACACCGTCTATGCCCGCATCGGTCCAGCCGATACGACATTGTCGAAAAGGGCCTGCTGCACGCCCGTTGCAAAGCTTGGACCTCTTTGCATTGGTGGCACCTCTCATCCATACGATCCGCAAAACCAAAGAGTTCTTTCGAAGGCTTTGGGGATGGAGCTCTTCGTAGCAGCCTGCAGAGACTTTTGCCCGAGCTTAGCCACCGCCGCCGCCCAGACGGAGCCGAAGACCTATCCAAATTTCCGTCCGGCTGACGCATTTGCCCGCAGAAGAGCCATCAGCATCGGGCCGATCGCGAATTCTCCCTTTTCGCTTCGTCGTGTCAGGCCACGAAGATAGCCACCAGCCGAATTAATGTGGCCACCGCGCTCCAGGATGCATGCCATGACGGTTGCCGCGTTTTCCGGACCCATCACATTGGCGGCCTCTTCGTAGGCCGACGGACTGACGCCGAGCATCGAGCGAACCGTGACCGCCGCGGTCATCAGATCGCGCCAGTTGCGGATGATACCGCCCGGACCATAGGCGAGAATTTCCGGGCAGGCTTGCAGAACCAAGCCGAGCGGGAAGGATTTCAGTCGGTCACCATCATTGCGGCCGCCTGTCCGTAGACTGTGCTCTTTCTCGCACCGACTCGAATGGGCTGCCTCAGCTCTACCCTCTTCTGACGTCGCGGCCCGTCGCCCGTTGTCTTGCTCCGGCATCGCGCCCTGCTTCGTGTCGAAGTCTGGTTCAAGTTCAGAATTAGATTCGGGATTCGAATTCTGTATGTGGCGCTCAATATAATTGGCATTGCCGCGCTCTTTTATTGATTCAATCCGAATTTCCAACCGGTTAAGGACATCTGCCCGCAGAGTCGTCAATTCATCCAGCAACAGTTCGAGCTGCGACGCCGTCGGGGATCGGGGCAGGCCTTCGATCAGGTCTCGGAACTCGCAGTACAGGCCTTGCCAGTCGCCAGGGATCTGTTCCTCGACGGCTGCTTCGATCAATTTTGCGATGTCGCGACGGCAAAGAGTGATGCGTTCGCGCAGACGCTGGACATGCAGCCGCTCGGCCATCACTTCGGCTGCGAGTTGTTCGATCTCGCTAGCACGGGCAAGCAGTGGCGCAAGCGAGAAGCCGAACGCCTCGTTGACCTCCCCTGCCCTGTTCCTGCGGACATAACGCTTGCCGTTGGGGCTGTCCTTGCGCAACAGCAGACCTGCCTGGACGAGCGCGGCGAGATGACGCCGGACGGTCTGCTCGGCCATGCCGTGCGTTCTGAGCGAAAGCTGGATGTTTGATGGGAATACGATCAAACCGTTCTCCTGCGCCAGCTCGTTCTTCGGATAAAAGCTCAAAAGAGCGTTGAGTACGGCAAGCGCTCGATCGCTGATGCCGAGAAGCGGCTTTGCTTCGCAGAGCGCGCGAAACAATCTCCACTTGTCGACGGACTGATCAGTCTTGATCTCGCGTGCCATTACTTGGCTTGTGAGCATGCCAAGCGTCATTAACCGCCGCCCGAAGGGCGTCGTCACATTCCCGGTTTCCATATCTTCCACCTCAACGAGGCAAAAGAAATCCGCTCGCCAAAACGGCGCCAAAAACTCTTGACAGCGATTCTCGGAAGTGCGATTCTCGGAGGTGTTCAAGACTACGAGGAAAGCTTCCGTGACGGTGACGTTCGGGGGCTTTTTTCTTTTGCGCGTTATCTCCTATCCGGATTGTCAGCTGACAATCCGGTCTGACTGCCTCATTTTCCCTCATTCTCCTCTTCGAACTCGGCGGCGAGGCTTACCAACCGCTGAGCCAGGAATTCCGAAAACGCCGCCGATTTAACGGTGATGCGAAAGGTTTTGCCGGAGCGGGCCACCAAAGCAAGCGGAGCGCCACCCTGGGCCCGGAGGGTCTGCTCGGCCCGCTGCGGTGGGGTCTTCTCCTCCAGCGCTTTCCAGATGACATCAAAGCGGCTGTTGGTGTCCAACGCCAGGAAGCCGCGGGCACCGATTGCGGCCTGGGCCTTCTTCTGCCCGCCCGTCTCCCTGAATTTTTCGGCAAACGCCAGCCAGCGCGGGCGTCCAACCTTGGGAGCCGGCCCAACGGCGAGAATAATCTCGGGGTCGATGGTCTGAGCCACCTGCAGGAGCCGTGAGGTTTCCGGCTTGTCGGTTGTCAGCGCCGTGGCGATCATCTCGCGGCTGAATCCATGCTCATCCAGGCGGCGCGCAAACAGTGCCCGCTCGATAAAACTCAAGTCGACTCGGGGGCCGTTTTCCTGGCCCTGTGCGAGGATCAGCTCTTCATCCGTGAGCTTTCGCACGACGGCCTTGACGGGAACCCCGATCTCTGCCGCGGCTCGCAGGCGCCTGTGGCCATAGGCGGCCTGGTAGTGCCCAGCCCTTACCGGGTCCGGCCGTACCAGGATCGGAACCTGCTGGCCGCTGTCCCGGATCGATTGCTTCAATCGCTCGAACTCTGCATCCCTATCGACCGGGATACGGTCGCGGATAAAGGACATTTCGACGGCAGCCGGATCGATCTCCAGTACCTTGTCGCCGGAGGCCAGCGATTCACGCAGCGCCTTGGCGGCAGCCGCTTCCTCTCCCAACCGGCCAAGCGACAAATTCATCGCCTTGACCGCTCCCGATGGGCGGTGCGGCGGCTGCGCGATTGGCGCCTCCGGCCGTGTCGGCTCGACGGCGCCGACCATGCTTTTCAGGATGTCGCGTCCCTTTGGGCTCATGTCCTGCTCCATGCGCTGCGGATGAGTTGCTCGACCTCGGCATTGACGCTGTCGACGGATTCCACCCCGCGGTCATAGGTCTGACGATGCATCGTCTCGCGTCCTGCCTCGTAGATTGTCTGCTTAGAGAGTCCCGCATCCGAGACAGCCGTCGACTTGACCATCATCGCCGTCAGCACGCGCTCGCCGAACAGACTGCGCAAGAAGGCGACGATCTGCGCCTGCGGCCCATCATTGGGCTCATAGCGGGTGATGAGATAACGCATCCAGTCGTAATCCAAATTGCCGCCTGCCTGTTTGACTACGGCCAGCAGGTCGGAGGTCATCGTTAGGAACTGGTTCATCGACGCCACGTCGAGCATCTGCGGATGGACGGTGATCAGGACGGAGGTTGCGGCGCAGAGGGCAGACAGCGTCAGGAAGCCCAGGGTCGGTGGGCAATCGATGATGACGACGTCATAGTTCTGCTCCAGCGAATGCAGCGCATTACCGACCCGCATGAAGAACATGTCCTTGTCGTCGCGGTTGGTGTCGGCAAGCGCCTTTGGCGTATCGTGTTCGAACTCGTGCAGTTCGAGATTGCCGGGAATGAGATCGAGCCCGGGGAAATAGGTCTGACGGACGATGTCGCTGACATCGCGGCGCGTCTCGTCATATTTAATGGCGCCGTAAAGTGTCTCGTTTTCGCCGACATCGAATTCGGGCTGATATCCAAGCATCGCCGACATCGACGCCTGCGGATCGAGGTCGACGGCGAGCACGCGGTAGCCACGCAGAGCCAGGAACTGCGCCAGGTGGACTGATGTCGTCGTCTTGCCGGAGCCGCCCTTGAAATTGGTCACGGCGATCACCTGGAGATGGTCGCCCGGTCGGCGCATCGGCAGATAGGAGGGTTTGGTGCGCCCTAGGTGCTGGCGCATCGCATGGATTTCCTCGAGCGAGAATACCCGACGGCCAGCCGCTGTCTTTTCCGGACTGATGCTCTCGACCTGGGCGGCGAGATGACGAACATAGCTGTCGGTGACGCCGAGCAGCTTGGCTGCCTCGGTGCTGCTGAACCGCCGCAACGATTTGCGGGCATTGGGTGAAAACAATCGCTCGAACAGCACCTGCAGCTGGCTGCCGAGCATCGTCGAGTCCTGCGCAATCGTCTCGTCGATCGAGACTGGACTCGCTCTCTTGGCTTTCTCAACAATCGCGACCTTGGTCGGCATTCACGCAAATCCTGATAAATCGAGTGATTTTGCGCAAATGATCGTGAGTCTGCTGATTCCGTCAAGCGGTTTCTTGGATGGCCAATCTATTATAAAATGGATTCTGCAAAAAAATCATGTGGAATTCCGGAATCTTAGCACCATTGTCAGCTGACAACGACGGCCTGCTCCGGGTCGATGAAAGCCAGCCTCAAAGTATCGCGGCACATAATCGATACGACTCAGCGTCGCTAGCGCTCCATCCAAGCGCACCTTCGGACGCCTGGCATAGACCGATCAGGTTGTTCGATTTCTCATTTGTAGGCGGACGAACGGTACAGGTTTTCGGCTTCCAGCCCGCGGACGGGTTCATTGCCGGAAGGCTTGTCATTTGCGTCCTGGGTTTCGGCATCGCGGCGTGACGCTGCAAGGGCCAGCATTTGTTCGAGACGGCCCGCATTGAGCGGAGCGCTTATTCCCTTGAAGTTCATTGACACATCCTTCGTCATAGATTGCGTGAAGCCGCAGAGATAAGCGTAATTCGAACCCGCCGATAACCGCCAGGCAGCGTTATCACCATCTTTTCCTGGGGCCGGGAAGGGGAGGGCCTCCATCTTTCAGGTGGTTCAAAAATGCAGCGACCGGCGGCCACGATGGGGATTTCGGATCACTCTGCTTACCAAGTTGGAAAGGAGCCTCGCAGACACAGGCCGGGCGTGAAAGGAAGGCGGCCCATCTTTGATAGCAAGGGCGAGCCGGCACTGCCGCTGATCGTGCTTCATCGCGGTGGAGGTCTTCCTGCAGAAGCGCTTTGCTGCGCAGCCTATCGGGGTGAGGGGACATTCGGCCTTGGTCTTCTCCGCCCCAATCTAAGTCGGCGAGCAGCTGGTATCAGAGGGGTGGGGCTTCGGTTGCGTCAGGAACCTGTCAATGGCCAATCGATCACACACCTAGTCCGGTGCCGGCGTCAGAACGGGGTCATAGCTGCAATCATGCCGGGACGACGCGGCCTCGACGTCGAAGATCGCAATAGCGCGCTAGGCGAATCAGGCATCAGCCGATATGATCGGCAGGCCAGCGGGTTCACGCAGTATCGTTCAGCTCCCGAGCCAGTCCCCCATCGATACGCTCCGCAAAACCACGATCCTTCCTAGCGGAACTGATTGTTGAGTTTGCTTCCGTATACGAAATTCTTCTTTGTTTACTGCATGTTTACCATAACGCCCCCGATCACCGCCAAGCCCGCATCGCCGCCCATCCGCGCGCCTTTGTCATTTGGTGCTACGTGAGGAAGGGGGTGAGCCTATCGCGCCTTCGTTGCCTCGCGATTGGTAAAATGCGCGTTGCCCAAACCTGTACCGATGGTCAGCACGGCCCATCTCGACACGTCGTTCATATAAGGGATCTGCGACAATCCCTGCACGACGGCATCGTTGTGCATCATCACGAATGTGCTGTCGTCGCCGATCTCGGGAATGGCCTTCATCAGCGCGGCGGGAAGGTTGAAGCTGTCGCTCTCCCAGTTTCCGCCCGGCAGGTTCTGTCCGCCGCGTTCGATGGAGCCATCGGCTTTGATGATTCCGGGGCATGCGATCCCGATGATGGGCGCGGGTTTGAGATTGGCTTTCTCAGCCTTGCCAATCAGATCCTGCAACATCGCGGCCAATCTCTCGATGGTTGCGGTACGGCTTGGCTCGTCGTCGGCGTGGCGCCAGATGGCTGATTCCCAGACGCTCGCATCTTTAAAATTCGGTACGTCGTTCTTTCCGAATTTAACGACGCCGGCGCGAACATTTGTCCCGCCGATGTCGACGGCGAGCATCGCCTCGTGGCCTTTGAAAATCCACGGCGGCATCAGGTGAACCGCGCCGATCAGTCCGGCCTCATCGGGATGGTGAACGATCGGCACCACCTCGACATCAATGCCCGCCACCTTGAGAAGAACCATGGTCCTGGCGATCGCCAGCTCGCCAAAACGGCTCTGCCGGAAGCCACCGCCGACGACGATGCGTTCCGTCCTGCCCCAGCGCTTGTCTTTGAGGAACTTTCCGATCACGTCGGCAAAGTCCTGGGAAAAGTCCTCCACCGCCCCCATGACCAATGCCGCCGCCTCCATATCGTCGCCTTTCAGAAAGGCATCGATCTTCTTCTTGGAAAGCTTCGCCGTCGCGGTCTTGCCGATCGGGTCATCTCCGACCTTGCGGATGCGCTTTCTCCAGTCGTCGAGCTTCTGTTGGAAAGTCTTCTTGTTGGCGTTGTCGCCAACGAAACCATCCTTGTCACGCAGTTCGTTGTTGTAGTCGTCGATCGTCACCAATGGCAGATTGAAAGCGCCATGTGCCAGCGGGGCGTTGACCTCATCACGGGGATCAGAACTGCTTTTGGCCATCAATGTACCTTCTACGGCGCGAGTGCTCGAACGGGCGGCGAGATACAACGCGGACTAGCCTCAGGATGTTCCGGAGTCTGAAAAGCCACCTTGTCCTTGTTGGCCGGCGACCTAGCTTCAATCATTGCAGAGTTTGGAGAATACCGTGCAGGACGACACCGCTACCCAGGAAATGCTTTCACTGGTCTTGGAAGAGCCGGACCATTGGGCGATGTTTCTCGATATCGACGGGACGCTGCTCAATCTTGCGCCCACACCGGATGCGATCGAGGTCCCAGAAGCGCTTCCCGGACAACTTCATCGCCTGTCGAACAAGCTCGGCGGTGCCCTGGCGCTGGTCACCGGACGATCACTTTCTTATGCCGACGAGCTGTTCAAACCCTTTGAATTTCCGACAGCCGGCCTGCACGGTGCCGAGATCAGAAGCGCCACCGGCATGCAGACGGTCGAGGCGACACCTGAGTTTCAGGCACTGAAACATGCGCTGACCGCGGAAGCCGAGCACTATCCCGGTGTCTTGATCGAAGACAAGGGCGCGGCCGTTGCCGCCCATTACCGTCTCGCACCCGAATATGAAAAGGTGCTTGAAGACCGCATGCAATACTATGCCGAGCTCGCCGGACCGAACTGGGCATTGCAACTCGGCAAGAGGGTATTTGAATTGCGGCCGGCACGGTCGAGCAAGGGCGATGCACTGGAGCGATTTTTCCAGTCCGATCCCTTCAGGAACCGCTGCCCGATTACGATCGGCGATGACCTGACCGACGAGTCGATGTTTGCGATCGCCAATGCCCGCGGCGGCGTTTCCGTGCGTGTCGGCGCGATCGGCACCCCGAGCTGCGCCACGAGCCGGCTGTCCTCCTCTGCACTGGTCAGAAACGTCATTGCCGCCTTGGCAGCCTGAACTGCGTCCTCGGACGATATGCATGCGGATTGTTGCCGTCTTTCCGTCCGCTCCGCAGCGTCAATTGTCAAAAAAGTATCGGTTTTGACTGGGAATCGTGGTGGCGGGCGTGAAACGAGACCACTACACTCCCCTTAACAATAAAGCCAAAAAGGGAATTTGGCGGGCTGGCGTGGAGCCGTCCTCGGAGGAGGAAACAATGGAACCTGACTTGGAAGTCATTCAGATCAGGCCGGGCGAATCTTTCGCAACGAAGGCGCACGGCTATCCCTACCATACGGTTCGCTGGCATTTTCACCCCGAATACGAACTTCATCTGGTCGTGGCGACGACAGGACGGTATTTCGTCGGCGATTTCATCGGCGAGTTCGAGCCTGGCAATCTCGTGCTGGCGGGGCCTAACCTTCCTCACAACTGGATCAGCGATGTCCCGAAAGGATCGAGTATTCCGCTTCGCTGCCAGCTCATCCAGTTTAGCGAGAATTTCATCAGCGACACGATGAAGGTGTTCGCCGAACTCGGTCCCTTCGATGCGGTTCTCGAAGCCTCCCGCCGCGGCGTGCTCTTCGGAGCCGACACCAGCCGCGAGGTTGCTCCCCTGATGAACGAGGTGCAGCAGGCGCACGGCGTGCGTCGCATCGAACTGTTCATGATGATCGTCGGCCTGCTCAGCCGGGCGCAGGATTCCCAACTTCTCGCCAGCCCGAGCTATCTGCCCGATCCATCGGGATACATGTCGGCCGGCATCAACAAGGCGCTCGCCTATATCAGGGAAAATCTGACGAAGTCCTTCGACGAAGCCGATCTCGCAGCGATTGCCGATCAGTCGACAGGCGCCTTTTCGCGCGCCTTCCGACGCCATACCGGCATGTCGCTGGTACAGTATGTGAAACGCCTGCGCATCAATCTTGCCTGCCAGATTTTGATGAGCGATGACCATGCATCGATCACCGATATCTGCTTCGAGGTCGGCTTCAACAATCTGTCCAACTTCAACCGGCAGTTTCTCGCGGAAAAAGGCATGACGCCTTCTCGTTTCCGGCGATTGCTGGGTGACAATATCAACGTGGCAAAGGCGGCCTAGAGGAGGAGTCGAAAGGGCACAGCCCGAGGGAGGACAAAGAGGAGGAACCAAAACTGACACTGACTTGAACGTGGGCGCGCGATGAGCGCGCTCGCGATCGGAGATGCTTGTCCTCAAAACGTCAAACCGCAGGGACAGGCGCGACCGTTCATTCAGCCGAACGGCCAGAGCAGAACAGTGCAATCGCGAACCTACACAATTTTACCAATGGGAGGAGATGGAAATGATGAAATTCTCGACAAAGTCGGCAGGCGCCGCGGTCTTCGTTCTGTCCTTGCTGGGCGGTACTTCCGCCTTTGCGCAAGCAGCCGTTTCGGATGCGACAGTTGCATTCCTCATGCCCGACCAGGGCTCGACCCGCTATGAGGAGCACGACCATCCGGGTTTCGTCGCGGAGATGAAGAAGCTTTGCGCGTCATGCAAGGTTCTTTATCAGAACGCCGATGCCGATATCGCAAAACAGCAGCAACAGTTCAATTCGGCGATCACCCAAGGCGCCAAGGTCATCGTGCTCGACCCGGTGGATTCGGCAGCGGCCGCATCGCTCGTCCAGCTCGCACAGAGCCAGGGCGTGAAGGTCATTGCCTATGACCGTCCGATTCCAAAAGGCAAGGCCGATTTCTACGTCTCCTTCGACAACAAAGCGATCGGCAAGGCAATTGCGGAATCGCTCGTTCAGCATCTCAAGGCTCAGAATGTGCCGACCGATGGCGGTGGCATCCTGCAGATCAACGGTTCGCCGACCGATGCGGCTGCCGGGCTGATCAAGGACGGCATTCACGAGGGGCTGGCGAGCGGCGGATATAAGACGCTTGCCGAATTCGACACACCCAACTGGCAGCCCTCGAATGCGCAGCAATGGGCAGCCGGCCAGATCACCCGTTTCGGCAAGCAGATCGTTGGCGTGGTCGCCGCCAATGACGGTACCGGCGGCGGCGCAATTGCAGCTTTCAAGGCAGCGGGCGTCGATCCCGTGCCGCCGGTGACCGGCAATGACGCGACGATCGCGGCACTACAGCTGATCATCTCAGGGGATCAGTACAATACGATCTCCAAGCCGAGCGAAATCGTTGCCGCTGCCGCTGCCGACGTCGCCGTGAAGCTCCTGGCCGGAGAAACGCCGAAGGCCGAAATGACGCTGTACGACACGCCGGCGCAACTTTTCGTCCCTGCGGTCGTCACTGCCGAAAACCTCAAGGCTGAGATCATCGACAAGAAGATCAACACCGCCGAGGAGCTGTGCACCGGCCGCTATGCTGACGGCTGCAAGAAGCTCGGCATCACGAAGTAATCCGCAACGGGAAGCGCGACCGGTTCGCCGGCTGTGCTTCCCGCTTCGCTTTCCTGAAAGGCCAGGCGATGTCTGAAACCTCCCATACCCTTCACCCCTACCGTCAGCCTGTCCTCAGCCTGCGCGGAATATCGAAGAACTTCGGGGCTGTGTCGGCGCTCACCGATATCGAACTCGACGTGCATGCCGGCGAGGTTGTGGCGCTGGTTGGCGACAACGGCGCCGGCAAGTCGACATTGGTCAAGATCCTGGCCGGTGTGCACCAGCCAAGCTCGGGCACGATCCTGTTCGAGGGCAAACCGGTGAACCTGCCGAGCCCAAGTGCTGCTCTCGGGCTCGGCATTGCAACGGTATTCCAGGATTTGGCACTTTGCGAAAATCTCGACGTCGTCGCCAATATCTTTCTCGGCAAGGAACTCAGTCCGTTTCAGCTCGATGAGGTCGCCATGGAGATCCGCGCCTGGCAGCTCTTGAACGAGCTTTCGGCTCGCATTCCAAGTGTGCGCGAGCCGGTCGCCTCACTCTCCGGAGGGCAGCGCCAGACCGTGGCGATCGCCCGATCGTTGCTGCTTGAGCCGAAACTGATCATGCTCGATGAACCCACAGCAGCGCTTGGCGTTGCTCAGACCGCCGAAGTGCTTGACCTCATCGAGCGCGTGCGGGAACGCGGCCTCGCCGTCATCATGATCAGCCACAATATGGAGGATGTGCGCGCCGTTGCCGATCGCATCGTCGTCCTTCGTCTCGGCCGCAACAATGGCACCATGCCGCCCGACGCGTCCAACGAACAGCTGGTCAGCGCCATCACCGGCGCCGCCAACAATTCCGTCTCCCGCCGCGCGTCGCGCCGCCAGGCGCAAAGCCGAGAGAACGAGGAGGGCAGGCCATAATGAAGACCATCCAGAATGACCCGGCGGCGCCGGCGCTGCTCGACCGGCGTGACGAGAGAGTGCGCCACGATGACAGTCTGGGAGGCTCGATCCAGGCCTTTTGGGATCGCATCCGCTCCGGCGATCTCGGTTCCCTGCCGGTCATTGTCGGCCTGGCGATCATCTGGACGGTGTTCCAGGCGCTCAATCCGGTGTTTCTCTCCAGCAGCAACCTCGTCAACATGCTGTTCGACTGCTCGACGGTCGGGGTCATCTCGCTCGGTATCGTCTGCATCCTGATGGTGGGTGAGATCGACCTCTCCGTCGGCTCCGTCAGCGGCTTCGCCTCGGCGCTGGTCGGCGTCTTCTGGGTCAACCAGGGTTGGCCAGTGGTCCTGGCAATCCTCGCCGCCATGATTGTCGGCGCCCTCATCGGCTCGCTTTACGCGTTTGTCTTCAACCGCTTCGGCATGCCGAGTTTCGTGTCCACCCTGTCCGGGCTACTCGCGGTTCTCGGCCTCCAGCTCTATATCCTGGGAGCGACCGGTTCGATCAATCTCCCCTACGGTTCCTGGCTCGTCAGTTTCGGCCAGATCATGGTCATGCCGGATCCGATCGCCTATGCGCTGGTGTTACTTGCCGGCATTGCCTTTTTCTTTTCCGGCTACCGTACGGCGACACGCCGGCGGGCAGCCGGCCTGTCGGCAAAATCGACCGGCGGGCTGCTGCTGCGCGCCGTCATCATCACGCTCGCCCTGGAAGCCGTCGCATTCTATCTCAACCAGTCGCGCGGCATTCCGTGGATGTTCGGCCTTTTCGTCGGACTCGTCGCCGCAATGAACTATGCGCTGACGCGCACGAAATGGGGGCGCTCCATGCATGCCGTCGGCGGCAACAGGGAAGCGGCCCGCCGCTCCGGCATCAACGTCTCGCGCATCTATACGAGCGCCTTCGTCATGTGCGCGCTGCTGGCGGCAGCCGGCGGCGTGCTGTCGGCCGCACGGCTGGCGACGGCAAGCCAGCAGGCCGGCACCGGCGACGTCAATCTCAACGCCATTGCGGCAGCCGTCATCGGCGGCACGAGCCTGTTCGGTGGGCGCGGCAGTGCCTACTCAGCCCTTCTCGGCATCATCGTCATCCAGTCGATCGCCAGCGGGCTGACGCTTCTCGATCTGTCGTCGTCGCTTCGATACATGATCACCGGTGCTGTCCTTGCCGTCGCCGTCATTGTCGACTCGCTGGCACGCCGATCGCGGATCTCGCACGGCCGAGCTTAGAGCAATTTCAGCAAAAGTGCGCAGCGGTTTTGCCGTCCGGAATTGCGTGAAGACAAAGAGATAGAGCGCTTCCGTGATTCGAAGAAGAACGGAAATGCTCTCACCAACTGGGAAAACAGAGGAAGAAAATGGGACAGGATCTGTCTGGAAAAGTCGCGGCCGTCACCGGGGCGGCGTCGGGTATCGGACTTGAATGCGCCAAGGCTTTGCTTGCCGCGGGCGCTCGGGTCGTGCTGGTCGACCGCAATGAGGAAGCGTTGCGGGAAATTTGCTCGAAACTGGGCGCCAATGCCATTCCACTGGTCATCGAACTCACCGATCCGAAAAGCGTCGAACGGATGATGCCGCAGATCCTGGAAAGAGCCGGCCAGCTGGATATCTTCCACGCCAATGCAGGCTCCTATATCGGCGGTGAGGTGCTGGGTGGCGATCCTGATGCCTGGGATCGGATGCTCAATCTGAACGTCAATGCTGCCTTCCGTTCGGTGCATGCCGTTCTGCCGCATATGGTCGAGCGCAAGACCGGGGATATCATCCTGACGAGTTCCGTTGCTGGCATGATCCCTGTCGTCTGGGAGCCGATTTACACGGCGTCCAAACACGCGGTCCAGGCATTCGTCCATACGTTGAGGCGGCAGGTGGCCAAACATGGATTGCGCGTCGGCGCCGTCGCTCCAGGCCCCGTGGTCACCGCTCTTCTCAGTGATTGGCCGCAGGAGAAGCTGGATGAGGCGCTCGCCGCAGGCGGCCTGATGGAAGCGAACGAAGTGGCCGAAGCGGTGCTCTTCATGCTGACGCGCCCACGCAACATCACCATCCGCGATCTCGTCATCCTGCCGCAGAGCGCCGACATCTGACGAAAGTGCGAACGCCCACGTAAGAGGAACCGAACATGATCTTCGACAGATTTCGCCTGAACGGACAGGTGGCGCTGGTGACCGGCGGCACGCGCGGCATCGGGCTTGCCATCGCCGAGGCGCTCGGCGAGGCGGGCGCCAAAGTCATCATTACGGGCCGGGCCCGCAATGCGGCGGCGGAAGATCGGCTCTCCAAGGCCGGCGTCGAATGCGATTTCATCGCCGCCGATCTGAGGAAGGAAAGTGCTGCCGACGAGCTCGTCACCGAAACCCTTTCGCGCGCGGGCCGGCTCGACATCCTCGTCAACAATGCCGGCATCGCCATTCACGGCGACAGCGGCGAATTCTCCGATGCCATCTGGCGCGAGATCATGACCATCAACCTCGACGCCGTCTTCCGCGCCTGCCGCGCCGCGCTCGCCCCCATGCGACGCCAGCGCGGTGGCGTGATCCTCAATATCGGTTCGATGTCGGGCATCGTGTCCAATATTCCGCAAAACCAGGTCGCCTATAACACCTCCAAGGCGGCCGTCCACATGATGACCAAGAGCATCGCCAGCGAGGTTGCCGCCGAAAACATCCGCGTCAACGCCATCGCACCCGGCTATATCGAGACCGATCTGTCACGCGGCGGCATCGACAATCCCGACTGGTTCCCGACCTGGCGCAGCATGACCCCCATGGGACGCGTCGGGCAGCCTGAGGAGGTGGCCGGCGCTGCACTGTTTCTCTGCTCGGCCGCGGCAAGTTATGTCACCGGCGAAGTGCTTGTCATCGACGGCGGTTATACAACGCGGTGAGACGCAGGCCTCGGGGTCGGGGAGCTCGGTTCGGTGCCGCCCACGTCTGAGGCGCAATTCAGCAATCTCTCCTCAGCCCTTTGAGAACTGAACCGGGATGGTGATTTCAAACTCGGCGCCGTCGCCGGTCGTCTGCAGCGGCCGGATCGTACCGCCATGGGAGCTCAGCATGGCGCGGACGATGCCGAGACCCATACCGTGCCGCCCTGCTCGCGGCGGGTGGAGAAGAACGGCTGTTCGGTCGCTGGCCGATACGCTGAGTTCCAACAGGCTGGCGCCGTACCGAAAAGCGTTTTCGGCAAGGGGACGCAGCGAACATCACCCAATCAGTTGACTGGCTTGCCGAGATTTGTGAGCGGATCGTTGAAAAATGCCAGGACGCCTCATCGGAACCTTGGCGCACGTTTGGCATTGTGAAGCAGTTCGCAGGCGGTCGCGAACGGCCCAAAAAGTTTGAGCAACAGCGCTTGTTGCTCGGCGTCTATACGGTGTCGCGCGCAGAACTCGGTAACGGACCAGACTTTGGTCAGATCGTCCGTTTCGATTTGGCTGGGTTCGATATGTTCGGTCAACGGCGTATCCTCCGATACATCGAGCCTACCGCTCTCCGGCGTTTATAAGAACTAGCTAAAAAGAACTATGCCGTTTTGCAGACCTTCTGACAAGCGGAAATGAAAACGCCCGCCAATTGCGCGGCGGGCGTCGTGTCTTACTGATCTACCGTTGTCGCTCAAGCGATATGGGAAGAATCAAAATCCGTGCCGGTGATGTTGAGCGTCACCTTGGCGGTGTCCGTGTGGCCTTCGCCGTCGGAGATCTTGTAGTAGCGCAGAACTTCCGTGTAGGTCTGGCCCGCATTCAGATCGCTCGTCAGTTCGTAGGTGAATTCGCCGTTCGACTTGACATGGAACGTGCCATACGTGCCGGCGACGTCGGTAACGGCGTCATTATTGGCATCGACCTTGGTGCTCAGGAACTGGCGGAGGAACATCTTGCCGTTATCGCCGGCAATGTCGTTGTCCAGAACGTTACCAGCGATGGCGCTGCCTTCGGTGAAGTGGAAAGTATCGTCGACCGCGATCGGCTTGACCTGAGTGACGCCCTGGATGTTCAGGGTGAACAGACCGACGTCGGTATGACCGCTGCCGTCGGAGATCTTGTAGGAAACCTTCTCCTGGTAGGATTCACCATTGGCGAAGCCGATCTTGGCAGCGTCGCTCAGGACATAGGTGTAGCTGCCGTCCGGCTTGACGAAGAAGGTGCCGTAGTCGCCCTGGATCTCGGTGACCTGGCTGTTGCCGCTCTTGGCGCCAACGCTCGCGCCGTCGAAGGCACGCAGGAACAAGTGGCCGTTATCGGATGAATCGTTGGAAAGAAGATTTCCGGAAATTACGTCAGTTTCAAGAAAAGTTGCACTATCATCAGTTGCGTGTATCGGCGAAGCCATCGCTCTCTCCTAAAATTGTTTATCATCGGGTCAATTTCGACCTCTGCGAGCCGCTCCTTTAACAACCTATTAATACTACAAGTCAATGGCCTATTTAACGGAAGGTTAATTTGGCTGATGGTCTCCACGTTGCTTCCATTCCGGCGAAATAATGTCACATTCGAGCCGAATCTTAGAAATTTCGGCCCGAACTACACCCGGATAACTTGAATAAAATCGTATGAAGTATATCTGAAGGCGACTGGCGATGCCGACGTCGTGCTATCTGGGCCATCCGTTGCAATCGCAGCCGCCGATACCTATGTTGCGGATGTGCCCGATCCAAGCAAAATCGAAGCCCGCTTCTGGCCTGATTGAGGCGCTTTATGCATCGGTGCGCCTAGGGCCAGGTGATGCGCAATCCCACAAACAATCGATGACGCGGCCACGGCCGACGAAGGATTTCATTTTGAACGACATACATACAGCCACCGCCGTTGCGGCGGCGAGCCCGCGTGAGGATGACGAAGCTGTCCGTAGCGCTGCCAAGACTTGGAAGCCGTCTCCCTGCCTGCTCACCCGCCGTGAATTGCAGGCTTTGATCGCCGAGCAGCTCGGCTGAGCGCGATTGGCGCACCATCCAAACAAGGAGAACTCGAAATGCAGGTACTCGTCAGAGACAATAATGTCGATCAAGCACTCAGGGTCTTGAAAAAGAAAATGCAGCGCGAAGGGCTGTTTCGTGAAATGAAGGAACGGCGCGCTTATGAGAAGCCGTCCGAACGGCGTGTCAGGGAAAAGGCGCAGGCGATCAGCCGGCACCGCAAGGCCGCACGCAAGAAGATGCAGCGTGAAGGTCTGATCGCCGCGCCAAAACGGGCGGTGGCCGCCCGTTAGCGACCCATTCCGACCGGGTTTCGGCGGTTACATTCCCTGAAAGGAACAGACAATGGACGAACTCAATAGCCTCACCGTTTCGGAAGAACGCCTCGAGGATTGCCGCGATGTCGTGGAGCCGGATCTGCAGGATCTGATCCAGAGTGCTTTGACATCGGGCTTTTCCCGTGAAGAAATCCTCATCGCCGTCAGCGAACTGGTCGCGGAAGACTTCGCAATGGTCATGAAAACCCCAAGCGTCCATTGAGGCGCGGGCGCAGTGGCTATCAGAGCGTGGCTGCCGGCGCGGAACATCGGTCGCGGCAGATGGTTACTCCGTCTCCTTGACAGATGGAGATGATGATGGCCGAGCATGACGATGCGATGCGGGTATGGGAGCTGATCGACAAGATCGGGTTTTGCATGCTGACAACGCGCAGCAGCGACGATCTCAGAGCCCGCCCGATGTCCGCCTATACCGCGCAAATCGAGAACGCGATCTATTTTCTGACGGATGTCAGCAGCCACAAGGACGATGAGATCGTTCGCTGGCCAAATGTGTGCCTGGCCTTTGCCGACACCAAGGGACAAAAATATGTTTCCGTGTCAGGCACAGCCGAAGTGCAGAACGACCGCGACAAGATCAGGGAATTATGGGCGACGCCGGCAAAGGCGTGGTGGGACAATCCTGCTGACCCCTCCATCCGCATCCTCAAGATTACCCCTTCTTCGGCAGAATATTGGGACAGCCCGGGCACCATCATCAGCTATATCAAGATGGCGGCCGCCGCGGTCTCGAACAGCAAACCCGATATGGGCGACAATGCCGAGGTCAAACTCTGACGCTGAGATACGTTTTGCAGACGACGGGCCTTAGGCCTGGTTTGCCGATGCCTTGACGAAGTCGATGAAGGCCCGCAGCGGTGCGGGCACCAGGCGCCGACCGGGATAATAGAGGAACGGCCCGGAAAAGCTCTGCCACCACGGTTCGAGGATGGGTTCGAGCGCACCGCTGTCAAGATGCGGGCGCAGCCAGTCCTCGAAAACGGAGATGATCCCCGTGCCCGATATTGCGGCGTCGACGGCAAGATCCATTGCCCCGCCGACCCTGACGATCAATGGTCCGGTCGGTTCGACCCGTACCACCTCGTCGTCTCGCTCGAATTCCCATGGGGACGTCAGCGCACCGCTGGCAAAACGACCCAGCAGACAGGCATGGCCGAGCAACTCGCGAGGGTGTTGCGGCCGGCCACGGCGATCGAGGTAGTCGGGCGAAGCCGCAGTGGCAAAACGCTGGATGCGTGGCCCGATCGGCACTGCGATCATATCCTGCTCCAGCCGCTCGTCATAACGGATGCCTGCATCGCAGCCGGCAGCCAGCACGTCGACGAAGCTCTCCTCTGCAACGACTTCCAGCCGAATGTCGGGATAGGCGGCGAGGAACGGTGGAATGATGGCCGGCAGCACCAGCCGCGCCGCGCTGACCGGCACGTTGAGGCGCAACGCACCAGCCGGCCTGTCCCGAAATCCGTTGACCACGTCGAGGGCAGACTCCACCTCGCTCAAGGCAGGGCCCAGCCGATCCAATAGACCCTTGCCCGCTTCGGTGGGGACGACGCTGCGCGTCGTGCGGTTGAGCAGCCGAACACCGAGCTCGGCCTCCAGGCGTCGCACCGCTTCGCTGAGGAAGGAGGCGCTGCCGCCGCTGGCGCGCGCGCCCTCGCGAAAACCGCCGGCCCGCGCCACGGCAACGAACGCATTCAGATCACCCAGGTCGACTTTCATTGTTCGCCACTCCGCACAACCCGTGCGGTTTGTACCTGATTATCCCACGCGTCGACAGCGCCTATCTTGGTGTCATCTCTTGAAAGGAGTGAGACCATGTCCATTATCGATCAGGCCGGCAGTTTCAATCTCGGCGGTCGCAGCGTGAAGCGGCTCGGCTACGGCGCCATGCAGCTTGCCGGCCCCGGCGTGTTCGGCCCGCCCAGGAATCATGGCGCGGCCCTGGCCGTGCTGCGCGAGGCGGTGGAAAGCGGCGTCAATCACATCGACACCAGCGACTTCTATGGCCCGCACGTCACCAACCAGATCATCCGTGAAGCGCTCCATCCCTATCGCGACGATCTCGTCATCGTCACCAAGATCGGCGCCCGCCGCGGCACGGACGGATCATGGATTCCGGCGTTCTCGCGGGAGGAACTGACGCAGGCAGTCCACGACAATCTCCGCAATCTCGGCCTCGATGTGCTTGATGTCGTCAATCTCAGGATCATGTTCGACGTGCACGGCCCAGCCGAAGGGTCGATCGAAGCACCGCTGACGGTCCTCGCCGACCTGCAGCGGCAAGGTCTGGTTCGTCACGTCGGGCTGAGCAACGCCACATCGAGGCAGATCGCCGAGGGCCGCCGGATCACCCAGATCGTCTGCGTGCAGAACCAATACAATCTGGCGTATCGGGCCGACGACGAGCTGATCGACGATCTCGCCCGCGAAGGCACCGCCTACGTGCCGTTCTTCCCGCTCGGCGGGTTCACCCCGCTGCAGTCGTCCACCCTGTCCGATGTCGCCGCCCGCCTTGATGCCACGCCCATGCAGGTGGCGCTCGCCTGGCTGCTGCGTCGCGCGGAAAACATCCTGCTGATCCCGGGCACCTCGTCCGTCGGCC
Organism: Rhizobium sp. BK008; assembly: GCF_014197345.1. NCBI lineage: Bacteria > Pseudomonadati > Pseudomonadota > Alphaproteobacteria > Hyphomicrobiales > Rhizobiaceae > Rhizobium > Rhizobium sp. BK008. The sequence continues at coordinate 428,962 of NZ_JACIFK010000003.1, read as the reverse complement.
ATCTCAGGGAGAACCTCGCCACCGCCAGCCTCGCACTGCCGGATGACGCCGTCTGGGAATTGAACCGCATGGCTGATATCGCCGCCTGACGGTTATCGCAAGATCGCAGCTGATCCCCGATCGCTACGCCACGCTATTGCATGGCGTAGCGGCACAATTCTGGGCCGCCGATTGCGGCCCCACTTCAATAGCGCTCCGGCACGAGCATTTCAGCCGGAACCGGCGCCCTATTGTAATCGGCGTGACGGATGCGGTCCGGCAACTGGATCTCCGGTTTCGGAACATCCTCGTAAGGGATCTGCTCGAGAAGATGGGCGATGCAGTTCAACCGCGCCCGTTTCTTATCCACGGCCTGCACCACCCACCAGGGTGCATCCTTGGTGTGCGTGCGCGCCAGCATCTCTTCCTTGGCCTTGGTATATTCCTCCCAATGGACACGGCTCTCCATATCCATCGGCGAGAGCTTCCACTGCTTCAGCGGATCGTGGATGCGCATCTTGAAGCGGAATTCCTGCTCTTCGTCGGTGATCGAAAACCAGTACTTGATCAGCACGATCCCGGAACGGACCAGCATCCGCTCGAATTCAGGCACCGAGCGGAAGAATTCCTCGAGTTCATCAGGGGTGCAGAACCCCATGACGCGCTCGACACCGGCGCGATTGTACCAGCTTCGGTCGAAGAGCACCATTTCACCGGCTGTCGGAAGATGCGGGACATAACGCTGGAAATACCATTGATGCCGCTCCCGCTCGGTCGGGGCGGGCAGCGCGACCGTCCGGCATACGCGAGGATTAAGCCGCTGGGTCACGCGCTTGATCGCGCCTCCCTTGCCGGCCGAATCCCGACCTTCAAACAGTACCACCACTTTCAGCTTCTTATGCTGAACCCAGTCCTGCAGCCGCACCAGTTCATGCTGAAGCCGGAAAAGCTCCCGGAAGTAGATCTTTCGCTCGAGCGTCTGCTCCGCCGGTTCCGACATTCCTTTGGCGACCAGATCGTCCAGCCGGTCTTCCTCCATCTGCATTTCCAGCTCCTCATCGAAGCTGTCGGCGATTTCGGCCTTGATCCGGTTGAGCTGGTCCTGATGTGATTGCGACATGGCCTTTTCCTTTTGCTTCTTTTGACAGGAGCATGTCAGTGCGAAGTTTGTGTGACGACCACTTCGCGAAGACCAAAACGGCTACTTGCCTCTCTCGTTCCACGCACTCGATAGAAACAGGTGCCGAGTGGGATCAGTGCGTCTACAGCTGCCCTGCTCGGTACTGGTCGACAAGGTTCCGGCAGGCGCGGATCGTCAGGGCCATGACGGTGAGCGTCGTGCCGGCGATGCCGCTGCCGGGAAAGGCGCTGGCATCGGTGACGATCAGGTTCGGCGCATCCCACACCTGGTTGTAGGGATTGAGCACCGAAGCCTCCGGGGTTTCGCCCATGCGCGCGGCGCCCGTCTCATGAATGGCCGCGCCCATGCACATGGTCTTGCGGAACCATGTGCGGAACATGAAACGGCTGAAGGCATCGGCTTCGGGAAAGGCGCCTTTGCCCATCTCCTTGAGGCCGGTGGGCGAACCAATGAATTCGAGGTCGCCGCCGACCTCCTTGATCATGGCAATCAGCGTTTCTTCCTGCCTTTTGAGCAGCGCCTGCTCCTCCTCCTGCATGACGCAGCGGATATGCGGCACGGGAATGTTCCAGGCATCCCTGCGCTTGGCGTCGAGCGTGATGCGATTGTCGGCATAGGGCAGCATTCGGCCGAAACCAAAGAAGGCGAGACGCGCATCTGCGTCCGCGGAGACCGGCGCCCGGCCGACGCTTCCCTGGTAGTCGAAATCGCCGCGGGCGGCGTCGCCCTCGCCGAAGCGGGGAATGAAGATCCCGCCCGACGGATTGTAGAACGGGTCGGTCGGCGCGGACTCGTCCGTCGCCCAACCCTTGGCCTTCGAAAAGGAGCCGAACGCGAGACACGGAAGCTGATCCATGAAATAGCGGCCGAGGGCGCCCGAACCGTTGCCAAGCCCGCCCGGATGTTTCGCCGAAGCCGAATTCAACAGCAATCGCACGCTCTCTATCGGCGAGGCCGAAAGCACAACCATCGCAGCCCGCGCGGTCGATACTTCGCCCGTATTGCGATCGATGAACTCCGCGCCGGTGGCGCGGCCCGTCTTCTCATCCGTGGTGATGCGACGAACGACGGCGTCGTAGCGGACGCTCAGCTGGCCGGTCGCCTTTGCTTCGCGCAGCGGTCGCGGCATGCGGTCGGCATCGGGCGCGATATAACGCCAGGAGACGACGTTCCGCTCCGGCCAGCGGCTTTCCACCGCCTGCTTAAAGGTCTGTTCGGCCGGCGTCAGGCTGGCCGGCTTCGCATAGACGCCGTCCGGCAGTGTCGCCACATTGTCCTTGTTGCCGTAGAGCCCGAGATAGCCCTCAACCTCGTCGTAGAAAGGCGTCAGCTCTTCATAGGAGACCGGCCAGTCGATGCCCTTTCCCGTGCGCGAGCGGAGCTTGAAATCGTCGTCGGTCCAGCGCAGCAGCACCCGGCCGAAACTGTGGAGGCGCCCGCCGCCCTGGCGGCCGCGGATCCACAGGAAGGGCGCGCCCTTCGGCGTCGTATAGGGGTTCTTGCGGTCGTTGACGAAGAAATGGCTGAAACGCTCGGTGAAAAACGCCGCACGCGCCTGGATCGGCTGGCCCTTGAGAGTGGCGCGCGCGCGCTCCCAGATATTGATGCTGCTTGCCGGCGCCTTCTTGCGGGCGGGATCGAAATCCTTCGGCCCGACGGCGGGACCGGCCTCGAGCAGCAGCACCGACAGTCCTTGGGCCGTCAGTTCTTTGACCGCAAATGAACCCGCGGCGCCGGAGCCGATCACCAGCGCATCATAGACGATCTCAGCCATGTCTTTTCAAATCCTGTCCTGGAGGCAATCCTCAAAACGGCGCGAAACGCGCCCGGAATTGCGGGAAAACAAAGGGACGGCACATCACAGCCGCGATCCATCGGCGCCGAAGAGGGACGCCTTGGCGATATCGAGCCCGGGAGCCAGAGCATCACCGGGCTCAAGGGTCACGTCGCCCATCAGCCGGAGCGAGAGGCTTTGGTCTGCCCAGTCGAACCAGACAACAGCATCCGGGCCCATCGGCTCGACCACAGAAACGCGGCCGGGAATGGTGGGCAGGCCACTGGTGAACCCATCGAGCACAAGGTGTTCCGGGCGAAAGCCGAGTGTAGCCGGGCCGTCCGCCGCAACGGCACGGAAAGAATAACCGGAAAGATCGATGGTCAGCCCGTTACCCCGGAAGACCGGCGCCCCGACGCTGCGCTCGATCCGGCCCTCGATAAAATTCATCGCCGGAGCGCCGATGAAACCGGCAACGAACAGATTGGCCGGGCGGCGGTAGATCTCGGCCGGGGAGGCGAGCTGCTGGATCACGCCATCGCGCATGATGGCGATGCGGTCGGCAAGCGTCAGGGCCTCGACCTGGTCATGGGTGACATAGATCATCGTGTTGCCGAGGCGCTGATGCAGCTTCTTGATTTCGACGCGCAATTCGTTGCGCAGTTTGGCGTCGAGGTTCGACAGCGGTTCGTCGAACAGGAAAACATCGACTTCGCGCACCAGCGCCCGGCCGATGGCGACGCGCTGGCGCTGGCCGCCCGAAAGCGCGGCCGGGCGCCGGTCGAGCAGCTTGTCGAGGTGGAGAAGGGCGGCGGTGCGGGCAACACGCGCCTCGATCTCGGATTTCGGCAGGCCGGCGACGCGAAGTCCGAAGGAGAGGTTTTTGCGCACCGACATGCGGGGATAGAGCGCGTAGGACTGGAAGACCATGCCGATGCCGCGATCCTTCGGCTCCTCCCAGCTGACGTTCTTGCCGGAGATCCAGACCTCACCTGATGTAATCTCCTGAAGGCCGGCAATGGCGTTCAGAAGCGTGGACTTGCCGCAGCCGGAAGGGCCGAGCAGCACCAGGAACTCTCGTGGCGCGATGTCGATCGACATCTTCTCGATCACCGTATGGTCGCCATAGGCGATCTTCAGATCCTTGACGGAGACGGCAGATTGCATGGAAGCGTTACCCCTTGACGGCGCCGGCCGCGATGCCGCGCACGAACCAGCGGCCGGACAGGAAATAGATGGCGAGCGGAACAATGGCGGTGAGGATGGTCGCCGCCATGTTCACGTTGTAGGTGCGCTCGCCCATCGTGGTGTTGACGATATTGTTGAGCTGCACGGTCATCGGCAGGTTGTCGCGCCCGGCAAAGACGAGACCGAGCAGGAAGTCGTTCCAGATGCCGGTGAACTGCAGCATGGAGACCACGACGACCATCGGTACGGCAATCGGCAGCATGATCTCGAAAAAGATGCGCCAGAAGCCCGCGCCGTCGACGCGCGCCGCCTTGCAGAGCTCTTCCGGCACGCTGACGAAATAGTTGCGGAAGAGCAGCGTCACCAACGGCAGGCCGAAGATGACATGCACGAGGATGATACCCGCCAGCGAATTGTAGAGATCGATATTCGCCATCGCCCGGACCATCGGATAGAGGAAGATCTGGTAGGGGATGAGGCCGCCGGCCATCAGCAGACCGAAGAGCAGGTTTGCCCCGCGCGGCCGCCAAAGCGACAGCGCATAACCGTTGACGGCGCCGATGAAGACCGAGAGCGCGACCGAGGGAAGGGTGATCGCCACCGAATTCCAGAAGCCGCTGCGAATGCCGACGCAGACGGTTCCCATGCAGGCGCCCGACCAGGCGGTCATCCAGGCAGAGAAATCGAGCGTCGCCGGCAGGGAAAAGATCTGCCCGAGCCGGATTTCGTCCATGGACTTCAAGGAGGTGACGACCATGGTATAGAGCGGCAGAAGGAAGAACAGTGCGGCGACGACGAGGAAGGCATAGAGGCCGATGCGCCCGGCGGTGATCCGTGCCGGTTTCGGCCCGTTCGGATGAGGATCGGCCATCACGCGGCTCCCTTCGCTTTGTCGCGCATGTGCATGATGTAGCGGAATGGGGCGACGGCGATGATCACGCCGAGGACAAGCACCGTCGCGCCGGCTGTGGCGAGGCCGAGGTTCTGGCGTCCGAACAGATTGTCCATGATGAATTTCGCAGGCACCTCGGTCGCATTGCCGGGGCCGCCATTGGTCATGGCGACGACTATGTCATAGGTCTTGATCACGCCCATGGCGAGCAGCATGCCGGCGGCGGCCAGCGCCGGCCCGAGCTGCGGCAGGATGATCGAGACATAGATCCGCCAGACGGGAATGCCGTCGATCCGCGCCGCCTTCCACTGCTCGGCCTCGATGCCGCGCATGCCGGCGAGCGCAATGACCATGACCAGCCCCGCGCCCTGCCAGACGCCGGCAAGCACCAGCGCATAGATCGCCATGTCGCGGTTGACCACCCAGTCGAGGACGAAGCTTTCCCAGCCGAGCGAGCGCACGCTTGCCTGGATGCCGAGCGTCGGATTGAGCATCCATTGCCAGATCAGTCCCGTCACCACGAAGGACATGGCGTAGGGATAGAGGAATATGGTCCTGAAGGCGCTTTCGAAACGGATCTTGCGGTCCAGTGCTGCGGCCAGCAGGAAGCCGAGCAGCAGACAGCCTGCGACGTAAAGGACGCCGAAGATCAACACGTTTTGCAGCGATGCCAGCCATTTGGCGGAAGAGAAGAGCTTCGAATATTGGGCGAAGCCGACATAGCTCGAGGACGGAAAGAGCGTCGAATTGGTAAAGGACAGCCGGATCGACCAGGCCATGGTGCCGATGAAGACCACGACCGCAACGAACCATGTCGGCAGCAGCGCGATGGTGGCGGAAAGATTGGGCTTGCGTTTGACGGACATCGGCCAGCTCGTTGACGGAATGGAAAGCAGGGCTGGCGCCGCCGCGCGAGGCGGCGCCCGGCAGCTGTGGCGTCGGGTCAGACCGACGCCACAGTCACTATCCTACTCGAAGATGGCGAAGAAGTTTTCGGCCGCAGCGCCTGCATCGTTCGAGCCGCCGCTCCAATATTCGTCGACGAAATCGTCGAGCGCACCGACCTGCTGGGGCGTCAGCACGATCGCCTGATCCGGCACGATGGCGCCGGCGCTCATCAGCTCGACGCCCTTCTGGGCGCAGGCGTCCAGCTTCGACTTGTCGACGTCGGCGCGCATCGGAACCGAGCCCTTCTTGAGAGCAAATTCGACCTGGATGGTCGGGTCCATGACGACTTCGGCGAGCAGTTTCTGGGCCTTGTCGGTTTCGGCCTTGCCTGTTTTGGGGAACCAGAGGGCGTCGGCGATGTAGACCATGCCCTTCGACTCCGGAACGATCATGCAGCCGTAGTCCTTGCCCGGCTCCTTGCCGGCGACGGTGAATTCGCCTTTGGCCCAGTCGCCCATGAACTGCACGCCGGCTTTGGCGGTGATCAGCATGGCGGTCGCGTCGTTCCAGTTGCGGCCGGCGGCACCCGCGTCGACATAGCCGCGCAGCTTACCGAGGACTGCAAGTGTCTTTTTCACGCCCTCGACCGATGCCGGGCTCTTGTCCTTGTCGACATAGATCTTCAGGAATCCGTCGATGCCGACCTGCGAGAGCAGGATCATGTTGAAGACCTTGGTCTGCTGCCAGGGCTGGCCGCCCCAGGCGACCGGAACCATACCGGCAGCCTTCAGCTTGTCGAGATCGGCAAAGAGCTCGTCCCAAGTCTTGGGCTCTTGCGCGATGCCGGCCTTGCCGAAGGCTTCCTTGGAATAAAAGAGCCAGCTTTCGCCATGGGCACCGGTCGGCGCAAGGTAGACCTTGCCGTCATAGGAGATGAGATCATGGATCGATTTCGGCAGGGCGTCGGCCCATTTGCCGCCGGCGGCCACGTCGTCGATCGGATTGAACAGGCCCTGGTTGATGAAATCGGCGGCAGCCAGCCCGATGACGCCCTGCTTGGCGCCGGGCGCGTCACCGGCGACGATGCGGTTCTGGAAGGCGGCATCGGCGGCGCCGAAGCCGGCGATCGAGGAATCCTTCCAGACGCCGCCGCGTTTTTCGAACTCGGTCTTGATGACGTTGAGGGCCGCCGCTTCGCCGCCCGACGTCCAGGACGACATGATCTCGATCGTCGGCTTGTCCTCGGCATGCGCCGAGGTCATGAGACCGGCGAATGCCACGCCGGCAAGAAAAAGCTTCATCATGGTCTTCATAGTTCCACCTCTTGAAAATGCCCTCTTTGCGGGGCGTTTGTTGTCGTCGGAATTGTTGTCAGCGATAGATCGGCAGGAGCGCCTGCCGGACGAGCGTGAGCCCGTTGGCGATGTCGCGGACGGGATCCGGCGCGGCATCGAGTTCGAGGATCGCCCAGCCTTCATAGGCCCGGTCGCGCAGCAGCCGGATCCAGGCCGGCCAGTCGACCCGTCCGAGGCCGAAGCTGCAGAAATAGGGCTGGTGGCGTTCATGGATATGCTTGTCGATCGGCGTGTCGGCGGGCATCGGGCCGATCGCATCCTTCCAGTGGGCGATGATCATGCGCTCGTGATGGCGATCGACGAGTTGGACGGGATCGGAGCCGGCAACGATGATGTGGGCGGTGTCCGGACACATGTGCACATAGGCCGGGTCGGTCAAAAGCATCATCAGATCGACGTCGCGCGCGGCGGCAAAGATCGAGTGCGCCTCGGTGTGCAGCGCCAGCCGTACGCCCCTGGCATGGAGGGTCGCGCCGAGCCGGTTCAGAAAATCGGCGATCACCTTGGCGCGGTCGAAATCATGGAACTGCACCGGCTGGGCGCCGAGCGTCTGGCGTAAGGGCGCGCCGATCACCATGATGTCGCTGCCGCAGGCTTTCAGGAAGTCGGCATAGCGTTCCGCCTTGTCGATCAGCGCGCGCTGGGCCGCGGGCTCGGCGAAGTCGCCGGCCGCCTCAAGTTCCGCAAAGAAACCGCTGCACAGCGTCAGACCGCGTGTTGACAGCTCGGCTGCGAAAGCATCGACGGAACCATAGGTCTTGATCGCGTCCTGCCAGTTGAAGGGAGAAAAGGTCAGCTCGACGCCGGTAACGCCGGAGGCCTGGACACTGTCGAGGATCTTGTCCCAGAAGGCCCGCGGCTCGGCGCGTGCATGGTCGACGATCGCATCGTGGCTGTCGACGCCCCAGAAGCCGGGATGGAAGAATGTCACGAGATCGACGCCGAAGCGCAGCCTATCGCCAGAAGCCATAACCTATCCATTTCTCGAGGCATGACCTACCCGCGTGCGGAAGGAGAGTTCCGCATCCAATAAGCCATGGATTTTCAACGCATTAAGAAATGGCAATCGTTTGCCATGACTAGATAATAGCCAAGCCGGTTTTTTAAGCAAGCGGTTTTTGGCAAACGTTTGCTAAAAACCGTCGCCTGTCCTAGAGTTGCAAATCGAAGCATCCGGGAGAATGAAATAAACATGAACAAAAACAAGGATGTGGCCGGAGAGGAACCATCGGGCGCTTTGATGGCCGATGTTGCCAGGCTCGCCGGTGTGGCGATATCGACGGTCAGCCGGGCGCTCGCCAATCCCGGACGGGTCAACGAGAAGACGCGCGCCAAGATCAATGCCGCAGCCAGGCAACTCGGCTACACCCCGAATGCGATGGCGCGCGGCCTCAGGGTCGGCAAATCCAACGTCATCATGATCATCCTGCCGGGATCGCTCTATTACGGCGTCTCGCAGATCATTCCGCAAGTGCTGCAGAGCATCAACAAGTCGCTGATCCAGGGCGGCTATAACCTGATGATCGCCAACCTCGATCGCGACGAGATTTCCGAACGGCATATTCTCGACCTGGCATTCGGCGGCAGCGTGCGCGGCGCCATCATCCTGTCGTCGAAGCTTCCAGAGGTGGACGGGCGTTCGCTGGCGAATTCCGGCCTGCCGATCGTGTCGATGCTGCTCGACATGAGCGATGCCGGCCTGCAGAGCGTGGTCACCAACGACCGCGAGGCAGTGCGCGACGTCACGGCCGAACTGATCCGGCTGGGCCATCGACGGTTCTTCTATCTCGCCGGGCCTGAAGGCAATTATCACGATGTCGAGCGTTATGCCGGCGTGCTCGAGGCGCTCGAGGCGGCTGGCCTGTCCGACGAGCTGGTGCGCCGCTCGGGTGGTCATCTTGATTATCAACACGGCTTCGATATTGGAGTGCAGGCAGCAGACGATTTCGCGCAACTGACCGAGAAGCCGACAGCGGTGATCGCCACCAGCGATGACATGGCGATCTCATTTGTCAGCTGCATCCAGCGGGGGGGCTTGAGCATTCCGGGTGACCTGTCTGTCGTCTCCTTCGACGGCTCGCCGGTCTGCGAATTCTCCTCGCCGCCGCTCTCGACGATCGAACAGCCGGTGGAAGAGATGGGACGCGCGGCGGTCGATCTGCTGCTCGACGCCATTGACCAGCGGCAAAAGACGGCGGAGGTCCGCACCGTCATCCGCAGCAGGCTTATTCTGCGGGAGAGCATCGCCGCCCCGAAGAGCTGACGATGACGAAACCGGCCTCGCTGGCGAGATGCCCCATCGGGCGCGCTGACTGCACTCCATCAAAACTTCGTCTGACCCCATCAGTCTGCACGTCGTGCTACGAAAAATCACAACACCGAGCGACGTGAGATGTCTGGTCCGCGCGGTGGAATTCTGAAATTCCGAGCACGCACATGAACCTCTCGAAGATCAAGACGCTGATCGACTTTGTCGGACGATCGAACATTAGCGAGCTGACCGTGACGGAAAAGGACGTGACGGTGCGGATTTTCCGCACGTCGCCGGGTCAGGAGGCTGTTGCCGAGCCCTCGAAGGAGCCGGAATCGACGACAAAACCCGTCTCCCAAGCGCCTTCGAGCGCCGAGAAAACCTCCTATGCGGTGAAGGCGCCTGTCTTCGGCGTTCTGCACAAGGCCCCGGCGCCCGGGGAGCCGCCATTTGTCGCGATCGGTGACGCGGTGGAGGAGGGGCAGACGCTCTTCATCATCGAAGCGATGAAGGTCTTCAACACGATCGCCGCGCCGCGGTCCGGGCGCATCACGCACCTGACCCATATCGACAATGGCGAGGTCGAGACCGGCGACCTGCTCGCGGAGATTGGCTGATGCCGGAAACGCCTGAACAATCTGCGGCCGGCCGCTTCGATACCGTTCTGATCGCCAATCGCGGCGAGATCGCCGCCCGGATCCAGCGCGCCTGCCGCGAGCTCGGCCTCAAGACGGTCGCCATCTGTTCCGAGGCGGATAGGCAAGCGCCTTACGGCAGTACCGCCGACAGCTTTCTCTGCATCGGCCCGTCGAGCGCCGCCAAGAGCTATCTCAATCAGGACGCCATCCTTCTGGCGGCGCGTCTTGCCGATGCGGGCGCCATCCATCCGGGTTACGGTTTTCTGTCGGAAAACGCCGCCTTCGCCGACGCCGTCGACAAGGCCGGGCTGATTTTCATCGGTCCGACCGCGTCATCGATTGCGATCATGGGCGATAAGATCTCGGCAAAGCGGGCGATGATGGCGGCCGGCGTACCCTGCGTTCCCGGCCCGGACACGGCGCTGCCCGACGACCCTGCCACCATCGAGCGCACAGCGCTGGAGATCGGATATCCCGTTATCATCAAGGCAGCCGGCGGTGGCGGCGGACGCGGCATGCGCGTCGTGCCAAAGGCCGATATGTTGCATGAAGCAATCGCGTTGACGCGGGAAGAGGCTCGCAAGGCCTTCGGCTCGCCCGCGCTCTACATGGAGAAATTCTTAGAGCATCCGCGCCACATCGAGATCCAGGTCATTTGCGACGATCACGGCAATGCAGTGTGGCTCGGACACCGGGATTGCTCGATGCAGCGCCGCCATCAGAAAGTGGTGGAGGAGGCGCCAGCGCCGGGGATCGCACCCGACATCATCCAGCCGGTCGGCCTGGCCTGCGTGCAGGCCTGCCTTCAGATCGGTTACCGGGGTGTCGGAACTTTCGAATTCCTCTACGAGGACGGCGCCTTCTATTTCATCGAGATGAACACCCGACTTCAGGTCGAACATCCTGTCACCGAGATGACGAGCGGTGTCGATATCGTCCAGGCTCAAATCAGGGCGGCTCAGGGTCACGTTCTGGATCTCCTCCAAGGCGATGTGACATGCGAAGGCCATTCCTTCGAATGCCGCATCAACGCCGAGGATCCGGAAACCTTCCTGCCGTCGGCGGGTGTCGTCACCCGTCTGGCCTTGCCCGAGGGACCAGGCATCCGTGTCGATACGCATATTCATGCCGGCTACAAGGTTTCGCCCTATTACGATTCGCTGATCGCCAAGCTGATCGTCCATGCGCCGACGCGGACCGAAGCGATGGCAAGAATGCGCGAAGCGCTTGCCGGCACCGAGGTCGAAGGGATTTCCACCAATATCCCCTTCCTGCGCGTTTTATTCGAGGACGACGCATTCGCGCGCGGTGAGACCGACATTCACTATCTCGAACAATGGCTGAAGCTGCGGAGGGCGGCATGAGCGCGATCGATTTCAGCGATCCGGCGACCATCGCATTGCTCACCGAGGCGCTGACGGCCGCCGGCGTGGACGGCCTTGAAATCTCCCGGCCGGGCGGACAGCTTCTTATCGTCGTCGCCGGAAAAGGCGGCGCCCGTGTCAGCTCGAGCGAAGCGACGCCACGCGCTCCCGGCTCAGCATCCGCCGTCGTAAAGGCGCCGATGGCGGGCCGCTTCTGCGTCGAGCATCCGGCCGCCTCCGCCGCGCCGCAAAAACTGCCGCGCTCCGTATCCGATGCGGATATCGTCGGCTTCATTGGGGTAGGGCATATCCTGCTTCCCCTTCGCGCCGGCCGCTCCGGTGTTTTGACCAGGCTGCTCGCAGAACCCGGCGCGCCGGTCGGCTTCGGTGATCCTCTGTTCGAAATCGAGCTCCAGCCATGATCGTCACGACGAACAGACATGCATCGCAACGTGAGATCGTTCCGGCCACCAACAGCCGGGCGCGAGTTTCCTCGATCGGCGCCAGATCCTTCCTGCTCGAGGCACCAGGCGATTTCGACCTCGTTGCGCAGCGACGGATCTGGGCTCTGTCCCAGACGGTGAAGAGCTGGCCGGACCTTGCGGAAAACATTCCCGGCATGACCAACCTGCTGGTGATCTTCAAGGAGACGCCCGAAGTTCCCGATACGGTGGTCGCCCGGCTGCTGGAGGCATGGGAGAATGCGCGCAGCATCGATCTCAACGGCAAGACCATCGAGATCCCCGTCCATTACGGCGGCGAACATGCGACCGATCTTGCAGCCCTTTGCGATCTCTCGGGGCTCAGCGACCGCGAGGTCGTGCGCATCCATCATGAAGCGACCTACCGTGTCTTCGCCTTGGGCAGCGCTCCCGGTTTCGGTTATCTGCATGGCCTCGATCCGCGTATCTACATGCCGCGGAAGACCGTTCCCTCGCTGAAGATGCCGAAGGGTTGCGTGACCATCGGCGGCATGCAGACCGGCGTCGCCATGCTCACGGGTCCGAATGGCTGGAATTCCATCGGCTTTGCCACGCTTGAGATGTTCGACCCCACCTCGCCGAGCCCTGCCATGATGGCGCCGGGCGATACGGTGCGCTTCCTGCCGGCGAGGATCGAATTATGATCGAGATTTTGGAAAGCGGCCCGTTCAACACGGTGCAGGATCTTGGCCGCCCCGGCTATCGCGACATCGGCGTGTCGGCGAGCGGCGCCATGGATCCGCTGGCGGTCCGGATCGGCAACATTCTCGTCGGCAATGACGACAATGCGGCTGTGATCGAGGTGCAGACCTTCCCGTTCAGCCTGCGTTTCGAGCAGCGTGTGGTCTTTGCCGTGACGGGCGCCGACGGCAATCCTCATCTCAACGGATCGGAACTGCTTGCCTGGTGCGCCTATACGGCAGAGCCCGGAGAGGTTCTCGAACTGAAGCAGCCGCCGCGGCTCGCACGTGCCTATATTTCGCTCGGAGGCGGGCTGGATATTCCCGTTGTCATGGGTTCGCGCAGCACGTCGCTGCGCGGTGGTTTCGGTGGCAATGCCGGCCGGCCTCTGGCGAAGGGCGATCGGATCGCGGTCGGCGAGGACGCCGAGATCGCCATGCTGCCGGCCTCGGGTCTCGCCGTCGTCGAACCGGCCGTGGCACTGCGCGATGTCTTCCCCGCACCTGTCGACGGCGCATTGACGATCCGCGCGCTGCCGGCCGGCGAGCATGATCTTTTCGCCGGAGATGGCGAAGCCTTCTGGAGCCAGACCTGGAGGATTTCCTCCCGCAGCGACCGGACGGGCTATCGCCTGTCCGGCGAACCGATCAAGCCGACGGCGTCCATCGAGATGCGCTCCCACGGCGTCGTGCCCGGCGTGATCCAGGTTCCGCCCGGTGGCGAACCGATCGTGCAGATGAGCGATGCGAACACCGCCGGCGGCTATCCGAAGATCGCCGGCGTGATCGAATGCGACCTGTGGCGGCTCGGCCAAGCCCGCATCGGCGCCCGCCTGCGCTTCGTTCGCTCGACGCATGCGGAGGCCCGCGCGGTGGAACAGGCAGTCGCCCGCTATGTCGACGACGTCAGGCAGACATGCCGGATGGTCAAGCGCGCCCTGAAGGCGATGGCCTAATGGGTGTCTCCCAAAAGGCCGTCAAAAGGAGGAACCGATGAAGATCGATCTGAATTCCGACATGGGCGAAGGATTTGGCCCCTACCGGCTGTGCGACGACGAAGCGATGATGAAACTCGTCTCGTCGGCCAACATCGCCTGCGGTTTCCACGGCGGCGACCCCGAGATCATGGGGCGCATGGTCCGGCTCGCGAAGCTGAACGGCGTCGGCATCGGCGCGCATCCCGGCCTGCCTGATCGGCTCGGCTTCGGCCGGCGCGAAATACCGTTTCCGGCAGACGAGCTTCGCCAGCAGATGCTCTATCAGCTCGGCGCACTGATGGCGATCGCCAAAGCCGAGGGTGTCACGGTCTCCCATATCAGCTTCCACGCGGCGATGGGCAATATGGTCAATCGCGATCCTGTGCTAGCCGACCTGATGATGGATGCAATCGCCACGGTCGATGCCGGTCTCGTCGTCTTCGTCACCCATGGCAGCGAGATTCAGCGGGCGGCGAAACGCGCGCGTTTGAAGACGCTGGCGCTTTTCCTCGCCGACCGGGCCTATGACGCCGGCGGGAAACTCGTCGCGCGCGGGCTGCCTGGGGCCGTCATTAAGGATGAAGCCGCCGTACGTGCGCGTGTCCGACAATTCCTGCTCGACGGAACCGTTCAGACGATCGACGGAGCCGTAATCGCCATGCCGGCCCGCTCCATTCTCGTCCACAGCGACACGCCGGGCGCCCTGGAACTTGCCGGCATCGTGCGCGGCGAGATCGAAGCCACGGGTGCCGCGCTCGCGCCCGCCGCCGAACTCGCCGACTGACGCAATCCCGATCGCCTGCGGGCGGTCTCCCGTTCCCATCTCTCATCGAAGGACCATGTCGATGTCCGTCATCGCTGACCGCCTGAAAAACGTCTCCATCTCCGCATCCGCCGCCATGACCCAGCGCGCTAGGGAACTTGCCGCCAAGGGCATCAAGGTCGTCAGCCTGTCATCCGGCGAGCCGGATTTCCTCACCCCGGCGCACGCAATCGAAGCGGCCCATGCGGCAGCTCTTGCCGGCGATACGAAATATCCGCCGATGGACGGCACGCCGGCGCTGAAGGCCGCCATCATCCGGAAGTTCAAACGCGACAATAATCTCGACTACGATGCCAGCCAGATCGTCGTCTCCGGCGGCGGCAAGCAGGTGATCTTCAATGCCATGCTGGCCACCTGCAATCCGGGCGACGAGGTCGTTATTCCCACGCCCTCCTGGGTCAGCTATGCCGATATCGTCAAATTCGCCGGCGGCGTCCCGGTTCCGGTCCCCTGCTACGAGCAGGCCGGCTTCAAGCTGCGTCCGGAGGATCTGGAGGCGGCGATCACGCCGCGCACCAAATGGCTCTTCCTGAATTTCCCGAACAATCCCACCGGCGCGGCCTGCTCCCGGGCGGAGATGGCCGCCATCGCCGAGGTTATGCTGCGCCATCCCAACGTCTGGATCATGACCGACGACATCTACGAACACCTGGTCTATGACGACTTCCAGTTCTGCACGATCGCCGAAGTCGAGCCCAGGCTCTATGAGCGCGTTTTAACGATGAACGGCGTCTCCAAGGCTTACGCGATGACAGGCTGGCGGCTCGGCTTCTGCGCCGGGCCGAAAGACCTGATCTCCGCCGTCAGCAACGTCAACGGCCAGAATGGCGGCGGTATCGCGACGCTGACGCAGGCAGCGGCGACCGCGGCGCTTGATGGTCCTCAGGATCTCTTGAAGGAGCGTGCCGCGATCTACAAGGAAAGACGCGACTTCGTCCTCGACAGATTGTCTGAGGTGGAAGGGCTGCGGTGCCATCGGCCCGAAGGCGCCTTCTACATCTACCCCAATATCTCCGGGCTGATCGGCAAGACCAGCAAGGGCGGGCGAAAGATCGAGACCGACGTCGATTTCGTCATGGCACTCGTCGAAGAGCATCATGTCGCGACCGTGCAAGGGGCGGCTTACGGAATGAGCCCCTTCTTCCGTATTTCCTATGCGACCAGCATGGAAAAGCTCGGCGAAGGCTGCGAGCGTATAGCTCAGTTCTGCAGGGATATGCGCTGAGCGTAGCCTCCTCAGACTTTCAGCCGTGCCGTCAGCTCGAGAAGGATGTCGCGGACGGCAAGGGCCGGTTCCGACAGGGGATTCTGGTCGGAAACGCATAGCGACAGAGTTTCCTCGATCCGTGGTGAGACGAGCCGGCAGATCAGCGGCTCGCTCGATTCCGACACGATACGATCGGCAATGGCTTTCGGCATGATCGTCGCGCCGAGGCCGCTGCCGACCGCGCGGGCCAGCGTGCGGACGATTTCGACTTCGGCCACGACCTTCAGATTGGTGCGGGTGCGCGTGAAGGCGGTGTCGACTGCGCGGCGGACGAAATTATAGGCCGGCGGCAACAGCAGCGGTATTCCGTCGAGCGCATTGACCGGAACGGGTTTCGCATCCGCTTCGATGGCAAAGTCGCGATGCGCGACAAGAAAAAACTCTTCGCTGAGGATCGGTTCGAACCGGACGCCCTTGATCGGTCCGGTTCCGTGGAGAAGCGCCATCTCCAGCCGGCCGTTCATGATCATCTGGCTATAGGTCTGCCCGACGCTTTCGGTCAGATGCAGCAGGATGCCGGGATGGCGTTTACGGGTCTCCGCCAGGAGGTCGACCGATAGCGTGGCGGCACTGCTGAACGGCACGAGACCGACGGAGACGCGCCCGGCAAGCGAATTGCCGGCTGCCGACGCATCCGCTTGCGCCTGCTCCATCTGCCGAAGGATGATCTGCGCATGGCGATACACCGCATGCCCCGCATCGGTCATGCTGACGCCCTGCTGGCTGCGGATCAGCAGCTTGTGGCCGAAATGTTCCTCCAGTGCCGCAAGCTGCTGGCTGAGGGCGGGTTGGGCAATGTGCAAAAGATCCGCCGCTCGCGTGATGCTGCCGCTGTCGACGATCACGATGAAAGATTTGAGGCGTCTGATGTCCATGAGGATCGGGGTACCGTTCTGATGTGCGTGGCTTACATGTTTGCAGACGCGCAATGCTTTTGCAACGCGACATGGTCTCTGACAGCCCGAGGGACCGGTGATGCCGACATCACCTGTTTCTCTTCTTCGGCAGCCGTCTCGCCTCCATAACCGTTGCTTATTGCTCCAGAGATAATCGGTCTTAGGCAAGGGGTTAAAGCTTCGCTACTGTCTCGATCAACAACAAGGGAACGACAATGCCATTCTCCGACTACAAGACCGCACTGGTGACCGGCGCATCCTCCGGTATCGGCGCAGCCGTGGTTGAGCGGCTCCGCCGGGAGAACATCGAGGTCCATGCCATTGCCCGCAGCGCCGACGCGCTGCAGCAGCTGGCCGCACGCACGGGCTGCATCGCCCATGTCACCGATGTGACCGACCGTCAGGCCATGGCCGAGCTCACCCGCCGGGTGGAGTTCGATATTCTCGTCAACAATGCCGGCGTCGATCGGCCGAAGAAGTTCCTGGAAGCCGAAGAGGGCGATATCGATCTCATCGTCGACGTCAATCTCCGCGCAGTCCTGCATCTCTGCCGCCTGGTCGTGCCCGGCATGGTGGCGCGGGATCGCGGCCATGTCATCAACATCTCGTCGATCGCCGGCGCCTATAATTTCGGTGGCAACTCGTCCTATCACGCCGCCAAGGCAGGGGTGAGCATGCTGTCCAACCAGCTGCGCATCGACGCCTTCGGCAAGCGGGTGCGGGTCACGGAAATCTGCCCCGGCCGGGTCGCCACGGATATTTTCAATCACGTCCACGGCGATGACCCGAGCATCCGCGAACGGTTCATCGACGGCTTCGAACTGCCGCAGGCAGCCGATATAGCAGACGCGATTGCCTTCGCCATCGCAGCCCCCGTCGCCGTCAACATCGGACACATGGAGATCACGCCGACACTGCAGGTCATGGGCGGTCTGCAGACGGCAAAGCCCCAGACTCCGGCAAAGACGGCTCAATCCGGGGAGCCAAACCCGTGAGCGGTTTCGACCTTTCGGCAATCCTGGCAAATCCGGAATATACCGCCATGCTGCTGCATGGCATCGAGATGACCTTCATCATCTATGCCGGTTCCTGGTCGATGGCGATGGTGCTGGCGCTTCTGCTGCTGGCTTTGCGTTTGTCGCCCTTTCGCTTTGGCGATCCGTTAGTCGCCGCTTACGTCTCCTATCACCGCAACGTCCCCACCCTGGTTCAGCTGATGCTGTGGTATTTCGGGATTTTCACCCTGATGCCAAGCGGGGTGTCGTCGTGGCTCGCCATCCATAATGCCGAGGCCATTTTCGCGGTGATCGGGCTCGGCCTCTGCCAGGCGGCTTATTTCAGCGAGGATCTTCGGTCGGGCGTGCGCTCGGTCAGCCCCGGCCAGATGCAGGCGGCCCGCGCCCTCGGCCACGGTTATATCTCGGCGATGCGTTTCGTCATCATGCCGCAGGGCGTGCGCAACGCATTGCCGCCGCTCATCAATCACAGCGTTTCCCTGTTCAAGAACAGCAGTCTGGCCGTCGTCATCGGGGCCTCGGAACTGACGCATGCCGTCAAGGAAATCGAGAACCTCAGCTTCCGGACCTTCGAGATCTACCTGATCGGCACAGTTCTCTACCTTTTCTTCTCGCTCGTGATCATGAGCATCGGCGCCTATGTATCGATGCGCACCGATCCTGCCAGGAGTGCGCGCGCATGATCCACGACATGATCGCCATCGTCCGGGACTACTGGCTGCTGCTCTTGATCGGCCAATATCCGAACGGACCGCTCGGCGGGCTCGCCAACACGCTGATCCTGTCGGCGCTCAGCATCGCTCTCGCCTTTCCGGTCAGCATCCTCTTCGCATTGGCGCGGCTCTCCAAGTCGGCGCTGCTGCGCTGGCCGGTCACGGCACTCGTCTATTTCACCCGGGGCGTGCCGCTGTTGATGCTCATCCTGTGGAGCTATTTCCTGGTTCCGCTCATGACCGGCGCCGATGTGCCGAGCTTCGTCACGATGTTGACGACGCTCGTTGTCTATCAAAGCGCGTTCCTGAGCGAAGTGGTCCGTGCCGGCATCGTCGCGCTCGGACCGGGCCAGATGGATGCGGGGCGTGCGCTTGGCCACAGCTATATCGGTGCAATGCGCTTCATCATCCTGCCGCAGGCGCTCTACAACATGATCCCGAGCATCATCTCCACCTTCGTCTCGACGATCAAGGACACGACGCTCGGCTACGTGATCAACGTGCCGGACCTGACCTTTGCCGCAAGCCAGGTCAACAACCAGCTGCTGACGCAGCCTTTCCAGGTCTTCCTCATCCTGGCGATCGTCTACTTCGCCATCTGCTGGACGCTCACCCACTTCGCAAATCGCCTCGAGCGGCGCATCACGCGGCGGCGTGCGGGACTTTCCGGCCTTCCCGCCGCCTCTCTGGTCGCGCCATCGAAAATCATCTCGGAGCAGCTATGACCATGACAGTCCCAGCACAGGAACAGCAGACGATCCGGCTTTCCCAGGTCTGCAAGAGCTACGGCGACTATCCGGTCCTCAAGGATATCGATGCGCAGGTGGCGCGCGGCGAGGTCGTGGTCATCTGCGGACCGTCCGGCTCGGGGAAATCGACGCTGATCCGCACGATCAATCGCCTCGAAGAGATCAACAGCGGCTCGATCACGCTCGACGGGCAAAACATTCACGCCGCCATGCGGGCAAAGGAACTCAACGCGCTGCGCAGCCGGATCGGCTTTGTGTTTCAGAACTTCAACCTGTTTCCGCATCTTTCGGTGGTCGAAAACGTGTCGATGTCGCCGATCCGGGTGAAAGGCGTGGCGCCCGACGTCGCCGAGGAGAAGGCGCTCAAGCTTCTCGATCGGGTCGGTCTTGCCGACAAGGCCCGGGCCTATCCCGGTCAGCTGTCAGGCGGCCAGCAGCAGCGGGTGGCGATCGCCCGCGCCCTTGCCATGGAACCGCCGGTCATGCTGTTCGACGAGCCGACCAGCGCACTCGATCCCGAAATGGTCGGCGAAGTGCTCGCCGTCATGAAGAGCCTGGCGTCCGAAGGCATGACCATGCTCTGCGTCACCCATGAAATGGGTTTCGCGCGCGACGTCGCGGATCGGATCTGGTTCATCGATGCCGGCCAGATCATCGAAATGGCGACACCCGAAGAATTCTTCAACAATCCACGCCATCCCCGGGCTCAGCGTTTTCTCGCTGATCTCCGGCATTGATACCAACCACCAAAAACAAAGGAGAACAGCAATGAACTGGAAATGCCTAACCCTCACCGTCGCATTTGCCGGCATGGCGGCCGCCGTGCCCGCGAAAGCCGATCAGCTCGACAACATCATCTCGGCGAAAACCCTGCGCTGCGCGACATTCGCCGACGTTCCTCCCTTTGCCTCGCCCGATCCGAAGACCCGCGAAATGGCCGGTTTCGACGTCGACCTCTGCGGCGCTATCGCCAAGGAACTGGGCGTCAAGGCTGAAATCAAGCCGGTTTCGGTCGAGGCGCGTGTGCCCGAGGTCAAGCTCGGCCGCGTCGACATCACCGTTGCCAACCTTGCCTATACGCTCAGCCGCGCCGAGCAGATCCAGTTCAGCGATCCCTATTATCTCGCCAAGGAAATGCTGATCGTGCCGGCGGACGACGCCGGCAAGACGAAGGCCGATTTCGCCGGCCAGCGTATCGCTTCGACCAAGGGCTCGACGTCGGAAATGTCGATCAAGCTCAACAAATCCGATCCGCTGACCTTCCAGGATACCGCCTCGGCCTATCTCGCCGTCCAGCAGGGCAAGGCCCGCGGCATGGTGGCCAACACCATGACGACGACCAAGTTCGTCAATGAATCGAAGAGCAAGGGCAAGCCGATGCGGATGATCGAGGAGCCGATGCTCTACCAGCCGATCGGCATCGGCATGGCCAAGGATCAGCCGGCGCTGACCGCCAAGATCAACGAGATCCTTCGCAAGCTGGACACATCGGGCGAGATCAACAAGATCTGGGACAAGTGGCTCGGCCCGGATACCGAATACAAGATGAAGCGCACCGACAAGGTCGTATCGCTCTCCGAGCTGAAGTTCGACCCGATCCCTTAAGACCTCGGCATCGTCCGATGACGATATCCAAACGAAATCAGACGGCGGGACATGCCCGCCGTCGGCCAACGAAGGGAGGCATCCATGATCCATATTAAAGATATTGCCGAACGGCCAAGCAAAGCCGATATCGACGCCGTTTCCAAGTTTTCGCCCGCGACGATCCACGAAGCCCAAGGGCGCCGCGGAGCCCTTTCCTCCCGACTGAGGCCCGTCGACTACCGCATGAAACTCTGCGGTCCGGCCTTTACGGTGAAATGCGCGCCGCGTGACAACATCATGCTGCAGCTTGCCATCAATTACGCAAAGCCGGGCGATATCATCGTCGTCTCGGCGGGCGAATACGAAGAGGCCGGATCCTTCGGCGATGTCCTCGCCAACGCCTGCCTGGCAAAGGGCATCGGCGGTCTCGTGACCGACACCGGCGTGCGCGACACGCTTCAACTGAGGGAGCTTGGCTTCCCGGTCTTCTCGCTGAGCGTCTGCATCAAGGGAACAGTGAAGGAAACCATCGCGGCGGTGAACGACACGATCATCGTCGGCGGCGAAATCATCCATCCCGGCGACATCATCGCCGGCGATGCCGACGGCCTGGTGATCGTGCGTCGCCAGGAAGCGCAGGAAGTCGCCAGGCTGTCACAGGCCCGCGAAGATGCCGAGGCCGGCTATATCGCGGCATATAAGCAGGGTAAATCGGTCATCGAGGTCAGCAATCTCGAACCGGTGCTGACAGCCAAGGGCCTCGTCGTCGACATCTGACGCGACAGCGCAATAGCTATCAGCCCTGCCACCTTATAGGGCGGCTGGTCTTTTCGGCCAGCCGCCTTATGCAAAACTAGAACGGTTCAAACACTTTCGGGCGTGATCGTTTCAAAGGGAACCACGCGCTGAAGGATGGTTGTACTGTCGCGGTGTTCGAGCGCTGCGATCATCGTGGCAATCAATTCGTCTGATATCTGATCCAAGGGATGGCACAAGGCCGCCATGATCAGGCCTTCCGTCAGGCCCTTGCGCGTTTCCGGGCCGATGTCGCGGCAGACGACCCTGACCTGATCCCGTTTTTCGGCAGGGGCTTCGCGAAGAGCACGCAGCACCCCGGAAATTCCCCCTCCAACGATGAAAATGCCTCTGAGGTCATCGAGTTCGGAAAGCAGCTGGCTCACGATCCGGTAGGCTTCCTGCGGCTCCTCATGTGTCGGTCTGCTGTCATCGACCTGAAGATGGGGCGCGTGCTCGCGCATATAGGATCGAAAGCTCGCATCGGAGACATCCTGGCACTGATAACGATGATTGCCGATGAACACGGCGATCCGGCCGGGCATCGGCGTGGTCTGAGCCAGAAACCATGCAGCGGTCCGCCCGAGTTTCCAATTGTCGGTGCCGACGAAGCCGGCGCGATCCCTGGCGGACTGATCGGTTATATAGGCAACAACCGGCTTTCCCCTCTCCTTGAGGGATTGGATGGTCTGCCCGATTAACGGGTGGTCACCCGCAATGACAGCAACTGCATCACAGCGTTTTCCGAGCGCTTCGAGCCGATCTGCAATATTTTGTGGCTCGAGGACATCGACGAAATCGACCACAGCCACGATTTTCTCGTGCTGGCGTCTCGCGGCGGCTTCCGTGATCTTGGAGCCGAACAGCCGGTAAAGCTCGCGGCTTGACTGCTGGAGAAGAAAGCCGAAACGATAATTCGGCAGGAGCCGCTGCCGGCGGTCCTCGATCACGCCGCGGCCATAAAATCCAATCTCTTCCGCGGCATTTTGCACCCTCTCGATCGTTTCCGCACGCACTGCGCCGGCACCTCCGAGGATGCGGTTGACCGTGGCGATGCTGACGCCGGAGGCCTGGGCAAGATCGGCAATGGTCGGTCTCTTCATGATATATTTTGTTCCATTCTTGGATGAAACGAAATGATATATTAATTTCACAGAAACGCAATAGACATTCCATTTTCAGATGTCAGTTGATACAAATATTCCAGCGAGTTGGGAGCCTTGCTTTGAGGAATTGTTACTCTCGACCGCCTTTTTGGGAGGAAATCACATGAGTTTTTCAATGCGCGCCGTACGCGGGCTGCTGGCTGGCGCTGTTTTCGTTCTTGGCGCTTCTTCTGTCCTGGCTGCGAATATTGCCGTCGTCGGCGGCAAGACCGACGACGAATTCTGGAGCCGCATCAAGAAGGGCGTCGACGACGCCCGGCTCGTCGTCGAGAAGAACGGTGGCTCCGTCAGCTATCTGCAGCTGCAGACCTACGACAATCTCGGGCCTGACGCCGCACAGCTCGTCCGCACGGCCATCAGCCAGGGCGTGACCGGCATCGTGGTGCCCGACTGGGTGCCCGAGGCCGAAGACGAGGCCATCAAGGCTGCCGTCGCTGCGGGCATCAAAGTCATCCTCATGAATGCCGGCAACATCGACAAGGCTCGCGAGCTTGGCGCGATCAACTATGTCGGTTCGGATGAATACACGGCCGGCAAGGCAGGCGGCGAATATTTCGCGTCCAAGGGTGCGAAAAATGTCATTTGCGTCAATACGCTCCCGGGTGCGGCAAACCAGGAGGCCCGTTGCAAGGGTGTCATCGACGGCATCACCGGAAAGGGCGGCACTGGCAAGCAGCTGCCGTTGCCGGCGACCAGCTTCGGCGATCAGACGGCGATCGCCGAGGCCGTCAAGGCGACACTGCTCCAGGACGACACCATCGACGGCGTCCTCAATGTTGGGGCTTCCGATGCTGATGCGGCTGCGAGCGGGATCGCTCAGGCGAACAAGGTCGGCAAGGTCGCGCATGGCACCTTCGACCTCAATGCCTCGGGGCTTGCCCGCATCAAGGACGGTTCGCAGACCTTTGCGATCGACCAGCAGCCTTACCTGCAGTCGCTGCTGGGGGTTTCGCTTCTCGCCGCGCATATCGACTACGGCACCAACCTGCCGACCGCACCGGTGCTGACCGGCCCGGGCATCGTCGATACGTCGAACATCGACGCCACCCTGGCCGGCGTCAAGGAAGGCGCTCGCTGATCGTTCGAAACGGGCTCCGACCCGCGGAAAAATACGCGGGTCGAAGTCTATCGGGCGTGCGGACCACCGCGTCCGCACGCCTGGAGATTCACGCCCAAACTGGGATAGGCATATGAACAATCTTTCATTCGGCAACCTGTTGCGCCGTCCCGAGGCGGGTGCATTCCTCGGACTTGTCGGCGTCCTCCTGTTCTTCGTCGTGTTCGGCAGCACCAAATTCCTGGAGCCCGCCGGCGCCGCAAGTTGGCTCAACGTCGCCGCCAATCTCGGCATTATCGCTCTTCCCATCGGACTTTTGATGATCGCAGGCGATCTCGACATTTCGATCGGCGCGATGATCCCCGCCGGCTCCATGACCGTCGCGGTCCTCTCGGGCTACTACGATCTTCCCATATGGGTCGGAATGTTCGGTGCGCTTGCCTTCGGCCTCATCGTCGGGCTGGTCAACGGCTACCTCGTCGTGCACACGGCCGTGCCTTCGCTGATCGTTACGCTCGGCACCCTCTTTGCGGTACAGGGCCTGATGCTTGGCACCTCGGTTCTCGTCACCGGCACGACGAGCGTGGCACTGACGGCCGACCCTTGGGCAAAGTTCCTTTTCGGGCAATTCCTGGGCGGATCGTTTCAGGTGATCATTCTGTGGTGGGTGGCCATCACCGCGATCTTCATCTTCTTCATTCACTTCTCGCCTTACGGAAACTGGATTTTCGCGATGGGCGGCGACAAGGTCAGTGCCCGCAACGCCGGCATTCCGACGACCCGCCTGACGATGGTTCTCTTCGTCCTCTCGGCGATGAGCGCGTCCTTCGTCGGCATGTGCCAAGCCATCCTGTTCAATTCCGCGCAGGTTTCGGGCGGGATGACATTCATCTTCAACTCGATCATCTCGGTCGTCGTCGGAGGTGTGCTGCTGACCGGAGGCTTCGGGTCGGTGATCGGGATCTTCTTCGGCACGATCACCTTCGCCGTCGTCAACCAGGGCATCTATTTCACGACCTTCGACCGCAATTGGTCGAGCCTGATCATCGGCGTGATGCTGCTCGTGGCCGTCCTGATGAACAATACGTTCCGCCAGATGGCGCTGACCTATTCACCCAAGAAGAAGAAGTGAGAGCTGAGACATGGCTGGCCCAATTCTTGAACTTGAAAACGTCAACAAGTCCTTCGGCCCGATCGATGTGCTCTACGACATCACATTGAGCGTTCATCCCGGTGAAGTGCTTTGCCTGCTGGGTGACAACGGCGCGGGAAAGTCCACCCTGATCAAGACCTTTGCCGGTGTCTACAAGCCGACGAGCGGCACGGTGAAGTTCGAAGGCCGGCCGATCGTCTTCCAGAATCCGCGCGAAGCTGCAGACCTCGGCATCGCAACGGTGCATCAGTTCGGCGGCACCTTTCCGCTGATGAGCATTGGCCGTTCGTTCTTCGTGGGGCGGGAGCTGACCAAGGGCTTCGGACCGTTCAAGATCTACGACCGCAAAGCCGCAAATGAAATCGCCGTCAAGGCCGTGCGCGAGTTCGGCATCACCCGTATCGACGATGGCGATCGCCTGATCGGCGGTCTGTCGGGCGGGGAGCGGCAATCCCTGGCAATCGCCCGAGCCGTCCACTTCGGCGCCCGAGTGCTGATCCTCGACGAGCCGACCGCGGCTCTCGGCGTCAAGGAGGCGGCGCATGTGCTGCGCATTGTCCTGGAAGCGCGCCGTCGCGGCCTCGCCGTCATTTTCATCACCCACAACGTCATTCACGCCATGACGGTGGGAGACCACTTCGCGGTGCTCATCAAGGGTGCGAAGGCGGCAGATTTCCGCAAGGGCGAAAAGACACGCGAAGAGATCACCGACCTGATGGCAGGAGGCGAGGCCATGGCCGAACTCGAAGCCGAAATCGAAGCGTATTCGACGGCGCACAGCGGACATCCCCCGCCGGTCTGAGCGACCGCCGCAACGGATGAACTCCAGAAACTCTAATGAGCTCGCCTACGCCGGCGGGATGGCCCAGCACAATCATCGGACAGGTAACAGCCATGAAGATAGCAATCGACCCCTTTATGCATCGCCACCTCTCACTCGAAGAATTGCCCTCGAAAGTGGCCGAACTCGGATACGAGTGGATAGAACTCAGCCCGCGGGCCGATTTTCTCGAGTGGTTCAAGGCGCCGCGGGTGTTTCCGGCCCGCGCCAAAGCATTCAAGAAAGCACTTTCCGACGCCAAGGTCGGCATTGCCTCGATCTTGCCGATGTACCGGTGGGCCTCGAACGATGAAAATGAGCGGCAAGCTGCCGTCAAGCACTGGAAGCGCGCCATTGAGATCAGTGTCGAACTCGGCGTCGACACGATGAATTCGGAATTCGGCCGCGGGCCCCACCCGGACAAGGGTTCGTGCTACTGCTGCCATACCGGTTCCATGATCGAGGCCTGCGAAGACGCCTGGTGGCGTTCGATGGAAGAGTTGGTGCCGATCTTTGAAAAGGAAGGCATAAATCTGCACGTCGAACCGCACCCCGAGGATTGGTGCGAAACCCTGCAGCCAGCACTCGATATCATCAGGACGGTCAACTCGAAGAACGTCAAGTTTGTCTATTGCGCGCCGCATACCTTCTATTTCGGTGACGACACCAAGGCGATGCTCCGGGAAGCAAAGGACGTGCTCGCCCATGTCCATGTCGGCGACACCTTCAATCACAAGGCCTCCTCCGGGCTCCGCTACATCCTCAACCCTCCGGGCACGCAGGCCAGGGTGCACCAGCACCTGAACATCGGCCAGGGCGAGGTTCCCTGGGAGGATTTCTTCAGCACGCTGGCCGAGATCGGGTTCGACGGCATCATGACCGCATGTGTTTTCGCCTGGGAGGATAAGGCCGACCACTCCGGCAAGTTCATGCGCGCCGAAATGCAGCGCTTTGTCGACAAGTACTGGACCGCGAAATAACGCGCGATGCCCCTCCAGCGCTTGCGATGCAGCCAAGCGATTGGCGCGAGCGACCGCGACCGGGGTTCTGCCCAGAACGCTCAAACATCACAGACATTCATTCCTGGAAGGACAGAAGATGATCAACGGAGAAAGAACCATCGAGCGCCCGCTGCGCTGGGGCATGGTCGGCGGCGGCCGCACCGGGCAGGTGGGCTACAAGCACAGAACCGGCGCCCAGCGCGATGGCACATACCGGCTCGTCTGCGGCGCCTTCGATCTCGACGCCGAGCGCGGGCGCGACTTCGGCACGAAGCTCGGCGTCGCCGCCGACCGGTGCTACGATGACTATAAGGAGTTGCTCGCCAAGGAGGCCGGACGCGAGGACGGTGTCGAGGTTGTCTCGATCGCCACCCCGAACTTCACCCATTACGAGATCACCAAGGCATGCCTCGAAGCCGGCCTTCATGTGATCTGCGAAAAGCCGCTGTTCTTCACCGTCGCCGAATGTGACGAGGTCGCGAGACTCGCCGAACAGAAGGGCCTGATCGTCGGCGTCACCTACGGCTTCACCGGCCATCCGCTGGTTCATCAGATGGCGGCGATGGTCAAGAAGGGCATGCTCGGCGATATAAGAATTGTCGACATGCAATATACCCACGGCTTCAACGCCGGCGACGATATCGGCGCCGGCGAAGCCGTGAAGTGGCGCACCAATCCCAAGACCGCCGGTCCGACCTTCGTTCTCGGCGATATCGGCACGCACCTCTACTATCTCTCCGAAGTGGTGCTGCCGCATATGAAGATCGAAAAGCTGCTCTGCGACCGCAAGGCCTTCATTCCGACCCGTGCGCCGCTCGAAGACCACGCGACCGTTCTCATGCATTACGACAACGGCGCCCGGGGCCGTCTTTGGGTGTCCTCGGTGAATGCCGGCAATATGGGTTCGCAGCGCTACCGTTTCGTCGGTTCCAAGGCCTCGATCGAATGGTCCGATTCCCATCCCGACCAGCTGATTTACGAAGTGCAGGGCGAACCGAACCGCACCCTGCACCACGGCATGCCCTACCTCGAAGAGGAAAGCCTCGCCTGCGATCGCATGGGCGCGCTGCATACCGAGGGCCTCGGTGACAGCTGGGCGAACATCTACCTCTGGATCGCCCAGGCGATCGACGCAAAACGCCGCGGCGACGAGGCCTTCCTCAAGAACCATCATTATCCCGGCATCGAAGCCGGCACCGAAGGTGTGCGCTGGCTGGAAAACTGCGTCCGCTCGGCAGACGCAGGTTCGGCTTGGGTCGAGTTCAATTGATCAACCAGGGGACGTGCCGGATCTCCTCCATCCTCCTCCCAGGCGCGTCCCCAACCCCGCTTTTAGAAAGACAATGACATGAAACTATCGATCTGCACCGACGTGATGGGCGACCTTTCCTTCACCGACATGCTCGACAAATGCGTCAAACTGGGTGTCGAAGGCATCGAGATGACCGGCGGCGGCTGGTCTCGTGCGCCGCATTTCCGCGCCGACGAACTGCTTGCCGACAAGGGTCTCTTGAAGACGAAGCTCAAGGAAATTGAAGCGCGGGGCCTGGAAATCGCTGCCCTCAATTGCTCGGCCAACCCGCTCGATCCGGGTGACATGGGCAAGCGCCACCGCAAGGAGATGGAGCAGACGATCCGTCTCGCCGGTGAAATCGGCGTGAAGACCATCGTCACCATGTCCGGACTGCCGGAAGCAGCACCCGGCGACATGGTTCCGAATTGGCTGGTCTACACGAAAAGCTGGCCGGAGGAGATGCCCGAGCGCGATCGCTACCAGTGGGAGGACCGCGCATTCCCACTCTGGCATGATCTCGTGAAGCTTGCCAAGGAAGTGGGCGTCGAGAAGTATGCGCTGGAAAACTTCTCGGCCATGCTCGTCTGGAACCCCGAGACTCTGTTCCGTCTGCGCAACGAGGTCGGCCCGACCGTCGGCATGAACCTCGACCCCAGTCACCTGTTCTGGAAGGGCGCCGACCCGATCGCCTCCGCCCGGGCGCTTGGAAACGCAATCCACCATTGCCATGGCAAGGACACGCGCATCGAACGCGGGCTTGCCGATGTCAACGGTCTCCTTGAACTCAAGGACGTCACGGACGTCGCCAACCGCACCTGGAACTACGTTGCCGTAGGTGCCGGACATGATCTGCAGTGGTGGAAGGAATTCTTCTCCGTCGTCCGCATGGTCGGTTACAACGGTTGGGTCAGCCTGGAAATGGAAGACTTCACCATGTCGACCGAGGCCGGCATCCAGTCCTCCATCGATGCGCTGCAGGCAACGATCAGCCGCTGATGGGCAGGCGCGGGCGACATTCGCCCGCGCCCCCCTGCATTCGTCGTTTCCTGCGAAGAGGCCGGCGATGTCCAAACCGATCACCATGACAGATTTCAATAGGACTGCGAGGAAACCGACATGACCAAGACATTGGACGTGATCACGATCGGGCGAGCCGGCGTCGACCTCTATGGCGCACAGGTCGGAGGACGGCTGGAGGATATGGGATCCTTCGAAAAATATATCGGCGGCAGTCCGACCAACATCGCCTGCGGCACGGCGCGACTGGGCCTCAACTCGGCGCTGATCTCCCGGGTGGGCGATGAGCATATGGGCCGGTTCATCCGCGAGGAGCTTGCCCGGCATGGTGTCGACGGTAGGGGTGTGGTGACCGATCCCGAGCGCCTGACGGCACTCGTCATCCTCGGCATCCGCGACGAGGAACGGTTCCCGCTGATATTCTACCGGGAAAACTGCGCCGACATGGCACTTTGCGAGGAGGATATCGACGAGGCCTTCGTTGCCAGCGCCCGCTCTGTGTTGGTGACGGGAACACATCTGTCGCATCCGCGCACGGAAGCCGCCGTGCTGAAGGCGCTCGCCTTTGCTCGCAAGCATGGCGCCCGGACGGCTCTCGACATCGACTATCGTCCGAACCTTTGGGGTGTGGCCGGTCATGGCGAGGGGGAAAGCCGCTATGTGGCAAGTGGGCAGGTGACCGAAAAACTGCAGGCGACGCTTCATCTGTTCGATTTGATCGTCGGAACCGAGGAAGAATTCCACATCGCCGGCGGGACGACCGATACCGTGGCGGCGCTCAGGGCGGTACGCGCCGTCACCGCGGCGACGCTCGTCTGCAAACGCGGCGCCAAGGGGGCGGTCGCATTCGAAGACGCGATACCGGATAATCTCGACGACGGCATTTCGGGCGAGGGTTTCCCGGTCGAAGTCTTCAACGTTCTCGGCGCCGGAGACGGCTTTTTCGCCGGGCTGCTGAAAGGCTGGCTCGATGGCGAGGATTGGCCGACCGCGCTCCGATACGCCAATGCCTGCGGCGCTTTTGCCGTCTCCCGTCACGGCTGCACGCCGGCCTATCCGTCACTTGAGGAGCTGAATTTCTTCCTTAAGCGCGGCATGATGCGCCCCGACCTGCGCAATGATGCCGCGCTGGAGCAGATGCACTGGTCGACCAACCGGCATGGCGACTGGTCCGAGATGCGCGTCTTCGCCTTCGATCACCGGATGCAGCTCGAAAGCATGACGGGTTACACGCCGTCGAAGGGCGGCGCCTTCAAGGAGCTTTGCCTTCAGGCAGCCCTGGAAGTGCAGAAGGGGCGAACCGGCTACGGGATCCTCTGCGACGACCGGATTGGCCGGCGCGCGCTCCATACCGCCTCCGGCACCGGCCTGTGGATCGGCAGACCCTGCGAATGGCCGGGGTCGCGGCCTCTGACCTTGGAGCCGTCCCTCGGTCCCGATTGCGGCGGGCTGTCGGAATGGGCGCGCGAGAACGTCGTCAAGGTGCTCTGCTTCTGCCACCCTGATGACGACGATTCGACCTGGGACCGGCAACTGGCGGAAGTGCGTCGGCTTTACGTGGCGTCGCGCCGCAACAGGTTGGAATTCCTGCTCGAGGTCATCCCGTCCAAGGTCGCAAGCGTCACCACGGATACGACCGCGACACTGATCCGCCGCTTCTATGCCGAAGGCATTTATCCCGATTGGTGGAAGCTCGAGCCGCTGGACGAACCCGAAGCATGGGCGCGGGTCTGCGCCGCCATCGAGGAAAACGATCGTCATACCAGAGGGATCGTCGTCCTCGGCCTGGATGCGCCGGAGGACCTCTTGAAGGCGAGCTTCGAAGTTGCCGCGCGCTTCCCGCTCGTCAAGGGATTTGCCGTCGGCCGGACGATCTTCGGCTCGGTCGCCCGCGGCTGGTTCGAAGGCACGATCGGTGACGAAGAGGCCGTCGAGGAGATGGCGATACGATACTCCAGGCTCTGCGCGGTCTGGGACGGCGCACGGGCGCGCGTACGGGAGGCAGCAGAATGAGAACGATACGACTGACCGCGGCGCAGGCTATGGTGAAATGGCTTTCGGTGCAGATGACGGAGGATGGCGAGCGCTTCATCGAAGGCGTCTGGGCGATCTTCGGTCACGGCAACGTCGCCGGTATCGGAGAGGCCCTGCATGGGATCGGCGATGCCCTTCCCACTTGGCGCGGCCAGAACGAACAGACCATGGCGCATGCGGCGATCGCTTATTCGAAGACGCTGAAGCGCCGGCGCGCCCAGGCGGTGACGTCCTCGATCGGCCCGGGCGCCACCAATCTGATTACGGCCTGCGCGCTTGCCCATGTCAACAGACTGCCCGTGCTGTTCATACCCGGCGACATCTTTGCCAACCGCCGCCCCGAGCCGGTGCTGCAGCAGATCGAGGACATCAACGACGGAACCGTCAGCGCCAATGATTGCTTCCGGCCGGTCTCGGCCTATTTCGACCGGGTCGCCCGTCCCGAGCATCTCCTGACCTGCCTGCCGCGCGCCCTGGCGGTCATGACCGATCCGGGCAGTTGCGGCCCGGTCACGCTGGCATTCTGCCAGGATGTGCAGGCAGAACTCTACGACTACCCGGAAGCCTTTTTCGAACCGAAAGCTTGGCGCATCCGCCGTCCCGAACCGGACCCGCGGGAGGTCGAAGATCTTGCCGACGCCATCCGGGCCGCGCGCAGGCCGGTCATCATATCAGGCGGCGGCGTCATCTATTCTGAGGCCGAGGCCGAGCTCGCCGCATTCGCGGAGAAGCACCATATCCCCTTTGTCGAAACGCAAGCCGGGAAGGGCGCCAACAGCTGGGAGCACCCGCTGAATTTCGGGTCGCCTGGCGTGACCGGATCGGCGTCGGCCAACGCCCTTTGCGCCGAGGCGGATCTCGTGATCGGCATCGGCACGCGTTTCCAGGATTTCACCACCGGCAGCTGGGCGCTTTTCCGCAATCCCACGCGGCGGCTCGCCTCGATCAACCTTGCCGGATACGATGCCACCAAGCATTCGGCATTGCCCTGCGTCGGCGATGCCAGGATCACGCTCACGCGCCTTTCCGCAGCACTCAAGGCCTATCGCGGGCCTGAGGTCGATGCCGGGATCAGGACCGATTGGCATAGAACGGTCGAGCGCGTGACGGCGGCACCGGAAACGGACGGGCCGGGAAACCTGCCCACCGACGCACAGGTCATCGGCGCCGTGCAGCGGGCGGCGACGGAAACCTCCGTGGTCATGTGCGCGGCCGGCACCATGCCGGGCGCACTGCAGGTGCTGTGGCAGTCCGCCAAGGGCGGATACCACATGGAATATGGCTTCTCCTGCATGGGTTACGAAGTGGCAGGCGCCATGGGCATCAAGCTCGCGCGCCCCGACAAGGACGTCATCTGCTTCGTCGGCGATGGTTCCTACATGATGGCCAATTCGGAACTCGCCACCGCCGTCATGCGGCGGGTGCCGTTCACCGTCGTGTTGACCGACAATTGCGGCTACGGCTGCATCAACCGTCTCCAGATCGAGTGCGGCGGCGCCGAGTTCAACAACATGTACAAGGACTGCAATGTCGATGTGCAGCCCGAGATCGACTTTGTCGCGCACGCCGCCTCGATGGGCGCCCATGCCGAAAAGATAGGGTCGATCGCCGAACTCGAGGCACGCATCGCCGCCGCGCGGGGACGGAACATTCCGAGCGTTCTGGTGATCGACACCGATGCGGTTCCTGGAACCGACGCAGGCGGCCATTGGTGGGATGTCGCCGTTCCGCAGGTCGGCGGCCCGGAGCGGCTCGAGCGAGCCCGCGCGCGTTACACCGAGAATGCCGCCAATCAACGCGTGTTCGATTGATGCAGGTCAACCCGCCGGCCAGTCCTCGCCGGTCTCAGAGCAGAGGTTCTTTCGCGAAGCCAGGAAGTCGATGAAGGTGCGGACCTTGGCGGACAGATATTTCCTGCTGGGATAGACGGCGTGCAGGGTCGTGCTGAACATCACCTCTTCGGGGAGCACCACTTCCAGCCGGCCCTCGGCGATATCGGTCTGCGTCATCCACGCCGGCAGGAAGACCAGACCCATGCCCTCCAATGCGGCCAGGTGCAGCATGATCTCGTTTTCGCTCAGCATGACGGGGCGGAACTTCATCGTCGTCTGGCCCTTCGGTCCGTCGAGGGTCATGCTGCCGCTGGGATTCATGCCTTTGTAGAGCAAGATCGAATGCCCGTTGAGATCGCCGACTTTCGATGGCCGGCCGGTGCGCGTGAGATAGGCAGGGGACGCGACAAGATGAAAGGGGACGTCCATCACCGGCCGCGCGATGAGGCCGGGATCGAGCCGGTCGGGCGACGTGGCGCGGAGTGCCAGGTCAAAGCCCTCGTCGACGAGATTGACCAGCCGGCCGCTGAAATCCATGTCGAAGCACACGTCGGGATAGCGCTGATGATATTCCGCGATCACGCGGGCAATCGGCGTGTTCGCAAACCACATCGGGACACTTAGCCTCAAGGTCCCGCGCGGCGTCACCGTGACATTGCTGACGGCGTCTTCCACCTCGTCCAGGCCGTCGAGCAACAGCCTGGCCTGGTTGAAATAGAGCGTGCCGGTCTCGGTCATGCTGACAGAGCGGCTGGTACGGTTGAGCAACCGGCTTCCCAGCCGTTTCTCCAAGTGCATCACATGTTTGCTTGCCATCGCCGGCGAGAGACCGAGACGATCGGCGGCGGCCGTGAAGTTCTTCAATTCCGCCACAGTGCAGAAGACGCGCAGGCTCGTTAACGTATCCATCGATCATCAACATAGAGGAAACGTTCGCTCAATGAAAGCGTGATTGATCAATTGCT
Organism: Rhizobium sp. BK008; assembly: GCF_014197345.1. Taxonomy (NCBI): domain Bacteria; kingdom Pseudomonadati; phylum Pseudomonadota; class Alphaproteobacteria; order Hyphomicrobiales; family Rhizobiaceae; genus Rhizobium; species Rhizobium sp. BK008. Next base: position 395,168 of record NZ_JACIFK010000003.1, on the reverse strand, counting down.
ACGAAACGACGAATTTGGTCGAAAACCAGATTTCCTGGTCCCATGCCAGCATCGCTTCGAAAGAATGCAATCCGTGACCAGTCTTCGTCTTCCCACCTATTTCGTCAGTCATGGCGGCGGCCCCTGGCCCTATATGAGCGGCGAGTTCCGTCGCAATTTCGACAAGCTCGAGCAGTCGCTGATCGAGATGCGGGCCGAACTCGGCGATGCGCCCAAGGCGATCCTCATGGTCTCGGCGCATTGGGAGGAGCAGGGCTTTGCCGTCTCCTCCGGCGAAAGACCGGGGATGCTGTACGACTTTTACGGCTTCCCGGAATATCTCTACCACGTCAAGTACGGTGCTCCGGGCTCTCCCGAACTCGCGCGGCATGTCCGGGAATTGCTGAAGACCGGCGGCATCGACGCCTGGCTCGATCCCGCCCGCGGCTTCGATCACGGCACCTACGGCATCATGCAGCCGCTCTACCCCGAAGAAGACATGCCCGTGGTCCAGCTCTCCATCCATGCCAGCTACGATCCCGCCGTCCACCTTAAGGTCGGGCGGGCGCTGGCGCCGTTGCGCGACGAGGGCGTGCTGATCATCGGCGGCGGTCTCAGCTATCACAATCTGAGGGCTTTCCAGGATGGCAGCGGACGCGAGCCATCCCGGCAATTCGATGCCTGGCTCCAGCAGACGCTGCTGCGTTCGCCGCCCGAAGAACGTGCCGAGCGGTTGTTGAACTGGGAGCGGGCGCCGCTCGCCCGCGCCGCGCATCCAAGAGAAGATCATCTCATCCCGCTGATGGTCGCGGTCGGCGCCGCAGGGAGCGAACCGGGCGCCGTCACCTATCACCAGACCGATTTTGCCGGCGGGCTCACCGCATCCAGCTTCCGTTTCGGCGCAACACCACGGCCCATCCTTTCCAAGGGAGACCTGCAATGACCGACAATACCCTGAAACCGATCCTCTACTTCAAGCAGAACTGCCCGTTCTGCTTCAAGGTCCGGCTGTTCCTGCTCGAAGCAGGCTTGAACGAAGACGTCGAGATCCGCGAATTTGTCTCCGGATCGCAGCAGGAGAACGACATTCGAGCCGAGCTCAGCCCGCACTTGGACAAGGTGAGTTTCCCCGCCGCCCGGTTCGAGCCAGGCCGTTACATTGCCGAGTCGGATGACATCGTCGCCCTCCTGGCGGCGAAGGCCGGCCGCGAACCGGCTTCCATGCCGGCATTCACCAACTATGTCGAAGGCCCTCTGAAGCTCGTGATGAACCTCTGGAAAGAGAACATAGAGCTCAAGGCGGCCGCCGCTTGAACATCAAAACCATCATCCAGGAGAAATAACGATGCCAGACACGATCAAGTGGACGCCTTATATCCTCGCCATTTTGCGGATCGTCACCGCGCTGCTGTTCCTTGAACATGCCACGATGAAATTCTTTCAATTCCCGGCCGCCATCCCGGGCATACCGTCGCCTTTGCCGACGATGATCCTCGTCGCCGGTGCAATCGAGGTCATCACTGGCCTGCTGATGACGGTCGGCTACTACACCCGCGTCGCCGCCTTCATCGCTTCGGGCGAAATGGCCGCCGCTTACTGGATGGCGCATGCGCCGCAAAGCTTCTGGCCGGCGCTCAACATGGGCGAGTCCGCCATCTTGTTCTGCTTCGTTTTCCTTTATCTCGCCTTTGCCGGCCCCGGCCGCCTGGCAATCGACAATGCAGCGAAGCAGACGTCGCTCGCGAGAGCCTAAGCCCTCGACCTCCGCACTCCCGCTGTGCAGCGGGAGTGCCTTCAGATGACTGCGCGCAAAGATCCATCTGGACACTATTATGGACACATGTTCTATAAAGTGGACAGAGTTGAGGGGAGCGGGCGATGCATCTTTCCATGTGGACTTATCCCTGGGACATCCAGGATCAGGGGCTTGGTGCGTTTGCCGCCGAGCTTGACGGCCGCGCGGGCCTGAACACGGTCAGCCTGGCGACCTCCTATCATGCCGGCCGTTTCCTTCAGCCGCGCAGCCCGCAGCAGAAGGCCTATTTTCCCGAGGACGGAACGGTCTATTTCCGGCCGGATGAAAATCTCTGGCAGGACAAGCTGATCCGGCCGCTGATGGCCGGGAATGTCACTGAGCGCGGCGACATGCTGGATGCGCTCGTCAGGGCGCGCGATGCGACGGGCCTCAAGGTCTCCTGCTGGACGGTCTGCCTGCACAATAGCCGCCTCGGCATGCTGCATCCCGATCATGTGACGCGAAACGCCTTCGGCAATGCCAACTACTACAATCTCTGCCCCTCCAGCCCGGCGGCGCGGGACTATGCCGTCACCCTCGTGCGCGACATCACGACGAACTACCGGCCCGACATGGTGGAACTCGAGAGCCCGAACTTCATGGGCTTCGCGCATGAATACCACCACGAAAAAGACGGCGTCGGCCTGAACGCCGAAGACGACTTCCTGCTATCGCTCTGCTTCTGCGACCATTGCACGGCGCGCGCCGAAAAGGCCGGCGTGCCGGTCGAAGGCGCGCGCCGCTCGGTCGCGCGCTTCATCGCCGAGCTCTGCGAAAGGGCTGTCCCGGAACCGCAGTTCCCGGACTTCCCGGCAGCCGGCATCGATGCCTTCCGCGACCATCCCGACCTGCATGCCTATCTCACCTGGCGCAGCGAGCCGGTGACCAGCCTGATCGGCGAAATCAAGGCGGCCGCCGACCCGGCGACACGCGTCGTGCTGATCGACCTGAAGGACGGCTGGCTCGGCGGCGTCGATCTCGCAGCCGCCGGCAAGCTCTGCGACGGGGCGATCCTATGCTGCTACGACATGGCGCCTGATGCCATCGGCGATGTCATCCGGACCGGCCGGGCGGCAATCGGGCCGGACAAATTTCTCGGGGTGGGCCTGCGCGTCTTCTATCCCGAGGTGAGCGCGGCTGCGGTGCTGGCAGCGCGCGCCAGGGCCGCCGTCGATGCCGGCGCTGACGGCGTGAACTTCTACAATTACGGCCTGATCCCGGCCAAACGTCTCGACTGGGTCAAGGCGGCAGTCGATGCCATCACTTGAGCAGATCGGCGCTCTTCAGGATGTGATGGGTTCGGCGACCTGGATCAGGCAGTCGCCGGCCTGGCTGTCGCAATGCAGCCTGTGGGAAATGACGATGCCGCTCTCGGCAAAACGCAACTCTTCCTCCGGCTGCTCCAGCCCTTCGAGATCATGATACCATCCGGCCAGATCGCCGGCGGCAACGGTGGCGCCGAGGGCAACAGCCGGCTCGAACCAGCCTCGGCGGTGCGCATAGATGCCTTGGCTGTGCCGCGATAGCGACAGCAACTGTAACGGCCCGGGCTCGGCGAGCGGTACGCGCGACAGGACCGGACGCTTCACGATGCCAAGTGTGACGAGCAGCCGATCGATCGCCACCGCCGTGAAAGCCATTGTCTCAGGCGTCACGGTGCCGCCGCCGCCGAACTCGCCGGAAAGACCGACGGTTCCGGCCCTTGCCGCAGCGCCCATCGATGTCGGCGCCGTCGGCCCGTTATCGGCGATGAAGGCATGCGACGCACCCATTGCACGCATCAGCGAAACGGACCGCTCGAAGCGGGCGGCATCGGCCTGCCGCTCGATCAGCGTGCAGGGAAGGTGCGCCATGGAGGTGCCGCCCGAATGCAGGTCGAGCACGGCGTCATGACGCGGAAAGAGTTCATGTTCGAGGAAATGCGCCATCCGCGCCGTCGGCGAACCGGTTGGATCACCGGGAAAGGCCCGATTGAGGTTGCCGCCGTCGAAGGGCGAACAGCGCTTGGCCGCCATCACCGCCGGCAGGTTCGCCATCGGCAGGATGGTGACGGCGCCGCGGATTTCGGCGGCATCCAACAGCCGCATCAGCCGTCCGAGCTGCAGTTCACCCTCATACTCGTCGCCATGATTGCCCGCCATCAGCAGCAAGGACGGCCCCTCGCCATTTTTGAGGCGAAGGACCGGAATGCGGATCTGATAATAGGGCGAACGGTCGACCGAATAGGGAATGGCGAGGTGACCGGCCTGCCGGCCCTCGCACGAAAAGTCGATCGGATTGACGAGGCCGCTATGCATGATCTCTCCAGTGCGGACGGTTGCGATGCCGTTACAGCGCGGCGATCGCGGTCATTTCAACACGCAGATCGGGATCGGCGAGACGAGCTTCGGTGCAGGCGCGGGCCGGCGGATTTTCGATGTCGATCCAGCTATCATAGACGCTGTTCATCGCCTCGAAATCGACGATCGCCGGCAGGAAGACGTTGACGGCGATGAGGCGCGAACGGTCGATCCCAGCCTCCTTCAACAGGGCGTCGATCTTGCCGAGCACATCGCGGGTCTGGTCCTCAATGCCCGCCTTGCGATTTTCCGCGACCTGGCCGGCAATATAGACGAGACCGCCGTAGCTGACGGCTTGGCTCATACGCGAACCTTTCTGATAACGCTGGATCATAAGCGGGTTTTCCTTTTCTTGCTTTTTGGAGGGAGAGTTCAGCCGAAGCTGGTCAGATAGGCCGCCGTCACCGAATGGTCCGGATCGAGCCCGTAAAGGATGGCATGCCGGTCAAGGCAGGTGCAGGGATGCGAGATGCCGTACTCGATGACGTCGCCGACCGAAACGTCGCTGCCATCGGCAAGTGCCACGAAGGCGTGCTGATCGTTAAGGCGAAACACTTCGGCGCCTTCGAGATCGGCAAGATGCGCACCATTGCGGTAGAGCGCCAGCGGCCGCGGCAGGCCCTGGTCCATCGCCACGTCGCGCATGCCCATGCCGCAGATTGCAAGCCGCGGCTCCGGCCGCGACAGCACCTCGGCCCAAACCCGCAGCGCCGGACGGAAACCCGCAGCCGCGGAAATCATCTCGCCGCCGATGCGCAAGCCGCCGCGTGCATCGAGGCCGGCAAGGCCGCGCTCGTAGATGCCGTGATCGTGGAAGAAGATCGCGCCGCTGCGCAGCACCAGCCGACAGGCCGGATCGGCCGCAACGGCGGCTGAAAGCCTGGCAACCACAAGGTCGAAAAACACCGAGCCGCCTGCCGTGACGAGGAGCGGCCGCTCGTCGCCGATGCAGGCGCGCAGCTTCGGCAGGAAATCGGATGTCACCGCCATCAGCGAGTCGATGCGACGCATCGTCTCTTGCGCATCGGCGGTCGCCGCCGCGCCCTCATAGGCGGCGATGCCGGTCAGCCGGAAGGTCGGAGTCTCCACGGCAAGGATCGCCTCGAGAATTGCCTCGGCGGCGTCGGCGCTTCGGGCACCGGCGCGGCCGGCGCCGAACTCCACCAGCAGGCCGAGAGGCGGCAGATCGGCACGTTCCCGCCATGCGGCGCAAAGAGCCTCGACGAGCGCCGTCGAATCCACGAAAATATGCAGTTCCGCATCGGGATATTGGCCGAGCAGGGCCGCCAGCCGTCGGGCGGCGGCAGCTCCACCGATCTCGTTGGCGAGGATCAGCCGACGCTGTCCGGCCTTGAGCAACACGGCCGCCTGACGGATATCGGCGACCGTCGTGCCCCAGGCGCCTGCGGCCAGAAGCGCCGCCGACAGCGCCGTCGACATCGGGGTCTTGGCGTGCGGGGCGATTTCGGCGCCATGGCTCTTCACATAGATCATCATCAGTTCGGCATTGTCGGAGAAAGCCTGCTGGTCGAGCGAGATCAGCGGCAGGGCCATCCTGCCGTCATAGGGCTTCCATCCCTGCCTGCCGATGGCATCCAGCGGGAGCGGCGGATTGCCTGGCGGAAAGCCGCGCACCCGCTCGTCGATCAGCAGGTTTTCGGTCGTAGTATGAAGGTCAGACATGGCAGTCCCTGATCTCGGCCGGATCGGCGATGCCGAGGCGATAGGTGTCATTGGCGGTGGCAAAGAACAAAGCGCGCTGCTCGTCGTAAGAGAGCTGCGCGGCGACCGTGCGGAAAACCTGATAGACCTCGTCGAAAGAGGCGTGCAGGCCCGCGACCGGAAAGTCGCTTGCGAACATGGCGCGTGTCGGGCCGAAACAATCGAGGCAATGCTCGATCACCGGCCGCAGGCTTTCGAGCGTCCATTGGTTGTCGTAGGCGACGAGGTCGGAGATCTTCAGGTGCACGTTCGGCTCGCTGCCGAGCGCCCGCAGGCCACCGCGCCAGAGCGTCATGCCATCCGCCGTCCGGTCGGTGGGGCTACCGCCGTGATTGAGCACGAAAAGCGTTTGCGGAAAGGCGCGCACCAGGTCTAGCGCCTCGCTCATCTGCCAAGGATAGAGCATCAGGTCGAAGACCAGCCCGAGCCGCGTGGCGTGCGCCAGGCCCGCCCGCCAGGCGGGATCGCTCATGCGGTTGGCGCGCGACGCAAAACTCTTCGCCACATCGGGATGCCAGCTCAAAATATCGCGGATGCCGACGACGTTGGGATTTGCCGCTTCCGCCTCGAGCAGGCGCATGGCGTCCGGCCCGTCGAGGGGAACGCGCGCGATATAACGGTGCGCCACGCCGGAACTGCGGTCGAGGCCATCCAGCCAGCGGCTCTCTTCCAGCGGATACGCAACGGACCAGCCGGCCTCGACATGCACCGTGGCAACCACATTCTGGCGGGCAGCATCGGCGCGATAATCGTCGATGCCGTAGTTGCGCAGGATCGGCGCCAGGCTTCCGAAAACCATCTCTTCGCCTGATGCCCGCGCCTTCTGAAGCCAGGGATGACGTTCCATCCTAAGGTCCCAGAGGTGATGGTGCGCGTCGATCACCGGCCCGTGATAGAGTTCCGTCATCGGCGCGCCTCCCGGCCGGAAACCAGCAGAAGGGCGAGGATCAACGTGCCGAACATGATCGACCGCCAGCCGGGCGAGGCATTGACGACCGTGATCAGCGCCGTCGTCGTCACAAGCAGGATCGCCCCCGGAACGGTCCCGGCATAGGTGCCGCGGCCGCCGAGGATGGAGGTGCCGCCGAGCACGACGGCGGCGATCGAGGTCAAGAGATAGGGGTCGCCGATGCCGACATAGCCCTGCCGGTTCATGCCGAGGACGAGAATGCCGGCAAGACCGGCGAAAAAGCCCGACAGGGTATGGCCGACCAGCGTGTTGCGCGTGACGCTGACGCCGGAAAGCCGGGCCGCCAGCGGGTTCGCCCCAAGCGCCAGGAAACGGGCGCCGATCGGCATGCGGTGGACGAGCAGCAGGTCGACGATCGAAACGACGAGCCACAGGATGATGCCCGAGGGGATGCCGAGCGGCCGCGCCTGCCCGAGCAGGATGACCGCCGGATTGCTGACAGTGACGGCGCTGCCGCCGGCGATGATGACGAGCAGGCCCTGCAGGAAGGTCGCCATGGCAAGCGTCATGATGATCGGCGGCACGCGAAGATAGGCAGCACCGGCGCCGTTCATCAGGCCGATGCCGGTGGCGATGGCAAGGGCCGCCACGATGCCGGCAAGGCCGGTCGGGTCCCAGGCCGGCGAAATCAGCGGCAGCAGGATCGCCGTGACGGTGATGACCGCTCCGACGGAGAGATCGATGCCGCCCATCAGGATGACGAGCGTCTGCCCGGCGGCGGCAATGCCGATCACCGCGGCGAGTTCGAGCAGGTAGCGCAGGTGGCCATAGGCGCCGAAACCACGCAGCGAGAGGCTTGCGACGATCCAGACGAGTGCGACCAGAAGCAGGGTCAGGAGCGGCGGATTGCGGAACGCGGATCGGATCATGTTCATCGCCTTGCCCTCCATACCCCAAGAAGTTCCGGAACAGCGACCGCCCCAACGATGATCAGCCCTTGCGCGACATATTGCGCGACCGGCGGGAAACCCAGGAAGAACATGACGTTGATCATGACCGAGAGCAGCAGGCTGCCGCAGATCGCGCCGCGCATCGTGCCCTTGCCGCCGAGGAAACCGACGCCGCCGAGCACGGCGGCGGCGATCGAGTTCAGCGTGAAGGGCGTGCCGATCACCGGATCACCCGAGCCGGTCTGCGCGGCGACGAACAAACCGGTCAGCGTTGCAAGCAGACCGGACAGCGCGAAGGCTGCGACCTTCACCCGCTCGACCGGGACGCCGGAGCGGAATGCGCCGACCGGATTGTCGCCGGCCGCGTAGATGCCGAGGCCGAGCGGGGTTGCGAGAAAGACCTTCCAGAGCACGAGGATCACGATGAGCAGCAGGAAAGCGACGGGCGTGTGGCCGGCCAGCGTGGTCGACAGCCAGTCGGGAATGAACCCGCCCGGCCGCGGCAGCAGGATGAGTGCCACACCGCCGATGATGAAGGAGCCGGCAAGCGTGACGATGATCGCCGGCAGCCTCAGATACGTGACGATGGCGCCGATGACGGCGCCGATCGAAAGACCGGCGAGCGAGACCGCGAGAATGCCGCCCGGCACGCCGAGCGCTCCTTCCATCGTCGTCGCGGCGATCACCGCTCCAAGGCTGACGAGCGGGCCGATCGCCAGCGTGATGCCGCCGTTCAGCATGAGCAGCGCCTGCGCCATGGTGACGAGCGCCAGCGGGAACCAGTTCTGCGTGAACTTGGAGAAGCCGCCGATGGAAAGGATGCCGGGAAAGAGCAGTGCATAAAGGATGAGAAAGGCGGCGACGACCAGATAGAGACCGGCGAGGCCGCGGTTGCGGCGGAGCTGGATCGAACCGTAGAGCCGGGAGGACGAAATTGTGCTCATGCCGCCTCTCCCTGCGTGGTGGCGGTAATCCCCATGGCCGCGCCGACGATCGCCCCTTCGCTGATGTCATCCTGCGACAGCACCGCCGCGACGCGACCCTCGCGCAGAACCACGACACGGTCGCAGAGATGCACGAGTTCCGGCGTATCGGAACTGGCCAGGATGACGAGCCGCCCCTCGGCGGCGAAAGCACGGAGCATGAGGTAGATTTCCCGCTTGGTCTCGATGTCGACACCGCGCGTCGGATCGTTGAGCAGCAGAACGGAAGGATCGAGCGGCAGCCATTTGGCGAGCGCTACCTTCTGCTGGTTGCCGCCGGAAAGCGCCTGCACCGGGCGGGCCGTGTCGCCCTTGATCGTCAGCCGGCGCGCGAGATCGGCGACCAGGGCGTCTTCCGCCGGCCGGTCGCGTAAGCCGTTGCGGGCGAGCCGTCCGAGCGAGGGCAGAATGAGATTGGCTGCGATCGCGTGGGGCAGCACCAGCCCCTCATGTTTGCGGTCGGCCGGGACATAGACGATGCCCGCCGCATTCGCCTCGCCGACATCGGCGGGCAGGGCGGGTTTGCCGGATACTTCCGCGCGAGCGGCTGAGGCTGGAATCGCGCCGTAAAGGCCGAGCAGCAGGTCTTCCTGCCCTTGTCCGACGAGCCCGCCAATGCCGACGATCTCGCCGGCGCGGGCGGAGAAGCCGACGTCACGCACCATGCCGGCGGAGAAACCTTCGACGCTGATGCGTGTTTCGCCGGACTTGGTGGCGGCGCGCGGCGGGAACAGGTCGCCGGTCTCGCGGCCGACCATGAGGCGCACCAGGCCCTCGCCGTCGATGCCGGAGAGCGACTGGTCGGCGGTGACCAGGCCGTCCTTCAGCACCGTGACATGCGAGCAGAGCGCCTGCACCTCATTGAGGCGGTGGGAAATATAAAGAAGTGCCGTGCCGCGGTCCTTGAGCGTCTCGATCAGACGGGCAAGGATGCCGGCTTCGTGGGCGGAGAGCGACGAAGTCGGCTCGTCCAGGATCAGCACGCGCGGCTTGCGGAACAGCGCCTTGGCGATCTCGACCATCTGACGGCGGCCGAGCGCGAGATCGGCGACCGGCATGTCGAGCGCTTCGGTAAGCCCGACCATGTCGCAGACATCCGACACGCCGCGATGAAGCGCTTTGTAATCGATCAGACCGAAGCGGCGCGGAAATGCACCGAGCCCGATGTTTTCGGCAATCGACAGACTGGCCGTCAGGCTCAGCTCCTGCTGAACGACGGCGATACCTGCCGCGCGCGCCGCCGCCGGGCTGAAGCGCCCGACGGGCTTGCCATCGACGAGGATGGAACCGCTGTCCGGCTGGAGAGCACCGGACAGGAGGTTGATCAATGTGGATTTGCCGGCGCCGTTTTCGCCGAGCAGGGCGTGAACCCTGCCCGGCAGAAGGGCGATATCGACGCCCTTCAAAACGGGATTGCCGAAAAATCCCCTGAACACCTGCCGGGCTTCCAGCAGGGGTCGTTCTTCCGTCATGACGGCTTTCCTCAACCCGAGTTACTTGGTCGGATTATTTGGGCGGATTACTTGGCGAGCAGCTTGTCGAAGAGCGCCTGGTCGTAATCGGAGTAGATATAGCCGTCAGCCGGGAACTTGTCGGCCCGGGCGAGGTAGCTGCCGATCGTGCTGTCGTCGATGACGGGCAGCGGCACCTTGACGAAGGCCGGGACATCCTTGCCTTGCAGCGCCTGCACGGCGGTATAGACGGAAAGCGCGCCGAGCCAGTTGGGCTGCATCGTCGCCCAGCCCTTCAGGCCCTTCTCCTTCCAGAGTTCCAGGAACTGCCGGGCGTTTTCACCGGTCGTCGGCACCTGCTCGCGGCCCTGACGCTCGAAGGCAAGGACCGAGCCGGCCGACAGCGCGCCACCGAGCGACAGCACGCCGTCGATTTCGGGATTGGCAAAGAGCAGGCTGGTCATCGCTTCCTGCGCCGGCGCGACATTGTATTCCGTATTCGTCTCGGTGATCACCTGGAGACCCGGATTGGCATCGAGGACCGGCTGGGCGCCTTTGCGGCGGTCGTCGCTCACCGAAATGCCGGCCGGGCCGTTCATGATGATGATCTTGCCCTTGCCGCCGAGCTGGCTGACCATCCACTTGGCAGCGGTCGCGCCCCATTCGTTGGAATCGGTGTTGATCTTGGCGGTCACCTTGTCGGTATTGACAAGGCTGTCGAAATTCACGACGGCGATGCCCTTGTCGCAGGCATCCGATATGACGCGGTCGAGCGCATTGGAGGAACCGGCGATCACGACGATGGCGTCGACATTGGCGTCGATCATCGACTGAATATGCTGGATCTGCGTCTGGGCGTTGCCCTGCGCGTCCGTGATCATCAGGTCCTTCACCAGGCCCGCCTTCTTCAGCTCCTCCACTTCAGCCGTGATGGTGCCTTCGGTCTGCTTCATCCAGGTCGGCACCGAATAGATGTTCGCCCAGCCGATCGTATAGGGCGCCTTCCTGTCACCTTTGATGCAATTGGCGGCGGCCGAGGCCGTGCCTGTGGAAAAGACGAGGAGGGCCGCCGCGGCGGCAGCGCCCGCAAGAAGGCGGCGCAGCGAAGCAGAAATGCTGTTTTCAAAATTCTTCATGTCGATCCCCTTTTTTGTGAGCGGCAGCGTTGACGGCTTGCCATCTTTGTCCAATATATTGTACATGTGATCTATATACCGGACGAGGTGATCTTATGCTGATTTTTCTACCCCGCAAGAGGGGTGGAAAAATTTCATCCGCGATGAATGACCGGATCGATTGACAGATGCGGCAGAGGGCTTGAAAAGCTTGGCCGGACAAAAAAGGATCGAAAGAATGGATGCAGTTCAGGACGAAGCAGCCGGCAAGCGCGCCCGAGGGCTCGACCGCGCCTTCGAGATCCTCGATTTCCTGCGCCAGAAGCGGCAGGCCTTGAAGCCAAACGAAATTGCCGCGCAGATCGGCGCGCCGCGTTCATCGGTTTACGAACTCGTCAACCTGCTGCTGAGCAACGGCATTCTGGAATTCACCGGCGGCGAGGGGCGTGTCTATCTCGGCCGCAAGCTCTATTTCCTCGGCGCAGCCTATGAGAACCATTTCGATTTCACCCGCGAATGCGAGGCCGCACTGGAACAGCTTGCCGACGAGACGCGGGAAACGGCGCAGTTCTGCATGCTGGATGGAAACAGATATACGGTCGTGCGCATGCGCGAAGGCGCACGCCCCTTCCGCATTTCGACGGATGTCGGCCAATCGGTGCCGATCCCGTGGACGGCGTCAGGCCGCTTGCTCGTCGCGCATCTGTCCGATCAGGACATTCTGAACTTCATTCCGCCGCAGGATTTCCGCCTGCCGAACGGCGAATGGCTGGAGCCGCAAACCTTCATCGCCGAAGTGCGCCAAGCCGAGCGTGAAGGTCTCTTCACTTTCAACAGCATCGTCGACAGCTTCACCCATTGTTTTGCCGTGCCGGTGCGCGGCGAAGAAGGCCATGCCGCCGCAACGCTCTGCCTCGTCACCCCGCGCGACGACGGCATCGCCAACCGCGACCGCTACCTCGACTGCCTGAAGAAGGCCGCCGCCGGACTGGATCATGCTCCGACCCGGCCCAAACGAGGCTGAAGCCTGAGCAAATCAGGATATTGATATCCGGCGGCACGGACATTCGTGCGAGGGAACGCCGGATGATCTCCTTATCACCGCCCCAGGCGGCTCTTTGTCACGCCTGTAGAATGCCGCCTGTCGGCCTGCCCTATAATTCGAGGGGCGGCGGCCTCGATCGTTCAATTTCGAGTTTCAAGCCGATCCCGGAAATCTATTCACGCTTCCTCCGAAACTATGAAATTAAGTTTCTCTATAAAATTTATGGAGAACGTATCTTAGTGGTCCAACAGCGCATTTATACTTGGCCTTGGGGAAGGCCAGACTGTTGACGGCAACCGGAGAGGACGCGACATGACACGGAAAATCAGGCTTGGGGCATTTCTTCCCGGTGGCGGACAGCATGTTGCCTCATGGCGGCATCCCGACCAGCCGGCCGACGGCGCGACCAGTTTCGAGTTCCACAAACGCCTCGCTTTGACGGCCGAGCGCGGGCTCTTCGATGCCTATTTCCTCGCCGACGGACTGGCCGTCGGTTTCGGCGGGGCGCGTGAAGGCGGCAATGCCCGCGTCGCCGGCTTCGAACCGGTGACCCTGTTTTCCGCCCTTGCGCCTTTCACCACCCATCTCGGCTTTATCGCCACGTCCTCGACGACCTACGAGGAGCCTTACACGACCGCCCGCAAATTCGCCTCGCTGGATCTGATCTCGGATGGCCGCGCCGGCTGGAACGTCGTCACCACGACGGGCGACCTGACGGCGCAGAACTTCAACCGCGACACCCAGCTTCCGCATGCCGACCGATATCGCCGTGCCGCCGAGCATGTCGACGTCGTCCGCAAACTCTGGGAAAGCTTCGAAGACGACGCCTTCATCCGGGACAAGGATACCGGCGTATTCTTCGACCCGTCGAAGCTGCACGACACCGACCACCGCGGCGAACATTTCAGCGTGCGCGGTCCGCTCAACGTCTCGCGGTCGCCGCAGGGGCATCCCGTCATCGTCCAGGCCGGCCAATCCGAAGACGGACGCGGACTCGCCGCGGCAACGGCCGAGGTCATCTTCACCGCCCACCAGCATATCGAAACCGCCCAGGAGTTCTACCGGGACATCAAGGCCCGCGCCCGCGGTCTCGGCCGAAACCCGGATCACATCCTGGTCATGCCCGGCGTATCCGCTTTCGTCGGCAGGACCGAGGCGGAGGCACGCGAGAAATACGACCGCCTGACCTCGCTCATCGTCGAAGAGGACGGGATCGGCCTCCTCAATGGCCTGACCGGCGGCACGCTCGATCTGCACGGTTATGACCTCGACGGGCCTCTGCCGCCGGCGCCGCCGACCGAAGGCATGAAGAGCCGCCAGGCGCTCATCCGCCAGATCGCCGATGAAAACAACTTCACCATTCGCCAGCTCTATCAGTGGATCGCATCCGCCCGCGGTCACTACACCATCGTCGGAACGCCCGAGCAGATCGCCGATACGCTGCAGAACTGGTTCGAGAACGAAGCCGCCGACGGCTTCAACATTCTGCCGCCCTGGCTGCCGACGGCGCTCGACGATTTCGTCGATCTGGTCATCCCGGAACTGCAGCGCCGCGGCCTGTTCCGCACCGCCTATGAGGGCAAGACGCTGCGGGAGAACCTCGGCCTGCCTTTCCCGACCAATCGGTGGACTGCAGGACATGCAGCTCTCCAGGCGGCAGAGTGAGGAGCGGCCATGACCTATGAAATCAACCAGACTCTCCCGAGAAGCTTTGGCCGCCTGAAAAACAGCGAAAGCCATATTTCCATTCTCGCCTCCCGCCTGCGCGGAGTGCTCGCATCGCTTTTGCCGCGCTACGGCCTTCTCATCGGCTTCCTCCTGTTCTGGCAGGTGTCGAGCACCAGGGGCTGGGTCAATCCCGCCGTCTTCCCGCCCTTGAACGTGATCCTGTCGGCCCTTTGGACCAATCTGGCCAACGGCGCGCTGCTCGATGACATCGCCATCAGTCTGCAGCGATCGGGAACCGCTTTTGCCTTTGCCGTCGCAATCGGCATTCCGCTCGGCCTGTTCATGGGCCAGTTTCGCTTGGTCGAACAGGCGCTCGATCCGATCCTGCAGCTCTTCCGCCAGACCTCGGCGCTGGCGCTCTACCCGGTCTTCATCCTGCTGCTCGGCCTCGGCGAAACATCGAAGATCTTCGTGATCTTCTGGGCGACGCTGTTTCCGGTCCTGCTCGCTACGATCGGCGGCGTCAAGGAAGTGGACAAGAAGCTGATCGAGATGGCGCGGACCTACGGCGCCGGGCCGCTGACCATCTTCCGCCGCGTCATCCTGCCGGCCTCGGTGCCTGCAATCTTCGTCGGCCTGCGCCTTTCGGCGACGACTGCGCTTCTGCTGTTGATTGCCGCCGAGATGATCGGCGCCAACAAGGGCATCGGTTTCCAGGTCATGAACGCCCAGTACAATTTCCAGATTCCGCTGATGTTTGCGGCGATCCTTCTGCTCGCCTTCCTCGGGCTTGCCGCCAATGCCTTGCTCGTTCTCCTGCAGCGCCGCCTCTGCCGCTGGTCTCAGCCGGGCCGTTGACTGCTTCCACCGATTTTCCTCTTCCGAAAAGGACCACCACATGACATTCCATCCCCGCAACCTCCTTCTGCCGGCCGTGATCGCTCTCGGCCTTGCCACACCGGCCGCTGCCACCGACACGGTGAAGCTGCGCTACCTCGCCAGCCAGGGCGGCCTTGCCGCCCATGAACTCGCCGCCGAGCTCGGCTATTTCGAAGGCACGGGCATCACGCTGGAAAATGTCGGCTATGCCCAGGGCGGCCCGGCCTCCCTCATCGCTCTGGCATCCGGTGACGTCGAGATTGGCAGCGCTGCAACCTCCGCCGTCCTGAACTCGATCATCGGCGGCAATGATTTCGTCGCCGCCTATCCTTCGAACGGCATCAACGACGAGGTGCAGTCGACCTTCTACGTGCTGGAAGACAGCCCGATCAAAGGCATCAAGGACATTGCCGGCAAGAGCATCGCGGTCAATACGCTCGGCGCCCATCTCGACTATACCATCCGCGAGGCCTTGCATTCCGTCGACCTGCCGACCGACGTCGCCAATCAGGTCGTCGTCCCCGGGCCGCAGCTCGAGCAGGTGCTGCGTTCCAAGCAGGTCGATATCGCCGCCTTCGGCTATTGGCAGACGACCTTCGAGGGTGCAGCGCTGAAGAACGGCGGTCTGCGGGCGATTTTCGACGATACCGACGTGCTTGGAGACATTGCCGGCGGCTTTGTGGTACTGCGCCGCGATTTCATTCAGCAGCATCCGGAGGCTTCGAAGATTTTCGTCGAGCAGTCGGCCCGCGCCCTCGACTATGCCCGCGAGCATCCTGAGGAAACCAAGAAGATCCTGGCCAAGGCGCTCAGCGAGCGTGGCGAGAACGCGGATATCGCACAGTATTTCCGCGGCTACGGCGTGCGCGCCGGCGGCCTGCCGGTCGAGCGCGACATCCAGTTCTGGATCGACGTCCTGGTTCGCGAAGGCAAGCTGAAGCAAGGCCAGCTGGCGGCCAAGGACATCCTCTTTGCCGCCGACGCCAAGCCGGCAAGCAACTGAGGAACCGTGATGAGCATCGCTGAGGACACGAGCCGCGGAGAGGTAACGATCCGTCACCTCTCCAAATCCTACAAGTTGAACGGGACACAGCTAGAGGTTCTCAAGGATATCAACCTCCACATCCGCTCCGGCGAAAGCCTCGCCATTGTCGGCGCCAGCGGCTCGGGCAAGACGACCCTGCTCAGGGTTCTGGCAGGTCTTGAGGATTCCGACACGGGAGAGGTTCTCGTCGACGGCAAGGCGGTGTGCGGCGTCGGCGCGGAGCGCGCCGTCATCTTCCAGGAACCGCGGCTGCTTCCCTGGCTTGATGTGCTCGACAATGTCTCCTTCGGGCTGGAAACAAGAGGTCTGTCACGTGAGCAGGCGAGGGCGCGGGCGCGCCATTATGTCAAGCTCGTCGGCCTGCAGCAATTCGAGGCGGCCTATCCCCGGCAGCTCTCCGGCGGCATGGCCCAACGCGTCGGGATCGCCCGGGCGCTTGCCGTCCAGCCGGAGATCCTGCTGCTCGACGAACCGCTCGGCGCGCTCGACGCAATGACCAAGATCGGCATGCAGCAGGAGCTAGCACGGATCTGGCGCGATGAGGATGTCACCACCATTCTCGTGACCCACGATCTCGAGGAAGCGATTTATCTCGCCGACCGGATCCTGATCCTGCCACGGGAAAAAGGCAGCGAGCCGCGCCTGATCGAAATCGATCTGCCCCGTCCTCGCGACCGCAGCGCCCCGGAATTCGTCCGACACCGCGAAGAGTTGCTGAACCTGTTCGGACTGCGCTGACATCTTCAGTCGTCAGCGCGCGCCACATGGAACCTGTTCCATGTGGCGCGCCGCAGTAGCAGGAGCGAGGGAGAGAACATCAGCGGACCGCTATTGCGCCCTGCTCTTTGAGCCGGCGGTGAGATACGGCCGCCGATCCAGTTCCGCCGACCGGTAGGAACTGCGCAGCCGCAGGAGATCCTTGCGGGCGATCAGGCCGCACAATTTCCCTGAGGTCGGATCGACGATCGGAATGCGTCCGTCGCCGGTCGACAGCATCAGGTCGGCGATGAATGCGACCGTATCATCCGGATGCCCGACAGGAACGGACGCGTCTGTCACATTTTCCGCAAGCGTCTGTCCGGCGAGGTCCAAATTCCCCTGCCAGAGCAGGGCGTCAGCCCTCGATACGATGCCTGCCAATTTGCCTCCTGCATCGACCACCGGATAGATCCGGTGCGTTTTCTCCAGCGAGGCAAAGAAGTCGCACGCCTCTCCCACCGTCATGGTGACCGGAAGCGTATCGACATCGCTGATCATGATCTCCCTTGCCCGCGATAGCTCGAACGGATCGACGCCATATTCGCGGGTGATATGCTGGCCGCGGCGTGCGATCTTCTCGGTGAGGATCGAGCGGCGCAGCAGCAAAACCGTGACGGCATAGGCCGTAACCGTTGCGGCAAGCAGCGGAACGAGCGTGCTGATGTCGCCGGTGATCTCCATCGCGAAGAAGGTTCCCGTCAGCGGCGCGCGCATGGTTCCGCCCATCATCGCCGCCATGCCGAGCAGCGCCCAGAAGCCGGGATCGTTGCCCGGCATAACAAGCCCGACCAGCCATCCGAGAGCGCCGCCGAAAATCAGAAGCGGTGCAAGCACGCCGCCCGAGGTGCCCGACGACAGGGCAAACAGCCAGATGACCGTCTTCACCAGCAGGATCGACATCACAGCCGGCGCGAGCAGCCGGTTGTTGAGCAAGCCATCGATGATGTCGTAGCCGACGCCCATTGCTCGCGGTTCAATCAGGCCGCCGAGGCCGATGACGAGACCGCCGAGCATCGGCCACCACATCCAGTGGATCGGCAAGGCCTCGAACAGATCCTCGATCCGGTAGAGCAGTGTCGTCAGCAATCCCGATTGCAGGCCTGAGATGATGCCCATCGCCGCACAGGCGAAAATCCCCCACCAGGGCAAGTCTGGCTGAAAGTGGGTCGGGAACAGCGGACCGGTACCGAACAGCAGCGGACGCCAGCAGATCGATACGCAAGCGGCGACGGCGACCGGAATGAAGCTGCGCGGCTTCCATTCGAACAATAAGAGTTCGACCGCCAGCATGACCGCGGCGATCGGCGAGCCGAAGATCGCCGTCATGCCTGCGGCGGCACCCGCGACGAGCAGCGTCTTCCGCTCTGCGGCACTCATGTGGAAGAATTGGGCGAACAGCGAGCCGATCGCACCGCCGGTCATGATGATCGGCCCCTCGGCGCCGAACGGACCGCCGGTTCCGATGGAGATTGCCGATGACAGCGGCTTGAGGATCGCGACCTTCGGTGACATCCGGCTGCCGCCGATCAGGATGGCCTCGATCGCCTCCGGAATGCCGTGGCCGCGTATCTTCTCCGACCCGAAGCGGGCCATGAGCCCGATGACCAGTCCGCCGAGCGGCGGAACCAGAACCACCCATAGCGAGCGCGGCACCGCAGCCAGAGAGGCGGGCCGGATGCCGATCTGCCCGAACCAGATGGCATTCGTCACCAGCGCGATGAGGCTGACGAGACACCAGGCGGCAAACGCGCCTGCCGTGCCGACAATGATGGACATGCCAACCAGCAGGAGGACCCGCCGGTCGGTGGTGAAATCTCCGGCCTCATGCCGGGAAAGACCGCCGGTGAAATCGTGCGGCCGGTTGCTTGGTTGATGCTGCGCCATGGAAGCCTCTGCTACGCGGAACGGATACGCTTGAGGGGCGTCAATATATCGTGACACGATATAAATCAAGGGACGAAAACATGAAGACGATCATGTCTCATAAGATGCCTCCCTTGACCGGCTGGCGACTGCCCCTCTATTCGAGATGGCCGAATGGCTTCCAACCTGGGCAGCCGCTGCGGCAAAGGAGAATGGCTTTGAAGAAGACCGCGCCGCCGCTCAGACAGGAAGATTACCAGGCTCTCGCCGACCTCCGGTTCGCGCTTCGCCAGTTCATGGACTTCAGCGCCTCCGCCGCCCAGTCGGAAGGACTGCCGACGCAAC
The DNA here is from genome assembly GCF_014197345.1 of Rhizobium sp. BK008. Classification (NCBI taxonomy): domain Bacteria; kingdom Pseudomonadati; phylum Pseudomonadota; class Alphaproteobacteria; order Hyphomicrobiales; family Rhizobiaceae; genus Rhizobium; species Rhizobium sp. BK008. The sequence continues at coordinate 376,320 of NZ_JACIFK010000003.1, read as the reverse complement.
AGCATCAGGCGCTGCTGGCGATCAAGGGACAACGCGGCGGTGCCGTAACCATCGGCATGTTGGCCGAGCGGCTGATCATCGCGCCGCATACGGCGACCGAACTTGTCGGGCGGCTGTCGGATGCCGGATTGGTCGAACGTCATGCCGATCCGGCCGACAGGCGCCGCCAGACGATTCTGCTGACCGACAAGGCGGACGCGCTGCTGACGCGGCTGAGCGCCGTCCATCTTTCAGAAATACGGGAGATGGCGCCGAAGCTGATCAAGCTCCTCCTCGAACTGCAGAAAACGGCGCCGAAAGCTGAATAACAGTCGCCGCGGCGCGGCCTACGTGCCGCGTCAACTCAAGAGCGTCTTCTTGAGCCGATGGATATGGGCGGCGCCGATCCCGCAGCAGCCGCCGATGATCGTCGCGCCGGCTTCGGCCCAGGAGCAGGCGTAACGCGAATAGGCATCGTCATTCAGATCGTTGCGGGTTTCATGCAGCCCTTCATTGGCGGCCGCTTCGCCTGTTTCCCCTTCGAAGGCGTTGGCATAGACGCCGATCTCGATGGAAGCGTCCATTGTCCGGAAGACGCGCGCCGCCGTCTCCACGGCCGCCTGCATGACCTCGGGCTTGCTGCAATTGAACAGGAAGGCTTCAGCGCCCGATGACACCGCCCAGGACGCCGCGTCAGCGACGGTTTCGCCGGAGCGAAGCTTCGGTTCGCCGCCTCCGATGGCTGCCTCGTCATCCGCCAATGTGAAGGAAATCCAGAACGGCTTGCCTGATGCCGCCACCGCGTTGCGGACGGCCTCCGCCTCGGCGATCAGGCTCAGCGTCTCGCCGAGCCATATATCGACGAAGGGGCCGAGGTTTTCGACGAGCACCTCGAGATAGTCCTGCACCCGCGACGGCTGAAAGTTCTGTGGCTCGTATGAGCCGAAGATCGGTGGCAGCGAGCCGGCGACCAGCACCTTGCGATGCGAGACGGCATCTGCCGCCTCGCGGGCTAACCGACCGGCGAGACGGATCAACGCCGGCCCTTCCTTCCAAAACCGATCCTCGCCGATGTGAAAGGGCACCAGCGCATAACTGTTCGTCGTCACGACCTCGGAGCCGGCGGCAATGAATTCCTGGTGGACCTTGCGAACGATATCAGGCGCGTTGATCAGCGCCAATGCCGACCATTCCGGCTGTTTCAGTTCGGCGCCCAGCCGCAGCAGCTCGCGGCTCGTGCCGCCATCGAGAATTCGCGTCGTGCTCATGAAGAGGTCTCCATTCAGGCCGTCGCGCCGTGGCCGGCGGCGGGCTTTTCATAACAAAGTGGGCGAGATGCACGTGGTTCGTGCGCGAGGTAGTTCATGGGCCAGTCCCTTTCCGTCCGCCTAACGGCGAACCGGCACCTGCGCTTCGAGACCTCGGAAGACGCGGGCGACCACTGCGGTCAAGGCGAGATAAAAGAGGGTGACGACCAGCAGCGGTTCATAGACGAGCAGCGTGTCCTGCCGGACCTTGTTCGCCACGGCATAGAGATCCATCACTGTCACCGTAAAGGCGAGCGGCGTCGCCTTGAGCTGCATGACGATCTCTCCGGCAATGGTCGGCAGGGCGATGCGAATGGCGCGCGGCAGCCAGATGCGGCGGGTCAGCATCCAGGGCGACAGGCCGAAGGCCCGGCCGGCTTCGAGCTCACCCTTGGGAACGGCGAGCAGCGCGCCGCGCAATACCTCCGCCTCATAGGCCGCATAGTTCAGGGTGAAACTGACGGCGGCGAAGAAGAAGCCCTCGCGCAGGATCGGCCAGAACAGGCTCTGGCGGATACCGGGGATCATCGGCAGCAGCGATCCCACCCCATAGTAGAGAAGCCACAGCTGTATCAGCAGCGGCGTGCCGCGGAAGAAGGTGCAGTAGCCCCGCGCCAGTAGCCGCGTCAGCCTGCCGCCGCTGACTTGCGCGAAGGCGAGGCCGATGGCGAGGGCAAAGCCGAACACCACAGAGATCACCAGCAGGCAAATGGTCTGCCAGGCGCCCGTCAGAAGCAGCGGCCAATAGGAAGAGATCCAGGTGAAACTCATGGGGCGCTTTCTTCAGGCAAGGCGCGGCTGCCCCCGCCGTACCCGCCCCTCGATCAGTTTGAAGACGAGGTTGGAAACGAGCGTGATAGCGAGGTAGAGAAGGGCCGAAGCAAGGAAAAAGACGAAGTAGTGTTTTGTGCTTGCCCCGGCAAGACGGGTGGCGAGCGCCAATTCCTGATAGCCGACGACGGCGACCAGCGCGCTGTCCTTGGTGACCGACATCCACAGATTGGCAAGACCCGGCAGGGCGTTCGGCAAGAGCGCCGGCAGCAGGACGCGGCGAAACCGCAGCACCGGCCCCATGCCGAAGGCCTTGGCAGCTTCGATCTGGCCGACGGGAATGGCGAGGATCGCGCCGCGCAGCACCTCCGTCATGTAGGCGCCCTGCACGAAGCCCAGCACCGCAACGGCCGCGACGAAACCATTCACATTGACCGGCGGCAGGTCGAACACGGCGAGCAGCCGGTTGAGGCCGTCGGTGCCGGCATAATAGAGCCCGACGATCAGGATCAGTTCGGGAACGGCGCGGATCAGCGTGGTATATAGATCGAGCAGCAGGCGGAGCAGGCGATTGCCCGAAAGCTTCCCCAGCGCGCCGCCCGTGCCGAGCAGGAGGCCGATCGCGAAAGCGCAAGCCGAGATGGCGACCGTGGAGACCGCACCTGCCAAGAGAACGCCGCCCCATCCCGGAGGATAGGGAGACAGCAGGTCCAGAATACCTTGTTGCGCGGTCGCCATTATCGGGATTGCTTACTTCGCGCCGTAGATGTCGAAATCGAAGTATTTCTTGGTGATGGCGTCATACTGGCCGTTGGCACGGACTGCAGCGATGGCCGCGTTCAGCTTGGCCTTCAGCTCCGTGTCTTCCTTGCGCAGGCCGCCCGAAACGCCGGCGCCGAGGATCTCCTTGTCGTCGGCGACGTCGCCCGCCTTTGCGCAGCAATCCTTGCCGCCATCGCTTTTCAGGAAAGCGTCAAGCGCCAGTGAATCGCCGAAGACATAGTCGATACGGCCGGAGGCGAGGTCCTGAAAAGCCTCGTCGAGCGTCTGGTAGGTCTTTTCCTCGGCAGCGCCGGCGAAATACTTCTTGTAATATTCCGACTGGATCGTCGACACCTGGATGCCGATGGTCTTGCCCTTCACGTCCTCGGCGGTGGCGCCCGGCTTCTGGTCCTTGGGACCGATCAGGGTGCTTGGCGTGTTGTAATATTTGTCGGTGAAGTCGATCACCTTCGAGCGTTCCGCGGTGTTCGACATCGACGACCAGATCACGTCGAACTTCTTGCTCTGGAGCGCCGGAATGAGACCGTCCCAGGAAATGTCGACGATCGAGCATTTCTCCTTCATCTCTTCGCAGACGGCATTCATCAGGTCGATTTCCCATCCCTGCCATTGGCCCGACGCGTCCTTGGCGAAGAAGGGCGGATAGGATTCGTTCATGACGCCGAAGCGGACTTCGGCCTGTGCGGTGACGGCGGAAAGCACGAGTGCCGCGCCGGCGAAAAGCGTGGGGAGCAGTTTCATTCGCAGGATTCTCCTGGTTTGTGTTGTCGATGAGAGAGCGGTCGGCATCAGTGGGCGCTGAGACCGGTGAATTCCCGGCAGCGGGCGCTGACCGGCGCCCCGAATATCTGCTCCGGCGGACCTTCCTCCTCGATCCGTCCTTGATGCAGGAAGAGAACACGGCTCGAGACATCGCGGGCAAAGCGCATTTCATGCGTGACGATCAGCATCGTCCGGCCTTCTTCCGCGAGATCGCGGATGACTTTCAGGACCTCGCCGACCAGCTCCGGATCAAGCGCCGATGTCGGTTCGTCGAACAGCATGACATCGGGATCGACGCAGAGGGCTCTGGCAATCGCCGCGCGCTGCTGCTGGCCGCCGGAGAGGAAAGCCGGATAGGCGTGACGCTTGTCGAAGAGGCCGACCTTATGGAGCAGGGCCTCGGCTTTTTCGACGGCCTCGCGCCGCGGAATGCCCATCACGTGCACCGGCGCCTCAATGACGTTTTCCAGCACCGTCCGATGAGCCCAGAGATTGAAGCTCTGAAAGACCATTCCGAGCCCGGTCCGCAGCCGTTCGATCTGCCGCCAGCTGCGCGGCTGCAGCCGGCCGTCCCGGCCCATCTTCAGCGCGATTTCCTCGCCGTTCACGGCGATGCGCCCACGATCCGGGGTTTCCAGGAAATTGATGCATCTGAGAAAGGTGCTCTTGCCGGAGCCCGACGAGCCGATAATCGAAATCACGTCAGACTTGTGGGCCTCCGCCGAAATACCCTTGAGAACCTCTTGCGAGCCGAAGCTTTTATGAAGATCTTCGACGCGAAGAGCAGGAAAGGGTTGATCCGACATGCATGGTTCCGGCTGAACTGAATTTGCGAAGGATAATGATAAAATAACGCGGTTTTTTCGCGCAATATTCGTCTCTTCTGAATAATTTGTGCAAAATAATCTTCCTCACGCGGCGAATACGGCAGAAACCGCGAAGTGCCGCAGCGACAACTGGACTGAACAATGGAACAACTGGATCGTTTTGACCGCGACATTCTCGATATCGTTCAGCGCGACTGCCAGCTGAAAGCCGAAACGATCGCCGAACGGATCGGGCTGTCGGTCTCGGCCGTGCAGCGGCGGTTGAAACGGCTGCGCGAGGAAGGGATCATCAAGGCGGAGGTGGCCGTCGTCGACCGCAAGGCGACGGGAACGGCGATGGTGTTCATCGTCGGGATGGAGATCGAGCGGGACAATTACGACGCGCTGGCGAAGTTCCGCCTCTGGGCGGAGAAGCAGGATCACATACAACAGGTCTATTACGTCACGGGCGCGGTCGATCTGATCGCGATCGTCACCGCCCGCGACGTCGAACATTATGACGATATCGCTGCGCTGATCATGGCAGACAATCCGCAGATCCGCCGCATGCACACGAATGTCGTGCTGCGCGACGTCAAGCTCGGTCTGTTCGTGCCGCTGGAGTAGCGTTGGCGCGGCCGCGCGGACAAGCCGCTGGACTCGCATTCGGCAAAGGGCATAATTCCGGGCACACATTCTCGGGAGGAATGATCGTTGACGCTACGACACCAGATCATCGCATTGGCGATCGTCCCGCTCGTCATTTCGATCCTTGCGATCACCACCTTCATCACATGGCAATCGGCAAACCTCGCCAAGAACAGCATCGATACGTTCGAGCAGAACATGCTGAAGACCAAGGAAGCGGAAATCCTCAATCTGACCAACCTTGCCCTGTCCGCCATCCAGACGATTTATGACAAAGCCGGTTCCGACGACGAGGCCGCCAAGCAGCAGGTGGCGGCGATTCTGACCTCGCTCGACTACGGCAAGGACGGATATTTCTTCGTCTACGACTATGACGGCAACAATATCGTCCATCCGCGCCAGACGTTCCGACATGGGCACAATTGGCTCGACCTGACCGATCCGGATGGCGACAAGGTCATTGCCGAACTGATCGCCACGGCAAAAGCGGGCGGCGGCCTGCATCAATACAAATGGCAGAAACCATCGACCGGACAGATCGCCGACAAGCTCTCCTTCGTCGTCAGTCTCGACAAGTGGCACTGGGTCGTCGGCACCGGCGTTTACCTCGACGATGTCTTTGCCCAGAGTGCCGCCGCCAATACCGGCATGCGCGCCAACATCAGACGGACCTTCATCATCGTCGCGCTGATCGCCGTGCCTTCGGTGCTCGTCGTTTTCACCACCTGCATGCTGCTGACTTTCCACGAGCGCCGCATGGCCGACAGCCGGCTCAAGGCGCTGACGCAGCGGGTCATCGACACCCAGGAAGAAGAGCGCGCGCGGCTTGCGCGCGAGCTGCATGACGGCATTTCCCAGAATCTCGTCGGCGTGCGCTATGCGATGGACCTTGCCGGCCGCAAGGTCAGGACCAATGTCGACGATGCGGCTCTTACCATCGACCGCGGCGTCGAGGCGCTGAACGGCGCCATCAAGGAGATCAGACGGCTGTCGCACGATCTGCGGCCGCGCGTGCTCGACGATCTCGGCCTGACGGCGGCGTTAGAGGCGCTGTGTTATCATTTCGCCGAGCGGACGGGGATCGAGACGAAGATCGATGCTTCGGGCTTCACCGACACGCTGAAGGCCGAGGCGAGCACCGCGCTTTATCGCGTCGCCCAGGAAGCCTTCAACAATGTCGAACGCCACTCGGGCGCCTCCAAACTTGCGGTCAAGCTCTGGAGCGACGGCGGCCGCGCCCGCATGACCGTCACCGACAACGGCACCGGCTTCGACGGCGCCAGGGGCGACTTATCCGGCAGATCGGGTCTGGGCCTGCGCAACATGCAGGAACGGATGGCCCACTTCCGCGGTCTGTTGCTGATCAACAGCAGCGAGGCCGGCACGACGCTGACGGCGATGCTGCCGAAATCGGCCAATCGTCCCGCCGATCGGCAGGCGGAAGCCGCATGACGGAACGCCCGAAAATCAGGGTGCTGTTGATCGACAACCACCCGCTGGTGCTGGACGGGTTGAAGGCAGTGCTCGAAACATTCGACCATATCGAAGTCGCCGGCACGGCCGGGCTCGCACAAACGGGGCTCGACATCGGCCGGCAGGTTCTGCCGCAGGTCGTGCTGATGGACATCAACATGCCGAAGCTGAGCGGCATCGATGCGATCGAATTGTTCCGGAACGAACTGCCCCAGGCGCGGGTGGTGATGCTCTCCATGCATGACAGTCGCGAATATATTTCCTCCTCGGTCATGCATGGCGCTGCCGGCTATATCCTGAAGGACGTCTCGACCGACGAGATCGTCTCGGCCATCGAGACCGTGGCAGGTGGCGGCACCTATTTCTCCTCCGGTGTCTTCGACGCGCTGATGGGCGAGCGGGTGGAGGAGGGGAGCGATCCCCTGACACCGCGCGAACGCGACATTCTCGGGCTGATCGTTGCCGGCAGGAGCAACCGGGAGATCGCCGAGGCGCTCGGGATAAGCTCCGCCACGGCGGAAACCCATCGCAAGAATCTCAAGAAAAAGCTCGGCATCGCAACCACGGCCGGCCTCATCCGCTATGCGCTCGACCACGGCATCGTTGCAAAAGTCGACGTGAATTCGCGCCTACCCACTTCTGGGTAGGCCCCGGCATTTCACCCTTGCACCCATCTTGTGGGGATGAAACCAGCGTCCTAGGACTCCCCTCACGGCTGGCCGAGTGCGAGCCGTTGGGAGGAATTCACATGCGTTACATCAGCTTCCGATCGACCGGAAAACCGCAAGCGACCCGAACCGGGCCTACCGCGGCCGCCGGCTGACAGACCTGCCTTCCACGCCGACAACTGGAACATGGCGACCGCCGCCCGCGGCGCCTGAAAGGGATCCCGACATGGAAAAACCACGTAGCAAGGCAGCGCTCTGGCTGCTTGTCATTCCGTTTATAGGTCTGCTCTGGCCGCCATTCTACAATCTCCGCGAGCCGGCTCTTTTCGGCTTTCCGTTCTTCTACTGGTATCAGCTTCTCTGGGTGCCGATCACCGCGACGCTGACCTGGATCGCCTATCGGAGCACCCGCCATGACGACTGACATCAACGGCACGGCGCTTGCCGTCTTCATCTTCTTTTTCGCGCTCGTCACCGTCATGGGCTTCGTCGCCAGCCGCTGGCGCAAGCCGGAGACACTCGCCCATATCGATGAATGGGGCCTTGGCGGACGCAACTTCGGCACCTGGATCACCTGGTTCCTCGTCGGCGGTGATTTCTATACCGCCTACACCGTGATCGCCGTCCCGGCGCTGGTCTATACCGTCGGCGCCTACGGCTTCTTCGCGCTGCCGTATACCATCGTCGTCTATCCCTTCGTCTTCATGGTCATGCCGGTTCTGTGGAAACGCGCCAAGGATTTCGGTTATGTGACGGCGGCCGACGTCGTTCACGGTCAATACGGATCGCGCAGTCTCGAACTCGCGGTGGCGGCAACCGGCGTCATCGCCACCATGCCCTACATCGCCCTGCAGCTCGTCGGCATGACGGCGGTGCTGAAGGCACTCGGGCTGCATGGCGAACTGCCGCTGGCGATCGCCTTCATCGTGCTGGCGCTCTACACCTATTCAGCGGGTCTGCGCGCGCCGGCTCTGATCGCCTTCGTCAAGGACATCATGATCTATATCGTCGTGATCGCAGCCGTCGCATTGATCCCGTCGAAGCTCGGAGGCTACGCCAATGTCTTTGCCTCGGCTGACGCGGCCTTCCAGGCCAAGGGTTCCGGCAGCCTGCTGCTCGGCGGCAATCAGTATGTCGCCTATGCCACGCTCGCCTTGGGTTCAGCGCTCGCGGCCTTCATGTATCCGCATACGCTGACGGGTATCTTTGCCTCCAACAGCGGCAAGACGATCCGCAAGAATGCGATCATGCTGCCCGCCTATACGCTGCTGCTCGGCCTTCTCGCGCTGCTCGGCTATATGGGACACGCCGCCAACCTGAAGCTCGACAGCGCCAATGATGTCGTTCCGACGCTGTTCAAGACGCTGTTTTCGGGCTGGTTCTCCGGCTTCGCCTTTGCGGCGATCGCCATCGGCGCGCTGGTGCCGGCAGCGGTGATGAGCATCGGCGCCGCCAATCTGTTCACCCGCAATTTCTGGAAAGCCTATGTCGATCCCAATGTCAGCGATGCGGGTGAGGCCAAGGTCGCGAAGGTGACGTCGCTGGTGGTGAAGGTCGGCGCGCTTCTCGTCATCATCTTCCTGCCGACGCAATTCGCCCTCGACCTGCAGCTGCTCGGCGGCATCTGGATCCTGCAGACACTTCCGGCCCTGGTGTTCGGTCTCTATACCAACTGGTTCCGCGCACCCGGCCTGCTTGCCGGCTGGTTCGTCGGCTTCTGCGGCGGCACCTTCCTCGTCTGGGATGCCGGCTGGAAACCTCTGCACCTGATCAGCCTCGGCGGCGAACCCTTCACCGTCTACACGGGACTGCTGGCGCTTGCGGCAAACATCGGTGTTGCGGTCGTGGTCAACGCCCTGCTTCCGGCCAAGGTTCCGGCTCGGGCCTAGGATGAAAATAGAAGGGCAGCAAACGCTGCCCTTCGTAACCATTTGCTTTCCAGCACAAGCTGGAGGGGGATGAGCTCGACTTAAAACTCTTCCCAATCGCCGGCCAATGCCGCATTCCCATTCGCCTGGAACGACTTGCCCACCTTGGCAATCATCTGGCGCGCCGGCGAGGCCACCGGTTGAGCATGCTGTGCCACGGCGGCGGGCTGCGATATCCGCTTCGGTGCCACCGCTCCGCCGATGTTGAACTGGCCCAGCAACTGGAACAGCGCGTCGGCTTCCTTGGCGAGGCTATGGGCGGCGGCTGTCGCTTCTTCCACCATGGCGGCGTTCTGCTGGGTGCCCTGATCCATCTTGTTGACGGCGGCATTGATCTCCTTCAACCCCGTCGCCTGCTCCTGCGAAGCGCCGACGATCGCCACGACATTGCCGTCGACCTGCTGTACCTGCACTGCAATTTCCTGCAGGGCTTTTCCGGTCTCGCCAACCAGGGCGACACCGCTTTTCACATGGCCATTCGACGCGTTGATCAGTTCCTTGATTTCCTTGGCCGCCTTGGCCGAACGCTGCGCCAACTCGCGCACTTCCTGGGCGACGACGGCAAAGCCCTTGCCTGCTTCGCCGGCGCGCGCCGCTTCGACGCCGGCATTCAGCGCCAGCAGGTTCGTCTGGAAGGCGATTTCATCGATGACGCCGATGATGCTGCCGATTTCGGTGGCGGAGGATTCGATCTTGCCCATGGCGTCGACCGCATCGCGAACGACGCTGCCCGAGCGTTCCGCATTTTCCTTCGTCTTGCGAACGAGCTGGCCGGCTTCCTGAGCCCGGTTGCTCGAGTCGGCGACGGTGGTGGTGATCTCCTCCAGCGCAGCCGCCGTTTCCTCGACGGATGCAGCCTGCTGTTCGGTCCGCTTGGCGAGATCATCCGAGGCGGAGCGGATCTCCTGCGCGCCGCCGGCGATGGCGCTGGCGTTCTGGGCAACCTTCTGCATCGCGGCGCGGAGCTTTTCGACCGCGGAATTGAAGTCGGCTCTGAGCTTTTCCAGAGACGGAATGAACGGCGTGTCGATCTGCTGCGTGAGGTCACCGTCGGCCAGCGCCTGCAATGCGGTGCCCAGCCGGCCGACAGCCTGGTCCGTCTGCTCGGCCAGGGTGCGGCGTTCACCGGCATCCTGCTCGAGCCGGTGCCGTTCCGCTACCGACCTCTTGGCTTCCGCATCGGCTTCCCGTTCGGCCTTTGCCGAAATGGCGTCGCGCAAGCCGGCCACGGCCCGTGCGAGCCTGCCGATCTCGTCGCCACGCGCTTCGAGGCGACGGTCGCCGTCGAGATTGCCCTCGGCCATAGCCTTCAGCGAAAGCTGAAGTTTTGCCAGCGGGCCGACGATCGTGCGTGCGGTGATGGCAGCGGCAATGATGGACAGAACAGCCGCAATGCCGAGCGCAGTCATCGCTATCGGCTTGAAGCCGCTCGCCGCGCTGCGAACCTCGCCGCCGATCGATTTGTTCAGCGCTTCCTGATAGTCGATGAATTTGTTGATGGCGCCAAGCCAGGCAACGAAGGCCGGCCTCGCCTGTTCGAGCAGGATCTTGCGGGCTGCCTCGCCGTCGCCCTTCTCCTGCAGCGCAATGATCTGGGCGACCAGCGGATTGGTCTTCGCCTGGATGTCGGCGATTTCGCTGAGAATGGTCTTTTCCTGTTCCGTCGCACCTGCCGGCGATGCAACCATCTCCGCCATGCGCTTTTCATTCTCGGCGTAAGACGCGGCCAGCTTTTCGATCAATGCCTCGGCAGTCTTCCGCTCATCGGCAGAGGTCACCAGAGTGACGTCACGGATGGCGATCGCCCGATCGTGCACGCTGCCGCGGTAGTTGATGGCAAAGCGCTGCTTGACGCTGTTGACGTCGTTGATCGTTTCAAGATTGTCGTTGATCTCAGCGACCTTGACCGCGGAATAGATGGTCAGGCCGGCCATCAGCAGAACCAGGAAGCTGAAGCCAAGGGTGAGACGCACCGCGATCCCGAAACTCTTAATTCTCTTCATTCGCACTCTCCATCGTGTGGGCGAGGTTTGTTGAAACGTGTCTGGCCGCCAGGGTCGCGCGTGATATCTCGTTCAAATGCGAGGCCCTCGATCTGTCCCCGAATGCGCAGAAAGGCGCCTTTGCGCGCCGGAACGATGCCATTTGCATGCCCTTGCGCGTTTACCCTGTGAGTGCGCGGAGCCATCGCGCCCAAGATGCGAGGCGGTGCGTCAAAGTAACAACGTCGATATTATGCGAGATTTCGGGGCCTGGTGCGCCATCATGGCGTAGGTGACGATCCTGAGACCGTCGCTCCGACATCAAAAAATTTAGGCGAATATATTTTATAGAGTGTAAACGGAGCCGACAGGGCGCCATTCTGCAGCGCTTTTCGTATATTTTCGCGGAAATTTGCGCATTCGCTGGGCATATGCCCGCATCAAGAGAATATGATAAGTTGTCCGGCAGAATTTGCACAGATCTTATGTTGTAAGATTAGACCGTAGCACTTTTCTTGCGCCCGATTCGAGCGACGATCTCGGCGAATGACCAACAATAATTACGAGTCTTTCCGGTTGTATTAGGACAGCGAGTCGATGCCGATCAGCGGAGTTCGCCGGTTGTTAAGCCCAACACTTTGAGAATTGTTAGAGGTTCTCATGGACGATGCGGCGTGGAAAGAAATGGGGCGGAGGTGGCACGCCGGGCTTCTTCCGAGTCAAAGCATGACGAGAACCCGGCAGCGAGCTGGCGGGAACTGCTCGACAGCGCCGTGCGCCTGGATTGGGAATGCCGCACTCGGACTGGGTCGGTTCCAGCCTGACCCATGCCGCCCTGTTATCGGTCGACATCGACCATTTCAAAAGCATCAACGACATCTTTTCATTCCATCGGCGATATCGTTCTGCGCCACGTTGCCGGCTTGCCGGGCGATGCCGAGGGAAGGTAGCCTGGCAATCCGCATGGGCGGCGAGGAATTCCTGCTTCTGCCTCAGCCGCGTAGCAGTGGAAGGAGCTGATCGCCCTGCCGCCTGATCTCGGAGAGATAGGGCGTGTCGGACAGCACGAAGTGGGTGATGCCGAGATCCTGGTATTTGCGCAGCGAGCGGGCGACATCCGCCGCCGAGCCGACCAGCCAGGTGGTGCCGGCACCGCCGCCGCCGAACTTGCCCGGCGCCGTATAGAGGTTGTCGTCGAGCACGTCGCCGCGCTCATGCAGCTCAAGCAGCCGCTGCTGGCCGACGGCGAGCACACGCTGGTGATCGTGCCAGCCGGTACCTTTGTTTCTCGCCATCTCGGCGACCTTCGCCTCGGCGTCGGCCCAGGCCTGTTCCGTGGTGTCGCGGACCAGCGTCGTGATCCGCAGGCCGAATTCCAGCGGCGGGAGGTCGCGGTCCAGCTCCCGGCTCAGCGCCTTGAGCCGGTCGATCCGCTCGCGGACACCATCCAACGGCTCACCCCAGAAAAGCTGGACATCGGCCTCGGCAGCGGCCACCCGCTCGGCCGCCTCCGAGGCACCGCCGAAATAGAATTTGGGGTGCCGACGGTCGCCACGAACCTCGATGCGCGGCACCACGGTGGATTCAGCGACCCGGAAGTGCTCGCCCGACGAGGTGACGTTTTCTTCCGTCCACAATCGGCGGACCAGACGCATGAACTCCCTGGTCCTGCTATAACGATGCGCCTGATCGCCCTCGCTGTCGCCGTAGGCGGCTAAGTTGTCCTTGCCCGACACAATGTTGATCCGCACCCGCCCACCTGTGAGGTGGTCCAGTGTCGCCGCCGCGGATGCGAAATTCGCCGGTCGCCAATAGCCAGGGCGGATCGCGATGAGCGGTTCGAAGGTGGTGGTCCGTGCGGCGAGCGAGGCCGCGACGGTGAACGTGTCGGGGCGGCCCCAACCGGTGCCAATGAGCGCCCCCTTCCAGCCATGCTCTTCGAGCGCCCGCGCATGGCTGGTCAGCGTATCCAGGCTGTTGTGGTTCTCGACGGCGGAATCGCCGCGATGACCGGGTCTGACGTCGTTGGGAATATACCAGAGAAATTCGGAATGATTGCTCATGCGATGCTGCAGTTCTGTCGGTGATCGGAACACGGAAACCGGGAAGCCCAGATCATACGGCGGCCTGCGCCTTTTGCTGCTGCACCTGAACTGCGAAGCCGTTCGGCGGGCGCTGGAGGCCGAGGTTCTCCCGCAGCGTCGTGCCTTCATATTCGTGCCGGAACAGGCCGCGCTTGCGCAGGATGGGCACGACCTGATCGACGAAATCGGTCAACGCCGTGGGCAGCACCGGCGGCATGATGTTGAAGGCGTCGGCGGCTCCGTTCTCGAACCATGTTTGCATCGCATCGGCGATCTGCTCGGGTGTTCCGACAACCGTCCGGTGGCCGCGAGCGGTGGCGACCGCCAGATAGAACTGGCGCAGTGTCAGATTGTTGCGCGACACCAGGTCGGAAACCAGCTTGAGGCGGCTTTTGTTGAGTTCGGTATTATCGGGCAGGGGCGGGGCGGGGTCGTCAAGCGAGTAGCCGGAAAGATCGACGCCCCTGTAGTGGCGGGCGAGGATATTCCAGGCAATGGAGGGATGAACCAGGGATTGGATAAAGTCGTAATTCGCCTGGGCTTCGGCTTCCGTGCCGCCGAGAACGGGGAATATGCCGGGACTGATCAGCAGTTCGTCCGGCCGGCGGCCGTAGCGGGCGAGCCGACCTTTGACGTCGGAGTAGAATTCCTGCGCATCCTCGAGAGTCTGGTTGGCGGTAAAGATCATCTCGGCCGTGCGGGCGGCAAGCTCGCGTCCCGGTTCGGATGCGCCGGCCTGGACGATGACAGGATAGCCCTGAACCGGACGGCCGACGTTGAGCGGACCGGCCACCGAGAAGAACTTGCCCTTGTGATCGACGAGATGCACCTTGTCGGGATCGAGATAGACGCCGCTTTCCTTGTCGCGGATGAAGGCGTCGTCTTCATAGGAATCCCACAGGCCCTTCACCAGGTCGACGAATTCCTCGGCCCGCTCATAACGATCGGCATGGGCGGGATGGCCGGCGATCGAAAAATTCTTCGAAACATCCGCGCCCGTCGTGACGACGTTCCAGGCCGCACGGCCCTTGGAGATATAGTCCAGCGACGCAAACCTGCGGGCGAGAAGATAGGGATCCTCATAGGTCGTCGATGCGGTGGCGACGAAGCCGATATGCTTGGTGACCTGCGAGAGGGCGGCCCAGAGGGTCAGGGGCTCGAAATGCGCGCCCTGGGCGGTGCGGCGAAGCGCTTCCGCGTCCTTGGCGCGGTCCCATCCCGCAGGACTATCGGCGACGAAGACGAGATCGAATTTGCCGCGCTCGGCGGTTTGGGCGAGCTCCCGGTAGTGATCGATATTGAGGCCGGCATCGGCCTGCGCCTCTGGATGGCGCCAGGCGGCGATATGATGGCCGGTCGCCATGATGAACGCGCCAAGCCGCAGTTGCCGTTTCGATGTGCTCATTGGCTTATCTCCAGTCAAATTGAGCTGCTGCTCGTTTCAGGCAGCCTTGCAGCCCGGGAGGTCGACCCCGAGCCGGCTGAGGAGGTGGGCGCGGAATTGTGCAAAGCGCGGATCGCCATGATCGCGCGGCGTCGGCAGATCGATCTTGAGATCCTCGATGAGACGGCCTTCGTCGAGGACCAGTATCCGGTCGGCCAGCGAAATCGCCTCGTCGACGTCGTGGGTGACGAGCAGCACCGCAGGACGGTGCCTTGCACACAATTCCCGCAGCAGATCGTGCATCTTCAGCCGGGTCAGCGCGTCGAGCGCGCCGAACGGCTCATCGGCGAGAAGCAGGGCCGGCTCCCGCACCAGGGAACGGGCAAGGGCGACCCTCTGCTGCTCGCCGCCCGAAAGCTGGTTCGGCCACGCCGTTTCCCGCCCTTCAAGTCCCACTTCCGCCAAAGCCTTCCTTCCGGCGTCCTGACCGGTGGTGCCGGCCAGGCCGAGCGTGACGTTTTGGATCACGCTGCGCCACGGCAGCAGGCGGGCATCCTGGAAAACCACCGAAAGGCTTTCCGGCGTCTCGAGGGTGCCGGTGCCCTCGACATCGTGATCGAGGCCGGCAAGAGCCCTCAAAAACGTGCTTTTGCCGGAGCCGCTGCGGCCTAGCAGGGCGACGAATTCGCCTTCCTCGATGTCGAGATCGACGCCGTCAAGGATGGTCTTCTTCGCAAACCGGCGTACGAGGTTTCGCACGTGGACGGCCTTGGTCGCAGGCTTCAGTTTGCCAGGGTGCGGCGCCATGAGAGGACCCTCCGTTCGAGCAGACGGACGAGACCGTCCGAAATGAGACCCAGCAGCACATAGACCACCAGGCCGACGAGAATGACGTCGGTCTGCCCGTAATTGCGGGCAAGATCGATCATGTAGCCGAGCCCGCTGGTAGCGTTGATCTGCTCGACCACGACGAGAGAGACCCAGCAGAGGGTGACGGCAAATCGCAGACCTAAGAGGAAACCCGGCAAGGCGCCCGGCAGCACCACCTGAAGGATGAAGTCCTTCGGGCTCATGCGCAGCGTCTCGGCCAGTTCGACATAACGGCTGTCGATGCTGCGGAGCGCATTATGGGTGTGGATGTAAATCGGCACGATGACGGCAAGCACGATGGTGGTGACCTTCATGCCCTCGCCGATGCCGAACCATAGGATCAGCAAGGGGATCAGGGCCAGCGTCGGGATCGCGCGTTTGATCTGGACCGGACCATCGATCAGGGCTTCGCCGATCCGGGACAGGCCGGCGACAACCGCCAGGAGCGTACCGATCAGCAATCCGATGCTCAGGCCGAGCAGGGCGCGGGTCGCCGACGTCACGAAATTGTCCTGCAGGCGGCCCTGCTCTATCAGCCTTGCGAAAGCCTCGATGACCGTCCACGGCGCCGACAGGATGCGCGGGTCGATCCATCCGAGCGCCGAGCCGACGACCCAGGTCAGGACAAGCAATGCCGGCCCGATCTGCAGCCCGAAAGGGATCGCGGGTCCGGGACCCAGCCTACGACGGGCGCGAGGGCCGGCGGAGCCAGTCGAGCCGGCCGGCCTTGCCGTTCGTGAAACTCGATGCGCAACTCTCCCGCCTGATGTCAGGGATAGTTTCGCCTCATCTGCATCCCAAGTGGTTGCCATGCTTCAGATCTCCTCTCCGAAGGGATGTCGAACGTTACTGGCTCTTGGCCAAAGCTTCGGCGCCGAGCTTTTCGAAGCGGTTGTCGAAAAGCTGTTCGACATTGAACGACTTGTAACCGAGCTCGTCCGCAAGCAGATTGATGGTTTCCTGGTGGCGCTTCTTCACTTCGCTCCAATCGCTGGGAACGATCTGTTCGCCGGTCATCTTGACCAGATATTCCCCGTCCTCCCGGCTGAGTCCCTGCTGGCCGACGTAATATTCTTTGATCCAGAGGTCCGGGTTCCGATTCACCCATTCGGTGGCGCGGGCCCACAGGCCGACATATTCGGCGAGAGCTGCCGCCTTGGCGGGATCATCCAGAACCCATTGCGGTGCATAGAGATGGCTCGGATCATCCCGCAGGCCGTGCTCCAGGAGGGTCGCGCCATCAGGTCCGTATTGGGTGATATAGCGCCTGATATAGACGGTGCCGAGCGGTGCGATGTCGACCTGCTTGCTCGCCAACGCCTTCGGGTAGACGTCGCCGGTGCTCGGCAGTTCCACCAGGGTGACGTCGCTGCTCTTCAGACCTGCCGCATGCAACGCCCGAAGGACGAGCGTGCCCTGGGCCTGGCCCGGGCTGAAAGCGATGCGTTTGCCGCGGAAATCGGCGAGCGTCTTGACGGCTGCGCCTGGTGCAATGCCGAAGCGGTAGATGGGATTGGCGATCGGGTCACGGCGTTCGCGATAGGCGATATTGCGGACGGGCAGGTTGTTCCAGTTGGCGAAGATCGAGGGGATCTCGGCCACCGATCCGACATCGAGCGCATGGGCGCGGAAAGCTTCCGAGGTCTGCGGCCCGCCGCTGATATTGGCCCATTTCACTTCAAAACTGAGCTCTTTGTCGAGGCCGGACACTTCGAGAGCTTTCTGGGTGACCGGATCGCCGATCGTCAGCACCGTGCCTGGCGGCACTTTGGCAAGCAGGGGGGCATCTGCCTGGGCCGCCGCCGGACCGTGAACGGCACTGAGACCAAGCAGACTGAACAACGCAATTTTGAATGTCTTTGCCAATGTCATCGTCGATCTTCCCGTTTCGGATTGTTGTTTGCAGGAACGATGCACGGTAAAATGGCGGATAATCTACTAAATCGGTAGACTATTTAGTTTAATAAAAGCGTCGCTGGTGGAAAATTGTCCCCAAAAGTCGAGCATCCGGAACGATCGCATCCGGCACCTTCGCAGGATGATGGGGGTGAGCAGGCGTAAAAAAAGCGCCTGGGACGGTCGTCCGCGGGCGCTTAATAGGTCTCTTCTGTTGATAAGAGCAGGCGGCGGCCGGAGTAACCGACCTTCGCCCGAACCGGCGTCGACGTCAAACTCGCCTGATGTCAGGCCGGTGCGTATTCGTTGGCCGAGAATACGTGGTGATGCACCTTGCCGGTGAAGAGTTGCAGGAGTTCGCCAGTAACTTCGCGGCTCTCGGACCGCACACCGGAAAGCAGTGCCGCCTTCACCGCATCCATATCGGGATAACGAATGGCGAGCGCCATGGCATAGATCGGGGCGCCTTCGTCTCGTTCCATTCCGTCCAGTACCCGGATTTCCTCGGCGCCCGGAAACTTCGTCCAGAGAGGGACGAGCCGCTGCCGCACGAATGCGCGGAATTCCGCTTCTCTGCCGGGATGGATTTCGCCTTCAAACAAAGCATAACGAATGATCATAGGGTCTCTTTTCCAAAACTCGCCGGAGCTGGATCGATGGTGGTGTGTTGTCGGAATATCAGGGCGTATCGGTCGATACGCCCTGACTGAAAGGCTTATTTGCCCCAGATTTTCTTGTATTGATCGCGGTAACCGTTGTCGGGATCGAAGCTGTTCTTCGGTCCGCCGTCAAACTCGACGTTTGCGCTCGTTACCACATGCAGCGGCGAGACGTAGCCCGACCAGGGAGCGCCGGCAAAGGCGCGGTTCAATTCGTCGACGAGTTGCCAGCCCTGAAGGTTGAGCGGCTCGGCGACCGTGACGGCCTGAAACTGCTTGGCGCGGATCCGCTGATAGGCGCTCTCCGAACCGTCGCCGGCGGCGACGTTCACCGGTTTTCCGTCGCCTGCAATACCGGCTGAGGCGAGCGAAGGTCCCATGAAGTCGTAGTAGAGGTCGTTGATCGCCAGGGAATGCGTCCACTTCGCGCCATATTTCTGCAGAAGCGAGGTGGTGAGCTGCGGCATGCGCTGAGAGGTTTCGGCAATCGGCGTGTCGACATATTCGAGCACCGTGCCGCCGAGATCCTCGATCTCCTTCTTCATGCGATCGGCCTTGGCGATCGCGATCGCATAGGTGGAGTCGGTGAAGATGATGACGCCGGGCTTGCCGCCGGCATCGGCAAAGGCCCAATCCGCCGCGGACTTCGACACTTCCATCGCATCGGTGGTGACGTTTGCGAAGACACCGACTTCGGGAACCGGACCGACAGCCGACGCCGCATGCCAGGAAACCATCGGAATGCCGGCAGCCTTGGCCGCTTCCATCGCCGGCTTCTGCTCGACCGCGTCGAAGCCGTTGATGATGATACCATCCGGCTTCAGCGCCATGGCCTGGCCGAAGGCGGCGGTCCGCCCGCCGATCGAACCGGCGCCGTCGAGCGCCTTCACCGTCCAGCCCAGCGCGCCTGCCGCTTCCTGAACGCCATTGACCACGCCGAGGATGCCGCCGTTCTTCATATCGGCGGCAAGAATGACGATGTTCTTTCCGGTCGCGCCCTTGGGGCCGCTCGTCGGGCCATCCCAGGCGCTTACCTTGGAAGCATACTTGTCGACCACGGCCTTGGCGTCGGCCATGGAATCGGCCAATGCCGGGATGCTCAGCATAACGGCGACGGTTGCGACCGTTGCCTGCAATAACATTCTGCGCTTCATGTTCACTCCTCCATTTTGTTTGTTGTGAAATGCCGACATGAGCCGGCATCCTCATTTGGATGCGGGTGTGATCCTCCTCACAGCTCCGCGTTTGCGCTGGGCGTAGCCTGCTATGCCGATGGCAATCAGCAGGGTGACGCCGTTGAACAGCGGTTCGACGAAGAACGACCCGCCGAATTGCTGAATTCCGGAAATTCCGACCGCCAGGATGATGACGCCGATCAAGGTGCCCCAGACGTTCACCCGTCCGGGCTTGATCGTCGTCGATCCGAGAAATGCGCCAACAAGCGCCGGCAGCAGATATTCGAGGCCGACGCTTGCCTGGCCGATCCGCAGCTTCGAGGCGAGCAGGACCCCGGTCAGGGCCGCCAGCAGCCCCGAGGTGACGAAGGCGCCGATCACGAATTTGCGGACCGGAATGCCATTGAGGGCGGCGGCCTTCGGATTGGCGCCGATGGCGTAGAGATACCGGCCGATCGGCAGGTATTCGAGCACGATCCACATGCAGATGGCGATCAGCAGCACGTAAAAGCCGGTGATCGGCAGGCCGAACAGCATGGTGCCGTTCAGCGCATAGAAACCTTCCGGCAGGACGCCGACCACCTGTCGCCCACCGGTGTGCCAGAGGGCAAGCGCGTAAAGAACCGTTCCTGTGCCGAGCGTCGCGATGAAGCTGTCGATCTTCGCGACCTCCACCAGCAGGCCGTTTATGAAGCCGGTGAAGACGCCGAGTGCGAGAACGATGAGGACTGCGACCGGCCAGGGCAGGCCGTAGGCCGTCTGCAGGCTGATGGCGAGAATGTGCCAGAGCACGATGCCATAACCGACGGTGAGATCGATGCGGCCCGACGCCATCGGGATCATCGCGGCGAGCGACAGAAGCGCAATGATTGCCTTGTCGGAGACGATCGAGCGGATATTCAACACGGTCGGGAACGTATCGGGCAGCAGGATCGAGAAGATCACGATCAGGCCGACGGTCAGGATCACCAGCCCGTAAACCGGGATCAGGCGTCCGATCTTCTGGCCTGTGGACAGGCCGGCCATTTCGCTCTTGGTCGGCTCCAACGCCGTGGATTCAATGGATTGCATGGCTGTTCTCCCGATGGCTCAAGCGGCTTCCGATGCGGATGCGGCTGTGATGACCGCCTCCGTCGTCAGGGCGCTTCCAATCAGTTCACTGACGATTTTGCCGCGCGAGAAGACCAGCGCGCGGTGGCAGATATGGGCGATTTCCTCGAAATCCGTCGACACCACGACAACCGCGAGACCGGCCTCGAGTGCCTGCGTGATCAGACGGTAGATCTCCGCACGCGCGCCGATGTCGACGCCGGCGGTCGGATCTTCGGCAATCAGCAGCTTGCGGCCGGTCGCCAGCCAGCGGCCGACGACCACCTTCTGCTGGTTGCCGCCCGACAGGGCCTCCACCGGCAAATCCGGGTCGTTCGGCCGCAGGCCGACGGAATGGCCGATCTTATGGGCAAGATCGGCTTCGCCGCGCGGCGACAGGAAGGACAAAAGCCCACGTCCGACGGCGCCCGGATTGAGATAGGTATTTTCCCGAATGGAAAGCGACAGCGCCACGGATTCCTCCGTCCGGTCACGGGCAATCAAGCCGATGCCCGACGCCATGGCCCGCAGCGGGCTCGAAAGGTCCGGGGCCTCGCCATGCAGCAGAACCGAGCCGTTGAAGGGCTCGCAACCGAACAGCGCGCGGCCGATCCTTTCCTGCCCGGCGCCACGCAATCCAGCAAGGCCCAGAAGCTCGCCCTCGCGAATTTCGAAGGATATCGGGCTCGTGCCGGCGCAAACGAGATCGCGAACCTCGACGATTGCCTTGCCGGGCCTGATCTCCGTCTTGGAAAAGAGGCTGTCGCCGCTGCGGCCGATGATCATCGTCACCAGCTCGTCGGGTGTCGTCTGGCTGACGGGCTTCTGTCCCACCATACAGCCGTCGCGCAGAACGGCGACCCGATCGGCGATGCGGAAAATCTCGTCGAGCCTGTGGGAGACGTAGATCATGCCGACGCCGCGGTCCTTCAGCGGGCGGATCGCATTGAACAGCCGATCGACTTCATCGGCGGGAAGGCTCGCCGTCGGCTCGTCGAGCACCAGAACGTCGGCTTCGACGGCAAGCGCACGGGCAATGGCGACAAGCGATTTTTCGGTGCGCGACAGCGCCGAGACCCGCGTGGTGGGATCAAAATCGCAGCCGACCAGTTTCAAGGCTTCCTTGGCACGCGCCTGCGTCCTGTTCCAATCGATCAGGCCGCGACGCATCGAGAAGCCCTGCGACAGGCCCATGTTCTCGCCGACCGTCATCCACTCGATCAGACCGAGATCCTGGTGGATGAAGGCAACCGGCTGCCGCTCGTTCGGCTTCGGAGGGCGGTGATGATAGCTCTGGCCGCGAAACAGGATGTCGCCGCTATCAGGCTTGTAGATGCCGGCAAGTGTCTTGATGAGCGTCGATTTGCCGGCGCCGTTTTCTCCCAGCAGCGCGAGGATTTCGCCCTCGCGCAGGTCGATCGAGACGTCCCGCAGCGCCTGCGTGCCGCCGAAGCTCTTGGTGATCGACTGGAACTCCAGCAGTCTCTTGGCTTCCACTGTGGCTCCTCCCAAAGCTGCAGTTGTCATTGACTGTATGTTATCGATAACATTTACGGATGGTCAAGCGGAAAGATGACGATCGCGAATTTCTCGAGGAATTGACGTCAGCCGGCCTGAAATCCGTCGAGAAGCCGCATCGTCTCGGCCGAGTCCTTCGGCCCGAGGCCGGCAGAGCAGAGCAGGCGGTGGATCTCGACCACCGCGCCGGTCATCGGCAATGGCGTCTTCGTCTTCAGCGCAAAGGCCTGAAGCGAATCCAAGTCCTTCAACATATTGTCTATCCTGCCTGTTGGCGAGAAATCCCGGGCGGCGAATTTCGCCATGAATTCCTGCAATATGCGACTATCCGCCCTGCCGCCGGCAAGGGCTGCCGGAATGGCAGCCGGATCGACGCCGCCGGCTTCAGCGAGCTTGACCGCCTCGGCGACGGCCTGGAACAGAACGGCGCAAAACAGCTGATTGATCAGCTTCGTGGTCTGCCCGGCGCCCGATGCGCCCATCAGCGTGTAATTGGCGGCAAGATGCCGCATCACCACGCGCGCCCGCTCGAAATCCTCGGGGCTGCCGCCGGCCATGATCGTCAGGCGTCCGCTCAGCGCACCCGGCACGCCGCCGGACAATGGGCAATCCACCCATGCCATGCCGGTTTCCCGGCGCAACCGCGTCGCCATGTCGGCCGTTTCGGCCGGGTCGATCGAGGACATATCGATCAGCACCTTGTCGGCATTGGCAGCCGCCGAAACACCTTTTTCGCCGAAGACGACGGCCCGGACGATATTTGCGTGATTGAGGCTGAGCACACAAAACGCCGACCGTGAGACCGCATCCTCCACGGAGCCTGCCGCATAGGCACCCTTGGCCCGCAAAGCCGCGACTTTTTCGGCGTCCAGGTCGAAGACCGAGACCTTGTGCCCGGTTTCGATCAATCGGCTGACGATTGCCGTTCCCATGATGCCGGCGCCGATGACGGCGACATCTGCCCTGTGATCATCCTGCATGCTAATCTCCTCCCTTGACGGCCATGCCGCTCAATCCCTTGCAAGCCAGCGCTACAATATCATCCAAGGCATTATCGATCGCCACCGTCACCACACCAGGCTCACCGGCTGGCGGCTCCAGCGTCTGCAACTGGCTGTCGAGGAGGGACGCCGGCATGAAATGGCCCTGACGCGCCTGCATCCGCGACAGCAGCAGATCGCGGTACCCCTCCAGGAAAACAAAGGCCAGGCGCCCGCCCGCCGCCTGCCGCAACCTGTCCCGATAGCTTCTCTTCAACGCCGAACAGGAAATCACCAATCCTTGCGATGCGTCCAGCGCGGTGCTGATTTTCGCGCCGATCCGGTCGAGCCAGGGCAGGCGGTCGTCGTCGGTCAGCGGTATGCCCTGCGCCATCTTCTCGACGTTTTGAGGCGGATGGAGCTGGTCGCCCTCTAGAAACGCCATGCCGTTTTGGGCAGCAATGCGTTCTCCGACCGAGGATTTGCCGCAGCCGCTGACGCCCATGACGACAACGGCCAGAGGCGGTGCCATTTTCTCGCGCTTCATCGTCCCGTCTCTATCAGAGGCAGGTCGTGATGCCGCCGTCGACATAAAGCGTGTGCCCGTTGATGAAGGACGAGCCGCGGCCCGAGAGGAAGACGGCAGCGCCGACCAGTTCCTCGACATTGCCCCATCGTCCGGCCGGCGTCCGCTTCTCGAGCCATGAAGAGAATTCCGGATTGTCGACGAGCGCCTGGTTGAGCGGCGTCTTGAAATAGCCCGGCGCGATCGCGTTGATCTGCAGGCCGTACTTGGCCCAGTCGGCGCACATGCCGCGGGTCAGATTGCGCACCGCGCCCTTGGTCGCCGTGTAGGGAGCAATGCCGGGGCGCGCCAGTTCGCTTTGCACGGAGGCAATGTTGATGATCTTGCCCTGGCCGCGGGCGATCATGGGTTTGGCCGCCGCCTGGCCGACGTAAAACACGCTCGAAATATTGGTGGTCAGCAGCAGCTCCCATTTGTCCGCCGGGAAGTCTTCCAGCGGCGTGCGAAACTGCATGCCGGCATTGTTGATCAGGATGTCGAGCGGCCCGATATCGGCTTCGATCGCATCTATGCCTTCTTTGGCGGCGTCCTTGCTGGTGACGTCGAAGATCGCAGCATGGGCCGACAGGCCTTGATCCTTGAGGCTCGCGACCGCGCGTTTGACGCTTTCGGGCGTGCGGCCGTTGATGATGACCTCGGCGCCATGCTGCGCCAGCCCTTCGGCCAGGGCATAACCGATCCCCTGGCTCGAGCCGGTGATCAGGGCAAGGCGTCCGGTAAGATCAAACAAGTTCTTCATCTCATAACTCCTCCGGTCTCGCCGCGGGCGACGGCTGACGCTGCCGCTGGCGGTGAAACTCACTTGACATCCCTTTTTCGAATTATATGTTATCGATAACATAATCAACTGTCAAAATGCGGGATGGAAACGGAATGCCTGAGATGGAAATCTTGATGGCCGGAGCTTATCCGGAATGGGACATGGTGGATCTGGAGGCGAACTACCGCATCCATCGCCTGTGGGAAGCAACCGACCGGCAGGAACTGATTGCAAGAGTCGGCAAGGATATCCGCGCCATAGCGACGCGCGGCGAACTCGGCGCGTCCGCAGAGCTGATGGCGCAATTGCCGAAGCTGGAGATCGTCTCCTGTTATGGCGTCGGCACCGACGCTATCGACCTGTCCTATGCCCGCGCCAACGGCATTCGCGTCACCAACACGCCTGACGTGCTGACCGAAGATGTCGCCGATATCGCCATCGGACTGCTGATTGCCACGGCAAGGCAGATCCCGCAGGCCGACGTTCTCGTCCGCTCCGGCCAGTGGGGCAGCGTCGCCATGCCGCTGGTGACGACGGTCTCCGGCAAGAAAGTCGGGGTCGCCGGCATGGGGCGGATCGGCAAGGCGATCGCCAAGCGGGCCGCCGCTTTCGGCTGTGAGATCTCCTACTTCGCCCGCAACGAGCACAAGGATGTTGCCCATGCCTACCAGCCGGACTTGGTCGCACTTGCCGATTGGGCCGATTTTCTGATCGTCATCGTCCCCGGCGGGCAGGCGACCATGAAGATCATCAACGCCGATGTGCTCAAAGCGCTCGGTCCCAACGGCATGTTGATCAATGTTTCGCGCGGAACGACCGTCGACGAAGAGGCGCTGATCGCAGCCCTTCGGGATGGCACGATCAAGGCCGCCGGCCTTGATGTCTTCCTGAACGAACCGAAGATCGACGCGCGTTTCCTGACGCTCCCAAACGTGGTGTTGCAGCCCCATCATGGCTCCGGTACCGTCGAGACGCGTAAGGCCATGGGCCAGTTGGTCAGAGACAATCTCGCCGCGCATTTTGCCGGCAACCCGCTTCCAACTCCCGTCGTGTGAGGGTCCCGATATGAAAGCCATCGTCATCCATGCCGCCAAGGATCTGAGGATCGAGGAGCGCGAGCCGGAGGTTGCGGGCGCCGGGCAGGTGGAGATCGCCATCGAAGCCGGCGGTATCTGCGGTTCCGATTTGCATTATTACAATCATGGCGGTTTCGGCACCGTGCGCCTGCGCGAACCGATGATCCTCGGCCATGAGATCGCCGGCACGGTCAAGGCGCTGGGCTCCGGCGTCGCCGACCTTGCCGTCGGAGACCGCGTTGCGGTTTCGCCGAGCCGGCCGTGCAACCATTGCCAATATTGCCTGAAGGGACAGCAGAATCACTGCCTCAACATGCGGTTTTACGGCAGTGCCATGCCGATGCCGCATATTCAGGGCGGCTTTCGCCAGCGGCTGGTGGCGGAACGTTGGCAATGCCACAAGGTCGCCGATGGCATTTCCATCCACGAGGCCGCCTTTGCCGAACCCTTTGCCGTGACGCTGCATGCGGCAAACCGCGCCGGATCGCTGCTGGGCAAACGGGTGCTCGTCACCGGATGCGGCCCCATCGGCATGCTGGCGATCGTTGCAGCCCGCGTTCTCGGCGCCCGCGAGATCGTCGCGACCGACGTGACCGACAGCGTTCTGGCGATTGCCCGCACCAGCGGCGCCGACAGAACGATCAACGTTGCCACGCATGCCGCCGACCTCGCCGCTTATAGCGCCGACAAGGGATATTTCGACGTCATGTTCGAGGCGTCAGGCAATGAACGGGCGGTGCGCGCGGGCCTGGAGACGCTCAGGCCCGGCGCCGTTCTCGTTCAGCTCGGCCTTGGCGGCGATGTCTCGATTCCGCAGAACATGATCGTTGCGAAAGAGATCGAGATGCGCGGGACATTCCGTTTTCACGAGGAATTTGCGCTCGCCGTCGAACTGATCAACGCGCGTCGCGTCGATCTGAAGCCACTACTAACAGGTGTCTTCGGAATCGACGAGGCCGTCGCCGCTTTCGAATTGGCCGGCGATCGCAGCAAGTCGATGAAAGTCCAGATCGCCTTCTGAACCTGCTGGATCATTCCTTAAATCGGAATCGATTCAGAAATAGATGTTCAAAAATTCAAACTGTTGCAACGCCGCGCATCTGAAAGACGCGCGGCGTTGTGGTGCTCAAGCTGTCGGCGTGCCGTTCCTGTCCGTGCTTTCGCGCAGGACAACCCTATAGCCGGTCAATGTGATCTCATCGCCGGTCGCCTCGCCACTTTGCAGGGCGTGCAGCAGGCGACCGGCCGCCTGGCGACCGATGCCATAACAGTCCACATTGATGGTGGTGATGCGCGGATGACAGATGGAGGAGATCTCATAATCGCCGAAACCGGCAACGGCGATGTCCCGAGGAACCTTCATTCCCCTGCGCGTGCATTCCATGATGGCGCCGAAGGCGGAGAGGTCGGAAACGCAGAGAACCACTTCCGTGTCCGGCCAGCGCTCCAGCAGGCTGACGATTGCCTGGCCACCCTGTTCCATGGTGATGGGCGGAACGCCGAAGGAAATCATCCGTCCCGGTCCGAGGCCGAGTTCTTCAACCGTCTTCTGGAAACCGCTGCGCCGCTGGCTGCCGCGCGTATCGCGCGCCGTCGTTCCGCCGATATAACCGAACTTCCGATATCCCTGGCCGGCAAGCGTCCGCACCAGCAAGGACATCGCCTCGCTGTTGGAGAAGCCGACGACCTGATTGATCGGATCTTCCGGAAGTTCCCACGTCTCGACAACGGGAATGCCGGCTTTTGCGAGCATCCGCCGTGCGCGCGCCGTGTGCGAACCACCGGTCAGGATGATGCCTTCCGGGCGGCGGCGCAGCATCGCTTCGATCAGCTCTTCTTCTTTCTCCGCCGAATAGTCGGTATAGCCGAGAAGAAGCTGAAGGCCGGTATTTTCCAGCGCATCGGTAATGCCGCGTGCGGTGTCGGAAAAATTCGAATTGTTGATCGACGGCACCAGGGCGGCGATGAAGCCGCTGCGCCGCGACGAAAGGCTGCCGGCCGACAGATCGAGCACGTAGCCGAGCGCATCGACGGCTTCCATGATGCGCTTGCGGGTCTCCTCGGAAACGCTCGCATCCTGGCGAAAGGCACGCGAAACGGTCATGGCGGAGACGCCGACATATTTGGCGACCTCCGCCATCGTCAGCTTTTGAGCCTCTCCCGGCTTGAGACGCTTGTCTTTCGGCACATCCTCGTTTGTCACTGGTCTCCGCTTTCACAAAGCTTCCGAGTTGGGCAATTCAACACAGGATAAAGTTATCGCTATCATCGCACAATCGATTTTATTGCAGTGATGCACGGTTCCGCAGTCGAAAAACCAGGATTCTCGGCGCATCGATACCTGTACGACAGCTTCAAAACACGACAATATGGTATCGATAACAATTGATGAAACGGAGGAGCATCATGTTCGGGCAAATTGACGGTACGGGGTTCGAGGTTCTCGACCCGCGTTTCGAAAGCTGCTTCGTGGGCCACGCCCGCGTCGAGCGGCTTTGGACGGGCGGGCGCTGGCTGGAGGGACCGGCCTGGTTTGCCGCCGGGCGGTATCTGGTTTTCTCGGATATCCCCAACAACCGGATGATGCGCTACGACGATACCAGCGGGCATACGTCGGTCTTCCGCGCGCCCAGCAACAACTCGAACGGCAACACGGTCGACAATCAGGGCCGGCTCATCACCTGCGAGCACCTGACGCGCCGTGTCACCCGCACCGAATTCGACGGCAGGATTAGCGTTCTGGCCGATCGAATTGCAGGCAAACGGCTGAATTCCCCGAACGACGTCGCCGTCAAATCCGATGGGACCGTCTGGTTCACCGACCCGAGCTACGGTATTCTTCACGACTACGAGGGCGACTACGGCGAGGAGGAAATCGGCGGATGCCACGTCTACCGGCATGACCCGGCAACAGGCACGACCGATCAGGTTACTTCCGATTTCGTCAAGCCGAACGGACTGGCTTTTTCCCCGGATGAGAGCGTGCTCTACGTCGCCGATACCGGGGCAACGCACCGGCCCGGCGGCCCGCGTCACATCCGGACGCTCGCAGTCTCGAATGAGGGACGACTGAGCGATCTCGGCGTTTTCGCGGAATGTACCTCAGGCCTGTTCGATGGTTTTCGCGTGGACCGGAAAGGCCGGATATGGACGAGCGCCGGCGATGGCGTCCACGCCTATGACGCGGATGGAACGTTGATCGGCAAGATCCATATTCCCGAGGGCGTCTCCAACGTCACCTTCGGCGGAGAGAAATTGAACCGTCTCTTCATCACCGCAAGCACGTCCCTTTATGCTGTCTATCTCGCTGCCAACGGGTCGAGACCGGGGTAATCACTAAGCCGAGGCCGCCCTTTTGGGACGGCCTCTCGTTTGGGACGGCATTTACGTCTTACCTCACCGCTGGCTGAGGCCGTCCGCCAGCCGGACCAGGCCGAGGAAATCCGACCTGTAGCCGAAGCTATCCGTTCCCCGCGATGCCGCGGCGAGATCGGCAATCGCCTGATAGGAATAGGAATCGAGGGCGGCGATGCGGCTCAGTTTCTGGCCGAAGGCGGCGACGGCCACGGAGAAACGGACATCCTGCGGCGCGGCATCGACGGCGGCGACCGCGTTGCTGTCATTGACAGGCGTGGTGATGAGAGCACTCTTGTCCTCGCCCGGCCTTTTGTAGCGCATCTTGACGAAGGCAAGCTCGTCTTGACGCGCGGCATCGGCGGTCTCGGCCGGCGCCTTGTCGCCATAACGCAGGTCGTCATTCATGACCGCGGGGCTTCCCTTGGGCGTAATTTCGTAAATCGCCGTGACGCTGTGGCCGGAGCCGATATCGCCGGCATCGACACGATCGTTGTTGAAATCTTCGCGGTTCAGTGCCCGCGTCTCGTAGCCGATCAAGCGGTATTCGGCGATCCTTTCCGGGTTGAATTCGACCTGGAACTTGACGTCGCTGGCGATCGGAAACAGCGTCGATCCGGCCTCTTCGACCAGCGCCTTCTGTGCCTCCGCCAAGGTGTCGATATAGGCCGCACTGCCATTGCCGTTCTGGGCCAGCGTTTGCATCAGGGAATCGTTGAGATTGCCCCGCCCGAAGCCGAGAACGGTCAGGAAGATGCCGTCCTTGCGCTTCTCTTGGATGATGCGCTTCAAGTCCTCGTCGCTCGACGGGCCGACATTGAAATCGCCGTCCGTCGCCAGCATCACCCGGTTGACGCCGTCCTTGACGAAGGCCCGTTTGGCAAGGTCATAGGCGGCCTCGATACCTTCGGCGCCGCCGGTCGAGCCGCCGGGCTCCAGTCCGTCGATCGCCGACAGGATCTTCGATTTCTCCGCCACCCGCGTCGGCGCCAGCACGGTGCCGGCATTGCCGGCATAGGTGACGATCGAGACCGTGTCGTCGGCCTTCAGCCGGTTGACCAGAAGACGGAAAGCGCTCTTGAGAAGCGGCAGCTTGTCCGGCTCGTCCATCGAGCCCGAGACGTCGATCAGGAAGACCAGATTGGCATGCGGCTTGGTTGCCGGTGCGATGTCATAGCCCTTGATCGCCACATGCATCAATTCCGTGTCGTGGTTCCACGGGGTCGGCATGACAGTCACCGTCGCCTTGAACGGCTGGTCGGCATTGTCGGGACCCGGCCAGTCATAGGGGAAATAATTGATCATCTCCTCGACGCGAACCGATTGCGGATCGGGCATCGCCCCACCCGTCAACGACCGGCGGACGAAGGAATAGGAGGCGCTGTCGACATCGGCGGAGAAGGTCGAAACCGGATCCGTCGCGACGCTCTTGATCGGATTTGCCGCGGCATTGGCAAACCGCTCGGGGCCGGGATCGCGCTGGATCTGGATAGGTCCGTCCGCCGGCGGCGCAGGCGAGGGGGCGACGGCCATCGGTTCGGCCAGCTGCTGTTGGGGGGCGATGCCGGGTGCGGCCGGCGCGGAGCGTTTGGCTGCCCCGAGGGCCGCGGCAGAACTCTCCGACTTGTTCGTAAGGGCAGCGATGTCGTCGGCATCGAATTCGGACGTCCGTCCCGCATCGGGCTTTGCGAGGATTTGAGACTCCTTGTCCTGCGGGCCTTGCGCGTCAGCGACAGATTGCTCAGTCAGGGGGCCGTTCTCGGCCGGTGCTTGCGGCGGAATCTCCGGCGTGACCGTGACGGGTTGGCCCGCAGTTGCGACCGGTTGTTTCGACGCCTCACCTCGCGACAGGTTGCCGGCGATCTCGGTCTGGTCGACGATCGGCGATCCGTTGCGGGTCAGCTCGATCGTGAGATAACCGGCAGCCGGAATGACGAGCAGCGTCGCAAGGGCTGAACCGGCGAGGAATTTCTTGTTCATGGCAGGGCTCCATATCCAGTTGATGATGGAGCTTTGACGCCAGCCTTTCGCATTTCCTTGGGGCGCCTGCGCATTATTTTCGGCGGTGTCGAAGGCCTGCATCGCTGCGGCAAGCGCACGCGCGCGCGCCTCCGGATCGGGTGCCGGCGGCGTAAGGCGGGAGAGCTTTTCCAGTTCCTTGTCCACGGTCATACCTCTTCCTTGCCGAGCACTGTTTTCAGCCTCTTACGCGCCTCGTGGACCTGCCAGGACACGGTCGCCTCCGAGCAGCCCATGACATCGGCGGCAGCAGAATGGCTGAGGCCTTCGCCATAGACGAGCAGCACCGCGTCGCATTGCCTTTCCGGCAAGGCGCGCACGGCGGCCCATAATTCGCCCGATAGCTCGTCGTCATTTCCATCAGGCGCATCCGGCTGCGGTTCGGCGGCATAAGCGCGGAATGTCTGCTCCTCTCGGGCAAGCTTGCGTCGGTGGTCGCGGGCGGCGTTCAGCGTCAGCGTATAGAGCCAGGTCCTGAAGCGACTGGCGCCGCGAAAGCTGCGGATGGCCGCGCCGAGCTTGACGCAGACCTCCTGTGCGATGTCGTCGGCATCCGTGGAACTGCCCGACCAGCGCCACGCCGTCGCGTGGACGAAATGATAATGACGCGAGACCAGTTGCCCGAAGGCCTCCCGGTCGCCGCCCTGCGCTCGTTCTATGAGCTCCGCATCCAATTCCGCACCTACCCCAAACCGACCAGCAAGATGCTATTTCGAGATTGAGACGTTTCTCGGATGGCTTTCCTTGGGTCGGCGCTGAAAAAATTATCGCAAATTTTGAAAGTCGCGACATTCATGGGTCGCGGCCAGACAGATCGGCTCCGTCACAAAGGCGCATGATGAGGATAAAGTCGGCCAGGGACATGATCTGTCATGCCCCAAATCGCGAAAGGACCTCCATGTCCGCTCAACCGCCTGCCCCCACCGAAAAGGGTATCCTGCAGTTTCTGGCGATTTGCGATTCCTTCTATCCGCCGGACGCCGTTCAAGCATCGATCGAGCAGCAGCGCCATTGGTATGATGCTCTTTGCGCGCGTTTCGACCGGCCGCTACCCCCTGAGATGATCTTTGCCGACGGCATGCTGCAGCGCATACCGATCCGGCGCTACCGTCCGCGCAAAATCAGCACGCGCACCATTCTACTCTATCTTCATGGCGGCGGCTTCGTCGTCGGTTCGCTCGAAAGCCATCATGCCATCTGCGCCGAGATCGCCGATTTCGCCGGAGCGGAACTCGTTTCCGTCGATTACCGGCTGGCGCCTGAGTATCGCTGGCCGGCACAGACGGATGACGGCTTTGCAGTGTTGAAGCATCTGCTGTCCGCCAACAGCAAGGTCGTGCTGATCGGGGACAGCGCCGGCGCCAATCTTGCCGCCGGTCTTGCATTGCGGGCGCGCGACGAGGGCCTGTCCGGTGTCGTCGGCCAGGTCCTGATCTACCCGGCGCTCGGTGGCGATCTTGCCGCAGGCTCCTATATCGAAATGGCCGCAGCCCCCGGCCTGACGACGGCGGATGTCGCCTATTACCGCGAGATCCTGCAGGCGCCGGCAGGCAATGAGATCGCCGAGCCGCTGCAGGCAGCTTCGCTTGCAGGGCTGCCGCCGGCCTTCATCACGGTCGCGCATTTCGATCCGCTTCGGGACGACGGCCGGCACTATGCCGCCCGGCTCACCGAAGAGGGCGTCGACGTCTGGTTCCGGGAGGAGCCGCAGATGGTGCATGCATGGCTGCGCGCCCGCCACATGAGCGATGGCGCCCGCGACGGCTTCCGTGCCGTCTGCGAGGCCACAAGGCGTTTTGCGCAGACCTGACGATCACATCAGGTCACGCGCGATCCGCTTTTCCGCAAAGACCTTTTCGAAGACCTGTACGTCGTCCTCGAACGCGGTGACGACGGCGCTGATGATCCACTCGGTCCGGGTGCAGGCAATATGCGCGGTCGCGACCGTGCGGACGAACCAGCCGGGGCGGCGCATGTCGCAGGTCCAGGTCGACATCCCGGTCATCGACTGGGGATTATCGGGTGAAATCGACCAGACTTCCTCCCGCAGTTGCCGGGTCGAGAGACCTGTCCCCGGGTGTTCGGTGAGCCCGGTATCCTCGTGGATGTGATACTCCGTCCGGTTGGCCGAGAGATCGCGGACGACCTGCCGCTTCGTCGCGGCCGCCGCGTGCTCGATGTATTTCGGCAGCGGATCGGGATTGGCCGGTTCCTTGATGTCGATCCTCTGATGCTCGCCGAGCATCGGCAACCCCAGACCGAGTGCCGCGATGTCGACCTCGATGCCCTCGTCACCAGGCGGCGGCAGGATCATCGGCCAATAGGCGGTGGAAAGCGAAAGGCGGATGCGATGTCCCTTGCGGAAGCGATAACCGCAGGCATCGAGCACGAGCCGGATCGACACCCTTTCGCCTGGCACCAGCGGCTTGGGATCTGCATTGCCGTCGCGGTGGGTGAGGTTGACGACGCCGAAGGCGACACGCGTCGCCGTGCCATCCGGATGGACATCGACGAGCCGGGCGCAGAGATTTCCGCCCGTCGCCCGGGAGCGCAGTGCAAGCGTCAGCACGGGCCGGCCGAGATAGTCGCAATCGCCGGCAAGCGGCATCGTATCGAAGACCAGCGAGCCGGCATCGTCCGAACGCTGATCGATCGCCATTTCGGCGTCGGGTTTCAGCGTAAAATATTCGCCGGATGCCGTCCCGGTGTCGAGCGGAGAGCGGAGATAGACGGGATGCTCGGGCGCGTGCGGGATCGGCATGCCTTCCGTCAGCTTGCCGAATTGCTCGACATAAAAACACTGCATCCGCGGCGGCGACCAGACGTCCTTGGCAACCCAGAAACCCGGATCGCTGTCACGTCGCGGGGCAGGGCGGATGGCATCGAGAATATAGGCGCGGGCCTGCGGCAGCCCGTCGATCCCGTTATCGTCGCCGCGCAGCCATTTGTTCCACCAGCCAATCGCCTCGCCGTGGAAATCCGTGCGCGGCTTCGGCCAGGCGAAATGCGGATATTTGTGCACCCACGGCCCGATCAGCGCCTTCGCTTTGCGGCCCAAACCTTCAATCGCCATCAGAGGCGTATTGCGGTAGCCGTCCGCCCAGCCGGCGATGACAAGTGCCGGAATCTCCACGCTCGAAAAATCCTCTGAGATCGAGCCGTGACGCCAGAAATCGTCGCGCCGCTGGTGGGCCAGCCACGCCTCCATGAAGAAGGGTTCGCCTGCCAGGCGTTCCAGCCACATCTGCTTCCAGCGCTCGCCGACCAGTGCCGGATCGGGCGGGCGCGACTGGTAGCCGAGCATCGTCGCCGCCCATGAGAGCTGGGCGGAGAGATGGCAACCGTTCTTGTAATGGATGTCGTCATTGTAGCGGTCGACGGTCGAGGCGATCGATATGACGGCCTTCAGCGCCGGCGGACGCAATGCCGCGACCTGCAGGCTGTTGAAGCCGCCCCAGGAGATGCCCATCATGCCGACCGCGCCGTTCGACCATGGCTGCGCGGCAATCCAGGCAATCAGCTCGCAGGCATTGGCAAGCTCGCATTCTGTATATTCGCCATCGATGACACCATCGGATTCGCCGGAGCCGCGGATATCGACGCGCACGCCAGCAATACCGGCCGCAGCAAAGACCGGGTAGGTCGACTCGTCCCTGAGGCAGGTTCCGTCCCGCTTGCGGTAGGGCAGGAATTCGAAGACGGCGGGAACGGGATCTTCGTCCGCGCCGTCCGGCATCCAGATGCGCGCGGCAAGCCGCGTCCCATCCTTCAGCATGATCCATTCATTCTCGATGGTGGTAAAGCCGCGCGAGGTCATGCTCATTCCTTGATGCACATTGCATGCGACGAGGGTTCCGCCCCTCGTCAAGTCACCTAGTCAACTCAGTTACCGGCGCTCTCCATGCGACGCGTGGCGAGCACCCGTTCCAGCCAGCCGATTTCCATTTCCGGTACGGATTTCAACAGCAGATCGGTGTAATCGTCAAAGGGCGGCGACAGCGCCGTCGATTTCGGGCCGAACCGCACCAGCTTGCCGCGATGCATCACCGCCACGCTGTCGGCGATCGCCCGGACGATCGCGATATCGTGGGTGATGAAGACATAGGACAACTGCTCTTCTTCCTGCAGGCGCAGGAGCAGCTTGAGGATACCGTCCGCCACCAGCGGATCGAGCGCCGAGGTCGGCTCGTCGCAGAGGATGAGTTCGGGCTTGGCGGCCAGCGCTCTGGCGATCGCCACGCGTTGCTTCTGGCCGCCGGAGAGTTCGGCGGGGTAGCGATCGACGAAGCCCTTGCCCATTTCGATCTGGTCGAGCAGTTCCTTGACCCGGGCGGTCTTCTCGGCACCTCTGAGGCCATAATAGAAGGTCAGCGGCCGGCCGATGATGTCGCGGACCGTCTGCCGCGGGTTCATCGCCGTATCGGCCATCTGGTAGATCAGCTGGATGCGCCTCAGGTCGTCGTTCGGCCGGCTCTTGAGGCCTGGCATCAGCGGTTTGCCGTCAAAGACGATGCGTCCGCTGCTCGGCGGCAACAGGCCGGTGATGACGCGCGCCAGGGTCGACTTGCCCGAGCCGGACTCGCCGACGACCGCGAGTGTCTGGCCCTTCGGCACGTGCAGCGAGACATCGTGCAGCACCTTGAAGCCGTTGGAATATTCGGCGCTGACATTTTCCACCTTAAGGAGTGCCGTGGACTGATCGGCGGCTTCCTCGCGATAGGCCTGTCTGACATTGACGAGGGCGCGCGTATAATCCTCCCGCGGTGCCTCGATGATCTGCTCGACGCTGCCATATTCCACTTGCTTGCCATAGCGCAGAACCATGATGTCGTCCGAGATCTGGGCGACGACGGCGAGATCGTGGGTGATGTAGAGGGCGGCGGTATGCGTTTCCTCGATCGCATGCTTGATCGCCGCCAGCACGTCGATCTGCGTGGTGACGTCGAGCGCCGTGGTCGGCTCGTCGAAGACGATCAGTTCGGGGTTGGAGCAGAGCGCCATCGCCGTCATCGCCCGCTGCAACTGGCCGCCGGAGACCTGATGGGGAAAGCGCTCGCCGAAGGTTTGGGGATTGGGCAGGCCGAGAACCCCGAACAGATAAAGCGCACGCTTGCGCGCCTCGTCCTTCGTCATCAAACCATGCTTGACAGAGGCTTCGATCACCTGATCGCCGAGTCGATGGGCGGGATTGAAGGCAGCGGCCGCAGACTGCGCCACATAGCAGACCCGCGCGCCGCGGATTTGACGGATGCCGTTCTTGCCGAGCGCCAGGATATTGGCACCGTCGAGCAAGACCTCGCCGCCGGTGATTTCGGCTCCACCCCGGCCATAGGCGAGTGCGGAAAGGCCGATCGTCGACTTGCCGGCGCCCGATTCCCCGATGAGGCCGAGAACCTTGCCCTTTTGCAGATCGAAGGAAACGCCGTCGACGATCGTCACCCGCCTGGGCGGTTCGCCCGGCGGGTAGCTGGTTGCTTCGATCTTCAGATTGCGAACGGAAAGAAGCTCAGGCATCGCCGCGCCCTCCCTTGAGGCTGGATGTGCGTTTCAGGAGCCAGTCGACGACGAGGTTGACACAGACGGCAAGCACGGCGATCGCCGTGCCCGGCACCAATGCTGCCGATATGCCGAAGATGATGCCGTCCTTGTTGTCCTTGACCATGCCGCCCCAATCGGCCGCCGGCGGCTGAATGCCGAGGCCGAGGAAGGAAAGCGTCGAGAGGAACAGGATCGAGAAGGCGAAGCGCAGCCCGAACTCGGCCAGCAGCGGCGACAGCGTGTTTGGCAGGATTTCGCGGAAGATGATCCAGAGCTTGCCTTCGCCGCGCAGCTTGGCCGCCTCGACGAATTCCATCACCGCGACATCGAGCGCCACAGCGCGGCCGAGACGGTAGACGCGGGTGGAATCGAGGATCGCCATGACAAGGATCAGCACGACGATATTTTGCGGCAGGACCGCCAGAACGACCAGCGCGAAGATCAGCGTCGGGATCGACATCATCAGATCGTTGAAGCGGGAAAACACCGTGTCGATGATGCCGCGCGAGACGGCAGCGGTGAAGCTCAGGATAATGCCGAGCGAGAAGGAGATGACGGTGGCGGCGGACGAGACCAGCAGCGTCGTGCGCGCGCCGTAGATCAGGCGCGAGAGGATATCGCGGCCTAGATTGTCGAGGCCGAAGATATATTGATTATCCGGCAGCTGCCAGACGTCGCCGACGACCTGCGTCTCGCCATAGGGGGCGAGCCAGGGTGCAAAGATAGCGAAGATGAAGGCGATGGCGATACCGGCCATGCCGATCCAGGCGGTGATGGGGATGTCTCTCAATCTCATCGCGGATGCCTCAGCCGGGGATTGGCGATAATCGCAAGGATATCGGCCGTCATGTTGAGGAAGATGTAGACGGCCGCGAAGATCAGGCCGCAGGCCTGCACGACGGGCATATCGCGCACGGTGACCGCATCGACCATATATTGCCCCATGCCGGGATAGACGAAGACCACTTCGACAACGACGACGCCGACCACGAGATAGGCAAGGTTCAGCGCGATGACATTGATGATCGGGGCGAGCGCATTGGGAGCGGCGTGCTTGACGATCGCGCGGAAGGCGCTGAGGCCCTTCAGCTCTGCCGTCTCCATATAGGCCGACGACATGACGGAGAGGATCGCCGCCCGCGTCATGCGCATCATGTGCGCAAGCACGACGAGCACGAGCGTCGCCGTCGGCAGCGCGATCGCCTTCAACCGCTCGCCGAAACCCATGCTGTCATAGACCGTCGCCGGGAAGGTCGCCATGCCAAGGTTCACCGCGAAGAAGAGGATCAGCAGGTAGCCGATGAAGAATTCCGGCAGCGAGATCGCCGCAAGCGAGATCACGTTGATGATCTTATCCGGTAGCCGATTGCGGAAATGCACCGACAGCATGCCAAGGCCGACGGCGAGCGGCACCGAGATCACCGCTGCGAAACCCGCCAGGAAAAGCGAATTGCCAAGGCGTTTGCCGATCTGCTCGCTCACCGAATTCTTGCTGGCCCAGGAGGTGCCGAAGTCTCCCTGGACGGCATTGCCGAGCCACTCGACGTAGCGCGTCGTGACCGGACGGTTCAGCCCGAGATCCTGACGAATATTGGCAACCGCCTGCGGCGTCGCCGACTGGCCGAGATAGGTGGTGGCAAAATCGCCGGGCAGGGCTTCCAGGCCGCCGAAGATCAGGATGGAAACGGCAAAAAGCAGGACGAGACTGAGCACGAAGCGCTCGAGGATGAGGGCCAGCAGCGGAAAACGCTGCCGCAACCCGAGGCCGGGCAAGATGCTGGGGGCAGGATTGGTCATGGCGAGGACCTCGCGCTAAAACGGCGGGAGGACCGCGGGTTTCATCCCACGGTCCCGGCTTCGTTGGAGATCGGAGGGGGCAAACGCCCCTTTATCCTCAGGCGTCCAGCCAGACGCGGGTTGCGACGTAGCCGTTCGACATGTCGTTGCCGATGTCGTGGACATAACCCTTCACCTGCTTGGTGGAGGCGTTCACGAAATCGTTGAACATCGGCAGGATCACCCCGCCCTCGTCGCGCACCATCATCGCCATGGTGCGGTACATGTCCTTGCGCTTGGCTTCGTCCAATTCGGAGCGGGCCTGCAGCAGCAGCTTGTCGAAGTCAGGACGCTTGAACTTGGTGTCGTTCCAATCCGCCGTCGAGAGATAGGCGGTGGAATACATCTGGTCCTGCGTCGGACGGCCACCCCAATAGGAGGTCGAGAAGGGCTGAACGTTCCAGACGTTGGTCCAGTAGCCGTCGCCCGGCTCGCGCTTGACCTCGATCTCGATGCCGGCCTTCTTGCAGCTTTCCTGATAGAGGACGGCCGCGTCGACGGCGCCGGGGAAGGCGACTTCGGAGGTGCGCAGGAGGACCGAGCCGCTATGGCCGGACTTCTTGTAGTGGAAGGCGGCCTTGTCGGGATCGTAAACGCGCTGCTCGATGCCCTCGGGGAACAGCGCATAGGTGCTGTTGATCGGGAAGTCGTTGCCGACCTTGCCGTAGCCGCCGAGGATCTTCTGCACCATGGTCTCGCGGTCCATGGCGTATTTGAGAGCCAGGCGCAGGTCGTTATTATCGAATGGCGCCTTGTCGCAATGCATGATGAAGACGTAGTGCCCACGGCCGGCGGTCGAGAGGATCTCGACATTCGGCGCACGCTTCAGCAGGTTGACGGTCTTCGGGTCGACGCGGTTGATGTAGTGCACCTGACCGGACGAAAGCGCCGCGATGCGGGCAGTGGCATCGTTCATGCCGATGATTTCGATCGAATCGACATAGCCCCGGTCGGTGCGCCAGTCGTCCTTGTTCCTTTCGAAGGTGGCGCGGACGCCGGGCTCGAAGCTCGTCATCTTGTAGGGGCCGGTGCCGATCGAGGCCAGCGGATCGTCGACGCCGCCGTTCGGCTGGATGACCAGGTGGTAGTCCGACAGCAGAAGCGGCATGTCGGCATTGCCTTCGCTGAGCGTCAGCACGAGATTGCCGCCGTCGGCCTTGATCTCCTTGATCGAGCCGAGAACACCGAGCGCACCGGATTCCGACTTTGCGTCGGTGTGGCGCTTCAGCGTCGCAACGACGTCGTCGATCGTCAGTTCCTTGCCATCGTGGAACTTGACGCCCTTGCGGATCTTGAAGGTCCAGGTGACAGCGTCCTTCGAGGGCTCCCAGGATTCGGCAAGCGAGGGCACGGCGGCACCCGTCAGCGGGTCGGACTCGACCAGCATGTCGCCCCAGCAGCGGCCGATACAGAACATGACCTGCGACAGGAACTTTGCCGGATCCTTCGAATCGGTGGCGGCACCTCCTTCGAGGCCGAGCTTCAAGTGGCCACCGCGTTTCGGTTCGGCGGCTTGTGCACTTTCGGTGAAGAGCTTGTCGGCGACGGCAAGTGTGATGCCCGCCGCCATGGCGCGTCCCATGAATTCGCGGCGGCTGAGCCCGCCGGCGGTGACACGGCTTGCGAGATATTTGGTGTAGTCGTTCATTCCCCAGTTCCTTCTTTATGGTGCGTTGACAGAACTTCCGGGCAGATCCGCAGGCGGTTTCCTCTCCACCTCCGTCGCCCGCATCATGCGGGAAAATAGTGCGGTTGCTGCCGCCTGGTCATTTTCCTTTCCAAATGGGGCTTCGCTTCTCGGCGAAGGCCCGCGCGCCTTCCAATTGGTCCTCGCTCGAATAGAGTTTGTCGACCGTCGCAAACTGCCGCTTGGTGACCTTGTTCATGGCAGTCTGGAATGTCGAACCCTCCGCTTCGCGCACGATTTCCTTGATGGCGGCATAGACGAGCGGCGGCCCGCTTTCGAGCAGCCGGGCAAGCTCCCATGCTCTCTCCATCAGTCTGTCGGCCGGCAGGACCTCGTTGACGAAACCCCAGCGATGCGCCTCGTGGACGTCGAGCCAGCGCCCCGTCAAAAGCATGTCCATGGCGATGTGGTAGGGGATGCGCTTCGGCAGCTTGATCGAAGCCGCATCGGCAACCGTGCCCGAGCGGATTTCCGGCAGAGCGAAGGTCGCATGCTCGGCGGCGATGATCAGGTCGGCAGAAAGCGCGATCTCCAGTCCGCCGCCGCAACAGATGCCGTTGACCGCACAAATGACCGGCTTGTTGAGGTCGCGCAGTTCCTGCAGCCCACCGAAGCCGCCGACACCGTAATCCCCGTCGACTGCATCGCCTGATGCCGCCGCCTTGAGATCCCATCCGGCACAGAAAAACTTCTCGCCGGCACCCGAGACGATGGCGACACGCAATGCCGGATCGTCGCGGAAATCCCGGAAGATCAAGCCCAGGGCACGGCTGGTCGAAAGGTCGATGGCGTTCGCCTTCGGCCGGTCGATGACGACTTCGAGGACTCCGCCGTCCTGTCGTGTGCGAATGGGATCGCTCAACCTATGCTACCTCCTCCGCCGTATCAGGGCATCGACTGCGACAACGCCGTCCCCTTCGGGAAGAACCATCAACGGATTAATGTCCAGTTCCTCCAGGCGTGCCGCGTTCATTACGACATAATCTGCCGCTGCTGAGACAGCATCGACGACGGCCTCGAGGTCGCCTTTTGGTCTCCCGCGATAGCCATAGATCAATTTTGCAAGTTTAAGCCGTGAAATCGCCGCGTGAATGTCGGTTTTTGTCGCCGGAAGCGGCAAAAGGATAGAATCTTCAAGCAATTCAACGAAGATTCCGCCCGCTCCAAGCGTAAGTGACAATCCGAAGACGGGGTCGCGGATGGCGCCGACAATGAGCTCGGCAACCGGCGGATTG
Source organism: Rhizobium sp. BK008 (assembly GCF_014197345.1). NCBI lineage: Bacteria > Pseudomonadati > Pseudomonadota > Alphaproteobacteria > Hyphomicrobiales > Rhizobiaceae > Rhizobium > Rhizobium sp. BK008. Next base: position 335,467 of record NZ_JACIFK010000003.1, on the reverse strand, counting down.
ATCATCTTCTCGACGAGATAACCTGAATTCGGCGGCATGGCCGCCGCCGCATCCGACACTGCCTCACTATTCCTAAGGTTGAGTGCGACAGCGCCGGCCTCGGTCTTGTGGGCAATGCCGAGAGCTTTCAGCACGACGGGGAAACCGAGCCGCTCGGCCTGCTCGGCAGCTTCCCGGGACGAAAAAGCCTGCAGCCCCCGAGGAACAGGGAGGCCGCAGGCAGCAAGTTCCGTCTTTGCATCGGCTTCCGTCAGCGTCTCGATCTCGCCGCCCATGGACGGCACGTCGAGCAGCGGCAAGGGAGGCGGCGCTTTCCAGGCTTGGCCGATGCCGGCGGCGACTTCCGCTGCAATGATGGTTTCGTCGATGCCGCAGAAGGCGACGATGCCATTCGCCATCAGCCGATCTGCGATCGGCTCGGGCATGTTTTCCGGAAGGGTCGCCAGCACGCCGGCCAGCGCACCGGTTGCGGCGGCGGCCGCAATGACCGCATCCGCCGTCATCGCCCATTCGGAGGCATCGCAGCGGTCGCCACGCGGGAAGTCGAGCACGACGAGATTGAGGGCATAGCCGCCTTCGAACATGGCGCCGAAGGCTTCGGTCTGGCGTGCGAGATCGCCCCAGACGAAGGTGTGGTAGTCGAGCGGATTGGAAAGCGTCACCATCTCGCCCAGCACCCGCCGCAGACGCGGTAGCTGTTGCGGCTGCAGCGCCGGGAATTCCACCTTGCGACCGACGGCGGCATCCGCCATCAGCGAGGCTTCGCCCCCCGAGCAGCTCATCGACGAGATCGAATGGCTTGCAAGCGGGCCGGCGACATGCAGCAGCTTCAGGGTTTCGAGCAGTGCCGGCAAGGTCTGGACACGGCCAAGGCCGAGACGGGCCAGTACGGCATCGGCGACGGCATCGCTGCCGGCAAGCGAGGCGGTGTGTGATACGGCCGCACGTTTTGCCTGTTCCGATCTGCCGACCTTCAGCACGACGACCGGCTTCCTCGACCACCGGGCGATGGCGGCCAGGCGTTCGAGAGCAGCGAGATCGCCGAAGCCTTCGACATGAAGGCCGACCGCTGTAACGCGTGGGTCGTCGATCAATGCGCAGGCGACATCGGCAAGCGATGTCTGCGCCTGGTTGCCGGCCGTGACCACATAGGCGATCGGCAGCCCACGGGTCTGCATGGTCAGGTTGATGGCGATATTGGAGGACTGCGTGAGAATCGCGACGCCACGTTCGATGCGCTGCATGCCATGCTGATCGGGCCAGAGCAGCGCGCCGTCCAGACCGTTGATCAGCCCGTAGCAATTCGGCCCGAGGATCGGCATATCGCCCGCTGCCTCCAGCAGGGCCCGCTGCAGCTCGGCGCCATCCTCAAGTTCACCCGTCGCCTCGCTGAAACCCGATGCATAACAGACCGCCCCGCCGGCACCGGCTTCAGAAAGGCTGCGGACGATCTCGACGGTCAGCGTCCTGTTGACGCCGACGAAGGCGGCATCCGGCGCTGACGGCAGATCCGAGACCGAGCGATAGCAGCGCCGTCCGAGCACCTCGTCGAGCTTCGGATGGACAGGCCAGATCTCGCCGGCAAAACCCATACGATCACACTGCTCGATCACCCTGCGCGCCTCGCGGCCACCGAAGACGGCGATCGTTTGCGGTCTGAGCAGGCGGTCGAGCGGGCGAGATGTCATCGGCTCACGCTCCCAAAGGTCTAAGCAGGTCGCGGCTGATGATATGCCGCTGGATTTCGGAGGTGCCATCCCAGATGCGCTCGACGCGCGCATCGCGCCAGAAGCGGGCGAGCGGCAGGTCGTCCATCAGGCCCATGCCGCCGAAGATCTGGATCGCCTCATCGGTGACCCGGGCGAGCATTTCCGAGGAGTAAAGCTTGGCCGAGGCGATCTGCCGGTCTGCAGGCAGCCCGGCATCAAGCCGCCAGGCGGCGGCAAGTGTCAGCCAATCGGCTGCGTCGATCTCGGTGATCATATCGGCGAGCTTGAACGACACCCCCTGATTGGCGCCGATCGGCTTGCCGAACTGCTTGCGCTCGGCGGCATAGGGCAGCGTCATGTCGAAGACGCGCCGTGCCCGGCCGACGCAGGTGGCGGCAACCGTCAGCCGCGTGCCGTAGAGCCATTGATTGGCTATGTCGAAGCCGCGATGCACCTCGCCCAGCACCTGGGCTTCGGGTATCCGGCAATCTTCGAAGCTGAGCGTCGAGTTGTGGTAGCCACGATGCGAAACGGAATCATAGCCCTTGCGGATTTCGAAGCCCGGCGTGCCGCGATCCACCAGGAAGGCGGTGATCTTCTTCTTGATGCCTTTCGGCGTTTCTTCCTCACCCGTCGCGGCAAAGACAATGACGAAATCGGCGACATCGGCATGCGAAATAAAGTGTTTCGTGCCATTGAGGACGAAGTCGCCGCCGTCGCGGCGGGCGGCGCATTTCATCCCGCGCATATCGGAACCGGCGTCCGGTTCGGTGATCGCAAGCGCGTCGATCTTCTCGCCGCGCACGGCGGGCAGGAGGTAGCGCTCTCGCTGCTCGCCCTCGCAGGCCATCAGGATGCCGGAGGGCCGGCCGAAGAAAACCGTCAGCCCGAGGGAACCGCGCCCGAGCTCCCGCTCGACCAGCGTGAAGGTGACGTGATCGAGGCCGGCGCCGCCGACCTCCTCCGGGAAATTGCAGGCGTAGAAGCCGAGATCGATGCATTTGCGCCGGATCTCGTCTCCGAGCTCCGGCGGGACGATGCCTGTGCGCTCGACCTCGTTTTCGTGCGGATAAATTTCGGTCTCGACGAAGGCGCGGACCGTCTCGACGATCATTTCCTGTTCTTCGCTCAATCCGAAATCCATGCCGATCCTCCTACCGTTTCTGGCCGACGTGACGGCCGACGCCTTCAGGCGCGGCCAAATTCGCCTGCGCTTCGGCGATCGCCTTGACCTTGTCGAGAATGACGGCCGGCGCCGGCGTGGCCTTGCCGGCCTTGCTGTCGACATGCAGCAACATGTGCTCGGCGGTGGCAATGGCCTCGCCCGTCGCCGTATCGTGCAACGTATGGAAGACATGCAGCCGCTTGTCGTCGACGGAGAGGACCCGGCAGGTCGAATGGATCGTCTGGCCGAGCTTTGCCTCGCCGAGATGGCGGATGTGGGTTTCCACCGTATAGTAGCTGTGCCCCGCCTCAACATAGGCGACATCGACGCCGATGAGGCGCAGCAGCGCATCCGAGGTATCGCCGAAAACCTGAAGGTAGCGGTGTTCGGTCATATGGCCGTTATAGTCGACCCAGGCAGGGCTGACTTTCGTCTCGACGAGCCTCAGCGGTTTCGACGGGTCGACAGACGCAGTCGTCCCGCCGCCTTGTGCCCAGAGCGATTGCTCGAAGTCCTTCAAGAGCTTGCCGGCGCCCCAGCCCTTGCCGCCATCGCCGCCCTTGAGGGCCTGCAGGATGCCGACGAGGTTTTCGTCACGGATGCGTTCAAGCTCGCGGATCGACACGCCGGCCGCCTGTTCGTCGGATTGCCGGCCGATCTTTTCGATCAGCGCATCGTCGAGATCGACGACATCGGTGAGCTTGGTCCAGGGCCAGGCGAGGCAGGGACCGAACTGGGCGAGGAAGTGGCGCATGCCGGCCTCGCCGCCGGCGATGCGGTAGGTCTGGAACAGGCCCATCTGCGCCCAACGCAGGCCGAAAGAGTAGCGGATGACGTCATCGAGCGTCTCGACGGTGCAGATATCGTCATGGATCAGCCACAGAGCCTCGCGCCACAGAGCTTCGAGCAGCCGGTCGCCGACGAAGGCCTCGATCTCCTTGGCGATGTGGACGCCCTTCATGCCGATCGGCGCCAGTCTTTCCATCGCCGCCTGGATGGTCGCCGCCGAGGTCTTTTCACCGCCGACGATTTCGACGAGCGGCAAGAGATAGACGGGGTTATAGGGATGGGCGACGAAGAGGCGCTCGGGATGCTTCATGTCGCGCTGCAGATCGGACGGCAGCAGGCCCGAAGTGGAAGAGCCGATCAGGGCGTCCGGGCGCGCCGCGGCATCGATCTCGGTCAGGACTCCGCGCTTGAGGTCGAGCCGTTCCGGCACGCTTTCCTGAATCCAGTCGGCGCCAGCGACGGCTTCCGCGAGCGTCGTGCAGAAGGTCAGCCTGCCGCGCGGCGGCAGGGGCGCGCCGGTCAGCATGGCATAGGCTTTTTCGGCGTTGGCGAGCACCTCGCCGACGATGCGGTTCGCCTCCGGATGCGGGTCGAACACATCGACGTCGATGCCGGCCAGCAGGAAACGCGCGATCCATCCGCCGCCGATGACGCCGCCGCCGATACAGGCCGCCTTGTTGATCCGTGTCATGCCGTCCTCAGCGCTTCGTCAGTTTGAGTTTCTTGCGAACGTCTTCCGGACCGATGATCCGGGCACCCATGCCTTCGACCACCTGCACCGCCTTTTCCACGAGCTGCGCATTGGTGGCGAGCTGGCCCTTGCCGACGAAAAGGTTGTCCTCCAGGCCGACGCGCACGTTGCCGCCGGCGAGAACCGCGGCCGCCGGATAGGCCATGGCGTTACGGCCGATCGAAAAGGCTGAGAAGGTCCAACTCTGCGGAACGTTGTTGACCATCGCCATAAAGGTATTGAGATCGTCCGGCGCGCCCCAGGGAATGCCCATGCAGAGCTGGATCAGCACCGGATCTTCGATCAGGCCTTCCTCGGCAAGCTGCTTGGCAAACCAGAGATGGCCGGTGTCGAAGGCTTCAATCTCGGGCCGCACGCCGAGATCGGTCATCTTCTTCGCCATCGCCCGCAGCATGGCCGGCGTGTTGGTCATGACATAGTCGCCGAGGTTGAAGTTCATCGTGCCGCAGTCGAGCGTGCAGATCTCAGGCAGGCATTCGGCGACATGGCTGACGCGCTCGGTGGCGCCGGCCATATCGGTGCCCTTCGGATTGAGGGGAAGGGGGCTTTCGACATCGCCGAAGATCAGGTCCCCGCCCATGCCGGCGGTGAGATTGAGCACGACGTCGATATCGGCCGAGCGGATGCGGTCGGTGACTTCCCTGTAGAGGTCGTTGCGGCGGCTGGCGGCACCCGTGTCCGGATCCCGGACATGGCAGTGGACCACCGCAGCCCCGGCCTTTGCCGCGTCGATGGCGGACTCGGCGATCTGCTTGGGCGTGATCGGCACGTGGCTGGATTTGGAAACCGTATCGCCGGCGCCGGTGACGGCACAGGTGATGAAAACATCGCGGTTCATCGCAAGAGGCATGTTCTTGTTCTCCCTCGTCTTGTCAGCATTACGCGACAGGATGGATGGCGATGCGTTGCACTTTCGGAAGTAATCGATACATTATCGGAACTCGACGGAGGCGACCTTGCTGCAGCGATCGACGGAACGGCTCGACATTGACCTTCTCGTCCTGCCGGACGCGAATTTGATCCTGATCGCCTCGGTCATCGAGCCGCTGCGCGGCGCCAACCGCATTTCCGGCAGCGAGCTCTATCGCTGGCGGCTGCTGACGCCGGATGGAGCACCGGTCCCGACCACCAGCGATATTGCCGTGCCCGCCCAAGGCGCTTTCAAGGCGACGACCGAGGATACGCCGCTTTTCGTGCTTGCCAGCTACAACTGGCGCCGAAGTGCTACGCCGGCGCTGAAGATGCAGCTCTCCCAGGCTGCCCGCTACCGTACGGTGATTGCCGGCATCGAATCCGGCACATGGCTGCTGGCGGAAGCAAGCCTGCTCGACGGACTGCCGGCGACCGTTCATTGGGAGGACTACGAGGATTTTGCGCTGGCCTATCCGCAAGTGCGAGCGGTCAAGGATCGCTTTGTCATCGACGGCAAGCGGCTGACGACCTCAGGTTCGCTTCCGACCGTCGACCTGATGCTGGAGGTGATCCGGCAGCGGCAGGGTTATTCGCTGGCGCTCGAAGTCAGCCGGCTGTTTCGCTACGAGCAGCCGTCCTTCCATGCCGATGAGCCGCTTTCGGCAGCCTCGGCGGGATTGCGCATGCACGATCCCCGCGTGGCGCAGGCAGTAAAGCTCATGGAGGAGCATATCGAGCAGCCTCTGATTCTCACGCGGCTCGCCCGCAGGGTGGGCATCAGCGCCCGGCATCTGCAGGATCTCTTCCAGCAGAACATCGGCGCGCCGCCGCATGTGCATTATCTCGCGCTGCGCCTGAACGCGGCGCGCCGCAAGGTGATCGAGACGACCGCCTCCTTCGCCGACATCGCGGCGGCGACCGGCTTCAACTCGGCCTCGGCATTTGCGAGAAGCTACCGCGCGAGTTTTTCAGAAAGCCCGTCCGAGACCCGGCGCCGTCTGCGCCGCCGCATCACACCGACGTAGGCTGGAAGGCGTCTCGTAACATATCCGCGAGTTCGCGAACTGCCTCACTGGATCGGTAGGGATTGCGCCGGAGCACGACTTTCGAGGAATCGACCGGTGGGAAGCCGTCTTCGGCAGTCAACTCGCGGCAGCCGGGCGGAATGTTGCTGCGACACAGCGTGGTGACGGCAAGGCCCGCGGTCACGGCATTCTTCAGCCCCGAGCCGGTATCGGCGATGAAGGCGATCCGGTAATGGCGGCCGATCTGCTCCAGCGACCGGAGCGCATAATCGCGCGACCAGGTGGAGTTACGATAGGTCGCAATCGGCAGGGGATCGATATCGTGCAGCCGGTGAACCATGGATGTGACCCAGACGGTCGGGTCGATACAGAGGACCTCGCCTTTCGTCTGGTCGCTCCAGTCGAAGACCACGGCCAGATCGAGTTCGTCCCGCTCGAGGGCGGCGAGGTTGCGGACGGTATAGTCACAGGACACCGTGACCTCGACGGCCGGATGGCGTACGGCGAAAGCCGCAAGGGCCGCCGGCAGCACCGTCTGGCTGTATTCCTCGGGAATTCCGATGCGCACCGGCCCATCCAGCGGTTTGCTGCGGATCGTCGCGGCGGCCTCGCTTAGGAGGTCGATGATCCGGCGGGCATAGGGCACTAGTTGTATGCCCTGGCGTGTAAGCAGCACACCGCGGGCGCCGCGCTCGAACAGAGCTTCGCCGATCGTCTGCTCGAGCCTCTTGATCTGGGTGCTGACAGCCGACTGCGTCCGCCCGATGCGCTGGGCAGCCGCGGAGAAATTCGAGGTCTCGGCGACGACAAGAAAGGTCCTCAGCAGGTCGCTCTCAATCGGCTCGTGCATGGGAATAGCCATAGAAAAAATCGATGATAGCTATCTCTACTATTCGTTTGTCTAATGTCAATTCTTGAGGCAGAAAAGAGCCGCGTTCGACTTCCTTCTTTGAGAATATCCGCGTGACCCTTGAAAATCCGGCCAGACACCTCGCAGGCAGCGAGCACGAGAAGGGTGTGCTTCTCATCATTGCCGCGACGCTTGCCTGGAGCGCGAGCGGCGTCTATTCGCGGCTGCTCACCACTGACGTATGGACGGCGATCGCCTGGCGGTCGTTGTTCGGCGGCCTGTTCCTGCTGATCCCCTGCCTTTTCCTCGAGGGGGGTATTTCACGGCAGCAATGGCGTTCCGTCTTCCATCCGTCCGGACTTGCGATGATCGCATGCCAGACCTTCAGTCAGGGATGCTTCATCGGGTCGCTTTACATGACCACCGTCGCCAATGTGACGATGATCTATGCGACCGCGCCCTTCATCGCGGCACTGCTCGGCTGGCTCATCCTCAAGGAGAGGGTCGCCAGGCGGACGCTGATTGCCGGCGGCGTCTCGCTCCTCGGCGTCGCGGTCATCGTCGCCTCGTCGATCGGGGGCGGGACGGGGTGGGGCGATCTGCTGGCGCTCGGCATGACGGCGTCCTTCGCGCTCGTCATCATCATTCCGCGCATCAGTCCGCAGGTGCCGAGCCTGCCGCCGACCGTGGTCAGCGCTTTCCTGACCCTCGTTCTCTTCGCGCCGTTCGGTTCGGTCGGCTCGCTCGACCTGCACAACTGGATCGTCCTTGCCGCCTTCGGCGCGACCAATTTTTCCCTGGCGCTGGTGCTCTTTCTTGCCGGGGCAAAGCGGATGCCGCCGGCGGAGGCGGCGCTGATCGGCACGATGGAAATCGTGCTCACGCCCTTCTGGGTCTGGCTGCTGTTTTCCGAACAGCCGCCCGTCGCCACCTTTTTCGGCGGTGCGATCATCCTCGGCGCCGTGCTCTGGCATACGGCCATCGACGTCAACCGCAGCCGGCGGCCACATCGCGCCTAAGTCTCCCATATCAAATCGTCCCCGACGATCCGAAAAACCGCCGTATTCGCGGGATCAATTATTTCCGCTACGCAGCGAGCCATTGCGACCTTGCCGACTGTCGTCTTTGAGTTGCGCCCATGTCGTTTTCTTGATCGCTGTTTTCCGTCAGTCGTGGTTTGCTTGTGGTGTTCAAAGCGCTATCTCGCAAACTGGCGAAATGGACCTTGGGACACCGGCCTGACGCCGGCGCTGTTCCGCAGCGGTAGAAGAACTGAAATCCTCAAGGAAATCGCCGGATAGAGATCCGGAGAGATATCGAGACGGATCGAAAGGAGATTCTGGAGCCGGAAACCAGCTCTTGGCACAGCAAATCGACGGATTGCGGCGGGCGATCGCGAGCAGAACGACAGGCAAAACCCGGGCGTTCACTTCTCTTCTCCATCCAATCTGTTTTTGCAAAATCCGAATATCGCCCGATGCGGCGGTATCCTGTGTTGTAGACCGGGCTGCAGAGGAGGCAGGCCGGAGGGAAGGTTGCCATCGGCTGCATCGGTTGCAGATCGAGGCATTCAAACAAGTGGGAGGAATCCATGAGCAAGAATAGAGGCGTCGTCTATCTCCGGCCGGGCAAGGTCGAAGTTCGCGACATCGACGACCCGAAGCTGGAAGCGCCCGACGGCCGCCGCATCGAGCACGGTGTGATCCTGAAGGTGATCTCGACCAATATCTGCGGCTCCGACCAGCACATGGTCCGCGGCCGCACGACGGCGATGCCGGGCTTGGTCCTCGGTCATGAAATCACCGGCGAAATCATCGAGAAAGGCATCGACGTCGAGATGCTCGACGTCGGCGATATCGTCTCGGTGCCGTTCAATGTCGCCTGCGGCCGTTGCCGCTGCTGCAAGTCTCAAGACACCGGTGTCTGCCTGACGGTGAACCCGGCCCGCGCCGGCGGTGCTTACGGTTATGTCGACATGGGCGGCTGGATCGGCGGGCAGGCACGCTACGTCACCATTCCCTATGCGGATTTCAACCTGCTGAAAATCCCCGATCGGGACAAGGCGATGGCGAAGATCCGCGATCTCACCATGCTCTCCGACATTCTGCCCACCGGCTTCCATGGCGCCGTGCGGGCAGGCGTCGGTGTCGGCTCGACCGTCTATGTGGCAGGCGCCGGCCCTGTCGGCCTTGCGGCTGCAGCTTCGGCTCGCATTCTCGGCGCTGCTGTCGTGATGATCGGCGATTTCAACAAGGATCGTCTGGCGCATGCGGCCAAGGTCGGCTTCGAGCCGATCGACCTGTCGAAGAGCGACCGTCTTGGCGATATGATCGCGCAGGTCGTCGGCACCAACGAGGTGGACAGCGCCATTGATGCGGTCGGCTTCGAGGCCCGCGGCCACTCGGGCGGCGAACAGCCGGCGATCGTGCTCAACCAGATGATGGAGATTACCCGCGCCGCAGGTTCGATCGGTATTCCCGGCCTCTATGTCACCGAAGACCCGGGCGCCGTCGACAATGCCGCCAAACACGGCAATCTGTCGCTGCGTTTCGGTCTCGGATGGGCCAAGGCGCAGTCGTTCCACACCGGCCAGACCCCGGTGCTCAAATACAATCGCCAGCTCATGCAGGCGATCCTCCATGACCGGCTGCCGATTGCGGATATCGTCAACGCCAAGGTCATCCCGCTCGACGATGCCGCCAGTGGATATGAGAGCTTCGACCAGGGCGCGGCGACGAAATATGTCCTCGATCCGCACGGCGAGGTCGCGAAAGCCGCCTAGCGATTGCGACCGAGGAACTTTACCTGACAGGGATGGCCGGCGGAAAACCGGCCATTCCGCATTTGTCACATGACAATTTGAGTGACGAACTACTGAATGCTGAACGGAAAATATTTTGCGTTGATCATGTCGTAGGTCCCGTCCGCCTTGATGCTCTTCAACGCTTCGTTCAGGCGCGCAAGGCGCTCCTTGTCATCGAGGCGCAGCGCGATCCCGGCACCTTCGCCAAAATAGGTGATATCGACCAGATCCGGCCCCTTGAACTCGCAGCAGCTTCCCGCCTTCGTGTTCGCAATCCAGTCGTAGATGGCGAGTTTATCCTCGAGAATAATGTCCACGCTCCCATCCGCCAGGCCTTTGTATAATTCCGGCGAAGACCGAAACACCGTCTTTTTCATGTCCGGATAAAGATGGTTGGCATAGGATTCCTGCGCCGTCGACGACGTCACGCCAAGAATTTTGTCGCTGAGAGCGGCGGGGCTGACATCGCTGATTGCGGAATCCTTCCGGGCAATAAATACCGACGGACTGTTGTAGTATTTTTCAGTGAAGGCAACCTTTTGACGCCGCTCAAGGCTCATCGACATGGATGAGATGATCGAGTCGTATTTCCCGGCAACGAGATTGGGAATGATGTCGTCCCACTTCTCGATGATGAATTCGCATTCGAACTTGCCGACCTCGCAGAGGGCATTGGCTATATCGATGTCGAAGCCTTGCAGCTTGTTATTCGCATCGAGATAATTGAAGGGCGGAAATGCACCTTCGACGGCAATTCTCATCGGCATGCGATCTTGCGCAGCCACCTCGAGCGGCGAGATCGCCAGAAAGACACCCACCGCGCCCGTCATCAGCGCGCCGCGCACGATAGTCTGAATGGATATGCGCATCGTCGGGAGCTCCTTGGGGCGTATCGATCTCGCCCATAGTGCGCCGCAGCTTTTAATTCTACGTGAACGCTTCTTTGTTAGCCTCGGCCAATGCGCCCGTGTCGTGGTGTTCAGGGGTCCAGGCTTGCACATCGTTCTTCCTTCCAGCTCCAACACGTTTCAGCAGTCCTGGATTGCTTCGGGGAGAATTCTGTTTCTGATTGCCGTCAGCGGGCTTGGAGCGATCGGACTGGTCGTGCTGTCGGCACTGTGGGCGGGAACCGAGAGCGATGCTGCCGCCCTTGATCGACAGCGCCACCTTGTCAATGCCCGCTTGCGCGAACAGGTCGATCAAGTCGCGCATGTCATCGGCCAGTTCGGCAACGGCTATCTCACCCGTGTTTATCCCGCCGCCCGTTCGGCCGGAGGTTCCTCCAGCCTCGACGCGGTTCTGACGGCGGCGGCCGGGAGTGCGATCAGCCAGACCGCAATGTCCGCCTTCGGCTACGATCAGGCCTTCGTCGTCGACGAGAAGGCGCAGTTGCTCATGCTGGCGGACGCCCAAACGGAAAAGCGTTATCGCTGGATGAAGCCTCTGTTTTTGCCGCTGCTTCAGGATGCCCGCCTTGGGTTGAGACAAGGCACGGTTTCCAACGAGAGAACACCGTCCTCAATGGAAAGCCGCCTTGCAAGCACTGGCAGCTCCAACCCAGCGCTCGCCAATCTGATGCGGCTGGAAGGTCGGCCGACGATCGTCGGCGTGGTCGCCATCAACGAACCCGATGAGGGGCAACGGCAGACGATGCGGCAATTCCTGATCGTCGTGCGGTTTATCGACGGTGCGGCGCTGGACGAATTGAGCCGGCAACAGGGCCTCAACGGCGCGCGCTTCGCGCGCACGGCCGACGCAGACGAAAACGAAGTTGCCTTCCAGATCGACGCCACGGCAAACGGCGAGCCGATCGGCTTCATCGTGTGGCGGCCCGATCTTCCGGGTTCGAGGGTGATCGGCCGGTTGATGCCGGCGCTTTCGATTGCCGCCCTGGTGATCGCGATCCTGTTCTCGGTCCTGCTGGTGCGCCTGCGAAGCAGTCTCGGCGAGTTGAAGAAAAGCGAGCTGCACGCAAGGCAGCTCGCCTTGCATGATGTGCTGACCAACCTTCCCAATCGCGCCTTGTTCGCGATGCGGTTTGAGGAGTGCCTGGCCGAGACGCAGAATTCGACCGAGCGCTCGGCGGTCGCACTTCTCGACCTCGACCGCTTCAAGGCCGTGAACGACACGTTCGGCCATGCCGCCGGCGATGAACTCATCAGGATGGCTGCGGAACGGATTCGCGCCCTGCTTCGTCCGGGCGACACGCTTGCCCGGCTCGGAGGGGACGAGTTCGCCCTGCTTCTGCGTGATATCAAGGATGATGATCAGGTTTTGCCGGCAATATGCGACGCGATCGTTGCCGAACTCGGCAAGCCCTTCCCGCTTTTGCGGGGCGAGGCCGTCGCACGGGTCGGCGGCTCGATCGGCGTGACCGTCGTACCGGACGCCGGACGGAATGCCGATGACATCATGCGCTACGCCGATGTCGCGCTATACGAGGCAAAGATGGGCGGGAGAGGCCAGTGGCGCATCTATTCCCCATCCATGGACGGCGGCAGGAATGCGCGCGACATTCTCAAGAACGAATTGCGGGACGTTCTGGCCAAAAGTGCGGCCTCCTCCGCGGACGGTTCACCATCCGAACCGCTTGCGAACAGGCCGGACTACGGATCGCTCGAGGTCTACTACCAGACGGTACATCGTGCAGAGCCGGGATATACGGCGTCTGGCGCGGAGGCTCTGGTGCGCTGGCGTCACAGTCAGCGCGGATTGTTGACGCCTGCGAGCTTCATCCCAGTCGCCGAGGAAGGCGGCCTCATCGACGCTCTCGGTTTCTGGGTATTGCGCGAAGCCTGCAGGGCTGCCCGCAAATGGCCGGAAGGCACATTTGTTGCGGTCAACGTGTCTCCCGCCCAGTTGAGAAGGCCGAATTTTGCCGAGGAAGTCTTCGCCGTGCTGCAGGAGAGCGGCCTGCCGCCGTCCCAGCTCGAGTTGGAGCTCACCGAGTCCTCGCTCATCGAGGATAATTCGGATGTCTATACCGTGCTGAGGTCGCTGCGCAGCCGAGGTGTTCAGATTTCGCTGGATGATTTCGGAACCGGCTTTTCCTGCCTCAGCCATCTGGTGCGTTTCGATATCGACCGTATCAAGATCGACCGATCCTTCGTCTCGCAACTCGGGACAAAAGCCAACGGAGCGGCCATCATCGGCGCCATCGTCGCGCTCAGCCGCAACCTCGGGATCTCGACGACGGCGGAAGGCGTCGAAACCGAATATCAACGCGACTTTCTGGCCGCCCTCGGCTGCACCGATCTCCAAGGCTATTTCTTCTCCAAACCGGTTCCTGTTGGCGACCTCGATTGTTTTCGCAAAGCCGCGAGCGCCGTCGCCTGAGAGGCTTTTGATCTTCCGCCAGGAACTTTCGCCGGGCACGGCGGTTGACGCCCGAAGACCGGATGGAGGATCTGATGGGCGAGGTCGGGGAGTGGCGGCACCTTTGCGTCGACATGCAGCGGATGTTTGCCGAGGACACGCCGTGGCACGTTCCCTGGATGGTGCGGATCTCTCCGCAGATCGAAGAACTGGCCGGGCGGCATCCGTCCCGAACGATCTTCACCCGCTTCCTGCCACCCGAGCGCGCCGACGACATGCCGGGGAAATGGCGAGATTATTACCGCAAATGGTGGATGATGACGGGCGAACATCTTCCCCGCGGCTTCATCGATCTGGCCTCGTCGCTGGCAGCACTGGTTCCGCCGGCAAGGCACTTCGACAAACGCACCTATTCCCCTTGGATCGACGGCCGCCTGCATCCGATCCTTCAATCGGAGCGGGTCGACACGCTTGTCATAACAGGCGGTGAAACCGATGTCTGCGTGCTGGCCACGACGCTCGGTGCAATCGATCTCGCCTATCGCGTCATCGTGCTGAAGGATGCCGTCTGCAGCGGCGCCGACGATACGCATGATGCGTCACTGGAACTTCTGCACGATCGATTTTCCGTGCAGCTCGAACTCATGGAGACCGAAGAATTTTTGAGGGTCTTTACGTAGGGCGCTCTGCGGTTGCCCGGCGATGCTGCTCGCCGGGCTTGATGTCTTGGAGGAATCAGCCGTTCACTTCGGCGTCACGTCGAAGCCGAACCACTTTTCCGACAGCGTCTTGATCGTGCCGTCGGCCTTTGCCGCGGCAATCGCGTCGTTGAACATCGCCTTCAGCTTGGTGTCGTCCTTGCGCAGGCCGACGGAGCTGCCGCGGCCGAGGAAACCACCCTGGAAGCGCGGACCGGCCGTCGTCATGTCTTCATTGCCCGGCTTCTGCGAAGCGGTGATGAGATAGGCCATGGATGCCATCACCAGATCGACGCGGCCGGCCTTGAGGTCGAGGTCGTGCTCCTCGGTCGTCTTGTATTCGCGCACCTCAAGCACACCCTTGAGATATTTATCGACGAAGGCGGCGCCGGTGGAGGCGGTCTGCACGCCGATCGTCTTGCCCTGCAGCATCGGCTTGATCTTGTCGATCTCGGCGATCGCCCCGGCTTCGTTGCTGCCAAGCGAAAAGACCTCGCCCTTTTCCGGCAGGTTGACGAGGTCGCTTTCCCTGGAGGTTGCGAAGGCCTGGCCGGTGGAGCCGTAGGAATCGCTGAAGGCGATCACTTCCTCGCGCTTGGCCGTTGCCGACATGCCGGAGATGATGGCATCGAACTTGCCGGCATTGAGCGCCGGGATCATGCCGTCGAAGTTCTGCACGACGATCTTGCACTCGACCTTCATATGGTCGCAAAGATATTTCGTCAGCTCGATCTCGTAGCCGTCCAGCGTGCCATCCGGCTTGGTGAAGTTGTAGGGCTTGAAGGCGCCTTCGGTGGCGATCGTCACCGTCTTCCAGGTCTTGTCTTCCGCATGCGCCGTGCCTGACAGGGCCAGTACCGCGGTAGCCGACAGGGCGGTCAGAACCCGTGAAATGAATGTCATGTTTTGTTCCCCTTTTCTTCGTTTGAGCTGATGGAATTATTGGCTGATGAACTGCCGGAAACGATCCGACTGCGAATGGGCGAAGACATCCTGCGGCCTGCCGTCTTCTTCGACGACGCCCTTGTGCAGAAAGACGACGCGGCTGGAGACATCGCGGGCAAAGCCCATTTCATGGGTGACGACCAGCATGGTGCGGCCTTCTTCTGCCAGCGCGCGCATGACCCGCAGCACTTCGCCGACGAGCTCCGGATCCAGCGCCGAGGTCGGTTCGTCGAACAGCATCACCTTCGGCCGCATCGCCAGGGCGCGGGCGATTGCAGCGCGCTGTTGCTGGCCGCCGGAAAGATGCGAGGGATAGAAATTGCGCTTCTCGGCAATGCCCACCTTGGCAAGCAGGGCTTCCGCCTCTTCGATGCATTCGCTCCGGGAGCGGCCGAGCACATAAATCGGCGCCTCGACGACATTTTCGAGCACGGTCTTGTGGGACCAGAGATTGAAGCTCTGGAAGACCATGCCGAGCTGCGAACGGATGCGGTCCACCTGCCTGCGGTCGGCTGGCCGACTGCCGCCTCTCGCGTCGGGAAGCATGCGGATCGTTTCACCGGCGACGGTGACTTCCCCGGAATTCGGTGTCTCCAGCAGGTTGATGCAGCGCAGGAAAGTGGATTTTCCCGAACCCGAGGAGCCGAGGATCGACACCACATCGCCTTCACGAGCGTCGAGCGAGATGCCCTTGAGGACTTCGACCGGGCCGAAGCTCTTGTGCAGATCCTTGACGCTGAGCGCGATCGGGGAAGGGGAAGCATTCGCCGCTGTCATCGGGCGTTTCCTTCAAGTGGAGATACGGATGTCGCAACCGGATGGTATGGAGCGGGCTGGCGCAAATGCGGGCTTAGCCAATATTCGGCGAGATGGACGAGACGCGTCAGCAGGAAATTGATCGTGAGATAGATGGCGCCAGCGACGATGAACACTTCGATCGCCCGATAGCTTTCCGAAATGATCCTGGCGGCAACGCCGGTGACTTCCATCAGCGTGATGATCGAGGCGAGCGAGGTGGCCTTTACCATGGCGATCATTTCGTTGCTGTAGCCTGGCAGTGCCTGGCGGATGGCAAGCGGCAGGACGATGCGCCGGAACTGCATCAATCGTGGCATGCCGCAGGCGCGCGCGGCTTCGATCTGGCCGAAGGGCACCGACAAAAGCCCGCCGCGGATGATCTCGCCGGCATAGGCGGCGGTATTCAGGGTGAGCGCCAGGACCGCGCACCAGTAGGGCTCGCGCAGGAATGGCCAGAGGAAACTGTGGCGCACCTCCGGAAACTGGCCAAGGCCGTAATAGATCAGGAAGATCTGGACGAGCAGCGGCGTTCCGCGGAACACGAAGACATAGGCACGGGCGAACCATTCGAGCACGATGATGCCGGAAAGCCGGCAGAGGGCGAGGCTAAGCGCCAGAACGGCGCCGAGCGCAATCGAGGTGGCGGCAAGTTCCAGCGTCAGCGGAATGGCGGAGATGAGGCTTACGAAGGTTTCGAACAGGAATTGCCAGTCCATCAGCCCCTCCTGACGCCGCGCGAGAAGTGCCTTTCGGCGCGCCTGAGAAAGAGGCCGGAACCGGTGGAGATCATCAGATAGATCGCCCCGGCAATGACGTAGAAGTCGAAGGGAAGGCCCGTCGAGCCGGCCGCCACCTGCGTCTGCCGCAGCAGCTCGGCAACGCCGGTGATCGAGACGAGGGCGGATTCCTTCAGCACCACCTGCCAGACATTGCCCATCCCCGGCAGTGCGTGGCGAAGCGTCAACGGCGCAATGATGCGACGAAAGCGCAGCAACCGGCCCATGCCGCAGGCAATCGCCGCCTCGATCTCACCCGCATGCACGGCCTTGAAGGCGCCGCGAAAGATTTCGGTGAACTGCGCGCCCGAGGTGACGCCGACGGCGAGCGACCCGGCAAGAAAACCCGGAAAACCGAGAAAACCCTCGGCGCCCAACAGCCGGCCGACAGCCGTGACGACGGCGCTGCCGCCGAAATAGAAGAGGTAGATGACCAGGAGATCGGGGATGCCGCGCAGTACCGTCGTATAGGCGTCGGCGGCGATCCGAAGGCTGCGACCGCCCGAAATTTTCGCCCAGGCGCCGAATGAGCCGATCACGGCGCCGATCGTATAGCCGGCCAGAGCAATCAGTATCGTCATCCACGCGCCGGCAAGCAGCGCCTTGCCCCAACCATCGGAGCCGAAGCTGATGAGCTCGAGGATGCCGGGCTGGCTCATGGCGCCTGCCTTTCCGGCAGCGGCGGTTGGACATCGTCCGGGATCGGGTTGACGAAGGGCATGCCGTCGAGGCGCTCCTTGAGATCGGCCTTGGCGGCCTCGATGAGACCGGGATTGCAAATCAGCTCTATGGCCGTGCTTGCCATGACCTTGGCCGCATGTTCGGTGCCCTTGTGCGCCGCCGGAAGTTTGCCCTGGGCAACCAGCTGCCAGGAGTGGCCGGAGGTGCCGATGGCATAGGTCGCGCCACGCATCTGCACGGTCGGCACGACCCAGCTGACGCTGCCGACATCGGTCGAGCCTACGATCGTGCTGTCACCGGCATAGAGCGGGAAGATCTCTTCGCAGAGCGGTTGATCCTTCTTCCGCCTCAGGCCGAAGCGCGCATAGGAAGAGGCGATGTCTTCAGCGCTCATCGTCGCCTGAAACTGGCGGGCGGTGGCGCGGTCGGCGTCGTCGAAAACAGGGGGGCCGAGGCGCTGAAGGTTGGCAAACATCAGTTCTTCGAGCGGTGCGTTGCCGACCAGATTTGCATCGCCGCTGATGACTTCGCTGCGCACTGACGTCTCGGTCATCAGCGCAGCGCCTTCGGCGACCTTCTTCACGCGGGCAACGAGCGACAGCAATTCCGGCAGGTTGCGCGCACGGATGAGATACCGGACGGTGGCGCGCGCCTGCACGACATTCGGCGCCGAACCGCCGGTGTCGGTGACGGCATAGTGGATGCGGGCGGTCGACGGCATATGCTCGCGCATATAGTTCACGCCGACATTCATCAGTTCGACGGCATCGAGCGCGCTGCGGCCAAGATGAGGTGTCGCCGAAGCATGCGAGGCGCGCCCGGTGAAATGGAAATTGAGCTCGTTGCAGGCGAGCGAAACCGGATTGTTGACGCCGGCAAAGGCCGCCGGATGCCAGGAAATGGCAATGTCGACATCGTCGAAAACGCCTGATCGAACCATGAAGCCCTTCGAGGAGCCGCCTTCTTCCGCCGGGCAACCGTAATAACGAATGCGGCCCTTCAGGCCGTTTGCTGCCAGGAAATCCTTGACCGCGGCTGCCGCCAACATCGAGCCGGCGCCGAGCATATTGTGTCCGCAGCCATGGCCATTGCCATTCGCCGTGACTTCGCGCTTTTCCGCGACACCCGCCTCCTGGCTCAAGCCCGGCAGGGCATCGAATTCCCCGAGGATGGCGATAACAGGACCGCCTTCGCCGGCTTCACCCATGACGGCGGTCGGCAGGCCGGCAATACCGCGCTCGACGCGAAAACCTTCGGCTTCGAGCTGGCGCGCATGCTCCGCGACGGAGCGATATTCCTCGTAATTCGTCTCCGGCATGTCCCAGATCCGGTCGCTCAGCGCAAAGAAGGCCTCGCGCTTTGCCTCGACGATATCCCAGACGGCTTCGGTGTTTTTCATGGCTTTCAAAACGACTTCGATTCACATAGTATCCAAAATTGGCGCCAATTTAGGCTACAAAATTTTTCTGCGCAATCCGTATGCATGAATAAATTTTGGACATTTTTCTAAGGCGTTCGACAGCCTACAGAAATTCGATCGGGCGTGTTAACGGTATGCGAAACAGGGGATTTGGAATGGCAGACGTCGTGATGGACCAGCAGCAGGCGGCTTCCGACACGCGCGATGTGACGGACCTTGTCCTTCAGGACATTCTGGCCGGCGTGCTGTTGCCGGGAACCTGGCTGAAGCAGATCGATCTGGAGCGGCGCTACAAATGCACCCGCCCGGAAGTGCGCCGCGCGCTCGATCGCCTCGCACAAAAGCGGCTGGTCGAACATGTGCCGAACCGTGGCTACCATGTCTACGAGCCGGATGGCCGCCGCGCCCGCGAGGTCAGCGAGATCCGCATCATCCTCGAAACGGCCATTGCCGGAACGATCGTGCAGAATGCCTTGCCCGAGGACATCGACACGCTCAGGACGCTTGCCGAGCATTTCGACCAGATGGTGCTGAACGGCACGATGTTGGAGCTCTACGAGGCAAACCTCGCCTTCCACCGCCACCTGCTTGTCCTCGGCGGCAATCTGGAACTGGTCGACCTGATCACCGAAATCCGCCAGCGCACCTCCTCTGCCCCGGTATCCCAATGGCGCACCCGCGCCCGCATCGAGCAATCCGGCCGCCAACATCACATGATGATCGACGCCATCGCCGCCGGCGAAGCCGAGCGGTTGCAGGAACTCGTCCGGCAACATATCCTTCAGCATTGAAAGGGCTTTTCTGACTGCTGCAGAGAACGGTTTACCGGGGTCGAAAATCGACGCCGTGGTACACAATGGGCCTCCCTCCCTTACGCCCCGCGCTACCAAAGATCGCTATTGCAACTGGGTAGCTTCTTATTTATAGTACCTAAGGGTTCTGTAATGCGTTCACACCTCCCTTATCCATCATAGAGGAGCGCCCGTGATCACAAGCACGTCAACATCCGCCGCCACGTCATATCTTTGGTCGTCCATCTCATTTCGTCTTGAACACCGGATCGAGGGCGGAAGCTGCAGCGTGAACGCCATAATGGCAAACGTAACGCCTGCAATTTCATTCTGATCGACCCGATGGCCAATCTGACTGTCGGCGCCGCTATGATCGATCTTTCCCTGTGTCGAACGGAAAATATTCGTTGGCAGGCGCTTGAGGTTAGCCGCAAGTCGCGTGCGGCCCTGCTGAATCAGCGACCGGCCGTCGTTTGGCTTACCGGGCTTTCAGGATCCGGCAAGTCGACCATTGCCAATAGTGTCGAGAAGCTGCTCCACGGCAAAGGGCGCTCGACTTATGTGCTGGATGGCGACAATATTCGCCACGGTCTCAACCGCGACCTTGGCTTCACCAATGAGGACCGTATCGAAAACATCCGCCGCGTTGCGGAAGTGGCCAAGCTGATGGCCGATGCAGGCCTCATTGTGCTCGTCTCCTTCATCTCGCCGTTCCGTGCAGAACGGCAGCTTGCCCGCGAGATGATGGAAAAAGGCGAGTTCTTCGAAGTGTTCATCGACACACCGATAGAGGAATGCGCCAAGCGCGATCCGAAGGGACTCTACAAGCGCGCGATCGCCGGCGAGATCAGGCACTTCACCGGAATCAGCTCCCCCTATGAGCCGCCAGAGAATCCGGAGCTCTGTCTTCGCACGGTGGGTTCCGATCCCGATCAGCTTGCCATCCAGATCGAGACATTGCTCGACGCCCGCCCTCAGCGGAGCGATTGCACAGGAGATGCTTTTTGAACAATTTATTAGCAAGGCATATTGCTGAAGCTCGAAGCGCCCTTGCATCCCGACGGAGTTTCAACAAGGTATTCGGGATAGGCGGTCACAAGACCGGGACGACGACTCTGGCCGACGTTTTTACGCTCTGCGGCCTGAGAGTCGGAAATCAGGTTGAGGGCGAGTTGACAAGCTACTCTGCTCGCCGGGGAGATTACAGTAAGCTCATTGCTTATGTGCAAAATGCCGATGCTTTTCAGGACAGTCCGTTTGCCGAAAGCGAAGTTTTCATCGCCCTCGACGCGCTCTTCCCCAATTCGCGTTTCATCCTGACGGTCCGAGATCCGGAAGACTGGTTTCGCTCCCAAATGCGGTTTACGGCCAAGCGTTTTGGCCTCGCCGACGGCAACCAGATAACCAAGGAACATATTCAGCAAGACCAATATATTTTTAGGGGCTACTGTGCGGAAGCTCATGCCTACGCCTTCCTGATGCGTACGCCGGACTACAAGTTTCATTCATCATTCGACGTCGGCGAGGATGCGATTGAATGGGAAAAACTCTTCAATAAAGACGAATATATCCGGGCCTATTTGACCAGAAACGAGTCGATCAGACGGTTTTTTCGCGGCCGGCCACATCAACTGCTTGAAATTGACATGACCACGGCCGAGACCATCGAAAATATTGCCGAGTTCCTGGGGCTTCCGGAAAGTCTGTCCAAGGTGCCGATGCCACATGCAAACAAGACGTGACATTCCCGAGATGTAAACGCTGCGTGGCAGAGAGGAAGCGGCGACACGTTTTGATGTGCGTTGTGGGGCAAATGCCAGGCAAATGACTGACAAAGCCCTGCCTCGCCGACCGCTATTCGTTCCTTTGTCGTTCACGGCGTCGCCAACTGCGCCACTGCAAGCAGCGTGTCGGCGCTGATTGTCGAGGAGATCGGTAAGGATTGATGTCGACAGATAGGTGTTCGGAACGCCGAGCGTGCGCATTAAAGCCGCTTGACAAAAGATGTCCGCTGCCACTATTGGGTAATCGATCACCCAAGGAGGATGGTGAGGATCGTGGCAGTATCGCTTTCTGACATCGCGGAACGTGCGGGCGTCTCGGTGAAGACGGTTTCCGGCGCATTGCACGGCGGCTCCGCCCGCATGTCGGACGATACGCGCCAGAAGATCAAGGCCATCGCGGAAGAACTCGGCTACGTGACCAACTTTGCGGCGCGTGGCGTGCGTCAGGGCTGGCTGCCGCTGGTCGGCGTCGTCTCCGACGGCCTCATCACTTCGCCCTTCGCCACCGAGATCGTGCGCGGCCTCGACGGAGCGGCCCGCGGCGCCGGCATGGCGGTCTTTGCAGTCAACCACAGCAGCGGCCAGTCTATCGGCTCGGTGCTCGACGAGGTGCAGCAGTTTCGGCCGCGCGCCATTGCTTATGCCGCCATGTACCACAAGGAGGTGGCGCTGTCGGACAGGTTGGCGGGCACGGTCGGCGTCATGATCAACTGCCGCGAGGCGGCCGGCCGCGTCACCGCGCTGGTGCCGGACGAAGAGGGCGGCGCGCGGGAGATCGTGCGTTATCTCCTCGTCGCCGGCCGACGGCGCATCGCCTTCATCAACCTGCCGGGCATTCTCGCCGGCACGCTGCGCGAGATGGGGTTTCGCGCGGCGCTTGAGGAGGGGGGCATCGACCCCGTCGGCGTGTTGCCGGCAGTGCGCCGCAGCGTCTACAGCGACCGCGCGCCCAGCCTTGTTGCCTCTCATGTGGAGGCGCTTCTGAAATCCGGTCAACGGCCTGATGCCATCCTGTGCGGCAATGACCGCGTGGCGATGGAAGTCTATGCGGCGCTTGCCCGCGCCGGCCTTCGCATTCCGGATGATATCGCGGTGGCAAGCTTCGACAACCAGGTCGAGCTTGCCTCGCGGCTGGACCCGCCATTGACGACGATGGCCCTGCCGCACCGCGCCATGGGCCGTCTTGCCATGGAGATCCTCCTGGCCGAGCAGCCCGAACCGCCGCATCTGCGGAAACTGCCGTTCCATCTGGTCGAACGGGCATCCGTCTGAACATCGAATAGTGTCTAACAGGAGGAGAATATCAATGAAGACTTCGATGGGTAATCGTTTACTTTCCGCGCTCTTCGCGTCCGCCGCGCTGGTCGCAACCGCCGGTTTTGCCGAGGCGAAGACCGTCATCCACGTTATGCACCAGGGCGATCCCGGCTGGGTGAAGGCCTATGGCGACGTTGCCGCCCGCTTCGAGGCCGCCAATCCCGATGTCGACATCGAGATGATCTACGCGCCGCATGATGCCTATAACGAAAAGTTCAGCGCCGCCGTCATGGCCAAGCAGCTGCCCGATATCATGGAGCTCGATGCTCCGTTCCTCGCCAACTATGTCTGGTCCGGCTATCTGCAGCCCGTCAAGCCGCTCATTGACAAGGATCTGCTCGATGACATGACGGATTCGAATATCGCCCAGGGCACCTATCCGATCGACAAGGACCTCTATGCGCTCGGCCTCACCGACTCCTCGGTCGTGCTCTACGGCAACAAGAAATATCTAGAAGCCATTGGCGCCCGCATTCCGAAATCGGTCGACGATGCCTGGACCCGCCAGGAGTTCGAAGGCTATCTCGAGAAGCTTTCCAAGCTCGAAGGCGTGAAGTGGCCGATCGACACCTTCCGGGGTTACGGCATCAAGACCGAGTGGATCACCTATGCTTACGGCCCCCTGCTCGAAAGCGCCGGCTGCGACCTGATCGACCGCAAGACCTGGAAGGCCAGCGGCACGCTCGATGGCGAGGCCTGCGTCAAGGCGCTGACGATGATGCAGGACTGGGTGAAGAAGGGCTGGGTGGTACCGACGTCGTCGGGCACCAACCAGTTCTACGCCGAGGGACAGCCGGCCGCGCTCGCCATGGGCGGCCACTGGTTCTACGCCGAGGCATCTGCAGCGATGAAGGACAATATCGTCGTCATGCCGCTGCCGAAGATCGGCGACAAGGGCGTGAGCCCGAACGGAACGTGGATCTGGGGCATTTCCGCAACCTCGGAAAACCCTGAGATCGCCGGCAAGTTCCTGAGCTTCCTGCTGAAGGACAAGGAGTACCGGGAGTACGCCAAAACCCAGTCTGCCTATCCGGGCCTGAAGAGCTTCGCCGCCGCATCCCCGCTCTATGCGGAAGGCGGTCCGCTCGCCATCGCCTTTGAGCAGGCTTCCAAGACCGCGATCGCCCGTCCGCCGCACCCGGCCTATCCGACGATCACTTCGGCCTTCATGCAGGCCGTCGACAAGATCTTCAACGGTGGTGACGCGCAGGAAGCGCTGACGGCCGCTGCCAAGAAGATCGACGAGGATATCGAGGACAACGCCGGCTACCCGCCCTTCGACGAGCAGCAGTAAGAGGTTTTGACGGGGCCGGTTCTCGGGCCGGCCCTACACCATCTCCGGACGATACCGATGAGGAGGAAACAATGACTTTGCAACAGACCTCCACGCCCGCTTTGCGGCGTCCTGCCGCACGCCGCGACAAGCAGCGGCTCTGGCAGGAAATGGCGATGATCGCGCCTGCCGTTCTGCTTCTGACGATATTCCTGATCACGCCGTTCCTTTTGTCCTTCTGGACGGCGATGACCAACCAGCCGCTCGTGCCGCGCCCGACGCCGGTGCGCTTCGTCGGCCTCCTGAATTTCGAGCGGGTCTTCACCGATCCGTTGTTCTGGACCGCGCTGTGGAACGTTACGCGCTTCACCATCTGGGTGCTGCCGGTGCAGTGCGGCCTCGCCTTCCTGACCGCGCTGCTCTTGCATCAGAAGCTGCCGATGC
Source organism: Rhizobium sp. BK008 (assembly GCF_014197345.1). Classification (NCBI taxonomy): domain Bacteria; kingdom Pseudomonadati; phylum Pseudomonadota; class Alphaproteobacteria; order Hyphomicrobiales; family Rhizobiaceae; genus Rhizobium; species Rhizobium sp. BK008. Next base: position 311,221 of record NZ_JACIFK010000003.1, on the reverse strand, counting down.
AGAACCTGCTGCGCGGCCTGTTCTTCCTGCCGGCGATCACCTCCATGGTGGTGGTCTGCGTCATCTGGGGCACGCTGTTTCAGTATCCGAGCGGCCCGCTCAACCAGATCGTCGGGTTCCTTTCCGGCGGCACGATCCAGCCGATCGACTGGCTCGGCGACCCCAACTGGGCGATGTTCTCCATCGTGTTGCTTTCGGCCTGGCAGGCCTATGGCTTTCAGATGATCATCTATCTCGCCGGCCTCCAGGGCATTCCCGAAGAACTATACGATGCCGCCCGCATCGACGGGGCAAGCGCGCTGCGCCGCTTCTGGCACGTCACCATGCCCGGCCTTCGCCCGACCCATGTCTTCGTGCTTGTTATCACCACCATCCAGGCCTTCAAGCTCTATACGCAGGTGGCGATCCTCACCCAGGGTGGCCCGAAGGAAAGCACCGAAACCGTTGTCCACTACATGGTGCGCGCCGGCTTCGAGGAGCAGAAACTCGGCTACGCATCGGCCGTTTCCGTCATCCTCTTCGTCATCGTTCTTCTGATCGCGCTCCTGCAACGCAAACTCCTGAGGCGCTTCGATGTCTGATATCGCTTTGAGCCAGCCAGCCCCGCTGGCAATCGCAACGGGCAGCGGCAAGAGAAGCCTGCGCATCGTGCAGAGCCTCTGCATCCTGGTCATCGCGCTGGTGATGATCTCGCCGCTGTTCATGTTGCTGATCGCCAGCCTGAAGGACGACCGCTTCCGCATCCTCGCCGACATGGGCAGTTTCCGCGCCTTCTGGGTCAGCGACCCGACGCTGTCGAACTACAAGGAGATCGCCCATTTCTCCGGCGAGCTGGCCTATGGCCGATATCTCTTCAATTCGCTGGTGATCCTCGTCGCCACGGTCGTCTCGGGTCTGGTCATCAATTCCATGGCGGGCTTCGTTCTGGCCTGGGGCTCGCTGCGCGGCAAGGCGGTCCTCTTGGCGCTGGTCGTCGCGCTCTATGTCATCCCGCAGGAAAGCATCATCATGCCGCTCGTCGTCATGATGTCGCGGGCGGGGCTGACGGATACCTTCGCGGTGCAGATCCTGCCCTGGGTGGCAAGCCCGCTCTATGTCTTCCTCTTCTACCAGTTCTTCGCGCAGCTGCCGAAGGAACTGTATGAAGCGGCGGAAATGGATGGCGCATCGGCCTTCCGCATCTACCGGTCGATCTACATGCCGCTCAGCCTGCCGGCGCTCGCCACCGTCTCGATCCTCATGGGCATCGAAAGCTGGAACCAGTATCTCTGGCCGACGCTGGTCACCCAGACCGATTATGCTCGGCCGATTGCCGTCGCCATCGCCACCTTCTTCGGACAGGACAGCATCTACTGGGACCGCGCCATGGCCGCCTCGGTGCTGATGATGATCCCGGTCCTCATTCTCTATCTGGCTTTCCAGCGCTGGTTCGTCAGTTCATTCGTCGGCTCCGCCGTGAAAGGTTGATTATGTCTCTGCAGGCCAAGTCCGAAACGTCAGCACCTGAAACCATCGAAGCGGCGCTCCCCGAAGGCACGGTGCTGCATCTCTGGCTGAAGGCACGCCATGCCGCCAGCGAGGCGAAGCTCTTCGTCGCCGTTGATGGCAACGACATCGGCGAGCCCTCGACCCGCCGCACGGGGGAATTTGAATTCTTCGCTGTGACGCTCGCGAAAGGCGGTTGGGCTACGCTGTCCTATGATGCGGCAACCACAGCGCTCTCCGTCGCTTATGTCTTCCGGCCGGAAACCGTGATGAAGGAGGGCATCAGCGTCCTCCACAGCGATGCCCGCACCGCCGCCCCCAACGTGCCCGACAGCTACCACTTCCGCCCGCCCTTTGGCTGGATGAACGATCCGAACGGTTTTGGACGGTTCGGCGGAAACGCTCACCTCTTCTACCAGCACTATCCTCATGAGCCGCGCTGGAACACCATGCACTGGGGCCATGCCGTCTCGAAGGATTTCGTCCGCTGGACGCATCTGCCCATCTTCCTCTTCCCGGCGGCGCATCTATCGGAAAAGGACGATGGCCGTGGCGGCGCCTTCTCCGGCTCAGCGATCCCCGGCACCGGCCCGGAAGGCGAGGAAATCCGCGTCTTCTACACCGAGCATGTGCGTGACCGGCAACCGGAAGAGCAAATCCAGCTTTCCGCCGTCAGCCGCGACGGCATCGTCGCCGGCCTGCCGGAAACCATATTGCCGCTGCGCCCGGAAGGCTTGAACCTCACCACCGATTTCCGCGACCCCTATGTCTTCAAAGGCCCGGACGGCCGCTTGAAGATGCTGCTCGGCAGCCGCGACAGGCAGGGCGGCGTAGTACTGCTCTATGAAACCGCAGACGCGCAAGGTGCCGATGGCTGGACCTTCCTCGGCATCATCCATCGCGAGGACGGTTTCGGCATGACGGCGGCGGAATGCCCCTGCATGGTGCCGCTTTCCGGCAAAAACGGACAGACCCGCTGGGCGCTGATCTTCGGTCTGCTCACCAGCCGCGACCCGGCCACCGGCCGCCGCAACCTCACTTCCGTCACCGTCGGCGGTTTCGATGGCCGCACCTTCACCGCGGAGTTCGAACAGGAGTTGGATTTCGGTTCGGATGCCTATGCCTTCCAGGCCTTCGTTGATGGCGACGAGCCGGTCGGCATCGCCTGGCTCGCCAACTGGACGGATTTTTCCAAGAAGGACGATTTCCCGACGGCCATGACCCTGCCGCGCCGCGTGCTTCTCGATGGCGACACCGTGCTGACCCCGCCGGTCGCAGCCGTCGAAAGCCTGCGCCATCAGTTGCTGGACGACACCGCGCTTGCCGCCGGCAAGACCGTGCCGCTCGGCACCGGCGCCGTCGAGATCACACTTGATCTCACCGAGCCGGGCGCCGCCTTCGATCTCACCTTCGATCATCCGGATGTCGATCTCGGTGTGAAACTCGATGCCGATGGTCTGGCGATTGTCTTCGACGCCCGCACCGATAAGACGCCGCCGCGTTACATCGCCACCGGCGCGAAACCGTCGAGCCTGCGCATCTTCCTCGATGCCGGTTCCATCGAGGTCTTCGCTGACAACGGCCGCTGGACGGGGTCCAAACGCATTCCGGGCTTTGCCGCCGCACGTTCGGCAACGCTCACCGGCGTCGTCGCCGAGGCCGGCGTCTGGCAATTGAAACTGTAAGGGAGGACAGACAATGGCATCGGTAGCAATCGACCGGGTTCTGAAACAATACGGCGCAGCCTCGGTAATCCACGGGGTTTCCGCGGATATCGAGGACGGTGAGTTCGTCACGCTCGTCGGACCGTCGGGCTGCGGCAAGTCCACGCTTCTGCGCATGCTGGCGGGGCTGGAGGATATCAGCGGCGGTGAAATCCGTATCGACGGCCGCGTCGTCAACGACGTCGCGCCGAAGGAGCGCGATATCGCCATGGTGTTCCAGTCCTACGCGCTCTATCCGCACATGACGGTGCGCGAAAATATGGGCTTTGCCCTCAAGCTGCAGGGGCGCGACAAGGCGACAATTAACAAGCTGGTGAGCGAAGCCGCCGGCATTCTCGCACTTGAACCCCTGCTGGAGCGCCTGCCGAAACAGCTTTCCGGCGGCCAGCGCCAGCGCGTCGCCATGGGCCGCGCCATCGTACGCCATCCGAAAGTGTTCCTGTTTGACGAGCCGCTGTCCAACCTCGACGCCAAACTGCGGGTGACCATGCGCAGCGAGATCAAGGAGCTGCATCAGCGCCTTGGCACGACCATCGTTTACGTCACCCACGACCAGATCGAGGCGATCACCATGGCCGACAAGATCGTCGTCATGCGTGCCGGCCGCATCGAGCAGATCGGCAAACCGCTCGATCTCTACGACCGTCCGGATAACACCTTCGTCGCCGCCTTCATCGGCTCGCCGTCGATGAACCTCTTCGAGGGTGGCGTCAGCGACGGCGGCTTCCGTATCGAAGGCGGCGTTTCCCTGCCACTTCCGCCGCAATTGAGCCAAAGCGCGGCGCGCACCTACGGCATCCGCCCGGAAGACCTCGACATTGCTGAGACAGGCATTCCGGCCACCGTGCTGACTGTCGAGCCGACTGGTGCGGAGACCCATCTTTCGGTGCGTGTCGGCACGCAGACGGCAACCATCGTGCTGCACCGGCGGGTCGATTTAAAGCCCGACCAGCAAATTCACCTCGCGCCCAAATCCGAGAAAATCCACCTCTTCTCCGCCGAAGGCAATCGGATAGACTGATCCTCCGGCGCCTCCCGCTGAGCCGCGTCCGTCATTTGACGGGCGCGGTTCGGTTCCGGTACCATCCAGCCTTGCGTCTTGGTTTTGGGGTGGTCGGCCCTTCAGTTGATCGAATGGACCAATTGCGCGGCGATCTGCTGCCACAGTTCGAATCTCTTCAAGAGCGAAGATGTCAAGGTAGAGCGCTCGCGGGTCTCGCGCGCCATTGCGCAACGGCGCGAACTGGTAGGTTCACGGTGCAGGATAGGCCATCGCTGGCGACCGATAATGTTACCCGCCGCCACCGCTTGACATTTACCGGCACGGAAACCATCTGACGCCCGGTTTCTGCGAAATGGGGATTATCGATGACCACGGTACAAGAACGGCAGCCTGAACAACATGCATTCGAAGCTGATGTCAGCCGGCTGCTGCACATGATGGTGCACTCGGTTTATTCGGACAAGGACGTCTTCCTCCGAGAGCTGATTTCCAACGCGGCGGACGCCTGCGAAAAGCTGCGTTACGAGTCGATTTCCCGGCCGCAGCTCTCGACAGATGGAGCTCAGCCGGAAATTCGGGTCACGCTCAATGATGAGGCTTCGACCCTTGTCGTCGAGGATAATGGCATCGGAATGAGCCGCGACGAGATGATCGACGCGCTCGGCACGATCGCGCGGTCTGGAACTCGCGCTTTCATGGAGCGGCTGGAGGCGGCCAAAGCGGGGGAGAAAGCCGAATTGATCGGCCAGTTCGGCGTTGGTTTCTATTCTTCGTTCATGGTTGCCGACAAGGTCGATGTAATCTCCCGGCGCGCCGGGGAGGAGCAAGCCTGGAAATGGTCGTCCGATGGCAAGGGCAGCTATGAGATCGTGGCTGTTGACCTCAGCGAAGCGCCCGTCACGGGAACGCGTGTCGTGCTGCATCTGATGGACGACGCAAAAAAATATACCAGCAAATGGACGGTCGAAAAGATCATCCGCGACCAGTCCGGCCATGTGCCGGTTCCCATCCGCCTCGCGGAGAAGGAAGGTGCCGAGGCTTCTCAAGTCACCGATGGTGCGGCGCTGTGGACCAAGCCCAAGAGCGAGATATCAAAGCAGGATTACGACGATTTTTATCGCGGTGTATCCGGCCAGTACGACGAGCCGCTGACCAATATCCATTTCCGCGCCGAGGGCCGCCATGAATATACGGCGCTTGCCTTTATACCCGGCTCGCAGCCGTTCGATCTTTTCGATGCAGATCGTCACGGTCGCATGAAACTCTACGTGAAGCGCGTCTTCATCACCGATGAAGCAGAGTTGCTGCCACGCTATCTGCGTTTCGTGCGAGGTATCGTCGATACGTCGGATCTGCCGCTGAACATCTCGCGCGAGATGATCCAGGATAGCCCGATCCTTGCCGCCATCCGCAAAGGTGTCACCAGTCGCGTGCTGACGGCGCTGGAAAAGATGGGCGAGGGTGATGCCGAGACGTTCGGTAAATTCTGGGATCTATTTGGGGCAATCGTCAAGGAGGGGATCTACGACGATTTTGAACGCCGCTCCCAGCTGCTCAGGCTGTCTCGTTTCCGCAGCACCGCGTCGAACGAGGCAACGCGCAGTCTGGCCGACTACCTGCGTGACATGAAAGAGGGGCAATCGGCGATCTACTACATCACGGGCCTTTCCCTTGATCAACTGAATGCATCGCCACAGCTCGAAGGCTTCCGCGCCAAGGGGATCGAAGTCCTCCTGCTCACAGATTCCGTCGATAGCTTCTGGACGACAAATGCCCGGGACTTTGAAGGCAAGCCGTTCAAATCGATCACGCAGGGCCTGTCCGATCTGGACGACATAGCTGGCAACGATGAGGGCGGCGGCGACAAGCATGAAGCCTCTCCGGAAGTTGCCGCGTTTATCGACTTTGCTCGAGGGTTCCTTGGGCAGGAAGTCGCCGATGTCCGCGTCTCTGGCCGATTGACCGAGAGTGCGGTTTGCCTTGTCGCCTCTGAACATGGCCCGGATCGACAACTCGAGAAAATACTCCAGGGGGCAGGCAGGCTACAGACCGCATCGAAACCGGTCCTCGAGGTCAATGCGCAGAGTAGTCTGGTGAAGGCCATCGCCGCGATGAAAGACCAGGCCTTTCGGGAAGATGCTGCCTGGCTTCTCCTCGATGAAGCGCGAATCTTGGACGGCGACAGGCCAACAAACCCGCGCGCGTTTGCTGAGAGACAAGCCAGGCTTTTCGCATTGGCGATGGCGCAGAACACATAGTCGCCTGATATTATCGGGCCTCGGGCGATCGCCTGAGGCCTCGTCATATGCTGGTCAGGTTAGAGATAAGATAGTAGCCTAAAACAAAGAACTGGCTAGCCGCGAGCGTCGTCACTGAGGGTCCGCGGTTCAAATCCGGCCAAGGCCAAACCCTCACGGCATCTGAGCCCCACTCACGGCAACGTACACCGCATAAACAGACCGTGTTGCCGCAATAAACAGCCGGTTGCGTCTCGGCCCGCCGAAGGTGAGGTTGGCGACGGTTTGGGGGATGCGGATCTTGCCGATCAGTTTGCCTGCGGGGTCGAAGCAATGGACGCCATCGGCGGCACTCGACCAGAGGTTCCCGTTCATATCGGTGCGGATGCCGTCCGGGATGCCGGTGTCGATCTGGCAGAAGACGCGGCCGTTGGCGAGGCTTGCGCCGTCGACCACGTCGAAGGCGCGGATGTGGCGCGGCAGGTTTTCGTCGTGGCTGGCTGCCGAATCCGCGACGTAGAGAATGGTCTCGTCGGGCGAGAAGGCAAGGCCGTTCGGCTGGGTAAAATCGGTGACGACGGCGGAAAGCGCGCCGGTCGCCGGGTCGAGCCGGTAGACGTTGCGGGTCGGCTGCTCCGGCACGGCGCGATAGCCTTCATAGTCCGACATGATGCCGTAGGTGGGATCGGTGAACCAGATCGAGCCGTCCGATTTCACCACCACATCGTTCGGCGAATTGAGCCTGGCGCCCTCGAAACGATCGGCGAGCACGGTGATCGAGCCGTCGACCTCGGTGCGGGTGACGCGGCGCGTCCCATGTTCACAGGAAATCAGCCGTCCCTGCCGGTCGCGTGTATGGCCGTTGGTGAAGTTGGAGGGTTGGCGATAGACGGAGATGCCGCTCTCCGGCGTCCATCGCAGCATGCGCTGGTTGGGAATATCGCTCCATAAGAGCTGGTTCGCGTCGTTGAACCAGACAGGCCCCTCCGCCCAGCGGCAGCCGGAATAGAGTTCGTCGAGGCCGGCGCTCGTGACGATCAACTGCCGGAAGCGCGGGTCGTGAATTTCGTAGATGCTGGCCTCGGCCATGGTGGTCTTCCCAATTATCGCATGCCGGCCCGGCGGCCGCCGGCGAGCATGATGACGCTGATGATGATGAGGCCGGTCATGATCAGGCGGATGCCTGCGCCGAGCCCGTAGGTGTTGAGCATGGAGACGACCAGGAACATGAAGAGCGATGCGCCCCAGATCCCCGGCACGTTGGAATCGCCGCCGGCGACCGCCGTGCCGCCGATCACGACGACGGCGATCGACATCAAGAGATATTCCGAGCCCATGTTGAGCGCCGCGCCGCCGGAAAAGCACGCCAGCAGATAGCCCGCGACCGAGGCAAGAACGGCGCAGAAGAGGTAGGTGACGAAACGCGTGCCGTCGACCGGAATGCCGGCCATGCGGGCTGCCGGCATGCTCTGGCCGATCGCCGAGATCCAGCGCCCATAGATGGTCTTCTCGAGCAGGAACCAGGCCAGCAGCGAGATGAGGAGTGCGACGATCGCCACATTCGGCACGCCGAGCGTGTGCGACGTGGTGAATTCCGCCAGCATGCTCGGCGGCTTGATGCGCAGTCCCCGGTTCGTCCAGATCGCGGCGGACTGCACGATGAAGCTCATGGACAGCGTGGCGATGATCGGCGGAATGCGCAGCGCCTTGATGAGCGCATAGTTGCCGAGGCCGACCACGAGGCCGATGACGATGGCGACGAGAAGACCGGGCAGGATCATGCCGTTTTCGACATTCATCAGCTTCAGCGCCACCGTGCCGGCAAGCGTCATGGTGGCGGGAACCGAGAGGTCGATATTGCCGGGGCCGAGCGTGATGACGAACATCTGGCCGATGCCGACGATGACCGAGAAGGCCGCGAAGGTGAGGGCTGCCTGCGACAGGCCGAGCGTGCTGGCGCCGAGCGTCACCATGATCGTCAGGAACCAGACGATGAAGGCGGCAAGCCACGACCAGATCCACGGTTTGCGAAAGAGGCGAAGGAGAGGGGTCATCGGCGCTTCTCCCGCTTTTCCAGGCGGTTCAACATCAGACGAAGTCCAAGCACGATGATCAGGATTGCGCCCTGCGCCCCGATCTGCCAGTCCGGCGAGATCCGCAGGAAGGACAGGAACGAGCCGGCGAGCGTCAGCGTCAGCGCGCCGATGACGGCGCCGATCGGGGAGACGCGGCCGCCGATGAACTCGCCGCCGCCGAGGATCACGCCGGCGATCGACAGCAGCGTGTAGCGCAGCGCGATATTGGCATCGGCCGAGGTGGTCAGGCCGACGAGGGCTATGCCGGCGAGCACAGCGAAGAGTCCGGCAAGGCCATAGGCGGCGGCGCGCGCCGCGACGATCGACCAGCCGGCGCGCTCGACCGAGCGCTGGTTGCCGCCGATGCCGCGCATCAGCACGCCGAGCGAGGAGCGCATGACGAGGAGATGGGCAACCACGGCGATGACGATGCTGGCGACGATCGCCATCGGCGCCAGCGGCGGCTTGACGGTCATCAGCCAGCGTACCCAATCGGGCGCCTGCCCGCCCGGCGCCGGCAGCAGTAATACGGCAAGGCCGCCCCAGACGAAGCTCATGCCGAGGGTCACGACGATGGAGGGCAGGTCGCGCAGATAGATGACGACGCCAAGGGCCGCATAGGTTGCGATCGCCCCGGCAAGGATCAGCACGCCGGTCACGGGAGCATCCCGCAAAAAGGTTGCGGTGACGCAGGCGACGAAGCTGACGAATGTGCCCATCGAGAGATCGAGATCGTTCACCGCCATCACGATCATCTGGGCGATCGTCGCCAGCGCGATCGGCACAGCCAGGTTGAACAGCAGGTTGAGTCCGACATAGCTCATGGCGCGCGGCTGCAGCCAGAAGACGGCGGCAAGCAGCAGCGTCAGCGACAAGGCGGGAATGGCAAGACGCATCGCGTCGGACGACAGCCGGACCGTCATGCGGCGACCCCTTCGAAGGAGGCGGCGATGATATTCTTCTCGTTGACGGCGTCGCCGGCAAGTTCGGCCGTGATGCGGCCTTCGCGGAAGACATAGACACGGTCGCAGAGGCGGACCTCGTCCATTTCGGTCGAGTACCAGATGAAGGTCCGGCCATGCGCCGCTTCCTCGCGGATGATCGCGTAGACCTCCTGCTTGGTGCCGACGTCGACGCCGCGCATCGGATCGTCCATCAAGACGACAGGCGCGCGTGTCGCCAACGCCCGGGCAAAGAGCACCTTCTGCTGGTTGCCGCCGGAAAGCGACAGGATGCGATTGTCCATATCGGGCGTGCGGATCTCGATCCGCCGCTTCCAGTCAGCGCCCTTCGTCTCCTCTTCGCCCGCGCGGATGAGGCCGCGCCGGGAGAGGTCACCGAGCGAGGCGATGGAGAAATTGCGCAGGATGCTCCACAGCTCGAAGACGCCGTTGAGGCGTCGATCGCCGGCGACGAAGGTGACGAGCGGATCGCGCTCCGGCAGCCAATTGCCGGATTGGGCGGCATGCAGGGCGAGCAGCAGCTCGGTCTGCCCGTGGCCGGCCAGACCCGCCAGTCCGATGATCTCACCCTTGCGCGCCGCAAAGGGCAGGCCTTTCGCCTGATGGGACAGAATGAGCGGGGCGGTGGAGTGTTCGCGCGCCGAGCGCTGCTTGGTCTCCTCCTTCGCAACGGTGCCCATCGCTTCCACCAGGCCGTGATGGTCGAAGCCCTGCGCCGGGCGCTCGGCGACGACACGGCCGTCCTTCATGACGACGATGCGATCGGAGGTTTCGAGGATCTCGTGCAGGATATGCGAGATGAAGATGACGGACCCGCCCGTGGCGATGAAGCGGCGGACATGATCGAGCATCTGCCGGGCAAGGCTTGCATCGAGCGACGAAGTGGGTTCGTCGAGGATCACCAGACGCGGCGCAATGCCGGCGTCGGAAAAGGCCATTGATATCTCGACCATCTGCCGCTCGGCGATCGAAAGATCGCCCACAGTCCGGCTGCTGTCGATGCCGTGGCGGGGAAAGACGGCATCGAGGCTTTTCTCGATGATCTCTGCGGCGCGCCTGCGCCAGCCGAAGCCGCCGAGATGGCGATGCATGATACGCGTGTTCTCGACGATCGAAAGGTTTGGGCAGAGCGATAGCTCCTGGAAGACGCAGCGTACGCCGCGGGCACGCGCCGCGTTGATACCGTAGCGCTCCAGCCGCTCGCCGTCGCTCGCCACGCTTCCTTCTTGCGGCGTGAGGCCGCCGTTGATCACGCTGACGATGGTGGACTTGCCGGCGCCATTGTGTCCCACCAGCCCGACGCATTCGCCCGGCATGACGCGGAGGGTCACGCCGTCGAGTGCCCTGACCGCGCCGAAGCTCACCTTGGCGCCCTCGACGGCGATCACCGCCTTCAAAACCTCATCCATGCTGCCCGCCATGCCTGCTTCGCAAAGAATGCCGCGCGGCCAATTGCGGCCGCGCGGCAGTCGTCGGGAGATTTACTTTGCCGACTCGATGACCTTGATTGCGTCCGCCTGCGTGTATTCCACATTGGCGACGCCGCCGGCCTGGGTATTGGCGAGGTTGGTTTCGAGATTGTCCTGGTCGATGCGCAGGAAGGGCACGACGAGGTCCTTCTTCACCTCTTTGCCGTCGAGGATCTGCTGCGCCACCCAGAATGCGAGCGTCGAGACGCCGGGTGCGATCGACACGGACATGGTCTCGTAGCCCTTCGCGTCCTTCTGCTCCTTCCACCATTTCAGCTCGTCTTCGCGGTTGCCCATGATGATGATCGGCATCTTCCGATCGGTCGCGGCAATCGCCTGTGCGGCGCCATAACCGTCGCCGCCCTGCGTCACCACGCCGGCGATGTCGGGCAGGCTCGGCAGAATGCCGGCAACAGCCTTCTGCGCCACGTCCTGCGCCCAGTCGCCGTGAACGGAGCCAACAATCTTGAACTGCGGGAACTGCTTGACGCCCTCGTGAATGCCGGCCGAGATCTCGTCGTCGACGAAGACACCGGCAAGGCCGCGGATCTCGAGCAGGTTGCCGCCGTCCGGAATCTTCTTCGACAGGTACTCGACTTCGCTGCGGCCCATTTCCTTGAAGTTGACGGCGATGCGCCAGGCGCAGGGTTCGGTCACGATGCCGTCGAAGGAAACGACGGTGATGCCGGCGTCGCAGGCTTCCTTGACCGCACCGTTCAGCGCCGTCGGCGAGGCGGCGTTCAGCACGATGGCGTCATAGCCCTGCAGGATCATGTTCTGGATCTGCGCGGCCTGCTCCGTCGCCTGGTTCTCGGCAGTGGTGAAGGGGTCGGCTGCGGCAACGGTACCGGCCTTCACGGCCTCGCCCGTCACCTTGCCCCAACTCGTCAGCATGGCCTGGCGCCACGAGTTGCCGGCATAGTTGTTGGAAAGGGCGATTTTCTTGGCCGACGTGTCGGCAAAGGCGGAAACGGGCATCGCGGCGCAAGCAATAGCGGCCGATGCCAGAAACATCTTGCGGATTGTCATGTCTTCCTCCCTGATGATCGCGCCGGCGGCGGATCGCTTCACTCCTGCCGGCCCAATCGGGCCCGAGTGAAAATTGTTCTTGCACTGAGCTTCCTCCTCTCAGTAAGGGCAGGATGCGGGAGATCGATCGGCCTGTACAGTGTCAAGGCGGCAAGTCGTTTGCGGGTTTTGCGCAACAAGCTGCGGGTTTACGCAAGACGGCGGCCCTTCCGCGGGCGCTTACTGGGAAGGGATCGCGGCGGGTTGAGGAGCCTGCTGGCATCTCGGGGAGGAACTGACGATGCTGCATCTTTCACCCGCAGCCATGTTCGACCACTATCTCGGCATTTCCCGGCTGCTCGCGGGCCAGCTCGATTTCCGCTCGGCCATCCGTTCCGTCGCAGCCGAGGTCGCCCATATCATCCCGCACGACCATCTCGATGTCTGCGTGCTGCTGGAGGGCGGCAATTACCACACGGCCTACGAGACGGGGATCGAGACCGCCTGGGGCGATCTGGCCGGCGCGCCCGTCGTCAACAGCCCCATCCGCTCGCTGCTCCGGGGCGAGGTGGACTTTCTGCTGGCGGACGACGCCATGACGGATCCGCGTTTCCACTTCGAGGGTGCGTTCAAGCGGCCGATCGTCGAACAATCGCTGAGGAGCCGCCTGCATGTGCCGATGAAGGTGCAGGGCACGATCATCGCGGCACTGTCCTGTTCGTCGCACCGGGCGGGCGTCTATACGATGGAGGATATTGAACGCGCCCGCATCATCGCCGACCTGCTGACGCCCTATTTCTTCGCGCTGCAGGCGGCCGAGCAGGCGCAACGCTCGGCCATCGTCGAGGCCGAAGCCCGCGCCCGCGAGGAGGGATTGCGGCAAGGTGCGCTGAAGCTTACCGAAGCCCTGGAGCAGGAACGCCAGCGCATCGGCATGGACCTGCACGACCAGACGCTTGCCGACCTGACGCGGCTTGCCCGGCGGATCGATCGGCTGTCGCGCAACGGCGAAGTGGCGTCCGAGGCACTGGAGCCCGTTTCCCGTTCACTCCAGCATTGCATGCAGGATCTGCGGCAGATCATCGAGCAGGCGAAACCCTCCGTGCTCCAGCTCTTCGGCCTCGCCCAGGCGATCGAGCATCATCTCGACCGGTCGACCCGCGACACCGGATCGGCCATCGAATGGGGCCTCATCGACGAGACCCACGGCGCGTTGGAACGACTGGAGCCGACCGTCAGCGTCGCGCTGTTTCGCATCGCCCAGGAAGCGATCAACAATGCGGTGCGCCATGCCGCTCCGCTCACCGTCACGGTGCGGCTCGAGGCCGACGACGAACGGCTGTCGATCGAAATCTTTGACGACGGAACCGGGCTCGCCAAGGCGCGGGGACGGATCGGCGGCGGCATCGACAATATGAAGACCCGGGCGCGGCTGATTTCGGCGCGCTTCACCACCGGGCCTGGCCACAACAATCGCGGCACCGTGGTGCGTGTCGTGCTGCCGCTTGGCCCACACGACCCGGCGAACGGGCCAAACTGAGGAGAAGGGCACGATGAAAGTTCTGATCGTCGAGGACGACCCGCTGCACCGGTCCTATCTGCACGAGGCCGTCAACGCGGCCCTGCCGGAATGCGACACGGTGATCGAGGCGGAGAACGGAACCGTCGGCGAGAAGCTCGCCCGCGACCACAAGTCGGCACATATCGTCATGGACCTGCAGATGGCGAACCGCAACGGCATCGAGGCGGCGCGCACCATCTGGAAGGAGCGGCCGGAGACCCGCATCCTGTTCTGGTCGAATTATTCGGACGAAGCCTATGTGCGCGGCGTCTCGCGCATCGTGCCGGATGGCGCCGCCTATGGCTATGTGCTGAAATCCGCCTCCGACGAGCGGCTGAAGCTTGCGCTGCGTTCGATCTTCATCGAGAGCCAGTGCGTCATCGACCGCGAGGTGCGGGGCCTGCAGCAGAAGAGCCTCGGCCAGACGAACGGCTTCACCGATTCCGAATATGAGATCCTCGTCGATATCGCGCTCGGCCTCACCGACCGGGCCATCGCCAAACGCCGGGGTCTGTCGCTGCGCAGCGTGCAGAACCGCCTGCAACAGCTCTACGACAAGCTCGACGTCTACCAGAGCGCCGGCGACGACCACGAGGACGGCCGCTTCAATCTGCGCGCCCGCGCCGTCACCGTCGCCTTCCTGCGCAAACTGCTGAATTACAGCGCACTGGAGCGGGCGGAGGCAGAGCTGCAGGAGTGGCTTGACGGAAAGTAGTGTCCCCGCGGCGTCTGCCTTTCACGGCGCATGCGCCAGCGCGATCGCGTCGGCAGCTTCCTCGCAACGATCCACAAGCGTGCTGGTCGCCACGCGAATATGATTGCTGGGCAGGACGGAGAATTTGCTGCCCGGATTGACGGCGATATTGCGTGCGGCGAGCGTCACCATCGCGAATGGTTCGGAGACGACGGGCACCCACAGGCACAGGCCCTGGCCTGGCGGTATCGCCATTCCCCGTTCGCAGAGTGCGTCGGCAAGAGCGTCGCGCCTCTGCTGATAGATCGCGCGCGCCTCGCCGATGAGCCGCCAGGTTGCGGGATCGCGCAACAGCCAGGCGGCGGCACTCTGCAGGATGCGGCTGGTCCAGCCGGCGCTGAAGGAACGGTAGGACTGGATCTGGTCGACGATCGGCGCGGAGCTCGACAGGACGGCGAGACGCAGATCCGGACCGAGGCTTTTCGAGAGTGAGACGATATGGATCGTCCGCTCCGCAAATCGGCCACCCAGCGAATGCGGAGGCGCTGCCGACACGTCGCCGACGCCATCGTCCTCGATGACAAGCGTATCGCTGCCTTCCAGCACATCTCCGAGTTGATCGAGGCGGGATGCACTGACCGTCGTGCCGGTCACGGAATGCAGCCGCGGCTGGAACAGGAAGGCCGCCGGCCGTTGCTGCAACGCCTCGCGCAGCGAATCCGGCAAGGGGCCGTCGCCGTCGCAGGCGACGGGGATGATTTTTCCCCCGAGATCTTCCAGGATATCGAGCAGCCGCATCGCGGTCGGATGTTCGATCGCGACCGACGAACCCGGAGAGACCAGCGCATGCAACACCGTATAGACGGCGTTGTAGCCGCCATTGGTGGCCAGAAAGGCTTCCGCCTCATAGGGCCATCGCACAGAAACGGCGTCCTTCAGCTCCGGCACGATACGACTGCGCTCATAGCTGTTGAGGTCGGCGGCTGACGCGCCATAGGCCATTGCTTCGGAAAGGCGGGGAAGAAGTGCAGCATCCGGCCCGGCCAAGGTGAGGTCGAGCACACCAGCGGCATAATTTCCCGAACTCGCAAGACGCTCCGGCCTGGCGACAAAGCGGTCGCCGCTGACCCAGGTGCCGTTGCGCCCCCGGCCGCTGATGATCTTCTGCCGCCGCAATTCGCTCCAGGCCTGGGAGATCGTCGCTGGGCTGACACGCAATTCGTAGGCGATATCGCGAATCGCCGGCATGCGCGTGCCGACCGGCAGGGCACCGGCGCGGATCAGTGCACTCGTTTCGAGGGCAATCCCCCGCATGCTGCGATCGGCTATTTTTTCGGCAAACCAGGAGGCTTCGATCGTATCGCCCATTTTTCTCTCACTTTAAATGTTCAATAACGTAATAACATTTGTACTCACCATTTTGAACATTTAATTTCCCGCTCGTCGAGCCATTTCAGTGAGTTTTTGCATGCCTGTGACGCTTCGCATCGCCCTCAGAGACTGGGATTACATGACGCCGCTTGTTCTCGGCGATGTCAGTTCGTCCCGTCTCGACATCAAAGTGGATCGCGTCGGCACGCTGGTCTCCAGCCTTGGCGATGACCAGGCTCATGACGCCGCGGAAATGTCCTTCAGCCGCTATTCGCAGATGCGTCATGACGGCGATGATCGGATATTCGGCATGCCGAACTTCATCATGCGCGGCTTCCGCCATCGCTGCATCATCACCGCCAAGGGCAGCCCGATCCGCACGCTGTCCGATTTGGCCGGCAAGAAGATCGGGGTGACTGGCTGGCGCGACTCCGGAAATACATGGACCCGGGCCGCGCTGCGCCGCGAAGGCGTCGGAGTCGAGGATGCCATGTGGTATGCCGGACGCCTGACGGAGGCCCATCCGATCGCCGACCGGCTCGATGGTTTTGGACGGCCCGGCCGCATCGAGGCGGTCCCCGGCGAGCGCCCGATGGTCGATCTCTTGCTGGATGGCGGGCTGGATGCCGTCTTCACGCCTTTCATGCCGAAGGGTTTTTTCGATCAGGAATCGCCCCTGCGCCAAGTGCTGGATGATTTCCGCGCCGCTGAAGTCGCCTACTTCCACGAGGTCGGTTACGTCCCGGGCATGCATCTGATCGGCTTCAAGGCTGATATCGTCAGGGAGCATCCCTGGATCATGGATGAACTCAGCGGGCTGATCGACGAGTCCCAGCGTCTCTGGCTGGAGAAGCGTGAGAAATATGCCGACACCACGCCCTGGATGATCGACGAACTGCGCCGCTGCGCGGCCGATCTGCCGCCGAACTGGAACGTCAGCGGGCTTGCCGAGAACGAGGCGATGATCGCCGACTTTGCCGAGGAACTTTACGAACAGAAGATCATGCCGCGCCGTTTGACGCCGGCCGAGCTGTTTCCGTGGCACGCCAAGGCCCGATGAACGAGGCCAGCGAAACTCGTCACAGGCCTCGACGTTGATTAACATTTTCGCAAAACCAAAAAAGGGGAATGACATGCATTCGAAACTGATCGCTTCCGCCGCCCTGATGGGCCTGATGATGACGACGTCGGTCTTCGCCGAGGAGTCCGCCGTTGCCAAGCAGACCGTCAACGACGCGCTTCGCGCTCGCCTGCCGGAGAAGATCCGCACGGACGGCAAGATGATCTCCGTCAACAACGGTTCTTTTCCTCCCTATGAGATCGTCACCGGCACGGAACTGACCGGCGCCAGCGCCGATCTGACCGATGCGATCGGCCAGATGCTCGGCGTCACGATCGAGCACGAAACCGTCAGCGGACTGACCGCATTGCTCGCCGGCATCAATTCCGGCCGATACCAGTTCGCCTTCGGCCCGATCGGTGACTTCAAGACCCGTGAAGAGGCCAATGACTTCGTCGACTGGGTTCAGGAATACGTGGTCTTCTCCGTCCAGAAGGGCAATCCGAAGGCCATCGCTTCGCTCGACAGCGCCTGCGGCAATCGCATCGCCGTCATGGCCGGCGGCTCCGCCGAAAAGGTGATCCAGGCCCAGGTCGAAAAGTGCAAGACGGCAGGCAAGCCCGCGCCCGAAGTGCAGTCCTATACCGACCAGCCGAGCTCGATCCTGGCGGTCCGCTCCAAACGCGCCGATGCCTTCTTCTCGTCGCAGGCGCCGTTGACCTATTTCGTGTCTCAGGCAAACGGCCAGCTGGAACTGAGCGGCGTCGGCCAGAAGAACGGCTTCGACGACCTCTATCAGGGCGCCGTCGTGCCGAAAGGCTCGCCGCTCGGCCCCGTTCTACTCGACTCGATCAAGGCGTTGATGGATAACGGCACCTATGCCGCCATCATGAAGAAGTGGGGTCTTGAGAACAACATGATCAAGCAGCCCGGCCTCAATCTTGGTGGAGCCCTGCCGAAATGAGCAATCACGGCGTGACTGCCGCATCGCCTTCGGGCGGTGCGGACTTCCGGGACGTTGCGTACGCCCACAAGCCCTTTCGAACGGGTCGGCTCGTCCTTTGGATGGCCGTGCTCCTCATTGCCGCGAACTTCCTGTGGATCGTCGCCCATAACGAGAATTTCGGCTGGCCCGTCGTCGCGGCCTATTTCTTCGATCCGACTGTCATCAGCGGCCTCTATGTCAGCCTGGGTCTGACTGTGATCGCCATGGCCATCGGCATCGTTCTCGGCCTCGGGCTGGCAATCGCCCGGCTGTCGAACGACCGGCTCGCAAAGTCGCTGGCATCGCAGTTCATCTGGTTCTTTCGCGGCACGCCGCTCTTGGTGCAACTGATCTTCTGGTACAATCTCTCGACCCTTTTTCCTGAACTTTCGATCGCCATTCCGTTCGGCCCGACGCTGGCGAGCTGGGAGACCAATTCGGTGATCACGCCGATGACGGCGGCGATCGTCGGTCTTGCCTTGAACGAAGCGGCCTATATGGCCGAGATCATTCGCGGCGGCCTGCTCTCGGTCGATCGCGGCCAGTTCGAGACGGCGGAAGCCTTCGGCATGACCAAGGGCAGGGCGCTGTGGCGGATCATCATTCCGCAGGCGATGCGCTCGATCGTGCCGCCGACGGGCAACCAGCTGATCAGCATGATCAAGGCGACCTCGCTCGTCAGCGTCATCGCCATGGCCGATCTGCTCTATTCCGTCCAGTCGATCTACAATCGCACCTTCGAGATCGTGCCGATGCTGCTTGTCGCGGTCCTCTGGTACCTGTTCATCACCTCGATCCTCAATCTCGGCCAGAGCTATATCGAGGCCTATTACGGCCGCAGCGAACGGCGCAACAATGCCGTCGCCGCCAAATCCGAGACCCTTGTCGAGGAGGCAAGCCATTGACCGCCGCCGCGATTGCAAAGCCGCTCGTCAGAGCCCGCAACGTCCACAAGTCCTTCGACCAGCTCGAAGTGCTGAAGGGGATCGACCTCGACGTCATGCCGGGTGAAGTCGTCGTCGTGCTCGGCCCGTCCGGCTCGGGAAAATCGACCTTCCTGCGCTGCATCAACCATCTCGAAGCGATCAATAAAGGGTTCATCGAAGTCGATGGCGAACAGATCGGCTATCGCCTGCGCAAGGACCGGCTGGAAAAGCTGTCCAGCAACAGGATCGCTCATCAGCGGCGCAAGATCGGCATGGTGTTCCAGCAGTTCAATCTCTATCCGCATATGACGGTGCTGCAGAACATCATCGAGGCCCCGGTCGGCGTGCACGGAGAAAGCCGCAAGGCCGCGACCGAGAACGCCATGCGGCTTTTGGAGCGGGTCGGCCTGTCGGAAAAGGCGGGGAGCTATCCCCGCCAGCTCTCCGGCGGTCAGCAGCAGCGCGTCGCCATCGCCCGCGCGCTTGCGATCAAGCCGAAGCTGATGCTGTTCGACGAACCCACCTCTGCGCTCGACCCGGAGCTCGTCGGCGAAGTCCTGTCCACCATGCGCGATCTCGCCAAACAGGGCCTGACCATGATCGTCGTTACCCACGAGATCGGTTTCGCCCGCGAGGCGGCCGATCGGGTGGTGTTCATGGACGGCGGCAATGTCGTCGAGATGGGCAAGCCAGAGGATGTCATCGGCAATCCGCAACATCCCCGGACCCAGGCCTTTCTCGCCCGTTTTCTCTGAGCGATGTCAGTCGGTTGCTTCGACCCTCGGGCCGGAGCAACGGTTCTTTCGATCAATACTGGATGTTTTCATGCCCACGCTCGACAATGCCTATGCCCGCCTTTCCGATTTCGAAGCCATGGAAGCGGAGTTGAAGGCGACCCGCCAGTACCTGCATGCCCATCCGGAACTCTCCTTCGAAGAGGCGGAAACGGCGCGTTATGTCGCAGAAAAGCTGGAAGGCTGGGGTTATGATGTGACCCGCAATGTCGGTGGCCATGGCGTCGTCGCGCGGCTCAGCGCCGGCCGGGGTAACAAGGGCATCGCCATTCGCGCCGATATGGATGCATTGCCGATCATCGAGGCAACCGGACTTCCCTATGCCAGCAGCACGCCCGGCAAGATGCATGCCTGCGGCCATGACGGCCACACCACTGTGCTGCTTGGGGCGGCCGAATATCTTGCCCGCACCCGTCGCTTCAACGGCACGGTGACGCTGATTTTCCAGCCGGCGGAAGAGGCGGGCAAGAATAGCGGCGCCCAGGCGATGATCGCCGACGGCCTGTTCGAGCGGTTTCCGTTCGACGCCATCTTCGGCCTGCACAATCATCCTGGTGCTCCCGAAGGCACCATCCTGCTGCGATCCGGCCCGATGATGGCGGCGTCCGATACCGTCGAGATTACCATCAAGGGCAAGGGCGGCCATGCCTCACGGCCGCACCTGACCATCGATCCGGTGGTCGTGGCGTGCAACCTCGTCGTCTCGCTGCAGACGATCATCTCGCGCAACCTGGATCCAACCCAGACGGCGGTCATCACCGTCGGCACCATCCATGCCGGCGATGCCGTCAACGTCATTCCGGAATATGCCAAGCTCGCCTTGAGCGTGCGCTCCTTCGAACCTGGCATTCGCGATCTCTTACAGGAGCGCATCACCAAGCTTGCCCACTCGGTGGCCGAGGGTCACGGTGCTTTGATCGAGATCGACTATGATCGCGGCAATCCTGTCGTCGTCAACTCGCCTGCCGAGACGGATTTTGCCCGCATCGTCGCGGCCGAACTGATCGGCGAAGACAAGGTCGCGACCTGCCCGCTCATTCCCGGCAGCGAGGATTTTTCACACTTTCTCGAGCATAAGCCGGGCAGCTTCCTGCGCCTCGGCAACGGCATGAATTCCGCCATCCTGCATAGTGCCAAATATGACTTCGCCGATGCCAGCCTGACGGTCGGTGCGGCAATGTGGGCAAGGCTCGCGGAGCGTTACCTCCGGGACGACACCTGAAATCCCGGCTGCCCAGCTTTTACGGCGTCCCATTTGGAGCTTGCACTTTTTTGTAGCGCGAAAGGATTTCCTAGTCCTTTTTCATGCGAGAACATCCCTTCAGGATCTCTCGTCGCAATCCAGGATGCGCAGCATGATTGCCAACTATCACGACGCCGGACTCGACTTGTCCTGCGATCTCGAATTTTACGCCCTGATGGCGGAAAGCTTCGAACGAAGCGTCGGACGCCGCCTGGCGCCGGAGGGCCAAGGGGCCGAATGGCTTTACCACACGTCGCCGGCCGTAGTCCTTGCTCACAACACCGAAGCCGATCCACGCTTCATCTACGCCAACCGTGCGGCCCAGGCCTGCTTTGAATATTCATGGGACGAGTTCATCACTTTGCCGTCGCGTCTTTCCGCAGAGGCGCCGGACCGTGCGGAGCGCGAGAGATTGCTGAATGCCGTGGCAGCCAACGGCTTTATCGCCGACTACCGCGGACTTCGCATCGCCAAGTCAGGGCGGCGTTTCTATATCGAGAAAGCCATCGTCTGGAATCTCGTCGACCGCAACGGACGCCGTCACGGTCAGGCGGCAACGTTCGATTCCTGGCAGGACGAGCAGGTGAGCTGAGCGCTGGTGGTGTTCGACCAGGTTCCTCAACGCCGGCATTCCGTCGCTGTTGGCAGCTGACAATAGCGGACAAGGGACGGTGGCGGCTGGGCAATGCGATGTCGTATATCGCTGAGAGTTAGACAAGCATTGGATAACAGTGCGTTTGTCCAGGATAAGCTTGCCTCGCCAGTTATCGGGAGGCATGGTCTGTCCCTGAACAACGGAATCACGACACTGCGGGCGAAGCCCTTGGCCATGCTGGGAAGCTCGCGGCACATCGTAGACATGGCTGGCTAATGTTTTCCTTTCTGCACAGTTCGGACCTTCATATTGGCAAGCGATTTGGCAATCTTCCGGAGGATTTGAGAGGGCGCCTGCGTGAGGCCCGGCATGGCGTGATCACCAGGCTTGCCAATGCGGCGCGAGAGCATGGGGCGGGCGTTGTCCTGCTGGCGGGCGATACATTCGATACCGAGACGCCGACACCCGCCGTGCTTCGGCAGGCGCTTGGCGAGATGGCCCGGAATACGCCGCTGCGCTGGGTCCTGCTTCCGGGCAATCACGATTCGCTGCTGGCGGACCAGCTCTGGAGCGCGGCGCGCGGCGTGTTGCCCGACAATGTCATTCTGGCGACGGAAGCAGCACCCCTTGCGCTTGGACCTGACGTCGTCCTGCTGCCGGCGCCTTGCACGACCAGGAGGCCGGGCCGCGACCTGACCGAATGGATGACCGGTGCCGACACGCCGGACGGCGCTATCCGCATCGGCCTCGCCCATGGCCCGATCCAGGAATTTTCGGAGGATGCCACGGCCACGAACGTGATTGCGCCGAACCGCGCGGCGTTGGCCGGCCTCGACTATATGGCGCTTGGCGATTGGCACGGATTGGTGGCGGTGGACGCCAGAACATATTACAGCGGCGCTCCCGAGCCGGACCGTTTCAAGCATGACCGGCCAGGGCAGGCGATGGTCGTTTCCATTGCCGGACAGGGGGCGATGCCGACAACGACGGCGGTGACGACCGCCAGCTTTTCCTGGCAGACATTGCAGCTTCCGCTGCTGGCATCGGAAGACGGTGTTGAAGCGCTGAAGGCCGCATTGCCGGAACCGTTCGCGCGGCGACAAACCCTGTTGCGCGTCGCGCTGTCCGGCCGTGCCCGGTTGAACGGGCGGACGGCAATGATCAGCCTGCTGGAGCAGGTCGCGCCGGAATTTGCACATCTGGAGATCGATACCGACCTCCTAGGGACCGATTGCGAGAGCGATGATCTCGAGACCATCGACCGAGCCGGTGCGCTGCGCGATGCTGCGGACTTGCTGCTTGCCGAAAGCCTCGACGAGGCCCGTTCCGGCGACGACAGGACCGTGGCGCGTCAAGCATTGATCCGGCTGTTTTCTTATTGCGAGGCGATCGATCGATGAAACTGACCGCCCTTCGCCTCCACAATGTCAAACGCTTTGCCGGCCGCGGCATATCAGTCGAAGGAATCACCGACGGCGTCAATGTGCTGAGCGCCGCCAACGAACATGGCAAATCAACCTGTTTCGAGGCGCTGCATGCCCTGTTTTTCCAGCCGCACAGCGGCACGCCAAAGAACGTGCAGATGCTGCGTCCCTATAGCGGCGGCAATCCGATCGTCGAGGCCGATATCACGATCGACGCCGGCCGCTACCGCCTGACCAAGCAATTCTATGGCGGACGGCGCGCCAGCGTCACCGATCTCGGCAGCGGTCGGCTCGTCGCTCAGGCCGACGAAGCCGAGGCTTTCATCGGCGATCTCATTTCCGGTGGAACCTCCGGCCCGGCAGGCCTGCTCTGGGTGCGCCAGGGCGTCACCGGCATCGAAAATCGCAGCAAGAGTGAGGAAGAAAACGACAAGCGGGTGCGCGAAAGCCTGCTGTCGTCGGTGCAGGGCGAAGTGGAGGCGCTGACCGGCGGACGGCGCATGTCGGCGGTGCTTGAAGCCTGTGAGGAAGAACTCAATCGCCTGGTCACCGCGACGCTCCGGCCGAAGACCGGAGGCCGCTTTGCCGCCGCTCTCGAGGAGCGTGACCGGCTGCAGGAGGAGGAGGCGCGGCTGGCCAAGGAGGTGGAGATGCTGCACGGCGCGCTCGACCGCCGCCGCTCAGTGCAGGCGAGACTGAACGAGTTGGAAAATCCGGACGAGGAGGCCGGCCGGAAGGCGGCTATTTCCAATGCCGAGGCGGTGCTCGAAGCCGCCAAGCTGCACGAGAGGGAACTCAAGGCGCTCGATGCCGAGGCTGCCTTGGCCGCCAGCCGCCGCGAGGAGGCGCAGCAGGCATATGAGCGCTTCCAGGCCGCATTGAACCGCAGCGGCGAACTCGCGCGGCGTTTCGCCTTGGCGGCGAACGAGCTTTCCAATGCAGCCGAGCGACGCACGGCATCGCTTGTTGAAAGCGAGGCCGCAACGGCGGAGGTGCAGGCGGCCGAAGAAGACGAGCGGGTCAACCGCGAATTACTCGCGCGGCTGGAGGCGGCACTGCGTTCGCGCCACGCCGCCGAGCGTCTGGCCGAGGTTCGTCTGCGTCTCGAACAGGCGGAAGCGGCGCGGCAGCAGATCGAGGACGGGGAGGCGGCGCATGCATTGCTCGCCATTCCAGCCGATGGGATCGAACGGCTCGAAGCGGTGGATCTCAAGATCGTTGGACTGCGCGCAGCCGCCGAAGTCGACCTTCCCACGCTCCGGATCGACTACCTGAAAGACGCCTCCGGATCGGTGAGCATGGACCACCAGCCTTTGCCTGGGGGCGAGGATAGGAGCTTTGCCGGAATGGCGAGGCTCGACATAGCAGGCGTCGGCACCCTGACCATTCATTCCAGCCGGCAGGTTGAGCAGGACGGAGCGCTGGAGACCGCGCAATCCGCCCGCCAAACATTGCTTGCCAAGCTCGGTGTCGACAGTCTGCTCGCGGCGCGGCAGCGCGACATTGCCGCGCGGAGCAAACACGAGGAGCTGGTGCGGGCGCGCCAGCGGCTCGCCGATCTCGCCCCGAAGGGCATCGACGCCCTTCACCTCGACGCCGCCCGATTTGCCGAACTCAGCCAGGGTCCGATCGAACTCGACGCCGACCCGGAAGAGGTGCGCGCCCGTCTCGCGGATGCGACGCGGCGCATCGAACTGGCGCGGAACCGGGCGCGGGAGGCATCGGTGATGCGCACCGAGGCCGGCGAGGCGATATTGCGCGCGCAGACAGAGCACGCCAGGCTTGGTCAGGAACTCGAGGCCATCGAGGCGATCATCGGTCCCGAAGCCGGCCGAAATGCCGTGCAACAGGACCTTGCCGTAAAATTGTCCAGCGCCAAAGAGCGGTTCGATGCGGTCGAGCTCCGGGCCGGACCTTTGCGCCGGACAGCGCGGGACCTCGCAGGCGCAGAGGCCGCCCTTGCCCGGGCGCGCTCGGTTGCCGACGCCGCAGGACGCGAAATTGCCAGGCTTCGCGAGGAGCTTGCCGATCTCGGCGGTCAGATCCGCACCCGCTCGGACAGCGCGGTAGAAGAAAACTGGTTGGAAAGCCGGGATTTGCTTGCAGCGGCGCGCGAGCAGGTGAAGCGTTTCGAGACGGAGGTCGGCGTGCTCGATCGCCTGCGCAAGGCGCTGACGGCGACGCGGGCGGCGGCGCGCGACCTCTATCTCAAGCCGGTCATGAACGAACTCGCCCCGCTGCTCGGCCTGCTGTTCGACGATATCTCGATCACCTTCGACGGCGACACGCTGCTACCGCAGATCGTGCGCCGCAACGGCCAGGACGAGGATGTCGATCGGTTGAGCGGCGGCATGCGGGAGCAGCTCTCGGTGCTGACCCGCCTTGCATTCGCCCGGCTGCTTGCCCGCGACGGCCGGCCGGCGCCTGTCATCCTCGACGATGCGCTTGTTTATTCCGACGACGACCGGATCGAGCGGATGTTCGATGCGCTGCACCGCCAATCGCGCGACCAGCAGATCCTCGTCTTCTCCTGTCGCCAACGCGCCTTCGCCAAGCTTGGCGGAAACGTGCTGACCATGCAGCCATGGCAGCCGGATTGATCGAGATCGATGCTCAGGTAACGCCGACGCGTCGCTCAAGCCACAGATAGGCGGCAGCCGTCCAGGAAAAGCCGAGGCCACCGCAGCCTTGGCCGGTGACCGGGTCGAAATATTCTGCAAAACCTTCCGTTTCGATCGCTGTGATCGTGGATCGCCGCAGCTTTTCGGCGACAGCCGTGTGGCCGTTGCGCTTCAATCCGTCGATCAGAAGCCAGTTGATGATTGCCCAGGCGGGACCGCGCCAGTAACGCTTCGGCTCCCAGCTGGCGATGCCCGGCTTCGTCGTCGGAAAGGCGACCTTGAGATCCTTCGACCAGGCCTTCATTTCCGCAACCAGCGCGTCGGCAATCTGCTTGTCGAGATCCAGTGAGAGGAGGGGGATGAAACCGGCTTGCGTCGCCGCTTCGACATCTTCTCCCGAGATCAAGTCTTGCGAGACGAAGCGCGCGAGGTCCGGCCGCCATTGGGCCATGATCGCCTTGCGAGTGCGGTTGTTGAAGGCAGCGGTCTCGATCGCGTCCTCGGTCCGGTCGAACAGCCGGGCAAGGTGCTCGAGGTCTTCGCCGGCCTTGAGCAGGATAGCGGTCGTCTGGATCTCGGCGACCTTGAAGGACGCCTTTTCCCATTGTTTCGCCGGATCCCAGCCGCAGGCGGCATAGGTATCGACCAGATGAATGAAGCGGCGGTAATCCTCGTCACGCGGACGCATGTCGGCATCGACATGGCCGGTATCCTTGCGCACGACAGGGGTATCGGTGGTGGTGGGTACACGAGCGAGCGCGATGTCCCAGGCGGGAGAATTGTCGCTGCCGCTTTCCCAGGGATGCAGCAGCGCGACCAAGCCGGTGCCATCGGGATCGCGGGCGGAATACCACCAGCGGTGCCATTTCAGCGCCGCTTCGTAAAGTGGCAGGGTACGGGCTTCGGCACCCTTGCCGGCGGCTTCATGCAGCTTGCGCAGTGCGATCGCGAAGACCGGCGGCTGGGTTATGCCGGAGGTCGCGATCGTGTGCTTCGTGCGCCAGACATCCGGTCCAGGAAAATAGGTTTCGCTTGGGGCGTGGAAGACGATATGCGGGATCATCCCGTCCGCCCACTGGCCCTCGACCAGCCGCTCCAGCTCGCGATAGGCGCGGTCGGTGTCGTAGAGCGCGAAGCCCATGGCGACGAAGGCGGAATCCCAGTTCCACTGGAAAGGGTAGAGCCGGTCGGTCGGCACCGTATAGCCGCCGCGATCGTTGGCGGCGAGGATGCGCTTGGCTTGGTCGACATGCATGTTCATTTCGGGAACTCCGGTATTCTCAGGCCAAGACGGCCGGAAACGACTTGCCGCTTTCGGGCGAAAGCCAGGTGATGCGCTTCTGGTCGAGCTTCAGGCCAATCGTCTCGCCGCTCTTCACGGTTTCCGAGGCCGGCAGGATGACGCGGACCGGCTGATCGTGGATCGAACCGGTCAGAAGCAGATGCGAGCCCATCGGCTCGGCAACGCGCACTCTCATTTCGAGACCCTGCGGCAACGGCGCGAGTTCGACGGCCTCGCCACGCAGGCCAAGGATGACTTCATTGCCGGATTCCCCAGGCGCTGCAAACTGCTCGGACCCTGCCGCCACCTGGCCGTTCGAAACCGGCACCTTGATGAAGTTCATCGGCGGATTGCCGATAAAACCGCCGACAAAACGTGTTGCCGGGTGATTGTAGATCTCGACCGGATGGCCGACCTGTTCGACCACGCCGCCATGCATGACGGCGATGCGGTCGGAAAGGCCCATGGCTTCCGTCTGGTCGTGGGTGACGTAGATCGTCGTGGTCCCCGCCGATTGCAGCACGGTCTTGAGTTCCGTGCGCATTTCGAGGCGGAGCAGCGCATCGAGGTTCGAAAGCGGCTCGTCCATCAGGAGAACCTTCGGTTCGACGGCAAGGGCACGAGCGACCGCGACGCGCTGGCGCTGGCCGCCGGAAAGCTTGTTCGGGTAGCGGTCGAGATATTGCTCGATATGCAACAGGCCGGCGGCCTTTTCGACCTGCGCCTTCACCCTGGTGTCGTCGGCCTTCTGCATCCGCAGCCCGAAGGCGACGTTCTCATAGACCGTCATATGCGGAAAGACGGCGTAGTTCTGGAAGACCATCGCCAGGCCGCGATCCTTAGGCGGTAGACCGATCACCGACTTGTCGCCGATACGGACATCGCCTGATGTTGCGGTCTCGAGGCCGGCGATGATGCGCAGCAGCGTGGTCTTGCCGCAGCCGGACGGACCGAGCAGCGAGACGAATTCGCCGTCGTTGATCGTCAGCGAGACCTCTTTCAGCGCCTGGAAGGCTCCGAAGCTTTTGCGGATGCGGTCGATGACAATATTGGCCATGTCGATGGTCCCGTTATTTGGAGGAAATGCCCCAGATCGCGAAGAGGTAACGCCTGACCGCGAAGATGAAGACAACCGAGGGAAGGATGAGCATCAGGCCGCCGGCAAAGCGGTAGTGCATCGGGCTTTCCGAGAGCACCGTCAGCAGGTAGGCGGTCAGCGTGCGGTTGCGCACCGTCAGCACCGACGCGGCAAAGACCTCGTTCCACGAGATGACGAAGGCAAAGACCGCTGTCGCGACGATGCCGGGCAAAGCCAGGGGCGCGACCACCTTGAAGAAGGCCTGGATGCGGGTGCAGCCGAACACCCAGGCGGCTTCTTCCAACTCTCTGGGCACGCCGAGGAAAATGCCCTGGGTGACGAGCGCGGCGAACGGAAGCGCCAGGACCGTATGGATGAGGCCGACGCCGACGATCGTATCGTAAAGGCCGAGCCGGATGAAGGAGACGGTCAGCGGCAGCGCCAGGATTGCCAGCGGGAAGGCGCGGGTCAGCAGCACCAGAAGGCGGTAACTGTCCTTGCCGCGGAAATCGTAGCGGGCGAGTGCGTAACCGGCCGGCGCGCCGAGCAGGATCGAAAGCGCCACCGTGATGCCGGCCGCACCAAGCGAGTTGAGAAAGGACTGGACGACGCCTTCGGTCTTCAGGAAGAGAAAAAAGGGCTCGAGGGATAGACCGGTGGGAAGGCCGGTCTTCGGCCAGACATAGACGCCCTGGCGACCGCCGAGTGCGCCGAGCGCCACCAGATAGATCGGCACCAGCACCCAGGCGCAGAGTGCGGCAATGCCGCTCCAGAGCAGCCAGCGTTGTGAAGAGATGAAGCCGGCGGCTTTGGGTGTGTCTGCGGCCGCGCTGATGGTGTCCGTGGTCATGGCAGGCGCTCCGGATCGACCTTCAAGGCCTTCAGATAGATGAGCGTGGCGGCGAGCGAGATGATCATGATCAGCACCGCATAGGCGGCAGCGACGCTGTAGTTCTGGTTCTGGTTCTGCCAGTTGTAGGCCTCACCGACGAGGACCGGGAAATTGCGCCCGCCGAGCGCATAGACCACCGCGAAGACCTCGAAGGCGAGCACGGTGCGCAGGATCAGCGCCGATTGCAGGGCGGGGCGGATCAGCGGCAGGGTGATGCGCCAGAAGCGCGTCCACGGACCAGCCCCGAAGATTTCGGCGGCTTCTTTGAATTCCTTCGGCACCTGGTTCAGGCCGGCGACGATGATGACCATGACGATGGCCGTGCCGCGCCAGATTTCGGCAACCGCAATGGCGATGAAGAGCGCGACCGGCGTCTGGTAGGAAAGCCAGCTTGCCTGCCTGCCGATGATGCCGAGGCCGAAGAGCAGCGAATTCAGATAGCCGGTATTCTGCAGGATCGACAGCCAGACGAGACCGGCGGCGAGATCGGAAATGCCGAGCGGGATTGTCCAGATCCAGAGGATCGTCTCGCGGCCGCGGCCGACTTTGGCGACCATCGTGCCCATGGCAAGCGCAATGGCGATCTGCACCGG
The DNA here is from genome assembly GCF_014197345.1 of Rhizobium sp. BK008. Classification (NCBI taxonomy): domain Bacteria; kingdom Pseudomonadati; phylum Pseudomonadota; class Alphaproteobacteria; order Hyphomicrobiales; family Rhizobiaceae; genus Rhizobium; species Rhizobium sp. BK008. The sequence goes on along the minus strand of NZ_JACIFK010000003.1, from coordinate 282,139 downwards.
CACGACCGCGATCGTCAGCAGGAAGGTGTTCTTCACGGAGCGGGTGAAATTGATGTCGGTGACCATGCGCTCGGCATTCGCCAGCGACGGCGCGCCATTGTCCGAAACCGCCAGCCAGATCGTCTGCACCAGCGGCATGACGAACAGCAGCGCCAGAAAGGCGACGGATGGCAGGATCAGCAGATAGGGGATCCAAGGTCGGCTATTGGTCATCGGCTTCCGCCTCGACGAGCAGAGGGTTGAAAGAGCGCCCGGGCATTTCGCCCGGACGCGTCGCGGGCGGATTTATTCGACCGGGCAGGGGCCGTCGCTCTTGGCATCGGGAGCCCAGCAGGCAGCCTTTGTGTCGGTCATCAGCTTGGCCATCGTGGCGCCCTGGGCCTTCAGCACGTCTGCGACGGGCTCGTTCTGCAGCACGATGCGCTGAAAACTGTCCATGTAGACCTTGTTGAATTCGCCGCCCTTGTCGCCGAGGCCGACCGGCAGCAGCGAGATGACCGCGTCCTTGGAAGCCTGGGTGGCCGTGACCGCCCCGGCGAGCAGCGCGACGCCGGCATCGAGATCCGGCGGCAGCTTGACGCTGAGGGTCGGGAAGAAGCCGACCTTGGAGGCGGTCAGCAACTGCGTCTCCGGCATGGAAAGGTGCTCGATGATTTTTTCTGCGCCGGCCTTGTCAGGCGCGCCCTTCGGAATGGCGAGACCAGCAACGACTGGCATGTAGCCGCGGCCCTTGGGACCCGCGGGAGCGGGGAAGACCACATAATCATCCGGTGCGGCGGAAATGGCATTCTTCAGTCGGGCGATATGGTCCCAGGCGACCATGACTTCGCCGGCAGCCAGCGGCTCCTGCATGAAGTCGTAGCTGGTCGAGTTCGGTGTCACATAGGTCCATAGCGCCTTCAGCTTCTCCCAGCCGGCCGCGGCGTCCGCACTTTGGAAGGTGCGCACGACACCCCCTGTGAAGGATGGATAGAAATAGCCCTGGAAGTACCGCGCCATCAGCCCCTTCGGGCCGGCCGGGAAGCCGATCTGCGGCTGGCCGGTCGCCTCCTGCATATTCTTGCCCCACGCGATCAACTGGTCATAGTTCAGCGCGTTTACGTCGGCGCCATCAGGCAGGTATTGCAGCGCCTCCTTTTTGGCGGCCATCACATAGGTCGCCTGCATCCACGGAATGTACTGCTGGGTGGACTTGCCGAGCTTGCCGAGATCGAGCAGCGACTGCGGCATGCCGCTCGCTGCCAGCTTCGTGGCGAGATCGTCGAGCGGTTCGAGCGTGTCCTTGTCGGCGAGCGGCGAAAGCTCGCCATGCAGCGCGCCGACGAGGCTGACGGTGCGCTTGCCGGCCTGGCGCTCGGCTTCCATGCGGACAGCAAACTGCGGCGGCTCTTCGACCACGTAATCAACCGCGCCGACGTCCTTCAGGAGTTCCTCGCGCACAACCGTCGCCTCCTCGATCGGGCGAAGCTGGGTGGACACGAACACCGTCTGGGCAAGCACCGGCGAGGCGAAGGCCAGCACGGTGGAAGCCAGAATTCCAAATGACATGATATGTTTCATCTTCTCCTCCTTCATTGTTTTTGTTTGATGCACTGCTGTCTATGCCGCCTTCAGGGGACGGCGATGGCTGTCGCGATCGACGAATTCGATCGCGTGAAGCTCCTGGAGTTCTTCGGCGGGTTCCCCGGCAATGGCGCGCAACAGCAGCGAGGCGAAGCTCGCGCCGAGATTTTCGCCGGTCATGCGCATGGTCGAGAGCGGAGGACTGGTAAAGGCGCCCATCGGCAGGTCATCATGGCCGACGATGCTGATCTGATTGCCGCCATCGACCTCGCGCAGCGCCCTCAGCGCCCCGATCGCCATTTCGTCGGTGGCGCAGACGAGCGCGGTCGGACGCGACGGCTGGCGCAGTAGTTCGAGCGCCGCGAGATAACCGCCCTGTTCCAACGGCGCACCTTCGGCGCAGAGGTCGGTGGCTAGGCCGCATTCCTCCATCGCCGCCCGCCAGCCGCAGCAGCGGTCATGTGCGAAATAATATTCCTGCGGGCCGGCGATATGGCCGATACGGCGGTGGCCGGTGGCATGAAAACGCAGCGTCGCGGCCCGAAAACCGGCAAAGCCGTCACCGTCGATAAACGGATGCGGCAGCAGGCTTTCGGTGCGGCCGTTGGTAACGAAGGGAATACCGCGCGACTGCAGGAATTCGACGCGCTCGTCCTTCCGCTTGGTGCGGACGAGAAGCATGGCGTCGACGCGCCGGCCATCGACGAAGCGGCGGCAGATATCGAGTTCGCTCTCGCCGCGCGGCACCGGCGCAATCACCAGATTGAGGCCGGCAGCAGCAAGATGTTCGGCGCAGCCCGACAACATATCGAGGAAATGCGGAGGGCCGATATGGCCGGGATCGCTCGGCAGCGTGACGGCGACCAGTTCGGCGCGCTGCCTGCGCAGACGGCGGGCCGAAGCATTCGGCCGGTAACCAACCTTGTCGGCAGCCTCGCGAACCCGCTCGCGCGTGGCCGCCGACACATCGGCATAACCGTCAAGCGCACGCGACACAGTGGTGATCGACAGTCCCAGCGATTGCGCGAGTTGTTTGAGATTGGCCAAGGTCTTCCTCCCGAAGTGAGAAAAAGATTCTCCAAAACGTTTTGGGAGTCAAGCCAAAACGTTTTGGATTTCTTGGCGACGTCATGCGTATGATCTTTCCATATGAGCAGAGACGTCACGGAGATATGCGAAGGGCGGGGTCTTCTCAGCGCAGCCTAGGCGGAACCACTATCTTGTGTATCTGGATACGCTCGGGAAGTTCGCACAGTAGTTCTGCGTCCCGTTCCAAATGGTGAACCTGCTGTGGATCGCCTTTCGTAAACGCGGTCATCGATTCCATGTCGGCCCAATACGAAATTGTCGTGAACCACGTCTCATCCTCACGGTCTTCGCGCAGCAGTTGAACGCCAAGCGCTGTCTTTAACAGGGGAGGAATTCCCACTGCCCGGTTGTAGGCTTCATATTCGTCAGCGAATTCCGGCTTCGTGCGGGCGCGCCAGATGCGAGCTATGCTTGGAACATTCGTCATGTCTTTCTCCCGGTGACATCTGACAAGCTGCGGTCGAGGAAATCGCGCACCAGCGGCAGTGCATTCTGGAAGATGGGTCGCCCAAGCGCGACGAAAAGTGTTCCCCGATGCAGCAGGCATAGAAGGCCTGCATGCGCAGGGACGCAGGCATCGAGTTGATGCTCGCTCAATCAGTGAGCTTGAGTGTCGCCGTAAACTGCGTCCCGTCCTCGCGGTAGTATTCCGCCTCGCCATGCAGTTGATTTACAAAGGCTTTAATCAGCCTTGTCCCCATTCCGGGTTCGTCCGATCGACCGTCGAATCCGATCCCGTTATCTGCGACGGTCAGCCTGGATTGCTCTCCCTCTGTCGCGTGCAGCATGACGCGAATATTTCCGGATTCTCGGCCCTCGAACGCGTATTTCATGCTGTTGGCAATCAACTCGTTGAGCAGGAGGGCAAACGGCGTTGCCTTGTCAGCAGCAATGACGATGTCGTCGATTTCAAAGGCGACGGACACGGCGCGACCATGGACGTCGACCAGCGTCTTGACGAAGGATGGAATGAATTCGCGCGCGGATATCCCGCTAAACTGGTCGAAGCCGTACATCTGCTCGTGAACGGCGGACATCGCAGAAATGCGCTGATTTAGTTTTTGAACGGCTTCCTGCTCAAAACCCTGTAAGCGCAACAGGGCCATCACCGTCTGCAGGTTGTTCTTCACTCGGTGATGTATCTCCCGCATGAGCGTTTCATTTGACCGCAACGCATCCGCAAGCTGCCTGGTGTGCAATGTGTCGACCTTGATGAGATTCTGGATCCACAAAGCGGCTGCCAAAGCTCCGATGAGGGCGAAGGCGATCAACGAAGCCGCAATTTTGGCATCCTCCCAGAAGGGCTGCATGATTACATGGATGTCTGCCGACGCAATGGCCACAAAAGGGGTGCGTTCGAGGATCCGGTATGCGACCAAGCGATCCTCATGGTCGACTGGCGACACGGAGCGGTAGGTGCCTGATGTCGCCTTCCTCATATAGTCGGTAAACAGCTTGTGGTTTCGCATATCGACCGGTCCGTCGGGTTCCGGGTATCGGGCGATAAGTTGCCCGTCGCGTCTGATGAGGCTGACGATCGAGTTCTCGCCTAACGCGACTGCGTCCCATATTGGCCTTAGAATGCTCGCGTCGAAGGCAATCACGGCGACGCCGGCGAACACGCCGTTTCGTTCTAGCCTGCGGCTGAAGACGAATATCTGCCGCTGGCTAAGGCGGCTGATGATCAGCGAAGATGTATATTCGTCGGCACCGTTTCTCAGCCGGACGAAGTAGTCGCGGTCTCTAACGTCGATCGGCTTGATATCGCGATCATTCGAGAAGAGCGTTTTTCCGTCGGCCCCGATGACATAGGCAGTCGCCAGAGGCGGGAGGTCGTTGACGGCAGCGGCAAGATCGCGCAGGCGATCCGGGCCGGGCAAAGATGTGCTCGGCCCCAGAGTATCATCGATCCGGTGCAGGGTCTCACGAGCAAGGGAATTCAACCAGTTCGCGTTGGCTGCAACGATTTTGGAAGCGGCGCTGACACGCTCGTCGCCACGGCGCACAGTTGTCTCGTAGCTGGATACCAGCCAGAGCGACAAGAGGGTGATCAGCGACAGAAACATCAGCGCGATGATCGCGAGCGATGCTTTTCCTACGGAGCCAACATATTTATCGCCACCGATCATCTCTTACGCCAAATTCCATTGTGCGGCGACGGCCAGATGGGGACATTGCAACGCATTCCGAACCATATCCGATAAGCTGATTTCTTACTCTCGAAAATTATGCGGCTCACGCTCCGGCGCTCTCAAGGGTACGACTTAGGATTGTATGTTCACAGTCTTTAGAGAATGACGTGACATCAGGTCAATCTCACTGCTTTCGAAAAGGAGTCAGAATGGTGGAGAAAACCTTTCATACGCGAAGCTCGGCTTCCGGCGTCCATTCGATCAAAATCTAATCAACCTCGTAACCTGATCTGAAAGTCGGTTTGGTAGGGAGCATGGACAGCGGCTCAGCAACAATAACACCTCTGCGAGAGCCTTCAGCCCCTCTTGACCCCGGATGGCGGGATTTCCGCGCCAGGACCATCCGATACCCGACACTACGCTGATACCAAGGTCATTCTGAATCGGATTAGAAATGCGAAAAAGAATACATGTGAGTCAATTGCGGGTGGGAATGTATGTCGAGGATGTTGAAATTCATGGAGAAGATACGACACGCCGGTTCAAACCGTTCCTGATCTCATCGGCCGGTCAGGTTGAGAGCTTGATGGCACGTCGCCTGATGACTGTCGTCATTGACGTCAGAAAAGGCTCGGATGTCGAACCAGGTGGGCCACAGGAAATCGATCGGGTTGCGTTTGACGCCCAGCTCCGCGCCGTGTTTTCGGCGCGGGAAATCAAGCAGGCGAGACAATGCGTAGAGGATACGAGACCGCAAATTCGCCACATGCTGGCTGACGCCAGGATCAAAGCCACTTTTGCCAGTGATGCGGCAAGCTCTGCTGTGGAGAGGATCATGTCTGCAGCCCTCGACAACGCCGGTGCACTCATCGCAATCGCGAGGCTGAAGGACAAGGATGAGTTGACGTTCCTCCACTCGCTGGCGGTTAGCGCGTTGATGATCACTCTCGGGCGCGGCCTCGGTCATGGTGAAGAGGAGGTACGGGTACTGGGACTTGGCGGCCTGGTTCATGATCTTGGAAAAATGGCGCTCCCCGACGAAATTTTAACGAAACCCGGCAAGCTGACGGCTGAGGAAATGAGTCTCGTTCGCGGGCATCCTCAGCGGGGATATGAGCTGGTTTCTCATGTCGCCGATGTGCCCAAGCAGGTGCTCGACATTTGCCGCCATCACCACGAGAAATTCGACGGCTCCGGCTATCCTAGTCGGCTCGCGGGAAAGAATATCCCATACGTAGCCCGGCTCGCGGCCATCTGCGACGTGTATGAAGCCCTGACGACAATCAGGCCGTATAAGCGCGCTTTCTCACAAGCTGAGGCGATCAACATCATGATGAATTCGCCAGGTCATTTTGACAGCCAGCTGCTATCCGCGTTCGTGTCAAAAATGGTGATCAGCGGCACGCTTCACTAAGCATGTCGCGAAAAGGTGCCGCGGTGGCCCATCCGTCCAATTGCCAGAGTTGACCGAGAGGTCGGCCTTAGCGTTTGCCGATCGACGGACTAAACACCATGAGGCTCAGAATTTCGAAGAGCACCTGTGCTGCGGCGTGGGCCGTGTTGGTCGTTGCGTCATATTGCGGGGCGACTTCGACGACGTCCCCACCCACCAGGTTGATCCCTTTCAGCCCGCGTATCAGTTCCAGGACTTCACGCGTGGTCAATCCACCGACCTCGGGCGTGCCCGTGCCGGGCGCAAAGCTCGGATCAAGGCTGTCGACGTCGAAAGAAAGATAAGTCGGGCCATCGCCGACGATGGATTTTGCCTTGGCAATGACAGCGGCAATCCCCATTCCGCTGATGTCTTCTGCGTGGATCACCGTCATTCCCGACGCATAGGAGAATTCCCACAAATATTCCGCCGAACCCCGGATGCCGATCTGGATCGTCCTTGTCGGATCGAGCACGCCGTCCAGCACCGCATTGCGGAACGGTCCGCCGTGATGAAACTTCGTCTGATCGAAGGCGCCGCTTGTGTCGCAATGGGCATCGATGTGAATGAGGCCGACCGGTTGCTGCCGACCGATGGCCTTCAAAATCGGTTGGCTGATGGAATGATCGCCTCCGACGGAAAGCGGGGCAACGCCGGCATCGACGATCTGGCCGACGCGTTTTTCGATGTCGTCGTGGCTGAGCTCCAGCCGGTAACGGCTCTGGAACGGCACGTCGCCAATGTCGGCGACCCGAAGATCGAAGACCGGCGCCGTGGCGAGAACGTGATTGTAGGGGCCGATCCTTTCGATAGCGCGAAGCGCTCTCGGTCCGAAGCGCGAGCCTGGACGATTGGTGACGCCAAGATCCATGGGGATGCCGGTGATCGCAACCTGGAGATTGCCGAAGTCCGGATCCTCGGCCGCAACCTGCATGTAAGGCGCGCTGAGGAAAGTCGGTATTCCGGCATAGGGCGCCAGTCTCGTGCCGTTCTTGGAGATGATCTTCTCCGCCACTTTCCGAAACTTCTCGTCGAAGATCTCGCCGCCATTGGCGTCCGCAAATTCTGCCCGCAGTTGTTCCAGCCGCGTTTTGTCCCACACCATGCGCTTGCGTCTCCGCTTCAGGTCCGTCTCGTCAGACAAAGAGGTTGAGAAAGCAATTGGTATCGTTGTAGCAATCGGTATCAAAGAGAAATCGACATGATCGCTGCAAAACCCAATTCCCTCGTTGCCCGCCTCTCTGCCCCGCCTATTCCTTCGGTCGTCGCCTGGAGCCGCGAATACAAGGGCGAAAAAGGACCGCTCATCGATCTGTCGCAAGCCGTCCCCGGCTATCCCGCGCATCCGGAAATGCTTCGTCTTCTGGCCGAGGCGGCCGGTCAACAGGCGATGACCGGATACGGGCCGATCGAGGGCGAACCTCTGTTGCGGAAGACCTATGCGGCTCACCTTGCCGAGCTTTACGGCGCCGAGCTTTCCGCCGGCAATATCCATATCACCGCCGGCTGCAATCAGGCCTTCATGTGTGCGGCGATCGCGCTTGCGGGCGCCGGCGATACGGTGGCGCTCACCAATCCCTTTTATTTCAATCACGACACAACGCTGTCGATGCTGGGCATCGGGCGTCGATTGGTCGATTGCGCCGCCGCCGGCGGGTTCCTTCCCGATCCGCGTTCGGCCGAGGCTGCACTTGCGGCCGGCGCGAAGATGCTTGCCGTCGTAACACCCAACAATCCCACCGGAGCGGTGTATCCGCCAAGCCTGCTGCACGAGCTTTTCGTCCTCTGCCGGAAATATGGCGCCTGGCTGATCCTCGATGAAACCTATCGCGATTTCCTTGGCGAGGATTATGGGCGGCCGCACTCTCTGCTGTCCGAGCCGGACTGGGAGGACACGCTCGTTCTTCTCTACAGTTTTTCGAAATCCTTCTGCATTCCCGGTCATAGACTGGGTGCGATCACGGCAGGCCCCAAGCTCATCGCCGAGATCGCCAAGGTCATGGACAATATGCAGATCTGCGCGCCGCGCTCGGCTCAGATCGCCGTTGCATTGGCCCTCCCGGCGCTTGCCGATTGGCGGGCCGGCAATCGGCTGGAGATCGCCCGCCGGGCCGATGCGTTGAGGCAGGTCTTTTCCGGGCTGCCGGATTGGAAGATCGGAGCGATCGGCGCCTATTTTGCCTTTGTCCGCCATCCCCACGCCGATCGATCGTCTTCAGAGGTTGCCGAAAAGCTCGCCAGGGAAGCCGGCATAGTTTGTTTGCCCGGCGCCTATTTCGGGGAGGGACAGGAGCGCTACCTCAGACTTGCCTTCGCCAACGCGGATGTGGCCTCGATCGGATTATTATCCGAGCGCCTTCGCTAGACCGCTGCGATCGGCCTCCGCCGGAAGTTGATGATAGCCACCGCGCCAGTAAAGCAGGGGTCCCATGTCCTGCCGGATTTCGATAGCGCAGACATGTCCGACCAAAATCGCATGGGAATTGTAGTGGAATGCGGTTTCGAGCTTGCAGTCCAGGACCGTCAGGGCATTTTCAAGGGCGGCGGCACCCGTCTTGAGGCGATACCATCCCGCGTCGCCGTAACGTTCGGCGCCTTTTCGCCCGTCGAGACCGGCAAAGGATTGGGCCACCTGCTGCTGGTCGGCGGCGAGCACGTTGACACAGAAGCAGCCGTACCGCTGCAGCGCCGGCCATGAGGAAGACGCGCGGTTGACACTGACGATGACGGAAGGCAACGCCGCCGAAAGCGAGGACACCGAGGTTGCGGTGAAGCCGGTGCGGTCTTGCCCGTCGCCGACCGTAATCACGCTGACCGCCCCTGCCAGATGACGCATCGAAAGCTTGAAGTCCGCCTCGCTGATCAAAGCCTCGGCACTCATCGGGCTGACTCTTTCGTTTTGGCAAAGCGGTTTACAGGCATTGAAAGACCGAGGTTTTCACGCAAGGTCTTGCCCTCGTATTCCTCGCGGAACAGCCCGCGGCGGCGAAGCTCGGGCAGGACCAGCCGCACGAAGTCGTCGAGACTCGACGGCAAGGTCGGAAACATCAGGATGAAGCCGTCGGCGGCGCGCGTCTCGAACCATTCCTCCATGAAGTCGGCAATCTGGGACGGCGTGCCGGTGATACCGTTTCCGGTATGTTTCTCGGCATAGTGCCGGATGAGTTCGCCGACGGTGTGGCCGCCTTTCACGAAATCGACCAGCTCGTCGAACAGAGCGCGTGACCCCTTCGGCGCCGCCGGCAGCCGATCCATAGGGAAGGGCTTGTCGAGAGCGACGTCGTGCAGGTCCGCTTCCAGGAATTCGGAGAGCATCAATCGGCCGACATCCGGATGCATCTTGTCGATCAGATAATCGACCTTGGCCTTTGCCTCGGCCTCGGTTTCACCGACATTGATCACGATGCCCGGCATGATTTTCAGATCGTCCGGATCGCGTCCATAGGCCGGCATCCGGCGCTTGACGTTTTCGTAGAAGGCCCGGTTACGCTCGATATTCGATGCGAGGCTGAAGACGATCTCGGCGGTTCGCGCCGCCATGTCCATTCCCGGTTCCGAACCGCCCGCCTGGGCGATGACGGGGCGGCCCTGGGGCGTTCGCGCGATGTTGAGGGGGCCGCGAACCTGGAAGTGCTTACCTTTGTGATTGAGCGTATGGTGCTTGTCCTTGTCATAATAGACACCGTTTTCACGGTCGAGAAGCAGTGCGCCTTCCTCGAAGCTGTCCCAAAGACCGAACACGACATCGACGAATTCGTTGCCGCGCTCATAGCGTAGAGCATGCGGGTCGAGCCCCTCGCGGTTGAAGTTGTAGCCGGTTTCGTCGTGATCTGACGTGACGACGTTCCAGCAGACGCGGCCCTGGCTCAGATGGTCGATCGAGGCGAACAGACGCGCGACATTGTATGGCTCGTAGTAACTGGTCGAGACGGTCGCCACGAGACCGAGATCGCTGGTGGTGACCGCCAGAGCCGAAAGCAGCGAGAGGGGTTCGAAACGGTTCATCTTGGTCGGAATGCGGGCAAGCGCATTGGCGTCGCCGACGGCAGCGGCGGGGGAATCCGCCATGAACATGAAATCGAATTTCGCCGCTTGGGATCGTTTGGCGACATCGAGCAGATGGGCGAAGTCGTTGGCGCCCTTGACGTCGCTTGCCGGATGCAGCCAGGAGGCAGGATGAAAGCCGAAGGTATAGACGAAAGTCCCGAGTTTCATCTTGTCGGTGCGCGCCATTGAGCTCTCCTGCTTTGTCGGGTCATGCCGCCAACGCAGGGCGACTGAGCGAATTATCGCCCGGCGCAAATTTTCATCAATATCGCCCAGCTGGGTTCCATTTTAGTTTTTCTAAAGCATTGGCTTGGGTGCCGATGCCACGGCCTGCTGACGGGAAATAGCGATGAGCCAATCGCGGAATTCGCGCCCATGGGGCTTCTGCAACGCCGCACGATCCCAGGCGAGGAAATAGCTTTCACGCAGTGCAATGCGTATGTCGACCGGAATGACGAGCGTTTGCGCCGCGAGCTCATCCGAGATCATCGACATTTGCGCCAGCACGACGCCGCGTTTGTTGACGGCAGCGTCAATCGCACTGCTCGACAGGGTGAAAGAGAGGCCTGATGTCGACGCATCGAAGGAAATGCCGGCCTTGGCGGCAAACTCCGCCCAGCTGGGATAGGGAGTGAAGTGTCGTTCCCACTCGACATGCAGCAAGGGCTGTTCGAAGAGATCGCGAGCCGCATGCGCGCGATCCTGCATCAGCGCCGGCGAGCAGGCCGGCACGACCCAATCCCGAAACAGTTCGGTATAATGTTCGTGCTGCAGCACGTCCGACCCATAGCTCACGCGGAAATCGACATCATCGAAGCCGATCCGGGGCTCTTTGTCGCGTCCGATGATTCTCACCTGCACGTCGGGATGAAGGGCCTGCCAGTCGAAGATGCGCCTGCCGATCCATTTGTTGACGACAGAGGACAGCGCACTGAGGACCAGTGCCGTCTCATTGCGCGCCTTTTCCAGCAGTTGTTCGGCGCGCGCAAATTGCTCGAACCCCTTCGATATCTCCTGATGATAGAGCCGGCCCCAGGCGGTCAACTCGACGGTTCGTCCGCTGCGCTCCAGAAGTGAAACTCCCAGAAAGCTCTCGATCTTGCGAATCTGCTGGCTGATGGCCCCTGGCGAAACCTTGAGCTCCAGTGCCGCAGCCGTCACGCCGCCGCAGCGCCCCACGGCCTCGAAGGCTTGCAAACTCTTCAGCGGGATCGTCTTGAAGCGCTCATCGGTCACTTGCAGAGCCTCTCGTGATTTGCGCCACTCAATTTGCCATCGGATGAAAGGTCCCCGCAAACTGGAACCGGTCGCCTGGATGGACAAACTCGACATAAGTCACCGTGCGGCCATTCTGCCAGGTCTGGCGGACGAGGCTAAGGCAGGCCTCGCCTTTCTCTGTCTGCAGGATTCGGGCGGTCGCACTATCGGCCGAAACGGCACGAATGACATGTTTGGCCTTGGACCAGGGAACCTCCTGCAGCAGCCATTTGCCGGGGGGAGTCGAGGCAAAGCTTTCTTCTCTCGCCCGCGGGACGGCATCAAGCATGATGATGCGCCGCTCGATGGCATTCGGTCTGCCGTCGACGATATGCAGGCATTGAAGCCTGAGGACTTCTGCATCGGCAGCTTCCGACAGCTGCTGCGCTTCCACCTCTCCGAGGCGCTCGATCTTGCGGGCGAGGATTTCGAAGTGGTGTTCGTGCCCGGCCAGTTCCGCCTCGGTGCTGATATCCTGGATATCCATCACCGTGCGGTCGATCTGGGGGGAGGCGACGAACGAACCGGTCTTGCGCCTTCTGACGATCATGCCGCGCTCGGCCAGCGCCGACAGCGCCTTGCTGACCGTCATGCGCGAGCATTGATATTGCGCCACGAGTTCGCGCTCGACGGGAATGCAGTCACCCGGCCGCCAAATGCCGCTGATGATCTTCGTCTCGATATCCGTAAAAATACGCTGGTAAATCGATACCAAGTCCGCACCTCATCCGGCGTCAACGATCATAAGTTCCGGAACGGTCGGGTCGCGCCGGTGCAGATCGCTGCCGCCCGGCACAAATTTTGCGTTCCTCGTCTTTTACATTGACACTCTAGGCCCGCCTATATCTATTTGTATAGTCAAAAGCGGAGCATAGAAATCCGCGCAGAGGAAATCGAAGTCGAGAACCAAAACTCCTCCACCGGGGGAATGAAAACTGGAGAGATGATCATGAAGGCAAATTCACTGCTGAAGGGTCTGGTCGGCGCTGCGTTCCTCATCGGAGCAGCCGTTTCCGCCCACGCAGCCGACACGCTTGCGGCCGTCAAGGCAGCCGGCACCCTCAAGGTTGGCACCGAAACAGCTTTTGCCCCGTTCGATTATATCGATGCCGGGGAACATACGGGCTTGAACGTCGACCTCTTTGCCGAGATCGGCAAGGAACTCGGCGTCAAGATCGAGTGGGTCGCCCTTCCCTGGGACGGTGTCTTCCCCGCGCTCGAGGCCGGCAAATTCGATGTCGTCGCAGGTCCTGCAACAATTACCAAGAAGCGCTTGGAGCGCTATCGCTTCACGCCGCCGATCGCCGAAGCGACGATTGCCATTTTGAAGAAGGCTGGCGATACGACGATCAGCAAGCCGGAGGATATTGCCGGCAAGACGATCGGTGTCGGCAAGGCAACCGCTCAGCTCGACCAGTTGAAGGAGTTCTCCGCCACCCTGCCGACCAAAGTTGACGTGCGTGAATATCCCGCCTTTACCGAATCCTACGCCGATCTCGCCGCCGGCCGTATTGCCGGCGTTGCCAATTCGCTACCGAATATCGCCTTCGTCGCCAGCCAGCGAAAGGGCACGTTCGAAGTCGTTCTGCCGCCATTCGGCAAGAAGTCTTATTTCGGCTTTATCGGCCTCAAGGATGCCGATCATGCGCCCCTGATGGATGCGATCGATGCCGCGATGCTCAAGATCAAGGCAGATGGACGCATGGCCGAGTTGCAGAAGAAGTGGTTTGGTGCGTCTTTCGATACGCCTGATGCTGTCAAGGATCCGGCATTCTGATGAGCCACCGGTGAACGAACGCGCCCCGCCAATGGTCGGGGCGCAATCTGCCGTGGCATCAGAGCTCACGGCCGCAGCGCCAGGCAAACACCGCCCATGTCCATCAAACTTTTCGAACTGCTTCTGCAAGCGTCGATCTACACGGTAACGATCAGCGTGGTTTCTATCCTGATCGGCTTTGCGATCGCGATCGTTATTTCCGCCATGCTGCTGTCGCGACAGCAGCTCTTCGTCCTGCCGGCGCAAATTTTCATCAGTTTTTTTCGTGGCGTGCCGCTGCTGGTGCAACTGCTGCTGATCTATAACCTGCTGCCGGCGATTGGCCTCAACGTGCCGAGTATCGTTGCGGCCGTCGTTGGTCTTTCGCTGTGTACGGCAGCCTATCAGGCTGAAAATCTGCGTGGCGGTTTTGCCAGCGTTCCCATGGGTCTTGTCGAGTCTGCCGAAATGGTCGGCATGACTCCCGTTCAGATCTTCCGCCGGATCAAGGCCCCGATCGCCCTGCGCCTGACTTTCCCGGCGCTCGTCAACGAAGCGATCCTTATCCTGAAGGCGTCGTCGCTGGTCTCGGTCGTCGGGGTCATCGAGCTGACGCGCATGGCCCAGGACCTTGCCGGCAGCACCTTCCTGCCGCTCGAGATTTTCGCGTCCGCAGGCCTGATCTATTTCGTCATCAATTGGATCGTCGCCCTTGCGGGCGGCCTGATCGAACGCTCCCTGCCGGGAGTGCCGCGATGACCTTCGACATCAATGTGATTTTCAACAACCTGCCCGATATCGTCAGCGGTGCATGGCTTACCCTCCTCATCTGGATCGTCACCACGCCAGTCGCTGCTGCGCTCGGCTTCCTTATCGCCGTTGCCAGACGTTTTGGCGGCGTCATCCCGGACAAGGCGTTCGGCATTGTCATTGCGGTGCTGCGCGGCACGCCCTTCCTCATCCAGATATTCCTCGTCTACTACGGCGGGCCCTTCGTCGGTTTGTCACTCGATCCGATCCCGGCCGGCATCATTGGCCTTTCCATCTACGGCGCGGCTTATTTCAGCGAGATCTTCCGCTCGGGTTTTGCCGCCGTCCCGAAGGGACATATCGAGGCCGGCCTTTGCGTCGGCCTGACACAAGGGCAGATCATCCGGCGCATATTGCTGCCGGAGATGACCATGCTGGTGCTGCCGCCTTCGATCAACATGACGATCATCCTCATGAAGGAGACGGCCGTGCTGTCCATCATCACCGTGCCGGAATTGACGGCGACGCTGAGTGCGATCGGCTCGCAGCAATATGCCTTCGTCGAGGCGCTCTTCGTGCTTGCCCTATTCTATTGGGCGCTCGTCGAAATCACCGGCTGGCTCGGTCATCTCGCCGAAACGAAACTCTCCAGATTCAGGTTTTTCAACATATGAGCGTTCCTGCGATCGCAGTCAAAAATCTCGTCAAGACGTTCGGCGGTTCCACCGTGTTGCACGGCATCGACCTCGATATCGTGCAGGGACAGGTTTCCTGCGTCATCGGCCCGTCCGGCTCCGGCAAGAGTACGTTGCTGCGCTGCATGGCCTTTCTCGAGGAATCGACGAAGGGGACGATCGCCATCAATGGCGAGGTGCTTGGCTTTACGGAAAACGCCAAAGGCGTCCGTGAGCGGGTGCCGGCGGCGGCGAACCGGCGGATACGATCGCAGATCGGGATGGTTTTTCAGCAGTTCAATCTCTGGCCGCATATGACGGCGCTCGGCAATGTCAGCGAAGCGCTGAAGACCGTTCACAAGATGAGCCGTAGGGATGCAGAGGAGCGGGCCATGGCCCAGCTCGTCAAGGTCGGCCTCGAGGCCAGGGCAGGGCACTATCCGTCGCAGCTTTCCGGAGGTCAGCAGCAACGCGTCGCCATCGCCCGGGCACTCGCCCTCAACCCGAAGATCATGCTGTTTGACGAGCCGACCTCATCGCTCGATCCCGAGCTGACCGGCGAAGTGCTGAACGTCATGCGCGATCTCGCCGCCGAGGGCATGACGATGGTCGTCGTTTCCCACGAGATCGGATTTGCCGCGACGGTCGGCCAGCAGATCGTCTTTCTCGATCACGGCAAGGTGCTGTTCACCGGCCCGCCGCAGGACGTCTTCAAACGGCCGAGAAACCCCCGGCTCGAACAGTTCCTGGACACCTATATCGATCGCGGAGCCTCGATGCTGCTCTGACGTTCATGTCCTTCCTGATCGTCGGAAAGACCTCCAACTCCGACGTCGGGTTCAGGCAATATCGTCTTCGAGTATCTTCACGGGCCGGTCCCACTGGATGAGAACGACACAGCCGGGGTCACTCCAGACCGAGTGTTCGCTGCCCGGCGCATTGACGATATAACTGCCGCTGGAGTAATCGCCCGTCTCGTCGGATTGAACGCCATCGAGCACCAGGATGGTCTCGAGCCCCTCGTGACGATGACGGGGAACGGAGGCGCCAGGCTCATATTTCAACAGCGCCACGCCCGGCTGATCGCCCTCGAAGGGCCGGATCCAGTGAATGGTGACCGCGTCGCGAAAAGGGCCGAATTCCAGCGCCTTCCAGCCGCCCGAGGTCAGCAGTTCGCGGGTCGTGTCAGGCATGGATAATGCTTTCCAGTATGTCGTCGACATGGGCGGTCCAGCCGACGATCGCGCCCTGAGCGCGGATCATGGCGATGGCTGCGGCTTTGAATTCCGGGAAATAGCTTTCCGTCGCCTCCTCGGCGAGCAGGCACTCATAACCGCGGTCGTTTGCTTCACGCATCGTCGTCTGCACGCAGACTTCGGTGGTAACGCCGGCAAAGACGAGCTGTTTGATACCCTTCTGCTGCAGCACGGTGCCGAGTTCGGTGGCGTAAAAGGCGCCCTTACCGGGTTTTTCGATGACGACTTCGCCCTTCACGGGCGCGAGTTCCGGCAGGATTGCCGTGCCGGGCTCGCCCGAGATCAGGATGCGGCCCATCGGGCCCTCGTCGCCGATCCTGAGCGCAGGATTGCCGCGGTCGCGTTTGGCCGGCGGCAGGTCGGAGAGATCCGGCCGGTGGCATTCCATCGTATGGATCACAGGCAGGCCGGCATTGCGGAAGCCCTGGATGAGGCGCTTGACATCGGGCACGATCCTGGTGATGCGGCTGACATCGTTGCCGAGGCTTGCTCCGAAACCGCCGGGCTCGGCGAAATCGCGCTGCATGTCGATGACGATGAGGGCGAGCTCGTCGTGCTTCACCGGAAAGGCGAAAGGTTCGGCCTTGATCTTCACCATCAATGATGTCCCGCCATGTGGGCGCCGATCACGCCGATATCGGCCGAACGCGCCGGTGTCTCGTAAACCAGCCTGCCTTCCGAAATGACCATGATGCGGTCGGACATCTCGAGCAGTTCGTCGAGGTCTTCGGACAACAGCAGCACGGCAGCACCCAAATTGCGTGCCTTCATGATGCGGGCGCGGATTTCGGCAACGGCCGAGAAATCGAGGCCGAAACAGGGGTTCGAGACGATCAGCAGATCGACATCGCCGGTCAGTTCGCGGGCGAGCACCGCCCGCTGCACGTTGCCGCCCGAAAGCGCTGCGATCGGCGAGGAGGAAGAGGCTGTCTTGACCTTGAAATCGGAGATCAGCGCCGAGGCGCGCTTCTTCATGCCGCCCCTGTTCAGCCAGATCGCGTCCTTGCCGTCCGGCTTCAAGTCGAAGGTGCGAAACGCAAGGTTCTCGCTCACGCTCATCTTGGGCGCGCAGGCATTCTGCAACGGCTCTTCGGGGATGAAACGCACCTTGTTCTTGCGGGTCTCGTCACGCGTGGCGCCGTAAGCCTCGCCATTGACCATGACCTCACCGGTATCGGTCGGGCGCTGGCCGGCGAGAATCTCCGTCAGCTCCTTCTGGCCGTTGCCCGATATGCCGGCAATGCCAACGATCTCGCCGGAGCGGACCGTCAGCGCGTCGATCTCGATCGTCTTCAGGCCGGAGCGATCGGGGGCCTTCACCTGGCTGACGGTCAGCACCGGTCTTGCCGCTTCGGCCACCGGCAGGCGGCTGTCGAGCTCGGCGAGCTTGACGTCGCCGATCATCATCGCCGCCATCTCGGCGGTGGAGAGTTCGCCGACCTTGCCGGTGCCGACCAGCTTGCCGCGCCGCAGGATCGAGACGGCATCGGCGAACTTCGTCACCTCGTGGAACTTGTGGGAAATCATCAGCACGGTGAGTTCGCCGCGCTCGGTCATTCCGCGCACGATGCCGAGCATCTCGTCGGCTTCGGCCGGCGTCAGCACCGAAGTCGGCTCGTCGAGCACGAGGAAGGAGCGGCCGAGATAGAGCTGCTTGACGATTTCGAGCTTCTGTTTTTCGCCGGCGGCAAGTTCACTTACCGGCCTGTCGAGCGGGATCTTGAACGGCATGCGCTCCATGAAACCCGCCAGGTCCTTGCGCTCCTTGGCCCAGTTGATCACCGCGGGGACTTCGGTGCGGCTGATGACCAGGTTTTCCGCGCCAGTCAGAGAGGGAACCAGGGTGAAATGCTGGTAGACCATGCCGAGCCCATAGGCTGCGGCATCCTTGGGGGAGGCGACCGCCACCTCGCGGCCGTCGACCGACAGCGAACCTGAGGTCGCGTGATAGAAACCCATGATGCATTTGACCAGTGTCGACTTGCCGGCGCCGTTTTCGCCGAGAAGGGCGTGGAAAGAGCCGGCCGGAACGGCGATCGAGACGTTGTCGAGCGCGGTGAACGAACCGAAGCGCATGGTCATCCCGAGCGTCTCGATACCGACCGCCTTGCCGGCCTTGGGGAGGGGCGTGTCGCGAACGGTGCTCATGGCAGCTGGCTCACAAAGGTTTCGGAATTGGAGACGGCGCCGAAGACGCCGCCCTGCATCTTCACCATCTTGATGGCGGCGAGGTGGTTTCCGTAGTCGGTCGCGCCGCAGCAGTCCTCCAGCAGCAGGCATTCGTAGCCGCGGTCGTTCGCCTCGCGCATCGTCGTCGAGACGCAGACATCGGTGGTGATGCCGGTGAGGATGATGTTCTCGATGCGCTTCCGGTTGAGGATGAGTTCGAGGTCGGTGGCGCAGAACGAACCCTTGCCGGGCTTGTCGATGATCGTCTCGCCTTCGACCGGGTAGAGTTCGGGGATGATGTCCCAGCCGGGTTCGCCCCGCGTCAGGATGCGGCCGCAGGGGCCGGGATCGCCGATACCGGCGCCGATCCGCTGCGAGCGCCAGCGTTTGTTGGCCGGCAGATCGGCGAGGTCGGGGCGATGGCCCTCGCGGGTGTGGATAATGTGGTAGCCCTTGGCCCGCATAGCGGCAAGCACGCGTTTGATCGGTTCGATCGGCGCCTGCACCAGCGACAGGTCGTAGCCCATATGGTCGACATAGCCGCCCTTGCCGCAGAAATCCGTCTGCATGTCGATGATGATAAGGGCGGTGTTATCAGGCCTTAGAGCGCCGTTATAAGGCCACGGATACGGATCGGCGTCGATAAAATGCCCTTCGGTTTCGACCATCGCGTCCATCATTCTCTCTCCTATTCCGCGGCAGGTTTGAGGGGTTCGCCGTAGCGGCGCATCGGCTTGTCAAATCCGCAGGACGTGCCGTCCTTGACCTTTATCTCGTCTTCCCATGGCAGGCGGTATTTGCCGGCGACGAGGTCGTGCATGTAGGTGTAGGGCGCATCCTGCGCGCCGCCGGCGACGGCGACATAACCGCGATGGCCGAACTGGTAGATATTGTTCTCCACGCCCCAGCCGAGCCGGGCCTCGCGCACCAGGTCAGGACGCACCTCGGCGGTGATGATCTCGTTGACGCGGCCGGAGGTGCCGTGGGCGATGATCGTGCCGTCGAAATTGCAGATCATGCCTTCACCCATGGAATCGAACGTGCCGTCCGAGCCGCACATACAGACATTGGCGGTGATCATCAGGTTGCAGAAGGCATTGGCCTGGTTGGTGAAGCGCCAGGCCTCGCGGATCGGCGCCGTGTAGCCGGCTGTGCGGATCATGATTTCGGCGCCCTTATAGGCGCATTCGCGCGCCATCTCCGGGAACATGCCGTCATGGCAGATGATCAGTGCGAGCCTGGCGCCTCGCGGGCCTTCGATGACAGGGATGCCAAGATCGCCGGGCTCCCAGGGCTCGACGGGGATCCAGGGATGCATCTTGCGGTAATAGAGCTTCAACTCGCCTTGATCGTCGATGACGATGCCGGAATTGTAGGGCATGCCGCCAGGGTTCAGCTCCATGATCGAGAAGCAGCCCCAGATCGCATTGTCCCTGCAAGCCTTCCTGAAGGCCGCGACCTCCGGCCCGTCGAGCGTGCACATGATCTCCGGATTGATGTCCATGGAGAGGCCGTGCAGCGCATATTCGGGAAAGACGACGAGGTCCATGCCCGGCTGGTTGCGCCGCGCTTTGGCCACCAGATCGACGATCACCTGCGTCTGTTTTGCCAGATCCGCTTTGGTGACCGTCACCGGCAGCTGGAGTTGTACCAGGCCGATACCCACACCGTGTTCGGATTTGTTGAGGCCGCCAAGTCCGTTCATCGGCAAGCTCCGTTATTTCGTAAGCGACAGCGCACCCGGCGCACCGGCGAGCGAGCGGGTGGGCGAGGACGTGGCGATCAGGATGATGAGGGTAAGCACGTAAGGTGCCGCGTAGAAGAGGTAGTAGCCTTGCGTGACGCCGACCGATTGCAGCGCCGGGCCGAGCGCGCCGGCGCCGCCGAAAAGCAGGGCAGCGAGAAAGCAGCCGATCGGGTTCCAGCGGGCAAAGATCACGAGCGCCACGGCCATCAGGCCCTGACCCGACGAGATGCCTTCGTTCCACGAGCCCGGATAGTAGAGCGACAGATAGGCGCCGCCGATCGCCGCCAGCGAGCCGCCAGCGGCGGTCGCCAGCAGGCGAACCCGGTCCGGGTCGATGCCCATGGCTCGGGCCGCGTCGGTGCTGTCGCCGACAACGCGCAGGATCAGGCCGATGCGAGTGTTCTTGAAGGCCCAGAACAGGAAGAGAGCCAGCGCTGCGCCGATGAAGAACAACACGTTGATATTGAGTGCCGCCTGGATCTGCGGAGTGCTCGACCAGCCGCCGAGCGCAATCGAGGGCAGTTTCGGCGCCACCGGCTGGATGAAGGATTTGCCGAGGAAAAACGCCATGCCGAGACCGAACTGCATCATCGCAATGCCGATGGCGATGTCGTTGACCTTCGGGAATTTGCAGATCCAGCCGTGGATGAGGCCGAAGACTGCGCCCGCCGCCATGGCGGCGAGCACGCCGAGGGTCGGCGAGCCGGTGATGACGGCCACCGCATAGGCCGTCATGGCGCCGAAGACCAGCGTGCCTTCCAGGCCGAGATTGATGCGGCCGGAGCGCTCGGTGATCGTCTCGCCGAGGCTGACGAAAATGAATGGTGTGGACACGCGGATGGCGCCTGCGAAGATCGCCAGCGGCACGCCCCAGATGCCGATGCCTGTCTCTTCCATCAGAGGCTCCTTTTCCAGAGGTCGGGATTGAAGATCTTGAAGCGGCCGTAGAAGGTCTCGCAGAAGAGAATGACGATGAAGAGCGTCCCCTGCAGCACCAGAACCGTCGCATCCGGCAGGCCCATGCGCCGCTGGATGAGGCCGCCCGAGGCGTCGATGCCGCCGAGCAGGATCGCGACCGGAATGATCGCCAGCGGATTGTGCCTGGCGAGGAAGGCGACGAGGATGCCGGTATAACCGTAGCCGGCGGCAAGCGAGGCGTTGGCGCTTCCCTGCACCGCCGCCACTTCAATCATGCCCGCCAGACCGGCAAAGCTGCCGGCAAGTGCGGTAAATCCCGCGATCAGTTTGCCCACAGGAAGTCCCTGGATCTGGGCGGCGCGCACGTTGCCGCCGGCGATGCGGGCGGCAAAACCGTAGCTCGTCGCCTCGATCACGATCCAGGACACAATGCAGGCGAGGATGCCGATGCCGAGACCCCAATGCACGTCCATGCCGGGAATCTTGCCGAGCATATAGTCCGCCGGCAACGGCCTGGTCGACGGCTTGTTGAGGCTTGCAGGATCGCGGAGCATCCCTTCGACGAACTGGTTCATCAGGGCAATGGCGATATAGGATAGCAGCAGCGACGAGATGGTTTCGTTGACGCCGCGGTAGTGGCGCAGGAAACCGGCAAGGCCGATCCAGATGCCGCCGACCACCATGGCGGCGATCGCCATCAGAATGAGGGTGAGGAAGACAGGCGCGGTGCCGGCAAGCGGCAGAGCCATGGCTGCGGCCGCAACGCCGCCCAGCACGACCGCTCCTTCCCCGCCGATGATGACGAGGCCGAGACGGGCGGGCAGGGCGACGCAGAGCGCCGTCAGGAGAAGGGGTGCGGCGCGGCTTAAGCTGTTCTGCACCGAAAACCAGCTGCCGAAGCCGCCGGTATACATCAGTTGGAAGAGGGTGACCGGCGACTTGCCGACCGCCAGGATGAAGAGGGAGAAGAGCGCAAGACCGATCAGTATGGCCGCAAGGCCGATGACGACAGGTTCGGCTCGCCGCGCGATCCATTCGAGGACGGGGCGCAGCGAAGCCGGTTTTTCCGCGATGGCGAGTGCGGGATCATTGGCCTCGATGGTCATGGCGCTTCTCCCTTCGCGGTTTACGCCGTGGACCCGACGACGCCCTCAACCAGGTAATTCATGCTCTCGAGCTCGATCGCATCTTCGGCGTAGCTCTTGTCGGCAGCCACGACGGTGTCGCCCTTATTGTCCTTCAACGGGCCCTTGAAGACCGAGAAGCCGCCCTTCATCATCTCCGCCTGCGTGGCTTCGAAAGCCTTGCGGCCCTCCGCCGACACGGCGGGGCCAAGCGCGCTCATCTTCACGAAGCCGTCCTTCAGGCCGCCGCGCACGAAGTTGCCGAGCTTTTCGCCGGCCTGCGCCTTCTTGACGAAATCGCTGTAGACGTTGCCCCAGGCCCATTCGGCGCCGGTGAGGTATTTTTCGGGAGCAAGTGGGCTCTGATTGGCGTGATAGCCGCAGACGAAGGCGCCGCGGCCGGCCGCCGTCTCGACGACCACTTTGGGGCTGTCGACGTGGCAGGTGATGACGTCGGCGCCCTGATCGACCAGCGCATTGGTGGCTTCGGCTTCCTTGACGGCGAGCGACCATTCACCGGTGAAGATCACCTGGCAGGTGATAGCGGGATCGACCGTGCGCGCGCCAAGCAGGAAGGCGTTGATGTTCTGCAGAACTTGCGGGATCGGCTTGGCGGCGACGAAGCCGATCTTTTTGCTCTTCGTCGCATGACCGGCGGCGATGCCGTTCAGATACTGGCCCTGGAAGATATAGCCGAAATAGGAGCCGGTATTGGCGGGGTTCTTGCCTTCCTGCCAGAGGCCGCCGCAATGGCGGAACTGGATATCGGGATATTTGGCGGCCATGGCCAGCATGTGGGGATCGAAATAGCCGAAGGAGGTCGGAAAGAGCAGGGTCGCACCGTCGAGATTGAGCATCGACTCCATGGTCTTCTGGACATCGACGGTTTCCGGCACATTCTCTTCTTCGACCAGCGTCACGCCCGGCAGCGCCTTGACCACGGCGGCACCTTCCGCATGCGCCTGGTTGTAGCCGTAGTCGTCTTTGGGGCCGACATAGATGAAGCCGACGGTCAGCGCGGTCTGGGCTGCGGCTGGAGAGCCGATCAGGCCCGGCATGGCGCCGGCGAGCGCACCGGCGGCGGAAGCCTGAAGGAAATTGCGGCGGTTCATGGAAAGGAGTTTGGTCATCGGAATGCTCCTTGCGGCGCTGGGCCGGTTTCGAACGGGTACAGAAAAGTGCATGCAATGTGCGTGCCAGAAATCAATCTATTGTTTTTTATAATTTATTTGTTTCTGCAAAATGCACACTCCGAAAAGTGCATGCAGATTGATCGATTTCTTGCGCAAAAAGTAATCAACAGGTATTTCTTGGTCATCGTGACTGCGTGATTGCTGATACTTCGCGCAGGCCAAGCTCTCTTATTCATCAGAAAGCGAAAATTTAACAATATCTTCCCTGCTCGATTTGACTTATCGAGTCTCGGACGGCATCTGTATGCAGAGTGTTGATGTGAGCAGATTCGTATTGTGAAGCAGACTAGGCGCAGAGAAGTGATCCGCACCGGAACCACCGTCGAACAGATGGTGCGGGCGATTTCCGACATGATCGTCACAGGTGAAATCCTGCCGGGCGCGAAGTTGGACGAGGTGTCGCTCGCGGTTCGTTTCGAGGTTTCGCGCACGCCGGTACGCGAGGCCTTGCGTGAGCTGGGCGCCATGGGATTGGTCGTCCGCGAGCCAAACCGCAGTGCCCTCGTGACCAATGTCACCGAGGCCTATCTGCATTCGATGTTCGAGGCGATGGCGGAGCTTGAAGCAATCTGCGCCAGGCTGTCGGCCGAGCGCATGACGGTCGATGAGCGGCGCGCGCTGGAGTTGGAGCATCGGGCATCGGTGAGGCTGGTGCATGCCGGTGCCGAAGAGGAATATTCGGCTCACAATACCGAATTCCACACCCGGCTTTATCGAGGTGCGCATAATGATCATGTCTTCGAGATGGTGACGCAGACCAGGGCGCGGCTGGCACCTTTTCGACGGGCACAGTTCCGTTTGCCGGGGCGCTTGGCAAAATCCTATGAGGAGCACGGCCGGATCGTGACCGCGATCATGCGCGCGGACGCCGCGGCCGCGGGGCAGGCGGCCTATTCCCATGTGGAAATTGTCAGCGATGCCAGCGCGGTATTTGCAACGGCCGGGGAGTAGAGAGGATGCGGCGCCCGAAATCAAGCGCCGCCCCCGCTACAAGACAAAGGGCTCCGACAACCAAACGCTCCAGTTGTTTCGCGGCGTCTACTCCGCGGCTTCGACGAAACGGTGGCGTTCGTAGAGGAACTTCAGCACGGCCTCGCGGCATTTGAGATATGTCCGGTCGGAGGCGAGTTCGATGCGATGGCGCGGACGAGACATGGTCACATCGAGCACTTCACCGATCCGGGCCGCCGGGCCATTGGTCATCATGACGATGCGATCGGACAACAATACCGCTTCGTCGACGTCATGGGTGATCATCACCATCGTATTGCCAAGCCGGGCGTGGATTTCCATCACCGCGTCCTGAAGATGGGCGCGGGTCAGCGCGTCGAGCGCGCCGAAAGGCTCGTCCAGCAACAGGATCTTCGGCTCCATTGACAGCGCGCGGGCAATGCCGACGCGCTGTTTCATGCCCCCTGATATTTCCGAAGGCCGCTTATCCCTGGCATGCGCCATCTGCACGAGGTCGAGGTTGGCCATGACCCAGTCGTGCCGCTCGGCCTTGGTCTTTGTTCGGCTGAAGACCTTGGTGACGGCGAGATTGACGTTCTCGTAGACCGTCAGCCAGGGCAGCAGCGAATGGTTCTGGAAGACGACGGCGCGTTCCGGACCCGGTTCGTTGACCTCGCGGTTTTCAAGCAGCACGGCGCCTGCCGATACCGGAGTCAGGCCGGCAATCAGGTTGAGCAGGGTAGACTTGCCGCAGCCGGAATGGCCGATGATCGAGACGAATTCACCCTCGGAAATCGTCAGGTTGATGTCCTTCAGCACCTCGGCGCGCACGCCGCCCCGATCGAAATGTTTGTCGATATGGTCGAGTTTGAGATAGGGGTTCATAGGTGCGTTCCTCAGTTGGCCATGGCGCCGCGGGTGACGAGTTTGCCGAGCGCAGCCACCAGCTTGTCAAGGGCGAAGCCGACGATGCCGATATAGGCGAGCGCGACGATGATGTCCGGAAGGCGCGACGAGTTCCATGCGTCCCAGATGAAGAAGCCGATGCCGACGCCGCCCGTCAGCATTTCGGCCGCGACGATGGCGAGCCAGGAGAGGCCGACGCCGATCCTGAGGCCGGTGAAGATATAGGGCGCTGCCGAAGGCAGCATGATCTTCCAGAAAAACTCGAACTGGTTGAGGCGCAGCACTTCGGCGACGTTGCGGTAGTCCTGCGGGATATTGCGGACGCCGACGGCGGTGTTGATGATGACAGGCCAGATCGACGTGATGAAGATCACGAAGATTGCCGAAGGATTGGAATCCTGGAAGGCTGCCAGCGACAGCGGCAGCCAGGCGAGCGGCGGGACCGTGCGCAGCACCTGGAAGATCGGATCGAGGCCGCGCATCGCCCAGATCGACTGACCGATGATCGCCCCGATGATGACGCCGGCGACTGCGGCAAGGCCAAAGCCATACACGACGCGCTGCAGCGAAACGAGCACGCGCCAGCCAAGCCCGATATCCTGGGAGCCGTAGTTGAAGAACGGATAGGCGATCAGGTCGTAGCTCTCCTGCCAGACCTGATGCGGCGAGGGCAAGGACGCATCCGTCGATGAACAGAGCACCTGCCAGACGAGCAGGATGAGCGCCAGCACCACGGCCGGCGGAACGACATTGCGAAGTGCGGTCAACGCCGCTCGACGAAAATCGATCCGCGATCCATGCTTGCCGGAAAATGGCAGAACCTTTGCCGCCGGCTTGGCTGAGGCGGCCGTGGAGGGATTTTGTTTATTTGCCAGGGCGGACATCGACGCGCTCCTCATACGAATGAAAGGCCGGCGCGCCGATCGCGCGCCGGAGCGGGTCAGGCGACGGCCTTGATCGAAA
Source organism: Rhizobium sp. BK008 (assembly GCF_014197345.1). Taxonomy (NCBI): domain Bacteria; kingdom Pseudomonadati; phylum Pseudomonadota; class Alphaproteobacteria; order Hyphomicrobiales; family Rhizobiaceae; genus Rhizobium; species Rhizobium sp. BK008. The sequence goes on along the minus strand of NZ_JACIFK010000003.1, from coordinate 256,212 downwards.
GGCTGTCGAGATAGGCGGAGGGATTTTCAGGGTCGAAGACCTTGCCGTCGAAGAAAGTCTCCTTGCCGCGAGACGACGACGCGGGAATATCGGCCGCCGCGACGCCGAGATCCTTGGCGGCCTCGCGCCAGATGTCTTCGCGGTTCACCTGGTTGACCAGCGCCTTGACGTCGGTGCTCGCCGGCAGATTTCCCCAGCGGATGTTTTCCGTCATGAACCAGGTATCGTGGCTCTTGAACGGGTAGGAGGCGCCGTCCTTCCAGAACTTCATGTAGAGGTCGGTGGCCTTGACCTCGCGGCCGTTGCCATAATTGATATCGCCCTTGAGGCGGCCGAGCACGTCCTTGGTCGGAACGTTGAACCACTGGCGCTTGCCGAGAATGTCGGCCATCTCCGCCTTGTTGTCCATGCTTTCGCACCACTGCTGAGCTTCCATGACAGCCATCAGCAGCGCCTTGGCAGCATTGGGATTCTTTTCGATCCAGTCGGCGCGCAGCCCGAGCGCTTTTTCGGGATGGCCCTTCCAGAGCTCGCCGGTGGTGGCGGCGGTGAAGCCGATGCCCTGGTTGACCAGCTGCTCGTTCCACGGTTCGCCCACACAGAAGACGTCCATGTTGCCAACCTTCATATTGGCAACCATCTGCGGCGGCGGCACGACGATGGTCGAAACGTCCTTGTTCGGATCGATGCCGCCGGCGGCGAGCCAGTAACGGATCCAGAGGTCGTGGGTGCCGCCCGGGAAGGTCATCGCGGCCTTGATCTCCTTGCCTTCCGCCTTCTTCTTCTCGAAGGCGGCCTTCAGCTTAGAGGCATCGAGCTGGACGCCGGTTTCGGCATATTCCTTGGCGACGGAAATGCCCTGGCTGTCGAGGTTGAGCCGGGCGAGGATTGCCATCGGCACCGGCTTATTGTTCTGCGTCACCTTGCCGGTGTGCATGAGATAGGGGAGCGGCGAGAGAATATGGGCGCCGTCAATGCCATTGGCTGCGCCGCCCAGCACGAGATTATCGCGGGTCGCACCCCAGGAAGCCTGTTTGGCCACATCCGCTTCCGGAAGGCCATGCTTGTCGAAAAATCCCTTTTCCTTGGCGATGATCAGCGGTGCGGAATCGGTGAGCGCGATAAAGCCGAGCTTGACACCTTTCACCTCGGGCCCTGCTCCGGCTGCGAAGGCGCCCGATGGAAAGGCAGTCTTGACGGCGCCGATGAGGGCAGCCGCTGCAGTCGTCTTGAGCATGCCGCGGCGGGTCATGCCGGTTGTCGAAATCCCAGTCGTCGAATTTTTTGTCATGCGCAGGTTCCCTCTGCTGGCTGAATTTGGACACAAAAAAACGCCGCCGGAAATTGCGTCCAAGGGATGAGAGATCCCGGATTGCAAAGACCTTGCGACGTCGGTGTCTAATGCAGGCGCTTATGCCGCGCCTATCCGCCCCGGTCGCCGTTGACCGGTGCATCTAAGAACCTGCAAGCAGCGTGCCAATTTCGAGAGGAGTTGGTAACAGCATGAAGCAAAAGGAGAAATGCGAAGAATTAACGATTGCCTATTTCTTGGGCGCTATCGTTTTCTGCTTCCTTTTTGTGCGATTGCCACGATAGTCACAGCCATGGAAGCGCTCTATTTGTGCAGTGCACGCAACATTAAAGCCGCGATGCAGCTGGCCGGATGGATGTCTTTCCAGCGGCAAAGCTCAACAGGAGAGGGGTAATGTGCGGCGATTGCCTTCGCTCTCACCCCATTCAGTGCAGCAAAGATACGAGTCCGTAGAACGCTGCGGATATTGCTGCCGCCGCCGGCATCGTGACGATCCAGGCGATCACGATGTTGCCGGCCAATCCCCAGCGCACGGCGGAAACACGGCGAGCCGCGCCCACTCCAACGATTGCTCCGGTGATGGTATGCGTCGTCGAAACGGGAATGCCGAGCCACGTCGCTCCGAACAGCGTCAGCGCTCCGCCCGTCTCCGCGCAGAAACCTTGCATGGGGTTGAGCCGGGTGATCTTCGACCCCATGGTATGAACGATCCGCCATCCGCCAAACAGCGTACCGAGAGCCATTGCCGATTGGCAGGTAATGACCACCCAGAACGGCACGTAGAATGTCGGGCCGAGATATCCCTGACTGAACAGGAGCACCGCGATGATGCCCATCGTCTTCTGCGCATCGTTTCCGCCGTGGCCGAGCGAATAGAGCGAAGCGGACACGAACTGCATGATGCGAAAGGTCCGATCCACCGCAAACGGCGTCTGCCGGACGAACAACCAGGAGACGGCGAGTACCAGCACCAGCGCAAGCAGGAAGCCGATGGCTGGTGAAAGGAAAATGGCGCCGACCGTCTTTAGGAGACCATTCCAGACGATCGAGCTGAAGCCCACCTTTGCCAGACCGGCCCCCACCAGCCCACCGACAAGCGCATGCGACGAACTCGATGGAATCCCGAAAATCCAGGTGAGGATATTCCAGATGATGGCGCCCATGAGCGCGGCGAAGATCAGTTGGGGCGAGACGATCGCGGGATCGATGATGCCAGTCCCCAGCGTCTCGGCGACATGCAAGCCGAAGAACAGGAAAGCGATGAAATTGAAGAACGCCGCCCAGGCGACCGCATATTGCGGCCGCAGGACGCGGGTCGAGACGATCGTGGCAATGGAATTGGCCGCATCATGAAGGCCGTTGAGAAAGTCGAAGAACAAAGCGACGACGATAAGGCCGACCAGCAGCGGCAGAGCGAGGGAGGCATCCATCAGACGTTCTCGATGAGAATGCCGCTAATCTCGTTGGCGACATCCTCGAAGCGGTCGACGACTTTCTCCAGCTCTCCGTAGATTTCGCTGCCGATCATGTAGGCCATCGCATTGCCGCTGGCGCCATGACGCAAGAACAGATCCTTCAAACCCTGGTCGTGGAGCTCATCGGAACGTCCCTCCACTCGGGTGACTTCCTCCGCGATGGCGGCGAGACGCTGCGCATTGGCCCCCAATCTGTCGAGCAGGGGTATCGCTTCCGCGACAAGATTTGCCGCCTTGACGATTTCGCTGCCCATCTCCTGCATGAGCGGATCGAAGCTGGATTGCTCGAACAAGCGGATCGTCTTGACTGTCTTGTGCATCATGTCGATCGAATCATCCATCGACTGGATGAGGTCCTTGATGTCTCCCCGGTCGAAGGGCGTGATGAAGCTTCGGCGAACGGCAAGAAGAACGTCACGCGTGATGTCGTCGGCCTCGTCTTCCAATGTGACGATACGTTCGCAGTTTTTTTCGACGTCATTGCCCTTCAGGAGTTGGTCGAGGGCGTAGGCTGCGGCAACGACGGTCTTCGAGTGCTTGGAAAACATGTCGAAGAATCTGTCTTCCCGTGGCATCAGCTTGCGAAAAATGCTCATCATGCCTGGGAACCTTCCTCGTGCGGCCGATTGTCATAAATCTGTCATAAACACGCTCAGGCAATTGAAGCAACATGCAAATTCGGTAATTCATCTACCATGACGCCGAGCAAGAAAAGCAGGAAGCCCCGACCGGACAAGTCCCAGCCACTGCTACGGCAGCTCGCTGCTGTTCCTGAAACGCTGTTCGCCGGTGCATTCCGTCAACAGTACGGCGCTCTTTGCTTCCGCTACGGCGATGCCGGATCCGCGATCGAAATCCTGGTGATCACATCGCGTGAGAGCGCACGCTGGGTCATCCCAAAAGGATGGCCGATGAAAGGGAAAAAGCCTTTCGAAGCAGCGGCAATCGAGGCGTGGGAGGAGGCAGGCGTGCGCGGTGTGGTGAAGAAGAAGCCGGTCGGCCGTTATACCTATCTGAAAGAACTCGACAATGGCGATGTGGCCCCCTGTATCGTCGACATGTTTCAGATTGAAGTCACTGATATCAGCGGCGATTTCAAGGAGCGGGGCCAGCGTATCCTCGAATGGGTCAGCCCGGATGAAGCGGCACGCCGCGTTCGCGAGATCGAACTCAAGTCGCTGCTCGTCCAATTCGAAGCGCGCGGCGTAAAGAAGCTCGACCGCGGCTGACCATCTTCGCCGGCAGATAGCAGCGCCGCGCGTCTTTATCGCTCGAATGGTTCGCCGAGCGAAGCAACGCCGTTCAGTTTCAGCAGGCGACGGTCGGCGGAGATGATGCCGAGCACGATGATCGTGACAAGATAGGGCAGGCTCGACAGCAGCTGCGAGGGAACATCCAGTCCGGTTGCCTGGGCTGCAAGCCCCATCAGCGAGACCGCCCCGAAGAGGCAGGCGCCGAGGAAGATACGGCCGGTGAGCCAAGTCCCGAAGACGACAAGGGCGATGGCGATCCAGCCGCGCCCGGCGATCATTCCATCGGCCCAGAGCGGTGTGTAGACCACCGACGCATAGGCACCGGCGAAGCCCGCCATGGCGCCGCCGAAGGCGATGGCGAGGACGCGGACTGAGATGACCGGATAACCGATGGCATGCGCGGCCTTGGGGTTCTCGCCGACAGCGCGGACGATGAGACCGAGCTTGGTGTAGGCAAATATGGCCCAGAGGGCGAGGGTCGCGGCGAGGGAAATCCACACGACGATGTCCTGGACGAAAAGGCCGCCGATAACCGGCAGTTCCGAAAGTCCGGGAAGGGCGAGCTTCGGAAGTCCTCTGACGGTGAGGCTTTCATAGGTCTTGCCGAAAAGTGCCGAGAGGCCCTGGCCGAGAATGCCGATGGCAAGGCCCGCCGCCACCTGGTTTGCCCGGAATCCGAGGGTGACGAAGGCGAAGAGCAGGGAAAGGACAGCGCCGCCGAACCCGGCGACGACGAAGCCCAGGAGATGTCCGCCGCCCTGATAGACGACGATGAAGGCGAGCACGGCGCCGAAGGCCATCAATCCCTCGACCCCGAGGTTGAGGACACCGGCGCGCTCGGCCACCAGTTCGCCGAGGGCTGCGAGAAGAAACGGTGTCGCCGCCGCAAGCATGCCGGCAAGAATGAACTCGATGGCGTTCATGACGGGCTCCGGTGGGCGGCGCGGCGCCATTCCAAGCGGTAGCGCACGAAGGCGACGGCGATGAGATAGGCGAGCAGCAGACTGCCCTGGAAGACGCGGACGGCGGCGATCGGCAGGCCGGCCGAGACCATGGCATTGTCGCCACCGATATAGATGACCGCCATGACCAGCGCCGAGACCACGATGCCGATCGGGTGCAGGCCACCGAGATAGGCGACGATGATGGCCGCATAGCCATAACCGCTCGCGACCGAACGCTGCAGCTGGCCGAGCGGACCGGCGACTTCGGCAGCACCGGCAAGACCGGCGGCAAAGCCGCCGATCAGCAGCGACAGCCAGATTGCCCAACCCTCCTTGAAGCCGGCATAGCCGGCAGCCCGCGGCGCCAAGCCGCCGACCTGCAGCTTGTAGCCGATGAAGCTCTTCTGCATGAAGACCCAGGCGGCAACCGACAAAGCGAGCGTAATCAGGAAAGAGACGTTGAGGCGGGTCCCGGAAATCAGGGTCGGGACCATCGCATCATACTGGAACATCACCGACTGGGGGAAGTTGAAGCCGTTCGGATCCTTCCAGGGGCCGAGCAGCAGATAGTTCAGCAGCTGCGCCGCAACGAGGCTCAGCATCAGCGAAACGAGGATCTCGTTGGCGTTGAGGCGCACGCGCCAGAAGGCGGTGAGAGAGGCCCAGAGCGCGCCGCCGATGGCGCCGAGCAGCAGCATCGCCGGCCAGATCCACTGGCCCGTTGCCTGAGGAAACCAGACCGGAATGGCCGAGGCGAAGATCGCGCCGAGAATGAACTGGCCTTCGGCGCCGATATTGAAGACCTTGGCGCGAAAGCCGATCGCCAGTCCCTGGGCGATCAGCAGGAGCGGGCCTGCCTTTAAGAGCACTTCCGAAAATGACGCCCAGGAGAGGAAGGGCTCGAAAAGCATCGCGTAGAGGACCGCGACCGGGTCACGGCCCATCAGGATGTAAAGGCCGAGGTTGAGCGCGATCGCTATGACAAGCGCCATGACGGGCGCAAGCAGGCTCGCGGCAAGCGAGGCGCGCTCCCGGCGCACCAGGGTGGGAACGAAAGCAGGGGACCAAGCGCTCATAGACGGACTTTCTCGGGTGAGGCTTGTGCCCCGATCATGTATCGGCCGATCTCTTCGGGCTGTGTGTCCCGCGTTTTTAGCGGCGGGCTGAGCCGGCCGTGATGCAGCACCTGGATGGAATCGCAGAGCTCGAACAGTTCTTCCAGCTCTTCGGAAATAACAAGGATCGCCATGCCCTTATTGCGCAATGCGACCAGACGGCTGCGAATGGCGGATGCGGCGCCGATATCGACGCCCCAGGTCGGCTGCGCCACGAACAGCAATTTGGGAGCCAGCATGATTTCCCGGCCGACGATGAATTTCTGCAGATTGCCGCCGGAAAGCGTCCCGGCTTCCGCATCCGGGCCGGGTGTGCGGACATCATACTGACGGATACAATCCTCGGTGAACGCCGTCGCCCGCGCCTTGTCGAGAAGACCATGGCGCAAAAGCTTCAGCGGATGGGCCGTCAGCAGGCTGTTGAGGATAAGCGACATTTCGGGCACGGCGCCGCGTCCGAGCCGGTCCTCCGGAACGAAGGCAAATCCAAGCGTCCGTCGCGCCGCGGCATCGAGCCTGCCGACATCCATCCCCATCATGTAGATCCGGTCGCGCTGGTCGCGCCCCAGCACCGTCTCGCCCGAGACCAACGCGGCAAGCTCGCTTTGGCCGTTGCCCGAAATACCGGCGATCCCCAGAATTTCACCGGCATGCACTTCGAGGCTGATGCCGGAGAGCGACACCGCAAAGGGATCGTCCGGCTGATAGTCCAGACCGATGATCTCCAGCCGCTTTTCCCCGCCGGACAGCGGCAGCGCCGACAAGGGTTCGGGCATGTCGCGGCCGATCATCATGCGGGCAAGGTCATGGGCATCATGTTCACGCGGGTCGACATTCCCGGTCACCCGGCCGCCGCGCAGAATGGTCGCCCGGTCGCAGATTGCCCGGATTTCCTCGAGCTTGTGGGAGATCAACAGGATGGAAACGCCGCCGTCGCGCAGCCGGCGCAGCGTGTCGAACAGCTTCTCCACCAGTTGCGGCGGCAGGACGGAGGTGGGCTCGTCAAGGATCAGCAGCTTCGGATCGGTCATCAGGCTTCGGATGATCTCCACCCGTTGCCGCTCGCCGACGGACAGCGCATGCACATGGGCGAGCGGGTCGACTTCAAGGCCGAACTCCCGTCCAAGCGTCCGGATGCGTTCCTTGAGCTCAGCCTTGCGGCCCGGCACGACCAGCCGAATATTCTCCAAGACGGTCAGGGTCTCGAACAGCGAAAAATGCTGGAAGACCATGCCGATACCGTTGCGCCTTGCCTCCGCCGGAGAGGCGAGGCGCAAGGGTTTTCCTTCCCAGACGACGTCTCCGTCATCCGGTTGCTCGACGCCGTAGATCAGCTTCATCAGCGTCGATTTTCCCGCGCCATTTTCTCCGAGAATCGCATGGATCGATTGCGGAGCCACGTCCAGATCGATGGCCTGGTTGGCGTGGATCTGGCCGTAGCTCTTCGAAATGCCGCGCAGCGACAGGAGCGTGGTCGTCATGACTTATTTCGGCAGCGGCGTGGACACGCCCTTGACGTGCCAATTCATGGCGATGATCTCGGGGTCGGCCAAGGTCGCGCCGGATGCGACACCTTCGCTGCCGTCGGCCTTGGCGATCGGCCCGGTGAACGGCGAGAAGCTGCCGTCGGCGATCTTTGCCTCGATCTCCTTGATCTTGGTCATGACGTCAGCCGGAATATCCGAATTCCAGTCGACCACTTCGACGACCTTGTCGGCGACGCCGAGGAACGCATTGGCCCCCTTGAAGGTACCGGCGAGATGGGCATCGACCGAAGCTTTGAAGAACGGTGACCAATCCGTCGCGACGCAGCCGAGATAGGTCTTCGGCGCATATTTCTTCATCGAAGAATTGAGGTTGAAGGCATAGACGCCGGCTTCCTCGCAGGCCGAGATGACGGACGGCGTGTCCTGGGCGTTGGAGAAGATCACGTCGCACTTCTGCGCAATCAGCGCCTTGGCGGCTTCCTGCTCCTTGGCCGGGTCGAACCAGGAGTTGACCCAGACGACCGAGACTTCGATGTCGGGCTTGACCGCCTGGGCGCCGAGCGTGAAGGCATTGATCGAGGTGATGAGCTCGGGGATGGCAAAAGCCGACACGGAGCCGAGCTTGCCGGTCTTGGAAAGCGCTGCCGCTGCCATGCCGAGCAGATAGGTACCCTGGAAATATTTGGCGGCGAAAGGCGAGAAGTTCGGAGCGACCTGGAAGCCCGAGGCATGCAGAACCGTGACGCTCGGATCACGGCGGGCGATCTGCAGGGCGCCGTTCTGATAGCCGAAAGAGCCGGCGACCAAAAACTTGTTTCCGTCGGCGACGGTCTTGTTCATGATGCGGTCGGCATCCGGGCCTTCGGCAATATTCTCAAGCACGGTGACCTTCACCTTGTCGCCGTAAGCGGCCTTGATCGGCTCGAGACCGGCGGCCAGTGCATGTCCCCAGCCGACATCGCCGATCGGCGAAGGGACGACGAGCGTGATGCCGAGCGGCGCGTCGGCGGCCAAAGCAAGGCGGCTGCCGAGCACACCGGCAAGGCCGGTGGCGGCAGCGGCCGTCATCAGGTTTCTGCGGGTCAGTTTGGTCATGGTCTCAGTTCCCTCTTTTGGTTTTCTAGAATTTCACGGCGGATAGTGCAGCTTCCGCCTCGGCAGCCAGCTTGGCCTCGTCGAGCCCGGGGAATTCGCCCTTCTGCCAGACGATGCGGCCATTGATCATGGTCATGTCGGTCGCCATGCCGATGCCGACGCGGGCAATCAGGCTCAGCGGGTCGTGCCGCGTGCCGACATAATCCATGCGGCGGGTGTCGATCGCAAACAGGTCGGCGGCCATGCCGGGCGCCAGTCGGCCGATATCGCGCCGGCCGAGCAGGCTGGCACCCCCTGACGTGCCGTAGCCGAGGAAATCGACCGGAGGCGGCACGGGGTGGGTGCGGGTGGATGATACGACGCACTGCAGCATGTAGGCGGAGTGCAGGCAGTGCATCAGGTTGGAATTGTCATTGGAGGCAGCACCGTCGCAGCCGAGACCGACGCGCAGGCCGAAAGCGGCCATGGCGGGAATATCGGTGACTTCTGCGCCGACCAGATAGACGGGTTCCGAGCAGTGCGCCACCCCGGTGCCGCTGGCCGCCATCTTCCTGAGTTCGTCGTGGGTCAACTCCCAGCAATGGGCATAGAAGGCGTCGGGTCCGGCAAAGCCGAGTTCTTCCAGATAGTCGACCGTGCGCATGCCGTGACGCGCCTGGATGACCGGACTTTCGCCCTCGCCGACATGCGTGTGCATCATGACCCCGCGATCACGCGCCAGTGCCACCGATTCCACGAACGTCTCACGGTAGCAGTTCACCGGCTGGCAGGGCGCGACCACGACCTGGCGCATGCTGAAGCGGCTGGTATCGTGGTAGGCGTCGATCAGCCGGGCGCAGTCGGCGATGAATTCGTCCGTCGTTTCCAGCATCTCGTCGGGAATGGTCGAGCCTTCCGACTTCGGCAGGGTGTTGCCGCCGCGGCCGGCATGGAAACGCATGCCGAGCAGCTCGGCCGCTTCGAACTGGCGATCGATCAGCCGCTTCCCGGCATGCCGGGGGAAATTATACTGGTGATCCAAGGCCGTGGTGCAGCCATGCTTGATCATCTCGGCCATCGCGGTGACGGAGGAGTGGTAAAAGCACTCCTCGTTGAGCTGCGAAAAGATCGGGTAGATGCGGTCGAGCCACTCGATCACCGAGAGCTTCGTCCAGTCGAGATCGGCGCGGTTGCGCACGAAGCACTGGAAGAAGTGATGATGGGTGTTGACCAAGCCTGGATAGACGAACCAGCCGGCAGCATCCTGAACGGTCGTGCCGGGAGGCAGTGCGTCCGCCGCGAGATTTTCGCCGATCGCCACGATCTCTGGGCCGCTGGTCAGCAGATCGACATTGCGATGGACGACCGGTCCCTTGCCCTCGTCGACGATCACGGCCGCGCAATTCTTCAGGAGGTAGCCGGCCATCATCACGCCTCGCCCGGTTCGATCTGGGGTTCGGGCTTCAATTCGTGCAGCCGGTGAATGCCTGGCATCTCGATGAAGTTGTCGAGGGCGCGCAGCGCGCGGGACCAGAGCCGGATGGCGGGATAGGAATCCAGTATGACACCGCCATCGGGGGCCAGCGCCACATAAGGGAAGCAGGCGATATCGGCAATTGTCGGCCGGTCGGCTGCGAGGAAACGCATGCCGCGAAGGCCCTGCTCGACAAGCCCGGCCTCAAGTTCGCGAAGCGCGGCGATGCCCTGGGCCTGCAGCGCGCCGATATCGCCCGGCCGCAGCAGCATTTCGTGAAGCCGCGCTGCCCCGAGGCTTGCCGTCAGCCGGCCGGAGAACGACAGCCACTGCTGCACCCGCGCCGCTTCCTCGGCCCTGCCGCCGCCGAGCCATTCGGGTGCTGCCTTGGCGGCGAGATAGACGAGAATGGCCGAGGATTCGGTCAGGATCAGCTCGCCATCCTCCAGGATCGGAATCGAGCCTGCCGGGTTGAGCGCAAGCAGCTCGGGGCCGCGATGCTCGGCGCCGGGATGAAAATCGACCGGGCGGAGTTCCAGCTTCACTCCGGTCAGCGCCGCCATCAGGCGCACCTTGTAGCAGCTCGGCGAGAGAATGTAGTCGTAGAGCTTCATTGCGCCACCAGCTGTGCGCCATAGGTATAATTGTGGCGCTTCAGCCAGCGCCGGTAGGCGATCGATGTCAGATCGGCCCGCGTCGGGATTTCCATGCCGGGGTCGAGCGGCAGCAGCCGCGGAATCTGATTTTCGAGGATCGAACGGTCCTGCAGAAAGATCGTCTGCTGGAAGTGGATGAGGTCGGTCATCGCGGTCTCGTCGTCAAAGAGCGCCATCCATGGCCAGACGTCGCAGAGGTCCTCGGCCAGCGGCTGCACGAAAAGCGTGATGACATCCCATTCGCTCGGGCGCGGCGGGCAGGTTTTGTAAAGCACGGAGCAGGTCGGTGCCGGCACGCGGTACATGTATTCCGTGGTGATGCCGCCGCTTGCCGACTTGGCAGCCTGCGGCTGGTAAAATTTCACCTGCGTCGCCCAGACCTCGTCTTCTTCCTCGCGGATCTCGACCTTGTAGTTCTGAACCTCGGTGTGCGGCTCGGCGCCGAGAATGTCGGTGTGGACGAAGGGGAAATGGGCGATGTCGAGAAAATTCTCGACGGCACGCAGCGGCGAGCAGCGCACCCGCACCACGCCGACATCGACGAAGCGGCGGCCGGGCTGGTCGGCCTCGGGAATCGGGAAAAGCTCCTTCTTCGGCGCGCCGAGGGAGGACCAGACATGACCGTAACGCACGCGCACCGGCAGTACACGACCGTCGCCGCCCGTCACCTTGGCATTGCCGTCGCCATCGCGCGCCACTTCGATCGGCTCGCCCATCAGTGCCGTCCTGCGACCGGCGCTGTCGAGCTGGCTGAAGAGCCCGACCGGATACCATTCGTCGGTCATCGCCTGCATGGTCATTGGCCGATCTCCTTCCTCTGAAGATCTTCGGCCCGGCGGCGCAGGCTCTCGGCGGCCCGCGAAGCGCCAATGCCCGCCGCGGGGCCGGTGTCCGGCTTCAGCAGCACGTGGATCAGTGTCTGTCCATCTTCTTGAGCGGATAATAGCAGACAGATGGTCCCGCTTGTTGCATTGAACTCGAGCAAGCCTTCAGGACTTGCCTTCGCGCCAGCAGCCGCCTCGATCGCCGCAATGCCGGCCAACGCCGTCAGCGATCGCAGGGGAATGAGGCCCTCAAGCCGCGGCGGCTTCGCAGCCGGCGTGCCCACCGCGACCCAGATCACGTTGTCCGCCTCCTCGACGTCATGGGTGGCGACGCGGATGGTTTCCGGTGGCGCCAGCCCTGGATGGGCCGGAATGCGGAGACAGTTTCCGGCCTGACCATAACTCCAGCCGTGATAGATGCAGGAGAGCGCCTCGCCGCGCACGAAGCCGTGAGACAGACGCATGCCGCGATGCGGACAGCGATCGGCCGATGCCGATATGCGCCCGGAAGCGCTGCGCCACAGGGCAATCGATCCGGCTGCCGTCCGTGCCGGCATGACGGTGCCGGCTGGCAAATCCCGGGACAGAGCGACTGGCGTCCAAAAGCCGGTCGTAGCGGATGGCATGACTAGAGTTCCCAAACAAAATCATATGCTTGCCGAGCACGTCCCGCCTCCGCATCGAGGCAATTCCGCTCAACCTTATCAGGTTTGCATAATTATTTCGCATTGGCAATATTGAGTAAATAATATGCACGGCGCAAAATACACGGTAGCCGGTACTAGGCTCTTTCGCCGATGATCGTCGTGCGTTCTATGCTCTCGACCCATACGTCGATAGGCCCGAGAGAGCATCCCATCTCCATCATGTCGATCAGCTCCTCCGGCCCGGCAACCTCAAGTTCGATCCGCATGGGACTCGTATGAGAGATGGTGTGCGACAGCCCAAGCTTGGCGGCGTGGCGCCGGATCCAGGGGACAAAGGAGGCGGCCTCGAGATCACCGACGATCGTCATCCGTTCCAGGAGGTGGCTTGTATCTTGTCCCGTCATCACGCTCGCTCTTGCTTCCCCATACTATAACGCCTGGATGACCGTGCGGAAGGGGTCATCGTCAAGGCGAGGATGCTCGGCCGATCATGACGTGCTGCATTGACAAGCCTCTTCCGCTCAGGTCTACTGGCCCACTTACCGGACCAGTAGACCTGAGCGCGGGGAGGGGGAAAGCAATGGATGTTCGAGCAATGCTCGAAGACGACGTTGCGACGCTCGGCGGAGCGCCGAAGAAGTCGATGAAAGACTTCGTCGTCCAGAAGATTGCGACCTTCATAGCGACGGGCATCCTCAAAGTGGGCGATCCCTTGCCAAGCGAGCGCGAATTGGCTTCCGCGCTGTCGGTCAGCCGCGAGACCGTCCGTGGCGCGATCCTCATCCTTTCCACGCATGGGATTCTCTCCGTCGCGCATGGGACCCGAACCGTGGTGGCATCGGAGGATGTCGGCGAATTGGCTGTCCAGGCTGCGCGGTATCGCGACATTGCGGCCTACAGTCTCGACAATGTTCATGAGGCGCGACTTCTCATCGAAGCGCAGGTCGTCAGGGCTGCCGCGGTCAAGATGGAGCCTTCAACGCTTGATTATCTCCGCAAGTCGATCGCAGCACAGGAGGCCGCCTGTGACGATCCTGTCCGTTTTTTGATATGTGACCGGGAATTTCACACCGCTATCTACCGTTCCAGCGGCAACGCGGTGCTGGCTGATATGGCCGCCGACCTCTATTCCTATCTTCTCAGCCACCGAAGGCGCGTCGTATCGCAGCCCGGAAGCATCGCCACCAGCATCGCCGATCACCGGATGATCCTTGCCGGCCTGGAGACGCGGGACCCGGATGCTGCGGCCGCGGCCTTCGCAATCCACGAAACCCGTATTTATACGACGACCAAGTTACTCTTCTCGTAGTTCGCAGGGAGGCGAAACACGATGCATATTCTCATTATCGGCGCGGGAGGAATGATCGGCCGGAAGCTCGCCGCCACACTGGGGCGCAGCGGTTCCCTCGGCGGCGATACAATCACGCGCATGACCCTTGTGGATGTAACGCCTCCGCCGGTGCCCGCCGACATCTCCGTGCCGGCGGAAGCGCTGGCGGCCGATATTTCCGAAAGCGACGCAGCGGCAGCACTTGCGGCGGGTCGGGCCGATGTGATCTTCCATCTCGCCGCGATCGTTTCCGGCGAAGCCGAGCGCAATTTCGACCTCGGCTATCGGGTCAATCTCGACGGCACGCGAGCCTTGCTGGAAGCGATCCGCCGGGAAGGCAGTCGCCAAGCCTATGTCCCCCGTTTCGTCTTCTCCTCGTCGATCGCGGTCTATGGCGCGCCCTTTCCCGATCCCATTCCCGACGATTACGTGCTGGCGCCCCTCACCAGCTACGGAGTCCAGAAAGCGATATCGGAGCTTCTGCTTGCCGACTATTCGCGCCGCGGCTTCGTGGACGGCATCGGAATTCGGTTGCCGACCATCGTCATCCGCCCCGGCGCGCCGAACGCCGCCGCATCGGGCTTCTTTTCCGGAATCCTGCGGGAACCGCTCGCAGGCCAGCGTGCCGTTCTGCCGGTCGAAGAAACGGTCAAGCACTGGCTGGCGAGCCCGCGTTCGGCCGTCAGCTTCCTGATCCATGCCGCCACGCTCGATACAGCGTCGCTCGGTGTCCGGCGCACGCTCACCATGCCAGGGGTTGCCGCCACCGTTGCCGACCAGATTGATGCGCTGCGCCGTGCCGCCGGCCCCGAAGCGGCGGATTTGATCGATCGGCGCCGCGACGAGGTCATTGAGGAGATCGTCGCCGGGTGGCCGAAATCCTTTACGCCGCAACGCGCGGCGCAACTCGGATTTACCGCCGAAAGCAGCGTCGACGAGCTGATCGAGGTCTACCTCGCCGAAGATGCTCCGGGTGCATCCCGATGAGGTTGGGGAGACGGCGCGAGCCGGATCATGCGGCAGGGGCCTGACCAGGCACCCCCACAGATGCGGGATTGCCGTGCTTGAAGAACTTGAGAGAGAAGATTACGGCCGCCGGCAAGACATAACGACAATACGAATACATAGCATGTAGCGCTCGATATCTGGGAGGAGAGAGTATGGCAGGCGTTCAATTCGCGGATGTGCGGAAATCATTCGGTGCATTTCCGGTCATCAAAGGCGTGGATATCGATATCGCCGACGGTGAGTTCGTGATCCTGGTCGGCCCCTCGGGTTGCGGCAAATCCACCCTGCTGCGGATGCTGGCCGGACTTGAGAACATTTCCGGCGGCGAGATCAAGATCGGCGGGCGCGTGGTCAACACGCTGCCGCCCAAGGATCGCGACATCGCCATGGTGTTCCAGAACTATGCGCTCTATCCGCATATGACGGTGCAGCAGAACATGGGCTTCTCGCTGATGTTGAACAAGGCGCCGAAGGCGGAAGCCGAGAAGCGGGTGAAATATGCCGCCGGCATCCTTGGTCTCGACAAATTGCTCGACCGTTATCCGCGCCAGCTTTCCGGCGGCCAGCGCCAGCGTGTCGCCATGGGGCGGGCGATCGTGCGCGATCCGGAAGTCTTCCTGTTCGACGAACCGCTCTCCAATCTCGACGCCAAGCTGCGCGTCGCCATGCGCGCCGAGATCAAGGAGCTGCACCAGCGGCTGAAAACGACGACAGTCTACGTCACCCACGACCAGATCGAAGCGATGACCATGGCCGACAAGATCGTCGTCATGCATGACGGCGTCGTCGAGCAGGTCGGCACGCCGCTCGAGCTCTACGACAAACCGGCCAATCTCTTCGTCGGCGGCTTCATCGGCTCGCCGGCGATGAACATGATCAAGGGCCGGCTCGATCCGGAGAACCCGACACGATTCAGGGCACCCGACGGCACCGCGCTGCCGGTCGCCAATCCGCCCGCCGACGCCATCGGCCGCGATCTCGTCTATGGGCTTCGCCCGGAATACATCCTGCTCGATGCCAATGGCCTGCCCGGTGAAATCGTGGTGATCGAGCCGACCGGCTACGAGACGCATCTTATCCTCAAGCTCGGCGGCAGCCACCTCAGCTGCGTCTTCCGCGAACGTGTCAACGCGCGGCCGGGCGAAACCCTGCGCGTTGCGATCGACGCCGCGCATGTTCATCTCTTCGATGCCGAGAGCGGCCGGAGATTGACCGACTGAGGCCGGCCGGCGGCGGCGCGGGGCGGAGGAGCCCTCTCGTTGCCTGCAGGCAGGCACACATCCCCTCTCAGGGATGCAATGAGCGGCGTTCACCAAGCGGGAGGTGAGTGCCGGCAAGTTCGTACCCGCTTTTTTTGATGAGGAGGAATCTCATGAGGATCAGAAGACGTGACTTTCTTGCCGCCTCGGCTGCCGTCGCCGGCGCCGCCGGCCTCGGCATCCGGCCATCCCTGGCGCAGGCCGAGCCGACTTACACGCCGGAAAGCGGCGCCAGCCTTCGCCTGCTGCGCTGGACACCGTTCGTCAAGGGCGACGAGGAGGCATGGCTTGCCAACACCAAGAAATTCACCGAAGCGACCGGCGTCGAGGTGCGCATCGACAAGGAAAGCTGGGAGGACATCCGCCCGAAGGCCGCCGTCGCCGCCAATGTCGGCTCCGGCCCCGACCTCATCATGTGCTGGTTCGACGACGCCCACCAATATCCCGACAAGCTGGTCGATCTGACCGAACTCGGCAATTATCTCGGCAACAAGTATGAGGGTTGGTACGACGGCGTGAAGGGTTATGCCACACGCGGCGACACCTTCATCGCCATGCCGCTGACGGCGATCGGCAATGCCGTCGTCTATCGCGACAGCCACGTGAAGGCTGCCGGTTTCAACGAATTCCCCAATGATACCGCAGGCTTCCTCGAGCTTTGCAAGGCGATGAAGGCAAAGGGCACGCCGGCCGGCTTCCCGCACGGCAAGGCAGTCGGCGACGGCAACAACTATGCCCATTGGCTGCTGTGGAGCCATAACGGCATGATGGTCGACGAAAGCGGCAAGGTAACGATCAACAGCCCGGAAACGCTGGCGTCGATCAACTATGCCAAGGAGCTCTATGCGACCTTCATCCCCGGCACCGAAAGCTGGCAGGACGTCAACAACAACCGCGCCTTCCTCGCCGGCCAGGTTTCGCTGATCGCCAACGGCGTCTCGGTCTATTACACCGCCAAGAACGACCCGAAGCTCGCCGAGATCGCCAAGGACATCCGCACGACGAACTTCCCGATTGGTCCTGTCGGCAAAAGCGTGGAACTTTGCCAGACGAGTTCGCTGCTTCTCTTCAAGCACAGCAAATATCCGGAAGCGGCCAAGGCCTACATCAAGTTCATGATGGAAGCCGACCAGATGAATGCGTGGATCCAGGGCTCCAGCGCCTATTGCTGCCAGCCGCTCAAGGCCTTCGCCAAGAACCCGATCTGGACAGCCGATCCGGTCCACGCGCCCTATGCGCGCGCCTCGGAAAAGCTGCGCCCGAACGGCTATGCCGGCCCGCTCGGTTATGCCTCGGCAGCGACCATGGCCGACTACGTTCTGGTCGACATGTATGCGGCTGCCGTTACCGGCCAGATGTCGCCGGAAGACGCGATGAAGGAAGCCGAACGCCGGGCAAACCGCTACTATCGCGTCTGAGCCACACCTCGAACAAGCGGCATGCCGGCCTTCGGCATGCCGCAAGATCTGGGGGTTCAAAAGGCGATCTGGGAGATAAGCAATGTCGATGGCAAATTCGGGGGATAGACGTGGGCCGGTCTCTTCGCTCCTGCAGAACAACAATGTGCTCGGCTTCCTGTTCATGCTGCCGGCGGCAGTATTCCTCGTCTGTTTTCTGACCTATCCGCTGGGGCTCGGCGTCTGGCTCGGCTTCACCGATACGAGGATCGGCCGCGACGGCATCTTTATCGGACTGGAGAACTACCAGTTCCTGATGGACGACAGCGTCTTCTGGCTGTCGGTCTTCAACACCGTTCTCTATACCTTCGTCGCCTCCGTGCTGAAATTCGCGCTCGGCCTCTGGCTGGCGATGCTGCTCAACCAGCACCTGCCGTTCAAATCCTTCTTCCGGGCAATCGTATTGCTTCCCTGGGTGGTGCCGACGGTGCTTTCGGCGCTCGCCTTCTGGTGGATCTACGATACCCAGTTTTCGATCATCTCCTGGTCGCTGATGCAGCTCGGGCTGATCAGCGGACCGATCAACTTCCTCGGCGACCCGATCAATGCGCGCATCTCCGTTATCGTCGCCAATGTCTGGCGCGGCATTCCCTTCGTGGCGATCTCGCTGCTTGCCGGCCTGCAGACCATTCCAGCATCGCTGCAGGAGGCTGCCTCGCTCGACGGCGCCACCAGCTGGCAGCGTTTCCGCTATGTGACGCTGCCCATGCTGACGCCGATCATCGCCGTCGTCATGACCTTCTCGGTGCTTTTCACCTTTACCGATTTCCAGCTCATCTACGTGCTGACCAAGGGCGGGCCGGTCAACGCCACGCATCTGATGGCGACGCTGTCGTTCCAACGCGGCATTCCCGGCGGCCAACTCGGCGAGGGGGCGGCCATCGCGGTCGCCATGGTGCCCTTCCTGCTCGGCGCGATCATGTTCAGCTTCTTCGGCCTGCAACGGCGCAAATGGCAGCAGGGCGGCCAGGATTAGGAGCCAAGATTAGGAGAATAACGATGTCGACACCTTCCAACACTGCCGATCAGGCCCTGACCGATAATGCCGAAGGCATGAGCTATCTGAACCGCCTGCCGCGGCGGATCGTGATGCTCTACCTGCCGATGGCCATCTTCGTCTTCGTGCTGCTCTTCCCGTTCTACTGGATGGCGATCACTGCGGTGAAGCCGAACGAGCAGCTGACCGACTATACCAATTACAGCCCGTTCTGGGTGGTAGGAGCAACGCTCGCGCATATCAAATATCTGTTCCTCGAAACCTCCTATCCGGGCTGGCTGTGGAACACGATGCTGGTGGCGGTCTGCTCCACCTTCCTCTCGCTGGTGGCCTCAGTCTTGGGCGCCTATGCCATCGAGCGCGTCCGCTTCACCGGCTCCCGATCGGTCGGCCTGGTGATCTTCCTCGCCTATCTCGTGCCGCCGTCGATCCTCTTCATCCCGCTTGCCTTCATCGTCTTCAAGCTCGGGATCTACGACTCGCGGCTGGCGCTGATCTTCACCTATCCGACCTTCCTCATTCCCTTCTGCACCTGGCTGCTGATGGGCTATTTCCGCTCGATCCCCTTCGAGCTGGAGGAAAGCGCACTGGTGGATGGCGCCAACAGGTGGCAGATCCTCACCAAGATCATCCTGCCGCTGGCCGTCCCCGGGCTGATTTCGGCCGGCATCTTCGCCTTCACGCTGTCCTGGAACGAATTCATCTATGCGCTCACCTTCATCCAGTCATCGGAAAACAAAACCATTCCGGTCGGCGTCCTGACCGAACTGGTGCGCGGCGACGTGTTCGAATGGGGGGCGCTGATGGCCGGTGCACTGTTCGGCTCGCTGCCCGTGGTCATCCTCTATTCGTTCTTCGTGGACTACTATGTCTCCTCGATGACCGGTGCAGTGAAGGAGTAGCTTCCGCTGGATTTCGCTGCGTGGCAGCGATGCGCAAACTGCGCCCTCGCAGTGAAACCAGCGTCCCGGGGTGGTTGTTCGATAATACTTGCTACGCAGCTAATTCGTGTAGGGGCTATTTAGAGATGCGACAGTCTCGCCTCTCGACGTTCTGATCAAGGTCAACGTTGAGCGCAAGGATGACGACCTCCGGCCCGGTCGAGACCATGAGGGGTCGGAATCTTGATGCCCTGTTTGACCACCATGTCGCATAAAGAATTGCATCGCCTCAAAGTTTATTCAGACGATCCGTGATCAGCGCCTGAGCGTCGTCCAGGCCGCTGAGCTGCTTGGGCTCAACCGAAGTCAGGTGCACAGGCTGTTGCAGGCCTCCTCTGCGCCGCCTCGCCGTAGAAGAACGTTCGCAGTGTCTTCTGCGAGAGCGGCGGAAGCAGCTTGTCGCGGAGGAGCTTCAGGTTGGCACGGCCGACTCCCGCTCCGCCCTTGCTACGACCGGGCTTTTTCGGCAAGACCGCCAGGACGCAAAGGGAGCATCCGCTTGAAGCATATCCAAATCATCGGCATCGGCACGGGCAACCCGGAGCACCTCACCATACAGGCGATCAACGCCATGAACGCGGCCGACGTGGTCTTCCTGCCGGTCAAGGGCGCCGGCAAGGAAGAACTTGCCGATATCCGCCGCGAGATCTGCCAACGCTATATCACGCGGCCAGCTGCCCGAATTTCGGAGTTCGCCGTGCCGCAACGGCAGACGGCAGAGAGGAGCTATGCGCAAAGCGTCGATGCCTGGCATGGCGAGATCGCCGGTATCTATGGAGAGCTGATCGCTAGTCTGCCGGATGAGGGCAGCGGCGCCTTTCTCGTCTGGGGCGATCCCAGTCTCTACGACAGCACGATCCGCATCATCGAACGCGTGCGACGGGAAAGCGGCCTGGATTTCGATTACACCGTCATTCCCGGCATCACCAGCATCCAGGCCCTGGCTGCCAGCCACAGGATCCCGATCAACCTCGTCGGCAAGCCGATCGAGATCACCACGGGGCGCCGGCTGGCGCAGGACGGGCTTCGGAGCGACAGCACCATCGTGATGCTCGACGGCGAACAGGCTTTTGCCAAGATCGACGATCCCGATGCCGAGATCTTCTGGGGCGCCTATCTCGGCACCCAGGATGAAATCGTCAGATCGGGCCGGCTTGGCGATATCGCCGCCGACATTGTGACGCTGAGGGCCGAGGCCAGGCAGCGGCACGGCTGGATCATGGACATCTATCTCCTGCGCAAGGGACGCGATTTCGAGGAATAGCCGTTCCGACCCGTTTCTCTCATGCTTTGCCGGCCCGGCCGCGATCATGTAAGAAATGCTCAGAGGATTGAGAATGAGTGTTGAGGCCGCAAGGGCAAACAACAGGACAGGCGAGGCGGATCTGCACGATCACCTGGCAGCAAAAATGCGCGCACGCGGCGCCTGCCCCGCCCTGTCAGCGCCGATGCCGACCGGCGACGGCCTGCTGGTGCGGCTGCGGCCAGCCGGCGGCGCGTTGACGCTGCCGCAATTTGCAAGCCTTGCCCGCTTAGCCGCAGTTCATGGAAACGGCATTCTGGAAATCACTGCACGCGGCAATCTGCAGATCCGCGGGCTCAGCGCCGAGACGGTCGGACCGCTCGCTGCCGATATCGATGCCGCCGGCATTGTCGTGCCGGAGGGGCCGGCGATCGAGATCTCGCCGCTGCACGGCATCGATCCGGAAGAAATAAACGATCCGGCCGCAATGGAATTGGCATTGCGCCGCACGCTCCGCGATCAGCTTCGCTCGCCACGGCTCGCGCCAAAACTATCGCTCGTCGTCGACGGCGGGGGAGCCTTCGGCTTGGCGGCGCTTTCCGCCGATATCCGTATCGTCGCGCAATCCCCCGCAGATTGGCTTGTGGCGATCAATGGCGACGGTGAAAGCGCAACGCCGGTCGCGATCGGTTCTGCGCAGGCGGCGATATCGGCCGTCGGCGACATTCTGAGCCTGTTGGCAGATCTCGGGCAGGCCAGGCGGGCACGCGATATCGATCCGGCGCTGCTGCGGGCGCGTTTTCCGGCGATGGATGGCATTCAGTTCTTTCCGTCCCGCGCGGCAGGGGTGCCGCTTTCCGGACCGCACAGGCTCGCCGACGGCAAAACCCTGCTCGGCGTCAGGCCGGAATTCGGACAGATGAGGACGTCCGATCTCTCCGCCCTGCTCGATCTCGCAGAGAGCCAGGGCGCGACAGCCATCCGGCTTGCGCCGGGTCGCGGTTTCTTCTTGATCGGACTTCCGGCTGATACCGTGCTGGCTATGCAGATTGCCGCGGCCAGACTTGGCTTCAGCGCCCAACCCGGCGACAACAGCGAGCATATCGCCGCCTGCGCCGGCGCCGGCGCCTGCGGCTCCGCCTTCTACGAGACGAGAACTCTGGCGCGCCGCATCATCGCTGCGGCACCTGCCCTCTTCGACGGTTCGCTGACGCTGCATCTGTCCGGCTGCGCCAAGGGCTGCGCCCATGCACGGCCGGCGCTGACCCTGACGGGCTCGCCGGAGGGTTATGACCTCATCCTCAATGGGCTTGCTGCGGATCGGCCGGACGAACGGATCGCTGGCGGTCGGATCGATTTCGCTATAGAGAGGCTCGCCCGCTCCATCGAAGACAACCGAGGCGCTGGCGAATCGGCCGCGGCCTGCCTTACACGGCTTGGCACAACCGGCGTTTCAAAGGCGCTGCGACAGGAATAGGAATGCCAGACTACGATTATATCCGCAGCGGCGACGCGATTTACGAGCGTTCCTTTGCGATCATCCGCGCCGAGGCCGATCTTTCGCGCTTTACCGAAGATCAAGCCGAAATCGCCGTGCGCATGATCCATGCCTGCGGGCTCGTCGAGGCGGCGGAGCATTTCCTGTTCTCCGCCGATGTCGTCGGCGCGGCGCGCGATGCGCTGAAAGGTGGGGCGCCGATCTTCTGCGACGCGGAAATGGTATCCCATGGTGTCACCCGGGCGCGGCTGCCCGCGCTGAACGAGGTGATCTGTACGCTGCGTGATCCCGCGACACCGGAGCTTGCACGCGAGACCGGCAATACCCGCTCGGCCGCCGCCATGCATCTCTGGCTCGATAGGCTCGGCGGAAGCGTTGTCGCCATCGGCAATGCGCCGACCGCCCTCTTCCATCTGCTCGAACTCCTGCGCGACGGCGCCCCGAAACCTGCGGCGATCCTCGGCATGCCTGTGGGCTTCGTCGGTGCCGCCGAATCCAAGGATGCGCTGGCGGAGAATTCCTACGGCGTCCCCTTCGCCATCGTCCGCGGCCGGCTCGGCGGCAGCGCCATGACGGCAGCCGCCATCAATGCACTGGCGAGGCCCGGCCTATGACCACAAGCGGCCGTCTCATCGGCGTCGGGACGGGTCCCGGCGACCCGGAGCTCCTCACCCTCAAAGCCGTGCGCGCCATCGAAGCCGCTGACGTCATCGCCTATTTCGCCAAACAGGGCAGGGGCGGCAACGGCAAGGCGATCGTCGAACCGCTGCTGAAATCCGGGGTGACGCTGCTGCCGCTCTATTATCCGGTGACAACCGAGATCGACAAGAACGACGAACGCTACCAGAGGCTGATCACTGAATTCTACGATCAGTCCGCCAAGTCGGTGGCCGACCATCTCGATGCCGGGCTGACAGTCGCCGTTCTCAGTGAAGGCGATCCGCTCTTCTATGGCTCCTATATGCATCTGCATGTCAGACTTTCCCAGCGCTACCCGACGGAAGTGATTCCGGGCATCAGCGCCATGTCGGGCTGCTGGTCGCTGGCCGGCATGCCGATCGTCCAGGGTGACGATGTGCTTTCCGTACTGCCGGGTACGATGCCCGAAACCGAGCTGACACGTCGTCTTGCCGACACGCAAGCCGCCGTCATCATGAAGGTCGGCCGCAATCTGCCGAAGATCCGCCGGGCCTTGGCGGCAGCCGGCCGGCTTGCGGAAGCCGTCTATGTCGAGCGCGGCACCATGGCCAATGCGGCGATGGAAAAGCTTGCCGACAGGAGCGATGGCGATGCGCCGTATTTTTCGCTCGTGCTGGTGCCTGGCTGGGAGGCGAGCCGATGAGCGGCAGGCTTTTCGTGATCGGCACCGGCCCCGGCAATCCCGAGCAGATGACGCCGGAGGCTTTGGCCGTCGTCGACCAGGCAACGGATTTCTTCGGCTACGGACCCTATCTCGACAGGCTGCAACTCCGCGACGATCAGCTGCGCCATGCCTCGGACAATCGCGAGGAACTCGACCGGGCGGGGGCAGCCCTGGCCATGGCGGCTGACGGCGCGAAAGTCTGCGTCGTCTCCGGCGGCGACCCCGGCGTCTTTGCCATGGCCGCCGCCGTCTGCGAGGCGATCGAGAACGGGCCGGCCGCCTGGCGCTCGGTCGATCTCACCATTCTGCCCGGCATCACGGCAATGCTGGCCGTGGCGGCAAGAGCCGGCGCCCCGCTTGGTCACGATTTCTGCGCCATATCGCTGTCTGATAATCTAAAGCCTTGGAATATAATCGAAACCCGCCTTGAGCTGGCGGCGAAAGCGGGTTTCGTCATCGCGCTCTACAATCCGATCAGCCGGGCGCGGCCGTGGCAACTCGGCGATGCCTTCAAGCTGTTGCGCAACCATCTGCCGGCAACAACGCCGGTTATTTTCGGGCGCGCCGCCGGGCGCCCGGACGAACGCATCGCATTACAGCAGCTGTCGCAAGCAGACGCGTCGATTGCCGATATGGCGACCTGCATCATCATCGGCTCCGCCGAGACACGCGTCGTCGCGCGGCCGGGCAGGCTGGACCTCGTCTATACCCCGCGGTTCATGGCGGGAGGAAACAGGTGATCGATCACTGCCAGCGCCGCTTCGACCGTGTCGACCGTCGTGACCGCGGAGGCAGGCGCACGCGCGACCATCAACACCTCGATGCCGAGCAGCCGGGCTGCCTCGATCTTCGCATAGGTGGCGGCACCGCCGCTGTTTTTGGCGACGATGATGTCGATGTGGTGCTGCCTCAGGAGATCGCATTCGCCTTCCAGCGTGAACGGACCGCGATCAAGCAGATAATCGACATGATCAAGCGCAAGCGGCGGCTCGACAGGATCGACGCTGCGGACAAGATAGTGATGTTGCGGCGCGGCTTCCGCATGATGCGCGCCCTGCCGGCCCGTCGCCAGGAAGACATGGCGGGGGGAAGGGCCGAGCGCTTCGATAGCCGCCGGAATGCTCTGCACCTCCCGCCAGCGATCGCCGGCTTCGCGTTGCCATTCGGGACGGCGCAGAGCGATCGCTGCGATACCGGTGACCTCAGCGGCAAAAGCGGCATTGGCCGAAATCCGTTCGGCAAAAGGATGCGTGGCGTCGATCAGCAGATGATAGCCGCCGGCCGTCAGGAAATCGGCGAGTGCGGCAGCGCCGCCGAAACCGCCGATGCGGACCGGAACAGGCTGTACGGCCGGTTTCTCGGTGCGTCCGGCAAGCGACAGCATAACATCGCAATCGTCGCGCGCCGCGAGCGCCGCGGCCAACAAGCGCGCCTCGCTGGTGCCGCCCAGGATCAGGATGCGGGGTCTTCCCATGTCTGATATCTCTCCTGCGTCCGGCCAGCGCTGGCTGACTATTATCGGCATCGGCGAAGATGGTCCAGAAGGGTTGGGTGAGGAGGCGAAGAGGCTGATCGCGGCAGCACCTGCCGTCTTCGGCGGTGCGCGCCATCATGCACTCGCGGCCTCGCTGATATCAGGCGAAAAGCTTTCCTGGCAGAGCCCGTTCGAACGCTCGGTCGACGCCATTCTTGAAAGGCGCGGCACGCCTGTTGTCGTGCTCGCCTCCGGCGACCCCTTCCTCTACGGCGTCGGCGCAACGCTCTCCCGCCACGTGGCGGCGCACGAGATGCGCATCATTCCGGCGCCCTCGGCCTTCAGCCTTGCTGCCTCCCGCCTTGGCTGGCCGCTGCAGGAGGTCGCGACGGTCTCGCTGCATGGACGGCCGATCGACCTGATCCGGCCGCATCTGCATCCCGGGCGGCGCATCCTCGCGCTCACCTCGGACGAAAAAGGCCCCGGCGACCTGGCTGCCCTGCTTGCCGCGACCGGCTTCGGTCAGTCGCAGCTTACCGTGCTCGAGGCGCTTGGCGGCGCGCGGGAGCGGCAAAGACGTGCTGTGGCGGCGGATTTCGATCTCGTGGACATCGATCCTCTGAATGTCTGCGCCGTCGATGTTGCGGCAGGGGAGGGGGCTCGCATCCTGCCTTATGCTGCAGGGATCGAGGACGAGCTGTTCGAGCATGACGGACAAATCACCAAGCGTGAAATCCGGGCGATGACGCTTTCGGCGCTCGCGCCGCGTCACGGCGAACTGCTCTGGGATATCGGCGCCGGCGCGGGCTCGATCGGCATCGAATGGATGCTCGCCGATCCCAGTCTGAAGGCAATCGCTGTCGAGCAATCGCCGGAGCGGGCCGCACGGGTCGCCCGCAATGCAACCGCCTTCGGCGTGCCGCATCTTGCCGTTGTCGAGGGGACAGCGCCCCTCGCGCTGAAGGGCCTGCCGGAACCGGATGTGATTTTCCTCGGGGGCGGCGGCAGCGAACCGGGTGTTATCGAGACTGCGATCGCCGCGCTGAAGCGGGGAGGGCGGCTCGTTGCCAATGCCGTGACGCTGGAGATGGAAGCCGCGCTGCTCGGCGAACATGCCAAACGCGGCGGCTCCCTCACGCGGATCGAAATATCGCGCGCCCAGCCCGTCGGCGGCATGAGCGGCTGGCGGCCGGCGATGCCGGTGACGCAGTGGCGCTGGACGAAAGGATGACGAGATGACGGTGCATTTCATCGGCGCTGGCCCAGGTGCTGCGGATCTGATCACGGTGCGCGGCCGCGATCTCATCACCCAATGCCCGGTCTGTCTCTATGCCGGCTCGATCGTCTCGCCCGAACTGCTGCAATATTGCCCGCCGGGCGCACGCATCGTCGATACGGCGCCGATGTCGCTTGACGAGATCGAGGCGGAATATCTTCGCGCTGCCGCGGCCGGCCAGAATGTCGCCCGGCTGCATTCCGGCGATCTCTCCGTCTGGAGTGCGGTGGCCGAACAGGTGCGCCGGCTGCAAAAACACGGCATCGACTATACGATGACGCCAGGTGTTCCAGCCTTTGCCGCCGCCGCCTCGACGCTTGGGCGCGAGCTGACGATCCCGGCAGTGGCGCAGAGCCTGGTGCTGACCCGCGTTTCCGGCCGCGCATCACCGATGCCGAACGACGAGACGCTGGCAAAATTCGGCGCGACGGGCGCCACGCTGGCGATCCATCTGGCCATCCATGCGCTGAGCCAAGTGGTGGAGGAATTGACCCCGCTTTACGGCGTCGACTGCCCGGTCGCCATTGTCGTCAAGGCCTCCTGGCCGGACGAGCGCATCCTGCGCGGCACGCTTGCCGATATCGAAGCAAAGGTTGCGGTCGAACCGATCGAACGCACGGCGATCATCTTCGTCGGCCCTTCGCTCGCGGCCGAGGATTTCCGCGAGAGTTCACTTTATGATCCGGCCTATCAACGCCGGTTCAGAGGCAGGGAATAACTTCAAGCGATTGGCCGCGCCAGCGTGGCCAATCGTGACAATCGTTCCCCCGCCGTCCTGACACCAAAAACAGTATCAGGCGACGTTTCACTCAGGTCTCAAACCCGCGCGCTGAGATAGTCCATGCTGGTGCGAAGCGCCCCGGCCGGGTCCTTGACCGCATGAACTTCCGCTGCAAAGGGCTCAAAAGAGAACGGACCCTTATAGCCAGCCTGCAGCAGCGCTCTGATCTGCCCGGCATTGTCGAGCCGGTCGTCGCCGTCCACGAGCACGCGATGGGAATCGCGCATATCGGCAACGGAAACTGTGGGATCGCTGACGCCGGAGATGTGCACGAGGCCGGCCAGCTCAGGGAAGGTCGCCGTTTCGCCGGCAAGGTGATGGTGGAAGGTGTCGTGGACAAGCCTGAAGGTCGATTCCGCGCCGAGCCCTCCGATTGCCTCGGCCGCCTCGGTCTTCGAGCGCAGCGAGCAGATCTCGAAACCGAGCGGCTCGACGAGACCGATAATGCCGGCTTTCTCGAGCATCGGCTTCAGCGCGGCCAGAGACTGGCGCAGATTGGCCCGCCGTTCGCCATCGGCGCAGCCGGTGCCGTCGTTCTTCGGAACGAGGACGAGCGCCTTGGCGCCCGACGCGCTGGCATAATCGATCAGTTCCTGCGCTTCGGCAGCCCTGGTCGCGTTCCACTCGTTGAAGCGCTGCAGGGCGTTGATCGAGATGATCGTCAGCCCATGGCGGGCAGCAACCTCCTTGATCGTTTCGGGTTTGGTGCCGTCAAGGATGGCATTGCCCGAAAGGTCGTTACGGATCTCGACGGCATCGATGCCGAGCGATTGGGCCAGCGCGAAAAAATCGTCGATGGCAAGCGACGGGGCGGCCATGTGGTTGAGCGCAAAACGGATCGTAGTCATGACTGGTTCTCCTCCTGATCTCCGCGTCACGGCGGAGCAGTCCTCGTGAATGGGTCAGCGAATCTCTATCGGAATTCGCGTCGCAATCCATCCGTCATTGCCGGCGGCCGCTTTCATTGCTGAGAGAATTTCCAACGAAATGATGGAATTCCATCATTGTTTAGATGTTCTCCGAGATATGAATATCGAAAGGCAGGAAGAGTTGTCCGGGAACCGCCGTTTCGCCGTTTTCGATAGCGCTCGTCATCAGCACCATCAGCTCCTTGCAGAGGGCAGGCAGGGGCGTGCCGATCGCCATGGCGACGATATCGTCGGCAAGACCGGCTTTGCTGTCGGGGGTCAGCTCGTTGACCACGAGAACGACCTTGCCGCCGACGCTTTCTTCGCGAAACGCCGAGATTGCCCCCTCCATGCCGCCGCCGCAGACATAGAGGCCGACGAGATCGGGATGTTTCTGCAGCAACGTCAAGGTTGCCTCATGGGTGATTTCGGCGGTCTCGAGATTGATCAGCGTGTCGACGACATCGAACTCCGGTGCATTCTCGCGAAAATAGGAGCGGAAGCCGATTTCCCGCAACTCATGGCCGTGAAAACGGTGGCTGCCGACGAAACAGGCGACCTTGCCGGGCTGGCGCGCCGTGCGCGCGATCGTCCAGGCGGCGGTGCGCCCGACCTTGCGGTTATTGACCCCGACATAGGCGTCGCGCACGCCCGTGGCGAGATCGGAGAGCAGCGAGAAGACAGGAATGCCGCGCTCCTTCAGTTCTTCCACCGCCGTCGTCACCGCCGGATAGTCCGGGCCGACGAGGGCAACGGCCTGGTTGCGGGCGCCGAGCGTCTTGATCTTTTCGACGATCGCAGCCGGTGTCGCGGCGGAGGGAAATTCGATCTGCGTCTGGATGCGCGCCGTCGTCAGCGCCCGCGCTGCCGTTTCGATCTCGCGCGCGAAGCTCTGGTAGAAGGACTGCGTTGGTTTCTGCAGCAGGAAGGCGAGCTTGTATTGCGGCAGATCCTCGAAGACACGCTGCTTGATCAGGCCGACGGCGTGATAGCCGATCGACTGCGCCGCATCATAGACCCGCCGTGCTGTTTCCTCGCGCACCCGGTGGCGCGCGTTGAGAACACGGTCGACGGTGGCGACGCTGACGCCGGAGGCGCGGGCAAGATCGGATATGGTTGGACGGCGCATGAGCGTTCCTGATGTATTCAATCATGAATGCAAGCCATTCATGATGGCTTTTGATAGAATATATCAAGCCTGCATTGAGCGCCTGCCAAAGTCAACCTATTCTCCCAGGCAAGGGCATAACGGGAGGCGGATAATGGCGACCCAGACAAAGAAACGTGACTACGACCTGCTCGGCGAAAGCGGCCGCACAGCCGTCGAGACGGGGCTGGCGGCAGCCGAATGGTATCACACCGACATTCCGCGCAAGGACATGAAGGCGCTGATGCAGCGCTCCGATGCGCCGGCGATCCGCGACACGGTCATCTGGCTCGGCAGCATGGCGGTCTTGGCCGGGCTTGGCATCTATTTCTGGGGCTCGTGGATCGCGCTGCCCATCTTCCTTGCCTATGGCGTGCTCTACGGCTCGGCCTCCGACAGCCGCTGGCACGAATGCGGTCATGGCACCGCCTTCAAGACGCGCTGGATGAACGATGCCGTCTATCAGATTGCCTGCTTCATGATCATGCGCAATCCGGTGACCTGGCGCTGGAGCCATGCGCGCCACCACACCGACACGGTGATCGTCGGCCGCGATCCCGAGATCGCCGTCATGCGGCCGCCGGATCTCTTGCGGCTGGTGCTCAATTTCTTCGGCATCCTCGACGCCTGGCATGCCGTCGTCGACATGCTGCGCAATGCCTTCGGCGGCGTCAGCGCGGCGGAAAAAACCTTCATTCCCGAGATGGAGCAGCCGAAGGCGATCCGTTTCGCCCGCATCTGGCTGGCGATCTATGTCGCGACAATCGCCGCGGCGATCGCCACGGGCTCGATCCTGCCGCTGATGCTGATCGGCCTGCCGCGCCTTTACGGCGCCTGGCACCATGTGCTGACCGGACTGCTGCAGCATGGCGGCCTTGCCGACAATGTCACCGACCACAGGCTGAACAGCCGCACTGTCTACATGAACCCGATCAGCCGCTTCATCTACTGGAACATGAACTACCACGTCGAACATCACATGTTTCCGATGGTGCCCTACCACGCGCTGCCGCAGCTGCATGCGATGATCAAGCACGACCTGCCGGCGCCGAACCCGTCGATCTTGTCCGGTTATCGCGAGATGATCCCGGCCTTCCTGCGCCAGCTGCGCAACGAGGACTATTTCCTGAAGCGCGAATTGCCGGCCACCGCGCGGCCGTATCGCGAGGAATTCCACAACGAGCTGGCTCCGGCCGCGCAATAACGACAATCGAGGGAGGATAAGATGAGCGGAAACTGGATTGAGGTTTGCGGCAAGGACGAGATCGACGAGGAGGATGTCATCCGCTTCGATCACGACGGGCGCACCTTCGCGGTCTATCGCAGCCCGGATGACGAATTCTTCGCCACCGACGGGCTCTGCACACACGAACATATCCATCTCGCCGACGGGCTTGTCATGGATGAGATCATCGAATGTCCGAAACATAACGGCCGCTTCAACTACAAGACGGGCGAAGCCAAGGGTGCGCCGGTCTGCGTCAATCTCAAGACCTATCCGGTCAAGATCGAAGACGGCGCCGTCTTCATCTCGCTCTGAGGGAGCTGGACGTGGCTCATTTCGTTATCCTGGGCGCGGGCGAATGCGGTGCGCGCGCCGCCTTCGCCTTGCGGGAAAAGGGCTTTGCCGGCGAAGTAACGCTAGTCGGCGCCGAGCCGCTTCCGCCCTATGAACGGCCGCCGCTGTCGAAGGCCGGCTCCACCGATGCAAGCGATCCGAAATTCATCGCGACGGCGGAAAAATATGTCGAAAACGGCATCCGGCTGCTGACCGGCCTCGAGGCAAGGGATCTCGACCCCGCGTCCAGGACCGTCACGCTTTCGGACGGTACCGTGCTTTCCTACGACAAGCTTCTGCTTGCGACGGGTGCCGCTGCACGCTCCTTCCCCGGCGCGCCGCAGGGCAGCCCGCATATTCGCGCGCTGAGGACCCATCACGATGCGGCGGCGCTGCGTGATGTCATGAAGCCGGGACGGCATATCGCCATCATCGGTGGCGGGTTCATCGGACTGGAACTTGCGGCAACGGCGCGGCTGCTCGGCGCCGAGGTCACGGTCATCGAAGGGCTGGAACGCGTGCTGAAGCGCGGCGTGCCGGAGGAGATCGCCCATCTCATCACCGAGCGCCACCGCGCCGAGGGCGTCGATATCCGCTGCGGTGTCTCCATCGAGGCGCTGACTGCGGAAAACGGCAAAGCCCAGATCAGATTGTCGAGCGGTGAGGCGATCGAAGCCGATCTCGCCCTTGTCGGCATCGGTGCCCGGCCGAATGTCGAGATCGCCGAAAGAGCGGGGCTTACTATCGAAAACGGCATTGCCGTCGATATTCATCTGCAGACCTCGGCGCCGGATGTCTTTGCCGCCGGCGACTGCTGCTCCTTTCCGCTGTCGATCTATGGCGGCCGGCGGGTGCGGCTCGAATCCTGGCGCAACGCCCAGGAGCAGGGCACATTGGCTGCGGCCAACATGCTCGGCCTCGACGAGGCCGTATCGGCCGTGCCGTGGTTCTGGTCGGATCAATACGACATGACGCTGCAGATTGCGGGCCTTGCCGAAGGAGCCGCCACGCATCAGCGCCGCGATCTCGGCGCAGGCGCCTTCATTCTTTTCCATCTCGACGCCACCGGGCGACTGATCGCCGCAAGCGGCATCGGGCCAGGCAATGCCGTGGCGCGTGACATCAGGCTCGCCGAAATGCTGATCGCCGCGCGTGCCCATCCGGACCCGGCAGCGCTCGCAACCAGCGACATCAAGCTGAAATCCCTGCTGGCCGCGTGAGCTGGCCGATATTTTCACCGCTTTTTTCGAAGGAATTTGACGATGAAGAAACATAGACGCGCAACCGTCGCCGATCTGCTTGCGGAAAAAGGCAAGCGCCAGCTCACCATGCTGCGCGTCACCACGCTGGAGGAGGCGGAAGCCGCCGAAAAAGCGGGCATCGATATCGTCTCGGTGCCGCCCTCGCTGCTCGGGCCGGTCTTTCGCGAGGCCGCGCCCACTCCCTTTGCCATTCCGGGGCTCGAATATGGCGACCATGTCTCGGCGGAGGATTATCTGCGCGCGGCTTTCGCGGCGCTGAAGGCCGGTGGCGATGCGGTCTATTGCGCCGCAAGCCTGCAGACGATCCGGCGCATGCGGGACGAGGGCATCCCCGTCTGCGGCCATCTCGGGCTGATCCCTTCGAAGGCGACCTGGACCGGCGGCTTTCGCGCCGTCGGCAAGACCGCGGCGAGTGCGGCCGAGATCTGGCGGCAGACCAAGGCGCTGGAAGAGGCCGGCGCCTTCGCCGCCGAAATCGAAGTCGTGCCGGGGGATGTCGCTGCCGCCATCAGCAGCAACACCTCGATGCTGATGATCTCCATGGGGGCCGGCAGCGGCTGCGACGCCCAATATCTCTTCGCCGACGACGTGCTTGGCACCAATCGCGATCACTATCCGCGCCATGCCAAGGTCTATCGCAACTTCGCCGCCGAACATGACCGGCTACAGCGCGAACGCATCGCCGCCTTCACCGAGTTCGCCGAGGATGTCAGGACCGGCGCCTATCCGGAAAAGCGCCATCTCGTCAGCGTCGACGACGCGGAGCTGAAGGTTTTCCTGGACCGGCTGCGGAGTGAGACGGGCAATAGCTAGGGGCAAACCCGCTTCCTTTCCATTGGCTTCCGTCCCGGCCTGTGTCAGGAATGATCCGTTCGACCCATTCGGAACGGAGTATTCGGTCCCCTGTGACGATCGGCTTTGCGCATGCGGAATTGATTGCGGTGCTCGTCGCGGTGACGGGGGACGAGCCGCGCGTGATGACCATCCGCTCCGGCAATGCGCTGCCGTCAGGCCCCTTCGAAATGGGGCATCGCACGCTGCAATCGGGGCTGCGCGAGTGGGTGCAGGAGCAGACGGAACATCCCGTCGGCTATCTCGAACAGCTCTATACCTTCGCCGACCGCGACCGGAACAACGACATCCCAGGCGGACGGACGATCTCGATCAGCTATCTCGGCCTCGTCAACGAGCAGTCGGGCGCCGGCCGGCCGGGATGGCACGGCTGGTACGAATATTTCCCCTGGGAAGACCATCGCCAGGGGCGCCCAGCAGTGCTCAATGAAATCATGACGCGTCTGAAGATCTGGGCCGATGCCGATCCGGCAAGGCGCGACCATCGCCATCGCCGGGCGGATTTCACCTTCGGCCTCGACGGCGGCGGCTGGAACGAAGATCTGGCGCTGCAGCGCTACGAATTACTCTACGAGGCGGGGCTCGTCTCGGAGGCCGGATGCGGGGTGGAGGCCAATCTCGGCCGGGCGATGTTTGCCGATCACCGCCGCATTCTTGCGACCGGGATCGCCCGGCTGCGAGCCAAGATCAAATACCGTCCCGTCGTCTTCGAGCTGATGCCGGAGAGCTTTACCCTGCTGAGACTGCAGCGCACCATCGAGGCCTTGGCCGGGCTGACGCTGCACAAGCAGAACTTCCGCCGGCTCATCGAACAGCAGGAATTGGTCGAGGAAACCGGCGGAACCGAAAGCGAAACCGGCGGCCGGCCGGCGAAGCTCTTCCGCTTCCGCCACACGGTGCTCGAAGAACGGGCGCTTGCCGGAACGAAATTACCGCTCTCCCGCAATTGACATATGCTCACTGTGAGAATATCTCTTTGCCTATGATATGCTCAAAGAGAGCATAATTAGGAGCCGGTCATGAATTATCCTGTTTCCGCATCCTCGCTCTATGAGCGCGTCAGCCGCGTCATTCCCAAAGCCGAATGGATGACGTTCGAAAATGACGTCGACGCGATCCTCGAGCTCAAGCGCCGCCGCAACGCCGTCATTCTCGCGCACAATTACCAGACGCCGGAGATCTTCCACGGCGTGGCCGATATCGTCGGCGACAGTCTGGCGCTCGCCCGCAAGGCGATCGAGGTTGATGCCGATGTCATCGTGCTGGCCGGCGTACATTTTATGGCCGAGACCGCCAAGCTGCTGAACCCCGAAAAAACCGTGCTGATCCCCGATCTCGGCGCCGGCTGTTCGCTGGCGGACTCGATCACGCCCGAGGATATTGCGCTGCTGCGCCAGGCCCATCCCGGCGTGCCCATCATCACCTATGTCAACACATCGGCCGCGGTGAAGGCCGCCTCCGACATCTGCTGCACATCCGGCAACGCCAAACAGGTCGTGGAATCGCTCGGCGTGCCGAAGGTGCTGATGATCCCGGACGAATATCTGGCGCGCAACGTCGCCCGCGAGACGGATGTCGAGATCATCGCCTGGCATGGCCATTGCGAGGTGCATGAACTCTTCACCGCCGAGGACGTGCGCCAGCTGCGTGAAAACCATCCCGGCGTAACGGTGCTCGCCCATCCGGAATGCCCGCCCGACGTCGTGGCCGAAGCCGATTTCGCCGGCTCCACCGCCGTCATGTCGGACTATGTCGGCAGGCAGAAGCCGGCGCGTGTCGTGCTGCTCACCGAATGCTCGATGAGCGACAATGTCGCTGTGCACCATCCCGATGTCGAGTTCATTCGCCCCTGCAATCTCTGCCCGCATATGAAGCGGATCACGCTTGCCAATATCCGCGCCGCCCTTGAGGAAAACCGCCACGAGGTGACGGTCGATCCGGCAATTGCCGTGGCTGCGCGCCGCGCCGTCGAGAGAATGCTGGCGATATGACCGAGGTCCTCGAGCATCTGGCCGGACGCACGGTGATCGTCGGCAGCGGCCTTGCGGGGCTGATGACCGCACTGACGTTGGCGCCCGAACCCTCGGTGATCGTCACCCGCGCCGCCCTTGGCGCGGAGACGTCGAGCGCCTGGGCGCAGGGCGGCATCGCCGCCAGCATGGGCGCCGACGACAGCGCGGCGCTGCACCTTGCCGATACGCTTGCCGCCGGTGACGGGCTCTGCGATCCCGTGACCACCGCCGGCATCATTGCCGAAGCACCAGCTGCAATTGCCGCGCTGGAGCGAGCCGGTGTGCGTTTCGACCGGAATGCCGCCGGCCAACTGTCGCTCGGGCTGGAGGCGGCCCATAACCGCCGCCGCATCGTCCATGCCGAAGGCGACGGGTCGGGTGCTGCGATCATCGCCGCGCTGATCGAGGCGGTGATGAAAACACCTGTGATAACAGTCCTCGAAGGCTTCGAGGCGCGGCGGATTCTGATGGAAGGCGAAAAGGTCGCCGGCCTGCTCTGCGCGACCGCGAACGGGGCTGCCATTCTGCCGACATCGAAGGTGGTGCTCGCCACCGGCGGCATTGGCGGGCTCTACGACGCCACCACCAATCCGATGGGCAATTTCGGCCAGGGGATCGCGCTTGCGGCAAGGGCGGGCGCTGATCTCGCCGATATGGAATTCGTCCAGTTCCATCCGACAGCACTCGATTCCCGCCGCAGGCCGCTGGCGCTCATCAGCGAGGCGGTGCGCGGCGAGGGGGCCTTGCTCGTCAACGAACGAGGCGACCGTTTCATGGCCCGCACTCCAGGCGCCGAGCTTGCGCCGCGCGACGTGGTGGCGCGGGCGATCAGCGCCGAAATTGCCCGCGGCGGCAAAGTCTTCCTCGATGCCCGCATTGCTCTCGGCCACCGCTTTGCCACGCGCTTTCCCGTCATCGCCGCCCTTTGCGGCGAGGCCGGCATCGATCCGGCAAAAGACCTCATCCCGGTACGCCCGGCAGTTCACTATCACATGGGCGGCGTGGCCACGGTTGCAAATGGCCGCAGCTCGGTGCCCGGTCTCTGGGTCGCAGGCGAAGCGGCTTCGACCGGCCTGCACGGCGCCAACCGGCTTGCCAGCAATTCGCTGCTGGAGGCGGCTGTGATGGGCATGCGGGCGGCACGCGACATATCGGGCATGCCCGCAAGTGCTGCCGGAAGCGCCTTCACCGAGAGCCTGCCGGTGCCTGCCGATGCATCGCTCGTCCGGTCGATCGTCTCGCGCCATCTCGGCGTGCTGCGCAATGCCGGCGCCATTCATGGCGCCATCGCCGCCCTGCTGCCGCTTGCCGAAGGGAACAGCCCTGCCGCCGATCCGGCCATCGTCGCGCTCTCGATCGCGGTTTTCGCCAGCTTGCGGACGGAATCACGCGGCGCCCATGCCCGCACCGATTTTCCGCTGAAGCTCGGCGATGCAAACCGCCGCCGGATGCGCCTTTCCCAAGTGCTGGAGATCGCCCGCGCGACCCCGCCCTATTCCCTTGCAAGGAGTGCCTGATGAGCCTCGTTCCCCTTCCGCGCCTGATCGTCGAACCCTTGGTCAGGCAAGCGCTGCTCGAAGATCTCGGTCTTGCCGGCGACATCACCTCGGCCTCGGTCATCCCTGCAGATCACCGCTCGACGGTGGTGATGGCCGCCCGGCAGCCGGGCGTGATCGCCGGCCTCGATGCCGCGGAACTGGCCTTTTCCCTCGTCGATCCGGAGATCGTCATGCGCCGCCATCTCCAGGACGGCGATGCGGCCAAGCCGGGTGACGTGATCGCCACCATCGAAGGCCCGTCGCGCGGTCTGCTGAGCGCCGAGCGCACCGCGCTGAATTTTCTCGGCCATCTCTCGGGCATTGCGACGGTGACGGCCGGGATTGCCACCGCCATCAGGGGCACCAAGGCTTCCGTCGCCTGCACGCGCAAGACGACGCCGGGGTTGAGGGCGCTGGAGAAATATGCGGTGCGGGCCGGCGGCGGCATGAACCACCGTTTCGCCCTTTACGACGCGGTGCTGATCAAGGACAATCACGTCGCCATCGCCGGCGGCGTCGCCGAGGCGATCCGCCGGGCGCGGGCCGGCGTCGGCCATATGGTGAAGATCGAGGTCGAAGTGGACACCCTCGATCAGCTGCGTGAAGCGATGGAGACCGGCGTCGACGCCGTCCTGCTCGACAATATGACGCCGGATCAGCTGCGTGAGGCGGTCGCCATCGTCGCCGGCCGGGCCATCACCGAGGCATCCGGCCGCGTCACGCCGGCAACGGCCGCCGCGATCGCGGCCTCCGGCGTCGATCTCATTTCCGTTGGATGGCTGACGCACAGCGCGCCGGTACTGGATATCGGGCTCGATTTCGTCGCGGCCGCGTCCACAGCGGTAGCAGGCCCGAAACGGATTGCACAGGTCCTGTGACCCGTCAGGCGTGTTTCGGCTGGGCTTCCTTGTCGCTGTCGAATTCCAGCAACTCGATCATCACGCCGAGATCGGGCACCGTGTCATAATAGGCATACCGCCCGTGGCCGCCATCGAATTCACCACTCTGGAGCAGGCGGCGCGGGCTTCGTGAACGAACGATCGCAAGGCAATTCTAGACTGGCCGCGCCTCGACGGTTCATGGCGGAGCATATTTACGCCTGCCCTTGAAGCAGCTCAATCGTAAACGTTACGGCCTCGAAGCCCTTCTCGACTACGGCTGAAACGCCAATTCATGGTCGTCTGGGCGATCGCCTGCATACGAAGGAGGCAATGGAAACTGTCCAGATGCGGGTCGCTCACAAGAAAAATGCGCCGGAAAACGCAGATGCCAGCTGAAGGTGCGGCAAGAAAATTACGAGCTAAGCGCTCTAAATATTAGAACGCTTATTTTTCAGCCGCCGGACCGCTCGATTACAGAGAAATTGTTTCTGTTATTTCAATCACATAATTGACGATCCTGCCCACTTCGATCTCAATGCCGTGGACTTCGCCTGTTTTTTCAGCACAAGAATTGAAGCGTTTAAAATCTTGCAGAACGCCGGATATTCATGAGACAAACGACCTGCGAGTAGAAGCGGTCTGAGCCTCGGTTCTGGACATTGCTCGACGGGTAAACCTGTCGAGAGGATGTCCTAATGCAGGGAAAAACCAGTGATCTCGCCCCGAAATCCGCAGAGATCGACGCTGGACCTGATCATCTTCGCGCGCAGCGTTGTTTTGTATGCCTGGCCAGCAAGCGCCCTGAAAAACGCGATTGCGCAATTGCCGGGCTCGTCGCAGATGGCTTCGATCCGGAGCGCGTCGCCGATCACTATCCGTCCTTAAAAATCGAACACCAATTGCGAAAGGTCGACCCATGTCCCGCACCAAGCTTGCCTTTTATGCACTTGCCGCAATCCTTTCTGCCGGCGCCGCCTCCGCCGCCGACAAGGTGATCTTTCAGCTCGATTGGCTGCCGGGTGGCGACAAGGCGCCGATCTACGTCTGTATCCAGGAAGGTTTCTGTTCGGACGCCGGCCTTGAGGTGGAGATCGCCTCCGGTCGCGGCTCGACCGACGCCATATCGCGCCTTGCCTCGGCGTCCTCCGACATCGGTATTTCCGATATCGGCGCCCTGATGGCCGCGCGCGCCAATGAGGGCGTCAAGGTAACCGCCGTCATGTCGCTGTTCAACAAGGGGCCGCATGCCTTCTACGTCGCCAAGGGCGGTTCGATCGCAAGCGTCGCTGACGTCAAGGGCAAGACGATCGCGACGTCGCCCTTCACATCGTCGAATGTCTACCTGCCGCTGGTGCTCAAGGATGCCGGCATCGACATGGCGGATATCAAGCTCATCAAAGCCGATCCCGGCGCACTTGGCCCGATGCTGATGACCGGCAATGCCGATGGCATCATCGCCTGGATGACCGACCTGACGCGCTACAGCAACCAAGGCAAGGAAGCTGGCAAGGAGATCGTTGCCCTGCCATGGTCGGCAGCCGGGCTCGAGCTCTATTCCGCATCCCTCATCGCCAGCGACGATTTCCTCGCCAAGCGTCCGCAGGTCGCCGCCCGCTTTATCGCCGCCTACAAGAAATCGGTCGAATTCGCCAAGGACAATCCGGAGAAGGCTGCCGCCGCTGTCACCACCATGGTACCGGAACTCGGCTCGGAGGACGTCCAGGGTTCGCTCAAGGACACGCTGCCGTTGATCTTCAACGAGGTGACGGAGAAGGACGGCCTCGGCGGCTTCGAAGCCGCCCGTCTCGCCGAAACCTGGCGCCGTGTCTCTGAAGCGCAGGATATCGATCCGGCCAAGCTCGATCCGGAAACCATGGTCAACCGCACCTTCGCCGTAACGGAGTAACCTCGATGGCGATGCCCGCTATCCGCTTCGACAGGCTGGGACAAGTTTTCGAAACTCGGTCCGGGCGCACGGAAGCCCTGCGAGACGTCAGTTTCGATGTGGCCCGGCATGAATTTGTCTCGATCCTCGGCCCTTCGGGCTGCGGGAAATCGACCCTGCTGCGCATGATCGCCGGCCTGTTGAAGCCGACATCCGGCTCGGTAGACGTCTTCGGTCTGCCGGTGACGGCCCCGCGTGACGACATCGGGATCGTCTTCCAGAAGCCGACGCTGCTTCCCTGGGCGACTGTCGAAGACAATGTCGTATTTCCCGCCCGCCACAAGACCGGCCGGGTAACGGCAGAGGAGCGCGGGCGGGCGGGTGAATTGCTGAGCATGGTCGGGCTTGCCGGCTTCGAGAAACGCCTGCCGGACGAACTGTCCGGCGGCATGCAGCAGCGTGTCGGCATCGCCCGCGCGCTGCTCATGGATCCGGATATCCTGCTGATGGACGAACCCTTTTCGGCGCTGGATGCCCTGACACGCGAGGTGATGGGCTTCGATCTGCTGCGCATCTTTTCCCAACGCCCGAAGACCGTGGTCTTCATCACCCACTCCGTCAGTGAGGCGGCGCTTCTGTCCGACCGCGTTTTGGTGATGACCGGACGTCCGGGCTCGATCCTGACCGAAGTCACCGTCCCCGTCGGCCGGCCACGCGGCCCTGAAACTGCAAAGGACAAGGCGATCCATGACCTCTCCAATTACCTCCGCGATCTCCTCCTCACCCGTCAGGCGGCGTGAGGCCATGCGGAGCCGCACACCGGTTGCTCTCCTCAAGCAGGTGCTGGCGTTGCCGGGCATTGCGACCGCCGCGGCCCTGATCGGCACGGTGCTGCTGTGGGAAGCGGTCGCGCGGCTCCTGTCGATCCCGACCTATCTGCTGCCGCCGCCAAGCGCGATCCTCGGCTCGTTCTCCTCCATCGGCTTCGAGCGCTGGATCGGGCACATCGCCGCGACGTTGCGGGTGGCGCTGATCGGTTATGCGATGTCCATCTTTATCGCCATTCCGCTCGCGGTGGTCATGATGCGCTCGCCATTCCTGTCGCGAACGCTCTATCCGCTGCTCGTCGTAGTGCAGTCGACGCCGGTGGTGGCGATTGCGCCGATCATGATCGTCGTGCTCGGAGCCGGCGATGCGCCACGTATCGTTATCACCTGTCTCATCACCTTTTTTCCGCTCGTCGTCTCGACCGCAACGGGCCTTGCGGCAACCCCGCCGGATCTGATCGAGCTGTCGCGAAGCCTGCGCGCCTCGGGCTTCCGCGAGATCACCCAGATACGCTTGCCGTTTGCGGTGCCCTACATCTTCTCGGCGCTGAAAATCTCGATCACGCTTGCCGTCATCGGCGCCGTGGTTGCGGAGTTCTGCGCATCCGAAGCCGGCGTCGGCTATTTCATCCAACTGTCGACCTCCCTGTTCAAGCTGCCACAGGCCTGGGCCGGCTTGCTGCTGCTCGCCGCCATGTCGCTCTTGCTATTTCAGGCCGTGGTCCTGACGCAGAAGCTCCTCTTTCCCTGGAGCCTGCCGAAAAACGGCTGAAATCCATCCGGAGTAGAAGCAGTCGGGCCCTGCCCGGACATTGCTCCTCAACCGCCGGTTCGCCGGCACTCACGTAAGGAGAATAATATGAATATCCAGACAGACACCCTCGCGGAACTCGCCAAGGAAGCGACCATCGGCGGCATGGGCACGACCGTTGACCGGGAAATCCCCGTCATCGACCTTTCTGACTTCGACCACCGCAAGCACGAGATCGCCGATGAACTCTGGCAGGCCTCGGTCGATATCGGTTTCTTCCAGGTCTACAATCACGGCATCGCCCAGGACGATATTGACGCGGCCTTCGACACGGCCTGGACATTCTTCGAACTGCCGGTGGAGGTTAAGGCGAAAACCCCGATGCCGAAGGGCATCAATGCCGGCTGGGAGTTCAGGGCGCAGGTCCGTCCCTCCACCGGTACGCCGGATAACAAGGAGAGCTTCCAGCTCACCCTGCCGGACATGATCCGCCTCAATCTGTGGCCGAGCGAAGACGATCTTCCGGGCTTCCGCGAAAAGATGCTCCGCTTCGAGCGACAGAACTGGGAACTCGGCATGCGCATCCTCTCCTGCTTCGCGCTGAAGATGGGCTTTGCCGTGGATTTCTTCACCAAGGCGCATGACCCGTCTTCGGACCAATATCAATCGACGCTGCGCCTCATCCACTACATGTCGATGGAAGGCGCCAAGCCGGAAGACTTCACGTCGTGGCGTGCCGGCGCGCATTCGGACTTCGATTGCTTGACCATTCTTCACCAGAAGGAGGGCGAAGGCGGGCTCCAGGTGTGCCCGGGCAAGGATGCAGCCCTGAAGGAATGGACGGACGTTCCGCCGCGCAAGGGCTATATCACCTGCAACATCGGCGACATGCTGATGCGCTGGTCGGACGACCAGTTGCAGTCGACGCTGCACCGGGTGCGTATGCCGCGCGAGAATGAATACATGGGCCGCCGACTGTCCCTGCCCTTCTTCTGCCAGGCAAACCGCGATGCCGTCATTGAGGGTCCGCTCGGCAAATACGAGGCGATCACCGCCGGCGAATACCTGACCCGGCGCATCAACGCCAATTTCGCCAAGAAGTGACGTTGAAGATGGGCCGTTGCGGTGACATCGTGGAACGGTCAATCCGACTCCCGTCAGGCAACGGACCCATCATGCTTCATGGACGCGCGCTGCGTTATATAGACGAGGTGGCCCGACAGGGCTCCATCCGCAAGGCGGCAAGGACATTGCATGTCGCCGCCTCCGCGGTGAACCGCTATATCCTGGAGCTTGAGGAAGAGCTGCAGGCACCCATTTTCGAGCGCCTGCCGCGCGGCCTGAAGCTCACGAGTTCCGGCGAAATCCTCATCCAGCACATTCGCGAGACACTGCAGGCGCATCAGCGGATGCGGTCGCAGATCCAGTCCCTCAAGGGGCTCAATCGCGGCGAGGTGGCGCTGGCGACCATGGCAACGCTCGCTGCGGGTCGGATTGCCGAAATCGTTGCCGCTTACCGAGAAGAAAATCCGCAGGTCAGCCTGCGCATCATGGTCGGCGACCGGACGACTGTTGCGGAGATGGTTGCACTCGGCCAGGCCGATATCGCCATTGCCTACAACCTGCCGGACGATACTCGGCTGCAACGCGCCGCCGAATTCCACCATGCGCTGGGAGCCGTCGTGGCGCCCGCCCATCCCCTCGCAAACCGCAGGACCGTGCGCATGTCCGATTGCCTGCTCTATCCGCTGGTTCTGGCGGATCGATCGCTGTCGCTGCGCGAGGTCGTCGAGGCGACTGCCCCGGCGCGTGCCACCCTTGTTCCCGTCGTCGAGACCAATTCGATGGAACTGATGAAGCGCCTTGCCCGGACAACGCCTCACATCACCTTCCTCAACCGGCTCGATGTCGACCGCGAAATGGCGACCGGCGACCTGGTCTTCATTCCGCTGACGGGAACCGGCTCGCTGCAACGGCTGAATATCCTCCACCGCGCCCGCGGCTCGCTTTCGCCCGCAGGCAGCCATTTCATGCAATTCGCGCAGGAGCGTCTGCTCGCCTCGTTTGACGAGAACTGACCGCTCGGTAACCCATCCAATCGAGACTCACCATGAACGATCTTTCGCTGTTTCCCAGCTTTGCCGCCCGTCTGGCGAGACCGGAGCGCATTCGTCTTGCGAAGGCGCGCGTTCCGGTCGCGCTGCTTGCAAATGACGTGCCTGGTGCTGCGGAGGTGGATCGGGACGGCTCCGCCCTCGTCGATATTCTGGTCGAGAACGGCAAGATCGCCGCGATAACGCCGGCCCTTGCCGATGGTGGCGAAGATGCAGTCGCGCTCGACGGCCGCCACGTCTGGCCGCTTCTGATCGACGCGCACGCCCATCTCGACAAGGGTCACACCATGGGACGTGCGCCCGATTCCGGCGGCACGCATCCCGGCGCGCGCGCCGCGACGACGGCGGACCGGCTTGCCCACTGGAATGCCGACGATCTCCTGCGACGGATGGAATTCGGTCTTGCAACGGCCGACGCCCATGGCGTGGCCGCTATCCGCACCCATCTCGACAGCCACGAGGGGCAGGCGGAAATCACCTGGAGCGCATTTGCCGAAATGCGCGAACGTTGGAAAGGCCGCATCACCTTGCAGGCTGCCGGCCTCGTGCCGCTCGATGCCTATCGCGGCGACTATGGCGCCCGCCTTGCCGATATCGTTGCCGCCCACGGCGGCTTGCTCGGCGGCGTCACCCGCGCCTCCGGGGGCACCCATGGGGCAGGCCTCGACGATATCGATCTGCTGCTCGACCGGTTGTTTGCGCTGGCCAAGGAACGGGGACTGGATGTCGATCTCCATGTCGACGAGGCGGCACAGGCGGATTCCCTGCCGCATGTGGCACGTGCCGCCATCCGCCACGGTTACGAGGGGCGCGTGACATGCGGCCACTGCTGTTCGCTTGCGCTTCTGGGCGAGCAAGAATTGCGGGACACGATCGCGCTGATCGCCGATGCCGGCCTCTCGATCATCACGCTGCCAACCGTCAACATGTATCTCCAGGATCGCGAAGACGGCCGCACGCCGCGCTGGCGCGGGGTCACGCCCGTGCAGGAATTGCAGGCGGCTGGCATTCCGGTCGCCGCGGCCGGCGACAATTGCCGCGATCCGT
This sequence comes from Rhizobium sp. BK008, assembly GCF_014197345.1. Classification (NCBI taxonomy): domain Bacteria; kingdom Pseudomonadati; phylum Pseudomonadota; class Alphaproteobacteria; order Hyphomicrobiales; family Rhizobiaceae; genus Rhizobium; species Rhizobium sp. BK008. The sequence goes on along the minus strand of NZ_JACIFK010000003.1, from coordinate 212,542 downwards.
TCTTTGCCTATGGCGATCACGACATGCTGGACACCTGGCGGCAAGCGGTGCGCATCCTTCATCTCGACCACCCTTACGCGGATGCGCCCGCTCTTGCCGGCCCGGCACCTGCTGGCGTCATGGGCATCGACGTCGGTACGATCGGCGCCGGTCGGCCGGCAGACCTGATGATCCTCGAAGCCTGGAGCCTCGACCAGGTTATCGCCCGTCCGCACTCCGACCGCGTCCTCCTCCGCAAGGGGATCTTCGCCAACAGGACATTGCCCTCCTACAGCATGCTCACAGATTTCCCGACCCCTTGAGCCGCTCCCTGGGAGACAAAAAACGGACCGGCGAAGCCCACATCAAGACGCTTGGCCTGTAGCGCGGCGCCGATTTTGTCGGGGACAGCCCGTAATACGGGCCGTCGTTTGCTCAATAACCTGCCGCCAGGGAACGCAAGCCGCATCCTCACGGAAGTGTTGGCAAAGCATCTTCTCGGCGAGCGACATGCGAAAATGCAAATAATCGATGAAATTTCTTCTTTTTTATAGCAAAGCCGCTATGCGCGGCGGCTTTATAGCTTTAACATGATGTCTTGACCGCCGGTGCGTTTGCGCGCCTTGGCTTTCGGGGGTGAGAACCGAGATGCAACGGACATCCGGGCAAATGTCGACGAACAGGCTGTGCCTGCTCGGAAGACCGCGATTGCTGGCGGCGGGGAAGGAACTCCCCTTGCCGGAGAAGTCTTATTTTCTTCTCGCCATGCTTGCTGCCGAAGCCGATCTCGAACTCGACCGCGAAACCGTCAGGCGGCAACTCTGGCAATCGGAGCTGCCGGAAAAGCGGGCAGGTAGTCTGCGCCAGCTCCTGGCGCGCATCGAACAGAGCATTCCCGCCGACCTTCCGCCGCTGCTGGCCGCGACCCGAACCCATATCGGCCTTGCCGCCGGCTGGGAGGTCGATGTTCATATCCTGAAACAGAAAGGGCCGCTCGCACCCGAAGACGGCGGCCTCCTGAACGGCGAATTGCTCGAAGGCGTCAAATCGCCGACGCAGGGCGCCGAGGACTGGCTGACCTTCGAGCGCCAGCGCATCGACGAATTGCGCTCCACCCATCTCGCCCGGCTGGTCGAAACATCAGACGATAGATCTGATGAAGAGCAGGTCACGCTTGCCAGGCGCCTGCTGGAACTCGATCCTGCCAGTGAGACTGCTTATCGTGCCCTGATGCGCACCTATGTCAGGATGAACGATCCGGCAGCGGCGCGTCAGGCCTATCTGAAGTGCAAAAGCCAGCTGAAGGACGACTTCGACACCGAGCCGGAGGAAAGCACCACCGCTCTTGCCCGCGAACTGAACCTGGTGCCGGCGGCACAAGCGGCTTCAGGCCATTCCCAGCCGGGGCCGAACCTCGCGATCACTCTGCTTGGCCAGCCGCGCATCATCATCCTGCCGCCGGAAAGCATTTTTACCGATCCGCTGATGGAGCGCGTCGGCAGGGCGCTTCTCGAAGACGTCACCATCGGCCTCAGTCAGCAGCGCGGCTTCAAGGTGATCGCGGCGCATACGAGTCTGGAAATCCTCAGCCGTTCGATCGATCCGTCGCGCGCCGTGTCCGGTCCGCTCGACCTCAGCTTCGACTATGCGGTCTACGTCACCATCCAGGGCCGCGATGAGGATGTCTTTGCGACCTGCCGCCTGACACGGACGACGACATCGGAGGTGATCTGGGCCATCGAGTTGCCGCTGGTCATGCAGAAGATCAGCGAATCCTTCGCGCATCTGACGCGGCGCATCGTTTCCTCGCTCGCCGACACGATCGAGCGCCACGAACTGGCGATGCCGATCGGCGAGGCGCCGCCGTCCGCCTATCGTCTCTATCTGGAAGGCAAGCGGCTGATCGCCCAGACCGATCTGCAGCATCTGCGCCAGGCGCGCAAATGGTTCAAATCCTCGCTCAATCGTTATGAGCATTTCTCGGCTGCGCATGCCGGCGTGTCGCGCGCGCTCGGTATGGAATGGCTGATTCGCGGCATGCGCGACAAGGAACTGCTCGATGAGGCGAACGGCGCTGCCCGGCAGGCGCAGCAGTCCGACCCGAACAGCGGCCGGGCCTACCGCGAGCTCGGATTCGTGGCGCTCTATCGCCGCCGCTTCGACGAAAGCCTGGAATATTTCCAGCAGGCCCAGGATCTCAATCCCAATGATGCCGACATCCTCGCCGATTTCGCCGATGCGCTTTCCCATGATGGCGATTTCGATCGGGCGCTGGAGCTCAGCCGCGCGGCCTTCAAACTCAATCCGCTGCCGCCGGACTATTATTACTGGAACCTCGGCGGCATCCATTTCATGCGCGAAGAGTATGAAATGGCGATCGAGGCGCTGGAACCGGTGAAGGCCAAGCAGGCAACCGCCCGCCTGCTCGCCGCCTCGCATGCTATGGCGGGCGATACGGCCAAGGCCAGGAATTATGCCAGGGTGGTGCTGGAAAACTTCCCCGATTTCCGCAGCGAGGATATCCGCCATTTCGTCCCCGATCGCGATCCCGCCTATACCGAACCGCTGATACAGGGCCTGCATCTTGCCGGTCTTCCCTGATTGCGCGGCCTTTTAACGAAGCCTGTAACGCTTAAATGACGCAGGTAATGTTTCCCTCTGATGGTTAACGGCAGCAAGGCGCTGCCCAACCAATCGGAGATGGAACATGAAGACGAATGCTGAAAGCACTGCAGTTCAGACACCGTCGCTGCGCTTCTCTGCAGCTGCCAGAGCAGCCATGAAGCAGGATGAACTCAACGTTTCCGCCAATGCGCTCGAGAGCCTGACGCATGCGCTGAGGTTCCGCTAAGGAACAAATCGGTATGTCCGCTTTCACCGACCTTGAAACGCTTGCCGGTGACCTCAAACGATCATCGGCAGGCGTCAGCGATTATCATGACCGCGCCGTCACGCCGGCGCAGACCTTCGCGGCCATCAGGCCGCATCTGCGCGAATTCGGCATCACCCGCGTCGGTCTGTTGACCGCGCTCGACGTCCTGAACATCCCCGTCGCCTTCGCAACGAGGCCGAACAGCCATACGCTCTCGGTCTTTCAGGGCAAGGGCATCGACAACGAGGCCGCCATGACCTCGGCGGCGATGGAGGCGGTCGAGACGCGGATCGCCGAAATTGCCCCCGCCGACCTGACGCAGGCGACCGTCGAGAGCATGCGGGCGGAGCGTGCCGCCATGATCGACCTCGACAATGTCGCACGCTGCGCGCCCGACGAGATCGGCAGCCGTCCCATTCCCTGGTGCTCCGGGCTCGACATCCTGTCCGGCAGCAGCGTCTTCGTACCCTGGTGGCTTGTCGGTCTCGACCATCGCGGCGAGAGGCCGCCGGGCTTCGAGCAGTCGAGCGATGGGCTGGCCTCCGGCAACACGCCGTCCGAGGCGGTCCTGCATGGGCTTTGCGAGCTGGTGGAGCGTGACGCCTGGGCCCTGACCCAGCTGAAATCGCCGGAGCGCCTGAAGGAAAGCCGCATCGACCCGGCCTCCTTCGGCGATGCGGTGATCGACGTCATGACCGACCGGATCACCCGCGCCGGCATGAAACTGCTGCTGCTCGACATGACGACGGATATCGGTATTCCCGCCTTTTTGGCCGTCATCATGCCCGGCAATCTTTCCGACCGTGTCGACGCGCGCTGGTCGCATGTCTGCGGCGGCTGCGGTTGCCACCCCGATCCCGTGCGCGCCGCGCTGCGCGCCATTACCGAAGCGGCGCAGAGCCGGCTAACTGCGATTGCCGGCAGCCGCGACGACTTCTCGCCGCGCATCTATCAGCGGCTCGACAGGAGTGCGGCGATGCAGCAGGTGGTCGAACTGTGCGAGGGCGACGGCCGGATGCGCCCGTTCCAGCCCCGTCATCACCGCAAAGCGACGATCCAGGAGACCATCGGCCATATTGCCGACCGGCTGGTGGCCACCGGCATCGAGCAGATCGTCGTCGTGCCGTTTCCGCACCCGGCCCTGCCGGTCTCCGTCGTCAGAGTGATCGTGCCCGGCCTGGAGGTCGATATCTCAGGCCAGTACATCCAGCTCGGCATGCGCGCTGTCAACACCATAAGAGGAGCCGAATCATGAAGGTGCTGTTCGTCGGCCCGAGCCTGGGCAGCGATCTTGCCGCGGCAAGGGCGATGTCTTCCTGCATCGACTTCCGGCCGCCGGCCGCCGCCGGCGACATTCTGAAAGCCGTTGAGGACGGCGCCACCGCGATCGGCCTCGTCGACGGCTATTTCGGCGATCTGCCTTCGGTCTGGCACAAGGAAATTCTGTACGCGCTCGAACACGATGTCGCCGTTGCCGGCGGCGCCAGCATGGGCGCGTTGCGGGCAGCCGAATGCGCCCCCTTCGGCATGGTCGGGCTCGGCTCGATCTTCGAGGATTATGAGTCCGGGCGGCTGCTCGACGACGAGGCCGTCGCGCTGGTGCATGCGCCGCAGGAACTTGGCTGGCTGCCGCTTTCCGTGCCCTGGGTCGATTTCGAGCCGACGATCGATGCGCTTTACGCCAGCGGCGAGATTTCACCCGGCGAGCGCAAGAAGCTTCTGCTTGCCGGCCGTTTCCTGCATTTTTCCGAGCGCACCTATGCGAAGGTGGCCGACGAGTGCCATTTCCGTAAACCGCGCCGCGACCACATCCTCGCCGCCATTCGCGGCAACCGCGTCGAGCGCAAGCGCAACGACGCGCGGCTGGTATTGGAATGGCTGCGCAGGGACAAATTCCTTCCCGTCAACCGTGACTGGCACTTTGCCGCAACCTCGCACTGGGACCTCCTGCACGCCGAAGTCACGCGCAATGCGGTTGCTGTAACGCTTGAATAACGGTCGCGGCACAAAGATGCAGTAGTGGATGGAATCGTAGGGTTTCACGGCCAACGAAGGCGGGAACGATGTTTGAACAACACAACGAAGGTACAGGCAGCGAATACGCAAGGATCTTCCGGCTGCTGTCGGCAGCCAAGGAGGAGGCTGAAAAGCTTCAGCTGCGTAATCTGATGCACCTGACGAACATGGCGCTGCTGCAGGTCGTTATCGATTGGGACGGCATAGATCCCGACAGGGAGCTTGACGTCAATCTCGAGAAGCTGCTCGGCAGCAAAGCCAAGATCGCAATGAAGGATGCCAGCGAGAATCTAATTCTGATCGATCGCCATTGACCCTCATGCGGCCCGTTGGATTGCGTGAAGGACCGGTTTATTCGGCCGCGTCAGCGTCCAACTGTTCGGTGTTGGCGATCGCCTGGACGAGCTTCAAAATCTTCTTGCGAAGAGCTTCGTTCTTGATCGAAAAGAACGCCGCATTGAGAAGGACGCCTTCGCGCGAAATAACGAATTCCTCGCTTGGAGCAGGGTTGTCGTTGGCCGTAGCAGGGGTCGACAGGTCGTCGAAAAACGTCCTGACATCGACCTTCAGCGCGCCGGCGATTTCGACCAGCATGCTGGCGGAAACGCGGTTGGAACCCTTTTCGTATTTCTGGATCTGCTGGAACGTTACGCCGACACGATCTCCCAGTTCCGTCTGAGAAACTTTCCTCAACAGACGCTGGATGCGGATCGTCTTTCCGACGTGAACATCTACTGAGTGCGGTTCTTCTTTCATTTATTTCCCTCCTGATACAGCGGAGATCTGGCCATTTGCCATATCTCCGCCTGACAACTTTTACCCGAGATGAATAAAGCTAGCAATTGCTCGGTTGTAAGTCGTCCCAAACCGATACAACGCGTCTGCGTCATTATCTCACCACACATCACCAGCAAAAAACATGCCAAAGTAGCACTTTTGCCGGGCACGTCATTATTTTCGTGATGTTGACGCCTGTCGGCGGGGCGTGTGCAGCGAATCCGGGGGTGATATGCATAAAAACAATGAGCGAAGAGCGTTGCTTCACCCGGTCCATGCAGATGCGCTTTAAGTCTTTGATAACCACTGCGCTCTTTTGGGGCGGTGCTTTTTAGAACGCCCAGAGACGCTGCGCATTGGCGAAAAGCAGCTTCGAGCGCTCGGCCTCGCCAACGCCGGAAAGCATCGCATGGGTCGCCGCGACCCAGGTGGAGAGGCCGCCGCCGAGCGTGCAGACCGGCCAGTCGCTGCCCCAGACGACACGATCCCATCCGAAACTTGCGATCACATGTTCGATATAGGGCCGCAGCGTTTGCGCGGTCCAGGTCTCGGCATCCGCATAGGCAACGACGCCCGAGACCTTGCAGACGACGTTCGGCCGCCGGGCAATTTCGGATATGCCGGCCTTCCAGGGCTCAAAGGCATTCGAGCGGATATCGGGCACGCCGCAATGGTCGAGCACGAACTGCACATCGGGCGCGAGATCGACGAGGGCCGCCACCCGGCCTGCCTGATGCGGCAAGGTGCAGAGGTCGAAGGTCAGGCCGCTGCCGCCGATGCGCCGGATGTTTTCGCGGAACAGGGCGCCTTCGGAGACGTCGTCGGGCACGACATGCAGCACGCGGCGGAACCCCTTGACGAAGGGATCGGCCTTCTGTCGCTCGAGATAGGCGGCAAAACCTTGCTCCTCCGGTCGGCAGGAGACGATGGCGCCGGCAAGCAGACTGCCTTCCTTTTTGGAGATGCCGGCGACGTGATCGGTCTCGGCCTGCATGGCGGCGGGATCGACGTCGACCTCCATATGCAGCGCCGTGGTGATGCCGCAGCGCCGGGCCTCAGTCGCATAGGTCTCGTAGAGGAAATCACGATCGAGAGCGGGCGCCTGGGAAAGCCAGGGATAGGGCAGCGCCGACCGATCGATGATGTGCAGATGGGTGTCGATGAACACGCTCTCTCCTCCAAGAGTGGTTTTGCGGCAACCTATCCCTGGTGAATGGATTGTTCAAATAGAAATTCCCGGCGGTCAAAAATTCCAACTTTTGTTGGATTTCCGCGACAGCTTATAGGCTGGCCGTGTCTTCCCGAACCGATAGAATACGGTCGATAAGACCCCATTCCACTGCTTCTTCCGCCGTCATGAAGCGGTCGCGATCCATCCCGCGCTCGAAGTCTTCATAGGAGCGTCCGCAATGCTGCGCATAGAGCCGCGTCATGCGCTGCTTGGTCTTGAGGATTTCTTCGGCGTGAATCAGCATGTCCGAAGCCTGCCCTTGGAAGCCACCGGAGGGCTGGTGAATGAGGATGCTGGCGTTGGGCAATGCAGCTCTTTCACCGGCCTCGCCTGCCATCAGCAGGAACGATCCCATTGACCGGGCTGTCCCCATGCAAAGCGTATGAACCGGCGCGCGGATAAAGCGCATGGTGTCATACAGGGCGAGGCCGCTGGTCACGGCACCGCCCGGCGAATTGATGTAAAGATTGATCGGCTTCTTTGGATTCTCGGCTTCAAGAAACAGCAATTGCGCGCAGACAAGGGCGGAAACGGTATCGTTAACCTCGCCGTTGAGGAAAATGATGCGTTCGCGCAGAAGACGGGAGTAAATGTCAAAAGACCTCTCTCCTCTGCTGGATTGTTCTATGACCATAGGGACGAGTTGCATCGCTTCGCGCATCGGCGAACTCCAATCTTCCAGAATTTAAGGGGCTTGCCGCGTCAGGCGGCGAGCATGACGGGCGGACTGTTGCTGTTCGCGGCCGCTTTCGCCATCCGGTCGAGCCTCGCGTCGGTCAGTTCGTGGATAATGCGCAGGCGGGTGCCGCCGGTCGCGTTCGGGACGATCGTGAACGTCACCGAGCTTTCAAGGAAAGGTGGAGCGTTGTCGCGCAGGCTATAACGGACTTCCTCGCCAGGTGTGATAGTGGCCGGTTCGGGATCGGCCAAAGCGTCTTTTGGTAACCAGTTTTCCCGAAATTCGGGGATGCTGATTGCACGCCAGACTTTGTGCGGCGGTTCATCCAGATCGAATTCCAGTTCGATGCCGTCTTTATGCTCGGTGGCCTTTCCGTCGTTCATTGGTCCATATCCTTCAGCAAGACCTTGAGAGCTTCGATGTGGGCAGGCCAGTAGGCACGATATTTCGCCAACCATTGCGCGATGAGAGCCAGTCCCTCCGGATTGACTTCGTAATTCACGAAACGCCCCTGCCGTTCTTCCCTCACGAGCTTTGCGCTCCGCAAAACCGAGAGATGTTGCGACATTGCCGGTTGACTGATCTCCATGCCCGCGCGCAAGGCGCTGGCGTTCATGCCGCCCGCCGCCAGCTTCTCGAAGATCGCGCGGCGGGTTGGGTCGGCCAAGGCTCGGAAAATGTCATTCTCGATCATGCCGACACATAAGCACGAACTTATGCGATTCGCAAGTCTGCTTCGCGACGGGCTTTTCCGAGGGGACCCGTCAGCCGGAATGGCCGACATCGGCGCCGGCGAGCAGCGAAAGCTGGGCGGCGGTCTTCTGCACCAGCATGATCGTCTGGGTGATATCGGGCGCGGACGGCGCATTGACGAGCGCGATGAACGGGCAGGTGAGGGCGGCGATGCAGCGTCGGTCCGGCCCGAGCACCGGGGCGGAAAGATTGTAGACGCCCGCCGTCTGGGCGCTTGCCATCATCTCGTAGCCGCGCTCGCGGATCTGCTCGAGGCGGTCGTAGAATTCGGGCCCGAGTTCGATGTCGGCGCGGCTGCGCACATGTTCCGAGATCATCATCTCCCGCTCCTCCTCGCTGCGGAAGGCGAGCAGCACATGCCCCGAACCGGTGTCGAAGAGGCTGATATGGGCGCCGATGCGGATCGAGAACCCCCAATAGTCAGGCGCCTCCTGTTGAGCGATGACAACCGCCGCACCGCGATCGAAGACGGCAAGGTGATTGGCTTGGCGCGTGCGCTGGGCGAGATCGCGCATCAGCGGCGTGGCATAGGAGGCGAGCCGGCGCACCGGCGCGTGCAACTGGGCAAGACCGAAGAGCTTCAATGTCAGCGAATAGCGATCGCCGTCCAGCCGGGTGACATAACCGCGGCGCACCAGGCGATCGAGCATGCGGTAGAATTCATTGGGGCTGCGGTCGAGCCGCTTGGCGATATCGGCCTGGGTGAGGCCGGTATCGACACCGGCGAGCAGTTCCAGGATATCGAGGCCCTTGTCGAGGGCAGGAGCGCGGTAGCGGTCTGACTCGTCGGTCTCCATTCCTTCCTCCTGTGAATATCATTCTGCATATACGCAGAACTGCAGCCGGAAAAGGAAAACTTCACGCTTGACCCTTGGCCAATCGTCTGTTTGTCTATAAACAGACAAATCATGACTGAAGACGTCGCCCGATATCAGGTGAAACCGCGTGACCTTCCCGGCGCCAGGACTGGGCGGCAAGCCGCCAACAATATCTTGCCGGACGACCGTCGAAGCGCGCAAAATAAGCAAAGGCCCGAGCCTCGCCCCCGAGCCTCATCAAGACAAACCGCATTCCGTCGTCCAGCATAGACAATTCCAGAAAAGGCCCGTGATATGACAAACAGACTTTCCGGCAAGACCGTTCTCATCACCGCCGCCGGCCAGGGCATCGGCCGGGCGACGGCGACAGCCTTTGCCGCGGTCGGCGCCAAGGTCCACGCGACCGACATCAACACCGAGGCGCTGGCGACGCTGGCCGCCGAAACCGGCGTTTCCACCCACAGACTGAACGTGCTCGAAGACGATGCGGTCACGGCCCTCGTCGCCGAGATCGGCGCTGTCGACGTGCTGTTCAACTGCGCCGGCTTCGTTCATGCCGGCTCTATCCTCGAGATGAAGGATTCCGATCTCGAATTCGCCTTCGACCTCAACGTCAAGGCGATGATCCGCACCATCCGGGCCGTGCTGCCGGGCATGATCGAACGCAAGGACGGGTCCATCGTCAACATGGCCTCCGTCGCCTCCAGCATCAAGGGCGTGCCGAACCGCTTCGCTTATGGCGTCACCAAGGCGGCGGTGATCGGGCTGACCAAATCCGTCGCCGCCGATTACGTCGGCCAGGGCATTCGCTGCAACGCCATCTGCCCCGGCACGGTTGAAAGCCCGTCGCTGCAGGACCGCATGCGCGCCCAGGGCGATTACGATGCGGCGCGCGCCGCCTTCATCGCCCGCCAGCCGATGGGCCGGCTGGGCTCGCCGGAGGAGATCGCCGATCTCGCCGTCTATCTCGCCGGCGCGACCTATACGTCGGGCCAGGCCATCGCCATCGACGGCGGCTGGACGATCTGATTGAGAGCAGTTCCAGGGGAAATGCGCAGCGGTTTTCCCAGGCAAGGCGCGAAGCGGTTTTGCCGGGAATTGCGTAAAACAAAGACGTAAAGCGTGAGAAGCGAATCTGAAAGATCGCAACGCGCTTTAGCCGATCACGCGGCCGGCGGCACCGCCGGCCGATAGGGCCGCCGCCATCGGCCCCCTACAATTATAATCGGGAGGAACAATCATGACCCGCATCACCGATCTTCGCGTCTTCGATCTTCGCTTTCCCACGTCGCAAAGCCTGGACGGATCCGATGCGATGAACCCCGATCCGGACTATTCGGCCGCCTATGTCATTCTCGATACGGACGCGCCTGATCTTGCCGGCCACGGACTGACCTTCACCATCGGCCGTGGCAACGACATCTGCTGCATGGCGATCAAGGCGATGCGCCACCTCGTCGTCGGCGCCGATCTTGCCGAGATTCTCGCCCATCCCGGCCGATTCTGGCGGCATCTGACCAGCGATAGCCAGCTGCGCTGGATCGGCCCGGACAAGGGCGCCATTCATCTGGCGACCGGCGCGGTCGTCAATGCCGTCTGGGATCTGCTGGCCAAACAGGCCGGCAAGCCGGTCTGGCGGCTCGTCGCCGAGATGTCGCCGGAAGAGATCGCCGATATCGTCGATTACCGCTATCTCACCGATGTGCTGACCCGCGACGAAGCGGTCGAGATCCTGAAGCGCGCCGAGGCGGGCAAGGCCGAACGCATCGCCATCCTCGAAAAAGACGGCTATGCCTGCTACACGACTTCGGCCGGCTGGCTCGGCTATGGCGACGAAAAGCTCCGCCGCCTCTGCCAGGAGGCGATCGACGCCGGCTTCGACCATATCAAGATGAAGGTCGGCCGCGACCTGGAAGACGATATCCGCCGCCTCAGGATCGCCCGCGAGGTGATCGGTCCCGATCGTTACCTGATGATCGACGCCAACCAGGTCTGGGATGTCGGCCAGGCGATCGACTGGGTCAAGGCGCTCTCCTTCGCCAAGCCTTTCTTCATCGAGGAACCCACGAGCCCCGATGATGTCGCGGGCCACCGCAAGATCCGCCAGGCGATCAGCCCGGTGAAGGTCGCGACCGGCGAGATGTGTCAGAACCGCATCATGTTCAAGCAGTTCATCGCCGAGGGCGCGATCGACATCGTGCAAATCGATTCCTGCCGCATGGGCGGGCTGAACGAGGTCCTCTCGGTGCTGCTGATCGCCGCCAAGTTCGGTCTGCCGGTCTGGCCGCATGCCGGCGGCGTCGGCCTCTGCGAATATGTGCAGCATCTGTCGATGATCGACTATGTCGCCGTGTCCGGCACCAAGGACGGCCGCGTCATCGAATATGTCGACCATCTGCACGAACACTTCCTCGACCCCTGCCGGATCGAGAACGCCGCCTATATGCCGCCCACCTTGCCGGGCTTCTCTATCGAGATGAAACCGGCCTCGATCAGCAACTATACGTTTCGAGGTTAAGGAAACTTCGCCGCCGCATGTTAAATTCCTGATTTCGACAGTCTTTCTTGTCGATGACGGGCTTCCAATCTGACGGGACTGCTCCAATTCACTTGGAGGCGACGAAGCTTGCTTTTTGAAGCGTCGAGGAATAGTTTCGTTGTGTGAATGCGGAGGGGGCCCAGCACCAGCAGGCCAGCAAATTTTATTGAACTCTGGACAATAGATGTTTGCGATCGAGCCATGCCAAAGTTTCACCACGTCAGGAGACTGTGCGCTTATTTGCTGATCGTTGCGGCAATGCTGCTGTCGATCGGCACCGTACATGCCGCCATCACGGAAGAGAGCGGGCGCCGCGTCGCCCTGGTCATCGGCAACTCGGTCTACAAGACGCTGCCCTCGCTTCCCAATCCCGCCAATGATGTAGAAGAGGTCGCCAGCACGTTGCGCGCGGCCGGTTTCGACGTGACGATCGGCGTCAATGTCGATCGCATCGGGCTCGAGGATACGGTGCGCCGCTTCCTGCGTTCGACCAGCAATGCCGAGGCCGGCCTGATCTATTATTCGGGTCACGGCATCCAGGTCGGCGGCCAGAATTTCATCGTGCCGGTCGATGCGACACTGGAGACGCCCTATGACGTCGAGACGCAGACCATGCCGCTCGACCTGATCCTCAACCATCTCAAGCAGAATTCGCGGGTGCAGCTGATCTTCCTCGACGCCTGCCGCAACAATCCCTTCAACGCCCAGAAATTCTGGATGGCGGAAAAGCTGGAACCGGTCGGCGCCACGCGCGGACTGGCGCGCATCGACAGCGATCTCGGCAGCCTGATCGCCTTCTCCACCGAACCGGGCCAGGTGGCGCTCGACGGCACAGGTGCTCTCAGCCCCTATTCCGAATCCTTCATCAAGCGCGCCAGCGAACCCAACAAGGAAATCCGCCAGGTCCTGACCGATGTGCGCCGCGATGTGATCGCCATGACCGGCGGCAAGCAGGTTCCCTGGGAAAACTCTTCGCTGACCGACAGCTTCTATTTCATTCCGGCGCCGCCGCCACCGAGCGTCGAACCGATGCAGCAGGTGAGCGTGCCAGAGGGAGCCGCTGCCACCAAACTGCCGATCGCCCCGCCGCATGACGAGACCGGCTCGGCGTTGCTCGTCACCCTCAACCAGCTTCCGAAGACCGGCAAACTCAGCTTCGACGGCAAACCCGTGGAGCAGGGCGCGAAGATACCGGCCGCAGCCCTGACGGCGCTGACCTATGATTCATCCGGCGTTGCCGCCGGCACCGTCGGCCTGATCGGCTATACCGTCAGCGACCCCTATGGCCAGGCGACGCAGGGCGTGGTGGCGATCACCGTCTCGGCGGATGCCGGCGCCAAGCTCGCCCAGCTGGAACAGCAAAAACAGGTGCGGCTTGCCGATGCCGATGCCTATTTGAAGACCTTGCCGCGCGACGTCAGCGCAACGATCGGCGTCGGCCCCGTCGAAGCCGGCCTGCCTGCCGTCCCGGCATCGGCCGCCGAAATGACCTTCAAGGTCGCGGCCCTGCCCGACAAGGGCACACTGCGCGCCGGAGAGCGGGTGATCGGGCTTGGCCACGTGCTGGAGGCCGCGGATATTCCGGCGCTTTCGTATGAGCCGCAGATCGGCACCGAAAACCAGCCTTTCGCCCTGACGCTGCAGGCCGCCAATGACGACCTGGCGCCGGCCACCATCACCTTCAAACCGGCGCTCGACGCCTGCGACACCGCGGCCGCGGCACCCCTCGACCTGCAGGGCGTGACCGCCGGAAAACTGCCGAACGAGATCGACCCCGCCTCCGCACTGCCGGCCTGCACGGAGGCGGTCAAGGCCTATCCCGAGGTGGCGCGTTTCGTCTACCAGCTCGGCCGCGCCCAGCTTGCCAATCGCGATACGAAGACGGCTTTTGCCACGATCACGAAGGCGATGGATGCCGGGCATGTCCGGGCGATCTATGAACTGTCGAGCCTTTACGAATTCGGTGCTTCCGTCCCGCGTGACGCAGCCAAGGCAAGCGAGATCGCCAAGGGTGGTGCGGCCAAGGGCGATCCCTTCGCCCTGCACAGCTACGGCAAAGCCCTCTACTACGGCCGTGGCACCAAGGCCGATCAGCAACTGGGGTTACGCCTGATGCTGCAGGCCGCAGATCTCGGCCATACCTATGCGATGAACGAACTTGGCTATATCTTCCTGAACGGCGTCAACGTTCCGGCCGATCCGGAGCGCGGCATCCGTTTTTACGAGGCCGGCGTCCAGCGCAACGACATCTATTCGTTGAACAATCTCGCTCTGGTCTACCGTTTCGGAAAAGGCGCCCCGGAGGATCTCCCGAAAGCGCTCGACCTTTTCACGCGGGCAGCGGAGGGCGGCCAGCCCTACGCCCCGACCAATCTCGGACGCATGTATCGGGACGGCATCGGCGTTGCCGCCGACAAGGCGGAAGCAGAGAAGTGGCTGGAGATCGGAGCGGAACGCGGCGACTACTGGGGGGCGCTGGACCGCGCGGTACTGGCGAAGGACGACGGTGCGGACGCTGACAGCCTTGCAACGGCGGTACGTTATTTCGCGCTGGCCACCGCCATCAATATGCCGGGCAGCGGCGACCCGAAGAACCAGGCAAATGCGGCACTCAAGACCTTGCCGAACGCTGCAAAGAAGAAAGCGGAAAAAGCCTTCGTCGCTGAGTTGACCGCTCAGGAGCAAAAGGCGCTTCCAAAGACCAAGTCGCTCGACGACAGGCTCGTTCAGCTCGCCAAGGCGACATGGGTAAAGCGAAATCCGAGGTACGATCTCTTCTAAAACGGCGATCTGGGGGCGCCCTTCATGACAAGAAAGCTCATTATCCGTGTTCTGCTTTGCTCGACCTTCCTTGCAGGCTCAGGCGCAATCTTGCAGAGTTGCATTTTCGATCCTGGCGCGAAAACGCTGTTCACCAGCGAAGAGCCGGCCAGGAACGTTACGCCGACCAGCAGAAAAATAACGCCACAAAGTAATCAAACAGCTTTTGCACGCTCGGAGAATGGGGCTTCGCGGAGCTCCGGTTCTGGCAGTTCGGGTGGCTCTTCCGGCTCAAGCGGCTCCTCCAGTTCTGGCAGCTCTTCCAGCTCTGGCAGTTCTTCCGGTTCGAGCAGTTCGTCCGGCTCAAGCAGCTCCTCCAGTTCGAGCAGTTCATCGAGCTCCACCGGCGGCTCGTGGTCCGATCGCCGCTTGAAGACCGATATCCGGCGGCTTGGCACCTCGGGCGAGGGCATACCGGTCTATGCCTTCCGTTACGTCTGGGGCGGCCCGATGTTCGTCGGTACAATGGCCCAGGATCTGCTGGCGATCAGGCCCGAGGCGGTCATCGATACCGGAACGGGCTACTATATGGTCGATTATGACAAGCTCGATATTGCGATGATCTCGCAGCCGGAAGATGTGTTTCCACTGACGGATGAAGCAGCGATGGAGCTTGCTGTGCGAGCGCGGCGACGCGCTCCAGCTTCCGTCCAGCCGGCAATATAATCGAGAAAGCCGAGCGCGTGCCGATATCGCCGGACAGGGATACCGTTATCGGGAGCCCTCTTGTCAGCCAGACAGGAACCCTTGTCGGCGTTCTCATCGGCATTGCGCTCTCGGCCTATCTGCAGCTTGAGCCCGGCAAGGCGATGGCGATTGCCGTGTTCTGCCTTCTTCTCGCATGGATCCTCGTCGAAGGCACGCCAGCCGCTCGTCGGGTCTGGGCATCGCGAGAAAGACGGAACGAGGCTCCCGCCATCTTCTGGCGGCGCATCGGAACCAAGCTTGTCGGCCTCGCCGCGCTCTTGGGTGTGGTCGTCATTGCCTGTTCGGTCTTTCCGTTTTTCACACAGTCGTCGACGGTCCGATGGTTCATCGAGGCCGGCCATACGACCATTCCCATTTCCATCGCACTTGCTTTGGCCACCATTCTCTACGTCGCACTCACGGACCTCGTCGCCGAAGAGCCCGACGATTACCTCCATCAGGTTGGGCGCGCGGTGCTGATGCAGGATTTTCGTGAGGAGGACGTGCTGTTCGCATTGCGCCTGCTCGCAATCAAATGCTTCTTTCTCGTGCTGATGTTCTCGGGCGGCATGACCGCTCTTGCCGATCTTGCCGACAAGCCGGCCTGGGCGTTTCCGGTACTCTCGGCGGCCTGGTTCGAAGGTCTCATGCGGCTTGTCTTTCTTCTCGACGTCGTGCTTGCCGCCGGCGGTTATATTGCCACCTTCAAGCTTTTCGGCTGGCATGTCAGGGCGACGGAGACGACGGCGCTCGGCTGGCTGGTCTGCCTCATCTGTTATGAGCCGTTCTTCCCGGCGATTTCGCATGCTTTCGTGCCCTATGGCGACGGGCCGGGCTGGGAGACGGTGATCCAGGAGGGGTCGGCCATCTTCATCCTCTGGAGCGTCGCGACGCTGGCCTGCACCGTGATCTACGTTTGGGCGACTGTCGCTTTCGGGCCGCGATTTTCCAACCTCACTCATCGCGGCATCATCGCATCGGGCCCCTATCGTTTCATTAAACACCCCGCCTACGTCTCGAAGAACATCGCCTGGTGGCTGTTTGCATTTCCCAGCTTCATTGCCAGCGGCCTTGCGGAAGGACTTGCCCGGGCCGGCATGCTGGCGATCGTCAGCCTTATCTACGTCATGCGCGCCCGCGCCGAAGAGCGCATGCTGAGCAGGGATCCCGCCTATCGGGACTATGCCGAGAGCGTTGCCGCGCATGGCCTTCTGGCGATGGCGAAGCGCCGATTGGCGTCAAAGCCGGCAGCCTGACGCTGCCTTTCATTCAACCATCCAGCCCCCTGAAGCGCACCGGCTGGTAGCCGCGCATCAACAGGCTGCCGAGCGAATAGGTGTTGCGGCAGACGCGGCCCTTGCAGGCATTCGGCGAGGCCTCCATCACCTCCACCTTGCGGTCGTCGGTGAAGCGCATGAACAGCAGCACATGCGAGCCCGGCTTGTTCAGCGCGTCGCCCGGCCGCATCGACCAGGGGTCGGAGAGGCGCTTGGTGATACCGGGGATGGCGCGCGTCGTCACATGCATCTTCAAGCCCCAGGCGTCGCTGACGAAGCCGGAGCAGTCGACGCCGAGGATGTTGGATTGCGGCGCGCTCTTGGTGCAGACATTGCCGGCGGTCTGGCCCTTTTCCACCCCGCCGATGAAATTCTCGAGCGGCGTCTTGCAGCCCCAGCAATAGGGAACACCCTTGACCGTCTGGCCGCGCTTACCGATCAGGTAGGTCGGGCGGCGCAGCCGGTTCATGTTGATGCAGCCCGGACCCGGATCCTTGCCATAGGCCGTCGGCGTCACCAGCCAGTTCAGCGTCTCGAAGCCGATGGCCCGCTCGATGACGTCGCTGCGCGATTTCGGCACGATCGCCACCTTCGGCGTCTTGCCGGGTTTGCCGGCATTCGGCTGCTTGGCGGGGCTGGCGACGGCAAGCTTGCGGCCGGGCTCCCGGCCGTCGAGCCGCAGCACCTGCGCCCGGCTCTCCAGCGATCTTAAATAGAGCACGTCGCCACGCGGGCCGATCGCCACGAAACGCCTGGAGAAGACCGTACCCGGTTCGATCGGCAGGTCGTAGACCCGGTCGATTGCCCCGTTCGGCGTGAAGCGCACCACCAGCATGCCGGTGCGTTCGGGCCGGTCGGCCGGCACCAGCTCGACCAGCGCATAGGGCCTGCCTGTTGTGTCGATGTCGAGCAGTTCGACGGTGCCGATCCGCCCCTCGGAGGTCAGCTGCAGCGACAGGAAATTCTCCTCCGAGCTGCTGCGCCGCAGCAGGATCTCCGCCTTGTTGTTGGCAGCCGAGACTTCGGCGACGATATCGCCGAGCCCGCGGCTCGGCACATATTGCTTGACCGGCGGGCGGACCTCGGGCCGGCTCACGCTGCGGCCGATCTCGTCGATGATGCTGTTCAGCGGCCCGGGCGATACCGAGCCCATCGAGGCGAAGACCGAGCGGGTGTAGTCGTCGGCATCGCCGCCGCCGTCGACGGCGCGCAGCGTCTGCGACCGACCGTCGGCATCGGTGGCGCGCTCGAGCGGCACGACGCCATCGGACCAGAGGTAGAGTTCGTTGTGGACGACGGCGAGATCCTCCGGCGTGGCATTCTCCGGCAACGGCAGGATCTCCGGATCGGCCTGCGAACGTTCGGCGTCGACGGCGAGCACGCGGCCGTTGTTCTGGTCGAGAATGTAGATGGTGCCGTCGTCACCGACGGTGATCGCCGCAGGCCCGGATGCCTCCACTTCCTCGTTGGACGAGATGATGCCGACCGAACGCGCGCCGTCGCCGCTGCGAAGCTCTATGATTGTCGTGTCTTTGGCAAGACCTGGCGAGGCGACTGCAAGTGCCGCGGCAAACAGAATATGCGACCCCAAACCATGCATTGCCTCGACCCTCGAAAAGACTGCCAAGCCATTCAAAATGGTAAGATAGATGCGCCCCATCAGCAAGCTGTTGCTTTCCAAACGATTTGGAGATCTGCGCCTGGAATAGTACAAGATCATCGTCTCGAAGATTTGCTGGCAGGAAATGCTTATGCTGGAATGGAACGGTGACGAACTGGCGCTCGACATCAGCCTGCTGGAGCAGGTTCGCGCCGCACGGATAGGTTTTTCCGATCGCGTCTGCGCGGCGTCTGCCAGCAAGGACGACAAACATCTGGCGCAACTGCGCTCCGAGCCGACCTATCTGATGGCCGAGTTCCTCTATTCGATGAAGGTTTTCGGCATCAACACGGCCGAGGATATCGAACGCTTCGCCGATCTGCACAATGACTACGTGGTTTCGCTGACCCGCGATCCGGCCAAGCTGCAGCGCCTGGGGCTGTCGCAGGATCGGGCGCTCGCCTCGATGTTCACCGCCGACACCAAGCCGCGGCTGATCCAGAACTGGGCGGAAAAATCAGGCGCGATCGACCAGTCCAATCTCGCCCGCTTCCTGGTCGCGGTGATGTCGAGCGAGACCTGCCGCAAGACGCTGATCGATTTCGAGACGGCGGGCTTCATGCAGCGCAAGCGCTCGCCCTACGGCACCATGGTCGTCTGGTCGACGGGGATGATCGAGGAGATCTTCGGCGAGATGCTGCGCGACCTGCGCCTCAGTCTGCAGCAATTGAAGATCCTCTAATGCATGTCGCCCGGAAGTGTGCAGCGGTTCCGGGGCAACGACATGCATAAAACAAAGAGCGAAAGCGCCTCTGCCAGTCGATTTCAACCCTCCCAATCGATTGGCGCCAAGCGCCGTTGCCATCCTCCCAGCCTCTCCCTATTGTCGGGGCGCTTGTCGCGTAATGGCGCCCATAAGACGGATGTGACGACGATGACGAAATCCTGGCTCATAACCCTGTCGATCGGCCTGCTGCTGGCGCTGCAAATGCCTGAGCTTAGTCAGGCCGGCCCGGTCGAGGATGCGCTGGCGGCGCGCAACCCCGCGCTGGCAGCGTTGCGCCAGCAGGACGAAAAGGCCTTTGCTGCGGCGACCGCCATCATCGCCGAACATGAGCGCGCCGAGGGGCTGGCGCCCGGCGAAGGCAAGCTGCCCGATGCGACCTCGCCCGGCCGCGACATGGGCTCCGGCCCCGGCAAGGAATTCACATCAGACAATCCGGATATTCTCTGGCTCTACAATTCCTCGCCCGAGGGAATGAGCGACCTGATCTCGATTTTGAAATCAGCCGGGCAGAAACCCAAGAACTAACCGCTACATCGTCATCCGCACGGACTATAATATCCGCCGGATATTACCGGTCGTGAGTCCTGCTCACCTCTTTGCCTTGATGGATTCTTTCGGTCTCCAAATAATTTGTAACCCTCCCTCAAGCAAGACGGGTGAAACCATCCCAATTTCGCCGGTCAGTGCTATTCTCATCTTCAACACAGTGTGAGATTGTTCGAAGAGGAGGTTTTCCAATGCTGAACCGTAAAGCCATCCTAGCAGCAGCCACCTTTCTTTCATTCTTTTCGGTGGTTCCCGCCGTCGAGGCGCAGAACGAACGCACACTGACCGAAGCGCCGGCCCAGACCGGCCCCGTCAGCATCACCTTCGATCGCGCAGAAGCCAAATACGCCATCGGCGAAGTGGTCGGCCTCTTCATCCAGTCGAGCGAAAACGCCTATGTCACGGTGCTGAACGTTTCGCCGAACGGCGCGGTGGTGAAGCTTTTCCCGAACAAGTACCAGACCGATGCGCTCATCGGCGCCGGCAAGCGTGTGCAGGTGCCGGATCCGGCAAGCGGCGCCCGGCTGCAGGTTTCAGGTCCGGTCGGCCAGGAGCAGATCAAGGTCTTCTATTCCTCCAAGCCGCTGACCATCTTCGCCGATCTCGGCGGCAGCGGCAGCGGCATGTTCCGCTCGATCGACGGCGGCATGGATGCCGTGTCCCGCAGCCTTGAGGAAGCCCGAAGCCTCGGCACCAAGATCAGTAGCAAGACGCTGATGCTGACGACGGTCGATAGTCTGCCCGCGGCCCCTCCCGTCGCAGCCGCCCCTGCCGCAAAACCCGCACCGGTCGAGCAGGCGGCAAAGCCGCCCGTTGCGCCGAAACCGGCAGCCGCTCCGAAGCCGGTGACGAAACAGGAAGTTGCCAAGAAGCCGGAAACGGCGGTGGAAAAACCGAAGCCCGCTGCGCCGAAAAAGGTGGCGCCGAAGCCTGTCGAGCAGGCCACCACACAGCCGCCGAAGAAATACAAGATCGTCACCAATCTGGCGCCCGGCCAGGAACTTGCCGCCGACGAACTGGAACTGATCGGCCCTGCCGACACCACGTCGTCCACCCGGCCGACCCAATATAAGCAGCCGACGCAGTACAAGCAGCCGGCCCAGTCTTCTCAGACCAAGATGCCGAAACTGCCGATGCCGCAGATCAAGATGCCGCAATTCAAGCTGCCCGGCGGCTTCAGCATCAAGATGCCGCAGCTGAACCTCGGCCGCTCGGCCGAACCGGATCAGGCCGGCGAGGAGATCGAGGTCGCCAACGCCGATACGCCGGTTTGCACCGCGCTTCTCGACAAGCTGAACACCGCCGTCGCCGCCAAGGATATCACCGCTGCCGCTTCCGAGGCCGATGCGATCGCCGTCAGCGCCGATTGCGGCCAGTTCCAGGTGAATGCCCAGCGCCGCGTCGCAGCCCTCAGGCTTTCCGCCGCGCAGGAGATGATGGCCGCCGATAGACCGGTCGCCGATTACGAACCGCTGCTTGTCGCTGCCGACAGTCCGCAGGTGCTGTGGCAGGCTTCCGCCACGCTCGGCGAGATCTATTTCTCCGCTCGCCGCTTCGCCGATGCCGCCGCCGATTACCAGCAGGCGATCGAGATCATCAAGAACGAGACCCGCACGCCGAAGGCGCCGCCGGCCGAAACGATTTCCGATCTCATCCAGCGCGCCGCCCAGGCCCGCATCCTTGCCGCGAATCCTTCGAGCGACAATCCGCAAGGCAGCTTCGTGCCGGCCGAGAAGGATCACCGCAGCGGCGTGCTCGGCGGCATCTATTCCGAGAATGTGCGCGGCATCGTGCCGGTCTCCATTCCGGTGCCGATCACCTTCGATTTCGACAAGTCGAGCTTCACCTCGATCGGCACCGAGGCCGCCGAGGAACTGCTGGAAGCGCTGAAGGAGCAGAAGCCCGGCCGCATCATCCTCGTCGGCCATACCGACCGGCGCGGCGCTGACGATTATAATCAGAAGCTGTCCGAGCGCCGCGCCCAGGCCGTCGCCGATTTCCTGAAGAGCCACGGCATCGACGCGACGATCGATGCCGAGGGCCGCGGCGCCTCCGAGCCGGTCGACGTGACCGCAACCGCAAACCTCACCGAAGACGATGTCGATGCGCTGAACCGGCGCGTCGAATGGCGTCGCGAATAGCCGCGGCGAGGGGAGTTTGGCCATGTCCGCATCCGTTTCCATGGCCGCCGCATTAGCCCTCCTCACGCTGGCGGCCACCGACAGCCTGGCAAGGACGATCGAGGCGCCCGAGCGCGGCGCGGTCCGGGCGGTGCTGATCGGCATCGATCTCTACCGCAATGTCCCGCCGCTGCACGGCGCCGTCGCCGATGCCGAGGACCTTTCCCTGTCGCTGCGCTCGGTCGGCGTCGAAGACATGACGCTCCTGAAGAATGGCGCAGCCGATCGCGAGGGCATTTTCCAAGCGATCGGGGCCGTGACGGAGCGGGCAGGACCTGGTGACCTCGTCGTGCTCGGCATTGCCGGTCACGGGTCGAGCGAGCCGGAACGCGTCAAGGGCTCGAAACCGAGCGGCCGCGACGAGGTCTATGTGCTGGCCGGCTTCGACACTCGGCTGCCCGGATCGCGCGAGCGCATCTTCGGCGACGAGTTCAAGGTGCTGATCCGCGGCCTGGAGGCCAAAGGCGCCGATGTCGTCTTCATCGCCGATACCTGCCATGCCGGCGGCATGACCCGCGACGTCGATCCGCGCGGCGCCGAGATCACCTGGCGCCAGGCGCCGTCCTATACGATCGAGGAGGATGACCTCGCGCCGATTTCGACGACAGCCGATGCGCTCTCCACCGGCTTCGATTTCGAGCGGCTGACCTTCCTTGCCGCCGTCGACGAGAACACCAAGTCGCCCGAGATCACGATCCCCGGCATTCCGCAGAAGCGCGGCGCGCTGAGTTATGCCACCGCCCGCGCCTTCGAAGGGGCGGCCGACCGCAACGGCGACGGCGCCGTCAGCCGCCGCGAACTCTTCGAATATGTGCGCCAGGCGGTCTATCAGTTCACCGACCAGCGGCAGAACATCTTCACCGAAAGCCCGCCCGGAACCGATCTCGACCGTGCGGTCGTCTATGCCTACGAAGGGGCGGGGGCGCAGGCGGTGGCGGAGAAGTCAAACACTCCGCTGCCCACCGAGCCCGCGCCGATCAGCGTCGCCGCCCTGGGGTCCGAGCCGGTTTTGCAGGGGATCGACGCAGCCGTCACGCCATTCAAGCTGACCGAGGGTGCCGATGCCGAACTTGTCTTCGATCCCGATAAACACGAGGCGATTGCCGGCGGCGATGTCGTCGCCTCCGCCATCGGCGCCGGCGACATGCCTTTTGTCGTCGACCGGATGGCCGCGCTCGACACGCTGAAGCGGCTGTCCGAGACAAACCCGCAAACCGTGCGCGTGACGCCGTCCGACACCGTCCATGGCGAAGGCGAGCGCGTCGGCGTCACGGTTTCGGATCTATCGGGCCGCAAGCTCGTGCTCTTCGACGTCACCGGCGATGGCACCGTGCAGTTCCTCTATCCCAACGAGAAGGAGGCCGATGCCGAGATGTCTCAGACCTTCGACCTCGATCTTTCGGTCGTCGCGCCCTTCGGCACCGACCTGCTCGTCGCCGTCACCTCTGAAACCCCGATGCCGCAGCTTGTGGAGTTCCTGAAGCAAAACGACAGGCGCCGCACCGCCGGCAATATCGCCAGGCGCCTCGGCGAATTCCTCCCCGAGGGCGCCCGCGTCGGATTTACGGTCCTCTATACCTCCGCCGGAGCCAAGCTATGAGCACGTCGATCAGCCGGGTCCTCACCATTGCCTCCGTCATGCTGCTTCTGGCCTCTCCGGCTCTTGCGCAGCAGGATACCGATTTTGCCGGCGAGGATGGCGGGCGCGTCATCGGCGGCCAGGCAGCCAAGAAGGGCGAATGGCCCTGGCAGGTGAAAATCCTGGCGCCCGACCCCGAACAGCGCGGCCGCTTCGGCGGCCATTGCGGCGGCTCGCTGATTGCACCGCGCTGGATCTTGACGGCCGCCCATTGCGTCACCAGCGGCCGCTCCGGCAAGCAGGATCTCTTCGCCCGCGACCTGCTGATCGTCGAGGGCAAGTCGAAGATCGACAAGGTGATCGCGGTCGACGGCCCCGACAAGCCGGGCCTTGCCGTGGAAGACGTCGTTATCCATGAGGATTTCGACCGCAAGGTCTTCGCCAACGACATCGCCCTGATCAAGCTCGCCGAGCCCGCCAAATCAAGGCCGGCGATCCTTGCCTCGGCCTCGGACGAGGCGGTGGAGGCCGCCGGCCACCCCGCCGTCGTCACCGGCTGGGGTTACACCAAGGCCGACCACGGCTGGGACGACAAATATCTGCCGACCGAGCTGCAGGAAGTCGAACTGCCGATCGTGCCGCGCGAGGACTGCCGTGCCGCCTATCGCGACAGCTCGATGCGCATGAACCCGATCGACGAGCGCAATGTCTGCGCCGGTTATGCCGAAGGCGGCAAGGATGCCTGCCAGGGCGACAGCGGTGGACCGCTCGTCGCCCAGCGCCCCGACAAAAGCTGGATCCAGCTCGGCATCGTCAGTTGGGGTGCGGGCTGCGCCGAGGCCGAACATTACGGCGTCTACACCCGCGTCGCCGCCTTCCGCGGCTGGATCGCCGCGAAGACCGACGGCGACGTGCCTGATGTCGACGGGCCGGCGACAGGCGATCAGGTGGCGTCAACCACCACCGGCGCCGCAACGAAGCAGCAAAAATCCGGGCAAGAAGAGGCCAACCTCACCATCACGTCGCCGCCCGCCGGCGATACCCCGCCCGCCGGCAATAGCGCGCCTGCCGGCACGACTGAAACGCCAAGCCCCGACATGCCCGCGGACAAACCCGTCACCGGGCCTGCAGACGCCGAACCCGACGTCCAATCCCCGACCGTCCAGACGCCAGTGATCCAAGGCTCCCCCGGCGATCGCGCGCTGCTGATCGGCATCGACGATTACGAGATGCGCGAGGCCAAATTGACCGGCTCCGCCAGCGACGTGAAGGCGATGCAGGTCTTTCTCGCCAAGACGCTCGCCTACCGTCCGGAACAGATCCACACATTGACCAACCGCAAGGCGACCCGCGAGGCGATCCTGGCCGAGATCGACGACTGGCTGGTGCGCCAGTCGACGCCGGGAAGCCGTGTCTTCCTCTATTTCAGCGGCCAGGGCTCGGAGGAAATGGGCGCCGAGGAAACGACGAGCCCGACGCTGGTTGCCGCCGATGCGAAACTGGTGCGCGAGGGTGGCAAGGTGACGGTCACCAACCAGATCCGCGAAACCGAGATCGCCGCACGGCTGAACAGCCTCAAGGACCGCCGCGTCACCCTGCTGATCGACGCCTGCCATGTCGGCCCCGGCAGCCGCAGCGCGGTCGCAGCACCCTCCGGCACCGTGCGCTGCCTCGGCCCGGCACTGGCAGCCATCGAACCGCCGAACAAGTCAGGCAAGGAAGCGAAATTCTCCTTCGGTGGCGAAAGCGCCATGGTCTGGTCGGCCGTCAATGCAGGGCAGTGGGCGCTCGTCGATCGCGAGGCCAAGCCGGCGCTCGGTGTTTTCACCCGCCACTTCATCGAAGGCGTGCAGGATGGCGTGGCACGCGCCGCCGACAAGCCGAATGTCAGCAATGCCGCCCTTCTCGATTATGTCCGGCGCAAATCCGACGAATATTGCCGGACGCATGCCGAGGATTGCCGCTTCACGCCGGTCCCGCAATTCTACGGCCTGCCGGATGCGCTAGGCCGCGACGTGATCACCGGCGAGGAGGCGAAGACGCCGGTCGCCGCCGTCGAAAATACGCTGAAGAGCGACAATGAGGCCGGTGTTGCCGTCGACATGCTGCCCGGCACCGCCGTCAGCATCGGCGACAAGGTGGCGATGCGCGTCTCTACCAAGAAGTCCGGTTACCTGATCCTGGTCGATATCGACGCCGCCGGCAAGCTGACGCAGCTCTACCCGAACAAGCGCTCGATGGGCCTGAAGCCGACGGCCAAGAGCGGCGACAACCGGCTCGATCCGGCCCGGCCGGTCGTCGTGCCCGATGCGCGCAATCCCTATATCGGCTTCGAATATCAGGTCGAGGGTCCGGCCGGCGTCGGTATGGTCGTCGCCATCCTCAGCGACAAGCCGATCGAAGTGCTCGACCTGCCGGATGTGCCGACACCGCTGGTCGGCCAGCGCGCCGCCTTCAACTATGTCTACGATCTCGCCCGAAGCCTCAGGATCGTCGGCGACGACGAGACCGGCGCCCAGGGCAAATGGTCGTTCGATTCCAAATTCTATCGCATCCGCTGAAGAGGAGCGAACCATGCCGAAATCCACTCTGCTGGCCGGTCTTGCCGCTTCCCTGATGGCGTTTGCCCCAGTCCATGCCGGCGAGACCGGCGACAGCAAGGCGGTGCTTGCCGCCCAGGCGGGGCTTGCCGCCGAGCTCATCGACCGCACCCTGGCAAAGGAAGGGGCGGCCAATATCATGGTGTCGCCGGCAAGCCTTGCGGCCGCCCTCGGTCTCGCAAGCCTCGGCGCCTCCGATGAGGGCAAGGCGGCAATCGCCAAGAGCCTCGGCTTCGCCGGCGAAGTGAAGGGACCGGAAAAGGTGCTTGCCGCCATGACGGGGGAAAAGCCGGCCGCGGCCGATGCGCCTTTGGCGACGGCGGTTGCGATCGTCTTCGACGACAGACTGGTGCTCGTTGCCGATGCGCTTCCCATGCTCGCCGGTCACCGGGTCAAACCTTCGATCGAGGATCTCGACGGGCCGAAATCGGTCGAGAACATCAACGGCTGGGTGAAGAACGCCACGCGGGGCGCCATTCCGTCGATCCTCGACGCACCGCCCGGCGGCGGCTTCGTCAGCCTCGGCGCACTCTCCTTCAAGGCGCGCTGGAAGACCTCCTTCGAGAAGGAGAGCCCGGCAAGCCCATTTCAGCGCCCGGATGGCTCGACGATTTCGGTGCCGATGATGCATCTTGCCAGCGACGGGCAGAGGTTTCGCTCCGATGAAAAATTCACCGCCGTCGATCTTGCCTATGCCGGCGAGAGCTACAGCATGGTCGTGGTGGCGGCGCGCTCCGGCAAGGGTGTCGGCGGCACGGATCTGAAGGCGCTCGCTTCCTGGCTTCAGGGCGAGAAATTCGAGGCCGCCAAGGGCGAAATCTTCCTGCCCCGCTTTTCCCTGAACGACGGGCGTGATTTGATGCCGGTACTGAATGCGATGGGCGTGGCGCCCGAGAAGGCCCCAAAGACTGAGAAGACTGGGGATGCGGGTTTTCCGGGTTTCACCAAGGAAAACATCCGCTTGTCCCATGTCCTGCAGAAGACCATGATCAAGGTTGACGAAAACGGCACGGAGGCGGCGGCAGCCACGGCTGTCATCACGGAACGCAGCATCGAGCCGACACTTGTTCGCGTCGTCGCCGATGCCCGTTTTGCCTTCGCGCTTCGCGATACGAAGACCGGCCTGCTGCTCGCCGCAGGCCTGATCGGTGACCCGCTTCTGGCGGGTGAATAGAATTCGGTTTCATGAATGAATGCAGGGGGACACGTGCATGAGAAGTGATCTGATCGCCCGCTACACGATCGGCGAGCCGATCTATGAAAACGAGTTCATCGTCTATCCCGCCCAGGACAAGCGGATGGACCATGCGGTCTTCATCGTCACGCCCGATATAGCGCTAAAATTGGACAAGGCGCGTTTCGAGCGCGTCTGGACCTCGATCAACGAGGCCAAATCGCTGACGGCGCGGCGCTTCGTCGAAATCGAGGACCTTATTCCGCCGTCGCCGGAAGACGACAATTTCTATATCGTCGAGAAGCGGCCGTCGAAGACGCTGCACCAGTATCTCGACGAAACGGAGATGGTGGCCTACGAGCGCGCCGTCGAGATCGGCCGCCACATCCTCGAGGGCCTGGCGACGCTGCACGGCGCCGGTTACGCCCACAATGCCCTGACCGACCAGTGCATCTATGTCTCCGAGGATTATTCCGGCCTGTCGGTGCGGATCGGCAACCTGCACCTGATCTCGAAGATCGGCGAGCATATCATACCGCCCTATGTGCCGGAATTCGGGGCGCCGGAGATCTATGCCAGCGGCACCTTCTCCGCCTCGCCGGCGCTCGATATCTACGCCATGGGCATGATCGCCTACAAGCTCTTCCTGCCGCGGCAGACCTATGCCAGCGTCTTCGACAGCGTCATGGTCTGGGAAGACGAGCACCAGCGCGAGCAGAGCTGGAAGAACATCCATCTCGATCCGTCCAACGTCTTTCCCCGCCTTGATGTGCTGACCCCCGGTTTTCCCGAGGGTCTGGCAAGCCTTGTGGAAAGGATGCTGAGCCGCGACCCGGCCGCGCGACCGCGCACAGGCGCCGATGCGCTGGGCGAATATGCCCGGGTGACCACAGGCATCCAGCCGATGTCATGGGATCCGCGCGGCGGCATGCAGCAGCCGGAACCGCCGAAGCCGAAAAAATGGACGCTGGCCAAGCTCTCCATGATCGGAGCGCTGCTCCTGATCTGCATCGGCGTCGGTGTCGTCACCATCCCCAAACTGCTGCGCCCGGATCCGAAGCTCGTCGCCGATGTCGACACCTGGAAGAAGGAGGCCGAAAGCCGCAAACAGAAGGCGATCGCCGCCAAGGCGCCGGAGCGCCCTTCCGGTGACCAGGCGAAACTCGCCTATGACACCGGTTCTGCGGCGCTGACCTCGGCCGATGCGCTGCTCAAGGACGAAGACTACGACAAGGCCCTTCCGGGCTATCAGACGGCTGCCATCAATCTCGGCAATGCGCTGATCGCCATCTCCAAGGAGAATGCCGAGAAGGCAAAAGCTGCCGCCTCTGCCGCAGGCGGCGACAAGGCGCCGGGTTTTGCCGAGGCCGATACCAAGATGAAGACTGCCGCCGAGGCCGCCGCCGCCAAACAGATGCACGCTGCCGTCGGCGCCTATGACGAGTCGAAAACGACGTTTGACGATCTCGCCAAAGCGCTCACCGCGCTCACCGCAGCCGAAAAGGACGCGGCGGCCAAACGCGAAACCGTCAACCGCATCGGCGCCGGCGATAGCCCCGACGTCGCCAAGGCGAGCGGGCTGATGACCGAAGCCAAGGCCAAGGCCGAGCAATGGCAGACGCCGGCGGCGACCTCAGGCTATGGCGACGCCGCCAAACTGTTCGACGCCGTCATCGCCGATGTCATGGCGGCGAAGGACGAGGCCACCGCGCTGAAGCAGAAGGTCACCGATCTCAACGCCTCGATCGCCACTCGCGCCGGTGCGGCCGATCCGACGCTAGCAGCCCTCGCGCCGAAGATCGGCGAGGCCGACGACCGCTACACCGCCGAGGCCTACAAGCTCGCGATCATTGCCTACCAGCCGATCCTCGCCGATCTCGAGGCGCTGTCGGCGCGCGGCTTCTGCCCGGTTTCGCCGACCCTTGCCTTCGAAACCGTGCCGGCCGGAAGTTATTCGCTGGAGAATGTCCGGCTGATGACCTCCTCGATGAAGGAACTCGGCGGCATGCTCGGCGTTGCCAATGGCGCAGTGAAGATCGACAAGTCTTTCTGCATGCAGACGAAGGCCGTCAGCCGCGCCGAAATGGCGGAATATTACACCGCCATCTCAGATCAGACCGCCGCCCAGGCCTATGCCGACAATCCGCAGCAGCCGGCCGACGACGTGCCGCTTGCCGTGGCGCAGAACTATACCGCCTGGCTGTCGAAACAGCTGAACGCCCCCGTCCACCTGCCGTCGGCAACCGAATGGATGGCAAGTGCGGCGAAGATCCCGCCGGAAAAACTGCCCGATAACGGCGACATCATCCTGCAATGGAGCGCCACCCCCTGCGAAGCCGGCGGCAACGTCGCCTTCATGGCGCAGGAGGGCTCCACCTTCGTCGTCTGCTCGGATGCTTCGGCCGGCGGGATTTTCCGGGTTACTGCAGAATTGCGGTGAGGATCGGAAGGGTGGAGATTGAAGGGGGAAAGCTGGGTGCCGCTGACTATCGGCTGCGCGGGATGATGCGCCCGCCCGACCGCGATGGGACAATGTCGATTATCGGCAATGTCCCGTTCGGGCCGCGTCGCGGTCAGCCAGGCTGATGGCGATCAAATCCCGAACGGCGTGCAAGTCCGTCAAGACGCAAGCGCCGAGGCCAAGAAAAAATAGAGAATTCTAGCCGCGGGCAAACGCCGCCAGCGTCTCTCCCGCCATCCGATAGCGGATCCATTCCTTCTGCGGCTCCGCGCCGATCGCCTCATAGACGCGGATCGAAGGTTCGTTCCAGTCGAGCACACTCCATTCAAAGCGGCCGCAGTTCTTTTCCAGCGCGATCTGTGCCAGGCGCCGCAACAGCGCCTTGCCGGCTCCCGAGCCGCGCGCGTCCGGTGTTACGTAGAGATCTTCCAGATAAAGGCCGTTCTTCGCCTGCCAAGTCGAATAGCTGAAGAAATAGACCGCCATGCCGATCGCTTGGCCTTCGCGTTCGCAGATCAGCGCATGCGTGACCGAACCGTCGCCGAAGATCGCCGCACGCGTGCTCTCCTCGGTCGCCTCGACCTCGTGGATCGCCTTTTCATAGTCGGCCAATTCGCGGACGAATCGCAGGATCGTTGCCGCATCTGAAGGCGTCGCGGGGCGTATGTTAAGGGTCATGTGAGAGGCTCCTGATCTGGCGCTCCAGATGAAAGAACCGTCCCGACCTGTCAACTGCATGACGTGCGGAGTGCATCTGTGTAGGCTTGCAGTTTTGTTCCCTCACGGCTCCACGGCGGCTCCCGCCATCGAGATGGCGATCAAATCCCGAACGGCGTGAAGATCCGCCAAGATGCAAGCGCAGCGGCCAGGAATATCCGGAGCCGGCTGAACCAGATCAGGCACCATGATGGTCATCGCTCCGGCGCCTGATGCGGAGAGAACTCCATTTCGGGAGTCTTCCAGGGCAACGCATTCCGATATGGGCAGGTTGAGCCGCTCGGCGGCCAGCAGGTATGGAGCGGGATCCGGTTTTCCCACCGTGTAATCGCCATAGGCAAATATGGTTTGGAACCGGCGGCCTTGCAGCCCGGCGGCCGAAAGATGCGCCTCGACGGCCGTCCGATCCGATGAGGTGACGATGGCCGAAGGGATCCGCGCCGCTTCGAGGAAGGATAGGATTTCCGGCAAGCCTGCCTTCGTTCGTAAATCCGTTTGCACCATCTGCGTGAAGAGTTCCGAAGCCTGCCTCCAGAGATCCTCCAGAGGGGCATCCTTGCCGAACCGGGCCAACAGGAGTTCGCGCACACGGGAAGCCGGCAAACCGATGGTTTCAAGATAGGCCGAGAGAGGCAATTCGAAACCCGCATTCCGTGCAGCCGTGATCGTCGCATCCCGATACAGCGCCTCGGTATCGAACATCAAACCGTCCATGTCGAACAGAACGGCTTTGGGGGCACGGGGCAGGCGCTGCATGTATGGCTTTCGACAAAGGGGATTCGCTTGAGTGTATACTGGCTTGCCGTGACTGCACCATGGCCTATGGGTCGTCACCGTCATGACGAATAGAGGGAGGGGTTCCGGCAGATCGACAAATATGCTACTGAGTAGCAAATTCGGCTCAATGGAGATAAACCGATGAGTGTCAAATCGTCGATCTCGCTGACCGACCAGCAGGACGCCTTTGCCCGTTCGCTGGTGGAAAGCGGCCGGTATTCCAGCATGAGTTCCGTTCTTCAGCAGGGCTTGGAACTCCTCCGCCAAAAGACGGAGGCAGAGGCCGTCGAAACGGCAGCGCTTCGCGAATTGGTCCAGCGGCGTCTGAAAGGCCCGATGATTTCCACGACGGAAATGGAAAGCCGCGTCGAGGCGATGATCGAGCGGAAGCGGCGGGCTGTTCGTGTGGAGCCTTGAATATTCCGAGGATGCCGAACGCGATTTTGAGCTGATTTTCGATCATCTCTTCGAGTCCCACGTCGAACTCGGAGACTTGGCCGACGAGGCGTTGGAGCGTACCGCTGAACGAATCCGCAAGTTGCGTGTCGAAATCGATCGTCTCGTCGATACGCCTTATACCGGCACATTGCGGGCCGACATTGACCCTGGAATCCGGTTTCTTCGGCGGGATAAGGCGGCTATCTGGTTCGTGCCGGTGGAAAGTCGTCGCACGATCACTATCGCTGCAATTTTCTACGGCGCGCAGGACCATATCAGACATATGCTCGCACGTATGCTGGCTGGATAAGGTCCCTACTGGTGGCAGTTGCTACGCTTCGTCGGAAAGCATGGTTCAAAAACGCCTTCCATGATTTCCGATCATGTGGACGGCCTTTCCGCCCCAGGGATGTCACCTGTCGACGCAACGCAGGGCGCTCCGAGATAAAGCCATGGGCGCCATTTTTCCTGATTCCACAGCCTCGCGTTCAAGCGGTGCCTCTCGACAGTTTTCAATTCCAAATTTCAAAATACGCGCGTATATTGATCGCGGGGACTGTAGTACCCGTGCCTTGAGGGGTCGAGGACAATGTGCTGGAATACATCATCAGCATTTACGCCGGTCGGATTCGCTTTGCGAGGACCGGCATCTCGCAAGATCGTATGGACGCTGGGCGACGCGGCGCGTCTCCTGATCAACGACTGGCCTTGCGATGACGGCGAGGAATATGTGGCTGCCGTGAAAGCCTGCGTCGACGCATTGAGCGGGAAGATTGCCCCGGAACAATTCCGGGAAGCGCTTCTGCGTGCGGCCGATGAGGCGGGGATCGCGGCTCTATCGCTCGTCCCGCGGGGACTGGGAGAGCGGCGGCCGGACCTTCCTCCGATGATGCTAACCTAGGCCGTATTTCCAGGGGCTACCTGCCTATCGACGTCAGGCTTGCGCCGGGAGCGGCCGTCGCTGATGCATGTCGCCCGGAAGTGTGCAGCGGTTCCGGAGGTACGACATGCATAAAAACAAAGAGCTAAAGCACGTCGCTTGAACCACGTTTCATGCGACGCGCTTTAGAGCAATTCCAGGAAAAGTGCGAAGCGGGTTTCCCAGGCAAAGCGCGAAGCGCTTTTGCCGGGAATTGCGTAAAAACAAAAGAATAGAGCGGTTCTGCGCTTCCGTTAAAAGCTGAACCGCTCTAGACCGCTCGAACTTCGGCAAGTCGCTGTTTCGCGTATTCGTCATCCCAACAGACGGCGGCTTCCCATGCGGCCGATGCTTGCGCGGCGATGTCATACGCCCCGGCTTCCAGATCGGCAGCATTATGGGGCAAGACGAGGTCAAGGTCGGGGACGTCGATATGCGACTCATCCCAGTCGATCAGTGCGACGCGGTCCGTGGTCATGCGGATGTTGGCAGGGTTGTTGGGATTACCGTGGACGACGCTTGCCTCACGTCCGATAAGCCGTGCCCACGCCGCGCGGCATCGAGCGACGCCATCTGGCGGCATCGCGGCAAGGTCGATCCTCGTCCCCGTCTCGGCATGCAGGAGGTCCGTCGAGGATCGCCACCCTGGGCGCTGCGGCCAGCCTTGCGTCAAACGATGCAGTTCGCGGAGGGTCTCGGCGACACGACGCCAGTCGCCCTCGGTCTCGGGTGGTCCGCCATGCATGTATGTCATAACCATCAGGCCATCCGCGAATAGCCGGCCGTCGTCTGCCGGGATCGGCACCGGCACGCTCAGACCTTCACGGTCAAGGTGCCGGAGGAGTTCAACCTCCCACGCCAGATCAGCATTGCTCCTGGTACCCAGACGACCGACTGCAAGTTGCCCGTGGATGTGCACGCTCCAGACATCATTGGCGACCCCGCCAGCCAGCCGTTCGATGCGAACCGCGTCCTTGCCCCACAGCTCCAGTGCTTCCCATCCCACTCGCGGCACCCTCGATCAACCCGATTGAGACTTGGGTAAACCAAGCGCAGGATCGGGACAACACCCGGTCGCATTGCGCCCCATATTGCTCATAGAACCACCTGTTTCCTTTTTCCGAAAGCGGACATGGCACAGGTTTGAGAAGCGGTCATTGGGAAAGCCATTGCGTTCGTACTCAGGCTTTGGTCGCCTCCGCTCTGGTCGTTGGCTTCAGCAAGATGATGAGAAGCAAGCCGGCGACGATGAGTGCCGCGCCTTCGAGATGATAGCGTTGCAACTGTTCGCCGAGGAACAGGTAGGCGAGCACGGCGATAAAGATCGTCTGGATGTAAAGCAGCACGCCCGCCCGCGCCGCACCCAGGGCCTCGATGCTGCGATTGAAGAGATAATACATAACCGCGCCACCCGGGATCGCGACATAGCCGAGCGCGATAAGGCCGCTGGCATTCAGCGTCGAGCGCTCGTCGGAGACAAGCTCAAACAGGTAGAAGGGCAGCGCCGTCAGCACCGCTGCACCGAGGAGCAGCACGAGGAGCGCAAGGCGATTCACATCGAATTTCGCCCGGCGGAGCAGGACGGTATAGAGGCTGAAACAGAACGCGCCAGCGACGATCCACAACTCCCCGGGATTGAGGTCGAGACGCAAGAGCGCAGCCGGGCTGCCCTTGACGATGATGACCACGATCCCGAAAAAGGCGAGGATCGATCCGATCACCTGCCAGCGTCCCATCGGCTCAGCCAGAATGAAACGGGCAAGAATCATGGTGATGATCGGGATCAGGGCGATGATGATGCCGGCGGTCGTGGCATCGGCATGTTCAAGGCCGACAAAAATCAGGCCCTGGCAGACGCCAAGCCCCACACCGCCGATGGCGAGCAGCTCGAGGCCGCGAGCCCGCACCAGCGCGACCATGGCGCCGAAATGCCGGTACACGATGGGCATCAGGATCGCCCAGGCGATCAGCACGCGCCAGAAGCAAAGCGCCCAGGGCGGCATCTCCGAAGAGACCCATTTCGCGGCGATATAGACGCCGGCCGACAGCAGCCAGCAGAAAACCCCCACGGAATAGGCGGCTGCAAGCGAACCGCCCGCCGCCTGTTCCGTCCCGACCGTGTCGCGATGGACCGCCAAGACATGTATCGCCATGGCCCAGTTATGCCACAATTCCCGTGCGCTGCACAGATGAAGGCGGCGGTATCCCTGGTTGCGAAGCCGCCGTCTGCTGGCGGGACGAGTATGCAGTCAAGCGGCTTGCCGAAGTTCGCCCGGTCTGAGCAGTTGCGGCGGGAAATCGGCTCTCCTGAAGAGGCGGCACGGCCGTCTGCGTGAATCCCATCCCGATGAAGCAGCGATGATCGCTTCGAAGCGTTGCACACGCATCGCGGCCCCTGCGATTCTGCACCGTTTCATGATCCGGGTGATGCGTATCGAGAGGCTGGCTCTCATTTTCCCCGGCTACCGACCAGGGCGCGTGGCCGGTAAATTTTATCCATTCGATCAAGCATTTCGCTTGACTGCCAAACGGCATACTCGGCGTCGCGGAGACCAGAGCTCGGTGACGCAACGTCAAAAGGGGTGAGCATATGGACAGACTTTTCTATGTTGGCGTGTCGGCCGCTCTCTTTGCGGCCTTTGCCTTTTCGCTCAATTTCGTCGTGCCCTTCATCATCGGTGACTATTCCACCTTTGATTTTGCCCTCATCCGTCACGTCGTCTCGGCACTCGTCGGGCTTTACATTCTGTTTTCCGAGAAGGGTGTCATGCGCCACCTCACGCTTCGAAACTGTCTGCAAGCCATCTGGCTCGCCTTCGTCGGCTATGTCGGTTACTTCCTGACAGTGACCGGAGCGGCCCTCTTTGCCGGCCCAGTCATCGCCCCGGCCTTTCTCGGGCTGGTACCAATCGTATTGATGGTCATTGGCAATCAGCGACAGGCATCATTGCCATGGCGATCCCTCATGGTGCCACTGGCACTGGTGCTGGTCGGCCTTGTTCTCATCAATGGCACGGCATTCACAGCCGAAGGATTGGCTTCTGTGCAATCATTGTGGATTGGCGTGCCGCTGGCGCTTGCTGCCGTGGGCCTTTGGGTCTGGTTCGCGCTTTCCAATCAGGCGGCACTCGCCGCACGGCCGGACATGCCCTCCGGCGTGTGGTCGGCGCTGATACTGGTGGGCGGCGGCGTCTTGATGCTGGCCTTCTATCCCATCGGTGCCGCGATGGACCTCTTCCGGCTTCCTATATTGGGATTCGGCTGGAGCGCTGCCGGCAACCTCTATGTCTGGGGCACAACTCTCGCGCTGCTGGCCACCGTAGGCGGCGTCTGGGCCTGGAATATCGCCTCCCGCAGCCTGCCGGTTGCCTTGGCCGCGCAATTGATCGTCTCAGAGACTGCCTTCGGCGTGATCGGCGGACTTGTCGTGCATGCCCGCTGGCCAACTCCGATCGAAGTCGCTGGGGTTGTCGTCCTGATCGCCGGCGTCGTTCTGTCGGTTCGGATTTTCTATGATCGCCAATTTGCATCTGCAAAGACAGTGCTTGCGAACGAGTGACCCGGTGGACACAGGGCCAAAAACAGGCGCAGGCATCAGAGATGCAACCACGTTCAACCTAAAATCCGCTTTTGATGCAAACATGCCGCCTCGCCACTCCGATGCGTTGTCCGCTTTCAAGCCACCGCTTGGCTCTACGTCTGTTTTGAGGACGCCAAGCAGCCTTCGCCTTCGACACCGAAAGGTCCGCTTAGGACCGAACTCCGCCATGGCTCAGATGGACCAAAAGCAAACTCCCCGGTGAGGTCGGCTGTCCAAAGGCTTGCGTGCGGTGGAGTGGCGGCGGCCAGTAAAATCACCGGCCGCCCTTCACATTCAGCAGGGAGCCGAGGGCCGGCTCCCCGTCCTATACCATGGCGGCGGCGGCCCGCAGCTCGAGCCTTCGGCATAGCGGGTCGTCTGTCAGGCCTCGGATTTCAGCTTGCCGCCGACCGCCCAGGAATCCTTGGCGATCTCCGTTATCAGGATTTCCAGCGATTCCGGCGGGCACGCGAGGGTTTCGACGGCGGCCTTGGTTGCTTCGCGCGCGAAGGCGCGTTTCTGATCGTCGGTGCGGCCGGGATGCATCTGCAGGTGAAGAATGGGCATGGTCTCTTCCTTGGTCAGGTTGGTGATGTCCGTCGTCTTGGCGCGGGCATGACGACCATGTTGTAAATTCCTGAGTTGATAAATAAGCTGTTGGTATCGTCATTCGAAACCAACAGGTAGGCAATCGTGGACAAGCTGGCCGGCATGGCGATGTTCGTCAGGGTCATCGACAATGGCAGTTTCGCGGCGGCCGCGGAGATCGCGCAAGTGTCGCCTGCCATGGTTGCCAAGCACATCAAGACGATCGAGACCCGGCTCGGGGCGAAGCTGATCCATCGCACCACGCGGCGCCATCAACTGACAGAGGTCGGCCAGCTCTATTACGAGCGCTGCAAACGCGCACTTTCCGAAGTGGCGCTGGCCGAGGCTTCGGCGAGCGAACTGCAATCGGCGCCGCGCGGCCGGCTTCGGTTGGTGGCGCCGGTCAGCTTCGGCACGCAAGTCCTGGTGCCGGCGCTGATCGATTACCAGAACGCCTATCCCGACGTCAGCATCGAACTGTCGCTCGACAACAATGTCCATGATCTCGTCGGCGAGGGGTTCGAGCTCGGTATCCACATCGGCCCGCTCGCCGACAGCGGCCTGGTCGCCCGCCCGCTCACGCCCTACCGGCGGATTCTCGCTGCCTCGCCGGACTATCTTGCCCGCCATGGCCGGCCGGCCTCGCCGGAGGCTCTGGCGAACCACCTCTGCCTCGGCCACTCCTATTGGCGCATGCAGGATCGCTGGCACCTGGTCGGGCCGGGCGGCGAACTGCGCGATGTGTTGATCTCCGGAAAATTCTCGACCAACCAGGGAGCGGCGCTGCGCATGGCAGCACTCAGCGGCGCGGGAATTGCGCTTCAGCCGGAACTGTTGCTCGCCGCCGATATCACCGAAGGACGGCTTGAACGGGTACTGCCGGAGTGGTCCTACAAGCCCGTCCCGATGCACCTCGTCTATGCGCCGAACCGGCGGCCGACAGCGATGTTGCGGACGGTGATCGATTTCCTGATGGGACGGTTTGGCTGACGACGCTCGGCCAAGGCCGATGTCGCTCGTAAGGTTTAGCCTTGAGCTCTGTCCCCGGCTCCGGACTTACGCCTGGGGATAATCATTGAAGGCGACTATTTGCCGCGCCGCTTTAAAGCCTATGGACGTCGAAGTTTCCGCATCTAGATGATGATCGGTTGTGGATAGCGTTTGATCAACTGCCTGTCTCCCAGCGGAGCAACTCAATGCAAATCACAAAGCTTGTTTTCGGACTTTTGCTCATCGCTATCGTGCAGCCTGACCCTTCGGCTCACGCCGACGAGTTGGTGCGATTTGACAGCGCAGTCGTAAAGCCAAGTCCATTTCTGGAACGCAAGGCAAGGGAACAAGGTGTCAGTCTCCCGCAGGCCCAAGTCACGCACTTGCTGGGATATCTAAGCCGACCACAGGGAGATGGTCCCTTTCCGGCTATCGTCGTCATGCACGGTTGTGGCGGTATCCATGAGAACGTCAAGACTTACTGGCCGCAGCGGTTGACCTCATGGGGATATGTCGTGCTTGTGGTCGACAGCTTCACGACCCGCAACATCGACAACACCTGTGAGAGCTATCTTCCTGACCGGGTATTCGATGCCTACGGGGCTCTCGATTTCCTATCAACATACACCTTCGTTGATGCCCGACATGTGGGGCTGATGGGCTTTTCCGCTGGTGGCATCGCGACGCTGGAAGCCACGAAAGCCGAGGGCAACGAACAGTTCATGGATCGGAAGTTCGAGGCTGCAGTCGGGTACTATCCGGTTTGCGCTCCCCACGAGGGCGATGCGACGGTGCCAACTTTGATCCTCATTGGCGACGTGGACGATTGGAGCCCAGCCGAAAGGTGTCGGCAGAGGGTTTCTCACATCAGTGGCAAAGGTCCGCCGATCGAACTCGATATCTATCCAGGTGCGTACCATGCCTTCGATGCTCCAGACGTCACAGTGGCAAAGACGGCATTCGGTCATCGGGAAGAATATAACGCGCCTGCTGCCGAGCAGTCCTTCATCAGAGTGAAGGCATTCCTGCACGAGTATCTCTCGAACTGAACGAGCTGGCGGCAATTTGGCGGCGACGCGGGCTCGATGATGCGTCAGTCAGGTTCGCTTGCCGGCGATCAGCGGTGCTGATCGTTCTCGCCTTCCAGCCAGGCAAGCTTCGGGGCTGAGACCACTCAACTCGGATTCGATGCAATAAAGTTCACCGATCGGCTTCATGTTTGAAGCCCATCAGCAATCTACCCTCATTGAAGCAGGACAAGAGATGGACAGAATATTCATCGTAGGCAATGGCGGAAGTGGCAAGTCCTGGCTGGCCGGGCAACTAGCCCATAAATTGCAAATCCCAGCAGTTCATCTCGACGATCTTCATTGGCTACCGAATTTTGCCGGAGAGCGTCCGCGTGATGAGCGCGACCGACTGGTGACCCAGGCTGCTGGCAACAGCTCTTGGGTGATGGAGGGTATTTACGGTTCGATCCTCAGGCAGGTGATGACGCGTGTGACAACTCTCATTTGGCTCGACGTCTCTGACGATGAGTGTATTTCAAACCTTCTGCAACGAGGCCAGACCGGCGGCGGGACCGTGGAACAGTTCGAGGAATTGCTGGAATACACGCGTGGTTACCGTCTTCGGAAGAACCACATGAATTCCTTCGACGCACATCAACGTTTTTTCGAGGAGCATCCGTTGCAAAAGGTAAGGCTGTCCAGCCGCTCGGATGTTGCGACCTTCCTGGCGACAATCTGAAGCCGAAGCTACGCGCCGCCTTAGTGATAGGTCACGATGGGATGGAACATCCTTTTCAGGAAGGGGCGGAGAGCTTCCTGCACGTGGCTCCTTGTTGATGCCCACACTCAAACATGTGAAGCGTCACCGGGACGCCTGCATTGGATAGAGCTTTTGAGAACAGTTCAGCATGGGCAACCGGCGCACGGTCGTCATGCTTTCCATGCAGCAACAGCGTCTCCGACCGAACTTCGGGCGCGTAATGCAGCGCAGAGCGAGCCAGAAAGGCCTCTCTCGACAGGCCCGCCTCCTTCTCGATAGCCCACCGCAAACCGTCTGAACTCGCGTGATAAGCGACTTCAAGATCGTAGACGCCGCCCGAGAGAATGACTGCTCGCAGATCAGAAATCTGGGTGGCAACCATTGCCGATGCAACGGCGCCACGACTGTTTCCATAGAGGACCATTCGGCTAGGGTCGACGGAAGGCTGTTCCCTCAGGAAGCCGAGAGCCGCAATGATCGCCTGCTGAGTTTTGGGACCGCAGAAATCTGGAGGCCCATCTGACGCCCCAAAACCGGGCTGCGAGACTGCCGCCGCAGTGATATTCAAACCAGAACAGAACCGAAGCAACGCGCCGCTATCGACCGCCTCTATCCCTCCAAGCAGACGGCCACCCTGGTTGCCGTGGACAAACAGGATTGCGCCTGCGGGCGTTTCGCTTGCGACCTGAGCTTGAAAGAGCTCGACCGTGGCTCCGTCACCCCGATCAATGAGATGTCGAGTTACTACCGGCATAACCACCATCAGGTTTTCTCGTGCGGGACAGACAATAGTACAACTTTTGGTATTGGCAACGTCCGGTGATCGCCTTCTGCATACGGCGACTGCGGAATATCCAGGCCGCACTGAGTGTGGAGTTCTCGAATCCCCCGTCCGTGGGCTGAAACATGCCCAATTCATCCCGAGGACTGGTCGAGATGCCTGTCCCACGACAGACAGTTACAAGCCCGCCTTGCGAAAGTAGACAGGTTGAAGCTGTTTGGGAAAGCTTGCTTAGCAGTTTTCCGCTAGACATAGCTTTCACAACGAACGCGGATAGGAAGTAAGCGTCCGGTGGTGACGGCTATGCGATTGTGAGGATAAGAACGGCGACCACAACCACCCACGGGATCAAACCGATCCATCCTGCCATAGGAGCTTGGCAGATCAGTGAGCCATCGGGGACGCGTTTGAAGCCCAGCCAGTTAAATCCCGTCTCGGTCGAGGATATGGCTTGCACGCGCACCTTCCCGCCGGTGATGAGCGGCAACACGAGCCTGGCGGTAGTGTAGCCAATCACCTCAAAAATAAAGTCGATAATGATCAAATCAGGGCTCCGGTGTGATGTTTCACGGCAACAAGGCGTCAATTCGGTTGATCGGATAATCGGCGAGTAAGCGTCCGGTTAACTGGTTTTCCAAGTGCATGATGGCGTTTCCTGAGGCTGTAATGCTACGATAACAGCTCCGGCGTGAAGAGGTTGAGCTTGTGGTGCGTGCGATTGTTTTGCTTTTGGTCGGGACTCTGGCAACGCCGAGTTACGGCCAGGGTCCGGCGGAGCTTGGACCGAATACAAACGAGCATCCTTTCCAGTGTGGAGCGGCCTTTGCGATCATGGCTAAGGTCTATCAGGAAGCCGGAGATGCCAACAAAGCCGGAGATTACCAAACAAAATTCGATAAGCTAGCTGTCCAGGCTGAAGGCATTTTCGAACAATCTCATCGACCTAAAAGCGATGC
The DNA here is from genome assembly GCF_014197345.1 of Rhizobium sp. BK008. Classification (NCBI taxonomy): domain Bacteria; kingdom Pseudomonadati; phylum Pseudomonadota; class Alphaproteobacteria; order Hyphomicrobiales; family Rhizobiaceae; genus Rhizobium; species Rhizobium sp. BK008. The sequence continues at coordinate 171,651 of NZ_JACIFK010000003.1, read as the reverse complement.
AGAAGCCTACATGCAGAAGCATGTAGATTCCTTGGCCGCTATTGCTGAGAAAGACGCCGCGCTCGTAATCAATTTTGCCCGACGTTGCGACCAGCGCTTTCCTGGTTAGATTCAGTTAGCTGCGGTGTTCCATGGCAATAGCTCACCGATTGTGTAGATGGGATGATCGGCGATGCGGGTAAGGATGTCCCGCAGATAGGCCTCTGGATCGAGACCATTGAGCTTTGCGGTTTCGATCAGTGACAGGATGGCGGCGGCCCGTTCTCCGCCTTTTTCTGATCCGGCGAACAGAGAAGGTGGCCAATTGCTGCTTGGGATGTTGCCCCTTACGATCCGGACTGAAGAAGTAGCAGGCTGCCGGTGGTGTCGTGTCACCGTGGGGCCGACCGTCGCGAACATAGGTCCACAGTCGGCCAGTCTTGGTCTTGTCCCTTCCAGGCTCCAGCACAGGAACACTGTATCATCGCCATGACGTCGATGACCCGCGAATACATGCTCTTGAAGCTTCACCAGCAGCGGCTCCAGCAATGTGCTGGCTGCCGATCCAGTCTGGCATAGTTGAACGGCTCAGATCGACGCCTTCCCGAGCATAAATCTCTGACTGGCGATAGAGTGGGAGGTGATCATAGTATTTGGCGATCAGCACATCGAGGGGACGGTTGGGATGACGGCAGTCATCGTGAGCACTTAAAAAAACCGGAGTGTGGCCGTTGCCGCTGGCCCAACTGCATGGCCGTCAGGTAGGCCAGCGGATCGATGGCCGGATTGACAGATGTAGACACCACCATGCGACGGGTGGATCTATGTATCCGGCTGTAGTCAAGGGATACACTCTTGGCAGAAGCAATCATATAGGGCATTCATTAGTTAATGATGACCTTCGCGAGCAAAGCAGCACGCGTGCGTATTCTCGGCGCACGACTTACCAACCCGGCCTCCTGACTGGAGCCGGGTCAATCCTGCTATTTGCCTTTCATTTCATCTGCCTGGGTCGTCATCCATGGACGTTGGAACGTCTTCCTCGCCTCATCATTCAATCACCGTCGAAGCGCGGCTGCGGCTGGCGAATTCGCATGCATGTCGACTTAGCGGCGGCTGCCGGAAATCATCGCAGTACCGGCAGCCGTAGCTGCTCCTGACATCCTTAAAAGCGAGCCACATTCAAAAGACGCCACCAATGAGTTGGTCGGCGCGAGGAGCGGCGCATGCCCTACGATCCACGGGCCATTGAGCCCAAATGGCAGGCCTATTGGGCCGAGCACGATATCTTTCGAGCGGAGTTCGAGCCGACCAAGCCGAAATTCTATGCACTCGATATGTTTCCGTATCCGTCAGGCGCTGGTCTGCATGTCGGCCATCCCCTGGGTTATACGGCGACTGACATCCTGTGCCGCTACAAGCGCATGTGCGGATTCAGTGTGTTGCACCCGATGGGATGGGATAGCTTCGGCCTGCCAGCGGAGCGCCATGCGATGCGCACAGGCGTTCATCCGGCTATCACGACCAAGCGCAATATCGAGACGTTTCGCGGCCAGGTGCAACGACTGGGTTTTTCCTACGACTGGAGCCGCGAACTCGCCACCACCAATCCCAACTATGTCAGGTGGACGCAGTGGATTTTCCTGAAGCTGTTCGAGCGGGGTCTTGCGTACCAGGCCGAGGTGGCGGTCAATTGGTGTCCGGCTCAGAATGCCGTGCTCGCCGACGAGGAAGTCAAAGATGGGCGCTACGTCGAGACCGGCGATCCGGTGGTCCGCCGTCAGATGCGTCAATGGATGCTGCGCATCACCGCATATGCCGACCGGTTGTTGGATGGCCTGGATGATCTCAATTGGCCAGAAAGCCTGAAGGCGATGCAGCGCAATTGGATCGGCCGTTCGGCAGGAGCCGAGATTGCCTTTACTGTCGATCCTGGCGGCACGGAGATCGTGACCTTCACAACACGACCCGAAACCCTGTTTGGTGTGAGCTATATCGTCGTCGCGCCGGAGCATCCGTTGCTGCCTGCTATCGTGACGGGGGAGGCCCGAGCTGCGGTGGAAAGCTATGTTGAGCAGTCTGCAGTCCTAGATGAGACGTCGCGCGCCGATGCAGGACGCGAAAAGACCGGCGTTTTCACGGGTGCTTACGCAGTCAATCCGGCAACAGGGATCCGGCTGCCGATCTGGGTGGCAGATTATGTTCTGAGTGGGTACGGCACTGGTGCCCTCATGGCGGTTCCAGCCCATGATGCGCGTGATCATGCTTTTGCTGTTGCTCACGGCCTGCCGATCACGCGCGTGATCGAGAGCGACCAGGACGTCGAGCGCGTGGCCTACGAGGGCAATGGGCGGATGGTCGGTTCCGGTTTTCTGGATGGCCTGGACGCGCCTGCAGCCAGGCAGACGATGGTTGCCTGGCTGCAGGCCAACGGGGCAGGTAAAGCGAAGGTCACCTATCGCCTGCGGGACTGGCTTTTCTCGCGTCAGCGTTATTGGGGTGAGCCGATTCCGGTGCTGCATCTGGCCGACGGTTCGGTGGTGCCTTTGCCTGAAGAATGCCTGCCGCTGCTGCCGCCGGAATTGGATGACTATGCACCGACGGCTGATGGAGAACCGCCACTCGCCCGGGCGGAGGACTGGGTGCAAACGACGGTGCCTGGCACCGACCTCCCGGCAAGGCGGGAGACCAACACGATGCCGCAATGGGCCGGCTCATGCTGGTACTATTTGCGGTTCCTCGATCCCCACAATAAGCGTGAACTGGTGGGGCATGAGGCCGAACGCTACTGGATGCCCGTCGATATCTACGTCGGCGGGGCGGAGCATGCCGTCTTGCACCTGCTCTACGCTCGCTTCTGGCACAAGGTGCTTTACGATATCGGGGTCGTATCGACCGAAGAACCATTTCAGCGCCTGTTCAATCAGGGAATGATCCTCGCCCACTCCTATCGGGATGTGGCTGGCCGATATTACGAGCCGTCTTCCGTAACCGAAAAGGGCGGACGATGGTTTGCGGGCTCGGTCGAGGTCCATCGCGCCGTCGAGAAGATGTCCAAGTCGCGTTTGAACGTCGTCAACCCTGATGACGTCGTCGACGAATATGGGGCTGATGCGCTGCGGCTTTACGAGATGTTCATGGGGCCACTGGACGGAACCAAACCCTGGCAGACGGAGGGTGTGAAGGGTGTGCGCCGGTTCCTGGATCGAGCATGGCGCATGGTCTGTGATGAGGCTGATGGACTGCATCCAGCCGTGCGGGACGCCATCCCTGGTTCGGAACTGCTGCGCTTGCGCCATCAGACGGTGAAGTTCGTCACCGAAGATATAGAAGCCATGCGCTTCAACACGGCCATCGCCCGTCTGATGGAATTGTCTAACGCCCTTGTGGCAGCGACCGAGCGGCCGCGCGAGGTCGTCGAGACATTGATTTTATTGTTGTCCCCGTTCGCTCCTCACATTGCCGAGGAGTTGTGGAGCAAGCTTGGTCATGAAGGGACACTGGCTTTCGTTCCATGGCCAAGTTTCGATCCTGAATTGGCGGAGGAGGAGATGCGCGAGTACGTGGTGCAGATCAACGGGAAGGTTCGTCACCGTTTCCGAGCGGCGTCCGATCTGGGGGAGGGTTTGCTGGCGGCAGCTCGATCAGAGCCTGAGGTGGTGACTTTGCTTGCCGGCAGGACCGTTGTGAAGGAAATAGCGGTCCCGGGTCGATTGGTGAACTATGTCACAAAAGGGTAAGGTTTGCTTCAAGGAGCAACGATGGCTGTAACCAGCAAAAACTCAATTTATGACAGCCGCTGGCCGTCTATGTTTCCTGCTGAGAAACAACGGATCGCGGGCTGCTTCGAGGGTGATGTCGCATTGTTTCACCAGCGCCCGAACACGACGCTTGGCGTTTAACTCAGGCATCGTAGCCAAAATTAACAACGTCACGCATCGAGCGCACCTCGTTTGGCAATCGAGATCAGCTCTTTGAAGTGAGTCACAATTCTACCTTCACGGCTGGCGTCCTCCGCTTCCCAACCGAACTTCCACGCGTCGTGACGCGCAAGCCAATCCCCCAGAGCAGCGCTATCACCGGTCGGCATCCTATGGGCCGCGAGGTATGGGTTCTCGTGAGCCTTCAGTCCGAGCACCCGCGCCCTCGAGCCTGCTTCCTGTAAATCGATCAGCTCTTCAATTGTCATACGCGATCCCCCACGATGGCGTCGACGGTAGCATCGAAGTCCGCGCATGCAAGCGAATGCTAAATTATGGGTTAATTTGGGACAGTTGCGAGTGGAGAGCGCCTCTGGTCGGTCGGGCGTTGCACCGGAGTGTCAATGCTTCCTGTGCTTCATACTTGCCCCGCCGCCAATTGATCGCAGGAGCAGCAAATAAATCAGACGTACTGCCTAATTTCAGCACACCTCCTGACGAATTTATACGCAACCATAAGTGTTGATTCTAGAATTTTTTACACGTAATAATGCGCCCGCTGAGCGCTACAAGCAGATAGGAGCGGAGTACTTTCAAGGCGGATATTGCAAGTTCGACGAGTTAACGGAGCAAAGGAGCGCATGATGGACCTACAAACAGTTCTGACGTTTAGCTTGGCCTTCTTCGTATTCGCGGCAAGCCCTGGCCCTGACAACCTGACGATCCTGTCGAAGACCGTGTCCAGCGGCCCGGCGCAGGGCGTCGCCTACGGGGGCGGCGTCGTTTTTAGCATCTTCCTGTTCGTCATCTTCTCGGCCATCGGCTTCAACGCCATTGCTCAATACATGAACGAAAATCTGCGTTTCATCCAATATGTCGGCGCTATCTACCTGATTTACACAGGGGTCACGATGTGGCGTTCGAAGCCGAACATCAAACCTCGTGTGATGAGGGGCGGCCTGATCCGCCTGTTCATTACGGGTTTTCTTCTCAATATCTCCAATCCCAAAATGCCGATTTTCTATCTGGCGCTACTGCCGGGCGTCTTGGGCATCCGGCCACTGACCATCCCCGACACCGTGGAACTGCTGGCGGTCATAGCCCTGATAGAGGTGGTCGTAGTCGGAGGACATGTGCTCATCGGCTATAAAGCGAAAACGGCACTGACCGATCCGAAAAAGATCGGCATCCTCAACCGTGGCGCTGGAGCTTTGATGGTCGGGGCAGGGGTGCTTGTCGCCAGCAGATGATGCCGCCTCGAAGGCGTAGCCCCGAATAGTGACGCGATGACGGAAGCCCACGATGCGATAAGAGAACGTGCGGGGATGGCTGACTGGCATCAACGGCTTGTCGGCCCCGAAAGGTCAGAGGACTTCGAACGTCCGCTTCGGGCCGAGGGCGGAAGACCGGCCTCGGCTGGAATGCGCCAATAGCGAACGTTGTGCGCGTTGCCGAACTTCCTATTATGCCGACGGACAGATCCAGCGGATCACTTTGGCGGAGAGGCTCATGATCGAAATTCCAATCCGTTGTTTTGCTGTATCGGTCGTCGTCATCCGCAAAAGAACTGCTCGACATGAGGTGCTGCTTTTACGCAGAAATCACACGTTGATTGGTGAGTGGTGCCAGGTAGCCGGCGGCATCGAGGACGGCGAGAAAGCTTGGGAAACTGCGCTACGAGAGGTCCGTGAAGAGACGGGCCTGATCTGCGACTTTCTCTATTCCGCAGATATCTGCGAGCAATTCTATGAGGCTGATCGCAATGCCATCAGTATGCTGCCCGTCTTCGTCGGCATTGTGGATGCCGAGCAGCCAGTTTTTCTCAACGACGAACACAGCGAATTTCAGTGGGTATCATTCGCGGAGGCGATGGAAATGGTGCCATTCGCAGGGCAGCGCCATGTTCTAAAACATGTAGAGGCAGAATTTGTGAATCGGGAGCCTATTCGGCATCTTCTCATCCATGAGGTGTCGCGGAAAATTTAAATTTCTGCGACGCCCAATGACCGCTTCGGGCCGAGAGCAGTCAGCGGATCGCGTCCGCTTTGTACTGAGAGCGGTCATTGAACCGATGGCCGCTAAGAGGCATTGTGCAAGCCTTCGCAACATATCGAGAGATCATTGCATGCTCCGAAAAGCGGTTCCGAGTGACCTCTTGGCGCTGAAAGCTGTCTGTTCCTCAGTCGTCGAAAACATGTTGAGCGACCCCACAAAGGTTACCGATGATGATTACGATTTGTATGTAGCCAATCCGGGAGTGGCCGTTTGGGAAGAGAACGGCGAGGTCGTCGGCTTTTCTGCGGCCGACCCACGCAACGGAAACATTTGGGCGCTTTTTGTGGTTCCCGGATTTGAAAGAAACGGGATCGGCTCGATCCTGCTGGCCGAAGCCTGTGCCTGTCTCAAGTCTGCAGGCATCGGACGCGCTTGGCTCACCACCGATCGAAACACCCGAGCCGAGAGATTTTATCGCGCGGCTGGTTGGGAACACGTCGGCGAAAAGGACAATGAGCTTCTTTTCGAACGATCACTGTGAATTAGATCACAAACGCTCCAAAAGCAGGCCTCCCGCCAAGGCATGAAAGGCCTCGACCGCCTTCGGCTGCGCGCTCTGCGGGTTTTCGCTCGCGGCGACCCAGAGGGCAGCGTTGAGAGCCGCGCCGCTCTCCCTGATCTCCATCTTCGACGGTCCCGTCTGATCAACACTTCGTCATCCACGACCATTCCTCAGGAGCCGCTCGCCCGCGTCACGGGCATTTGCCAAGCCCAGGCGCGACGATCGAACCTCGTGATCGCTGGTGGCCAAGAAGTGAGACAATTTGCCCACTTAACTATGACCTAAAAGTAATTCATCCTCCAATTGACTCTTCAGAATCGCGGTTGTAATTGCTGTTTGAGTTTTGAAAATACAAGTTGAGTATATGCATCACCTCGGCGAAGTTGTAATACGAAGACAAAAAGAAAAGTTGATTGAAATAGTAAGGAAATTTGTAAGCCGGGGACAGCCTTACGTTTTAATAAACTTTCCATCAAATAAAGATCCTGGCCATCACGCGAGTTGGCTTGGATTGGCGATAGTATTGCGCGAAGTAACGGGGCGCCTGCCGGTGCTGACGGGCAGCGCAACGCAAAGTATAGATGAGATAAAAACAACACCAGGTGACGCTCCAATATTCATTTGCGGTGGAGCCGACCTTGGTGACGCGCAGGCGGGCAGGGATGATGTTCGCTACCGTTTGATGTGGAAATATCCGGATCGAACGATCATCCAGATGCCGCAAACGATCCATTTCGCAAACGAGTCCCTCAAGGAATATGCGAAACGTACGATCGGAAGGCATCGCAATTTTTTTTGCATGACGCGCGATCGTCAGAGTTTCGAGCTGGCGAAAGCCAACTTCGATTGTGATGTCGAGGCCGGCCCGGACACGGCATTCGGCATGGGAGCGCTGAAACCGTTCGAAGCCGATCCTCTCCGGGTATTATATGTCATGCAGCCTCTCGGAGAGGACGAGGTCGATATAGCGAAAGCGCGAGCGATCGTTGACGGACCTCTTACCAATTGGATCAACGGTCCGAACAGTTTGTCGCGCATGCGCAAGTCGAGCGTCGTCAAGTCGGCGTTGCGGCATGGCTTTAGCCGCACAGAGATGATCGCCCAGCATCGTCAGGATGTCGCGGCTCGATATGTCGATTACGGCGTGAAGATCCTCTCCGGCGCACAACGGATCATCACCAACCATCTGCACGGTCATATTCTCTGTCTTTTGCTGAATAAGCCGCATATCGCGGTTGCGAGGGACGGAAGCAATCTGCACGACGTCATCGGTAGCCAGACTGGCGATAGCCCTCTGGTGGAGAAGGCGACAAATGCCGGTGAGCTTTTGGCAGCAATGTCTCGCCTGCCGTATAAGCTGGGAGGAACTTGGTACAAGTCGAGTAAACCCATGCATCCAAGTCCCGCTGTTCCGGCCCCAGATCTAATACCTCAACCCTCCATAGTCTGATTCCCGGTAGGAGTTCACTTTGTCGGTTTTACGAGACGACGATATTCTGTTCAGCCATGTCAGTGAGAACCGATCCGCCGCAGCCGTTACGGGTGCTTTCTGGTCGGCGCTGAGCACGCTTATTCCGACAGTCCTGACCTTCGCAGTCTTTGTGGTGACGTCTCGCGTTCTCCAGCCTCAGGATTTCGGCCTTGTTGCGCTGGCCTTCAGCATCGTGTCGTTTGCCGGCAGCTTTGGACCGACGGCATTTGGCGAAGCGATCATCCAAAAAGCCGAAATCAGGCGCAGCCATCTGGATACGATATTCCTGCTTTCGCTCGCTTTTTCATTTTTGATCTATGGTGCTTTGTGCATCGCCGCTTCGCCAATCGCGGCCTATGTGGGGCATGAGCAAATCACACCCCTGATTTACATCATGGGATTGAAGGTTTTCTTCGACTTCACGGCCGTCGTTCCGAATGCAATTGTCAATCGGAAGATGTCGTTTCATCTGGTAGCCGTCCGCACTGTGATTGCGACGATCACTTCTGCCTGCATTTGCCTTGTTTTGGTTCTCGCGGGTTTCGGCTTGTGGGGGCTTGCGATTGCGCAGATCGCGGCCACAGCGGCATCATGCGGCGCCGCTTTCTGGGGCGCCGGGTGGCGGCCCGGGCTTCACCTGAAAAGAGCAAGCCTCAACGAGCTCCTTCACTATGGGTTTTTTGCATCCGGCACTCGGTTTTTACAGACAATGAGCTTGGACAACCTGCTCATCGGGGTGCTCTTGAGCCCATCAGCGCTCGGGATCTATAATTTTTCCAAGCGTTTGTTCGATATGATCAACAACGTCATCGCCGGGGGCTTAACATCCGTCACGCACGTCTTGCTTTCTTCATTGCGGGCCGATCCGAAGAAAGTGCGAGAAGCATTTCTCATGGCGACGTTTGGCTGCGCTCTGGTTTCCTACCCCGTCTTCATAGGCCTTGCTGCCGTCGCCGATGATGCGATCACGACAATTTTCGGTGCACATTGGATCGCGGCCGTTTGGCCGGTTCGGTTCTACTGCGTCATAGGATTGATGGCCGGGATCGGCTACGTGCAGGCATCCTTGATCAAGAGCCAAGGAGAGATGGATTGGTGGTTTTACTACCAGCTGGCACGAAACCTCCTCACACTCCTGACGATCGCAATTCTCTATCCCTACGGCGTCACGACAATCGTTTTCGCCATCATGATCGAAGTTCTGTTGTTTTGGCCGATCACCAGCTGGAAGGTTTCGCAGCATATAGAGCTGAGTATCCCGGCATATCTGGCGCAATTCCTGCGGCCTACCATGGCCTCTGCAGGAATGGTTGCAGTCATTTTCCTCCTCCATGAATTGCTCATTCATTGGTCCCCGTATCCACGCTTGGCCGTGGAAATCCTGGCAGGCGGCATGGCTTACTGCGGTCTGATATTCGTTCTGTGCAGAGCTCGTTTAAATGTCTTGATCGGCAGTATAAAGCAGGCACGGCAGCGCAAGAGTAACAGGGGTGCGGTTGCCAACCCTGCATGATTTCCAGGCCATACCCGCATAGACCTGTGTCGCGATTTGAGGGATCTGGTGCTCAAGCCGTCATCTGAAATTATCAGAACGTCGCTTTGGTGACGTTCTCATCCACCGCATCCGAACGCCCCTCAGACGCAACGCGCAATAGGATAATCCATAAGATGACTAGCCTCGACCGCGGTTATTCGCCATCGGCGATGGACGACGTAGGAGTCTCGATTGCCGAGCGCAGCCGTTACTACACGCTCGATGCCATGCGCGGATTTGCCGCTATCTGTGTTGTCGCTACACATTTCCGGGAGAGCTATGCGCCTTCGGCCTATCTGGCAGTCGATTTTTTCTTCGTTCTCAGCGGATTTATTATCGCGGATATTTATGGAAAACGGCTCTCGCGCGGTCTGCTGTTCCAGTCGTTTATGGCGGCCCGCATCAAGCGCCTTTATCCGCTCTATTTCATCGGAATTGTGGTCGGCCTCGTCCAGATCATTCTGCTAACAAACTGGGGGCTGAGAAATCAAAGTGTCATCGACCTGCTGGTGTCGACGACTGCGAACACGTTCTTTCTGCCGAGCCCGATGTATTTCCTTCAAGCGAACCCGATGCAAGGAATGTTCCCCATCAACGGCCCGGCATGGTCGATGTTCTGGGAGCTGCTGGTGAATATAGTCTTCGCCCTGTGGCTTTTTCGGCTCTCCGTCCGCGCGCTCTGCGGAGTTGCATTGGTCTCGGCTGCATGTTTGGTTTTTGTCGGCCTTAAATACGGCATGTTGAATATTGGCTGGGAGTGGCCCTCAGCGGTCGGTGGACTGCCAAGGGTGATGTTTTCGTTTACGGCAGGGGTGGTGATAAGCCGCCTCTTCGGCGGCATGCCCGCCTGGAGGAAGGGTTGGGTCGCCATTGTGCCATGCCTTCTTCTGATGATTTGCATTGCGGCGCCGGTTCCTGTCGTGTTGCGGCCTTACTACGACTTGATGTTCGCGATGGCCTTGGCCCCGCTCATCGTGATGCTCGGCCTCTTTCTGGAGATGCCCGCAAAAGCCGAGACATTGGCGACGTGGATTGGCTATATTTCCTATCCTGTCTACATCTTGCACCGCGGTGCGATCGGCGTCTTCAAGCCGGTTGCGGCGTCGATTGGATTGAACGGCCCTCTCGCATTCTTAGTATTTCTCAGCGTGGTCCTGTGTTTCGCTTATCTGACCGCTCGTCTCGTTGACAAAACGATGGCCACACGGACTCGTCGCGCTCGATAAGTTTTGCGTCCGTTATGCCGTGGGCTTTCTGTTTGGCGAGAGAACCTTTCACGACGATCACGAACGCTCCAAAAGCAGACCTGCCGCCAAGGCATGAAAGGCCTCGACCGCCTTCGGCAACACGGTCTTCGGGTTTTCGCTGGCGGCGATCCAGAGAGCGGCATTGAGAGCCGCGCCGCTCAGCAATCGGGCCGCCGCCTCGGCGTCGAGCGGCTTGAGGATGCCTTGGGCGGTCAGGCGCTCCACCGTGCTCTTGGTCACCTGTAGACAGTTGTTCTGGCTGGGCCATTGCGAGGGATCACCCAGCACCGCTGGTCCGTCGAGCAGAACGATGCGCTGGACTTCCGGATTGAGCGCCATCTCGATATAGGCCGCGCCCTCGGCGAGTAGGCCCTGCCAGTCGTCACCCGCCCGAGACCCGATCTGTTGAGCGCGCGCCGCCATCTCCGTGTCGATCTGATCGACGACCGCCGCCAGCAGCCCGCGCTTGTCTCCGAAGTTGTGGTAAAGCGCGCCGCGTGTCAGGCCGGCGTCAGCCGTCAGCTCGTCCATCGACGCTGCAGCGTAGCCCTTTTCGGCGAAAGCCTTTCGCGCCGCCGCGATCAGCTTGGCGCGGTTTTCCTGCATCGTTTCATTGCGTGTTTTCGCCATTCGACCCCTCAATTCACATACGAAGCGTATATTAACTTGACATACGATGCGTATGCCAGTTATTTCACATACGTACCGTATATCAAATCGAGCACGCTTGTGAAGCATTCCCCGCGCTCACCGGTCTTTGCCAACATCAAGAGAGATCAGAATGACCCAACGCGAAGCAATCTTTCCTGCCGAAAGGCACGCTCTTTACGAGGAGCACGGCTATTCCGCCGCCATCCGATCCGGTGATCTGCTGTTTGTATCAGGGCAGGTCGGCAGCCGTTCGGATGGAACAGCCGAACCCGATTTCGAACGTCAGGTGCGGCTGGCCTTTGAAAACCTGAAGGCGACGCTGAGCGCCGCCGGCTGCACGCTGGATGACATCGTTGACGTCACCACCTTCCACACCGACCCGGAGAACCAGTTCGGAACGATCATGGCGGTCAAGCAGGAGATCTTCAGCAAGCTACCCTATCCGAATTGGACGGCGCTCGGGGTGAACTGGCTCGCCGGTTTCGATTTCGAGATCAAGGTCATCGCCCGCATTCCGGCAAGTCCTTGATATCGTCCCCCGGCTTGAACGTCAGCAAACAGCGCTGCGGGACCGCTGTCAGCGGCGGGCGACCGGCTTCGTGGCGGCGCGGCGCTGCAGCGCGAAACGCGCCGCCGAGCAGTTGACGTCGGGCACGAGATCGTAGGTCTGCTGGTAGAGGCTTTGCGCCAGCGTGTTGTTGCCTCGGGTTTCCGAGGCAAGGGCGGCAAGCGCCGTGCGCTTGTAGGCCTCGACGATCGGTTCGGCGGCTTTTGCCAGTGCCGCATCGTCTGATGGTTCGGCGCTCAGCGAAAGGGCGGCATAGGTTGCGTCGCCATCCCTGCCGACGCGGCCGCCGACGGCGCCGTTGAAGCTTTGCTCGGAAACCTGGCGCATGCGCCGGGCATTCTTGATGCATGTGGGGATGCGGGCGGCTTCCGCATTGATGCGCTCGGCCGTCGGGCCGCCGTCCGCGCTGCCGCTGTCGGATAGGATGACGTAGCCGATGATGCCGACGATGGCGAGATAGGCGACCCCCATGCCGGCGAGGAAGGCCGGCTGCTTGAGCAACGGCTTCTTCGGCTTGTCGTCACCGGCCTTGGAGGACTCCTTCTTCGGCGCCTCCTTGGCGGCGGTTTTGACGACGAACTGGAATTCGACGTCCTTGCCGAGACGGAAGCTGTCACCGGCTTTCAGCGAGGCCGTCTGCAGCAGCGCTTCGCCGCGCAGCATGATCGGGTTCAGCCCCATGCGGCGAATGATGAAGCCGCCGTCGCTCTGGCGCTCGATGCGCGCATGGATCGGCGCCAGGAACGGATCGTCGACGACGATATCGGCGTTGGAAGCTCGACCGATCGACATTTCCGGCCGGTCGAGCACATGGCTGCGGCTCTGGCCGCCGGGCCCGGTCTGCAGCAGGCTTGGTTTGTTTCCGCGAAAGAAGGAAAAGGCCATGATCAGAACATCCCACTCGACATCATCTCAACGATTGCCGGCGCCAGCACCAGAAGAAGGATCGACACGACGATCATCATCGCCGGCATGACGATCTTGGCTTTCAGCTTTTCACTGGCCCTGTCGGCCTTTTCCCAGCGGCGGAAGCGCAGGTCGCGCGCATGTTCGCGCAGCAGCTCGACGCGGTTGCTGCCCTCGACTTCGCCCTGAATCACCGCACGGATGACGCGCACGACCTCCTCGGCGGTCATGCGGCGCTCCAGCCGCTGCAGGGCCTCGACCATGCCGGTGCCGAGCGCGACGTCCTTCAGCGTCTGTTCGATCTCCTCGCTCATGACGGTGCCGGGTGCGGCCTCGGCATAAAGCCTCAGGCTTTCCGGCAGCGTCGCCTGCGCCTGCTGCGTCATGACGACGAGATCGAGGAAATAGGGAAATTCGCGCGAGATGCGCTCCTTGCGGTCCTGCATCTTGTCGTCGGCGACGACCCAGAAATAGATCGCGGGAATCAGGCCGAGGATCAGCCCGGCGACCAGCCCGCCGATCACGCTGCCGCTGGCAATGCCGAACAGCACGCCGAGCAGGATGAAGCCGAACAGGCTGAGGACGACGAGAAGGGCGATATATTCCCGCCCCGTCACGCCGCCGAAGGGCCGGCCGCCATAGATCAGCTTCTGCTCGAGCTGGGCGCCGTAATCGGCCAGCAGCGGCTCGAAATGGGTCAGCACGAATTCGACAGGCGTGCGCATACCGATGCTGTCGACGATATTCGGCGGCGGGCCATCGCCGCCCGCGGACCGGCGCACCACCTGGATGCTGCCGAGCAGATCGCCAATCCACCAGACGAAGAGGGCAGCGGTGATGCCGGCAAAGACGACGGCGATCGGGGCGAGGGGTATTTGAGACATCATACCGACACCTTCATCATCGAGCGCATCCAGAAGAAGCCGGTGGCGTAGAGAATGGCGCCGACGATCGCGATGACGATGCCGATGGCGTTGCCGAACACCTTGTCGATCAGTTCCGGCTGGCCGAAAAAGATCATCAGGATCATGAACAGCGCGCCGCCATTGACGACGCGGAAGTTCATGCGCGCCTGCGACGACGAGGTGGTGATCTTCTGGTCGAGCTTCCAGATCTCCTTGAAGGATTTCGACATTTCCGTCAGCGGCTCGGAAATGTCGCCGCCCTGGCGGGCAAAGAGGCCGAGGGCCGCATCGACCATCTTGAAGTGCAGGCTCGGCACGTTGCGGCCGTGGCGGTCGAGCGCCTCGACGAGGCCGATGCCGAGCTTCTGTTCGCGGGCGATGCGCTCGAACTCGCGTGAGGCCGGCATCTGGCCGGTATCGGCCACCGCATTGACGGCGATGGCAAGCGGCTTGCCGGTGCGCACTGCCGAGACGATCTGGTCGACGGCATAGGGAAGCTGCGATTCGATCTGCAGCCAGCGGCGCTGCAGGAAATAGCGGATGATCGCCTTGGGCAAGAAGAAGGCGACCGGGATGGCGATGACTATGCCGGCGATCGGCCCGAAGATCAGCGAGACCACCACGAAGACGAGGATCGCGGTGATGCCGTAGGCGAGGATCATCGTATAGGGCGGAACGGCATCGCGCCCGAAGACCTGGGCCGCCTCGCTGGCGAGCGCGATGTCGCGTTCGGTGGCGCGCAACAGCGGCGCCGGCCAGCGCACCGGCGCGCCCCAGACGAGCAGCCCCGCCGTCACCGCGCCGAGGGCGACCGTAAAGATCTGCAGAATGCTGATATTCATGGTTTCCCCCTCAAACGAACATGTCCAATTTTTCGATTTCGCCGTCGTCGTTGAACTCGACGAGCTCGGCGACGAAGCTCGGCAGGTAACCGGTGAAGGCATGCACTGCCTGGCCGCCGGCGCGGCCGACGAGATGGAAAATCGGCTCGACGATGACAAGGCCGGTATCCGGATCGATGCCGATCACCTCGGATATCTCGGTGACGGCGCGCCGGCCGCTTTCCAGGCGGTTGAGCTGCACGACGAGCTCGACGGCGGCGACGATCTGCTGACGGATCGCCATCACAGGCAGCGAGCTCTGGCCCTGCAGCACCATCACCTCCAGCCGGGTCATCATGTCCTGCGGCGTATTGGCATGCGCCGTCGTCATCGAGCCGGCATGGCCGGTATTCATCGCCTGCAGCATGTCGATTGCCTCGGCACCGCGGCACTCGCCGACGATGATGCGGTCGGGCCGCATGCGCAGCGCGTTGCGCACCAGGTCGCGGATGGTGACGCTGGTCTCGGATTCCGCCGTCTTCGGCCGCGATTGCAGGTAAACGACATGGATGCCGTCGAGCTGCAGTTCCGACGTGTCCTCGACCGCCACGACGCGCTCGCCGACCGGGATGAACTGCGACAGGCTGTTCAACAGCGTCGTCTTGCCGGAGCCGGTGCCGCCCGAGACGACGATGTTCTTGCGGGCGCGCACGGCCGCCTCGAGGAAGGCGCGCATCGGCTCGCTGAGCGCACCTGCGGTGACCAGCTTGCTGATGTCGAGCCGCGACTTGCCGCCAAATTTGCGGATGGTCAGGCAGGCGCCCTTGACCGCCAGCGGCGGAATGACGGCGTTGACGCGCGAACCGTCCGGCATGCGGAAGTCGGCCATCGCCTCGCTTTCGTTGATCGAGCGGTTGGAATCGACGGCGATGCGCTCGATCACCTTCATCAGCTGCCGCTCATTGGCAAAGGCGAAGGGGTATCGCTCCAGCAGGCCGAACTTTTCGACATAGATCTCGTCGTACCGCGTCACCATGATTTCCGAGATGACGTCGAGATCCATCAGCTCCGAGATCGTCCCCCAGCGATACATCAGCTCCTCGATATTGGAGCGCAGGTGCATATGGGCGATCTCGTAGCGGTCGCCGGCATTGAAAAGCGCCTGCCGGGCCTGGAAGGCGGCGCTGAAGCGGGTGTCGAGCTGGGCGAAGTCCGCGCGGGTGGATTCGAAGTTGAGCTTCAGCTGCAAGGCCGAGATCAGCGCCTTGCCGACGTCGAAAAGACGGCGGTTGTCCTGTTCCTCGCGCGCCAGGCTTGCGGCATTCGACGAGGCGTCGCGCCGGCCGGTCCGGGCGATGCGTTTTGCCAGCCATCGATAGACGGCGTTCTTGATGACGAGGATGACAAGATCCTGCGGCGCGCTGTCGAGCGCCTCCTTGATGAACATGTCGAGACGCTCGCGGATGCGGCCGCGCGTCTCCTCGCGGCCGAAATCGGAAGATTTCACCAGCCGGTCATACTGCGTGTCTTTTAGCAGTCGCTCATGTATCTCCATCTGCAGCGCCAGCACCCGTTCCTGGTCCGGAAACTGCGTGACCGCCTCAGGCGCTGCCACCGGCTCGACGAGTTCGATCGTGACGTTCGGCACCCAGATCGACATGCCGGCCGAGACCGCGACCGGCGTGCCGGCCCGAAGCGGCTGGTCGTCGACCCGCGTCGGGTTGCGCCCATGATGCTGCACCGACCAGCCCTGGCCCGATTTCCGCAGCACGAATTGCGGCGAGGAGACATGGCTGCCGCGCAACCGCACGACGCCCGCACCGGCCGGCAGCGTCAGCGTGCTGCTTTCGCCGACAAAATAGGTCTCATTCGCCGAGAGCGGGATCACCTCCCGACCGCTGCCGTCCTCATAGGAAATTTTCAACAGCATGGCTCATTCCCCCGCGACGGTCACATGCGCGTCCAGTTGATGCTCGGCAGGTCCTCGACGGTATTGTCGGTCGGATTGCGCAGCACGAGATTGAGGCTGCCGTTCGACTGGCCCATGGCGAAGATCAGCATCTCGGCTTCCGACGGCGTCACTTCGACGGTCACATTGTTGTAAGTGCTGTTGGCCTTGGTCACCGCACCCTCCGGGGTCGTCGCCGCACCGACGGCCAGAACCTTGACGTTCTGCAGGAAGGTGCGGGTGACGACGCGGGTGCGTGAGCTGATGCCGAGTTTATAATCCTGCGCCTGCTTCCGGTAGGCGTTGACATCGTTCTCGTCGGCGCCCGGATACTGGGTGAGGTAGTTCTTCAGCATCTGCTCGACCGGCGACGGCGGCTGGGCCGGAGCCGGCGGTTGCCCGGTCGCGGCAGGCTGCTGGCCCGGAACGGCAGGCGCCTGGCCAGGTGTTCCGGGCTGAGTAGCGGCGGCAGGCGCCACCGGCTCGACCGGTTCGTCGACTGTACCGAGGATATCGACATAGCTGCCCGGCTCGACGAAATGGCCGACGGCCGCGGCAGCGTTGACGGGAAGGGTCAGCGCCCGCTTGCCGGGCGCGATCATCGTTGTCAGGCGTCCGCCATCGGTATCGTCGAAATACTGGAAGAGCAGCACGGAGCCGGCCGGAATGTCGCTCGCAGCCGTCCTGTCCTTCAGCCATTCCTGGTAGGCGCTGGCGGCGGGAACCGCGAGTTTGGCAAGCGCGCCGAAACTTTCCGGCAGCATCACCGGTTCGGCGAGCATGTCGGGCGTGATCGCCTGTCCTCGCGTCACCTTCCGGTCTGGCTGGAGCCGCATGAAGGCATAGGCCACCTGCTCGTTCTTGACGCTCTCGGTCCAGAAGTAGAGCAGAACGCCGGTGATGAGCCCGACGATGACGGCCGCAATGAGCTTCCAGTTCATGGTGTTATTCCTTCGACGAAGGGTTGCCGGATTTGAATGACCTCGACGGTCCTGCCGTCGGTTTTGCTGCGGGTGTACAAGACATTGGCCTCGACGCTGCCGCGCCGGCCGTAAAGGGCGGTGACCCCGCCGCGCTCAGCCGGCGGCGTCTCGATGGTGAAGCCGTCGCGAGCAAGAAGATCGGCGCGCTGATCCGACCAGCGCGAGGCCGACATCGTGCCTTTCGACACGACCGTGCGCGACGTGTGGCCCTTGTCGCGATCGCCGATATCGCTCAGCACCTCGACGCCGGCCGGCGGACGCAGCGACATCGGCAGCTTGCTGACACCGGCAGGCGCCGTAAAGGCCGGCAGCGTCGAGGCGACATCCTCGAAGTGGCTCATCAGCACCTCGGTCATCGGCGCATCGGCGGGACGGCGGATCATGATCGAGACGCCCGGGATCGGCGCTCTTGCCGAAGGATTGGCCGGATCCTGCCGCCTGAGATAATCGAGGGCGGCCTCGCCGTCGCCGTCGAAGAAGCGCACCACCACGGCGAGGTCATCGCGGATGCGGCTTACCTTCGGGACGATCAGCATGTTGGCGGCGATGACGGCGGTCAGCTCTTGCCTGTCATTGCTCTTCGGCAGGGCAGGTCTTGTATTGACGGCCAGCACCCGCAACCATTCGTCGGTGATATCGGAAATGCTGCGATCGCTCTGATAGGGCGTGAATTCCAGCGGCTGGCCGTTGATGACGAGATCGCGTGGCGAACGTTCCGGCGCGCCGAGAATGCCGGCCAACATCGAATTCAGCGTCACCCTGAAATCCTTGTAGATCTCGGCACGGCCCGGCGTGGCCACCACGGTGGCGAGGCCGATGACCAGCGCCAAACTCGTGAGATGGCCGGCAAAACGGAAGGAGATGCGCGAGCCCTGTCCCATCTCATTTCGCTCCCGGAAAGACGCCGTCGAAGAGATCGCCGGAATCGTCGGCCACATCGCGGATTTCCCGGCGCAGCGTCGGATCGTAGCCGCGGCGCGTGGTATCGTTGTTGTGCGAGGCAAACAGCGTCGAGTCATCCACCGTGAACGCATCCTTCCAGCGGATGCTCCTGATCGTATCGAGATCGTCGGAATCCCTGAACTTGTAGACCCGGTCGGCGGTCGCGGTGACCAGCTGCGGCTTTTCATTGGCGAGGTCGCCGACCATATCGCCGAAGTCGCGACCGTCGCTCTTCAGGGCATTTTGCACGTCGTCCCAGACAAAGGTGCGTTGCGGTTCGCCGTCGCCTTCATGCGACGGGGTGCGCGAGCAGTTCATGGCGTCGCGGCCGGGCAGGGCCGGCAAGGTGGGGATCGGGAAGACGTTCGAGAAGTCGGAGGTGCAGGTGAGCCCATTCGCCTCGGCGAAGGCGGCGTTGCGCATGGCGAGCATGGTCCCGACCTTCTTGGTGGAAATCCTGTTCGCGTGGATCACGAAAATCACGATCAGCAGGATGACCGGCGCGGCGAGCACGAATTCAATCGAGGCAAGCCCGCGCCTGTCGCGGTGCAGCCGCATCAGCAGCCCGCGGCCCGGAGGACCGCCCATTGGCTCAGTGTGTGTTGACGGCAGCCCAGGCATTGGCTCCTCCCTGATCGAAGACGCGCGTCAGGCCGGTGAAACTGTCGGCGGCCGGGCTCTGCTTGATGGTGTTCGAGACCTCGCCCATATCGTCGGCAAGCGTGGCGGGAGCCAGCGATGCGAGCCAGTCCTGGGTATAGAGGTCGAAGGCCGTGTAATTGTGGACCCAGCTCTGCGCCAAGGCATAGGCGGATGGCGTCTTGTCCTTGAAGATGCGGACCTGCAGCCGGGCGCGCGGTGCGCGCGAAACGACCGCCAGCGTCTGGTAGTCGGTGAGCTGGTCGCCCCCGAAGGGCGTGAAGTTGAAGGGTATGCGTCCCTTCAGCCAATAGGGCTTCGGGAAGGAGACGACGGGCAGACTAGCGCCCGCCACGGAGATCGCACCGCCCGCCGGGCCGCAGACCTGGTTCCAGATCATGTCGAACTTGCGGGTGAAGTCGTTCTCGGGCTTTGTCTGCGCATCCGAATAACGCGGCGGCACGTCGATCGGCAGCTGGAAGGGGTTGGTGATGCCGAAGCCGACGCCGAAGACCTTGTCTGCCAGCCAGAAACTGACATCGAGCGCCAATTCTTCCCAAAAGCCGAGGTCGCCGGCATATTGCTCGACAATCGCCTTGAACGGAACCTTGCTCAGGTAAGCCGGGCCGAAGGCTTCATAAAAGATGTAGAATTCCACCAGTTGATCGTCGATGCCGCTCTCGTGGTTGACCCAGTCGCGAATATGGCTGCCGTCGACCCCGCCTGCCGTCAGCGGACCCTTGCCGTTGGGGAAGCCACGATTGGCGAACTCGCCGCGCATGAGGAGCGGATCCTGTCCCTGAGTCCCATAGGACATGGCAAGGCACATTTCGGTATAGGCCGCGGCGGGATTGACGCCATCACGGTCCACCGGCAGGTTGCCGCCGGCACCTTCTCCGGCCTGGCCGCAGGATTCGCACGGGGGATGGAAGACGACGTGATCCGACTTGTTGAGGCGCACGAGGTGCAGGGCTTCGTTGCCGACGCGCTGCGGAAAGCTTTCGACGAGGTAGTCGTTCAGATCGTTCATCGCATCGATGATGTCACTGGACTTGTTGATAAGACCCCAGGGATCGTATTTGACTTGCGCCGCCACCGTATAGGCAATCGCCTTGGTGGCTTCCGTCGCCCGGAATCCCTGGAACGCCAAGCAAGCGCCGTAGATTATGCCGCCGACGATCGGCACCTTTTGCCAGCCGGGGCAATAGGGCATCGGCGGAAGCGGCGGCAGCAGGGATGCCGGCCCAAAGCCTTCCGTGAAGGAATATTCGGCGAGTTTCGCCAGAATGACACCCGAGCGCAGGGCCAGTTCCGCCGTCGTAAGTTGGAAGGCGACCGAGGTCGCCATGACGACGGTTGCCTGCGACGAGGCGACGTTGTTCATCGCCATGATGTTGAGATAACGCGCTTCCCAATCGGCATGGACGAGCGCGGCGGCGTCGGCCGTATCCTGCGTGCGCTGCTTGTCGTAGATCATCTGTCCGGTGTTCAGGATCCAGACGATCATCAAAGCGAGCGCGATCGTCATGTAGAGAATGATCGGCGAGAGGAAGCCGCGTTCGTCGCGGTGCAGACGTTTGATGAAGGTCGGTGTCATAGCAAGTTCACCTCCGCCGTCGAAATCGTGTAGTAGCGGCCGTCCTTCCTTTGGCCGCGGGCAAAGACCCAGCCGGCATATTCGAGCAGCAGGAAACGCGCTTCCACCTTGGCGGTCACAGGCACCTGCGGCGAGCGGTTGATGGCGGCATAAAGCGCCATCGGCGCACGGTCGACAGTCACGGTGACGTTCTGCGGATCGAACATATAACGGGCCTGGTTGCGCATGGCGCGCCAGTTCTTCGAAAGGCCCGAGGCATCGGCAAGGCTTTTCAGTGCGTCTTCCGGCGGCTGGCAGGCACCGACGCATTTCAACTGGTCGTAGGGAGCGGACGGAATCAGCGCCAGGCGGGCGGCAAGATCGGCCTTGCCGGCGGCGGCATCGTCGTCACAAGTCTTGGCGTCGATCAAGCTTCGGATGGTGATCGGCAGGGCCGGGCAGAAATAGACGCGGGCGCTGCGCGCCGCCGCATAGGCGGCGTAATGGGTGAAGAGGTGGTTTTTAGCCAGGATCGTGAACTGGAAGACCACGAACATGAAGAAGACGAAGACCGGCGTGACGAGCACGAAATCCATCATTGTCGTGCTGCCTGATGTATCGCCGTGCAGCTCGGATATCCGGCGCCGGCGGGCGGAAAGCCGCGGCAGCAGCAGCATCGAGGCAAGCAAGATCATGGCGATCGCGAAGGTGCCGAAGAGCGCGCCGTGATCCTCAGGGATCCAGAAGGTCCGTGAGTGCAGGATCGAACTCCAGAAAGCACCGTCGAAGATGGGGCGTTCGAGTTCCGCGCGCATTGCCGTTACCTCACGAGTGAGAGAGGGGTGAAATCGGGCATGAAAAGGCACCAGAGAAGTCCGAGCGCAGCGGCAACGCCGAAGCGGACGGTATGATGGGTTTCGCGCGGCTTCAGCACTGAAGCGGCATCGCGGAAACCGGCGGGCAGGAGCAGCGCAAACAGTCCGACAGTTCGGGCCAGCACGCTCCACTGAACACGCCGCGCCATCGAGAAAACGGCGATCACGCCGCCGATCATAAGCGATGCGAGGGTCACGTCGATGGCGGGCCACAGGCCGAGAATGGCGCCGAGCGCCGCCATCAGCTTGACATCGCCGCCGCCGCAGCTTCCGGCTGCGAAGGCGATGAAAAAGATCAGGCCGGCTGCGAGGAGCCCGGCAAAGGCCAGGCCGATCCCGGTCAGACCGCCACTGAGCGCTGCCAGCATGAACCCGCCAAGCAGGCAGGGATAGGTGACGGCGTTCGGGATATGACCGTGGCGATGGTCGAGCACCGCCGCGGTCATGGTGCAGGCGACGGCAAGAGCCGCCGCTGCAGGCATCAGGGTCAGATCGTAGGTCATGTCCATGACACTGATCCGCTTATTGACCCGGCTCGGGAATTCTCTCAGCGTCGGAGAGAGCCGTGTTCTTTTCGTTGAACCATTCGCCGATCTGTTTGCCGAATGCGAGCAAAAGCAGCATCAGCGGAATGACGATCAACGCGACGGCCAGGACGATCTGGGCCATGTCGCCGCGCTCGTCCTTGTGAAGTGCAATTGCGATAGTCTTGAGTTTTCCAAACATCTGCGTATTCCTCGTTCCTAGGTTTGTTTCGGATCGAAGACCTTGGCGAAGATGAAGCAAGCATACGCTATCGATCCGAACCAGCACGTTGCTCGTTCCAATGATATTTTCTGCTTCAGCTTATCTTCCCCAGCGGCCAACGCTTGTTGAGCAACACCATTAAGACCCAAGAGTGCGCCCAAGGCCAGCCCTCCGTCAAGCAAACGAAACGAAGGGTTCCAATTGACTTGGAGACGTCGCCGGCAAAGCCGCAGTTGACGGCAGAGTTTTTCAACTAACCGTTTGAACCGTCTGCGGTTTTACCTGCCGAGACGAAGTTTTTGGCGCTGTTGCGGCACCTCGTCTACTGCTCCATAATTGGTCAATTCTTTCAAAGCGATAGAAGAAGTGGCGCGCTTCACTCATAGCGGCCGTCTTCGCCGAGCCCAACCATGGTGTTATTTGAGGATCTGGATTAAGCTTTCCTCAAATGGTGGACATGGTCCGCCAGTCGATCCGGAGAGAAAACGATGGAAACGATGAGCAGCATCTTGATACTTGGATTGGTCCTCATTCCACTGATGATGTTCTTTCCGACCGCCGTTCAGATGATGGCGACACTCTTCGGCATGAGCACGGTTCTGGTCGGGATGCCGCTCTGATGAAAGCCGTTTCCGACGACGCTGCCGAACAGGCAACCTTCCAGGTTCTGACCCGGGCGCTGGACAAGCTGCTCGGGCCGATCCGTTTTCTCCTCGAGGATCCGAGCGTTTCCGAAATCCTGATCAACGGGACATCCGACATCTTCGTCGAAAGGCGAGGCAAGCTCGAACGCGCCGATACGCGTTTCGCCAGTCGCGAGGACCTGGAATCGGCCGCGCGCAGCATCGCGCAATTCTCCGGCAAGCGGCTGACGCCGGAGGAGCCGAGCGTGGAGGCCCGCCTGCCGGATGGTTCACGCGTCCAGATGATCCAGCCGCCGGCGGCCCGCACCGGGCTCTGCATCTCCATCCGCCGCTTTCTGAAAGAACATCGCAGCATCCGCGATCTCGTCACACAGGGCAGCCTGACCGAGGAGTCGCTGTCGCTGCTGCAGGCCGCCGTCGGGCTGCAGAAGAACGTCATCATCTCCGGCGGCACCGGCACCGGCAAGACGACGATGCTGAACGCGCTGTCGGAAGCCTTTGCCGACCACGAACGCATCATCGTCATCGAGGACACGTCGGAACTGCAGATCCGCAAGGAGCACGTGGTCTATCTCGAAGTGACGAAGCCTGACCGTTTCGGCCGCGGCGGCGCCAGCATCCGCGACCTGTTCCGCTCGTCGCTGCGCATGCGGCCCGATCGCATCATCGTCGGCGAATGCCGCGGCGGCGAGGCCCTCGATATGATCCAAGCAATGACTTCGGGGCACAGCGGCAGCCTTTCGACAGTGCATGCGAACACGCCCTACGATGCCCTGCACCGGCTGGAAACGCTGGCGCTGATGTCGGATATCGACATGCCGCTCCGGCCGTTGCGCGCCCAGATCGCCTCGGCGGTCGACGTCGTCGTGCAGATCGCCCGCTTCAAGCGCACCGGAAGACGCCGGGTGATCGAGATTTCCGAGATCAAGGGCCTGAACAATGACGGCCAGTATATCGTCGAAAGCATCTACAAGCTCGAGGGCGACGGCCACTCCAATTCCGACGGCGCATTGCTATGGACCGGCGTCGTGCCGAGCTTTGCCACCGATGCGCTGGAAGAACTGCAAGGCGCCGAGCGCTCAGAGTGGATGACGGCCGAAGCCGCCACGCGGCAAACGGCTTGAAAACGACCGCCACGCACCGTTACGAGGCATCATCCTTTTCGGCACTCACCGCCATATGCCTAAGCTCGTCCCAGAGGCTTTCGGCAAAACTGCGCAGAACGGTGAGTTCGAAGCGGTCGTCGCCGGTGCGGACGATCTGCACGGAGAGATGACCGATCATCGTCATGGCCGCATGGCCTTCCGGGAAGACGGAAGGATCGAGATCGACGGCGGTGCCTTTCGAGAGAAGCGCCCGCGAAGAACGGCCGGAAATGCCGATGCGCACACGGCCGTGGCTTTGGTCCATGACGTAAGCTTTTCCGGCAAGCGCTGCGGCGAGAACATCGAGGCTGGCCGGGGTGAGCGGCTCGTCGCCGGCGACGAACCATTGGCGGAAGCCCGCCTTGCGGATCGAACTTTTGGCCAAGCCTGCCTTTGCCAATTCCGCAGCGAGCGTGGATGGCTCGATCGCACCGAGCACATGCAGGAGATGGCCTTCCGGTAAGGCTTGCAGCCGGATGCCTGCCTCCGAGATACCACTATAAACCGTTCCGGCCAGAACCGGTTTGTGTTGCGGAAGATCAGGCATGGAGCTTCTCGTTTTCGGGATCGATGAAGACGGGATGGCAGAGCACCGCATCGGTGAATTCGTTGCGCAGGCCGTTCCAGACCGTCACCTTTTCACCGACGCGCTCCGGCCCGCGCTTGACGAGCGCCAGGCCGATCGTATGGCCGAGCCCCGGCGAAAAGGCGCTCGATGTGACGTAGCCCTGATCGTTTTCGAGCGTCGCCGCAACGCTATCGGCGAGAATATGCGAGCCGGTGCGGAAGCCGGTCGCCGGATTGAGCGGTTTGACGCCGACGAGGCGTGGCCGCTCGGGATCCTGCAGGCCGTCGCGGGCAAGCATGGCCTTGCCGATGAAATCCGGCTTGGTTGATGAAACCATGCGGCCGAAACCGAGATCGCCTGGGGTGACCGTGCCGTTGATCTCGGCATGGGTGACGTGGCCTTTCTCGATACGCATGACGCCGAGCGCTTCGGCGCCATAGGCGCAGATGCCATGTTTCTCACCGGCTGCCATGATCGCGTCGGCAACGCCTTCGCCGTAGCCGGCCGGTACTGCCAGCTCGTAGGCGAGTTCGCCGGAGAAGGAGATCCGGAAGAGCCGGCCTTCGAGCCCGCCGCCGAAGAGCGAGACCTTGCGGGCGCTCATGAAGGGGAAGGCCGCATCCGACAGATCCTCATCGACGATCTCGGAGAGGATGGCGCGCGACTTCGGCCCGGCAACGGCCATCTGCGCCCATTGATCGGTGGAGGAGGCGAAGCAGACGTCGAGCTCCGGCCAGAGCGTCTGGGCGCAGAATTCGAGATGGGTCAGAACGCCGGCGGCAAGTGCGGTCGTCGTCGTCATGAAGAAATGATCGTCGCTGAAGCGGCTGGTGGTGCCGTCGTCATAGATGAAGCCATCCTCGCGCAGCATGATGCCATAACGCGCCTTGCCGACGGCAAGCTTGGCGAAGCCGTTGCAATAGATGCGATCGAGGAAGGCAGCCGCATCCTTGCCTGATATTTCGATCTTGCCGAGGGTCGAGACGTCGCAGAGGCCGGCATTTTTGCGGATGTTCAATACTTCGCGGTCGACGCTTTCGCGCCACGTCGTTTCGCCCACGCGCGGGAACCAGGAAGAACGATACCAGAGGCCGGTTTCGACGAAGACCGCGCCGTTTTTCTCAGCCCAGCCATGCAGCGGCGATTTGCGCGCCGGCTGGAAATGTTTGCCGCGCGATGCCCCGGTCAAAGCGCCGAAGGAGACCGGCGTATAGAAGGGCCGGAAGGTCGTCGTTCCCACCTCGGCGGGCGACACGCCACGCGCCTCGGCGAGAATGCCGATGGCGTTGATATTGGAAAGCTTACCCTGGTCGGTCGCCATGCCGCTGGTGGTATAACGCTTGGCGAGCTCGACATGGCCGTAGCCTTCGCGCACGGCCAGCCCAAGGTCCTTGAGATGCACGTCGTTCTGATAGTCGACGAAAGCCTTGCCCTTTGAGCCTTTGACCGACCAGAGCGGCTTTGCGTGCTGAGCCGTCTCGGTGGCGGAAGCAAAGGCCGGTTCCGCGGCGAGGCCGATTGCCTGCAATGCGGCGGCGGCCTTTGCGGCGCCATCGCCGAGGCAGGCTGTGGTCTGCGCAAGGCCGGCTGCGGCGCCCGCAACCGCGAGGCCTTCCTGTGTAGTCGGCGCCAGAAACGCCGAAGTCTCCTCCGACCATCGCGGCTTGCCGCCGCGATGGCAGGCAAGATGAATGACCGGGCTCCAGCCACCCGACATCGCGAGCGCATCCGCGTCGATCCGGCGAATGCCGCCTGCGGTTTCGACGCTGACGCCGTGCAGGCGCTTGCCGCCGAACGCATCGATCACCCGGGCGCCCCGCAGAACCTCGGCACGGCTCTGCCAGCTCTTGCCGCCATCGGCGCGGCTGTCGATGATCGCCGCAACTCGAAGGCCGGCGGCTTCGAGGTCGGCGGCGGTGTCATATCCGGTATCGTTGGTGGTGAAGATCACCGTGCTTTGGCCCGGCGCCACCGCCTGCCGGTTGAGATAGCTGCGCATGGCGCCTGCCATCATCACACCGGGAATATCGTTGCCGCCGAAGACAAGCGGCCGCTCTTCGGCGCCTGTCGCTAGGATCGCCTGGCGGGCGACGATGCGCCACAAGCGTTCGACGGGACGATCCGGATCGGGCATCGCCACATGTTTCTGCACCCGTTCGACGGCGCCGAAAACATTGTCGTCGTACCAGCCGAACACCGTCATGCGCGGCAGGCGGCGCACGTTCTCCAGGCCCTCCAGCTCGGCAAGCAGCTCGTTGAGAACAGTGCCCGCCGGCTTGCCGTCGACGGTGCCGGTCTCGGAAAGCAGGCTGCCGCCGAGTTCGGGACCTTCGTCGGCGAGGATGACGCGTGCGCCGGCCCGGCCGGCGGTCAGCGCTGCGGCAAGACCGGCAGGGCCGGCGCCGATCACCAACAGATCGCAATGCGCCCAGCATTTCTCGTAGCCATCGGGATCGGCTTCGTAGGAGGCCCTGCCGAGGCCCGCCGCCTTGCGGATCACCGGCTCGTAGAGCTTTTCCCAGAGGGCCGCCGGCCACATGAAGGTCTTGTAATAGAAGCCGGCGCTGAGGAAGGGCGACAGCAGCCCGTTGACCGCGCCGATATCGAAGCCGAGCGAGGGCCAGCGGTTCTGGCTCTTTGCCGTCAACCCCTGATAAAGCTCGATCATCGTCGCGCGTGTATTCGGTTCGGTACGCCCGCCGCTGCCTGTCGTCACCAGCGCGTTCGGTTCGGCGGCCCCCGCCGTCAGAATGCCGCGCGGGCGGTGATATTTGAAGCTGCGGCCGACGAGCTGGACGCCGTTGGCAAGCAGCGCCGAGGCGAGTGTGTCGCCCGGATGGCCTTCGAGCGGCCTGCCGTCGAAGGTGAAGCCGAGCGTTGTGGCGCGGTCGATCCGGCCGCCGGAGGAAAGACGGAAACTCGTCATGCCGGTTCTCCGCCGAGCTTGGAGAGCGCGGCATCCCTGACGCGGTGGACCGCGTGGGTGACGGTGTCGCGTTCGACGATCAGCCAGCGGCGGCATCCGGAGGCGTGGTGCCAGTATTCGCTGTGCCGGCCCCGCGGATTGTCACGGAGATAGACATAGTCGAACCAGGCATCCGCGCCGGCATCCGGCGCCGGCCTGGCAAGGCTGGCATCGCCGCGGATCGAAAATTCCTCCTTGGGCCGGGCACCGCAATGGGGACATGAAATCAGGCTTGCCATGGTCGAATGTCCTTAGTGCAGATTGGGCTGGGCGCCGACGCCCTTTTCGTCGATCGGATAGCCGCGCGCGAAGCGGTCGAGCCGGAAGGCGCGGGCGGTCTGATGCGGCGTGTTGCTGGCGATCAGATGGGCGTAGCAGAAGCCGGAGGCGGGTGTCGCCTTGAAGCCGCCGTAACACCAGCCGGTATTGAGGTAGAGATTGTCGATATGGGTGCGGTCGATGATCGGCGAGCCGTCCATGCTCATATCCATGACGCCGCCCCAGGAGCGCAGATAGCGCACGCGCGAAAGCGACGGGATCATCGCCAGCCCGGCCTCGGCGACATGTTCGACCGAAGCGAGATTGCCGCGCTGGGCATAGGAATTATAGCCGTCGATATCGCCGCCGAAGACGAGGCCGCCCTTATCGGACTGGGAGACATAGAAATGCCCGGCGCCGAAGGTGACGACCGTGTCGATGAAGGGTTTCAGGCCTTCGGAGACGAAGGCCTGCAGCACATGGCTTTCAATCGGCAGCCGCAGGCCGGCCATATCGGCGACGACGGTGGAGTTGCCGGCGGCTGCGAGCGCCAGCTTGCCGCAGCCGATGAAGCCCTTGCTGGTCTCGACGCCGGTCACCTGACCATTTTCGCGGCGGATGCCGGTCACCTCGCACTGGGTGATGATGTCGACGCCGCGGCTGTCTGCGCCGCGCGCATAACCCCAGGCGACCGCATCGTGACGCACCGTGCCGCCGCGCGGGTGGAACAGGCCGCCCATAATGGGGAAACGGGCATTGTCGAAATCGAGGAAGGGCAATTTCCGACGCACCGCCTGCCGGTCGAGAAGCTCGGCGTCGACGCCGTGCAGCCGCATGGCGTTGCCGCGGCGCGTATAGGCGTCACGCTGCGCATCGGAATGGAAGAGGTTGAGCACGCCGCGCTGCGAGACCATGGCGTTGAAGTTGAAGTCCTGCTCCAGCCCTTCCCAGAGCTTCATCGACAACTCGTAGAAGGGGTTGTTGCCTGATAGCAGGTAGTTCGAGCGGATGATCGTCGTGTTCCTGCCGATATTGCCGGAGCCGAGATAGCCCTTTTCGAGGACGGCGACATTGGTGACGCCGAACTCCTTGGCGAGATAATAGGCGGTGGCAAGACCATGGCCGCCGCCGCCAACGATGATGACGTCGTAATGCGGCTTCGGCGCCGGATCGCGCCAGGCAGGCGCCCAGCCCTTGTTGCCGCGAAGGCCGTGCAGAAAAATCGAAAGAGCGGAATAGCGCATGGGTCACCCGGAAAGAACAGAAGCATGATGCCAGAAAGAGACGCGTGCACTTGCACAATAAGGACATAAATCGCTAAGAAAGAGACATGTCCTTACTTGATAGCAGAAATGTCCAGACAATCGGCTTCATCCTCATCCCGGGATTTGCGCTGATGTCCTATGCCTCGGCCACAGAGCCGCTCAGGGCGGCAAATCTTCTGGCCGGGCGCGAGATCTATCGGCTGCGGATCTTCTCGCCGGATGGTGCAGCGGCGCTTTCCTCCTCGGGCACCAGCGTTCCCGCCGAACCTCTGCCGGTCAGAGGCTCGGGACTTGGAACAGCCTTTGTCTGCGCCGGCGGGTCACCGCGCGACTGGCGATATCCCGGTGTGCTTGCCTGTTTGCGGCAGCTGTCGCGCGAAGGTGTGCGGATCGGCGGCATCTCGGGCGGCCCCTATCTGATGGCCGCCGCCGGATTGCTGGGCGGCCGCGACTTCACCATCCACTGGGAGCATGCAGCCGCCCTTCTCGAAGCCTTCCCGGACCTCACGCCGCGCCAGGCGCGCTTCATGATCGACGGCAACCGGATCACCTGCGGCGGCGGCATCGCGCCCCTCGACATGATGCATGTGCTGATCGCCGAGCGCATGGGACCGGATTTCGCCCGCCGGGTCAGCGACTGGTACCTTCATACCGAGGTCAACGAGCCGGCAGCCCCGCAGCGCGCCTCGCTGGCCGAACGTTACGGCGTCCATCATCCCGGCCTGCTCAGTGTTCTCGAACGGATGGAGGAGACGATCGAGATGCCGCTCGAACGTGCCGCCATGGCGCGCATTGCCGGCGTCACCGCACGCCACCTCGACCGGCTCTTTGCCGCCTATCTCGGCACCACCTTCCTCGATCAATATCGCAGGATCAGGCTGCAGCATGCCCATCGCCTGCTGAAACAGAGCCCGCTTTCGGTCTCGGAAATCGCGGTCGCCACCGGTTTTTCCAGCCTGAGCCATTTTTCCCGGATGTTCCGCGCCGTCTACGGCATCGCTCCGCGCGCGGCGCGGCGGGAATAGGTTTTCTTCACGGTTGAGGAATTTTCACTATGGCGATAGGGTTGCCTTCAGATCAAAAGAGAAGGCGGCGGTGGAAAATCCATGAAATCCAAGCGTGAAGCTGCAGAGCAACCGGAACAGGCGCATAGTGGACGCGCACCCTTTTCCCAGGATCCGCACGCCGTCCGGGAGCCGAAGGAGAACAACCTCGAAATGGCGATCGGCCACGAGGTCCGTGCCTACCGCAAGAAACTCGGCATCACGGTCACCGATCTGGCGGCCGCGACCGGCATTTCGCTCGGCATGCTGTCGAAGATCGAGAACGGCAACATCTCGCCGTCGCTGACGACGCTGCAATCGCTGTCGCGGGCGCTCGGCGTGCCGCTGACCGCCTTTTTTCGCCGCTTCGAGGAACCGCGCAATGCCGTCTTCGTCAAGGCGGGGCAGGGCATCGAGCTCGAGCGGCGCGGCACACGCGCCGGCCACCAGTATAATCTGCTCGGCCATATCGACAACAATACCAGCGGCGTCATCGTCGAGCCCTATCTGATCACGCTGACCGCCGATTCCGATATTTTCCCGACCTTCCAGCACGAGGGCATGGAGTTTCTCTACATGCTCGAAGGCGAGGTGATCTATCGCCACGGCGACCAGCTTTTCCAGATGCAGCCGGGCGACAGCCTGTTCTTCGACGCCGACGCGCCCCATGGGCCGGAGCAGTTGATGAAGCTGCCGAGCAAGTACCTCTCGATCATCAGTTATCCCCAGCAGAACTCCAAGAGCTGACTTGCCTTAGAAGAAAAGTTTATTCCTCCCAGTTGATGTCCCGATGTAGACCTGCTAGTCCTTTCTCAACATGAAAGGAGGCACACCTATGTGCGGCATCGTTGGACTGTTCCTCAAGGACAAGAGCCTTGAGCCTCAGCTGGGAAATCTGCTCTCGGATATGCTGATAACCATGACCGATCGCGGTCCGGACTCGGCCGGCATCGCCATCTATGGCGGCTCCGCCGAGGGCAGGGCAAAAATCACCATCCAGTCGGCCAATCCCGGCGCGGATTTCGACGGCCTCGCCGGCGACCTTGAGAAGGCCGGCATCAAAGCCGACGTCTCGATCAAGAGCACGCATGCGGTCATCGAGCTGGACGCGTCCAAGCTTGGCAATGTGCGCAAGGCGCTTGAAGAGATCCGCCCGGCGGTCCGTCTGATGGGATCGGGCGAAAGCGTCGAAATCTACAAGGAGATAGGCCTTCCGAAAGACGTCGTGGCGCGCTTCGGCGTCCGGGCGATGAGCGGAACCCACGGCATCGGCCATACCCGTATGGCAACGGAATCCGCGGTCACCACGCTCGGCGCGCATCCGTTCTCGACCGGCGCCGACCAGTGCCTCGTGCACAATGGCTCGCTCTCCAACCACAACAACCTGCGCCGCGAACTGGTGCGCGAAGGCATGACCTTCGAGACGCAGAACGATTCCGAAGTCGCCGCCGCCTATCTCACCGCCGAAATGGCCAAGGGCAAGGATCTCGGCCAGGCGCTGACGGGCGCGCTCGACGATCTCGACGGCTTCTTCACCTTCGTCGTCGGCACCAAGTCCGGCTTCGGCGTGGTGCGCGACCCGATCGCCTGCAAGCCCGCCGTCATGGCCGAGACGGATCAGTATGTCGCCTTCGGCTCGGAATATCGCGCGCTGGTCAACCTTCCCGGCATCGAGAATGCCCGTGTCTGGGAGCCGGACCCGGCAACCGTTTACTTCTGGGATCACGACAAGGCCGCCTGAAGGACGCCTGAAAAGCAGGAGCCGGCGCAAACCGTCTCGGACCAACGAGGAATAAATGCCCACATTCGATCTTTCCAACACGCCTCTTCGCGAACTGAACAGCGCGCTGCACGCCCTTTCCCAGGGTGCCAACGACACTGAATTCGAAGTCATCAACCCGCGCGGCAGCCATGCCGTCGCCGTTGGTATCGACAGCCCCGTCACGGTCGCTGTCAGAGGATCGGTTGGCTATTACTGCGCCGGCATGAATGACGGCGGCAGGGTGACGGTTCATGGTTCGGCCGGTCCGGGCGTTGCCGAAAACATGATGTCCGGCACCGTCGTCATAGAGGGCGACGCCAGCCAATATGCCGGCGCCACCGGCCGCGGCGGCCTGCTCGTCATCAAGGGCAACGCGGCGTCGCGTTGCGGCATTTCGATGAAGGGCATCGACATCGTCGTTCATGGCAGCATCGGCCACATGTCGGCCTTCATGGGTCAGTCCGGCCATCTGGTCGTACTGGGCGACGCCGGCGATGCGTTGGGGGATTCGCTCTACGAAGCCAAGCTGTTCGTCCGCGGCGAGGTCAAGAGCCTCGGCTCCGACTGCATCGAGAAGGAGATGCGGCCGGAGCATCTGGACAAGCTTGCCGAGCTGCTCGATCGCGCCGGGGTCACGGACGTCAGGCCCGAAGAGTTCAAGCGCTACGGCTCCGCCCGCAAGCTTTACAATTTCAACATCGACAACGCCGACGCGTATTGAGGCGAGGGACCCCCATGAGCTATCACAACCCCTATACCCCGCCGCGCAAGTCCGCGACTTTCGACGACTATACGCTTGCCGAAATCCGCCGCGCGGCCGCGACCGGTATCTATGACATCCGCGGCGCCGGCACCAAACGCAAGGTTCCGCATTTCGACGACCTGCTGTTTCTCGGCGCCTCCATCTCGCGCTATCCGCTCGAAGGCTACCGCGAGAAATGCGACACGACTGTGGTGCTCGGCTCACGTTTCGCCAAGAAGCCGATCACGCTGAAGACGCCGATCACCATTGCCGGCATGAGCTTCGGCGCGCTGTCCGGCAATGCCAAGGAAGCGCTCGGCCGCGGCGCGACGATCGCCGGGACCTCCACGACGACAGGCGACGGCGGCATGACCGATGAAGAGCGCGGCCATTCGCAAACGCTGGTCTACCAATACCTGCCGTCGCGCTACGGCATGAATCCGAAGGATCTGCGCCGCGCCGACGCGATCGAAGTCGTGGTCGGCCAGGGCGCCAAGCCCGGCGGCGGCGGCATGCTGCTCGGCCAGAAGATCTCCGACCGCGTCGCCAATATGCGCAACCTGCCCAAGGGCATCGACCAGCGCTCGGCCTGCCGCCATCCGGACTGGACCGGCCCCGACGATCTGGAAATCAAGATCATGGAGCTGCGCGAGATCACCGACTGGGAAAAGCCGATCTACGTCAAGGTCGGCGGCGCGCGTCCGTACTACGACACCGCTCTTGCGGTGAAGGCCGGCGCCGACGTCGTCGTGCTCGACGGCATGCAGGGCGGCACGGCGGCGACCCAGGACGTCTTCATCGAGAATGTCGGCATGCCGACGCTCGCCTGCATTCGTCCGGCTGTCCAGGCGCTGCAGGATCTCGGCATGCACCGCAAGGTGCAGCTCATCGTTTCGGGCGGCATCCGCTCCGGCGCCGACGTTGCCAAGGCGCTGGCGCTGGGCGCCGACGCGGTCGCGATCGGCACGGCGGCGCTCGTGGCGATCGGCGACAACGATCCGCATTGGGAAGAGGAATATCAAAAGCTCGGCACGACGGCCGGCGCCTATGACGATTGGCATGAAGGCAAGGATCCGGCCGGCATCACCACCCAGGACCCGGAGCTTGCCAAACGCCTCGACCCGGTTGCGGCCGGCCGCCGCCTCGCCAACTACCTCAAGGTCATGACACTCGAGGCCCAGACGATTGCGCGTGCCTGCGGCAAGAACCACCTGCACAACCTCGAGCCGGAAGACCTCGTCGCACTGACGATCGAGGCATCGGCCATGGCGCAGGTGCCGCTCGCCGGCACCAACTGGATCCCCGGCAAGACCGGTTTCTAAAAACGCCGGCCGGGCGCGTTTGGGAGGATGCGGCCGGCTTCGTTATCAAGTGTCTAAGATCATTACATAAGGTCAATACAAGGGGACAAACGTGACACTGGACCTCTCGCAATACGCCTCCGAAAAAGGCATCAAATATTTCATGATCAGCTACACCGACCTGTTCGGCGGCCAACGCGCCAAGCTGGTCCCCGCCGAAGCCATCGCCGACATGCAGAAAGATGGCGCCGGCTTTGCGGGCTTTGCAACCTGGCTCGATCTGACGCCTGCCCATCCCGACCTGTTCGCGGTTCCCGATGCTTCCTCCGTCATCCAACTGCCCTGGAAGAAGGACGTCGCATGGGTTGCCGCCGACTGCGTCATGGACGATCAGCCTGTCGAACAGGCCCCGCGCGTTCTGCTGAAAAAGCTGGTCGCCGAGGCTGCGAAAGAGGGGCTGCGGGTAAAAACCGGCGTGGAGCCCGAGTTCTTTCTCATCTCTGCCGATGGCTCGGTGATTTCAGACCAGTTCGATACCGCCGAGAAGCCCTGCTATGATCAGCAGGCGGTGATGCGTCGCTATGATGTCATCGCCGAGATTTGCGACTACATGCTCGAGCTCGGCTGGAAGCCCTATCAGAACGATCACGAGGACGCGAACGGCCAGTTCGAGATGAACTGGGAATATGACGACGCGCTTCAGACGGCGGACAAGCACTCCTTCTTCAAGTTCATGGTCAAGTCGGTCGCCGAAAAGCACGGCCTTCGCGCCACCTTCATGCCGAAGCCCTTCAAGGGCCTGACCGGAAACGGCTGCCATGCCCACATCTCGGTCTGGGACATCGATGGCAAGGTCAACGCCTTCGCGGACAAGGAAATGGCCTTCGGGCTCTCCGCTCAGGGTAAAACCTTCCTCGGCGGCATCATGAAGCACGCCTCGGCGCTCGCCGCGATCACCAATCCGACGGTCAATTCTTACAAGCGCATCAACGCGCCGCGCACGACATCGGGCGCCACCTGGTCGCCGAATACCGTGACCTGGACGGGCAACAACCGCACCCACATGGTGCGTGTGCCGGGACCCGGACGTTTCGAGCTGCGCCTGCCGGACGGGGCGGTCAACCCGTATCTCTTGCAGGCGATTATCATCGCCGCCGGCCTCGACGGCATCCGCAGCCAGGCCGATCCCGGCCGGCATTACGATATCGACATGTATGCCGAGGGGCATCTGGTGAAGGACGCACCGCGCCTGCCGCTCAACCTGCTCGACGCGCTGCGTGCCTATGATGCCGACGAGGGCTTGAAGGCGGCAATCGGGGCTGAGTTTTCCGCCGCCTACCTCAAGCTCAAGCATCGGGAATGGAATGCCTACTGCTCGCATTTCACCCAGTGGGAACGCGACAACACGCTCGACATCTGAGGAGCGGGCAGACCTGCAATAATAGGCACGCCGGACGGAAAAGCGCCGGCGCGCCCAGGTTCTCTGCGCTTGAAACGGCGAAGGAAAAGACCGCATGAAGAACTTCGTACTCACCGTATCCTGCCAATCGACGCGCGGCATCGTTGCGGCGATTTCGAGCTATCTGGCGGAGAAGGGCTGCAACATCATCGACAGCTCGCAGTTCGACGATCTCGATACCGGCAAGTTCTTCATGCGCGTCAGCTTCATTTCGGAAGAAGGGCTTTCGGGGGCCGATATCGACGCCGGTTTTACAGCCGTCGCCGCGCCCTTCGAGATGGATTACGAGTTTCACGACAGCGAGAAGCGCATGAAGGTGCTGCTGATGGTGTCGCGCTTCGGCCATTGTCTCAACGACCTGCTCTACCGCTGGAAGATCGGCGCGCTGCCGATCGACATCGTCGGCGTCGTCTCCAATCATTTCGACTACCAGAAGGTCGTGGTCAACCACGACATCCCCTTCCACCATATTCCGGTCACCAAGGCCAACAAGGTGCAGGCCGAGGCCCGGATCATGGAGGTGGCCGAGCAGACCGGCACCGAACTGATCGTGCTCGCCCGCTACATGCAGATCCTGTCGGACGAGATGTGCCAGAAAATGTCCGGCCGGATCATCAACATCCACCATTCCTTCCTGCCGAGCTTCAAGGGCGCCAATCCCTACAAGCAGGCCTATGGCCGCGGCGTCAAGCTGATCGGGGCGACGGCGCATTACGTCACCGCCGATCTCGACGAAGGCCCGATCATCGAGCAGGACACGGCGCGCATCACCCATGCGCAGTCGCCCGACGACTATGTCTCGATCGGCCGTGACGTCGAAAGCCAGGTGCTGGCGCGCGCCATCCACGCCCATATCCATCACCGCACCTTCATC
Source organism: Rhizobium sp. BK008 (assembly GCF_014197345.1). Lineage (NCBI taxonomy): Bacteria > Pseudomonadati > Pseudomonadota > Alphaproteobacteria > Hyphomicrobiales > Rhizobiaceae > Rhizobium > Rhizobium sp. BK008. The sequence continues at coordinate 135,356 of NZ_JACIFK010000003.1, read as the reverse complement.
AACGGCAACCGCACCGTGGTCTTCCCGGCAAGCCCCGGAAGCTACGCCTCCGAACGCATGGGTTGAGAGAGACGGCCATCGACGGCAGCACGCAGTCGCATCGGTCATGCAGGACGTTAAAGCTGCGGCGAGTGCCGCCGAAAGTTTGGGAAATGCATGCCGGGCGGGCTTGCCACGGCGCGAAAGACTTATATAGTCAGGAAATAAATATTCCGTAGAGGAAATAAGAGGGAACGGAAATGGCTTTATCATGGCGTTTCTCCGTCTTGGCGGATCGGCATCGCGCTCTGGGATCGAAGCTCGAGGACTGGAGCGGCATGGGAACCGCCTGGACCTACGACAAGGACATGTCGGAAGAACATGTCGCGGTCCGCACCAAGGCCGGCATCATGGATGTCTCGGGCCTGAAGAAAGTGCACCTGGTCGGCCCGCACGCCATCGCCGTGCTCGACTACATCACCACCCGCGACCTGACGAAGATCTATCCCGGCCGCTCGGTCTATGCGACCATGCTGAACGAGCGCGGCCACTTCACCGACGACTGCATCGTCTATCGCACCGGCCCGAATTCCTGGATGCTGGTGCATGGCTCCGGCTCCGGCCACGAGGAAGTCGTTCGCCAGGCGGCAGGCCGCAATTGCGCCGTGCTCTTCGACGACGACCTCCATGACCTGTCGCTGCAGGGTCCGCTCGCGGTCGACTATCTCGCCAAATACGTGCCCGGCATCCGCGACCTCAAATATTTCCACCACATGCAGACGACGCTATTCGGCGCGCCGGTGATGATCTCCCGCACCGGCTATACCGGCGAGCGCGGCTACGAGATCTTCGTGCGCGGCCAGGACGCCGTGATGGTCTGGGACCGGATTGTCGAGGAAGGCAAGGAGATGGGCATCATCCCCTGCTGCTTCTCGGTTCTCGACATGCTGCGTGTCGAAAGCTACCTGCTCTTCTACCCCTACGACAATTCGCAGATGTATCCCTTCGCCGATCAGCCGCCCGGCGACAGCCTCTGGGAACTCGGCCTCGACTTTACCGTCAGCCCCGGCAAGACGGGCTTTCGCGGCGCCGAGGAACATGCCCGCCTCAAGGGTAGGGAACGCTTCAAGATCTTCGGCATGCTGATCGATGCCGACGGACCGGCCGATCTCGGCGACGAGGTCTTTGCCGACGGCAAGAAGGTCGGCGTCATCACCTGCCCGAGCTATTCGTCGCTGACGAAGAAATCCATGGCGATTGCCCGTCTCGACGTTGACAAGGCGGTGCATGGGACGAAACTCGAAGTCCGCGGCAAGACCGTCAAGGCAGGCGCCACCGCCCATACGCTTCCCTTCGACGATCCGGAGAAGAAGAAGAGGACTGCCGTAGGTTAAGGAGCACGCGAATGCTCGTTGCAGGCATCAAGAGCCGACCAGTCTACACGGGACTGACCATCCAGCCCAACGCCCGGCGGCACATTTTCGCGCTCGAAGGGGAGGGCGCCAAGGCTCTCCTCGATCAGCAGCCGGCGCTTGACGAAACGGCGCTTTCCCGCAGCGAAATCCTCTATGTCGCCCGCGGCTCGCAAGGGTCCGGCCTGGACGAGGCGCTGCGCCGCCTCGGCGCCGACATGTTCTTCACCGCTCCGACCATCGCAACGCTGCTCTTCCGGTTGAAAGGCTCGCTCGCCACCGCCCATATGGGCACGCGGCTTTATATCTCGGGCACCGAAGGCTTCATCGGTCAGTCGATGCTCTTGGCGCTCGAATACGGCATGGACCATGCCTCCGTCATCACCGAGCATCGCGGCTCGCTGGCCCGACGCGTGCAGTGCGTCCATTGCAAGGGCATCACCGACGACGTCACCACCAGCCCCTTTGCCTGCAGCCATTGCGGGCTCCCGCTTCTGGTGCGCGACCATTATTCACGTCGGCTCGCGGCCTTCCAGGGCGTCAATATCGATGCCGAAGAGCCCGGCAGCGCGCCTGATCCGGAGGAGTTGTTCCTTTGAGCGGTGGTACTGAAATTCCTGTCCGCGTGGCGCGGATCACGCCGATCGCCGATCGCGTCAAGCGCTTTCGCTTCGAGCGCCTGGACGGCAAGCCGATGCCCTATTTCTCCGGCGGCGCGCATGTCATCGTCTCGATGAACGATGGCGGCCACATGCGCCGCAACGCCTATTCGCTGATGTCGCCGCCGCATGACTGCACGGCCTATGAGATCAGCGTGCTGCATGTCGAGGATTCACGCGGCGGCTCCACCTTCATGCATGAGAAGGTCAGTGAAGGCGACGAGCTGAAGGTCAGCTATCCCGTCAACCTGTTCCAGCCGGACTGGCGCGGGCGCAAGCATCTTCTGATCGCCGGCGGCATCGGCATCACTCCCTTCATCGCGATGATGGAGCAATTTTCCCGCGAAGGCGCCAATTTCGAGCTGCACTACGCCATCCGCTCGCGCGACCGCGGCGCCTATTGGCGGGAACTGCTGGAGCGCTACGGCGGGCATCGCATCAAGATCTATTGCGACGCCGAAGGTGGCGCCATCCCGTTGACGCGCCTGCTCGACAGCCAGCCGCTTGGCACGCATCTCTATGTCTGCGGCCCATCCGGGATGATCGACGGTGTGCTGAAAACAGGCCTCAATGCCGGCTGGCCGGAACAGAACCTGCATTCGGAACGGTTCCTGTCGTCGCTGCCCGGCAAACCGTTTACGATGGAACTGATCCGCTCCGGCAAGACCGTGAAGGTCGGCCATCACGAAAGCATGCTGGAGGCGATCGAGGCGGCGGGCGTCGACGCGCCCTTCCTCTGTCGCGGCGGCGCCTGCGGTCAATGCGAGACCGGGGTCGTCACCTGCGACGGCAAGCTGCTGCACCATGACGTCTATCTGACGAACGAAGAAAAAGCATCCGGCCGCAAGGTGATGATCTGCGTGTCCCGCTTCGAGGGAAACACGCTGCATCTCGATCTCTAGCGGCATCTGACAAAGCGGGACAAGGAGACCGAACATGGCAATCGCCTTCAAGCAGGAAACCTTCCGGAACGACTTCAGCTACCGCAACAGCCCCGAAAATATCCGGCGCTTCCCGTTTCCCTTCGACCGCGACGAATACATGTATTCCGTCAACATGGAGCCGCATGTGCGCGGCCGGGCGGGCACCGTCTACGAAAACCTGATCGACGTCGACGAGCATTACGTCGCCGAAATGCACGACCGGGCGTTGGTTCTGAAGGAAGATCCGCTGCGCTACCAGGCGCTGCCGCACATGATGAGCGCGCAATGGGATACGCTCGAACTTTTGATGGAAGAGCAGGCGGCGGGTTATCCCGAGCATTTCACGCTGATCCGCAACGGCGACCAATGGCGCTGGATCAACCGCCCGCTCGGCATCGACGACAGCTTCACCTTCGGCGATGCCTCGACGCTGCCCTGCGAGCCCTTCGAATATATCACCCGCCAGGCCCAGGGCGACTTCTGCATCGTTGATCAGCGCGACGGCAATCTCTGGATGGACGCCGGCATGGTGACGACGCAGGCCGACTGGTCGCTCGATTTCGATATCGGCATGAATTTCATGGAATGGCACGGGCCGGTGCCGCTCGCCCACCAGATCGGCGTCTTCGACCGGGCGCTGAAATTCCTGTTGAACCTGCAGCAGGGCAAACCGACACGGCGCTTCAACTGGACGATGACGATCAATCCTCGGCTCGACACCAGCCCGGAGAACTACCACAAATGGGGTCCCGATCGCACCACCGTGACGCCTGACAATGTCGGCGAGAAGGTGCATCTGCGCGTCGAGCTGCAGAGCCTCTGGCGCCTGCCGCGCTCGAATGCCATCCTCTTCGTCATCCGCTGCTACCTGATGAACATGGAGGAGCTCGCCACCGTGCCGAAATGGGCGCGCCGCTTTCCGCGCGTGCTGAAGACGCTGCCGCCGGAGCTCATCGACTACAAGGGCCTCACCCGTTTCCGCGAGACGACGATCGACTGGCTTTCCAAATATGACGACGGAGCTCCCACCAGCCCCGGCATCTATCCCGACTGACGCGCAGCGGTGCGCACCAGCGCCGCGTGTGGTTTCAGACGCGCAAAACAGGCAATGACATATAATCAAGAGGGGAATGCTTCATGACAAGAGTAGCCGTCATCGGTGCCGGTCCTTCCGGGCTTGCGCAGCTGCGCGCCTTTCAATCGGCCGCCCAGAAGGGCGCCGAGATCCCGGAGATCGTCTGCTTCGAAAAACAGTCGGATTGGGGCGGGCTCTGGAACTATACCTGGCGCACCGGCCTCGACGAATATGGCGAGCCGGTCCATGGCAGCATGTATCGATACCTCTGGTCGAACGGCCCGAAGGAATGCCTGGAATTCGCCGATTATTCCTTCGAGGAGCATTTCGGCAAGCCGATCGCCTCCTATCCGCCGCGCGCCGTGCTCTGGGATTACATCAAGGGCCGCGTCGAGAAGGCGAATGTCCGCCACTGGGTGCGCTTCAGCACGCCGGTGCGCATGGTCCGCTTCGACGATCAGACGAAGAAATTCACGGTGACGGCGCATAACCGCATCGAGGACCGGATGTATGACGAGGAATTCGATTATGTCGTCGTCGCAAGCGGCCATTTCTCGACGCCGAACGTGCCCTATTTCGAGGGTGTGAAGACCTTCAACGGCCGCGTGCTGCATGCCCATGATTTCCGCGACGCGCTGGAGTTCAAGGGCAAGGATATCCTGATCGTCGGCCGCAGCTATTCGGCCGAAGACATCGGTTCGCAATGCTGGAAATACGGCGCGAAATCGGTGACGACGAGCTACCGTTCAAAACCGATGGGCTTCAAATGGCCGGAGAATTTCGAGGAACGGCCGCTGTTGACCAAGCTCGAAAACCGCACGGCGCATTTCCTCGACGGCTCGAGCAAGGAGGTCGATGCTGTGATCCTCTGCACCGGATACCAGCACCACTTCCCCTTCCTGCCCGACGATCTCCGGCTGAAGACCGCCAACCGCCTCTGGGCCGACAGCCTCTACAAGGGGGTGATCTTCGACAAGAACCCGCAGCTTTTCTATATCGGCATGCAGGACCAGTTCTACACCTTCAACATGTTCGACGTGCAGGCCTGGTGGGCGCGCGACGTAATGATGGGGCGCATCACCCTGCCGTCGGAAGAGGCGCTGAAGGCCAATTTCGACATGTGGCGCGCCCGCGAGGAAACGCTTGAAGATGCCGAGCAGATGATCTGGTATCAGGGCGACTATGTGAAGGAACTGCTTGATGAAACCGACTATCCCTCCTTCGACATCGAGGGCACCAACCGGACCTTCATGGAGTGGGAACATCACAAGGCCCACAATATCATGGGCTTCCGCGATCATGCCTACCGGTCGCTGATGACCGGCAACATGTCGCCGACGCATCACACGCCCTGGGTCGAGGCGCTCGACGATTCCATGGAAGAATATCTGCGCAACTGATGAGGCAGGCCTGCATTGCCGGAGGAGGGTGGTCGTGCATTCTCTTCCGGCGCATGCGCCGTATTAAATGAGACGACATAAATCCATCTGTAACTCTTCTCTTCGGATGTGGCCTTCATGGATTTTCAAACGAGCATTCTCGGGCGCATGAACGGTTTTCTCTACCGCTGCCGCGCCGACGAAAACTACACCATGCTTGAAATGACCGACGGCATCGAGCGCATCTTCGGTTATCCCACCGACGAGATCATCGGCAATCGCACGCGGACCTTCACCTCGATCATGTACGAGGAAGACGTGCCTCTGATGGACGAGATCGTCGGTCGGGCGCTGGAGAAGCGCACGGACTGGACGATGGAATACCGCATCCGTCACGCCATGGGTCATCTCATCTGGGTCACCGAGACCGGCGGCGGCATCTGGGACGAGAGGGGCGAGCTTCTTTATCTCGAAGGCAGCATCATCAACATCGAATCACTCTATCAGCGAATCGATGAGCAGACCGCCGACATGCGCGTCACCGCCTCGAAGACCAATGAAATCCTGCAATCGCTGCGTTACCTGAAGCTGCTTGCCGTCAATGCCGGCATCGAGGCCGCCCGCGCCGGCACGGCCGGATCGGGCTTTGCCGTGCTGGCCGCCGAGATGCGCACGCTCGCCAACTCCTCGGAAGAGGCCGCACGCGCCATTTCCAATGCACAACGCAAGGCGGAAGGCTGAGCGTCACCCGGCGCAGCGGCAGATTTGCGGCTGACGTCGAAAGCCGCATTATTAACCGTGCGGTGCAGCTGGAGAACATAAAGCGTTTCCAATGGCTTGCCGCAATCTCGCCCTCGAAAAACCTCACGTCATTATGGGTAATGTTAAGGTCGCGTTAACTTTTTGTTAACCATAGCAGCGCTAGACATGGTCAACGATTTCTTCACATAGATGACCAAAGTGCTAACAGACGCTCGCTCTATCCGCATCAAGGGCCGCTCTTTCCTCGCGGTCATGCTGTCCCCGGATCTTCCCATCGATGATTGGTTGATCAGGCTGGACGATCTGGCCGCGCGTTCGGCCGGGTTTTTCCTCGGCCGGCCTGTCGTGCTCGATCTGACGGACCTGCAGATCGACCGGCCGCAGCTGAAGGACCTGATTGCCGAACTTGCCAAGCGCAATGTCAGCATCATGGGCATCGAAGGCGCGCGGCCTTCGATCCTCGGCTCCGGGATGCCGCCGGCGCTCAAAGGCGGCCGGTCGGTTTCCGATATCGAGGTTCCGGCCAAAGAGAGCGTCGATACGCCGGTCAAACCGGCAGCGGCGGAGACGCGCCCGGCCATGCAATCGATCGTCATTCGGGAGCCGGTGCGCTCCGGACAATCGGTGATATTCCCGGAAGGTGACGTCACCGTCATCGGATCGGTCGCCTCGGGTGCCGAGGTCATCGCCGGAGGGTCCGTGCATATCTATGGCGCCCTGCGTGGCCGAGCCATGGCGGGGTCCATCGGAAACGCATCGGCGCGGATCTTTTGTCGCAAGCTCGAGGCCGAGCTGGTTGCAATCGACGGCATCTACAAAATGGCGGAAGACATGGCCCCCAATCTTCGCGGACAGGCTGTTCAGCTCTGGCTCGAAGAGGACGCGATCATGGCAGAGAAACTGATCTGACGGCAGCGGTGCGCGTCTCTTCGAGAGCCGCAAAGGACGCTGTAACACTTTGAATTACTGGGGCCACGGCAAAGGAGAGACAATGATGGGGAAAGTGATCGTCGTCACGTCAGGCAAGGGCGGGGTTGGCAAGACCACCTCGACCGCCGCATTGGGAGCGGCGCTGGCGCAACGCAATGAAAAAGTCGTCGTCGTCGATTTCGACGTGGGCTTGCGCAATCTCGACCTCGTGATGGGCGCCGAACGCCGGGTCGTCTACGACCTGATCAACGTGATCCAGGGCGACGCCAAGCTTACCCAGGCGCTGATCCGCGACAAGCGTTTGGAAACGCTGTTCCTGCTGCCGGCCTCGCAGACGCGCGACAAGGACAATCTGACGGCCGAGGGCGTCGAGCGCGTCATCAACGACCTGAAGCGCTATTTCGACTGGATCATCTGCGACAGCCCCGCAGGGATCGAACGCGGCGCGACGCTTGCCATGCGCCACGCCGATGTTGCCGTGGTCGTCACCAATCCGGAAGTCTCGTCGGTGCGCGATTCCGATCGCATCATCGGCCTGCTGGATGCCAAGACCGCCAAGGCCGAACGCGGCGAACGGATGGAAAAGCACCTGCTGCTCACCCGCTACGACGCCAACCGCGCCGAACGCGGCGACATGCTCAAGGTCGACGACGTCCTGGAAATCCTTTCCATCCCGCTGCTCGGCATCATACCCGAAAGCATGGATGTCCTGCGTGCCTCCAACATCGGCGCGCCGGTCACGCTGGCAGACAGCCGCAGCGCGGCTGCTATGGCCTATTTCGATGCCGCTCGCCGGCTCGCCGGCGAGACGGTGCCGATCGCGATCCCAGAGGAAAAGAGGAATATTTTCGGCAAGATCTTCGGACGGAGGGCAGCATGAATATTTTCCGTCTTTTCAACAAGCAGAGAACAGCACCGGCCGCCCGCGAACGGCTGCAGGTCCTTCTCGCCCATGAACGTTCCTCGGCGGGGTCGGACCTGGTCTCGCTGCTGCGTGAGGAAATCCTGGCGGTGATCGCAAAACACGTGCAGCTCGACCATGACAAGGTGCAGGTGACGATCGATCGCAACGAGTACGTCTCGACGCTGGAAATCGACGTCGAAATCCCGCTGAATGCAGCCGTGCAGGCGGCTTGAAAGATAGCGCTGCCTGTCGTGTCGACAGGCGGCGCCGACAGTCAGGACTTTCTGGCTTTGCGATTGGCGTAGCGCAGGTCGCGTTCGGCCTTTCGGGCCGCTTCATCGGCAATCACGCGGGCGATCCGGTCTTTGTCAGCCGCTTCGCGCGCGTCGGCCTCGGCGCGTGCGGCGGCCTCGGCGGCAGCCTGACGCTCGGCTTCTGCGGCCTGAGCCCGCTCCAGTTCCTCGAGCTTGACCCGTTCGCGCGCAGCACGCCGTTCTTCCCTGGCCGCGGCAATGGCCTGGCGCTCCGCCTGCTTGGCGAGCCGGGTGGGTTCAGCCGTATCCTTGGCGGTACGATACGCATTGAGGAGAGCGGCCTTGGCTTCGGCAGCGGCGCTGCGGCGATCGGCAAGCTCGTTGTTTCTGGCGTTTTTCAAATCTGTTTCCTGACTGTTGGATGTCTGGCCCGAAGGTCAGATTTTCTTTTTCTTTGCGGCAAGAGCGGTAACCGCTGTCAAGCGATCCTGCAACTCCTTGGCCTCGCGGGCTTCGCGTAACCGCAAGGTCTTTTCTTCGCGGGCCCGCACCGTCTGATCGACTTCCTCAACCGCACGGCTTCGCGCCAGGAATTGCGATTGCGCGTTTCCAAAGGCAATCTCCGCCTGCTTGCGTGATTTGCTATGTGACTCTGTCATATCCGTCCTGGATTCATGCGCCGCTCAGCGAACGCAACAAAAAGGCCAGGCAAATTGCCTGACCTTGATAGTATCATGCTTTCGGCAGTGCCGGTACATCCGCGGTCAAAGGAAAGCAGATTTCAGCTCAGGCAGCCTGGAGATTGCAAGCGGACATTTTGCCCGACTTGTTATCGCGCTCAAGCTCGTAGCCGATCTTCTGGCCCTCGACGATTTCGCGCATTCCGGCGCGCTCGACGGCAGAGATGTGAACGAAGGCGTCAGCGCCGCCGTCATCAGGCTGAATGAAGCCGAAGCCCTTGGTGGAATTGAACCATTTAACTGTGCCAGTGGTCATAACAAACCCTTTCATAGCAATTGACAGACCGCACGTGCGCAAGCACGGCGGATGATGATCTCGATTTTGAAGAGGGAAGTTCGTCCAGGGCACGTTGCTAGCGTGCGATAACAAAAGTCAAACAAGCAATATCGACAACCGGAATATAGTCATCCAAGCCGAGTTTGTCAACTTTTAGTTTTTTGGAATAGCGAAATCTCCATTAGGTTGTATATCGACCGCCTTGCATGCCGAAAATCCGATCACCGCCTCAGACCTCAAAGAGCACGGGTTATGAGCGCGGCCGCGACTTCTGCGGGTCGTAGTGCGAAAGCGGCACGATCGTCGCCGGCAGGCGCTTCTGGTGGCCGTCGAGCCTGCCGATTTCGACCTCGGTGCCGGGGCTTGCATGCATCACGTCGATGCGGGCGAGCGCGATGGTCTTGCCGAGAACAGGCGAGCGGGTGGCACTGGTGACGACGCCGACCTGGGCCCGGCCGATATGGACGCAATCACCATGGCCGACGGCCTCGTTGGCCTTGATGTCGAGGCCGACGAGCAGGTGGCGCGGATGCTCCTTGCGCCGGATCAGCGCCTCACGGCCGATAAAATCATCCTGCTTGGATTTCAGCGGCACGGTGAAACCGATGCCGGCCTCGAACGGGTCCGTCTGGTCGGTGAATTCGTGATGGGCGAAAATCAGGCCCGCCTCGATGCGGACCATGTCGAGCGCCTCCAGCCCCATCGGCTTCAACCCATGCGGCTGGCCTGCCTCCCAGACGGCGTCGAACACCGTCAGCGCATCCTTCGGATGACAGAAGATCTCATAGCCTAGCTCGCCGGTATAGCCCGTGCGCGAGACGACGACAGGGGCGCCCTCGAAGCCGCCGATGCGACCGACGGTGAAGCGGAACCATTCGAGCTCGCCGATTTCAGGCTGGCGCGGCGCCGTCCAGATGATCTGCTTGAGGATATCGCGGCTCTTCGGCCCCTGGAGGGCGATATTGTGCATCTGGTCGGTCGAGGAGCGGACCCAGGCCTTGAAGCCCTTCTTCTCGGCCTGTTGACGCAGCCATATGCCGCTGAAATCATCGCCGCCGATCCAGCGGAAATTCTTGTCGCCGAGCCTGAACAGCGTGCCGTCATCGATCATGCCGCCGTTTTCGTAGCACATGGCGGAATAGACGACCTGGCCGGTCGACAGTTTGCGCACGTCGCGCGTCAGGCAATATTGCAGCAGTTCCTCGGCATCCGGCCCCGTCACCTCGAACTTCCGCAAGGGCGAGAGATCGATGACGGCGGCGCGCTCGCGGCAGGCCCAATATTCCTCGACCGGCCCTTCGCTGGAAAAGCGGTTCGGCAGCCAGTAGCCGCGATATTCGGCGTAGTCCCGCGTCAAGGCGGAGAGGCGAGGATGAAAGGCGGTTTCGCGCGTCAGTTCGGCGTCGGCATCTGGGGTCATGCGATAGGCTACCGCTCGTGAGAATTTCTCTTTTCCGGAAAAGGTGCGGACGTGGATATCCGTCGGATCCCAGCCGTTCGCCGCGTCGATATCGTCGGGACAGGACGAGGAGACGCAGACGAGATCGGTCAGCGCCCGCATCAGCACGTAATCGCCGGGACGCGACCATGGCTCGTCGAGATAGAGCTGGTTGTTGTGGTCGATATTGGTGTTGTAGAAATAATTCAGCGCTTCCCAGCCCTTGCGGCCGGCAATGCCGTAGGGCGCCAGCGCCGCGTTGAAATTATCCGTGCAGTTGACGTGGCCGGGATAGCCCATGTCGTCGTAATAACGCGCATTGCAGGCGGTCGCGAAAGCGTCGTGACGGCCGACCGTATCCTGGACGATCTCGACCAGCGGCTCGAAGTCGCGGTCGAAGGCCTTGGAGGGCAGGCCAGGCATGGGATAGCTGCGGCCGAGCAGCGTGCGGGTGACGGTGGAATCAAGCGCGAGATCGAGGCCTTTGTCGACCTTGCGGGCGGCAAACGCCTGGAAATCGGTGCACTGGCGTCCATAGACGTCGATGATCTGGATGAATTCGCCGGCACGTACGAAATAGGCAGCGGCGGTCGCCGCCCGGATGCGGATATCCTCGACCGGATCGGCGACCGGTTCCGGCAGGGCCGAGGCGTAATCGCGGATCAACAGGCTGCGCTTGATCCTGATCTCGATCGGCGTCGCCGTATCCTGCGCCTCCGGCGACATGGCCGCGGCGGGTGCCGCGACGATCAGCAGGCCCTTCATGGCAATCGTGAAATCCGCCTGGCTGCCCGGGGTCGATCCTGCCCCGAAAATGCGAAGCGCCCCGGCCGAAGCCAGATCGGCGCCGCGGCGCAGAAGCGCTACGCGCGTGCGGGCGGCGCTCTCATGCTCTGCCTGAAGAATGGCCTTCAAACCCTCGGCTGAATTGCTGAATGCCGCACCAAGACCGGCTGCCCGGAACCGTCCCTTTTCGTCGAGGAAAGAGATCTCGCAGACCTGCCCGCCCTCGCTGTCGATGACGCTGACGCGGTCGCCCGGCGCGACGCGCATGACGACCGATCCGCCGCCCTTTGCCCGGTAGCGCTCGGTTCCCTCCGGCAGGGTGGGAATGCCGGGATAATGCACGAGGCTCGCAGTCGCCGGGCGCAGGCCGTTCATAGCAGGATGAAGTTCTCGCATGCTGCCCTCATGGGGGATCGGCGTACCCTGGGGCACACCCATACAGGTTACAAAATGCCTCGGGAAAGTAAAGTCATGTTGACTAAAAAGAAAATATCTTCACTATGTATAAAGAGTTGAGACTCGGGGAATCCGTCGGGAACACGGATCGCCAAAATCATCCGGGCCGGCTTGAGACTGTCAGGGAGACACGTTCAGGGAGACGTACAAAGATACGTCCGGAACAAATCGAATGGGGAATTTCACCGATGACAGATGTTGTGGAGGCCGGAATTGCATCCGGCACCGAGGGTAAGCTTGTACGCGCGCTCGATTGGAAGGGCGCATTCTGGGTGGCTGCGGGCGTGCCGCCGCTCGTTCTTTTCTCCATCGGCGGTATCGCGGGCACGACGGGCAAGCTCGCCTTCGTCGTCTGGATCATCTCGATGGTGATGGGTTTCCTGCAATCCTTCACCTATGCCGAAATCGCCGGCATGTTCGGCAACAAATCCGGCGGCGCCTCGGTCTATGGCGCCACCGCCTGGCTGCGTTATTCGAAATTCATCGCGCCGCTGTCGGTCTGGTGCAACTGGTTTGCCTGGTCGCCGGTGCTGTCGCTCGGCTGCGCCATCGCCGCCGGCTACATCCTCAATGCCTTCTACCCGATTCCGGCGGCGGATTCGCAAATGGTCCTCGACTGGATAGCCGCCCATGCCGCTTCCATCACGGCCGATAGCCCCCGCGTCGCCGAATATATCGCCGCCCATGCCGGCACCACCCCCGATGACGCCGTCAAGGCATTGCTCAGCACCGACGGTGTCGCGGCGCTCACGCCGGCGATCCGCAACTGGTCGCTCGTCACCTTCAACATCCCCTTCCTTGCCACCGCCAATATCAATGCCACCTTCTTCATCGGCGGCATCCTGATGCTGATCATCTTCGCGATCCAGCATCGCGGCATCTCGGAAACGGCCAGCGTACAGAAGTGGCTGGCCATCATCGTGCTGGTGCCGCTGCTGATCATCGGTCTTTACCCGATCGTCAGCGGCCAGATCCTTGCCACCAACGTCACCGGCCTCGTGCCGCCGACGGCAGCCTATGCCGCCGCCGACGGCACCTGGAGCAACGGCGGCTGGACGCTCTTCCTCGGCGGCCTCTATATCGCCGCCTGGTCGACCTACGGCTTCGAGACGGCGGTCTGCTACACCCGCGAACTGAAGAACCCGAAGACCGACACCTTCAAGGCGATCTTCTATTCCGGCCTTGCCTGCTGCCTGTTCTTCTTCCTCGTCCCCTTCGCCTTCCAGGGCGTTCTCGGCCATGCAGGCATGCTCGCCCCCGGCATCGTCGACGGCACCGGCGTTGCCGAAGCGCTCGGCGGCCTGATCGGCGCCGGCCGGGTCGTCACCCAACTGCTCGTCGTGTTGATGATCATGGCGCTCTTCCTCGCCATCATGACGGCGATGGCCGGCTCTTCGCGAACGCTCTACCAGGGCTCGAAGGACGGCTGGCTGCCGAAATACCTCGACCACGTCAATGAGAATGGCGCGCCGACGCGGGCGATGTGGACCGATTTCGCCTTCAATCTCTTCCTGCTGGCAATCGCCTCGGATGTCGGCGGCTATTTCTTCGTGCTCGCCGTCTCGAATGTCGGCTACATCATCTTCAACTTCCTGAACCTCAACTCCGGCTGGATCCACCGGGTGGATTCCGGCCATATCGAACGCCCCTGGAAGGCGCCGACGTGGCTGATCGGCCTCAACACCGTGCTCGCCTTCGTCAACGCCCTCTTCCTCGGCGCCGGCGCCAAGGTCTGGGGTTACTCCAATGCGCTCTGGGTCGGCTTCATCTTCGCCGCCCTGATCCTGCCGGTCTTCGCCTATCGCCACTATGTGCGCGACGGCGGCAAGTTCCCGGCCGGCGCGATGGAGGATCTCGGTCTCGTCGGCCAGGATCTCGGCGTCAAGAAAGCCGGCATCCTGCCCTATCTCGCGCTCGCCGGCGGCTTGGCGATCGTCCTGATCGCTAACGTGATCTTCCAGCTTCCGGCCTAAAATCGCCTCCCAAGCAGCAAGGCCGAAAAGCCGCCATGGAAACATGGCGGCTTTCTTCGTTGGTGTTGCAGACCGGGCGAGACGACTCATCCGGTTATGGGCGGAGACTCAGCGGCCGCCCTCGATCTTGCGGTGGCGCTGGTTGATGCCGCCCTTGCCGTAGGGATAGTCGAACGGCTGAGGGGCGCTCACCTCGTTCAATCTTGCCATGTCATCATCGGAGAGCTTGAGCTTCATGGCGCCGAGATTGTCGGCGAGCTGTTCGGGCGTGCGGGCGCCGAGGATGACCGAGGTGATCGCCGGCTGTGCCGCCGTCCAGGCGAGCGCCACCTGCGCCATGCTGACGCCATGCCCCTTGGCGATCTCTTCGACAACAGCGATGATCGCCCAGGTTCGCTCCAGCGCGTTGCGCGGCGCATAGGATTCGCCGCCGCGATTGGGGTTTTCACCGAGGCGGGTAGCACCCGTCGGCATCTCGTCGCGCTTGTACTTGCCGGTCAGCCAGCCGCCGCCGAGCGGCGACCACGGCAGCAGGCCCATGCCGGCATCCTGGCAGGCCGCGACAATCTCAAGTTCGATGTCGCGCACCAGCAGGTTATATTGCGGCTGCAGCGTCACCGGGCGGGTATAACCGCGTGCCTTGGCGATTTCCGAGGCCTTGGCGATGTGCCAGCCGACATAATTGGAGAAGCCGTAATAGGCGATCTTGCCGGAGGAAACCGCATCGTCGAGAAAGCGCAGCGTCTCTTCGATCGGCGTCAGCGCATCCCAGGCATGCATCTGATAGAGATCGATCTGCTCAAGGCCGAGGCGGCGCAGAGAATCGTCGAGCGCCTGGCCGAGATGCCGGCGCGACAGGCCGATATCGTTGGGTCCGTTGCCCATCGGGAAACGCCCCTTGGTGGCGACGATCGCCTGGCGGGCCTCGGTCGGGCGCGCTTTCAGCCAGCCTCCGATGATCTCTTCCGACTTGCCGGCGCTGTAGACATCGGCGGTATCGATGAAATTGCCGCCCCAGGCGAAATAATCGTCGAGCAGTTTATGCGAGGCGGCCTCGTCAGCCTCCGCGCCGAACGTCATGGTGCCGAGGCAATAGGCGGTGACGACGGTCCCGCTGGGACCGAGCTTGCGATAGTCCATTTCTTCCTCCTCATGCGGATACCCGCAGCCGACGCGCAAACGGTCGGGGTAGAAGCCGGGGCTCCTGCAATCAATGACAATATTGAGCTTGAGGCGGCCGCTTGCCGCCGGATGACGTACCGCGCCCTGAGCTCGCAGCGCAGGGGCGAGGGGGAGCATAGCCAATCCCGCCCTCGCGACAAGTGAGAAAAAAATTTTCCCGCCTGCCGTCGCAGCCGGCGACGGTTACGGATTTTGCGAAAACGAGCCGGCGATCAGATCGGCCGCAGCAACCCCGGTCTCGTAGGCGCCGTGCGCCGTTGAATAGCGCGACGTCGAACAGGCTTCGCCGGCAAAGAAGATCCGCCCGTCATGCGGCGCGGCGAGACGGCCGCGCAAATTGGACGCGCCGGGTTCGGCATAGGAATAGGAGCCGCCGATATGGGGCACAGCGGCCCAGGCCGACAGTGCGGCGACCGACAATTGCTTGCGAATGTCAGCGCCGAAATGCGCTGCCAATTCGTTGCACGCGAAGGAAAAGGCGGCCTCGCTGCCTTGCCCTTCCAGATCATGCGCGAGGTCGCCGGCGAAATAGGCCTCGACGACAGGCGCGCCGAACGGCCGGAGCTGATAGGTGCCGGTCGCGCCACGACTGGTGGAACCGAGCATATGCGTATCCGCCGGCAGCGCCTCCGGATTTGCGAGCCTCAGGAAGAGCTTGTCGGCGAGGCCGAGCGGCAAACGGGCTGCCGCCTCGATCTTGTCCGGCAGAGGCGGGTCGAAGGCGATCCTGCCGGCGGCAAGCACATTCGTCGACACGGTCACCAGCACGGCGCGGGCACGGAGCACACCCTGGTTCGTCTCGATGCCGATACGGCCGGCATGACGGTGGTCGATGCGCGTCACCTCGGTGCCGAGCCTTGCCGGAACCGGCTTGCCGTAACGCGAGACCAGCGTTCCATAACCCTCGCGCACCCGCCAGTCGGGACCGGGGCCGGGATCATATCTGTTGTAATCGACGATTGACGACCGCTCCAGCTCGGCGCCGGTGATATAAGTGCCGATCGCACGGATCTGGCCGTTCCAGGGATTGCCGGGCTCGAGCAATTCGGCCATGGCGGCGTCATTCCCCTCATGGCTCTCGAGACGCTCGAAATAGGCGCCGATCGCCTGCCTTGCGGCACGCGCTTCCGCGCCATCACGCTGAAGCTGGCGTCCGCCGTCGTTCCAGGGCGCCGGCGTGCGGTCGACCGTCAGTCCGACCTCGCCGGCGATCGCAGTCCAGGCATTGGTCCGCGCGCCATGCAGCCAGCCGCAGCCGAGATCGAGCGCAATATCGGCGTCAGGCAGTCCAACCGTCCAGGCGCGCCCGCCGAGACGATCGCCGGCTTCAAGCAGGAGGATGGACAGATCCGGGCGGAGCGCCTGCAGGCGACGGGCGGCGGCAATACCGGCAGCTCCACCGCCGATGATGACTACATCCGCGTCGGCACCCTTGCTATCGTCACCAGGCATCTATTTTCCTTCGGTCGTGCGACGGTTAAGTGGAAAGGGGCAAGGCAGTGCCGCTTCGCTATTGCAACTGTGCCAGCAGCCGCCGGAGCGCTGTCCGCAGATCGTCCATTTGCTGCTGGCTGGTCAAGGCGGCCCAGCTTTCATCGACGCGCCGGCCCGCCGCCATCGCTATCGGCCTGACTCCTTGGCCTTTTTCCGTCAGAAACACCAGCCGGCCGCGCCGATCGTTCGGATCGGGCCGGCGCTCGACATAACCCAAGCGCTCGAGTTCTTCCACGGCCTGGGTCATCGTCTGCTTGCGAACACGGGCGAGCTTGGTCAGCTCGCTGACCTGAATGCCCTCGGGTCGCGCGAAGGTGAAGACGTTGGCGTGCGGCGGGCGGATATCTCCGTAGCCGGCCTCATCGAGTGCCGCTTCGACAGCCTGTGTCCAATGCTGATGGACCAGACGCAACAACAGGCCAAGGGACGAAGACGCCATGAAACCCCCGCGGCAATATAGACAGCTACCTGTCTATATGATAAATGGACAGTTGCCTGCCTATATAGCACGAAAGCGCGGAGCTCCATATGCCGACCATCGATATTCTCACCTCGTTCATCTCCTACGAGGAACTGGGGGAGGGCGACCCGATTGTCTTCCTCCACGGCAATCCCACTTCATCGCATCTCTGGCGGAACATCATGCCAGGCGTCGGGCCAGGCCGTTGCCTGGCGCCCGATCTGATCGGCATGGGACGCTCCGGCAAACCCGATATCGACTATCGCTATGGCGATCACATCGCCTATCTCGACGCCTGGTTCGAGGCGCTTGACCTCGACGACGTCGTGCTCGTCGGCCACGACTGGGGCGGTGCGCTGGCATTCGACTGGGCTTCGCGCCACGCCGAACGTGTGCGCGGCATCGCCTTCATGGAAACCATCCTGCGGCCGATGAGTTGGGAGGATCTGCCAGGCGGCGGAAAGGCGCGTTATGAACTGTTGCGGGGCGCCGGAACAGGCGAGGCCAAGGTCCTCGATGAAAATTTCTTCATTGAGCAGGCCTTGCGTGCAACCACGCTGAAAGGGCTTAGCGATGCCGACTGGGATGTCTACCGCGCTCCCTATCCGGACCGTAACAGCCGGCGCCCGCTGCTGGAATGGCCGCGCGCCATGCCCATCAACGGCGAGCCGGCCGATGTGGTCGCCAGGATCGAGAACTATGACCGCTGGCTTTCCGCCAGTCCTCAGACTCCCAAGCTGCTGCTGACCTTCGACGGGCCTGCCGAAACGCTGTTGATCGGCAGCGAGATGATTTCGTGGTGCCGCGACAACATCGCAGGCCTGGAGACCAGGGGGTGCGGGCCTTCGCGCCACATTGCCCCTGAGGACCAGCCCGAGGCGATTGCCGCCGAAATCAAAAGCTGGATCGACAGCAGGGGTCTCAGGGCAGCGCAGCCGAAGGTCGAGTCTCAGGTATAAAATCTGCGTCTGCGTCACCGTGACTGCGCCATGACAGACTGTTGCAATGTTGAGCCGGTTCATGGGCGGGATCAATCAGCCGCTGTGAAGGTCCAATGCCCCGTTTCGATCGACGACGCTTTCTTCTCGCCTGGCTTTGCGCGCCGCTGCGCATCGCTTCGATCACACCATCAGGCCCCCGCCTTGCGGGCCTGATGACCAAGGAAATTTCTGCGCTCACCGGGCCGGTTCTCGAACTCGGTCCGGGCACCGGCGTTTTCACCGCGGCCCTTTTGCAACGCGGCATTGCCGAGCGGGATCTGACGCTGGTGGAATACGAGCGTGATTTCGCCACGCTGTTGCAGGACCGCTTTCCCGATGCCAGGGTGCTGCAGGTGGACGTGCGGCAGATGTGGAAGACGTCGCTTCCGGAAGTTTCTTCGGCGGCGTCGTCAGCGGGCTTCCGCTTCTTGCCATGCGGCCGGACGACGTGCAGGCGCTGCTCGAGGACTGCTTTGCCAACCTCAGGCCGCACGGCGCCTTCTATCAATTCACCTACGGGCCGAAATGCCCGGTGCCTGCCGAAATCCTCGACGCCCTCGGCCTTGTCTCAAAAAAGATCGGCTGGACGTTGCGCAATATTCCGCCGGCCGCGGTCTATCGCATCAGCCGCCGCTACCAGCCAATGGCCCTGATCGAGCAGCGCCGCGCTTGATGACGGATACGATCCTTTGCGACGAAGCGGCGCTCTTGCATTCGATACGCCACGGGCACCGCAGACTTGCTTGAGGGTGATATGGTTTCCACCTATGGATCGACGGCCCCGACAAGCCCCCATAGGCCCTGCGACAGGAATGTGAGATGCGCATATTACTGATCGAGGATGAACCTCAAATGGCCGCAGCACTCCGAGGGGCGCTCACCAGGCACGACATGGTGATGGACCACGTTTCGAGCTTGGGCGACGCCGAACTGGTGATCGGCGACGGCGCCTATGACGCCGTCCTCCTGGATCGGCAGCTGCCAGACGGCGACGGTCTTGAGCTTATTCCGAAGATCCGCAAAAGGGGATTGACGCTACCGGTCATCGTCATCACCGCCAAGGGAGAGGTTCCAGACAGGATCACCGGCCTGGAGACCGGCGCCGACGATTACCTCGCCAAGCCCTTCGTCTTCGACGAACTTCTGGCGCGGCTGCGTGCCGTCATGCGCCGCTCCGAAACCTTGCGCCCCGCGCTGATCTCGATCGGCCGGCTTTCATTCGATCCGACCTATTGCGAGATCATCGTCTCCGGCCGGCGTCTGGAAATGCCGCGCCGGGAAGCGCTGGTGCTCGAATGCCTCGTGCGCCGGGCCGGCCGCATGGTGCCGCGACCGGCCTTGATGGAAGCGGTTTTCGGCTTCGACGACGAGATCCAGTCGAACGCGCTCGATTCCCACATATCGCGGCTGCGGCGCAAGCTGGCAGCGTCGCAGGCGGGCGTGGTCATCAACGTTATCCGGGGCGTGGGTTATCTCCTGCGTGAGGCATCATGAGCAAACATTGCTCCTATTCGCTGCACAAGCGGCTGTTCTGGCGGCTTCTTGCCGTCCAGTCGGTCGTGCTCATCCTGGTGATGATCGTGCTGATCTCGGTGGCCAAGATATGGGATTACCGGTCGACGGAAGGTACGATCGAGATTCTGCGCCAGGCCGTCTTCCGCCAGCCCACCGGAGCGTTGGGCCTGAGGGAGACCGAGGATATCAGGCAGTTGCGGAAAGATGCGCCCGATCTCTGGTACACCATTCGCGACATGCAGGGGCATGTTTTGACCGAGGGCCGGATTCCGGAAGAATATGCCAGCATCGGCAATACGCTCGATCATGTCGGCCAGGCGCGCTTCGGCGAGAATCTCGGCGACCACGACCGTCCGGCGGCAAGGATGAAGTGGATTGCGATGGATGGGGGACAGGTGCAGTTCCTGACCGGCACCGACGGCCCCAACCCGCTCGCCCCTTTCCTGTTCGGCGTTTCGCTGATCCTTGCGAAAATGGTGATTCCCATCGTTGCGGTGATGGCGTTGGGAGCGCTGATCGCAACGCCGCTCGTCGTGCGAAGGTCGCTGGTCGGGATCGACCAGGCCGCGTTGCAGGCCGATACGATCGATATCGACCAGCGCGGCGGCCGGCTCTCGGCAGACGATATTCCCGACGAGATCGCGCCGCTGGTGCGTGCCGTCAACCGCGCGCTCGGCCGTCTCGACGAGGGGTATGAGCGGCAGGAGCGGTTCCTGACCGACGCTGCTCATGAACTGCGCACGCCAATCGCCATTCTGAATACGAGAATTGGATCCCTGCCGCACAGTTCGATCAAGACCGACCTTCTGGAAGATGCCGCAAGGCTCGCCGTCCTCACCGAGCAGATGCTCGATCTTCAGCGGCTGAAACAGGGCAAGGTCCAGTTCAGCAAGGTCGATTTGGGGCAGCTGGCGCGCAAGGTCATCATCGAGATGGCGCCGCTGGCCTTTGCCGCCGGTTATACGGTGCAGTTCGAGGTCGACGGCGCCGGAGAGATCGACGGCGATCCTCTGGCGCTGCAGCGCGCCCTGATGAACATCCTGCAGAACGCGATCAACCACGGCGGCAGGAAAGGCATCATCTCGCTGACGTCAGGCTGCAACTGGATCGAGGTCAGCGACGAGGGACCAGGCATTCCCGCCGATGTCCGGGATCGGATATTCGAGCCCTTCTTCAAGCGCCATCATGACGGACGCGGCGCCGGCCTCGGCCTCAATCTGGTTCGCGACATCATCCGTTTGCATGGCGGCGAGGTGACGATCGACAACCGCAATCCCGGCGCGGTCTGCCGGCTGAGCTTCCCGCTGGAGAGGGCCGCAGGTGGGGACACTCCACAGCGGCTGGCGCGAGTGATGGATTCAATCGCCTCTCCGTGACATATAGATTCGATGAGCGTGCATAGAGATTCGCAACTCGACATGTTTGCCAAGGCATCGCCCGCGATCGCCAAGGCGCGCGGTCCATCGCGCCGGCCGCCGTCGCAGCCGGCCGGCTCTTCCCAAGAAGACATGGCGCGGACGCTGGAAGAGAGCGGCAATTATCGCATCCTGAGAAAACTGGCCGCCCGGCCGATTGCGCCCGTCAGACGGCCGGGATTTTCGCGGCTCGGCGTCGTTCTCGACACCGAGACGACAGGTCTCAACCACCGCAACGACGAGATCATCGAAATCGGCGCCGTCGCCTTCACCTTCAACGATGACGGCGCGATCGGCGACATCGTCGGCATTTATGGCGGCCTGCAACAACCGTCCCGGCCGATCCCGCCCGAGATCACCCGGCTGACCGGCATCACCGATGCGATGGTCGAAGGACAGGTCATCGATATCCAGGCGTTGCAGTCCCTGATCGAGCCGGCGGATCTGATCATTGCCCACAATGCCGGTTTCGACCGGCCGTTCTGCGAGGCCTTCTCGACAATTTTCGCCGGCAAGGCCTGGGCATGCTCGGTGTCGGAGATCGACTGGAGCGCCCGCGGTTTCGAGGGCACGAAGCTCGGCTATCTCGTCGGCCAGGCCGGATATTTCCATGACGGCCATCGCGCGGTGGACGATTGCCACGCGCTGCTGGAAATTCTCGATCGAGAGCAGGGCGAGAGTGAAAGCCCGTTCACCGAGCTTTATCGCGCCAGCCAGCGTTCGCGCATCCGTATCTTTGCCGAACACAGCCCGTTCGAGATGAAGGACCACCTGAAGGCGAGGGGCTATCGCTGGTCGGATGGAAGCGATGGCCGGCTGAAGTCGTGGTGGATCGAGGTCGACGAAGACGGCCTCGGCGACGAGCTTTCCTATCTGCGCGCGGAGATTTACCGGTGGAAAGAAGCAGAACCACCGCTCGTGCGGCTGACGGCCTTCGATCGCTTCAAATCCTGATCGCGAAGCGGTTCCGATCGTGACCGCGAAATCGCCAATAGATAGCGACCCATGCAGGCACCGCATAGGTGCAGTGATGCATTGGCGCTGCAACAATCGAAGGTCTCGTACTATATAGAACTCATCGAAGCGAACGAAGCGCCAAGGACTGGCAGCTAGGCTTCGAAAGCCCACGGAAAGGGGATCATCATGAACGTAGCACGCTCTTTTAACAACTGGCGCAAGTACCGTCAGACGGTCGCTGAACTGGGTCGCATGTCCGCACGCGAACTGGACGACCTCGGCATCGGCCGCAGCGAAATCCGCAATGTCGCCCGCGCAGCCATCGCCCGCTAACGGCAACTAAGACTACGCATTTTCGAGACTGTGCCCAGCGCCTGCTTCCTCCCGAGCGGGCGCTTTGCTTTTGTGTTTCCGGTGGACGGATCACGGGCAGTCGAGCCGCCCGCTTTTCGCATAACGCATAGCTGCCTTGCAAAGAAATGCCTATCAACTGGGCAAGAAATAAGTATGATTATTTCTATCGAAGCGATGCACCTCCTCCCGCATCCCTTCGATATACAGGCGCCCCATCCTCCTCCCAGGGTCGTCTGTGGAACGGCAGCACTCCTCCTCCCAGCTGTCGTTCGGTTCTTTTCGAAAGCCTGCCGCACCTCCTCCCGCGGCAGGCTTTTTCGTTTTGGCCGACATAAATTCGAGCGGGGCTGAGAAACGAGCACCTGCGATCCATCGCTCGGAGATGACAGTTTTCCCGCTTGTGCTTGATTTTATTCCGGATTTCCCGAGGCCGCTTGCTGCCGCGAGCGAGCCTGCAGAAACATATTGACTTCGAACTTGTCGTACAACTATGTAACCGTATGGTTCATTGCCGAGCGGAACGGACGGTCGAACCGAGCCGGCTTTCGCGACAGCAACAACGCTTGACGACAACGAAAACTGAGGAAATTCGACATGCAGATCGACGTCAGACATGCCTCCCATCCCGAGGCTGTGCGCAATTTCGACACCGAAACGCTGCGGCGTCACTTTCTGGTCGAGACCATCTTCGAAGGCGGCGAGATCCGGCTCACCTATTCCCATTACGACCGCATGGTCATCGGCGGCGCCACACCGCTCGATACCGGGCTGACACTGACGGCGCCGACGGCGATCGGACAGGAAACCTTCCTCGCCGAGCGTGAACTCGGCGCGCTGAACATCGGCGGCGCCGGCCGTATCGTCGTCGACGGTACCAGCTACGATCTCGCCAAGTATGATTGCCTCTATGCTGGCAAGGGTGCCAAGGATATCCGGTTCGAGAGCGCCGATGCCGCCAATCCGGCAAAGTTCTATCTGGTCTCGACTCCGGCCCATCAAACGCACCCGACCGTGTTGCTCACCCGCGAAAAGGCCCGTCACCTGACGCCCGGTGAAGCCGCGACGGCCAACAAGCGGTCGATCTACCAGTTCATCCATCCGGACGTCTGCCAGTCCTGCCAGCTCACGCTCGGCTTCACCATGATCGAGCCGGGCAGCGTCTGGAACACCATGCCGGCCCATACGCATGACCGCCGCATGGAAGCCTATCTCTATTTCGATCTCGAAGCCGAGCAGCGCGTCTTCCACTTCATGGGCGAGCCGCAACAGACCCGGCATATGCTCGTCGCCAACGAGCAGGCGGTCATCTCGCCGCCCTGGTCGATCCATTCGGGCGCCGGCACCAAGAACTACAGCTTCATCTGGGCGATGGCCGGCGACAATAAGAGCTTCACCGACATGGACCATATCGCCATTGCGGATCTGAGGTGAGCGCCGTGGCCAATCCCTTCGACCTGTCCGGCAGGACTGCCGTCGTTACCGGCGCCAATACCGGCCTCGGCCAGGCGATCGCGGCGGCGCTGGCCGAGGCCGGCGCGTCGATCGTCGCCGTCGGCCGCTCCTCGATGGACGAAACCGAGGCGCTGGTGAAGCAAGCGGGAAGCCGCTTCCATGTCATCAAGGCCGATCTCGCCAGCATCGAACCGGTAAAGGGGATCGTCGCCGAGACCATCCAGACTTTCGGCGGCCTCGACATCCTCGTCAACAATGCCGGCATCATCCGCCGTGCCGATGCGCTCGACTTCACCGAGGAGGACTGGGATGCGGTGATCGACGTCAATCTGAAGACCGCCTTCTTCCTGTCGCAGGCGGCCGGCCGCCATATGGTTGAGAAGGGCAGGGGCAAGATCATCAACATCGCCTCGCTGCTTTCCTTCCAGGGCGGCATCCGGATCCCGTCCTATACCGCCTCGAAAAGCGGGCTTGCCGGACTGACCAAGCTGCTGGCCTGCGAATGGGCCGGCAAGGGCGTCAACGTCAACGCCATCGCCCCCGGCTACTTCGTGACCAACAACACCACGGCGCTGCGCGAGGATGCCGACCGCAATGCCGCCATCCTTGCCCGCATCCCGGCCGGGCGCTGGGGAACGCCGTCCGAACTCGGCGGTGCTGCCGTATTCCTGGCATCGTCGGCGTCCGACTACGTGCATGGAACGGTGCTACCCGTCGATGGCGGTTGGCTGGCGCGGTGATCCGCCCATTGAACGACGACTGCATAGTTCAAAGTGCGACAGCGCCGCGCGTCTGAGAAGATACGCGGCGCTGTCGGCATCAGGCTGCCGTGACCGGCGTCATTTTGCCTTTCCCGCCGGCATGCGCTAGCAAAAGGATATGAGGCCGGCGCAGCCGCATCGACAGGCAGGATTCAATAGGGATGACGGACAGGGACAAGGTGGTCTTCAACACCATGCGGCAGCCGGTCAATAACCTGCGCAGCGGCCTTGCGGATACGTTGACGGCGCAGATCGAGTCCGGCGACCTGAAACCCGGCCAGCGTCTGCCGACCGAACAGGCGATCATGCAGGCGACCGGCGTCAGCCGGACGATCGTTCGCGAAGCGCTCGCCGCGCTGCGCGCGAAAGGCCTGATCACCACGCGGCAAGGCCTTGGGGCTTTCGTCGCGAACGATCCGACGACCCGATCCTTCTCCATCATTCCCAACGACCTGCAATCGATCGACGAGGTTCTGCGCGTGCTGGAGCTGCGCATGGGGATCGAATACGAAGCCGCTGGCCTTGCCGCATTGAGACGCACGCAGGACGATATCGACCGCATGCAGGATCGTCTCGATGCCCTCGACAAGGCGCTCGAGGAGGGCGGTTACGGCGCGCAGGAGGATTACGCCTTCCACAGGTCCATTCTGGTCGCGACGCAGAACTCCTATTACAGCCGCCTCTTCGATACGTTCGGGGACATCATGGTGCCGCGGCAATGGGCGCGCCTGGACAAGATGACGGCAGTCGAGCGCAAGCGCCATGCGGCACGCATGCGCCGGGAACACCACGCGATATTCGCGGCGATCCGTGACCGCGAGGAGGCCGCCGCACGCCGTGCCATCCGGACCCACCTGTCGAAAAGTGCGGCGCGCTTCGAAGTGTTGCGCGACGCTACGGTATAATCCTTTTTACAGCTCAGGCTTCGGCCTCATCAGCCGCCGCCAGGCGGCGTGGTCGGTGTGCAGATCGACGGAAGCGTGGATCGCGGGAAGAAGCGGTTTGCGTTTGCGCCGGCCGAAGCGCCGTTTGAAGCCCAGGATGTTTTCGACGAAGCTCCTGGTGTAGAGGCCGGGGCCGCTCGAATAGATGCGCCATCCGCCGTCGACAGCGATCTCTCCCGCCTTGACGCGCTCCCATTCGGCCGCCGCCTGGTAGCGGTCATGGAAAGCCGCATCGCTGCTGCTGAAATAGGTATTGCGCTGGCGCAGCGACGCATGCGGCAGCGCTGACGTGATCGAAATCGGATTGACGACGGCGATCGCCTTCCAGAGCTTTTCCGCCTCGGCCTCCAGCGCCAGCGTTTCGCAATAGCGCAGATGCGCATGTACATACATCAAGCCGATCTCGCGGCCGAAGAAGGAGGAGGATTCGGCCCGGCGAAACAGCGTCTCGGGTCCGCCGGCATAGGTCGCCGGCTTCTCCATCAGCCGCACGCCGTCGGGGAAGAGCAGATGCTCTTTAATCAGCTTCATATGATCGCGTCTCTGCGCCGGCGTGAACAGGCCGCCGAGCATTGCCTGCGTCATCGAGATCAGCGAGAAGTGCAGGCCGGTGCGCCGGTCGCTCGGGTGCAGCAGCAATTCGACGCCGTCATGGGCGGGATCGAAGATACCGTAGCCGGCAACGACGCCGTCACGCACGAGATGGTGGTTGAAATCCCGGCGCATCGCGGTTGCGATCTTCCGCAGTCCCTTGGCCTTGTTGCCATGGCCGAGGCGGCGCAGGATCGCGGAATAACGGACGATCTGCTCATAGAGCAGGGCGACGGTCCAACTGCTGACCATCCAGTCGCGCAGATGCGGATCGGCCGGCTGCAGCGAATCGTTCCAGTCTCCCTCGCCATAGCGGATCAGATGCGTTCCCGGGATGAACGCTTCACGGACGGTATCGAGCAGCTTCTCGACATGGATCGCGATGGTATCGGCTTCCCTCGCCCTGGCCATCGTCTTCTCATCGCGCCAGGAGACTTTCTCGTCGAGGAAGGCGAGATCGCCGGTCGCCTCGATATAGTCGCAGAGCGCCTTCAGCGGCCAGACGACGATATCGCCGTGGCTATCGCCCGCCCGGATATTGGCATAGGGCTCCAGCATGAACCATTGCGGCCAGTCGCCTTTCTCCAGATATTGTTCGCTGAAGACGGTCTTCAACACCTCTTTGGCTTCGCGGTCATGCTCATAGGCGAGCAGGAATTCGATCGGACCCTGGCAGGCGTCGCGTGTACCCCAGGCAGCGCCGGTATATTGTTCGAGGCCATGCGGCACGCTCAAATGCACGATGGCGTCATGCGCGAGCCAGGGTAGCAGGGCCGTCTGCGCCGCAAGATCGGGCGAGGTGCTGCCGATCGTTACGCCGCGGACGGCGTTGCGCCAGAATTTTGATGCCGGCGCAAGCATGGCCTCGTCGGCGACGCCGGCCTCATAGCGCTGCGCCAGGCGCTCGGCTTCCGCCGCATCGGTCATCGAACCGACGACGGCGAAGGAAATCACCCGCGTCGGTCGGGATCGGAGCGCGACGAAGGCGCCGTTGCGCGCCACCCCATCGCTATAAAGCAGTTCGTCGCCGCCGATCTCCTCGATGGCATCGGGTGTCGAACTCACCAGCCAATAGCTGGCATCGGGATAACGCTCGCCCCAGAGCCAGGCCGGGTCCGGCCGGAAAAGGATGCGTTTGCCCGAGGTGTCGAATTCGATCTGGCCGCCCGCATCATATTCGCGCTCGCCGAGCACGACATGGCCGAACACCAGGAAGCGGCACGGCGTGCCCTCGACGGAAATGGTCCACTGCATCGCCGCATCCTCGCCGGAGGCGACCGCCGAAACGATGATCGTGCGTTCGGGGAGGCGATAGATCCAGCGGCAATCGCTGAGACCCATTTCGAAAGCCGACGGTACCGCCAGCAGCTGCCAGCCGGCGCCAAGATCCGCCATGATGCGCAGCCCGCTGGCGCGCGTCAGATTGTAGGGGTCGCGGGACACGGAAAAGAGTTTGTGAAAGGAGGTATTGCCGATCGTCAGCTGCGCGGCGAAAATGCCCTGCATCCAGCAGGTCGCGGCAAGCGTCCCATCGTCGAGCAGCATATTCTGGCCGCTACGAACGATCGCGCCGTGGCGGCGGGCCACCATGAGTTCCTTGTCGCGCAGCACGACATGGCGGTTCAAAACGCCGTCGGAGACAAAAAACGACAACAGCTTTCCGCCGACCCGCTCTTCGAGGCTGCGCTGGGGGTAAAGCTGGCTGATCGCCTTTTTGTCCAGCGTTTCGGCCTTCAGCAGGGCGGCATCCTGCAGCAGGCTGCGCACCGGCGCCGCCTCTGCGATATCGGCGGCCGTATTGTCCGTCGTCGCCAGCCCATCGAGCCGCGAAAGGTCGGCATCGCTCGACGCCTCGGGATGGTCGGCGGCGAAGACGGCAAAGAAGGTCGCGGTCGCCCCACTTGCCGGCACGGAGAGCGATTTCGACTGGATGGCGGGACATGCCGTCTCCTGCTGGCGCCGCTTGCTCGGCAGGCTGGTGCCGAAGGGGCCGACCAGCAGATCGTCGAGACGGTTCTTCGCCTGCACCAGCTGGATCGCATCCGTGGCATAGGCAGCCGCGCCATCGACGCAGCCCTGCGCGAGCCAGGGATTGCGGGCGCCCGACTGCTTGAGATTTTGCCGGTTCATCACCACAGGGCCGAATGTCTGATGATCGGCAATATGGTGATCGACATATTGCGAGGCATAGGCTTCGCTGTTCATCAGGAAGCCGCGATCGCCGAGACCGACGTCCTGGATCAGCACCAGATCCGCCGGCAGCGTCCCATCCTTCCGATGCCGGATGGAGACGCGCCAGAACCAGGCCGTTTCGGAAGGATGCAGCTCAAGACGGACGGCGTAGCCGATATCGCCTGTTTCGCCGCTCCAGGAAAGGCTCGTCGCATCGTGCCCGAAGCCGCCATTGGCGCGGGGCCCGACAATCTCGACGACCTCAGGCGCCGCGCCGCCGATGCGCAGATAAAGGCGACTGACGCCGCCAAACAGCGGCGATCCCTGGATCTGGTTGATCTGCACCGTTCCCTTGTCGTCGGCATATTCGATGGCAAACAGCGTGCCGTTCGGCAGGGCCGATACCGACAGGCCGGACCCGTTGCTGATCGTGACGAGGCCAAGCTCCTCGCGTCGAGGCATTTGAAAACTGCGCGTGAGGTTCGGGGCCATTGAGATCTCGTCGATTGGCTTCAGAGGGGAACTGGAGGATGACGCAAAATGATTGAGAGAAATCTTACCGGCGATCGGAAGATCGGCAACTTATCACCTTGGTTTTCACGTTGACGCCGGCCGCCTGGCGAAGGGGACTGAGAGCAGGGCGCAGCCGGTCAGGACGGCGATGACCAGCCAGGCTTCGTTGATCGCCTGGACGCTTGCCGCGGTCTGGACCAGCGGATCGAGCACCGCCGTCGTGTCCGCATCGAAGCTGCCGCTATGTCCCGATATGGCCTGGAGAGGTGCGCCGACAAATGTCGCAGCCTCGATATCGCCGGTTTGAAGACGGGTCCAGAGGCTTTGTCCCAGCGGTTCCGAGCGCGTGTAGATGATGGTGTCGATCAGCGCGATGCCGATCGCCCCGCCGAGATTGCGCATCAGATTGAAAAGACCGCTCGCATCGGGGATGCGATCCGGCGGAAGCGTGCCGAGCGCCAGCCGCGTCGGCGGCAGCAGGCAGAACATGATGGCGACGCCGCGCACGACCTGCGGCCAGAACATCGCGTCATAATCGGAGCGGGGATCCTGAAACGCGCTCATTCCGACACCGATCGCAAACAGGGCGAAACCGGCGGCCGACAGCAGCCGCGCATCCATGCGCTTCTCCAGCGCCACCGCGATCGGCGCGGTGATCAGTTGCGCAATGCCGGTGACCAGCATCGTCATGCCGATTGCGAGCGCGTCATGTCCCCTGATGAAAGCGAGAAAGACCGGCATGAGATAAACCGAGCCGAAGAGGCCGATGCCGAGCACGAAGCTCAGCACCGAGCCGACGAGAAAGTTCCGGTCGCCGAAATTGCCGAGATCGACGATCGGCCGGCTTCGGTAGAGCGTTCGCCCTATGAACGCGCCTCCCGACGCAAGACAGAGGGCCAGCAGGCCGAGCACATAGGCCGAGGTCCAGCCGCTGGTCGGCGCCTCTTTCAGGCTGAGTTCCAGGCTCGTCAACGCGGTCGCCATCAAGAGAAGCGACAGAACGTCGAGATGCCCAAGCTCGGACGGATCGGCCGCCTGCCGCGGCAGGAAGCGCGCCGCCAGAATTGCCGAGACGATGCCGGGGATGATGTTGATCAGGAACAGCCAATGCCAGGAATAGGTCTGCGTCAACCATCCGCCGACGATCGGCCCGACGGTCGGCGCCAGCACCGCCAGCACGCCGGCGATGGTCGTCGCCAGCGCCTGTCGCTCGTTCGGAAAGAGGATGAACACGGCTGAAAATACCGAGGGGATCAGGGTTCCACCGGAAAAACCCTGCAGCACCCGCCAGGCGACCAGCTCACCGAAACTGCCGCTGGCCGCGCAGCCGGCGGAGGCGGCGACGAACAGGCTGATGGCGGTGACGAACAGCCACCGCATCGTCAGAAGCCGCGTCAACAGGCCGGTGAGCGGGATCGCCACCACTTCGGCGATGAGATAGGCCGTCTGTATCCAGCTCATCTGATCCGGATCGATGCCGAGCGCCGACTGAATGGTCGGCAGCGATGTCGCCACCACCTGGACGTCGAGGATCGCCATGAACATGCCGACGCACATCGCCAGAAAGCCGAGCCAGACGATGGCGGGCGTTTCACCAGAACGGGCAGATTCAAGTCGTTCCGACATGCGATGATCCCGCGCACTGCATTCTTCGCTCCCGACTGCGAAAGCCAAGGCCGATCGCGTTTACGATCGAGACGACCGACGGCATGGTTCAAGCAAAGAAATGGACCGCGATTCCGCCAATCGCGACACCATAGTTCGGATGAGGACGGAAGCGATAGAGCCTGCCCACACAAATACGTCACCAACGCAATCGAGCCTGACCGGGAAGGCCAGGCTCGATGTTCGATCGGCGAATGCGGTCCGGGCGTTCTATGCGCCCGGCTCCTTTTGCGGCCAGGACGATTAGCCGCGGAAGAGCGACAGGATGTTCTGCGACGACGAATTCGCGATCGACAGCGACTGGATCGCCAGCTGCTGTTGTGTTTGCAAGGCGGAGAGTTTGCTCGACTCCTCCTCCATATCGGCATCGACCAGCCGGCCCACGCCCGAGTCGATCGAATCGGAAAGCGCACCGACGAAGTCTTCCTGCAGGTCGATGCGCGTCGAGATCGAACCCAGTTGCGCACCGGCAGAGGTCATTGCCGATAGCGCGGATTCGATGGTCGACAGGGCCGACTGGATCTGACCGGTGGTGAAGTTCGTGATATCGAGCGAATAGACGGAATTGCCATATGCATCAGCCGTTCCGAGAATCCCCGTGGAGGTTTCGATCGACCCGCCGCTCATGCCGAACAACACATTGCCCACGGAGCTGGTATCCAGGGTGTATTCCGTCATTTTAACGGAAACGGCGCCGGAACCGTCGCGAACGAAGGAGGATACGACACTTTTCGTGCCATCCGCGCCCGCAACCCAGTTCTCGCCCGAGAACGACGCCGACTGGGCAATGCTCGCCAGCTGTTCCTGCAACTGGCTGATTTCTTCCTGGACCTTGGACTTGTCGACACCGTCCTCGGTTGCTGCGACGAGCTTGGATTTGATCTCGTCGACGACGTCAATCGCATTGTCCATGGCCGTATAGGCCGTATCGACCTTTGCTGCGCCGAGGCCGAGCGCGTCGGACACGGCGGAGAGCGCCTTGTTGTCGGACCGCATCGTGGTTGCGATCGACCAGTAAGCGGCGTTGTCGGATGCGGTGTCGACCCGGTAACCGGTGGAAACACTGTTCTGTGTCGTTTCGAGATTGGAGTTGATGCTGCGCAGCGTCTGAAGGGCAGACATCGCTGAATTGTTCGTATTGATGCTCGTCATGGGAAATTCGCCTGCTTCGGAGGTTGAATGTGTTGCATCCCGGGGAACATCCCGGCCGTGGCGAGCAGCCTCATGCTTATCGATCCGTGTTTCCGATCAATTCGCCACCGTTGGGTTAATTATCGTACTTAAAAGTACCTTAATGGTTAACGCGGCGCGCATGGCCCGATATTTTTCTCGAAACGGGACGTGAAACCTCGGAAGACCCTGATCCGCCGGCCATCTCACGGGCGAATCCTGCATTGATTTCTGCCGAAGAGCTGAGCCGAAAGGTCGCTGCAGAAATTTGAGATCGGCAATTGACGGGTCGGCGGGAAACTGACTATCAATATTAAATCAATTTGATTGACTCCAAAAATAAAGCACAAGGGGAACGTTGGAATGAGATCGAGCAAGAGGGCAATCCGCAATATTTCCGTGTGTGCCGGCTGGGCAGTAGCAACCGCCCTGACGGCATTCGTCGTTTTTGGAGCGGGGGGTGCAGCCGCTGAATCGGTGCTGACGATGCACATCGAAGAGCAGACCAGCTGGGTGCAGAACTTCAATCCCTTCGACCTGGCCGGCCGCCGGCAGAGCACGATGGATTTCATCTACGAGCCCCTGGTCATCTTCAATGCCGAGGATGGCGGCAAGCCAGTGTTTCGCCTGGCGACTGATTATAAATTCTCCGAGGATATGAAATCGGTGACCTATACGCTGCGGTCAGGCGTGAAGTGGTCAGACGGCCAACCGCTGACGTCGGCCGACGTGAAATACACGATCGATCTGATGCTGAAGAACGCCGCCCTCGACACTGTCGGCGTCGGCGAGAGCGTTGCCTCCGTCGAAACGCCGTCGCCGACCGAGGTCAGGATCGATCTCAAGGCGGTGAATTCCGATTTCCCGGAATCGCTTGCGGATCTGGCCGTCGTTCCCGAGCATATCTGGAAGGACGTTTCCGATCCGGTCGCCTTCAAAAACGAGAAGCCTGTGGGCTCCGGCCCGATGACGGAGCTGCGCCGCTTCACGCCGCAGGTCTACGAGCAGTGCCGCAACCCGAATTACTGGGATGCTGCCTCGCTGCACGTCGACTGCCTCCGGCTGCCGCAGATCTCCGGCAACGACCAGATGCTTGCCATCCTGCCGGAGGGCAATATGGACTGGATCGGCTCCTTCATTCCGCAGATCGACAAGACCTTCGTCGCGCTCGATGCCGATCACAACGGCTATTGGCAGCCGCCGGCCGAAACCGTCGCCTTCCAGATGAACTTCAAGAGCGGCAATGAAGGCAACCTCGAGGCCTATAAGGACCTGAATTTCCGTCACGCCTTCAGCCTTGCCATGGACCGCACGTCGATGGTCGATATTGCCGGCTTCGGCTATCCCGTCGTCAACGAACATGCGACCGGCCTGCCGCCACGATTCGAGACCTGGCGCAACAAGGGCGCGGAAGGCGACAAGGACGCCTTCATGGGCTTCGATACCGAGAAGGCCAACAAGATCCTCGACGATGCCGGCTACAAGAAGGGCGCCGACGGCTTCCGCACGACGCCAGGCGGCAAGCCGATCGCCTTCCCGATCATCGTTCCGAACGGCTGGACGGACTGGATCGACGCCGTGCAGATCGCGGTCGAAGGACTGCGCGCCGCCGGCATCAACGCGTCGGTTGCCACGCCGGAATACGAACAATGGCGCAAGCAGATCATCGACGGCAGCTTCGAGGTCGTCATGAACTCCCGCGCCGACGGCGCAACCCCGTTCCGCGGCTATTATCAGAGCCTGTCGACCGCCTATGGCGGGCGCATCACCGGCGCGCCCTCGCGCTATTCGAACCCGAAGCTGGACGCCCTTTTCGATCAATATCTGAAGGCAACGTCGGAGGATGATCACAAGAAGATCTTCAACGACATCCAGCTGCTGATTGCCGACGACTTCCCCGTCGTGCCGGTGTTCAACGGGCCGACCTGGTATCAGTTCTCCAGCAAACGCTTCACCGGCTGGGTCACCGACAAGGATCCCGTCATGAATCCGGAGGATCATGACAATAACCGCATGCGCCTGATGCATCTGCTGCGCCTCAAGCCGGTCAGCTGAGCCTCGCGAAGGAGCGGAAATGCGCGTTTCGAGCCGGCGCCTCGGCGTCTATGCGGTCGCCCTGGCGTTCGCTATCGTCATGAACTTCATCCTTCCCCGGCTCATGCCGGGGAGTCCGGTCGATGCCATGGTCGCCCAGCTCGGCCCGCGGGCGACACCCGCGGCCGTTGAGGCGATCAAGGCGCGCTTCGGCGCGGTCGACCAGCCGATGCTCTGGCAGTTCGTCGATTACGTGAAGGGGCTTGCGACCTTCGATCTCGGCGTCTCGGTCAAATATTATCCCCAGACCGTCGTCCAGGTCCTTGGCCGCTCGACGCTCTGGACGGTCTTTCTCGTGACGACCGCGGTCATCTTTTCGCTCTGCGTCGGTGTCGTGCTTGGCGCGATCTCGGCCTGGCGCCGCGGCGGGCGCTTCGACACGATCGTCTCGCCGCTCTCCGTGATCATGATTTCGGTGCCGCCTGTCATCGTGGCGCTGACGACGCTGTTCGTCTTCGCGGTCTCGCTGCGCTGGTTTCCTGTCGGCTATGCCTATGATCCGAACCTCGATCCTGCCTTCGATTTCACCTTCGTCGGCAGCGTCTTCGCCCATGCGATCCTGCCGGTGCTGACGCTGTCACCGTTCCTGATCGGCGAATTCCAGACGACGATGCGCTCGTCGATGATCTCGGTGCTCGGCGAGGATTATGTGACTATGGGGCGTGCCAAGGGCCTCAGCCACCTCACGGTCATGTTCGGTTACGGCGCGCGCAATGCCATGCTTCCGGTGCTGACCAACCTGGCGCTGATGCTCGGCGCCGTCTTCGGCGGCTCGATCGTTACCGAGATCGTCTTCAACTATCCCGGCTTGGGACTGACGCTCTATACTGCGAGCATCGCCCGCGATTACCCGGTCATCCAGGGACAGCTACTGCTGATGACGCTCGCGACGCTCGGCGCCAATTTCCTCGTCGACCTCATTTATGGGCTCGTCGATCCCAGATTGCGGGAGGCCGTATAATGGGCTTCGGACTCCGGCCTATTCTCAGGCAGAAGAAGGCGCTGGCCGGCCTCGTCATCATTGTTGCCCTGTGGCTGATGGCGCTGTTTGCGCCGATCGTCGCGCCCGGCGAGCCGGGAGCGCGTGTCGGGCGCTCGCACCAGCCGCCATCGATCGAACATGTCATGGGCACCACGAAGATGGGGCGGGACGTCTATCGCCAGTTCGTCTGGGGCGCCCGCAGTTCTCTCTCCGTCGGCTTTGCCACGGGGATTGCCATCACCGTTCTCGGCACGGCCATCGGCCTCGTCGCCGGTTATGCCGGCGGCAGGACCGATGCGGTGCTCGACCTTGCGACCAACGCCGTGCTTGTCGTGCCGAACATGCCGCTCTTAATCCTGCTCGCCTCCTTCGCCGGCACGGTGGGGCCGATGACGATCATGGCGATCATCGCGCTGACCTCCTGGCCCTGGGGCGCCCGCATGACGCGCTCGCAGACGATGGCGCTTCGCAACCGTGATTTCGTCACGGCCTCCAAGATGATCGGAGAGCCGGCCTGGCGCATCATCTTCGTGGAAATCCTGCCGAACCTGACGACGCTGATCGGCATCAACCTCGTCGGCAGCATCATCTACGCCATCGTTGCCCAGACGACGCTCGAATATCTCGGCTTTGGCGATCCCTTGAAGGTCTCCTGGGGCACGATGCTCTACAATGCCCAGAATTCCTCGGCGATCATGGTCGGCGCATGGTGGGACATCGGCGTGCCGGCAGCAGGCATCGCACTGACGGGGCTTGGCCTTGCGCTTTTGAATTTCACCTTCGACGAGATCGCCAATCCGCAGCTGCGCTCCGGCCCGGCGCTGACACGTTGGTTCCGCCTCACCCGCGCCCGCAACCGGGAACTGGAGCTTGGCCGATGAGCGACAATCTGCTGGAAATCGACAAGCTCAATGTCGACTACCTCGTCGACAAGGGAGAGTTTCGCGCCGTCAAGGACGTCTCCTTCACTATCGGCCGCGGCGAGATCTTCGGGCTGGCCGGTGAATCCGGCTGCGGCAAGAGCACGATCGCCTATGCCATCACCCGTCTTTCCAAGGCGCCGGCCTGGATTAGCGGCGGCAGCATCCGGCTCACCGGACAGGATCTCCTGAGGTTGCCGGAACGCGAGCTGCAGCGTATCCGCTGGAAGCGCATCGGCATGGTCTTTCAGAGCGCGATGAATTCGCTCAATCCACTGATGCGGGTCGAGGCGCAGTTCCACGACGTTCTCTCCCGGCACACCGGTTGTTCGCGCGAGGAATCAAGAGCTCGGGCCGAGGAGATGTTCCGCCTTGTCGGCATTCCCACCCATCGCATCGGCGATTACCCGCACCAGTTCTCCGGCGGCATGCGTCAGCGCATCGTCATTGCGATCTGCCTGGCGCTGAGGCCCGAACTCATCATCATGGACGAGCCGACGACCGCGCTCGACGTCGTCGTGCAGCGGGAGATCCTCGAGCAGGTCGTCGATCTGCAGCGGAGCTATGGTTTCTCGGTGCTCTTCATCACCCATGACCTGCATCTGATGGCGCAGCTCTGCCAGCGCATCGGCGTCATGCTGAAGGGCGAACTCGTTGAAGTGGGCGACGTGCGGCAGGTCGCCCAGGCGCCGCTGCACGCCTATACCCGCAAGCTCTGGAATGCCATTCCACAGCTTCCGGGCAATCCGCATCTCTCGGGGGTCCTGGCATGAAAGCGGAGACTGATGCTGTTGTCACGGATGCCGTGATCCGGCTCGAAGACATCAAGCGCAATTTCGGCCCGGTCCAGGCGCTGAAAAGTGTGTCCTTCTCGCTCTTTCCCGGCCGGGCATTGGCGCTGGTCGGCGAATCCGGCTGCGGCAAGACGACCTGCGCCCGCATCATCGCGCGTCTGGACAAGCCGACCGGCGGCAGGCTGTTTTTCCGCGGACAGGATCTGACCGCCCGCGGCGAGGCCAAGGATGAGCATCGCTACCGCCGAGAGGTGCAGATGGTCTTCCAGGATCCGTTCTCGTCGCTCAACCCGGCCTTCACCGTCAGCCATCATCTGGCGCGGCCGCTGCAATTGCACCGGCAGAACGGCGCGAGGGCGGATCTTGCCGAAGAGATTGCCAGCCTGCTGGCAAGCGTGGGGCTGGAACCCGATTTGACCCGGCAAAAATTCCCGCATGAGCTTTCGGGCGGGCAGCGGCAGCGCGTCAACATCGCCCGCGCGCTGGCGGTCGCGCCGAGCGTGTTGGTCGCCGATGAGCCGACCTCGATGCTCGATGTCTCCATCCGCAAGGACATTCTCGATCTGCTCGCCACAGTGAAGCGTGAAAACGACTTGGCCATGCTCTATATCACCCACGACATCGCGACGGCCGCACATGTGGCCGAGGAGATCGTCGTGATGTTCGCCGGTCAAATGGTCGAATGGGGCGATACCGATGCCGTCCTCTCCGATCCCCGCCATCCCTATACGCGGTTGCTGCTTTCAGCCGTTCCGGATGGCAGCCGGCCGTTCGTGACGGGCGGAAGCGCGCGTTTCCTCGAACAGGCGGAAAAGGTGCGCTCGCTCAGCCGTCCTGAGTCCACCGTCGTCGAGCAGGTCGGCCCCAATCATTTCATGCGCGCGCTTGGCGGCTCGAATGCCGGAATGCTCGAGAGCTGATTTTCAAAAGGCCAATTCTCAAAAGGCCAATCCTCAAAAGGAAAGAGTGACCATGTCCACATCACGACCGAAAGCCCTGCGGCTTGAAACCCTTTGGAACCCGCCTGCCGACGGCAAGGAGTTTTCCTACGTCCTGCGCCTCAAGAACCTCGGCACCGAGCGGCTTTCGAATTTCTCGCTTTGCGTCAGCGGCCCGGGTCGTGTCGATCCGGCAGGTCGTGTCGAAGGCGCCACGGTTTCGCAGCGGCTCTCGAATTTCACCGAATTCCAGCCGCCGGCCAATTTCGTTCTCGGCGCCGGCGAGACGTGGACGATCTCGGTCTATGCGCTGAGCTGGCAGTTCCGCCACTGGACGGACGGCGCGACGAGCGGCTATCTCGCGCTTTCCGACGGCAGCACGATCGTGCTCACCATAGAGCCGACGCGATCTTCGGTCAGCAACGCGCCGCTGAAGCGTGGCGCCGAGATCTATCCGGTTCCCGTCAACGCGCCGGTTCAGGTGTCAATCATCCCCTGGCCGAACCATGTGGCCGTCACTGCCCGCCGGCCGCTGCCGGCCGGTTTTGCGCCGCAGGCGCAAAGCGCTGAAGGGGAGGCGGCAGCACGCAGCTTCGCAGCGCTGGTCGAGCATCTCTTCGCCGTTGAAGGCATCGTGCGGAGCGAGGCGGAAGGCGCGGTTCCGGTTGTCCTGAAGGAGGCCACCGGGTTCGGACCAGAGGCTTACCGGCTGAGTTTCGAAGGTGAGACGATCACCATCGAGGCAAGCCGCCAGAGCGGCTTCTTCTACGGTCTCGTCACGCTCGGCCAGATCTGGCGCGGCGCAAGGCTGCATCCCCAAGTCTTCCAGTTTCCGGCCGCAGGCGAGATCGTCGACGAACCGTCGATGGGCTGGCGCGGGCTGCATCTCGATGTCGCCCGCCAGTTCTACGGTGCTGCCGAGGTCAAGAAGCTCGTGGCGGTGCTGGCCTGGAACAAGCTCAACCGCTTCCACTGGCACCTTTCCGACGACGAGGCCTGGCGCGTCGAGATCGACGCCTATCCCGCCCTGACCGCGGTCGGCGCCTGGCGCGGCCATGGCCTGGCCGTTCCGCCGCTGCTCGGTTCGAGCCCTGCCCGCACCGGCGGTTATTACACCAAGGCTGCGATCCGCGAGATCGTCGCCCAGGCTAAGAGCTTCGGCGTCGAGATCGTGCCGGAGATCGATGTCCCCGGCCATTGCTACGCCATGCTGCAGGCGATACCGGAGCTGCGCGACCCGGCCGAGGTCGGCAGCTACTATTCGGTTCAGGGCTTTCCCGACAATTGCATCAACCCGGCCCGCGAGAAGACCTACGAGATCATCGAGACGATCCTCTCGGAACTCATCGAGCTCTTTCCGTTCAAGACCATCCATCTCGGCGCCGACGAAGTTCCGCTCGGCGCGTGGTCCGGCTCGCCGGAAGCGCTCGAGCGCCTGCGCACCGTGGCGGGCGACGAGGTGGCCGATGCGCATGCCAAGCGGCTGAACGTCGTGACCAATACCCATGGCGCCGACGACATCCACGGCTCGGGCGCCGCCATCCTGCAGGCGGAGTTCCTGAATCGTGTCCAGCGCTTCCTTGCGAGCAAGGGCTGCATCACCGGCGGCTGGGAAGAGGCCGCCCACGGCGATGTCATCGACAAATCGAAGAGCTATCTCTGCAGCTGGCGCAACGTCGAGGTCTCGGCCGAACTTGCTGAACGCGGCTATCAAATGGTGGTCTGCCCCGGGCAGGTCTATTACCTCGACATGGCGCTCAGGCCCGATTGGGACGAGCCCGGCGCCAGCTGGGCGGGGACTTCGGATGCGGAAAAGCTCTACAATTTCGACCCCATCGGCGGCTGGACGACAGCACAGAAACAGAAGCTCCTCGGCATCCAGGCCTGCATCTGGTCCGAGCCGATGACGGATCGCGCCGTTTTCGACCGCCTCGTCTTCCCGCGCCTTTCCGCCCTTGCCGAAACGGGCTGGACGAAGCCTTCATCCAAATCGTGGGAGCGTTTCAGGGCGCTCGCAGGACTGATGCCGCTGCTCTACGGGCTGCAGCAGTCGTAGCGCCCGGATAGGCCACGGGTTTTGATTTGCGGACTACCCTTGCCATCGCCGGAGGCGGTGATGGCGGGGGATACTGACATTGCTTTCAAAGGGAATTGTCCGGTGCCGCTTCATCTGCCGCGGGCGGCTGACATTCGGCTGCGGCGATACGAATCGGACGTGTTCCAATCGGCGCGCCGGTCGCGCGGTCGATGGTGACGGGATCGATCTCGGTTCCGGTCTCGGCGTCGAAGAAGCGGGTGACGTCACCGCCGCCGCGATGCTTGCGGCCCCAGGCACCGATCGCAAACAGCACCGGCAGAAAGTCGCGGCCAGCCTCCGTCAGCACATATTCATCGCGCGGCGGGCGCTCGGAATAGCGGCGTTTTTCCAAGAGTCCTTCCTCGGTCAACGATGACAGCCGCCCCGTCAGCATCGTCGGGACGATGCCGAGGCTTTTGCGAAATTCATCGAAGCGGGTCAGCCCCGCATGGGCGTCGCGCATGATCAGCATGCTCCACGCATCGCCGACGAGCGCCAGGCTACGGGCGATCAGACAGGGTTGATTCGAAAGATTCTTCATGTCGATATCTTTTTAGTAGTGACTTACTATCAATTTGATAGTAACAGGTTGCGCATAGATGTTCCATGACAAAAACGAAGGCAGACATTGATGAGCAAGAGAGAACGCGGCGTTGCCCTGGTCACCGGGGCTTCCTCCGGCATCGGGCTGGTGACGGCGAAAGCGCTGCGGCACGACGGTTACCATGTGTTCGGCACCAGCCGGAAGCCGATGTCTGATACCGCCGATGGCATCACCATGCTGGTCTGCGACGTCATCGACGATCAATCCGTGCAGGGCGTCGTCGACGAGGTTCTGAAACGCACGGGACGGATCGATCTGCTCGTCAACAATGCCGGGATCGGCCTGCTCGGCGGTGCCGAGGAGTCGACGACGGCGCAGGCCAAAGCCGTCTTCGACGTCAACGTCTTCGGCACGATGCGCATGACCAATGCAGTGCTGCCGGTGATGCGGCGGCAGCGTAGCGGCCGGATCATCAACCTGAGCTCGATCCTCGGGCTGATCCCGGCGCCCTTCAACGCGCTCTACGCAGCAACCAAACACGCGATCGAAGGCTATTCGGAATCCCTCGACCATGAGGTGCGAACGCAGGGCATCCGCGTCGTGCTCGTCGAACCGGGCGTCACTCGCACCTCTTTCGAGGAGAACATCACCCGGCCGGACAAGCCGCTTGCCGTCTATGATGCGGTGCGTGCCGATGCAGAGAAGCTGATGCGCGAGATCGTCTCGAAGGGCGATGCGCCCGAAGTGGTCGCCGCAACCGTCGTCCGGGCTGCCAATGCGCCATCGCCCAAGAGACGTTACACGGCCGGGAAAGCAGCAGGACAGGTGCGTTTCATCCGCCGCTTCCTGCCCGAGTCCTTCGTCGACAAGAGCCTGCGGAAATTCAACAAACTTCCCGATTGATCCTGGCTTGCCGCGCATTGTCGGCTCATCACAAACACGAAAGTTCGCCTTCATGAAAGCATTCCTGATCGATCGCTACAAGAAAGGCGGCGCCCTCAGGCTCGGCCAGAGCCCTGAACCGCAGCTGCGCGAGAATGACGTCATGGTCGAGATCCATGCCGCTAGCGTGAACCCGCTGGATGCCAAGATCCGGGACGGAGAGTTCAAGCTGATCCTGCCTTACCGGCTTCCGTTGGTGCCCGGCAATGATGTCGCTGGTGTCGTGGTCCGGGTGGGCGCCAATGTCCGGCAATTCAAGCCCGGCGACGAGGTCTATGCGCGCCCCGGCAAGGATCGCATCGGCACCTTCGCCGAGTATATCGCCATCGACGCTGCCGATATCGCCCTGAAGCCCGCCAATCTCAGCATGGAAGAGGCCGCATCCATTCCGCTTGTGGCGCTGACCGCATGGCAGGCGCTGGTCGAGCGCGCCAAGCTGCAGAAGGGGCAGCGGGTGCTGATCCATGCGGGCTCGGGCGGCGTCGGCACCATCGCGATCCAGCTTGCCAAACATCTCGGCGCCCATGTGGCGACGACCGTGAGCACGGCAAATGTCGATCTGGTGAAAAGCCTCGGCGCCGATTTCGTGGTCGATTACAAGAAGGACGACTTCGAAAAGGTGCTGAAGGGCTATGACGTGGTGCTGAACAGCCTCGGCAAGGATACGCTGGAGAAATCGCTCGCCGTCCTCAAGCCGGGCGGCAAGCTGATCTCGATATCAGGTCCGCCTGATCCCGACTTCGGCAGGGAAAACGGCTTCGGCTGGCTGCTGCAGCAGGTCATGCGCTTCTTGAGCTTCGGCATCAGGCGGAAATCGAAAGGCCTGGGGATAGGCTATTCCTTCCTCTTCATGACGGCAAACGGCGCGCAACTCGGCAAGATCACCGCGCTGATCGAGGCGGGCGCCATCCGCCCCGTCATCGACCGGGCCTTCCCGTTCGAGAAGACCAACGAGGCGCTGGACTATGTGGAAACGGGACGCGCGAAGGGTAAGGTCGTCATCGCGGTGAAGTGAGGTCTTTAGCCGAGGGGCTTTTGCAGGACATCAAGCGCGGATTGGTTTCGGAAAAGACAAGTGCGGTCGAGCGAAGGACTTCACTGTCGTTGCCGGTAGGCAGAGGGTGTGACGCCTGTGCCCAACTTGAATGCCCGTGTCATATGGCTCTGGCTGCTGAAACCGCAGGCCGAAGCGATCTGCGCGATCGGGTCCATGCCGCACAACATCGATTTGGCGCGCTCGACACGCCGATGGGCCACCCACCCATGCGGGGAAACACCATAGCTTGCCCGGAACATCCGCTGAAAATGAAAGGCGCTGAGCTGCCCGATCGTCGCCAGATCCTGTAGGCGGATCGTCTCACCGAGATGGGCCTCGATATACTCGAGAATACGGCGTCGCACATGAGGAGCGAGCCCGCCGCTGATTGCGCAGGGACGCATCCCGCCAAAACGCGGATCAACGAAAAGATCGTTGATCGCCTGCGTCATTGCTTCTTCAGCCAACAGATGACCGCCCGCCAACATCGCTTTCGTCATCTGCCGCAGCGTGTGCGCCAAGGCGGGTGCCTCTGCGAAGGTCACTTCGGGAAGAGCCATGAGCCGAGCATCGCGGTCAAACGTCTCGGAAAACATCCGGCGCATTTGATCGTCGGGAACATACAGATGCACGAATTCGAAGAAGTCGGTGATTTCCCATTCGGACGAGTGCCCCTGTGGCATGATGCACAGGACCCCTGGACGGCCGCGCACGGGGCTGCCGTCCAGACGACGCGTTCCGGCGCCGCCTCTGAGATAAAGACTGAACGTATGACCGTTCGGCTGCTCATAGCTCATCCTGTCGTGTGCATTGTTCCAGATGGCCGCTGATCGCCCAAAACCCAAATCGATGGATTGTGACATCCGCGCATTGGGAGATGCGGACAAAAACCTGAAAACCGAGAGACGGCTATCTTTCACCAATACTTCCCCATGCCTGGCCACGCCTTGCGAACAATACTGGTCGACGACCCGCATGGCGAGCAGGAAGTCCGGGCAAAGCGATTTCATAGCAAGAATGTGCAAGAGCCCTGCGCGCGGTTCGCCTATTGGTCGCGAAAACGAGGATCACTCCATGGCAAATGCCGCTCTCTTCATCGCGACCGTCCTCATATGGGGGACGACCTGGATCGCCATTGCGA
This sequence comes from Rhizobium sp. BK008, assembly GCF_014197345.1. Lineage (NCBI taxonomy): Bacteria > Pseudomonadati > Pseudomonadota > Alphaproteobacteria > Hyphomicrobiales > Rhizobiaceae > Rhizobium > Rhizobium sp. BK008. Next base: position 92,316 of record NZ_JACIFK010000003.1, on the reverse strand, counting down.
TGCAGGTCGGTCCCGTGCCGGTCCTGGTCTCGGTCTTTTACAGATTTGCAGTCGCAGCAGTGATACTCGTCGCCATCCTGGCTGTCATGCGGCGGCTCAAGCTCCCTGCCTTGCGCGATCAACCTTTCATCCTTGCGCAAGCGCTCTGCCTGTTCAGCCTCAATTTCATCTGTTTCTACAGCGCCGCCGCCTCCATCCCGTCCGGGCTGATCTCCGTGATCTTTTCGCTCGCAACGATCTACAACGCCGTCAATGCGCGCCTGTTCTTCGGCGACCGCATTACGGGCCGCACGCTTCTCGCAGCGGCGCTCGGAGCAACCGGGCTCCTCCTGCTTTTCGGCGAGGAGGTTGTCGTCGATTTCGATACGGGCACGTTGAAAGGGATCGGGCTCGCAGCGCTTGGCACGCTCTTCTTCTCGCTGGGCAATATGGCATCGCGTCGAAACAGCGCGGTCGGAATCTCACCGCTGACCGCCAATGCATGGGGCATGGCCTATGGCGCGATCATCCTCCTCTTCCTGATTGCCGTGACGCAAACGCCGATCGTGGCGCCGCCCAACATCACTTATATTGCCGCCCTGTTCTATCTCGCGGCAATCGGATCGGTGATCGGTTTCACCACCTACCTGATGCTGGTGTCCCGCATCGGTTCCTCACGCGCTGCCTATGCCACCGTCCTGTTCCCGATCGTTGCCCTGTCATTGTCGACGGTCTTTGAAGGCTACCACTGGAGCGGTCTGGGCCTGATCGGCCTGGCGCTGACGCTTCTCGGGAACGTGGTCATCTTTGCGCGACCTCTCGCCCGTCGCCCGCTGCAAGCAGATGCGAGGCAGCCGGCCGGCGGATGAGGCCGGCATCGGCAACCTCCCGGGCGCTCTAGCACTTTGAATCTACGCATCGCGCTTTCCGAAAATCGATTCCGATTTTCGGGCCGATGCGCTAGCCGAGCGGTTTTTGCAGGACGTCGAAGCGCGGATTGGTTTCGGAAAAGATCGGCAGCGCGGCGGCGCCGAGGATGGCCGTATCCTTGCCGGTCATGCCGATCATGACGCGAGGCGCGGTGCGCTTCTGGCTGGGGTCGATCGGGGTGTACAGCGGCTCCAGCCGCTCTGCCAGCCGAAGCATCAGCGATGTCGATATGCTGCCGCCGAGCACGATGGTCTGCGGATCGAAGGCCAGTTCCAGAAAATCGACAGTCTGCCGCAGCGGCTGGACGGCCTGATCGAGCCAGGCATCGAGACCCTCACCGCCCCTGGCGATCAGTGCGTCGAGATCGTCAGGCGAAAGCTCCTCGGCATTGGCAATGCCCATGAATTCGTAGGCAACGGTCGGCGAGATGTAGCGATCCAGACAACCGCGCTTGCCGCAGCTGCAGAGCTTGCCATGCGGTTCGACGATGATATGCCCGATCTCGCCGGCATTGTTGCGGCTGCCCTTGTAGAGGTGGCCGTCGAGGAACATTCCCGCACCGATGCCGCCGCCGCCGGCGAGGAAGAGATAGACGAAGCTGCCCAAACCGCGGGCGACGCCGTGAAGACGCTCGCCGATCGCCGCTGCCGTCGCATCGTTCTCGACGAGCACCGGCACCTTCACCCGCTGTTCCAGCTCATGCCCGACAGGAAAGTCCTGCCAGCCGGGCAGGCTCTGCGGGCTGAGAGAGGTTGTGCCGCCATCGGCATAACGGCCGGGCAGGGCCATGCCGACGCCGAGCAGCCGGTTCCGGTCGAATGCGAAGGCCTGCTGAAGATCCTCGACGATTGTCTGGAGAGCCGGCATGGCCCTTTGCGGATCGGGGTGTTCGACATGGCGCTCGATGCGTGCGCAAACGGCGCCGGACAGATCCGTCAGAACGCCGCTTGCGCGCTGGCGGCCGAGTTCGAGGCCAATCGAATAGGCACCGCGTGGATTGATGGTGTAGGGGATGATCGGCTGGCCGCGCGCCAGCTTCTGCGCCTCGGACGGGACGAGAAGGTGCGATCTCTCCAGTTCCTCGACGATATTCGAGACGGTCTGGGCGGTCAGCGCCGTCATCCGGGCGATCGCCGCGCGCGACAAGGGGCCGTGCGTGCGGACAGCCTCGATCACCACACGCCGGTTGTGAGACTTGGCCTGCTCGAGATTCGTGCCAGAGATCGCCTTCATGTCGCCTTCAAAGGAAATGGTGCGTCACCCTTGTCACAAGACGAACAGCGATGAAAGCTCCATTCTTCGCAACGTCTTATTTGCTCAACGGGCTCTGCGTCCTTGCAGGAAGCCGAGGAGCGCTATGCCGGATAATCCGGTGACGGCGCTCAGGATGGCGGTTCCCGAATAGCCTGTCATGAATGTGCCGGCGGCAAAGACCAGCGCGCCGATCCCGGCGCTGGCAAAGATGTTGACGGAGATCAGTGCGCTGCCGAGCCCCGGCCGGTCGGCGATGAGATCCTGCAGATAGGTGATCGGAAAGCTGATGATCGCGGCCGCTCCGATGCCTGCGAGCAAGGTGAGCCCATAGAGGTGCCACGGCTGCGAGGCAAAGCCGAGAAGGCTGAGAAATACGGCATAGATGACGGTGCCGGCGGCAAGCGCCGTCATCTGGCCGGTCTTCCGGGCAATCCGCGACCAGATGATGATGAAGACGACCTCCAGCAATGCGACGATGCCGACAAGAATGCCGACGTCGCTGAGCCTGCCATGCGCAGCACCGGTGGCGATCAACGGCAGAAGGGCGTCATTGAGATGCAGCGTGCTGGTAATCAGCGCCACCCCGCAAATATGCGCGGAGATGCGCGGCGAAACCACCTGGCGCAGCGCGCCGAGATAGCTGAGATGATGGACCGCGGCCATCTCCGTTGCCGACCGCTTGGGCAGGGCGAAGATGATGATTGCCTGGCAGAGCAGACATGAGATGGCGGCAAAGAGATAGGCCGGCAGCATGCTCGATGCGCCGGACAGCATGAGGCCTGTTATCCCCGGGATCAGCACCCAGGACAGCGAGATCATGGCGCGCACACCGGAGTTGGCCGTCACCATGTCGCTTCGGTTCATGCCGTGCATCGCCGCGCGCGCATTGGCAAACAGCAGCGAGTTCAGCGCCCCGTAAATCGGCAGCGGCAGCAAGCCGCTGATGACGAAGACGGCGGCTGTGGGAAAAGCGTAGACCATGCCGTAGCCGGCGATGCCGAACAGGCAGGCGCCGATCATCGTCGACCTGTACTCGCCCAGCCGATCGGCGAGATTGCCGAGCAGGATGCTGATGACGACGTTCACCGCCGCCGAGACAAAACTCAGGAAGGAATAGAGGCCGTCGCTCAAGCCCAATTCGCGGATACCGACGATCGAACGGTAGGGTGCGGTCATCGCCCCCGCCATCCCGAAGGTAAAAATGGCGATCATGCTGGCGCGGATCGCCGGATTGCGGAAGACATCGGGAAAAAGGCGGCTCATGCGGTCATCGATCCGAAGTAAGCCGGCTTCACAACCTGCTCCTCTCGTATTCCTCTAGAGCAATTCCAGGAAAAGTGCGAAGCGGTTTTTCGTCCGGAATTGCGTAAAAACAAAAAGTTAGAGCGGTTCGGCGCTTCCATGAAAAGATGAACCGCTCTGGATTTCAATAATGTTCCGATTGCGAGAAGGTCCGCGCCAGTTCGGCTTGGCCAGCCGTGAGGCCGCAATCGACTGGCAGGCAGACGCCTGTGATCGCTGCGGCAAGAGGACCGGCAAGGAAGGCCACGGCATTGGCGACGTCTTTCGGATCGACGACGCGCTGCAGCGGATACCAGCGGCGAGCTTCCTCGAAAACATTTGGATTGGCGCTTGCGCGTGCTTCCCAGGCCTGCGTCTTCACCGTGCCGGGTGCGACGGCATTGGAGCGGATGCCGAACTTGCCGTATTCCACGGCAACCAACCGGGTAAAATGCAGAAGGCCTGCCTTGGCGGCGCTATAGGCAGGGTGTCCGAAGACATGCAGGCCGTTGACCGAGGCGATGTTGACGACGGAGCCCTTCGAGGCCTTCAGCATGGGCTCGCATGCGCGGAAACATAAGAATGCCGCTTCGAGATTGAGCGCAACGTCCGCCCGCCAGATCTCCGGCGTCGTCTCGTGCAGGTTGGTGGCGCGGGCCGCACCGGCATTGTTGACGAGGGTCCGAACCACACCGATCTCCGCCGCACGCCTTGCCAATTCGGCAATGCTCGTCTCGTTGGTCACGTCGCATCCGACGGCCACGAAACGATTGCCCGGCCCGAGTTTTGACGCCACGGCAGCCGCAGCGGCAGCATCGATGTCGGCGAGCAGCACGACGTCGTGGTCATCGGCGAGCCGTGCGGCGATCGCCGCGCCGATATCGCCTGCAGCGCCGGTCACGATGGCTATCGACTGCGTCATTTCCTGTCGCTCCCGTTCATGAACCTCAATCTCCAAGCAATTGCCGGTCGTCGCCGTCGCGGTGAATGACCAGCTGCTGCTTGATGCGCCGAAGCGTGGTCGTCGCCTTTGGCTGAACGGCGTAGGCGACCAGGCTCGACAGAATATCGACCGTCGCGATGTAGGCGATGCGCGTGGAGGTCGGGCGATAGATATTGCTGCCTTCGGGAAGGTCGATCGGCACGACGATCTCGGCAGCCTTGGCAACCGGGCTTGCCGTCTGGGTCAGAGCGATCGTCTTCACCTTGGCCTGGCGGGCAAGCTCGAAGGCCCGCACCAGCTCCGTATTGCGTCCCGAGAAGGAGGAGCCGATCAACACGTCGCCGGGCCTTGCCGCGGCAGCCATCATCAGCTGCATGCTGTGGTCGGAACTTGCCGTGATGCGCAACCCGAGACGGAAGAGGCGATTCTGGAGTTCGTCCGCGATCATCGACGAATTGCCGCCCGAGCCGAAGGCGTAAATCATATCGGCCTTGGCGATATGCGAAACGGCGGCTTCGATCGCGGCGAGATCAAGCGACCGGTGCAGGAGAAACAACGCGTTCTGGGCCTTGGTGATGATATCCTGGGCCACATCGGCCGGGTCGGTGCTTTTCGATTCCGGTTTCAGATAACGCACGCCGATATGGGCGGTTCGGGCGAGCTGCACCTTGAAGTCGGAGAAACTTTCGCAACCCAGCCGACGGCAAAAACGGGTGACGGTCGGCGGCGATACCTCGGCCCGTTCCGCCAGCTCGATGATCGAGGCGTTCACGGCAAACTCGAAGTCGTTGACGATGATTTCCGCGATGCGGCTCTCGGAGGGGGAGAGCCGGCTCTTGTCTTCCTGCAATGTCGAAAAGATATCCAAACCCGTCCCCCCGATGGCGCGCTATCCATCCTTCTTCTTATAGGCCACGCAGTCGATCTCAACCTTGCAATCGACCATCATCGACGATTGCACACAGGCGCGTGCCGGCGGATGTTCGCCGAAATACTCCTGATAGATTTTATTGAAGGTCCAGAAGTCGCGCGGATCGTCGAGCCAGACGCCGACGCGCACGACGTCCTCGACCCCGTACCCGGCCTCATCGAGGATCGCCAGCACATTGGCGATCGTCTTGTGGGTCTGGGCAATGATGTTACCGTCGATGATTTCGCCATCTTCCATCGCAACCTGCCCGGAAACATACAGCCATCCGTCGGCTTCGACCGCACGTGCGAAAGGCAGCGCCTTGCCGCCGGCGCCGGTTTGAACAGTGCCATAGCGCTTGATGGGCATGCTGAAGTCCTTGCAAATTATTTTCTTGATAAGTTGACAAATGACCATAGAAAGCGGAATTTGACCAGTGAAAAACGCGATTTATGAAAAGAATTTCAATCCGGGGCAAACATGCGCGATCCTTTCCTAAATCCTTTCCCGTCCGACAGTGCCCGGTCTGCGATCTGGGAAATGCTCGTTCCGCGCGATATCGATGCCTTTCTGGCCGCCGACTGGTCGATGGTCGAGCATGACTTCGTCGAAGAGGGCTTCATCGGCATCGACGGTCAGAAGGCCGTCAGCCCCGACAAGTGGCGCCTCGCATTTCCGACGCTGTCGGCCTATCGCGAGGAATGGCTGAGGCAGGCCAGGGATTTCGCCGCACAGAGTTTCGCGGAAGATGCGCGCACGGCGATCTTCACCACGACGACGCTTGAGGATATCGAGATCGAAGGCGACATGGCGCTTGTCCGCAAGAAATTCGACGGCGGCATTTCCAAGCCTGACGGCACCCGCGATATCATGCAATGGCAGACGCTTTATTATTGCAGGCTTCACCAAGGACGCTGGAAAATCTCAGGTTTCACCGGCTACCTGCCGAACCCGATGGGTTGACGCGGGGACGACAACACGAAGGCCACTTTCTTGCGCATTTTCACCGCAGCACTGGCGACCGAGACCAACACCTTTTCCCCGATCTGCGTGGATCGCCGCGCATTCGAAGCCTCGCTTTATGCCCCGCCGGGCCAACATCCGGAAACGCCGACGCTCTGCACCGCGCCGATCACCGTCGGAAGGCGCGTCACCCGAGAAAAAGGTTGGGAGCTGATCGAGGGAACCGCCACCTGGGCCGATCCCGCCGGTCTCGTCAACCGGGCGACCTACGAAGAATTGCGTGACGAAATCCTCGATCAACTCCGCGCGGCAATGCCGGTCGACGCTGTCGTGATGGGCCTGCATGGCGCCATGGTGGCCGCCGGATACGAGGACACGGAAGGCGATCTTCTCGCGCGCATGCGCGAGATGGTCGGGCCCGACGTGCTAATCTGCGCCGAACTCGATCCGCACAGCCATCTCACGGCAAAACGCGTCGCGGCACTCGATTTCGCCGTCTATTTCAAGGAATTTCCGCATACGGATTTCGTCGATCGCGCCGAGGATCTCTGGCGCATCGCCGTGGAAACACTGGAAGGCCGGGTCAAGCCTGATATGTCGGTATTCGACTGCAAGATGATCGACGTCTTCCCGACATCGCGCGAGCCGATGCGCTCCTTCGTCGACAAGATCATGCGGATCGAGAAGGATGATCCGGACATCCTGTCGATCTCGGTGATCCACGGTTTCATGGTGGGCGACGTTCCCGAAATGGGAACGAAGCTGCTTGTCGTCACCGACGACAAGCCGGAAAAGGGCGCGGCTCTGGCGCGCGAACTCGGCCTGGAGCTGTTTTCCAAGCGCGGCACCTTCATGGTCCCGCAGATCGACGAGAAGGAAGCCGTGTCGCGGGCGATGGCCGCCACCGCATGGCCCGTCGTCATTGCCGACGTCTGGGACAATCCGGGCGGCGGCACGGCAGGGGATGCCACTGTCGTCCTGGGCGAACTCCTGGCCCGCGGCGTCACCAGCGCCGCGATCGGCACGATCTGGGATCCGGTGGCCGTGCAGATCTGTTTTGCGGCGGGCGAGGGGGCGGAGATTCCGCTGCGCTTCGGCGCCAAGTCGGCACCCGGCACCGGCAATCCCATCGACGGTACCGTGAAGATCGTCAAGCTCTTGAAGAATGCCGAGATGCAGTTCGGCGAGAGCCTCGCACCTTTCGGCGATGCCGCCCATATCGTGCTTGACGGCATCGACATCATCCTCAATTCCACCCGCGCCCAAAGCTTCGATCCGAGCCTTTTTTCGGTGATGGGCATCGATCCCACCAGGCAGAAGATCCTGGTGATCAAATCCACCAACCACTTCTTCGCCTCCTTCTCGAAGATCGCAGCGGAAATCCTTTACTGCTCCGCCGGAACGCCCTATCCCAATAATCCGGCAACGACGCCATACCAGCGGGCACCGAAGACCATCTGGCCGATCGTCGCCGATCCACATGGGATAGAACGCGGAGCCGCCTAGATGCCTGACACCCCGTTTGCCGTCGTCGCCAAGGCGGGCGACAGGATCGCCGATCTCTCGACGCCGCGTCCCGTGATCGACGAAGACAGGCTGGCGGCAAACATCGCCCGCGTTCAATCCTATATGGATCAGCACGGGCTGAACTTCCGGCCGCATATCAAGACGCACAAGATCCCGGCCCTGGCCGTCGCGCAGACTGCCGCGGGCGCCAAGGGCATCAATTGCCAGAAGGTGACGGAAGCCGAAGTCTTCGCCGCAGCCGGCTTCGAGGACATCCTCATCACCTTCAACATCCTCGGACCGCAGAAAATCGAGCGGCTGGCCAGGCTGAACGACAGGATTTCAGCGCTGAAGGTCGTCGCCGACAGCGAAGTGACGGTAGACGGCCTGGCAGCACATTTCTCCGGCCACAAGCCGCTGAACGTCCTGGTCGAATGCGATACCGGCGGTGGCCGCTGCGGCGTACAGACGCCGGGGGAGGCGGCCTCGCTCGCCAAGCGCATCGCCGCCGCCGACGGACTGACCTTCGGCGGCATCGTGACCTATCCGAAGCCGCAATCGGCGGCCGCCGTGGAAGCCTTCATCGCTGAAACGCTGGCACAGCTGAAAGCCGAAGGCATAACCTGCCAGATCGTCAGCAATGGCGGCACACCCAGCCTCTTCGAGGCCCATCTCGTCAAATCGGCCACCGAACACCGCGCCGGCACCTATATCTACAACGACCGCCAGATGGTGCGCATGGGCCATTGCACCGAGGACGATTGCGCCATGCATGTGCTGGCGACCGTGGTGTCACGGCCAAATGCCGACCGCGCCGTCATCGATGCCGGCTCAAAGGCGCTGACCTCGGATCTCCAGGGCTTCAGCGACTACGGCCTGATCGTCGGTTATCCCCAAGCGCGGATCACCAGCCTCTCGGAAGAACACGGCGTCATCGACCTCGCGAATTGCACCGGCCCCCGCCCGCAGATCGGCGAGAAGCTCTTCATCATCCCGAACCACACCTGCGTGGTCTCCAACCTGTTCGATACGATGGTCTTCCATCGCGGCGGCATCGTCACCCGCGTCGAGGAAGTCGCGGCCCGCGGTCTCGTCTGGTAGGGGTCCGTTCAGGTCAGGGGAGTGACGCAAAGCTCGCGCATGGGACATTTGCGCGCCGACCGACCTTGCTCGGGGCTAGCATGAAGGGCGCGATCAACGCCACTCCTCATCCGTACGGTCACTTTCATAGCGCAGGTGCCTGCGGTCATGGTGCTCCCGAGTGGTTTCAGTCCCGGCCATCTCGATCCTCCGTAGTCTTCGCAAACCACAGAGAATCACAAATTACTGAAATCACTCAACTTAATTTGCGGCTGGCTCTTACATTCGGGCTGGTAGGGGTTGTCCAGCCCGACCGCGAACTCCTGTCGAAAGCTTCTCTTGCTACGGCGACCTCCGGCAGTTTCACCAACGTCCACTTGTGGAGTTCTTGGAGGGGTTCACGTAACGTCTGGCCAAGTGGCGTCAGCTGATATTGTACAGCCACTGGCGACAGTGAAATTACCTCTCTCGCTATGAGACCGTTCCGTTCAAGGCGACGGAGGCACTGAGTGAGAGCCTTCTGAGTCACGCCTTGCAAGCGGCGGCGAATGGCATTGAAGCGCTGCGGTCCGTCATCAAGAACCGCGATCACCATCATCGACCACTTGTCAGCAATCTGATCGAATAGAGCTCGGCTCGGACATTCAGAAGAAAAGCAGAGCGGTTCCAGTTCAAGCATGATGGTTTCCTTCGATATACCTAGGCGACTTCAAGTGCCTGATTGACGCTAGGTTTACTTCATATACCTGTAGCTTCGTTCAACGCAACGGAGTTCTACTGATGCCCAGTCCCAATACAAGCAGCCTGTTTCGACCCTTCACGATCCGGTCGCTTGAACTCAAAAATCGCATCGTCATGGCGCCCATGACCCGCCTTTTTGCGTCTGAAGGCGTGCCGGGGTCGGCGAGCGCTGATTACTATCGGCGCCGGGCAGAAGGTCGCGCCGGACTGATCTTATCTGAAGGCACCGTGGTCAATCGCCCTGCCTCCCGCAACGACAGCGGAATCCCGTTCTTTCATGGCGATGCGGCACTGCAGGGGTGGAAGAATGTGATTGACGCTGTCCATGGTGCTGGAGGTCGTATGGGGCCACAGATCTGGCACACGGGAGCGACGCGCTACATCAATAATTGGGAGCCCGATGCCCCGGTGGAAAGTCCGTCCGGTCTCGACGCACCCGGTGACGCGCGCGGCGTGGCGATGACCGAAGAGGACATCGCAGATACTATCGCAGCCTTCACCAAAGCCGCGGCAGACGCCAAGCGGCTTGGTTTCGACACCATCGAGATCCACGGCGCGCACGGCTATCTGATCGATCAATTCTTCTGGGCGGGCACCAATCTGCGGACGGACCGGTACGGCGGACCAACGATTAAGGAACGCTCGCGCTTTGCGGTCGAGATCGTCAGCGCCATGCGTGAAGCGGTAGGCCCCGACTTCCCGATCATCATGCGCGTCAGTCAATGGAAGCAACAAGATTTCAGCGTGCGCCTCGCAGAAACGCCAGCAGAAATGGAGACCTGGCTATTACCGTTGGTCGAGGCGGGAGTCGATGTCCTTCACATGTCGCAACGCCGCTTCTGGGAACCGGAATTCCCGGAGATTGACGGCGAGAATGGTCTCAATGGCGCAGGCTGGGCAAAGAAAGTGACGGGTGCCGCAACAATCGCGGTCGGATCGGTGGGCCTTGACAACGACGTTACTGCCAGCGCCTTCGTCGGCAAGGGATCAACCACAGCTAGCCTCGATCGCTTAATCGAGCGAATGGATCGGAATGAGTTCGACCTGATTGCGGTGGGTCGCGCGCTGCTCACTGATCCGAATTGGGTCGCCAAAGTTGAAGACGGCGGTTTTTCGGGATTGAAAGGGTTCGACCCAACTTCCTTATCCGAGTTGGTCTGACGCAAAGGGGTGGGCGCATGGGCCATTTGCACGGCCGACCGGCCTTGCTCGGAGCTGACATGAAGGGCGCGATCAACGCCCACTCCTCACATACAATCGCTTGCATAGCGCCGGTGCCTGCGGTCAACAAGCGTGTTGACCGAACGAGAGGGCCCAGCAATCAAGTGACCTTTGGCAGTCTCGCTTTGATCTTTCGTCCTCGCGATGCGTCTGGATCTGTTGGGAACGAGCTGGCCTGCGTAAGTCATCAAGTCCACCAATGCCTTCCTCTGTACAGCATCGATTATGCCCCCAACGCTTGCCGAGATCGCGCTCGCCGACACCGAGCCGGCTCAAGCGGCCGTCGGATTGATCAGGTTCATATCGATTTCGGTCAGTTCCACGCGCCGCTCGAAGGCAATGCCCGCCTCGTCGAAGAGGTGGCAGTCCGCAGCATTGATGCCGGTTGCGACAGGCGCATCCGCGCGGATGCCGACGCTGCCGGGCAGCATGGCGCAGAAATTCTCGGCTTCGCCGTTCAGCGAGGCGTAAGCGACCGTATTTGCCCCGAGGCGCTCGATGACCGTCGGCGTCACGGTAAAGACGATATCGCCGCCGCCGAGCTGGATATGCTCCGGCCGGATGCCGAGCGTCAATGCCTTGCCGGCCATGCCGTCACGCGGCGTCACGGGCAGAACGGCTGTCTGGCCTTGATAATCAACCTCGACGCCATTGGCGCTGACGCCCTTGCAGGTCACGGGAAGAAAATTCATTTTCGGATTGCCGATGAAGCCGGCGACAAACTGGTTTGCCGGCTTGTGATAAAGCTCCAGCGGCGCCCCCGTCTGCGAGATATCGCCGGAATCGAGCACCACGATACGATCGGCCATGGTCATCGCCTCGACCTGATCGTGCGTCACATAGATCATCGTCGCCTTCAACTGCCTGTGCAGCTTGGCAAGCTCGATGCGCATGTCGGCGCGCAGTGCTGCGTCGAGGTTGGAAAGCGGCTCGTCGAACAGGAAGATCTTCGGTTCGCGCACGATGGCGCGGCCGATCGCGACGCGCTGGCGCTGGCCACCGGAGAGCATGCCGGGTTTCTGCTGCAGCCGCTGTTCGAGGTGAAGGATGCGGGCGGCATTTTCCACCTTGGCCTTGAGCTTTTCCTCTTCCATCCTTTCGACGCGAAGCGGGAAGGCAATGTTTTCGAAAACAGTCATGTGCGGATAGAGCGCGTAGGACTGGAACACCATGGCGATGCCGCGCTTGACCGGCGGCAGGTCATTGACCCTGATACCATCGATAACGATATCGCCCGCGCTCGTCGCGTCGAGACCGGCAATCATGCGCAGCAGGGTGGATTTGCCGCAGCCTGACGGGCCGACGAAGACGACGAACTCGCCGTTCCTCACCTCGAGCTGCACGCCCTTCAGAACTTCGTAGTCGCCATAGAACTTCTGAACTTTGTTGAGAAGGAGCTGTCCCAAAAATCTGTCTCCACCGGCGGCCTTGTCGCACATTCGATCGGGGAGGGATCGCGGGCTGTGCACCCGCGATCCCAAAGAGTCCAAAGCGGTTTACTTGAACGCTTCGATTTCGCCGGCAGCCTTCTTCAGCGCAGCTTCCGGTTCGGCCTTGCCCGTCACCACCGACTGAATCATCTCGATGATCGAGTTCTGGAAGCCCTTGTAGTCGGTGAAGAGCGGTTCGGGACCACCATAGTTGATACCCTCGATGAGCGGCTTCCAGTAAGGATCCTTGGCGACGAACTCGTCGACCTTTGCCGACGGGCGCAGCGGGGTCAGGCCGGCACCGCCCTGCAGCTCGTATTCCGACTGGACGTCGGGCGAGGTGATGAACTTGGCGAATTCCGTCGCCTTCTCCTCGACCCCCGAACCCTTGAAGATCGCCAGGCTGTCGGTGATCAGCAGCGTGCCGGGCCCCTTGGCGTCGGGACCCAGCGGCAGCGTCGCAATGCCCCAGGCAATCTTCGTCTCCTTCAGCCTGGAGGCGGCGCCCGATCCTGCCTGGATCATGGCGACCTTGCCGTCGAGGAAGATGGCGCGGACTTCGTTCTGCTCATAGGCCGTCGGGCCTTCCTCGGAGTAGGGGACGATATCCTTGTAGGCCTTCAGTGCGGCGAGAATCTGTGGGCTGTCGAGCGTGACCTTGCCTTCGGCATCCGTCACCGCGCCGTTGTTGGTGTAAACCCAATGCATGAACTGGTGCATCGTGTTGTCGAAGGTCTTGGCGGAGAGACCGAAGCCCGGAATGCCGGTCTTTTCCTTGATGGTCTTGGCCATCTCGATTTCCTCAGCCCAGGTCTTCGGCGGCTTCTCGGGATCGAGGCCGGCCTGCTTGAAGAGGTCCTTGTTCCAGTAAAGCGCCTTGGTGGAGAAAGCGATCGGGACGCCCCACTGGGTATCCTCGAAGGTCACCGTGTCGACGATGTGCGGATAGTAGCTCTTCTTTTCGTCATCGGTCATCGGCACCGGGACGATCAAGTCGTTCTGCGCGAATTCCTTCAGCGTGCGCGAGCCGACATAGGCCATGGCAACGGGCGTGCCGGCGGCGGCGAGCGTCGTTGCCTTGTCCTGGCACTGCGCCCAGCCGACAACTTCGGGCGTGACCTTCCAACCTGCGTTCTTTTCTTCCCACTGCTTGATGTATTTGGTATGGACCGGGTCGATCGTGTCGCCGCAATAGATCCAGCTGATTTCCTTGTCGGCCGCCTGGGCAGTGACTGCGGTCAATGCCGTCGAACCGAGCAAGGCGAGGGCCATCAGGCCTGTCTTGATGGTAATGCTCACGTCGTGACTCCCATTCTTGTGTTAGCTGTTCACTCGTTTTTTGGTCTTATTGTTTCACCGCACCGGCGGTCAGCCCGCCGACAAGGTAGCGCTGAAGGAAGAAGATGACGACCATCGCCGGCGCGATACCGACGAAGGAAGCCGCCATCAGTTCGTTCCAGATGACCTCCTGCTTGCCGAAGTAAGCAAAGAGCCCCACCGGCAAGGGCATGTATTCGCTCTTCGAGTTGAACGTCAGCGCGAAGATGAATTGCTGGGCGTAAGCGCCGATGAAGGTGGTTATGGCGACGACGATAATCCCCGGCATCGCAATGGGCAGGATGACACGGCGCAGCGTGTAGAAATGGCTGGCGCCATCCATGTAGGCCGCTTCGTTGAGCTCCTGTGGAATGCGGATCATATAGGTGCGCAACAGCCAGATCGCCGACGGGATCAGGAAGGCGACGCCCGGCACGATCATGGCGAGATAGGTGTTGAGCACGCCCATGCTGCGCATCAGCCGGAAGAGCGGGATCAACAGCACGGCGCCGGAGAACATGTTCACCGTCAGGAACGCGCCGAGCAGGATCCCCATGCCCTTGAATTCGAACTTCGCGAAGGCGTAAGCCGCCGGAATGACGAGGCAGAGCACGATCAGCGTGACGATGATCGAGATGAAGAACGAGTTGAAGATATAGCGCCCGAAGCCCGGCACGCTGATCCACATTGTCCGGTAGGCTTCGAACGAGCCGTTCTCCGGCCAGAAGCGGTAGGGCGAGGAAAAGAGCTGGGCGAGCGGCTTCAGCGACACCAGGAAGCCCTCGACGAAGGGCGACAGCACGAAGAACAGAAACATTGCGATGCCGCAATAGATCAGGATGATTTCCCACCAGCGGTAACGGTCGATCATGGAGGCACTGCTCATGCGCGCTTCTCCGGATTGAGACGGCGGGTGACGCGGAAATAGGCGAAGCAGAAGAGCGACAGGAAGATGCAGATCAACACAGCGCGCGCTGCACCTTCCCCGTATTTCTTCGAACCGATCGCCGTCTGATAGGTATCGATGATCATCGTCGTCGTCTCGCCGCTCGGTCCGCCCTGCGTCAGGATCCAGATGATGTCGAACGAGTTGAAGGTGGCGATCAGCGACAGCATCGACATGGTGATGATCGCCGGAACCATCAGCGGCAGGGTGATGCGGCGGAAGCGGTACCAGCGGCCGGCGCCGTCGGTCCAGGCAGCCTCGTAGAGATCCTTCGGAATGGATTGGATCGCCGCCAGGAAGTAGATCGTCACCAGCGGCACACCAATCCACACATCGGTGATGATCGTTGCCCAGAAGGCGGTACTGCCATAGGCGAGGAAGGCGACCGGGCCGTCGACGAGACCGAAGCGCTGCAACAGGCCTGATATCATTCCGAACTGGCCGTTATACATCCAGCCCCACATGAAGATGCCAATGGCCATCGGCACGATCCATGGCGGCATGGTCAAAAGCCGGAATAATGAGCGCCCCGGCACCGCCGCATTCAGCATGCATGCGCCGAAGGTGCCGATCACCATTTTCAGGGCGACCGAGAAGAACGTCCAGATGAAGGTCCGGAAGATGACTTCCGCAAACCGCTCATTGAAGATCTTCTCGTAGTTGATCCAGCCCACCCAATTGGTGGTCTTCCTCAGCGATGCATCGGTGAAGGAGAGAATGAACGTATCGACCAGCGGATAGGCGACGATCGCCAGAACATAGAGGACAGCCGGGAGAAGAAGGATCCAGGCGAAGATGACCGTGCTTCTTTGAACACTCATCTTGCCGCTCTCCTCAAGCCGCTCTTGCGTGAAGGGCTTCGTCGAAACGGTCCCAGATCGGTCTGAGATCGACGACCGTTTTCTTCATCCTCGCCTCGTCCATCGCCAGAGCCAGAATGCCGGCTTCGAGCGCATTCAGCGTGGAAACGGGAAGTTCGAGCCCGGTGCGCACGCTTTCAAGCAGGTCGCTCGCCATCTGTTCATCGGCGCCGTAATGCTGGGAGAGCTCGGTGGCGGCATATTTGTTTTCGACCACCTTGTTGCCGGTCAGCTGTTCGTGAACGTCGAGATAGCCGCGCACGAAATCGCCTTCGGCCATGCCGCGCGACCCCATGATGGCGAAACGGCGGAACTGGTCGGGCACGTTCAGATTGGTGTGAAAGTTCATGCCGACGCCATTGGCATATTCGACGATCGCCACCTGATAGTCGATGATATCGGCATCGCTGTCGAAGACCTTGTCCGAGCCCATCCATCCGCTCGGCTTGCGGTGAAAAAGTTCGAGGTCGTTGATGCCCTCGCGCGCCGGATCGTTGGCCGGAGTAAAGCTCTTGCGGCCGCCGAAACTGGCGACGCGTTCCGGCCGTGCGCCGACGACGCCATTGTAAAGATCAAGGTCATGGCAGCATTTCTCCAGCATGAAGCTGCCGGAGTAACGCTCATAGCGGCGCCAGTCGCGCATGAAGAAGGCGCCGTGATAAGGCTCGATATGTTCGGAGGCCTCGATCGACACGATCTGACCGAGCTTGCCCTCGGCCTGGATGGCGCGGAGATCCTTATAAAGAGGGGAATAACGCAGCACGAGACCGACCATCAGCCGCTCGTGGCCGAATTTTGCCATCAGATGGGCAAGCTCGATGCTTTCTGCGATGGTCGTGACGATCGGCTTTTCACAGAAGACCTTGAGACCGGCCTGAAGGCCGAGCCTGATATGGTCGAGATGGAGGTGATTGGGGGAGCCGATCATCAGCAGATCGAGCTTTTCGGAAGCGAGGAGTTCTTCCGGCGAACCATAGGCCTTGCCGACTGAAATGCCCTTTTCCGTCAATCCGGGAAGTCCGGCGGGTTCCGGATCCACATAGCCGACAATGTCGAAGCTGCTATCGATTGCCTTGAAAACATAGCCGAGATAGCCGAGCCGGAATCCTAGCCCAATGATTCCCACTTTCATGCCGATCAAGTTCCCATTTAGTAATTTATTTTCTTTAAGTTGGGACAAAAATCGAGAGGCGTCAATAGAAAACGGGCCTCAAAGCGCGAGTATGAAATTAATTTTCATAGATCGATAGCCGGCGGCCCATTGCTTGCAACAACTGGGCGGACGCGGTTCGCCAGATGGACGTTGGCGCGCATCCTCCCGAAGCCAAGTCAGTCATCCAGCGCCGGTTGCCCCAGCCGACAAGCTCACGCGAAACTCGCGAAATGTTGAAAAGAGTCGCGAGCTTACCTGTGTAGGATGGTGCGAGAACAAGGAGGCAGGAGGAGCCATCATGACGCGTATGACAGCCAAGGATTTCCCTCAGGAACTTCTCGAACTCTACGATTATTACGCCCACGGGAGAATTACCAAGCGTGAGTTTCTCGACCGGGCCGGCAAATTCGCCGTCGGCGGCGTGACGGCCGCCGCCATTCTTGCGTCGCTGAGCCCTGACTATGCGCTGGCGACCCAGGTCGAGTTCACCGATCCCGATATATCAGCCGAATACATCACCTATCCCTCGCCAAAGGGAAATGGAGATGTGCGCGCCTATCTCGTCCGCCCGAAAAACGTGACCGGCAAAGTTGCGGCCGTGGTGGTCGTTCACGAGAACAGGGGCCTGAACCCCTATATCGAGGATGTGGCGCGCCGCGTGGCAAAGGCGGGTTTCGTAGCACTTGCCCCGGATGGCCTGACGTCGGTCGGAGGCTACCCCGGCAATGACGAAAAGGGGCGGGAGCTTCAGCAGAAGGTCGACCCGGAAAAGCTGATGAACGACTTCTTCGCGGCGGTCGAATTTTTGATGCATAACGATCTCACCACCGGCAAGGTCGGCATCACCGGCTTCTGCTATGGCGGCGGCGTCGCCAACGCCGCGGCGGTGGCCTATCCGGAACTTGCCGCAGCCGTGCCCTTTTACGGCAGGCAGCCGCGCGCCGAGGACGTGCCGAAGATCAAGGCGCCCTTGCTTCTCCATTATGCCGGGCTGGACAAGGGGATCAACGAAGGCTGGCCGGCCTATGAAGCTGCGCTGAAGGCATCGGGAAAAACATTCGAGGGCTACATCTATCCCGACGTCAATCACGGCTTTCACAATGATTCCACCCCCCGCTACGACGAAGCGGCAGCCAAGCTCGCCTGGCAGCGAACGGTCGACTGGTTTACGAAATACCTCGCCTAGAAGTCCGCGGCCTGAACGTTGATGTTGGCGGGGAGATTTTCCCCGCCGCCGATCCGCCGCCGTGGCTTGTCAAGGCGACTGATGGTCGGTGATCAGTCTCCAGACGGCATCGTCGCCGGACAGGTTTTCAAAATCGGCAAGCTTGCGAAGCTGCAGGAAAGAGGCCTCGGACACATTCCGATTTCCCCAGCGCAAGCAGTCCATGAACTTGACTTCGCGTTCATGCACACTCATCGGCGCTTCGAGCGATCCCTTTGCATGCAAGCGAGACTTGCTCAAGATGCCCCCATCGCGCGTCGTGACGGTGACGACGTGCGGGAGGCGCTCCACGCCTTTTTCCTCTTCGGCCGAATAGGACTGCATTTCGATGCACGGCATGAGTTCCCGGATTTCCGGCCGCCCAATCTCCTGCCGCGTAAAATCCGAAAGGCTAAGGGAGCCTTTGAGGAAAGCTGTCGCCAGGCAATATTGCATCGAGAAGCGGGCCTGCATCTCATCGATGGGGTCGGGATAAGCGAGGTTGCGGGCAGCGGATATGCCGACTTTTGTCTCGATCCGGGCAATGTCGCCAGCCAGAAGCCCACGCTCCTGCTTCAGATCCAGAAGCGCGTCGATGGCGCGATGGGTCGAGGCGCAACAGGGATGGCGCTTGGTCACCACGCCTCGGCTTTCGATGACATGTTCCTCCTCGAAGGTCAGGCCCTGCCAGCCGTTGGCATCATTGCCCCCGAAGAGATCGAGGAAACCTTGCGGCCGCTCGAGGATATCCGGCCGCCCGCTCATGCCGGCCAGCGCCATGCGCGCCGCGTCCACGGCATGGCGCGCGGCAATGCCGGCGTGAAGCGGTTTGGCGGTCGTGCCGAATTGCCCTTTCGGGCCGCAGGCGAAGCTCGTCGCCAGGCTCATCGCCGCGACGAGTCTCTCTTCGTCGGCGCCGAGAAGCCGTGCCACGCCAGCCGCAGCCCCGATGCTGCCGACCGTCGCTGTCGCGTGCCAGCCCCTGTTGTAGTGAGAGGGATTGACGCCAAAGCCGACCGCCGCCTGCGCTTCCAGCCCGGCGAGGTAGGCCTCGAGAAACCGTCTTCCGCTCGTCACCTTGCCGCTGGTCAGAACCGCCAGCAGCGCCGGCACCAGCACCGCGGAAGCATGCGCCCTCGCCGGATGGAAATTGTCATCGAAATCCAGCGCATGCGCCGCGGTTGCGTTGATGAGTGCGGCGAAAGAGGGCGAGGCGGAGCCGCCGGTGACGAGCCGCGCTTCGCCGCCTCCGGCGATTTCCCCGTCGAAGGCGCGAATGAGTGCCGCAATGCTCTCATCGCCCCGGCCGGCAATCATGCAGCCGATGGTGTCCACCGCAGCATCTCTTGCCCGCTCCATGGCGACGTCTGAGAACGTTGTTCGCGACAGGACCTGTTCCGCGATCTTCCGGAGAATGGTGGCCATTGACGAAAGTCTTTCCGTGAGTTTGGTTCTCGGCGGAAAATGTTCAACTTTCCGCAGCTCCGCAATCTTATGCGGATCGCGGGTAGGGCTATCGACATTGGAGATAGAATGGCGCGAGACACGAGTGCGGCGATCAGCCTGAAGCATATCGAGGCCTATGACGCCATCGCCGCGACGGGCTCGACGATCGCCGCTTCCGTCGAGCTCGGGATCTCGCAATCGAACGCCAGCCGCTTGCTGCAGCAACTCGAAGACTATCTCGGCGTCCGGCTTTTCGAACGGGAAAAGAACCGGCTTCAACCGACCCGCGAGGGGCTGCAGCTCGGCCCGGAAATCCGGGCCATTTCCGACCGGCTGCGCGCCTTGAAAACCGCGGCGATGGAGCTCGAGAGCGGTCGGTCGCGCGAGATCATGCTGCGGCTCGCCTTTCCCTCCAGCCTTTCCTCGACGCGCATTCCGAAGCTGGTGAAGAATTTTCTCGCCGCCAATGGTCCGATGCGCGTCGAAGTCGCGTCCGGCAGCTATCTGGCAATCGAACGGATGGTGGCCGACGGCGAAGCCGATCTCGGTTTCGCGCGGCTGCCACTGATGAGCCCGGGGTTGAAACAGGAGAAGATCCTGTCGTCGCGGATTGTTTGCGTCCTGCATAATGATCATCCCAAGGCCGGCAGCCGCCTATTGTCGGTCGGCGAGCTGAAGGGGCAGGATCTGATCATGCTGAACAGGGAGCGGCCGGTTCGCCATGAGCTGGAGGCGTTGTTCTACAACGCCGGCATCCGCCAACGCCCCCTGCTCGAGGCGCATTCGGTGGCGAGTGCCTGCGCTCTGGCCGCCCAAGGGCTCGGCATTGCGCTGGTCGGTGAGATCATCGCCCGCGAATATGCGACGCTGCCGCTGCAGTTCATCCCGCTCGAACCGGAACTGCCGGTTGCCTACGCGCTGATCAGCGGCGAGAAATTTCCGATGCCCAAGGCCGCCAGCCTCTTCCTTCAAAGCATTTCGGACTGGGCATGATGACGGTGCTTGGACTGTCCCGGGGGATCGCAAACGCATGAATATCAAGCAACTGGAAGTCCTGCGCACGCTTCTGGCGACGGGGTCGACGATTGCCACGGCAAAGACGATGGGTCTCAGCCAGTCCGGTGTCAGCCGCCTCCTCCAGCAGCTCGAGGCGGATCTTTCGATGTCGCTTTTTGTGCGCGACAAAGGCCGTCTCATTCCCACGCCCGAGGCCCTGCTTCTTGCCCGCGATGCCGAGAACATCTTGCTGGCGGTCGATCGGATGTCGGGTCATGCGGAGGACCTAAGAAGCGGCGCCGCCGGTCCGGAGATCGTCCGCATCGGCCTGCCGAGCAGCATGTGGGAGCATTTCGCGCCGGCCATGCTGGTCGATTATATCAGGGATTTCCCCGGTGTGCGGATCGAGACCTTCTTCGAGACGACGACTGCGATCAACAAGCTTGTCGAGCAGAGGGTGATCGATTTCGGCTTTCTGCGCATGGAGGGCGAGAGCGGACCGGGCATCGAGGTCGAGCGCGTCGCCACCGGCGAAAGCGTCTGCGTCGTTCCGAAGGATCATCCTCTTGCGAAACTGGAGGAAATCACGGTCAAGAATTTGCGCGACGTTCCTCTCATTCTGATCGGGCGCCAACGGCCGAATCGCATGGCGCTCGACCAGACCTTCCGGCGAGCCGGCATCAAGCAGATCGTCAAGATCGAGACACATACCAACAGTTCCGCCTGTTCCTATGTCGCGCATGGCCTTGGGGTCACGATCATCAGCAGCTTTTATGCCAATCTCTATCGCCACCTGCCGGTGGTTCACCGTCCTTTCGTGCCACGCGCGACCCAAGAATTCGGATTGGCGAGGGCGGTCGGGACGCCACTCTCGATTGCTGCCCACGCTCTGAGCGACGCCTTGAAGCGACAGATCCGGCTTTCGCAAAAAGACGTTTGAAATTAAGCTATTAGCCTGAAGCCTTGCGCGAACGCAGTCGCTTTGGTTGCGGTCGTATTCCGCATAGACTTATGACGGAATCGCATAATATTGCGGATATTTCTTCATTCGATCATAGTCTGCGGCAACGAAACCGATGGCGCCGGGCACAGTCCGTCGCCCATCGCGGGGAACAAAAATGCTGAAATTCGTTCTAAACCGCCTGCTGATGGCATTGCCGACGATCGTCCTCGTTTCGGTGACTGTCTTCACCCTGATCCGCTTCATACCCGGCGATCCGGCGGCACTGATGCTGGGGGATATGGCTGAGCCGGATCAGATCGCGGCAATGCGCTCGGAACTCGGCCTCGACAAATCGCTGCCTGAGCAGTTCCTGATCTGGACCGCCAATGTCGTGCAGGGTGACTTCGGCCGCTCGATCGTCAATGACGAGGCGGTGCTGCCGCTCGTCGCTTCACGTTTTCTGGTCAGCGCCGAAGTCGTCGTCGTCGCCGTGCTTCTGGCAAGCCTCATCGCCGTGCCGGCCGGCGTCATCGCCGCCTGGCGGCAAAACAGTCTGACGGACCTTGCGCTGGTCGGCACGGCCACGATCCTGCTGTCGATCCCGACATTCTGGCTCGGCCTCCTGCTTCTGCTTTTCTTCGGCTTGAAACTCAGCTGGCTGCCGGTGCTCGGCTATGTCTCGATCGGCAGCAACCTCACCGGCGGCCTGCTCTATCTCGTGCTGCCGATCATGACTCTGGTCATTCACGAGATGGGTGTGTTGATCCGCATGGCACGCGCCTCGACGCTGGAAGTGCTGCGTCTCGACTATATCACCCACGCCCGGGCCAAGGGGCTTTCCGAAAGCGCCGTCCTCTGGCGGCACGCCTTCAAGAATGCCTTCGGCCCGACCTGGACAGTCATCGGTCTGATCCTCGGCAATCTGCTCGGCGGCATTGCCGTCATCGAGACGGTCTTCACCATTCCGGGACTCGGGCGACTGATGGTCGACAGTATTTTTGCCCGCGATTACCCGGTGATCCAGGGGTGTCTGCTGTTCGTCTCGCTTTCCTATGTGCTGGTCAATTTGGTCGTCGACCTGCTCTATCCCTTGTTCGATCCGCGGGTAGTCGCCGAATGAAAAACGTCACGTTCAACGGCTTCATCGGCAGCATTCTGATTGCCGCATTGCTCATCTCCGCTGCGATAGGCCTTTTCTGGACCCCCTATGATCCGATGAAGCTCGGCTTCACCGCGCGGCTGGCGGCGCCAAGCAGCGCCCACTGGCTCGGAACCGACGAATTCGGCCGCGACGTACTCAGCCGCCTGATCGTCGGCGCCCGGGCGAGCGTCTGGATCGGCACCTTGACGGTCACATTCGCGACGGTCTGCGGCACGCTGATCGGTCTCGTCAGCGGTTACGCCCGCGGTTGGATCGATGCAGTCATCATGGCCGTCAACAATGCGCTTCTCGCCTTTCCGGGCATTTTGCTGGCGCTCGGTTTGCTCGCCGTCTTCGGCGCCAACCAATATGGCATCATCTTCGCGCTGGGCATTGCCTATTCGCCCTCGATGGCCCGGGTTGTCCGGGGTGCCGTTCTGTCGCTGCGCGAGCGGGAGTTCATCGAGGCTTCCAAGGTGATGGGCAATGGCGAGCTCTACACCATGTTCCGCCATATCCTCCCCAATTGCATCGCCCCGATCACCGTGCTTGCGACCTCGATGTTCGGCTGGGCGATCCTTTCGGAAAGCGCGCTCAGCTTTCTCGGCCTCGGCGTGCCGCCACCGGCGCCCACCTGGGGCAACATGCTGGCCGCCGGCCGGCCATTCATCGAGCAGGCGGTCTGGCTGGGTCTCTTCCCGGGCCTGGCGATCGCCCTGACGCTCCTCGGCATCAATCTTCTGGGCGACGCTCTTCGAGACAAGCTTGATCCGCGGATGAGGGGACTGAAATGACCAAGGAAACGCTTTTGAATGTCCGCAACCTGTCGCTTCAGGTCGCCGGCACCGGTGTGCAGGTCGTCAAGAACGTGAGCTTCGACATCGCGCCAGGCGAGATCTTCGGCATCGTCGGGGAAAGCGGATCGGGCAAGACGCTGGCAACACGCGCCCTGATCTCGCTGCTGCCGGCGCCGATCAAGGTGATCGGCGGCTCCGTTGCCTATAAGGGACGCGACGTGCTTGCGATGAGCGCTGCGCAATTGCGCCAATTGCGCGGTGCGGAAATCGGTGTCGTCTTCCAGGAACCGATGACCTCGCTCAATCCCTCGATGACCGTCGGCCGCCAACTCGAAGAAGGGTTGCAGCTGCATACGAAATTTTCGCAGGAAGAGCGGCGCAGCCGGATCCTTGACGTGCTGAACCGGGTCGGGATCCGCGATCCCGCCGGGGCGCTCACTTCCTATCCGCATGAATTCTCGGGCGGCATGCGCCAGCGCATCATGCTGGCATCGGTCATGCTGCTGAAACCGGCGCTGTTGATCGCCGACGAGCCGACGACGGCGCTCGATGCCGTGATCCAGCGCGATGTCATGGAATTGATGGTGGAACTGACGCAGGCGGAAGGCACCGCCGTGCTGCTGATCAGTCACGACCTGCCGATGGTTGCCCGCTACACCAACCGCATCGTTGTCATGGAAAAGGGCGTGATCGTCGAAGAAGGACGCACCGCCGATCTGCTCGACGCACCACAGCGTGCCTATACGAAGAAACTGCTTTGCTCCCTGCCGTTCCGCGGAGAGACCCGGACGATCGACAAGACCAAGGCGCCGATGGTCTCGGCACGGGATATCGTCGTCGATTATCCGGGCCGGCGGTCGCTGATGAAGAAGGCAACGCCAAAGCGGGCGCTGCATGGCGTCAGCATCGATATCCACGAGGGCGAAGTCGTGGCACTGGTCGGCGGTTCGGGTTCCGGCAAGACCACGCTCGGCCGCACCATTGCCGGACTGGTCCGGGAGAGCGAAGGCGATATCCGGTTCAGGGGACGCAGCCGCGACGACAACTGGATGGACTATCGGCTGAATTGCCAGATGGTGTTCCAGGATCCTTATTCCTCGCTCGATCCGCGCATGACCATCGTCGCGCTTGTGGAAGAAGCGCTGCGGCTCGTTCCCGATCTCGACGCTGCGGCAAAGCGCAAGCGCGCCCTGGAGACGCTGGAGGAAGTCGGGCTTGGGGCCGACTACGCCGGGCGCTACCCGCATGAGCTTTCGGGCGGCCAGCGTCAGCGCGTGGCGATTGCCCGGGCCATTGCGCGCCGGCCGAAATTCCTGATCGCCGACGAACCGGTATCGGCCCTCGACGTGACGGTCAGGGCGCAGGTGCTCGAACTCCTGTCCGATCTGCAAAAACGCTACGGCTTTTCCTGCCTGTTCATCAGCCACGATCTCGGCGTGGTCGAACAGGTGGCCGATCGTGTCGTCGTCATGCAGGACGGCCGGATCATCGAGCAGGGCGACCGCGATACGGTTTTCGACAGCCCGAAGGAGGCCTACACACAACGGCTTCTCTCGGCCATCCCCGCTCTGGACCACAATGCTCAGGGCGGCGTGATCCTCAAATGGCGCCTGGAGAACTGACATGACGACGATGATTGAATCCGCAAAGCTTGCGGAGCGATTGAATGCGATCTGCGATGCCCAGCCTTTCGTGACACGCTTCATGGTGCGTGCGCTCGGCAGCGGAGAAACGATCGGCAGAGGCGCGGACGAGGAAACGCCCTCCGCCAGCACCCGAAAGACCTCGATCATGATGGCAGCCTTGAAGGCCGCGCATGAAGGCCGCCTGGATCTGGACGAACGGATTACCTACGAAAAGCGTTTCGCCGAGGAAGTGGCAAGCGGGATGTTCCGCTATCTCAGCCCCGGAATCGTCCTATCGCTGCGCGATGCCATCACCGGCATGATGGTGCTGAGCGACAATGTCTGCACCAAGATGGTCTTCGAAAGGCTGACGCTCGAAGAGGTCGACAATTATTGCAAGTCGATCGGCATGACAGGCACCAACCATCGCTTCCTCATCCCTCCCTTGGCGCTGTCGCCCGATCATTCCTTGAAGGCCGTCACCACGACGACGGCGCGGGATCAGGTCTATCTGCTGCAGACCATCCTGGATGCGCAGGATTCGCGGGACGCTGCGGACCGGCTCGGCTGCTCGCAGGCGCTGTGCGCTTACGCGCTTCAAACCCTGAAGAACCAGATCCTGCGCTATGCCATTCCTTCCCGGCTGCCGTTCGGGGTGCTCGTCGCCCACAAGGGCGGCACGGGAAAGCGCGGCCGCATGAATGCCGGCATCGTCTATCGCGACGGGACCCCCTTCTACATCATCGCCGCCTATACCGACGACGTGCCGCAGGAAATGCCGGACGGCACACCTGGCTATACGGTCGCGCTCGAAACCATCGGCAGGCTTTCACGCGCCTGCTGGGATGAACTCCGATCCTAACAATCCATAAAAGAGGGTAGAACAATGCATAAGCTTCTTCTCGCAGGCACCATGTTGATGGCGATGGCCGGCGTGGTCGATGCCCGCGATATCGTCGTGGCGCAAAGTTCCGATTTGCGCAGCGCCAATCCAGGCGTCAATCGCGACGGCAATACCGATGGCGTCATCCTGCATATTGTCGAAGGGCTCGTCGGCTATGCCAACAACGGCGAGGTCAAGCCGCTGCTGGCAAAGAGCTTCGAAGTCTCGGCGGATGGGCTGAGCTACAGCTTCAAACTGCGTGACGACGTCAAATTCCACAACGGCAAGAAATTGACCGCCGATGACGTCGTGTGGAACTGGAACCGCTATCTCAAGCCCGAAACGAAATGGACCTGCCTTCCTGACTTCGACGGCAGCGGCAGCGTGCATGTTACCGGGGTCAAGGCAGTCGATACTTCGACCGTCACCATCACGCTGGAAAAGCCATCCGCGGTCTTTCTTGGCCTGATGTCGCGCCCCGAATGCGGTTACACCGGGATCATCTCCCCGGAATCGGTCGGTGCGGACGGAAGCTTCATCAAGCCGATCGGCACCGGTCCCTTCAAATGGGATGAATGGAAGAAGGGCGAATATATCCATCTCGCCAAGTTCGACGATTATGTCTCGCCCCAGAACGACGGCAAACCCGACGGCATGGTCGGCTCGAAACGCCCTCTCGTCGATGGCATCAAGTTCATGGTCATTCCCGACGCTTCGACCGTAAAGGCCGGCCTTCAGTCCGGCGTGCTCGATACCGCGGAGATTTCACCGGATCTCATTCCCGAATTCAAGACGAGCGACACGATGCAACTGATCGTGGCGCGCAACAACGGCAAAAACCTCTTCTACATCCAGACGCGCGACAAGGTTCTGAGCAATCCCGGCGTGCGCCGCGCGATGGCGATGGCACTCGATCTCGACCAGCTCGTCGAGGCAGCCTCCAATGGCACCGGCACCGCCAACGGTTCGATGGTTTCGCAAGACTCGCTCTATTTCGACGATGTCCAGAAGGAACGCCTGCCCTACGACATCGAGGCGGCAAAGAAGGAGCTTGCGGCCGCCGGCTACAAGAGCGAGCCGATTACCATCATCGCCAACAAGCGCAGCAACGTGCCAAGCTTCCCGGCCGCGGTGATGGCGCAGGCCATGATGCAGCAGGCAGGTCTCAACGTGCAGATCGAGGTGCTCGACTATGCGACGCAGGTCGATCGTCGCCGCTCCGGCAACTACCAGATCATCTCGCAATCGGTCGCGCCGCGGCTCGATCCGGCGCTGATGTACGGCTTCTATGTCGGCAACAAGGACAAGAACGCTTCCTTGATGTGGGATGACCCGAAGGCGGTCGAGTTGATGAAGGCGGCCTATGGGGAGCCCGACCAGACGAAGCGTCAGGCGATCTTCGACGAGTTTCACACGCTGATGCTCAAGGAAATGCCGGGCATCTTCCTCTATGACATGGTCGATGTCTGGGGCGCGACCAAGAAGCTGAAGGGCCAGCCCGTCTGGCAATCGAATGCCCGTCTTTGGGAAGTTTCGCTCGACAATTGAGCCTGAACGGCCGCGCCCGGTGGGTCGGGCGCCGCGATCCCGTTTCGACAGTGAACAGGAGAGCCGGCAGGCAGCCCTGCCGGGTCCGGTGAAACACATCCCTGTGGCGGCAGGACAGACAGCGAGGAAATGCCATGAATCTTGACGCGATCAGCTCCATTGCCGCGACGATCGAAAAGATGAAACCGGATTATATCACCCTCAGCGACGGTATCTGGGATTTCGCGGAGCTGAAGTTCGAGGAGCGGCGCTCGTCGCAATTGCTGGCCAGGGCACTCGAGGAAAACGGCTTTGCCGTGCGCCGCGGCGTCGCAGGCATGGAAACGGCCTTCATCGGCGAATCCGGCAGCGGCAAGCCGGTGATTGCTTTCCTCGGCGAATTCGATGCCCTGGCCGGAATGAGCCAGACCGCCGACGTGGCTGAGCCTCTTCCCCAGGCGGCGGGAGCAACCGGTCACGGCTGCGGGCATAATCTGCTTGGTGTCGGGTCGTTGATGGCGGCGGTTGCGCTTGCCCGTCACCTCAAGGAGAACAATCTGCCCGGGACGGTGCGCTATTACGGCTGCCCGGGAGAGGAGGGCGGTTCCGGCAAGACCTTCATGGTTCGCGCCGGCGCATTCGATGATGTCGATGCCGCCCTGACCTGGCATCCGGCTCCGTTCAACGGTGTTCGTTCGACGAACAATCTTGCCGTTCTCGAATATTACTATCGCTTCAGGGGTGTCGCGGCGCATGCCGCCAACAGCGCCCATCTCGGCCGTTCGGCGCTCGATGCAGTCGAACTCATGAATGTCGGCGTCAATTTCCTGCGGGAACACATGCCGCAGGATTGCCGCGTTCACTACGCGATCACCGACACCGGCGGCAGGGCGGCCAATGTCGTGCAGGCCAGCGCCGAGGTTCTCTATCTGATCAGGGCGCCCGACATGCCGCAGGCGCTTGAGCTTGCCGGGCGCGTCGAGAAAGTTGCACGAGGTGCGGCGACGATGACCGAAACCGAGGTCGAGATCGTGTTCGACACCGCCTCGACGAACCTTCTTCCCAACATCACGCTGGAAACGGCAATGCACGAGAACATGGTCGCGCTCGGGCCGATAGCCTTCGACGAGGCCGACATCGCCTTCGCCAGGAAAATCCAGGATACCTTCACTGAGGAAGCAATCAGGAGCAGCATCCGCCTCTATCAGATCAAGGGTGATGTGTTCTCCAATGCCAAGGTCGATGGCTCGACGCCCTTGCACACCGGTCTGCGCGATTTCGAAGGACAATCGCATTTCCGGGCCGGATCGACCGATGTCGGCGACGTCAGCTGGGTGACGCCGACCGCGCAATGCTGGGCGCCAGCCTGGGCGATCGGCACCAATCCCCATACCTGGCAGGTCGTCGCACAGGGAAAAAGCCCGGCCGCGCACAAGGCCATGGCACATGCGGCCAAGACGCTTGCGACAACGGGGCTCGCATTGATGTCGTCACCCGACCTCCTGGCAGCCGCGACGGACGAGTGGCGAGAAAAGACCAGCGGCAAAGCCTATACATGTCCGATCCCCGACAATGTGATGCCCGCAACGGTTCATGGCCGGTAGTTCCCGTCTCCGTCTGCTGTGACAACGACCTGCATCGCACCCGCTTGCAGGATCCCATGAAAAAGCACTAAGGGTATGGAAGTCGAAAGCGCGGAACTGAGGCATTCACCGCTTTCGAACCTCCAACACGTCGGAAAAGGCAAAGATGACAAGCTCCGAATGGCGGGTGGGAGTGCTGTTTTCCAGAAGCGGAATTAGCGAAATTACGGAAACCGAGCACTTTCTTGGCACCGCACTTGCGATCGAGGAAGTCAATGCGGCGGGGGGCGTGCTTGGCAAGCCCATCGTTCCGATCGCCTATGATCCGGGCGGGGACCAAACCGCCTATCGCAATCTGGCCCGGCGCCTGCTCGCCGATGACGACGTCAATATCATTTTCGGTGCCTCGATGTCGGCCAGCCGAAAGGCGGTGCTGCAGATCGTCGAACGGCACAACGGACTGCTGTTTTATCCGTCGATGTACGAAGGTTTCGAATATTCGGAGAATGTGGTCTATACCGGCGCCACCCTCAATCAGAACACCTTCGCGCTTGCGGAATACCTTCTGCGCCACCATGGACGCCGGATCTACTTCGTCGGCGCGGATTATATTTATCCGCGGGAATCCAATCGGGTCATGCGGGATGTGGTCGAGGCAAAGGGCGGTGAAGTCGTCAGCGAGCGATATCTTCCTCTTCATGCCGACGAACAGACCTTGCGTTCGGTGATTTCCGATATCGTCCGTCTCAAGCCCGATGCCATCTTCTCGACGATCATCGGCCGGCCGGCGCAGCGTTTCTACCGCATGTATGCCGAGGCCGGAATCGATCGGACGCGGGTTCCGATTGCCAGCCTGACCATGGCCGAGAGTGAGATTCGCGAGATCGGAGCCGACGCCTGCACCGGCCATATTCTTTCGGCGACCTATTTCCAGACGGTCGAGAACGAGGCGAACGAGCGCTTCGTGGGGGCATTCAAAGCCCGTTTCGGCCAGGACTTCACCACGAGCGTCTGGTCGCAGCCGGCCTATGCGCAGGTTCACCTTTTCGCCCGCGCACTTGCCCGGGCCGGCTCGCTCGAGACCCATCGTATTTCCGAAGAAATCCTTCTGGAAGATTATCTTGCTCCAGAGGGCCGGATCAACTTCGACGCCGATACCCGCCACCTCTGGTTGCATCCCCGCATCGGCGTGGCGCGCGCCGATGGGCTTTTCGACATTGCCTGGCAGG
The DNA here is from genome assembly GCF_014197345.1 of Rhizobium sp. BK008. NCBI lineage: Bacteria > Pseudomonadati > Pseudomonadota > Alphaproteobacteria > Hyphomicrobiales > Rhizobiaceae > Rhizobium > Rhizobium sp. BK008. The sequence goes on along the minus strand of NZ_JACIFK010000003.1, from coordinate 62,428 downwards.
CGCCTGGCCCGATCCGGCCGGACCCGTATCTGACGGCGTCGAGGTTCGAAGACGTCTGGCTGGAGGCCTGAGATGGCGGGACCGAGCAGGATCGTTCAGGATCTGCGGCGCGCACGCGTTCTGGTTGTCCATCCGCGTGACGAGGACGGCAACGTGCTGATCGCTCACCTCAAGCGCCTTGGCTGCGAGGTCCGGGCCACCTGGCCGCTTCCGCCAGCCTTGCCTCCCGACGTGGACACCGTCTTCCTGCATGTCGAGGATGTGCATGTCGAGCACGCGCTTGAGATCATCGACCTCCAGCAGACGGCGATCATCGCCATCGTGACCTATGAGAGCCCGACAGCCCTCCAGGCGATCATCGATCTCAACGCCCACGGCGTTATCAGCAAACCGTTGCGGCCGCTCGGCATCCTGACGCAATTTGCGCTTGCACGCTATCGGCAGAGCTACGAAAAGCGGCTCGCCGGCAAGGTGCAGAAACTCGAGGAAACCTTGAAAAGTCGCCGGCTGGTCGAAAAAGCCGTTTCAGCGCTGCGGGCCATGAATGGTCTCGACGAGGCCGCGGCCTATAAGCTCTTGCGCGATCAGGCGACGTCAAAGCGCGTTCCGATGGCGACGATCGCCGAATCCATCATTGCCGCGCAAGACACCATGAAAAGCCTCGGACTTTCCATCGGCGCAAAAACTCAACCTTAAGTTGCCAGCACTTGCGTCGCTGAAAATGCCTGCTGACGCGGCTTGACGGTCACATTCTTTCGTGCAAGCCTAAAGACAACGAGCAGGTTTGCTCAGCGGCAGGGCTGCCGCATTCACATCATGGCTATGTAGCCTCTGGTTCACGGATTGAATTCCGTGCCAGAGGTTTTTTGCGTTTGGAGACAAGATTGAGTGTCAAGACCTCAACCGCACGGGCGGTAACCGTCGCAACCGTCCAGTTCGAACCGATCATCGGTGATCGCGCCGGTAATCTCGCGGCTATCGAGCGGCTGGCGAAGGCGGCGAAGACCCAAGGCGCGGAGATCGTCGTTCTGCCGGAACTGGCCGATAGCGGCTACACCTTCCGTGACGGCGAGGAGGTTGCCGCATTGGCCGGCCCGGTACCCGGCGGCCCGAGTGCCGAGACGCTCCGCCGCCTTGCCGAGGAGTTTGGCCTTTACATCGTCAGCGGCATTGCCGAGCAGGATGGCGACCGGTTTTACAACAGTGCTCTTCTTTGCGGCCCCGAGGGATATATCGGCAAATACCGCAAGCTCCATCTGTGGAACAACGAAAACCGTCTTTTCAGAAAAGGCGATCTCGGACTGCCGATATTCGACCTGCCTTTTGGCCGTATCGGCATTGCCATCTGCTACGATGGCTGGTTTCCGGAAACGTTTCGTCAGTTGGCCCTGGCCGGCGCCGAGCTGGTCTGCGTGCCCACCAACTGGGTCCCGATGGCCGGTGCCGAAGGCGTTCCCGAGCCGATGGCCAATATCCTCCATAAGGCGGCCGCCCACACCAATGGCCTTTACATCGCCTGCGCCGACCGGATCGGCATCGAGCGCGGCCAGTCCTTCATCGGCCGCAGCCTGATCGTCGGCCCGCAGGGTTGGCCGATCTCCGGTCCGGCCAGTGCCGATCGCGAGGAAATCCTCCTTGCGCAAATCGATCTGTCGAGCGTGACGGAAACCCGCACGCTCAACAGCTTCAATCATCTGCTCGGCGACCGCCGAGCCGATGTCTACGGGTAATGTCAATCCACTCAAGAAAGGGGAACAAAATGCAAATGAAAACCATAATCCTTACACTGGCATCTGCGGCATTCGCCACCGCAGCTTTCGCCGAGGATCCGATCAAGATCGGCGTGCCGGTCGGGCTTTCAGGCGCAAACAGCGTGGTTGCGCCGTCCGTCGTCCAAGCTGCGGAGCTCGCCGTCGAAGAAATCAATGCCAAAGGCGGCGTGCTCGGGCGGCCATTGGAGCTTGAGATCGCCGACGATGCATCAGGGGCGGCCGGCGCGCAAAAGGCCTTCGATTCCCTGGTTTTCCAGAAGGAGGTGAACGTCATCATCTCCATGGAGACGAGTGCTGCGCGCAATGCCGGCCTGCCGATCGTTTCCAAGGGTGAGGTGCCATACATCTACACGTCCTTCTACGAAGGCAAATCCTGCAACGCCAATCTTTTCGTCGATGCCTGGGTTCCAGAACAGCAGGTGCCGCCTGTCGTCGACAATTTCATCAGCAAACAGGGCGCAAAGAAGTTCTTCCTGATCGGTTCGGACTATGCCTTCGGACGCGGCATGCTGACCTTCGCCAAGGGCTATATCGAAAAAGCCGGTGCTCAGATCGTCGGCGAGGAATATCTGCCGATCGACGGCAGCGATTGGACGGCCATCATCTCCAAGGTCCGCTCCTCCGGCGCCGATGCGATCATCACCTCGACGGCCGGCGGCGCACCGAACGTGACCTTGACCAAGCAGTTGCGTTCGTCTGGCGTCACCCTGCCTTACGGCAATCTCGCGGTCGACGAAGGCACCGCCAAGAGCATGGGCGCGGATGCCAAGGACATCTTCCTTTCGGCCTCCTACGTCACCGGCATCGACAGCCCGGAAAACAAGGCTTTTCTCTCGGCCATGGACAAGAAGTTCGGCAAGGAACTGCGCACGCCGAACGATCTCTCCGTGCCGCAATATGAAGCGATCTACCTTTACAAGGCAGCCGTCGAAAAGGCCGGCAGCACGGATACGGCGGACGTGCTCAAAGCCCTTCCTGACGTCTCCTTCACCGGTCCGCGCGGCAAGATCTCCATGAACAAGCAGCACCACGCGCCGCTGACGATGTATCTTGGCCAGGTCAAGGACGACGGCAGCGTTGCAGTCGTCGATAGCTTCAAGGACGTCGATCCCGGCGATCAGTGCCCGAATCTCTGAAACCAGCGTGGCGGGGCAGGGCGCCCCGCCTCCAGCATCGGAGTTCTAGAAATGACGCTCTTTCTCGATATCGTCAGCACTGCGGCCATTCTCTTCATCGTTGCCGCCGGGCTGCTTGCGATCTTCGGCGTGCTGAAGATCATCAATTTCGCGCATGGCGCATGGCTGACCATCGGGGCTTACTGCGCTGTTGTCGTCAGCGGGTTCGGTCTCAATCCATGGCTTGCCATCCCCTTTGCGTTTCTGATCGGCGCGATCCTCGGCGGTGTTGCCGAACGGTTCATCGTACGGCCTCTCTATCGCCGCCCGCTCGACGCCATTCTTGCAACCTGGGGCCTTGGCATCGTCATCGGCCAGCTGATCACGCTGTGGTTTGGCCGCGACGTGCAGTTCACGCCGGCGCTGCTGCCGGGCACCTTCGATCTCTTTGGCACCGGCTACTCGGCCTACCGTCTTTTCGCCATTGTCGCCGCCATCTGTCTGGGTCTCGGCTTCACCTTGCTGCTCGATGGGACAAGGCTTGGTCTCTCCGCCCGGGCAGTCATCATGAACGAAACCCTGGCGCGCGGGCTCGGTATCGATACCGAAAAGGTGCGGCTCGCGACCTTCATGATCGGCACCGGCCTTGCGGCCCTTGCCGGCGTGCTGCTCGCGCCGCTGACCAGCGTCGATCCCAATATGGGCGTCGCCTGGCTGACAGGCGCCTTCATGCTGGTGATGGTCGCAGGCTCTTCTCTCACTGCGCTTGCTGCCGCCTGCCTCATCTTCGGGGCCGCCCAAGTGCTCGTCAGCACCTATTTCAGCCCAATCCTCGGCGGCATCACCGTGGCCGTCCTCTGCGCGATCACACTGCGCATACGTCCGAAGGGATTTGCCCGTGCCTAATAGACAAAAACTCCGGCTTGTCCTTCTTCTGACGCTGGCGCTCGCGGCTCTCCTGCTGATCGTCTTCGGACCGATGTTTCTCGGCCGCTTCAGCCTCAACGTGCTGACGCGTTCGATGATCTACGCCATGCTGGCGATTACCGTCGACTTGCTCTGGGGCTATACGGGTGTTCTCACCTTCGGGCAGGCGGCATTCTTTGGCGTGGGCGCCTATGCCACCGCCATGGTTCTCACCCATATCGGCGCAAGCCCGGCGCTTTTCGTCGTCGCCCTTGTCGCTGCCGTGCTCGTTCCGCTCGTGCTTGGCCTCGCCGTCGGCTGGCTGTCGTTCTATCACGGATCGACACCGCTCTATGCCACCGTGATCTCGCTCGTGGTGCCGATCGTCGTCACCCAACTCATCTTTTCCGGCGGCACCTGGACCGGTTCGTCGAGCGGCCTTGTTGGTTACGAAACCCTCCCGCTCGGGCTTCCTGGCTATTTTCGCCTGTCGGGCGCGTGCCTGCTGGTCTTGGCCGTTCTTGCCATCATCTTCGTCCGGTCGGACGCCGGCCGTCTGCTCGTTGCAATTCGCGACAACGAAGCCCGCATCGCCTATCTCGGCATGAACCCCGCTCGGCTGAAGATCGTCCTGACGGCCGTTCTGGCTGGCGTATGCGGCCTGGCCGGCTTCCTTTATGCCAACGCATCCGGTGTCGTCGCACCCGAGAATACCGGCTTCGTATTCGGAACCGAACTCGTCGTCTGGACGGCGCTCGGTGGCCGGGGAACGATCATCGGACCCTTGTTCGGCGCAATCGGCATCGATTATCTGAGCGCCAGCCTTTCGGGCGATCTGCCCTTCCTGTGGCAATTGATCATCGGTGCGCTCTTCGTCGCCATGATCATCCTTTTGCCGGGCGGCCTCGCTTCCCTGGTGACGCGATTCCTGCTGTCGACGAACTCCAGCAGCACTCTGACGTCCTTGCCGACGCGCATCGTCGCCGAGGACGGTCCGTTGGCAGGCAAAAGCCTTCTGTCGATCCGCGGTCTCGGCAAGTCCTATGGCAGCCTCTCCGTCCTCAAGGGCATCGACCTTGAAATCGGCGCCGGAGAACTCGTCAGCCTGGTCGGCCCCAATGGCGCCGGCAAGACCACGCTGATGCGTTGCCTGTCGGACGGTACCCAGCAGATCGAAGGTCAAGTGGATATCATCGGCACGAATATCGCCGGTCATGCACCGGAACGGATCGTCGCCCTCGGCGTCGGCCGCAAATTCCAGGTTGCCAGCATCTTCGACAGCATGACCATCGGCGAATGCCTCAAGATGGCGCGTTTCAGCCGCGAGACACCCAGTCCGATGCGATCGCTCGCCAAGATCATGCTGCCGGCCGCCGCAGCTGAGATCCTGACGCTCACCGGCATGGCCGACATGTTGGACAAGCCGGTCTTGCTGCTGTCGCATGGTCAAAGGCAGGCTCTCGAACTGGCGATGGTCGTCGCTCTAGAACCACGCATCATTCTTCTCGACGAACCGACGGCGGGTCTTACCAAGACCGAGCGCATGACCATCGGAGCCATCCTCAAGAAACTGACGGACGAGGTGGGTTTCGCCGCCATCCTGGTCGAACACGATCTGGATTTCGTGCGCGACATATCGAGTCGCATCGTGGTTCTCCACCAGGGCAAGCTCGTTCTCGACGGCACGGTGAATGACGTGGTCAATTCCGAAACGGTTCGCACCATCTACGCAGGAGGCGCCCATGGCTGACGCGTTCAAACTCAAACTCAGCGGCGTATCGAGCGGATATGGCGCGGTGGATGTCGTCAATGGCGTGTCGCTTGCCATCCGGCCCGGCGAAATCTTCGCCCTCATGGGCAAGAACGGCATGGGCAAAACGACGCTGCTGAAGACAATCCTTGGCTTCCTGCGCGTCGGCAAGGGCAAGATCGAGGTCGATGGCGCTGCCATCACCGACAGGAAGCCCGCCGAGTTGATCGCTTCCGGCATCGGCTACGCCCCTCAGGAATTGCCGTTGTTTCAGGACCTCTCCATCCGCGACAATCTGCGCCTCGCGCTCAAAGGCGATCGGGATCTGGCATCTGCCCTGGAGCGGGTCTACGCCTATTTCCCGTTCCTGAGGGATCGGCTGGCACAGAAAGCCGGCACGCTGTCGGGCGGGGAGCAGAAAATGCTGATCCTCGCGCGGGCGCTGATGCTGCGTCCGAAACTGCTGCTGATCGACGAAATCTCCGAAGGTCTGCAGCCCTCCGTTGTTCAGAACATCGCCAAGGCATTGAGGGACGACCGCGAAAAGCGCGGCACGACCATCCTGCTGGTCGAACAGAATCTGGATTTTGCCCTTTCGGTGGCGGACCGCTGGGCCATTCTCAAACTCGGGGCGATCGAAGACGAAAGCCTCAATGGTCCGGAGAGCCGCGCCCGTGTCCTGCAACATCTGAAGATCTAGGGGCCGGCGCAAGTGCGAGACCCATGGAGCGCTTTTATACCCTATCCGGATGCAGATGTCGGGCACGCGGCCATCGGCCCGCTTTCCGGCCTTCGACTGGCGGTCAAAGACCTTTTCGACGTTGCCGGCTATCCCACAGCGGCCGGCAACGCCACGGTACTCGCTGCCTCCGGCATCAAGACATCGACGGCGCCTCTGGTCCGGACGCTGCTCGATGCCGGCGCCTGCTTCGTCGGCAAAACCAATACGGATGAGCTCGCCTATTCCCTGATCGGCGGCAACATCCATTTCGGCATGCCGATCAATCCGCGCGATCCCAATCTCATCCCCGGCGGGTCGTCGTCGGGCTCGGCCGTCGCGGTTGCCGCGGGCCTTGCGGATATCGGGCTTGGAACAGACACGTCCGGCTCCATCCGGCTGCCGGCCGCCGTCAACGGCCTCATCGGCTGGCGCCCGACACATGGAAGCCTCGACAACCAGGCACTGCGTCCGCTGGCGCCAAGCTTTGACGTGCCGGGTTTCATGACGAGAAGCCTGGAACCAATGGCTGCGGTGATGAGCGCCGTCGGCATGCCCGCGGCAGATGACCGACCATCATCTATCCTCATTTCCGCGGATATCTTCGCAACCATCGACGACGCGGTTGCCGACGAGATGATCGCCGGCCTTCGATCGGCGGCCATACCTGTCCGCAGGATAGATGCGATCTCCTCGTTCAGCCTCGCCGACCTTGCTTCGGCGTTCATCACCATCCTGCAAAGGGAAGCCTGGGACAGCAACAAAACACTCTTCGAGCGGAGCCCGGAAGCCATTGCTCCCGATATTGCTGCGCGCCTTCTGTCAGGATCTCGTCTGGATGACGAGGAGGTGCGTGAGGCACGTGCGATCGCCAAGCTCTTTTCCGCGGAGATCGACCGATTGCTGTGCGAAGATGTGATTGTCGCTCTTCCGACCTTGGCCATGAGCCCGCCAGCGCGCGATGCCGGCGCAGAAAGCTTCGCTAGATTCCGTTCCGCCTGCATCGAGCTTCTGTGTCTTTCGGGCCTTAGTGGCTGTCCGCAACTGGCTTTTCCAATTGCCGGTTACCTGGGGAAAGTTTCGCTTTCCTTGTTAGGCGCAAGGAGCGCCGACAGGATGCTTATGAATGTGGCCGGGCGATTAAGGGCTGAGTGAAAGAGCAAATGCGGCCGGGAGGCCTTCCCGCCGTCCATCCGTCCCCGTGACTTGCGACCGGCCGATGAAATTGCCGCAGCAATGGCACCGGAATCGCGGCATGGCGCTTGGCTATTGCGTGCTGCCGCCTTCGCGCCGCCCGACCATCTGGCCACCGATGATCAGCAGAGCCGAATTGACCGCACCTATGCGGGCAATCGCCCAACTGCCCGCCGCCACAAACTGCGGAAACACTGCGTCCCGCAGTTGACGCGAAACGCTTTTTGACGATACGGCAAGGCGAAAACGCAAATGGCGGATGGTCGTCGGTGGGGCGGAAGAGCTGCGGAGCATGGGTTTGAAACGGGCGGTGGATTTTTTCCTGGCTTTGCTTGCATCGGTGGTCCTGCTCGTTCCGATCCTGATCGTCGCTCTTTGTGTTCGCTTAACCTCGCCAGGACCGGTTCTCTACTGGTCAAAACGGATCGGTCGTTTCAACCAGATCTTCCTGATGCCGAAATTCCGGAGCATGCGTGTCGACACGCCGACGGTTGCCACGCATCTGCTCGACAATCCGGATCGGTTTCTGACACCCATCGGCTCGTTTCTGCGCAAATCCAGCCTCGACGAACTGCCGCAGCTTTGGTGCATTCTCGAGGGGAAGATGAGCTTCGTCGGTCCGCGGCCGGCGCTCTACAACCAATATGATCTGATGGAGTTGCGCACGGCGCACGGTGTCGACAAGCTCCTGCCTGGATTGACGGGATGGGCGCAGATCAACGGGCGCGACGAATTGCCGATCCCGGAGAAGGTGAAATTCGATGTCGAATATCTCGAGCGGCGCTCATTCGGCTTCGATATGCGCATCCTGTTCTTGACCGCCGAGAAGGTCATTCGCCGCAAGGGTATCAGGCATTAAGTTACCTACTTCTGATAGACTAGCGGTGCAGAAGGCCTTGATTTCCGATTATTTCAGTTGCGCTCGTTGGAGAAAGTGACAAGAAGGTGGTTGTCTGATTGATCTGCGAGACGCTGGTAAGCAATGCCTGAAAATACCCCCGCTGGGACGCCGCGCTCAGGATGGTTGTTACTGCCGATGCAAGCGCTCGTCGCTCCTCTCCTGGCGATGCCGCGTGTTGCCAAACGCGCACTGGCTTTGCTGGTGGATTCCTGCTTTTGCATTCTGACGATCTGGCTCGCCTATTGCTTCCGCCTGAACGAATGGACGGTGCTGACCGGCGTGCAGTGGTTGCCGGTCTTTGTTTCGTTGTGCATGGCACTTCCGATCTTCATCGTCATGGGCATGTATCGGGCGATCTTCCGTTATGCCGGCCTGGCGGCTTTCATCGCAGTTCTGAAGGCCATTGCCATCTACGGCGTCGCCTTCATGACGATATTTACGGCGCTCAGCGTCCCGGGCGTTCCGAGAACCGTCGGCATTCTCCAGCCCTTCCTGCTGCTGATCGGGATCGGCCTGTCGAGGTTGGGTATCCGTTACTGGCTCGGGGATGCCTACCAGCGCATCCTTAACAAGAATACGGTCGCCAAGGTGCTGATCTACGGGGCAGGGAGTGCCGGGCGGCAGCTGGCGGGTGCCCTGACGAACAGTGCCGAACTCAATGTTGTCGGCTATCTCGACGATGATCCGCGCCTCAAGGGCGGTATCATGGGCGGCCTGCCGATCTACGATCCCTCGGATCTTCCGGTGATCGCCGAAACGCTTGGCGTGCACAATGTGCTTCTTGCTCTTCCATCGGCATCGCGGCAGCGCCGCAACGAAATCCTGGAGCATATTCGCACAGCCAGGGTGAACGTTCGCACATTGCCGGATCTTACGGCCCTGGCTCAGGGGCGTATCGCCGTCTCCGACATCCGTGAACTGGAGATCGAAGATCTGCTCGGAAGAGAAGCGGTTGCGCCGCGGCAGGCCTTGCTCGACAAGGCGATGCGCAACAAGGTTGTGATGGTCACGGGTGCTGGCGGCTCGATCGGCGGCGAATTATGCCGTCAGATTTTGCGTAATAGCCCTTCCAGCCTGATCCTCGTCGATCAGAATGAGTTTGCGCTTTATAATATCCATGCCGAGCTGCAGAAGCTGGCCGAACTGTACAAGCATGAAAATCTGCAGATTGTCCCGATTCTCTGTTCCGTCCGTGATCAGGATCGCATCGAGCATATCATGCAGAGCTGGCGACCTCAGACGCTTTATCATGCCGCCGCCTACAAGCATGTGCCTCTTGTCGAACATAATGCCGTGGAAGGCATCAAGAACAACGTCATGGGGACGCTGGTCACGGCACGCGCGGCGAACAAGAACGGCGTCTCGAATTTCGTGCTGATCAGCACCGACAAGGCCGTGCGTCCGACAAATGTGATGGGCGCCAGCAAGCGGCTGGCGGAGATGGTTCTGCAGGCGCTCGCAGCAGAGTCGACGACTGACAGACTGCAAACGAATTTCTCCATGGTGCGTTTCGGAAACGTCCTTGGCTCCTCCGGTTCGGTCGTGCCGCTTTTCAGGCAGCAGATCAAGGAAGGCGGTCCCGTGACGCTGACACACCCTGATATAACCCGCTATTTCATGACCATTTCGGAAGCCTCGCAACTCGTTATCCAGGCTGGCGCGATGGCCGAGGGCGGAGATGTTTTCCTGCTCGACATGGGTGAGCCCGTTCGCATCGCAGATCTCGCCCGCAAGATGGTGGAGCTTTCCGGGCTGACGGTTCGCGACGAGGACAATGCCGAAGGGGACATCGAGCTTTCCGTCACCGGCCTCAGGCCCGGCGAGAAACTCTATGAAGAACTGTTGATCGGGGATAATCCAGAAACGACCGAACATCCCCGGATCATGAAGGCGCGCGAGGATTTCCTCTTCTGGCCGGAGCTTTCGAAAAAGCTCACCTCACTCAATGTCGTCTTGGATCGGAACGATATGACCGCAGCGCGGTCGATGTTGGCGGAGCTCGTCTCTGGCTATTCATCAACGGGCGAGGTCTCGGATCTCGCGTTCACCGGTGCCGAAACCACTACGGCCGCCTGAGACATCCGGCAGCTCGTCCGGCTGCCAGACGCTCAGCCGCGAACGCCGGTGTTGTTCCCACGGTCGGAAAGCCGTTGTGGACAGCCGAGTGGGCTAGCTGAAGAGCCAATGCATGTGCTTCATCGACCTGTCCGTTATTATCGCCAGTATGCGCGAGTCGAACTTTCCGCCGATGATCGACCGAGGAGGTAACCGAGGCCGAATGCCAGCATGCCGGTGGCGAGCAACAATGCGCTTGCTGCTTGCGGGTGATCCCTCGCGCCGGAGGCGACGGCATAGACCTCGCGCTTCACCTCGTTGGCGGCCGACTTCGCGACCTTGGTCAATCCCTCCGGCTGCTCGGTGGGCGTGCCGGTGAATCCGGCGTTCAAGTTCTGTTTGTCGGCCATGTCGAGGACCTTTCCTGAGAGTGGCGCGAAGCAGAAAATTCAATCCTGCTCGCGTGTGCCGGGGGAGGCTTCGCGTTGATCCGCGTCTTCGAGATCCGTCTTGACGAGGAATGCATCCGTATGTTCGCGTGAGGCCTCTCGCAATGCTGCAAGGCTTGGAGGATTGTCAGCCTCGCCCTGCTGTGCATCGAGTTCATGTTCAGCCAGGCTCCAGTGATGCTGATGTTTGCCGTCCGGCCTTCCTTCCTTCTCCCACAGAGAATGGGCCCTTTTTCGGATCTCCTCCTCGCGGGTGGCTGCCGGCGACGCGACGCTCTGCTTGTTGATATCGGTTGCGGCTCGCCGAGCCATCTTCCGTCCGCTTGTTTTCGTCGCGGACGGAACTTCCGGCCGGTCACCGTCGGTCGCGCTTTCGCGTATCTTGCGTCGTGCTGGGTTTTTCATGAGCGCCTCCTTGGATTTCTCAACCAACTCGACCGACCTAAGTTCCAAACAAAGTTTGCTTCTGATTTCGTCAGGTTCATGCCGTCACTCGACCGCAGTGAGTCTTGGCATGGGGATAAAACTAATATACTAGTATGCCAGATAGGTTCAGCGTCCCGGTATCGTTATGCGGCAGGCATCAGAAACCGAAGTTTTGGTCGTCCCGGCCCCGCAAGAGGTTGCCGGCAGATTGCGCCGTATCACCGCGGCCGGCGCAATCTACGAGCGCCTGCATGCCGACATCGTGTCATTGCGAATGCCGCCCGGCATGCTGCTGCAGGAAAAGCGGATCGCCGATGATTTCGGCGTCAGCCGCACGCCGGTCCGTGAGGCGCTGCTCCGGCTTTCCGAAGGCGGACTGGTCGATATCTATCCGCAGTCGAGCACCGTCGTGTCGCGGGTGCCGGTTTCGGCGATCCCCGAGGCGGTCGTCGTACGCAAGGCGCTCGAAGGCGCGACTGTCGAGACCGCGGCCCTTACCGCCACCGCCGCAGACATTGCCCGTCTCGACGCCATCATCGCGCGGCAGCAGACCCATGCTGCGGCCGGCAATGCCTCGAATTTCCATGAGGACGATGAGGCCTTTCACGAGGCAATCGCACAGATCTCCGGTTATCCCGGCATCTGGGCGACCCTGAAAACGGTCAAGGTGCAGCTCGACCGAGCACGACGGCTGACGCTGCCGGTTCTCGGGCGCATGGACAATGTGGTGCACGAACATATGATCATCCGCGATGCGCTCGCCGCCCATGATGCGGTGGCGGCACGCAGCGCGATGACCCATCACCTGAGCGCCGTCATTCCCGATGTCGACGAACTGCGCGCACGTTACCCCGATTATTTCTGCTGACGGCAGGCCAACATGAAACGAAAAGGCGAGGGAAGGAAGAAGGATGCGACAGGGTTGGAGATGGTTCGGACCGGAAGCGCCGGTGACGCTGGATGACGTCCGACAGACGGGTGCGACGAATATTGTCTCTTCGCTGCATCAGGTGCCGATCGGCAGGGCCTGGACGGAAACGGAAGTGCGCGAGCGCCAGTCTCTGATCGAGACGACGCCTGGCGACCGTTCGCCGCTCGTCTGGTCGGTCGTCGAAAGCATCCCGATCCCCGACGCGGTCAAACGCAAGGGCGGGGAGGCCAAAGCCGAAATCGAGGCGTGGATCGCCAGCCTCGAAGCGGTGGCCGCCTGCGGCATTCCGATTGTCTGCTATAATTTCATGCCGGTGGTGGACTGGACCCGCACCGAACTCGATTTCGTGACGCCGACGGGTGCCACCGCCATGCGCTTCGACCACGAGCGCTTCGCGGCCTTCGATCTCTTCATTCTGGAACGGCCGGATGCGGCGCAGCACTATTCCGCGGAGGACCGCGAACGGGCGCGTATCGTCTTCGAGGCGATGTCGGACGACGAGATCGCCGACATCACCCGTATCATCACCTCGGCTCTGCCTGGCTCGACCACCGAACCTCTGACCATTCCGGCCTTCCGCGAAAAGCTGGTCGCCTATAGCGGTATCGATGCCGCCAGGCTGCGCCGGCATCTGATCGAATTCCTGGAGGCGGTGACGCCGGCTGCCGAAGCGCGCGGTGTCAAGCTGACGCTGCATCCCGATGATCCGCCGCGTTCGCTGTTCGGCCTGCCGCGCATCGCCTCGACGGCCGATGACTATGCCGCTCTTTTCGATGCGGTGCCATCATCGGCGAACGGCATGTGTTATTGCACCGGCAGTCTCGGCGTGCGCGCCGAAAACGATCTGCCGGCGATCGCCCGGCGTTTTGCTTCGCGCATTCATTTTGCCCATCTGCGCGCCACGACGCGCGAAGGCGACGGCCGGACGTTCCATGAAAGCGCGCATTTGGAAGGCGACGTCGATATGGTCGCGGTCCTCCGGGAACTGGTGGCGGAAGACCGCCGCCGCGGCGCGCAGGACACCATTGTCTTCCGCTCGGACCATGGCCACCGCATGCTCGACGATCTCGACAAGGTCGTCACACCAGGCTACCCCGCCATCGGCCGCATGCGCGGCCTTGCCGAGCTGCGCGGCATCCTGCATGCGCTGGGCGCCCCGCCGAACTGAGGGCGTCCCCTGTTCGCGCAGCGCCCTTCGGCGGAAATTATCGCGCTCTGAAGCCCGAAGGACGCTTCAGAGCGCGCAACCCTTCAAGAAAAGATCGGCGCACATCTTTGCCCGCGCCTGGATCGCCTCGATCTTGGGCGGCGGTTCCTGGCGCAGGATCGCCGCACGCTGCGGCTCCATGGCCATCATGCCGCGCAGCATGCCGCAGGCCAAATGCGGATCGTCGAGCGCAATGAGGCCGCGCTCGACCTGGCGGCGCAGCCAGTCCTCCATCAGCTCATTGGTGCGCAGGATCGCCTGTTCGTAGAAGGACGTGGCGATCTCCGGAAAGCGGTCCGATTCGCCGATCACGAGGCGCATGATGGTGACCGTCTCGTCCGAGAGCGACAGCATGCCATAGGCCATCAGCATGCGCTCCAGCCCGTCCCTCAGGTCTGCAGTGGCGAGCGTTGCGGGATCGAGCGCAAGCAGGAAACCGACGATACGCTCGGAGATCATGCTGGCGAAGAGATCGGCCTTGGTCGGAAACAGCCGGTAGAGGGTCTTTGTGGAAACACCGGCCTCCTGGGCGATCGTGGCGATGCTTGCCGCCGCGTAGCCATTCTCGTGAAACTGGGTGTTTGCTGCCTTGATGATCAGACCCTTGGTGTCGTCGTCACAGCGTATCTGCGGCCTGCCGCGCGGCCTCTTCTCGATTTGTTGATTTTGGACCATCGCAATTTTCCAAATTCTTGTTGACATCGATTTTATAGAGCATATTTTGGAAAATATCAAGTTTCCTAATTAGGATTCCACCTGACTTCAGAGGCCGCAGCCCAAGAGACGGCGACCGTCATCCGGAGAAAGACAATGACCATCAAGACGCTGCATGCCCTCAACAACAACGCTGCTCCCGAAACCGTCGCCGAAGCCGCCCCGGCCAGCCTGGACGCGGGCCAGCGGCCGCGCATCGCCGAAGCCGCCGCTCCGATTGCCGAGGAAAAGCCCGCCCGCAAGCGCGGCGGCCGCTCGCTGCTACTTGGCGCCACCGCACTGGTGTTGATCGCCGCCGGCGCCTATTACGGCCATGATTACTGGACGGTCGGCCGCTTCCATATCTCGACCGACGATGCCTATGTGAAGGCCGACAACAGCACGATTGCCCCGAAGGTTTCCGGCTATCTCGCCGAGGTCCTCGTCATGGACAACGAGACCGTCAAGGCAGGCCAGCCGCTTGCCCGCATCGACGATCGCGACTTCAAGGCGGCCCTCGATCAGGCCAAGGCCGATGTCGCTGCCGCGGAAGCTACCGTCAGCGCCAAGCAGGCGTCGCTCGAGATTCAGCAGTCGACGATCGCTGCGGCCCGCGCGACCGTCGACGTCGATCGCGCCAACGAGACCTTCGCCGAGCAGAACAACAAGCGTTATTCGAACCTTGCCACCAGCGGTTATGCCCCGGTCCAGACCGCCCAGCAGGCCGCCTCGCAGATCGCCGCCGCTCAGGCCACCATCGTGCGCGACAGCGCCTCGCTCGATGCCGCCGTCAAGCAGGTCGATCTTCTCAATGCCGAGCTTGCCCAGGCGAGGGCCTCTCTTGCGCGCAGCCAGGCCGTCCAGCGCCAGGCCGAGCTCAGCCTTTCCTATGCGACGATAACAGCCCCGGTCGACGGCACCGTCGGCAATCGGACGCTGCGCGTCGGACAATATGTCCAGGCCGGCACTCAGCTGATGTCGGTCGTGCCGACGACGGCTGCCTATGTCATCGCCAACTACAAGGAAACGCAGTTGACCGACGTCCGGGCCGGTCAGCCGGTCGAGATCGAGGTCGATATGTTCCCCGGCCGCACCTATCACGGCCATGTCGACAGCCTCGCTCCGGCAAGCGGCCAGGAATTCGCGCTGCTGCCGCCCGATAACGCCACCGGCAACTTCACCAAGGTCGTTCAGCGCATTCCGGTGAAGATCCTGCTCGACGGCGATGCCGCCGCAAACGGCGATCTGCGCCCCGGCATGTCCGTTCAGCCTGATATCAATACCAAGAACGATCGCAGCTAGGCCAGCGGCGAGGAGTTTGTGTCATGTCCACCATCACAGCAACAGCCATCGCCGTTCCGCAACAAAGGACCGGGGCTAGCACCCGGGACTGGATCGCCGTTCTCGCAGGCATGATCGGCGCCTTCATGGCGATCCTCAACATTCAGATCACCAATGCCTCGCTTCTCGACATCGAGGGCGGGATCGGAACAGGCGTCGACAACGGCGCCTGGATTTCCACCTCCTATCTGATCGGCGAGATCGTCGTCATTCCGCTGACGGCCTATTTCAGCAACGTCTTCTCGTTCCGCCGCTATATCCTGGTGAATTCGATCCTCTTCCCGCTGTTTTCGATCGCCTGCGCCTTCGCCCATGATCTCGGCACGATGATCCTGCTGCGCGGTCTGCAGGGTTTTGCCGGCGGCGTGCTGATCCCGATGGCCTTCACCATGGTGCTGACCAAGCTGCCGAAGAACCAGCAGCCGCTCGGCTTGGCGATCTTCGCGCTTTCGGTCACTTTCGCGCCGGCAATCGGCCCGACCATCGGCGGTTATCTCACCGAAAATTACGGCTGGCAGACGATCTTCTTTATCAACGCCATCCCGAGTGCCATCATGGCAGTCGCCCTTGCCCTGACGCTCGACAAGCAGCCGATGCAGCTCGGCCTGCTGAGGGAAGGCGATTGGCCGGGCATCGTCACGATGGCAATCGGTTTGTCGGCATTGCAGACGGTGCTTGAAGAAGGCAACAAGGAGGACTGGTTCTCCTCGCCCTTTATCGTCAAGCTCAGCATCCTCGCCGTCGTCTTCCTCGTCGCCTTCATCTGGATCGAGCTCACCGTGAAGAAGCCGCTGGTCAAGCTCAGCCTGCTGAAGCAGCGCAATTTCGGCATCGGCGTTGCGGTCAACGTGCTGGTCGGCGTCGCCCTTTTCGGCACCGTCTATATCCTGCCGCAATATCTCGGCCAGGTGCAGCGCTACAATGCCGAGCAGATCGGCAACGTGCTGGCCTGGACCGGCCTGCCGCAGCTGCTGTTGATCCCGCTCGTGCCGATGATGATGAAGCGCTTCGATGCCCGCTACATCGGCTTCCTCGGCATTTCGATCTTTGCGATCAGCTGCTTCATGAACATCATGCTTTCGGCCGATACCGCGGGCGATCAGTTCTGGATCCCCAACATTGTCCGCGCCATCGGCCAGGCTCTGGTGCTGACCCCGATCACCGCCATCACCACTGCCGGCATTGCACCTGCAGATGCCGCCGCCGCTTCCGGCCTGACCAACATGCTGCGCAATCTCGGCGGCGCCGTAGGCACGGCGACACTCGGCACGGTGCTGACCAAACGCGAGCAGTTCCATTCCAACATCATCGGCCAGTCGGTGACGCTCGGCCGCGACGAAGTCCGCAATCGCCTCGACCAGATGACAGGCTACTTCCTGTCGCACGGCGTCTCCGACCATGCCGTCGCAGCCCAGAAGGCCGTCGTGGCGCTGGGTCAGGTCGTCAAACGCCAGGCTCTGATCATGGGTTTCAGCGATACCTTCGCCGTTATCGGCGTGGTTCTTGCCATCGCAGCCGTCGCCCTGCTGCTCACCCAAAAACCGCGTGCCGGTGGTGGCGCCGGCGCTCACTGAAACGACAGCGCTCGCCCGCCTTCCCGGCGAGCGCTCTCACTATTGCGGAATTTCGACCGTAAAGGCGAAGCGGGCCACAGCGCCCGGCGCCAGTATCGTGGTGGACGGCCTCGCCGAAAGCTCGCGCGATGCTCCAGCTTCCGCGGCCGTTCCATGCCAGGGCTCGATGCAGAGGAAAGGCGCACCCGGCTTGGTCCAGAGCGCGAGATTAGGCAGGTTTTCGAAATGGAACTGCATGGCCGGCCCGCCTTCGGCGCCATAACTCAAGCCTTCGCCAGCCCCACTCGGAAAGATCATCGCATCCTGCTCGAACATCGCGTGATCCAGCACCAGCCGGCCGGCATCAAACGGCGAGGGCAGAGGCGCAGGGTTGATCAGGCCACCCGCCAGCCGCACAAGACCCGGCTCCCCCTTATTGTCGAGCGTCACGATATGGTTGCGCCCGGCAGCACCGGGCAGCGGCCAGGCGAAAGCCGAATGGAACCCGAGGCCGAACGGCATTGGCTTCTGATCGCGATTGGTGACCTCCGTCGTCACCGTCAACGCCCGGCCCTCCACCGCATGCACCAGAGCCAGCTGAAAATCGAAGGGATAAACCGCCCGCGTCGCCTCCGAGGCGATGAGTTCGTAGCGGCACATCGTTGCGGTGGATGCCGCAAGCGCAAATTCGCTGCGGCGGGCAAAGCCATGCTGGGACATCGGATAGACCGCGCCGTCGATCGCTATCTTGTCGTCCGGCGCCTTGCCGACGATCGGAAACAGGATCGGCGACCGCCCGGTCCAGAAGGCCGCATCGCCGGTCCATAACCACGAGCGTCCGTCGCTTGTCGTCAGCGCCTGCATCTCGGCGCCGAGCGAGGAGACTTCGACGGCGAGATCTTGATTCCCGATCCGGATTGAGCTTGGCATCGCGGCTCCCTTTCGCATTGGTGCGGCACCAAGCCATACCCTTCCGCACCGGGTATTTCCACCCCATAGAGAGAGGCGGGACGGCAGCCACGATGACAATAGAAGTGCCGTCGCGGTGCTTATTTCCGCACCGCGCCTAATCTCGCGATCACTTCATTCGGAATGCCGTAGCGCTGAATAGCGTCACGGTTGTTCCGCAACCCGCATATCTCACGCTGGATGAAGAATGCCCAGACGGCGTCGGATGCTTCATTGAGAAGCCTCTCGCGTTCCTCAGCGGTCTGGTGATCGGGAGCCCAGGCCTTCAGGGCGGCAAGTGTCGCCTCCACCTTCAGCCCGTGACGTCCGAGCGAATCCGCGCGTTCCGACATCAGCTCGTATTCGAGGACGTTGAAGCCGCTTTTATCGTGCTGGGATTGTCGGAAGGACTGCGGCGGACGAACGCTCATTGGCACAGGTCTCCGTTGGCGTGAGTTCCGATAATATCCAATCCTGTACCAAATTAAAGAAGGTGAGCAAGATGCCGTCCGAAATCCGCTCTCGCTTTTCGGCGTCGTACTCTTGATCGAGAGGACAGGAAACAGGGCTATCCTGCGGTTTCCTTGCATGGCATAAGCGCGCCAAAATCTCCTTCTCCAGGCGCCGCGCAAATCATGATCCGTATCGAAAATATCAGCAAGCAGCTCAGCCACCGTATCCTCTTCATCGAGGCGTCCGCGGCCCTCAATCGAGGCGAGAAGATCGGCCTGGTTGGTCCGAACGGCGCCGGCAAGACGACCGTCTTCCGGATGATCAACGGCGAGGAGCAGCCCGATGAGGGGCAGGTCTCCGTCGAGAGGGGCGTCACCATCGGCTACTTTAACCAGGATGTCGGCGAGATGGCCGGCCACAGCGCCGTTGCCGAGGTGATGAATGGCGCAGGTCCCGTCAGCATCGTTGCCGGCGAATTGCGCGAGCTCGAAGCCGCCATGGCCGATCCCGAACAGGCCGACAATATGGAGGAGATCATCGAGCGCTACGGCGAGGTGCAGGCGCGCTACGAGGAACTGGACGGTTATGCGCTCGAGGGCCGCGCCCGCGAAGTGCTTGCGGGCCTGAGCTTCAGCCAGGAGATGATGGACGGCGATGTCGGCGCGCTATCGGGCGGCTGGAAGATGCGCGTGGCGCTCGCCCGCATCCTGCTGATGCGTCCTGACGTCATGCTGCTCGACGAGCCGAGCAACCATCTGGATCTGGAAAGCCTGATCTGGCTGGAGGAGTTCCTGAAAGGTTACGAGGGCGCGCTGCTGATGACCTCGCATGACCGCGAATTCATGAACCGCATCGTCACCAAGATCATCGAGATCGACGGCGGCACGTTGACGGCCTATTCCGGCGATTATGAATTCTACGAGCAGCAGCGGGCGCAGAACGAGAAGCAGCAGCAGGCTCAGTTCGAGCGCCAGCAGGCAATGCTCGCCAAGGAAATCAAGTTCATCGAGCGCTTCAAGGCCCGCGCCTCGCATGCCTCGCAGGTGCAGAGCCGCGTCAAGAAGCTGGAGAAGATCGACCGGGTGGAGCCGCCCAAGCGCCGCCAGGCCGTCTCTTTCGAGTTCCAGCCGGCGCCGCGATCCGGTGAGGACGTGGTCAACCTGAAGAACGTGCATAAGAAATACGGCAGTCGAAGCATCTATGAGGGGCTGGATTTCATGGTGCGGCGGCGGGAACGTTGGTGCATCATGGGCATCAACGGCGCCGGCAAATCGACGCTGCTGAAGCTGGTGACGGGCACCGCCGAGCCTGACCAAGGCAGTGTGGCTCTCGGCGCCAGCGTCAAGATGGGCTATTTCGCCCAGCACGCCATGGATATTCTCGACGGCGAGCATACCGTCTTCCAAGCGCTGGAAGACCGGTTTCCTCAGGCGGGGCAGGGGCCCTTGCGCGCGCTGGCCGGGTGTTTCGGCTTCTCCGGCGACGATGTCGAGAAGCGGTGCCGCGTGCTGTCAGGTGGTGAGAAGGCGCGCCTCGTCATGGCGATGATGCTGTTCGACCCGCCGAACCTGCTCGTGCTCGACGAACCGACCAACCATCTCGACCTCGACACCAAGGAAATGCTCATCAAGGCGCTGTCGCAATATGAGGGCACGATGCTGTTCGTATCGCACGACCGGCATTTCCTGGCCGCGCTCTCCAACCGGGTGCTGGAGCTGACGCCCGACGGCATCCATCAATATGGCGGCGGCTATACCGAATATGTGGCGCGCACCGGCCAGGAGGCGCCCGGCCTGCGAAGCTGACCGGTATTTTTGCCCCGGCATGTCGAAACCGTCGGCGTCGAAACGACCAGTGAAGAGCTGGCCAGCGATATCGTTGGCCGCTTGGAGCAACGGAGGAGAAATGCCTATGCAGCTGGATCGGATCGAAGTCGTCACCCTGTTCGTCGATGATATCGACGAGGCCAACTCTTTCTACCAAAAGGTCTTTGCACCTGATGTCGTCTATCAGGACGCAGTATCCTGCGTGCTGAAATTCTCGGGAACGATGATCAACTTGCTCGATGCTGCGCAAGCGCCTCAGCTGGTCGAGCCATCCGCCGTGTCGCCCCCCGGTTCGGGGGCACGCGTACTGCTGACGATCAAGGTCGATGATGTCGATGCAGTTTGCGCAGAACTGCGCAAACTCGGGGTAACGCTGCTCAATGGTCCCGTCGATCGTCCATGGGGCCGCCGGACGGCGGCCTTTGCGGATCCGTCGGGCCATGTCTGGGAGGTCGCGCAGGAGTTGCGCTAAGCTGGTGTCGCCGCGTTCCGAGGTCGCCTTCAGATTTTGCGACTGTGATGCGTCTCGGCAAGTTTCGTTCACGCGAAGAACAGATTCGGCGGCTATCGCCACGATGATGACCAAATTCCGTGGTGTTCGGAGCCCTCTTCATGCAATCGGGGACGGGCGCATCGGCATGGACTGGATCAATCGCTATATCGATCAGCCGCTACTGCACGGCGCGGCGGGCTTGCTGCGGAGTTGGCATCTGCGCACGCGGCAACCGCCGGAGCTGCTGGAGCCGACATGGAATCTCGTCGTGCTCTCCTTTCTGCTGATCGCGAGCGGGCAGGTCGTGTCCGGCAAGCCTTTCGCGCTCAGCATTGCCGCACTGGTCATGCTGGCGCTGCCCTCCGTGCGAAAGCTGCTTTCGGCGGTAAAGGCAGGGGGAGGCGGTTACGGCGCACGGGAATACAAGTCGCTGAGAGCGCGCGCCATCGCCAAACGCGAGGCGGAGTGGTCGGTGCGCATCATCGTGTTGTTCGCATCCGCCTGCCTTCCGTTCATCGCCCGCATCGACGATCCGGTGGGAGCCTATTTCATGCTCGGAGCAAGCATCTGGTTCGTATTGACCGGCCCGCTCAAGGCCTATCTCGATGCGGCCGAACCTCCCGAACCGAATGAAGGTGATCGGACATATAACGGCGTCTTTCATCTCGGCTGAATGGGGTCGGCGCGACGGTGCATCTACCCGCGGCAAGGCCGACGGGAACCAAATGGGGCGGCCTCCGTTATCTCCGCAGCAACGTAAAAGGAGATTGCGATGCTTTATTACGCTCTGGTGTTTCTCGTTGTGGCTTTGATTGCCGGCGTCCTCGGATTTGGCGGCATCGCAGGGGCCTCAGCTTCCATTGCCCAGGTTCTGTTCTTCATTTTCCTGGTGCTGTTCGTCGTATCGATCGTCATGCGCCTAATGCGAAAAGTATAACGCGGACAGATCAAGTAGAAAAACCCGGCGAAACTCATCGCCGGGTTTTTCTTTTACTGGTGCCGGGATGCGGGCAGTTAAAAATTCTGCGCTAAGGCAGAATGAAACATGACCACGGATTGCCCAGGCCATCATGCGCGTCAGGAACGAGCTTCGCAATGCGTCTGGTTGCCGTTTTGCGATAAATGGCACCTAGCCAAGGATTGGGATATGAGGGGCTGCCGTCCTTGGCAGCACGCCGTTCAGTCTTGGGTCATCCGTCACTTCGACCATGAAAGCATATGGCTTGAAGCCGGACCGCTGATAGAACGGCAATGCATTCGGATGATCGAAATGGCAGGTGTGGACCCAAAGCCGTTCGATGGGATGCGCCCAGGCAATCGATAACGTCTTGTCCATGAGATAGCGCCCCGCGCCGGTTCCGATCGAACTTTTGGCAACTCCAAAGAAAACCAGTTCACACTGACCATGTTGCCGGAAATCAAGCTCCAGCATGCCGGACGGCCTTCCTTCCGCCAGCAGCACGTATATTTCCACCAGCGGGTCTTGGAGAATGGCCGTCAGTCTGTCATCGGGCATGACCAAGCGTGAAACCCACATCCAGTCCTCTCCGACCAGCCGGAAAAGCTGCCGATATGCCACAAGATCGGGAGCTGTCATCCGCTCGAGAGAGATCCCAGGGATAAGCTTGGCTTCCCTGGAGGCCGGCTTCTCCGTCATCTCCAGACAGGTGACGGCATTTGCAAGTTTACCCTTGGGGACCAAAGAATATCCCACGGGCAAATGTGGATTGGAATTATTCGATTTTTCAACAGTTTCCATAGCCATCACCCAATTGCGATCCGCTGCCCTCCCGTCGATTTCTTGCATCGCATGAACCGCTGACCTGCGCGAGGAATTTATCGTTACAGATGGTGTGACAACTCGCGCGTGAGAAAGTCATGCAGGCATTGCGTTGCGGCTTGCGTCGGTGCGGGACTGCGCAATACTCCGAGCGATAAATATCTGAAAGGCCGATTGATTTTGCCATCCATATTTTCACCTGTTTCACTGTCCGACGACGCAGACTCACCAAGCGGATGGTGGGTCGTCGGTGGAGCGCATGCGCTGACAGCTGTAACCTTCGGATCAGCCTACGCCTTCTCCGCTGTGTTTCCCGGTCTTTCCGAGGAATTCGCGGCATCGCGTGGCCAGATCGCGCTTGTCTTCTCCATCTCGGCTTTGGTGTTCTATTCGCTGGGCGCAATCGCCGGCCCGCTTGCCGATCGCTGGTCGTCCCGCGCCGTCATAGCGACGGGTTTGGTGGCAATGATCATCGGTTACGCCGGAGCCAGCCAGGCACAGTCACTGACCTCGCTCTACGTTTGGTACGGAGCCGGAGTGGGGCTTGGAATCGGCCTCTCTTATGTTCCGGCGATTGGAGCTGTGCAGTCTTGGTTTATCCTCAAGCGGAGCCGCGCGTCAGGCATTGCTACGGCCGGCCTCGGCCTCGGCACGCTGTTGCTGCCGTTTACGATCGGCCGGCTTGTCTCCGGGCTTGGTTGGCGTGGATGTTTCATCGGTTTGGCGGCCGTCATAGCCGCAATCGGTCTGCCGGCGGCAATGCTCGTGCGTAGACGCCAAGACAACAGCATTCCTGCAGAACTGCGATCCAGCGACCGGCCCAGCCCTTTCACCGTATGGCGCGATGGCCGTTTCAGCCTGTTCTACGTCATGCTGCTCTTGGTGTCGTTCTGCACATTCATTCCCTATGTGCATATCGTCCCGGCAGCGCATGACATGGGTCTGTCGCTTGAAAGCGGTACAATCCTTATAGCGCTCATCGGCGTCGGAAACATCTTTGGGCGTCTCGTGCTGGCCGGTTTGGGCGACCGCATCGGTTCCTTGCGCCTTTTGACAATTCTTACCTTTGCTGTTGCCGGCTCATTCGTCCTGTGGTCCGCTGCCAACGGCATGGCCATGATGGTGCTTTTCGCCCTGTTGTTCGGGGCGAGTTATGGTGGCTGCGTCGGCCTTTATCCGGCCGTCGCCGCCAATCTCTTCGGCACCCGTCATATCGGAACGATACTGGGCTATCTCTATACGGCCGTGGGTGTGGCTGCTTTGCTGGGGCCAACAATGGCGGGGCTCGTATTCGATAAAACCGGTAGCTATCTGGGCCCCATACTGTTCAGCGCGGCTGCCGCTGTCGTTGCCGGTTTCCTGACACTCTGGCTTCGGCAGAAATAGTAGCGCCGCAAATGAACAGAGGCGGCCGGACCGAGCCTTGTGGTCACCGTCCGCTCAGCCGGATGTCACCGGTTGGAGATCGATGTGCCTTTCTGGCAACCATTCCGGATAAGATCATGAAATAATCGAATGCCGCGAAAAGGTGCCTTCGAAATGTCCCAATGGGGGCTGAACCGTAGGCTTGTTTGTCGCTTGCGCCTTCCCATGCGCTTTGACATGCGATGCGTAAATGATGCCGGTTCGGGATCGTTTTGCGGTTCCGTCCGTTATCTGTTGCCGAATCTGGTGGCGAGTAGCCGGGTATGCTCCCGTCACGATTTGAGAAGGAGAGACTTATGAACAAAATTCTTGCGACGGCCTTTGCCGCGGTATCGTTGACCTTTGTCGGAGCGGGGGTGGCCAATGCCGCCGACCTCGCCACCAGGACATATGAAGAGCCGGACCTGCGCAATGGCGTGAAGATCGGTTATCTCACCTGCGATATCGGCGGCGGCACGGGTTATGTGCTCGGTTCATCCAAGGAAGCCGATTGCATCTTCCAGTCGACCGTCGGCAACGAGCTTTCGGATCGTTATACCGGCGAAGTGAGAAAACTTGGCATCGACCTTGGTTTCACCACGCGCAGCCGCCTGATCTGGGCCGTGTTTGCGCCGACCGCCGGCTATCACCGCGGCTCGCTCGCCGGCCTCTATGTCGGCGCTAGCGCCGAAGCCACGCTCGGCGCCGGTGTGGGCGCCAATCTCCTGGTCGGCGGTACCTCCGGCTCGATCCATCTGCAGACGGTCAGCCTGACCGGCCAGCTCGGCCTCAACGTTGCGGCAGGCAGCGCCTCGATGACGCTAACGGCAGCGAATTGATGTTCTTTTTTGGCGCCTCCTGCCCATGGCGGTGGGGAGGCGCCAACTCTTCTGAGGAGCGATTTCGCGCCCTCGCATGCCCAAGCCGGATCACGACATGATGGATATTCGAATGGCAACGCCCGACGAGGACGAGGTCCTGGTGGGGCACTATCTGAAGATCTGGGACAGCTACGGCACACCACCGGAACACTACAGCTCCGATGCGGCGGCGCGGATCTTGTCTTTCATCAGAAGCGGTCGCGAAGAGCGCCGCCTGACCTCGTTCCTTGCGATCGTCGACGGTGAAATCGCCGGTTCTGCATCCTGCCAGCTGCACCAATCGCCGTTTCCGGAGGTCATCCGTCCGGAACAGCGGCTGTTCGGTTATATCTGGTCCGTCTATGTCGCCGACGCCTTCCGTCGGCGCGGCATCGCATTGGCGCTGACCAACAAGGCCGTCGATTATCTGAAATCGATCGGCTGCACGACGGTCGTCATCCATGCCTCGGATGCCGGCGAACCCGTTTATAGGGCTGCCGGTTTCGAACTGGCGAAGGAAATGCGCCTGAGGTTCCCGGAGGAATAACGACCCGGATGCGGCCGGTGCCGCATCTTCCGCTTACGTCTTTGGCCGGCCGGGTGCGATAAAGGCGGCGATCGTCGCCGCGTCTTGGCCGGCCTCACGCAGGAAGCGGCTGGCAAATTCGATGGCGGGGCTTCGAAGCGCATCGTCCGGGCGGATCAGGTGAAAGGCCACGTGATAATCGAGCGTCCGTTCCGAGACAGTGACGACGCGCCCGGCCGCCAGCGCCGCATCCGACAGCGGCGGTCGCGCCAGCGCGATGCCGAGCCCCTGCGCACAGGCGTCGATCACCAGATTATAGTCTTCGAAGCGCCGGTCATGGCCGCGCGGCGTATAGTCGACACCCTCGCGGGCGAGCCAGCGGCGCCAGCCTTCGATGTTCGAATCGTGCAGGATCGGCAGTTCGAGCAGCGACAAGGCATCTGAGCGCTGTCCGAGCCGGTCCGCCAGCGCAGGGGCAGCGATCGGACACGATTTCTCCTGCCAGAGCGGTAGGGCGCGCACGCCCGCCCACGGCCCCTTTCCGCAGCGGATGGCAAGATCCGTGCCTTCGCCGAAATCCGCCAGCCGGTGTTCGAGCGTCAACTCGACATGCAACTCGTTTCCCTCAAGCTTCGGCAGGCGCTGAAACAGCCATAGCGAGGCGACGGAGGGTGTTACCGAGAGGCGCACTACCGCCTTGTTGCGGCGGGGCAGCCAGCGCTCGCCACTATTGCCGAGCAGCGCCAGCGCTTCCTCCGCCCGCGCGAAAAACCGCATACCTTCCGGCGTCAGGCGCACACCTCGGGCTTCGCGGGCAAACAGCCGCACGCCCATCCAGCGCTCCAGGCGCGAGACCTGCCGCGACACCGCGCCATGGGTGATGCCGCTTTCCTCGGCCGCGGCCGAAAACGATCCGAGCCGGGCGGCGCGGGCAAAGGTCTCGAGCGTGTCGAGGGGCGGAAGCACGGGCGAGCTGTGAACCATACGCACATTTGATCATCGATTGCGATGCTTTTCAAGCACGGATCGAAGGCCTAATCCATTTCACAGAAACAGATGGAGGCGAAAATGAGCATGGCGGCAAGCGCACCGGTTACGGCGAAACAGCAAGGCGGGTTCGATATGGTGGCCTTTGCGGCGATCCTCGTTACCATCCTCTTCTGGGCGTCCTCCTTCGTGGTGATCCGCATCTGTCTCGGACCGCTGACGCCGATCGAACTGGCGACGGCGCGTTATGTGGCAGCCGGCGCCATCGCCCTCGTCTACCTCGCCATCTACCGGCCGATGCCGGAAAGGCGCGATTTCCTCCGCCTCTCCATTGCCGCCGTGCTCTTCATCGCCGCCTATGCGGTTTTGTTGAACACCGGCGAGCAGACGGTTGCGGCAGGGCCGGCGAGCTTCATCATCAACACCATGCCCGTCTTCACTGCCCTGATTGCCACATTCGCGCTCGGCGAGCGCTTTGGCCGCTGGGGCTGGGCGGGTACCGCGGTTTCCTTCGGCGGCGTAGCGCTGATTGCAGTCGCCTCCGACGACGGTTTCAAGCTCGATCCAAATGCGGTCATGATCCTTGGTGCAGCGCTCTGCTCGGCGATCGCCAGCGTGCTGCAGAAGCCGCTGCTTGGACGGCTGCCGGCGCTTGCCGTCACCGCCTGGATCCTGCTCATCGGTTCCGTGCCGCTGTTTCCGGCCGTCCCGGCGACAATCCAGGCGCTCGCGGCCGCACCGGCCGAAGTGAACTGGGGCGTTGCCTATCTCGTCATCTTCCCCACTGTGATCGGCTATCTCACCTGGGCGATCGCGTTGAAGCGGCTGACGGCCGCCCGCGCTTCGAATTTCCTCTACGGCGTTCCGCCGGTCGCCACGCTAATCGGTTTTGTCTGGCTGGGCGAAACGCCAACGGTGCTCGGTGCGGTCGGTGGCGTCATGGCAATCCTCGGTGTGCTCATCGTCAACGTGATGCGGAAGCGATAGCGTGAGATTCGAGCCGCGAGGGCGAACTGGTAACAGATAGGCATTGCGCTGCCCTTCGCTTTCTTTAAAACGAAAGCAGATACGAAAGGTATGCGCCCATGTTCTTGACCGACCGGCAAACCGAAATCGTGGCGATTGCGAAATCGAGCGGCAGGGTTCTGGTCGAGGAACTTGCCTCTCGCTTTTCCGTGACGCGGCAGACGATTCGCAAGGATCTGAACGATCTCTGCGACGCACAGGTGCTGACACGTATTCATGGCGGTGCCACATTCCCGAGCGGCACCGAGAACGTCAAATACGAGGCGCGCCGCCAGATCGCCGCTTCCGAGAAGCAGGCGATCGGCATTGCCGCGGTCGAGCTGATCCCGAGCGGCGCCTCGCTCTTCATCAATATCGGAACGACGACCGAGGCGGTGGGCGAGGCGCTCGCCAATCACCACGAGTTGATGGTGATCACCAATAATATCAACGTTGCCAATAGGTTGCGTTCCTTTCCGGCGATCGAAGTGGTGATCGCCGGCGGGGTCGTGCGTGGTTCGGACGGCGGGATCGTCGGTGAAGCGGCCGTCGATTTCATCCGTCAGTTCAAGGTCGATTACGCCGTGATCGGCGCGTCGGCGATCGACGTGGACGGCGCGCTTCTCGACTACGATTTTCGCGAGGTGAAGGTGGCTCAAGCGATCATCGCCAATGCCAGGCATGTCATCCTGGTTGCCGATTCGACGAAGTTCGAACGCACTGCACCGGTCAGGATCGGCCAGCTTTCGCAGGTCCATACCTTCATCACCGACCACTGTCCGGTGGCGTCGATCCGCAATCTCTGCCTCGAAAACAATGTGAAGCTGATCGAAACGAACGGCAGATCGCGCTAGCGGATAGGGCTGAAAAGCGTCAGCGCCTTTCGAAAGCGCACGATGCTCTATGCCTTTGATTCAGATGACAATTCTCATTTTATCCTGATCCGGCCTAAAAATCGTCCAGATCAAGGTGGTGATCTCCGAAACATTCGTTTGACATTCGTATTTCTTTCGTTTTAACTGGTGTCACTTTCGCAATTGCGCAAGTTTTGTGCGATGCGAAATCTGC
Source organism: Rhizobium sp. BK008 (assembly GCF_014197345.1). Classification (NCBI taxonomy): domain Bacteria; kingdom Pseudomonadati; phylum Pseudomonadota; class Alphaproteobacteria; order Hyphomicrobiales; family Rhizobiaceae; genus Rhizobium; species Rhizobium sp. BK008. Next base: position 34,067 of record NZ_JACIFK010000003.1, on the reverse strand, counting down.
AGCGGGGCTCGGAGGGGATATTGGGCCGGGAGATTCACGACATATTCGTCATCGGTGGCGGCATCAACGGCTGCGGCATTGCGCGCGATGCTGTTGGGCGCGGCTATTCGGTGGCGCTGGCGGAGATGAACGATTTCGCCTCGGGCACTTCGTCGGGCGCCACCAAGCTGATCCATGGCGGCCTGCGTTATCTCGAGCATTACGAATTCCGCCTGGTGCGCGAATCGCTGATGGAGCGCGAAATCCTCTGGGCGATGGCGCCGCACATCATCTGGCCGCTGCGCTTCGTGCTGCCCTATCACAAGGGCGGCATCCGTCCGGCCTGGCTGATCCGGCTCGGCCTCTTCCTCTACGACCACCTTGGCGGCCGCAAGCTGCTGCCGCCGACCTCGGTGCTCGACATGCGCCGCGATCCGGCCGGCAAGCCGCTGAAGGCGCTGTTTGCCAAGGCCTTCGAATATTCCGACGGCTGGGTCGACGATGCCCGCATGGTGGTGCTGAACGCCCGCGACGCCGCCGACAAGGGGGCGACCATCATGCCGCGCACCAAAGTCGTGTCGGCAAGGCGCGAGAAGGGCCTGTGGCATATCGAGACCACCGATACGGTCACCGGCCGCAATGACAGCCATCAGGCCCGCATGCTGGTCAATGCCGCCGGTCCCTGGGTCGACCATGTCATTCGTTCCGCCTTCGGCCAGAACGAAGCCCATCATGTCCGCCTCGTCCAAGGCAGCCATATCGTCGTGAAAAAGAAGTTCGACGATGTGAGAGCCTATTTCTTTCAGAACCCCGACAACCGCATCATCTTCGCCATCCCCTACGAGGGCGACTTCACGCTGATCGGCACCACCGACCGCGACTATACCGCCGATCCCAAGGATGTCAGGATCTCCGAGGAGGAGACCGTCTATCTCTGCAATGCGGCGTCGGAATATTTCAAAGAGCCGGTCAAGCCGGAAGATATCGTCTGGACCTATTCGGCGGTCAGGCCGCTTTATGACGACGGTGCCTCGAAGGCACAGGAGGCGACGCGCGACTATGTGCTGAAGCTGGAAGGCGAAGGTGCCGCACCGTTGCTCAACGTCTTCGGCGGCAAGCTCACCACCTATCGCCGGCTTTCCGAACATGCGCTGGAGAAGATCGGTGCTGCGATCGGCGTCAAGGGCGCCCCGTGGACGGCCAAAAGCCATCTGCCGGGCGGCGACTTCCCGGTCCGCGGCTATGAGGCACAAGTTGACAAGCTGAAACGGCGTTATCAGTTCCTCGCCGATCAGCATGCCCGCCGCCTGGTGCGCCGCTATGGCACCAGGGCCGAGGTGCTGCTCGGCGATGCCCGCGGCATCGACGATCTCGGACGGTTGTTCGGCGGTGATCTCTACGAGGCGGAGGTCACCTATCTCGTTAAACAGGAATGGGCCCGGCACGCCGAAGACGTGCTGTGGAGGAGAACAAAGGATGGCCTGCGCCTTTCGAAGGAGCAGGCTCAGTCACTGGAGGAGTACATGGCTGCCATGCCGGCGATGGCCGGATAGGAGCCCTGTGGTCCCCGCTGCGTGGAGGCACGGGAATCGGAATGCTGGAACTGCGGAACGCCGCCAAGATGGTGGGCGCGGACTATCACATTTATCCGACCGATCTGGTCCTCGAGCGAGGCACGCTGAACGTCCTGCTCGGGCCGACGCTGTCGGGCAAGACGTCGCTGATGCGGCTGATGGCCGGCCTCGACCGGCCGACGGGCGGCTCCGTCCATTTCGACGGCGTCGATGTCACCGGCATGCCGGTGCAGAAGCGCAACGTTGCCATGGTCTACCAGCAATTCATCAACTATCCGGCGCTGACCGTCTACGAGAACATCGCCTCGCCGATGCGCATATCAGGCAAGGATGCCGCCACGATCGACCGCGACGTGCGCAAGGCGGCCGAGCTCCTGAAGCTCACGCCCTATCTCGACCGCACGCCGCTCAATCTGTCGGGCGGCCAGCAGCAGCGCACGGCGCTGGCGCGCGCCCTCGTCAAGAATGCCAGCCTGGTGCTGATGGACGAGCCGCTCGCCAATCTCGATTACAAGCTGCGTGAAGAGCTGCGGCAGGAATTGCCGCGCATCTTCGCCCAGTCCGGCGCGATCTTCGTTTATGCCACGACGGAACCCTCCGAAGCCTTGTTGCTGGGTGGCAATACGGCAGCGCTCAACGAGGGCCGGATCACGCAGTTCGGCCCGACGATCGAGGTCTATCGCAATCCGCTCGATCTGACGACGGCGAAAACCTTTGCCGACCCGCCGCTGAATTTTATTGATCTGGTCAAATCGGAAGGCAATTTCCTGCGCGATGGCGCCGTGATTTTTGCCGTGCCGCCGCATCTTCAGAACGTGCCGGACGGGCCGGCAACGATCGCGTTTCACCCGCATCATCTTGCACCAACCGCCCAGACGGCTGATTCGGCGCAGCTGATAGCACGGACACAGATTTCGGAGATCACGGGATCGGAAAGTTTCGTGCATCTACAATTTGCCGGCACCCGCTGGGTGATGCTTGCGCACGGCATCCACAATATCGATCCGGACACGGACCTCTCCGTTTTCATCGATACGCGCCACCTGATGGCGTTCGGCGCGGACGGCCGGGCGATCACCATTGCCGGGCAGAGGGGCTAGGAGAAGATCATGGCACGTATCACCCTCGATCATATTCGACATGCCTATGGGCCGAACCCGAAGAGCGAGAAGGACTACGCTCTCAAGGAAGTGCACCACGAGTGGAACGACGGCGGTGCCTATGCGCTGCTCGGACCTTCAGGCTGCGGAAAGACCTCGCTGCTCAATATCATTTCCGGCCTTATTCAACCGTCCGAAGGGCGAATTCTCTTCGACGGACAGGATGTTACGAACCTGCCGACGCAGCAGCGAAATATTGCGCAGGTATTCCAGTTTCCGGTGATCTACGACACGATGACCGTCTATGACAATCTGGCTTTCCCCTTGCGCAACCGCGGAGTCGCGGAGCCTGATGTTGATCGTCGTGTCCGCGAAATACTGGAGATGATTGATCTTTCAGACTGGGCCAAGCGGCGCGCGCGCGGTTTGACGGCGGACCAAAAGCAGAAGATTTCGCTCGGCCGCGGCCTTGTGCGCTCGGATGTGAACGCGATTCTCTTCGATGAGCCGCTCACCGTTATCGATCCGCATATGAAGTGGGTGCTGCGGTCGCAGCTGAAGCGGCTGCATAAGCAGTTCGGCTTTACGATGGTCTATGTCACGCATGACCAGACGGAGGCGCTGACATTCGCCGACAAAGTCGTGGTGATGTACGATGGCGAGATCGTGCAGATCGGCACGCCGGCCGAGCTCTTCGAGCGTCCGAGCCATACCTTCGTCGGCTACTTCATCGGTTCTCCAGGCATGAACTTCATGCCAGCCAAGGTGGAAGGCCGCACGGTTCGGGTCGGCGAGCACGCGCTGACGCTCGACTATGCGCCAAAGACTGCGGCAGCGGCCAAGGTAGAGCTTGGAATCCGGCCCGAGTTTATCAGGGTCGGCCGCGAGGGCATGCCTGTAACCGTCAGCAAGGTGGAAGATATCGGCCGGCAGAAGATCGTCCGCGCCCAGTTTGCCGGCCAGCCGATCGCGATCGTCGTCCCTGAAGACGGGGAAATTCCGGCTGATCCCCGGGTGACCTTCGAACCGTCGGGTATCAGTATCTATGCCGACTCTTGGCGCGCCGGACCGGAGGCTTGATCATGGAAAAAACCTGGAACAACAAAGCGTGGTTTCTGGTCCTGCCGGTCCTCGTGCTGGTGGCATTCTCGGCCGTCATTCCCTTGATGACGGTTGTGAACTATTCCGTTCAGGACACTTTCGGAAACAACCAGTTCTTCTGGAACGGAACGGACTGGTTTACCCAAATCCTGCATTCCGACCGTTTCTGGGCCGCCCTGCAGCGAAATCTGGTTTTTTCGTTGATCATTCTCGCTCTTGAGATCCCGCTCGGTATCTTCATTGCGCTCAACATGCCGAAATCGGGCATCGGCGTGCCGGTGTGCCTGGTTCTGATGGCGCTGCCACTACTGATCCCGTGGAACGTTGTCGGCACGATCTGGCAGGTGTTCGGCCGCAACGACATTGGTTTGTTCGGCTATTCCCTCAATGCCATCGGCATCGATTACAACTATGTGCAGGATCCGCTCGACGCCTGGGTGACGATCATCATCATGGACGTCTGGCACTGGACGAGCCTGGTCGTTTTGCTCTGCTATGCCGGCCTCGTTTCCATTCCGGATGCTTTCTATCAGGCAGCCAAGATCGACGGTGCGTCTCGTTGGGCGGTATTCCGCTATATCCAGCTGCCAAAGATGAAACGCGTTCTTCTGATCGCCGTGCTGCTGCGTTTCATGGATAGTTTCATGATCTACACCGAGCCTTTTGTCGTCACGGGCGGCGGTCCCGGCAACGCGACCACTTTCCTGTCGATCGATCTGGTCAAGACCGCCCTCGGACAGTTTGACCTCGGTCCGGCCGCTGCTATGTCGCTGATCTATTTCCTGATCATCCTGCTGCTTTCGTGGGTGTTCTACACCGTCATGACAAGCCACGACGCGGAGAATTGAAATGAGCGCCTCCAACGAAACGACAGCGAGCCGAAAAATCTCAGGCGTTACCAGTGTCGCAAGCGGTCTCTCCTCCGATGAAGTAAGCCGTCTGATGCGCCGGCGCGGCGAGGAATCGCGCTGGTGGTGGCTGGTTCCGACGATCTATATCATCGTGCTCCTGCTGCCGATCTATTGGCTCGTCAATATGAGCTTCAAGACCAATGCGGAAATCGTCAATTCTCTGACGCTTTATCCTCATAACCCGACGATCGCCAATTACGTGACGATCTTCACGGAGAAGGCGTGGTATTCCGGCTACATCAATTCAATCACCTATGTCGTGATCAACATGGTGATCTCGGTGGCAGCTGCGCTGCCGGCGGCCTATGCCTTTTCCCGTTATCGGTTCCTTGGTGACAAGCATCTTTTCTTCTGGTTGCTGACGAACCGGATGGCGCCGCCGGCGGTTTTTGCCCTGCCGTTCTTCCAGCTCTACTCAGCCTTTGGACTGATCGATACGCACATCGCCGTGGCATTGGCGCATTGCCTCTTCAACGTGCCGCTTGCGGTCTGGATCCTTGAAGGCTTCATGTCCGGCGTGCCGAAGGAAATCGACGAAACGGCCTATATTGATGGCTATTCGTTCCCGCGGTTTTTCCTGAAGATCTTCACGCCGCTGATTGCGAGCGGCATAGGTGTCGCCTGCTTCTTCTGCTTCATGTTCTCTTGGGTCGAGTTGCTGATCGCACGAACGTTGACGACTACCGACGCGAAGCCGATCGCTGCCACCATGACCCGTACCGTCTCCGCATCCGGCATGGATTGGGGCTTGCTCGCCGCCGCGGGTGTTCTGACCTTGATCCCAGGGGCGCTGGTGATCTGGTTTGTGCGCAATTACATCGCCAAGGGCTTCGCCCTGGGGAGGGTTTGATGGGCTTTTCACTTCCCGATTTTTCATGGATGGCATGGACCTGGCCGACGGCCGCGTTCTTCATCGTTATCGCATTGCTGCTGATCGGCATGGGGGTCTGGGAGTATGCCGTGCCGGGCGGCAACCCGCGGATCGGAATCCTGCGCTTCGAGACGACGCGCGGTGACCGGCTTTTCCTTTCGCTGCTCGGCAGCGCCTTTATCCATCTTGCCTGGCTTGGTCTCGCGGGATCAAGCCTCTGGTGGGCTCTCGCTCTCTCCGTTGTCTACGCCGTCGGCGTATTCCGTTACGTGTGAGGCAAACTGATGCAGATGGCCGGGGTTTTTCTGGCCGCCTGAGACGTGAAGACTGCAATCGCAAAACCCTGGGAGGATATCATGCGAAGGCATTTATTGACGACGACAGCAGCGGTACTGCTGGCCATGACCGGGTCGGCCTATGCCGGCATGGACGAGGCAAAGACTTTCCTGGACAAAGAGATCGGCGACGTGTCGACGCTCTCTCGTGCCGACCAGGAAAAGGAAATGCAATGGTTCGTCGATGCGGCGAAGCCTTTCCAGGGTATGGACATCAAGGTTGTTTCGGAAACCTTGACCACTCACAAGTATGAGTCCGAGGTTCTGGCTCCGGCCTTCACTGCGATCACCGGCATCAAGGTCACGCACGACGTCATTCAAGAGGGTGACGTTGTCGAGAAGATCCAGACGCAGATGCAGACCGGGCAGAACCTGTATGATGGCTGGGTCAACGACTCCGACTTGATCGGTACGCACTGGCGTTATCAGCAGGTCCGCAATCTGACCGACTGGATGGCCGGCGAAGGCAAGGACGTTACCAACCCCGGCCTCGATATCGACGACTTCATCGGCACCAAGTTCACGACCGCGCCGGACAAGAAGCTCTACCAGCTTCCCGACCAGCAGTTCGCCAACCTCTATTGGTTCCGCTACGACTGGTTCAACGACGAGAAGAACAAGGCCGATTTCAAGGCGAAATACGGCTACGATCTCGGCGTTCCGGTCAACTGGTCGGCCTATGAAGACATTGCCGAATTCTTTACCGGCCGTGACGTCAACGGCAAGAAGGTCTTCGGCCATATGGACTACGGCAAGAAGGACCCGTCGCTCGGCTGGCGCTTCACCGACGCCTGGCTGTCGATGGCCGGCAACGGCGACAAGGGCCTGCCGAACGGTCTTCCGGTCGACGAATGGGGCATCAAGGTCGACGAGAATTCGCGTCCAGTCGGTTCGTGCGTCGCGCGTGGCGGCGATACTAACGGCCCGGCATCGGTCTATTCGATCCAGAAGTATCTCGATTGGTTGAAGGCGTACGCACCGCCGGAAGCTCAGGGCATGACCTTCTCGGAATCCGGTCCGGTGCCGGCACAGGGTAACGTCGCGCAGCAGATCTTCTGGTACACGGCGTTTACCGCAGACATGGTCAAGCCTGGCCTGCCTGTTATGAATGAGGACGGTACGCCGAAATGGCGCATGGCACCGAGCCCGCATGGCGTTTACTGGAAAGACGGCATGAAGCTTGGTTATCAGGACGTCGGCTCGTGGACGTTGATGAAGTCGACCCCGACGGACCGCGCGAAAGCTGCCTGGCTCTATGCACAGTTCGTGACCTCCAAGACTGTTGACGTGAAGAAGAGCCAGCTCGGTCTCACCTTCATCCGCGAATCCACCATTCGCGACAAGAGCTTTACGGAGCGCGCTCCGAAGCTCGGCGGTCTGATTGAGTTCTATCGTTCGCCGGCCCGTGTTCAATGGTCGCCAACCGGCACCAACGTTCCCGACTATCCGAAGCTGGCTCAGCTTTGGTGGCAGGCCATCGGTGACGCCGCTGCCGGCGCCAAGACACCGCAGGAAGCCATGGACTCTCTTTGCGGCGAGCAGGAGAAGGTCATGGGCCGTATCGAGAAATCGGGTGTCCAGGGCGATATCGGCCCGAAACTCGCCGAAGAGCATGACCTCGCTTACTGGAACGCGGATGCGGTGAAGAAGGGCAACCTTGCACCGCAGCTGAAGATCGAGAATGAGAAGGAAAAGCCGGTCACTGTCAACTACGACGAACTCGTCAAGAGCTGGCAGTCGAAGTAAGGCGGACCTCGGCCGGAGGCGACAAAGCTTCCGGCCATCACTTCCTGCCACCGGCTACGGCCGGTGGCACCCACAATCTTTCTCTCATGAAACCTCCGCGTCTGCCCTCCTTGCCGGGCGGAGCGGTTTCGTGCGAGCCGGAGACGGATATGAGCGGCTATATTCTTTCAATCGACCAGGGCACGACGTCCTCACGCGCGATCATCTTCGACGGCGACATGAAAATGGCCGGCTCCGCGCAGGCGGAGATCACCCAATACTATCCGCAGCCCGGATGGGTGGAACATGACGCCACGGAGATCTGGCTGTCCGTGATCGACACGGTGCGCAAGGCGATTGCAGATGCCGGCATACAGGCCGGCGACATTGCCGCGATCGGCATCACCAACCAACGCGAGACGGCGGTCGTTTGGGATCGCAAGTCCGGAACACCGCTTCATCGCGCGATCGTCTGGCAGGACAGGCGCACGGCTGAAATGTGCGAGAGCCTGAAGGCCGACGGGTACGAGAAGCTGTTCAGCGCCAAGACCGGGCTGTTGCTCGACCCCTATTTCTCCGGAACGAAGCTGCGCTGGCTGCTCGACAATGTCGACGGTCTGCGTGAGAAGGCGGAGGCAGGCGATGTCTGCTTCGGCACGATCGACAGCTGGTTGATCTACAATCTGACGGGCGGCCGTGTGCATGCCACCGATGCGACCAATGCATCGAGAACGCTGCTCTACAATATCGATGACGGTGCCTGGGACGAGGAGCTTCTCGGCATTCTCGGTATTCCCCCTGCGGTGCTTCCCGAGGTCAGGGAATGCGCCGATGATTTCGGCCGCGTCGACAAGGCGCTGCTCGGTGCGGAGCTTCCGATCCTCGGCGTTGCCGGCGACCAGCAGGCGGCGGCGATGGGCAATGCCTGCTTCGAGCCCGGCATGATGAAATCCACCTATGGCACCGGCTGCTTTGCCCTGCTGAACACCGGCCGGGATCGTGTTTCCTCCTCCAACCGGATGCTGACGACGATCGCCTACCGGCTCGACGGCGAGACGACCTATGCGCTCGAAGGCTCGATCTTCATCGCCGGCGCCGCCGTGCAATGGCTGCGCGATGGTCTCGGCATCATCGGTCAGGCGTCGGAGGCGGGGGTGCTTGCGGCCAAGGCCGATCCCGGACAGCAGGTCTATATCGTTCCGGCCTTCACCGGCCTCGGCGCCCCCTATTGGGATCCGGCCGCGCGCGGCGCGATCTTCGGCCTGACCCGAAACAGCGGGCCGGCGGAATTTGCCCGCGCCGTGCTCGAATCCGTCGCCTACCAGACACTCGATCTGCTGGTGGCGATGAAGAAGGACTGGGGGGTCAACCAGCTGGAAACGGTGCTGCGTGTCGATGGCGGTATGGCGGCTTCGGATTGGACCATGCAGTGCCTCGCCGACATGACGGGGAACCCCGTCGACCGCTCGGCGATCCGCGAGACGACGGCGCTGGGTGCTGCCTGGCTTGCCGGCTCGAAAGCCGGCATCTGGCCCGGCAGGCGGGAGTTTGCGCAGGCCTGGGCCTGCGACCGCCGCTTCAGCCCTTCGATGGAGGAGACCGAGCGGCAGACCAAGATCATCGGCTGGAAGAATGCCGTCTCCAGAATGATTTCGGACGCCTCGGCGGGATAGAACCGCTTCCGGCTCTTACGCACCGCCGGCAGCCTTTCTGTTGATGAAGCTCAGGGCCAGCACGGCAAAGATCAGCGTTCCCGTGCCGACCTGCTGCCAATAGAAGTTCAGGTCTGTCAGCAGCAGCCCGTTGGCGACGACGCTGAGCAGCAGCGCGCCGAGGACGGTCCCGCCGACATTCGGCCGCCCGAGCGGGCTGAGCGTCGTGCCGATGAAGGTGGCGCCGATGGCATTGAGCAGGAAGGCATTGCCGGAGGATGGAATGTAGGTGGTGACGGTTGCCGTCAGGATCAGGCCGGCGATGGCCGCGATCAACCCGACCAGGATGAAGGTCACCGTTACATGGGCCGGCGCTGCGATGCCGGAATAGCGCACGACGCCCGGCTGGATGCCGATCGACAGAATGACACGGCCGAAACGCGTGCGGGCAAAAACCACCGCTGCGGCTGCGATGACGATGATGGCCGCGGCCAGCGGCACCGGAAAGCCGGCGACCGTGCCGTGGCCGAGGAAGCGGAAGGCCTCCGGCACGCCGTTCGGCGGCAGATAGACCGGATTGCCGCCATTGGTCAGCAGTTGTTGAACGCTGCGGCCGATGAACAGCGTGCCGAGCGTGGCGAGGAACGGCGACACCCCGATCCCGGAGATCAAGAGCGCGTTGAAGACGCCGACGACCGCTCCGGCTGCCAGTCCCGCCAGCGCGGCGAGTGCCACCGGCTGCCCGGCGAGAACCAGCGAAACGAAAGCGAAGCTGGCGAAATCCATTGCCGTTCCCACGGAAAGATCGATGCCGCCCGAGGCGACGGCGAAGGTCATGGCGATGGAGACGATGGCAAGCAGCGTGAAATTGTTGACCAGTATGCTCTGCAGGTTCGCCAGCGTTGTGAATGTCGGCGTTGTCAGGGAAAAGGCGGCGAATACCGCAACCAGGGCGAGGATCAGCCCATAACGCACCAGGCCGCCGGCGATCAGACGCGGCAAGCCTGTCGTGGCGGGGGTAGGGATATGGAGCGACATGGTCAGGCCTCCTGCCGGCGCAGCAGTGTCGTCGCGGAAACGACGATGAGAATGAGCACGCCCTGGACGCCGCTGACCAGGGTGCTCGAAATATTCAGCAGCTGGAAACCGTTGACCAGGAAGCCGACCAAAAGGGCCGAAAGCAGCGTCCCGGTGACTGTCGGAACCAGCCGACGCGAAAAGACCGAGCCGAGCAGGGCGGTGACGACGACGGGCAGCAGCATCTCGCCGGCGCCGGTCGTGCTGCCGCTCAGATAGGAAACGGACAGGATGCCGGCGATGCCGCCGGAAACGCCGCTGGCGACGAAGGCACCTGATAGGAGCCGGCGAAGCGGCAGACCGGCGGCACGCGCCGCATCCGGAAACTCACCGACAGCGTAGAGACGCAGGCCGAGCGGGGTATATTGCACGACCGCCGTCGCGATCGCCGTAAAGCCGAGGAGCACATAGGCGAGAACCGGTATGCCGAAAGGATCCGAGGCCGAAAGCGCCGAGAGGAAAGGTGTCGAGGCCGGCAGGACGGTATTGCCGGTCAGCACCAATTCCAGGCCGGCGACGACGTTCATGACGGCAAGCGTGGCGAGCAGCGGCACGATGCCGGCATAAACGACGGCAATGGCATTCACCGTGCCGATCAGCGCCCCGGTCAAGATCGCCGCGGCAATCGCCGTCGCATCGCCGTAGCCGAGCTGCGTCAGGCTCGCATAGACGGCGGCGCTGAGGCCCATATTGGCAGCGAGCGACAGGTCGATACCGCCGGTGACGACATTGGAGCCGCCGGCGATCAGCACGATCGTCAATCCGATGGCAAGCACGCCTGAGATGGCCGATTGGCCAAGCACGTTGCCGATATTGCCGATGCTGAGGAAATAGGGGGCGGTTAGCGAGAAGACGATCAGGATCGCGGCAAAGGCGATCAGCGATCCGAAGCGCAATGCGGTTGCTGCAATATTGCCGGCCGACCGCGGCGGCGATTCCACGGCGGAAAAACCGGAAGGCGCGAATTCCACTTCAGCCGACATGGCGTTGTCCCTCGGATGATCCGGTCGATTGCGCCAGCACGGCATCCGCCGTGGTCTCCGACGAGATGAATTCCCGCACCACCCGCCCGCGGAAGAGCACGAGGATGCGGTCGGTGATGCCGACGAGTTCGGGCAGATCCGAAGACAGCACGATCACACCGGCGCCGCGCGCCGCGAGTTCGCCGATCAGCGTATAGATCTCGACCTTGGAGCCGATATCGACGCCGACCGTCGGCTCGTCGAGGAGATAGACCTCGGAGCGGCGGCTCAGCCATTTGGCGATGGCGATCTTCTGCTGGTTGCCGCCTGAAAGCGTGCGCAGCAGGGCATCGCGCCCATTGGTTTTCACCTGCAGCCGACTAATCAGGGCATCGGCTTCGTCCCGTTCGCGTTTGCGATCGATAAAGCCGAAACGGGTGAAACGGCCAAGGCTGGAAAGGCTGATATTTTCCGCGACGCTGAGGTCGAGCGCGATGCCGTGGCGTCGCCGGTCTTCCGGCACCAGCGCGATCTCGCGCCCGGTCGCCTGCGTTGGATTGGTGAAACGGGCAGCCTTGCCGCTGACCTCGATACGGCCGGACGCCGCTGTCTCCAGACCGAAGAGCGCGCGGACCAGCTCCTTGGCGCCGGAGCCGAGCAGGCCGGTGAGGCCGAGCACCTCGCCGCGGCGAAGCGTGAAACTGACGTCGCTATATTTCCCCGGCGCCGACAGTTGCTCGACCTTGAGGATTTCCTCGCCAGGCGTCACCTGTGGCTTCGGGAACATCTCCTTGATGTCGCGCTCGACCATCAGCCGCGCAATCGCACCGGCCGAGGTGTCCCCGATCGGCAGGGAGGCGACATCAAGCCCATTGCGCAGCACGGTGACGTGGTCGCAGAGCTCTTCGATTTCGTTCAGGTAATGCGAGATATAGATGATGGTGACGCCCTCGTCGCGCAGACGACGGATCAGCCGGAAGAGGATATCGGCCTCGCGGCGCACCAAGGCGGCGGTCGGCTCATCGAAGACGAGCACTTTCGGCTGATTGAGGAGGGCGCGGGTGATCTGCACGATCTGCTTTTCGGCGGTCGACAATTCGCCGATCAGCGCGCTGTTCGGCAAGCGGATACCGAAATAGTCGTTGAGAATGTCGGATGCGCGCCGCTGCATCAGTCGCCGGTCGAGGAACGGCGTGCCAGATGTGCGCGGTTCCCGGCCGAGGAACAGGGCTTCGCCGACGGTGAAGGTCGGCACCAGCAGCCGATCCTGGTGAATGAAGTGGATGCCGAGCTCTTCGGCAAGATGCGGCGTCAGCCTGTCGAATGTACGCCCTTCGATCTCGATCCGGCCGCCATCCGGCTGGTGAAGACCGGCCAGCAGCTTGATCAGCGTCGACTTGCCGGCGCCGTTCTGGCCGACGAGACCGTGGATGGTGCCGCGCCTGACGATCAGCGACGCGCCGGCAAGCGCCTGCGCCCCGCCGAAATGCTTGACGATGCCTTCGAAGCGGATGATGTCGTTGCGTGCCGTGACCGGCTGCTTCAACGAAATGGCCGTCATGTCGATCTCTCCGGGCGGGCAGATTCCGAGCGATCCGGCAGGGCCGGATCGCTCGTGTTCAGTGTCAGCCGATGCCGAGTTTCTTGGTGACTTCGCCGACATTGGTCTTGTTGGCGAGCAGCGCCGGAACATAGGTTTCGCGCGGCAGGGTCTGGCCGGCGAGCAGCTTGGCGACGTTGCGGATGGCGGTGCGGCCGATTTCCGCCGGCTGCTGGGCGACATCGGCGCCGGCCGGCGAATTCGGATCGGCGATGAGCTGCAGCACTTCCGGGCTGCCGTCGACGCCGTAGGTGCGGATCTCGGTCCGCCCGGCGGCCGTCAGAGCCTGAGTCGCGCCCAGCTGCGGAATGTCCCAGGCCGACCAGATCGCCTTGATCGAACCCTTTTCCGGATATTTGTTGAGGATGGCCGTGATCTGCGTGAAGGCGTCCTGCACGGTGTTCGGGATGACGTCGCGCAGTTCCGGCTGGAGGATTTTCACCTTCGGGAAATATTTGACGACATTGACCAGCTGGTCGTAGCGGATCGCGCAGGGGGTCACGCCGTAGAAGCCGTTGAAGACGACGATATTGCCTTCGCCGCCGATATCTGAGACGAGCTGCAGCGCTAGGTCCTTGCCGATGCCCCAATTGTCGGAAGTCGTGTTGTTGATCGAATTGGTCGAGCCGACGTCGACGGTCAGGACCGGGATCCCGGCATCGCGCGCCTTCTTCAGCCAGGGATCGATGACGCTGAGCGTGCCGAGGATCTGGACGATCGCATCCGGCTTCTGGGCGATCAGCGTCTGCAATTGCGAAACCAGCTTGCCGTCATTGCGCCCGGCATCGACGGCGATCGGCTCGCCGCCGAGGCGCTTTACCTCTTCGATCTGGGCATTATAGGCCTGCAGGTCGAAGAAGTGATCGGTCCCGGTGGCGCTGATGGCGATGCGCTTGCCTTTCAGCGACAGCTCTTCGGCTGCAAAAACCGGCTTCTGCCCGATGAGCGAGGCACCGGCGACGGCAACCCCGGCCGCGGCCGACAGTTTCAACAGGTCTCGTCTTCCGAGACCGCTTCCGGATTTTTCGATGCTCATTGCCATTCTCTCCAATTAATTATGTCTATAGATTAAATGGATTAATGCGGATGAGGAGGAACGAATTTCCAAAAGAACGATCTCCGGGGAAAAGAGTGGAGGGAACGAAAGCTGATCCCTGGCTGCGGTTTCCCATGACCGGGAATGATTTCGGATGTCTCGGCGGTTTTGGGAGCGATCAGATGAGTCGACAGTCCACAGCCACCGATCAGGAAGAAACACGCACTGCATAATTCTTGCGCATGCGACCAGATTTGCCGAGGGTGAACGCCTGCCAGGCCGTGGTGCCGTGTGGCGCGACAGCAGTCATAAAATCACGATTTACATGGGCGCGGTCGGGTTTTATCCCACGACGTTGATATCCAGCGCGAAGCTTGGCTTCCATTTGGCGCGCAACTTGCCTCTCTCCCTGTCAGGGAGAATGAAACAATGCCCGATATCGATCCGCAGATTTTCTCAATAAGCCGGCCATCCCTCGGAGGCTACAAGGCCTTCGTTCAACGCGACATGATCGTCGAGACCTATCGCAGTGCCGCGGGGCAAATGGTTTCAAGGGGCTCGCTTCATAGAATTTCGATCAACCGTACGGCGCACGGCAAATATGCCTATCGGTTTGGAAGCGGGGCATTCTGCGAAGTTGAGAGGCCGCCCTTCACTCTGGGATTTCAACCGGCTGCCACGGTCCTTGAGGTCGAGGGCGATGCGGCGGATTATATCTCGATCTTCCAGTCACCGGCGCTCTACAGCGGCATCGGGGGTTCTCGCTTCGATCCCGAGCATTGGGATAGTGATGCGCTGAGCGCGACGACGGATCCGACAACGCTGCAGGTTGCGCTTTCTCTTGCATTTGCCGCCGAGAAGACCGGGCGCGACGACCCGCTTTTGATGCAGCATCTGGGAATGGCGCTCGCCTGTTGTGTTGTAAAACTGCTGGGCGCCAAACCTGAAGCCGGCGATCGTCCGCTGACATCGGAGAATCTCCGGCGCGTGATCGATTACATCGAGGACCTGCTTGGCAAATCCGATTTGAGTGTTGAGGAGCTGGCCGGTGTGGCCCATATGAGCCCCTTTCACTTCAGTCGGGAATTCAAACGGGCGGCGGGCATGGCGCCGCATCGCTTCGTCCTCGAACGCAGGATCGAGCGGGCGCGACTTTACCTTGCCGATGGCAAGGAGACGCTTGCAAACATCGCTTATACCACAGGCTTTTCCAGCCAGGCGCATTTCTCCAGCGTCTTTCGGCGTCTGATGGGGGCGACACCGAAGGAATACCAGCGTTCGGTCCGTCTTTGAGCCGGCGCCCGCCGATGGCAAATCAGCAATTTTGCGAAAGATAATCGCACGAATTTGAAATCTCTTGAGGCTGCGGTCTGCGAGGCTTTTCCCATCAGGAGGCCCGTATGACCGCTTTTGCCCAAACCAATCCGATTACCGACATCTGTTTTTTGGTCGAGGATGTCGAAAGAGCATCTGCCTTCTATGTCGAGCGGCTTGGCTTCAAGCCGCGCCGCCGCGCTCCCGGCTTTGCCGATTTCAAAGGCGCGGGCGTGACGCTGGCGCTCTGGGAGATCGCGCATATCGCCGAGAATACCGGTGTCTCAAACCGCCGGGCGCCTCCGGGCGTGCACAAGGCCTGCGCGGCCATCGAGCTTGCCTCGCCACAGCAGGTCGATGCTGCCTATGCGGAGCTGAAGGCCGCGGGCGTGCTCTTCCACGCGCCGCCGCAGAATTACGTCTGGAATGCGCGATGCTGCTATTTCGCCGATCCCGACGACAATCTCTGGGAGATCTATGCGTGGTCTGAAGGCGGCCCGATCGGCGACATCGACCCGCAGTAACGAGCATAAGCGGCCCAGCCAGCCGTCCGACAAACCAACAAGGGGAAGGCAAGCAAATGAACGGGGATGACAAACAAATCGCGGTCGGCAGGCGTACCGTCCTGAAGGGCGGAGCCTTTGCTCTCGCCGCGGCGACGGCGGGGATCAGCGTATTCGTACCGCGTCATTCGAACGCCGCCGCATCCAAAGTCGTCATCAAATATGATTGGCTGATGAGCAACGGACAGATCGGCGATATCGTTGCCGTCAAGCAAGGCCTGTTTGAGGCCGAGGGTCTCGACGTCGAGTTTTCCCCTGGCGGTCCCAATTCGGCAACGGTGCCGCCTGTGATCACCGGTGATGCGCAGCTCGGCCAATTCTCGGATTCGGCACAGCTTCTTCTTGCCAGGTCATCCGGCGTGCCGATCAAGATCTTCGCCTGCGGTTTCCGCATGGCGCCTTTCGCCTTCTACTCGCTGCCTAAAGCGCCGATCCGCACCGTCAGGGATATGGTCGGCAAGCGCATCGGCATCCAGCCGACGGCCCGTTATGTGCTCGATGCCATCCTGCTGAAGAACAATATGGATCCCTCGAGCCTGACCATCACCAATATCGGCTTCGACATGACGCCGCTGATGACCGGTCAGGTCGATGCGGTCACCGGATGGATCACCAACACGCAGGCCCTTTCCGTCATCGGCCCCGACCGCATCGATCTGATGATGAAGGACACGGGCCTGCCATCCTATGCCAATGTCTATTTCGCCACCGACGATGCCGTGAGCGGCCATGCCGAGACACTGGCAAAGGTGCTGCGTGCCGTCGCCAAGGGTTGGGCCTGGACGCATGAACATCCCGAAAAGGCGGTGAAGTTGACAGTCGAGGCCTATCCGCAGCTCGATCTTGCCGTAGAGCTGAAGACGGTGCCGCGTATATTGTCGCTGAGCTTCGACGCTGCGACCGGCAAGGATGGCTGGGGCAGCTTCGATCCGGCCGCGCTTGCCGAGCAGATTTCCGTCTATGACAAGATCGGTCAGTTCAAGAGCGGCGCTCCGAAGCTGGAGGATTGCTATACGACTGAGATACTGGACATGACGGCGGGCGACCGCCCGAAGATTGCGTGAGCGCGGATTTGCCTGAAGCAGCGGCCATCGAAACCAAGGACTTGGCTGTCGGCTATGCCGGCGCTGTCGAGACGACCCGCATTCTGTCCGGCGTCGACCTCAGCGTCGGCAGGGGTGAGTTTCTGACCATTCTCGGCCCTTCCGGTTGCGGCAAGTCGACCTTCCTGCGTGCGGTGGCGGATCTTCTTCCGCCGCTTGACGGGCGGCTGTCGGTGCTCGGCAGGACAGCTTCGGAGGCGCGCCGGCGGCGCGAGGTCGCCTTCGTCTTTCAGGACGCAACGCTGTTACCCTGGCGGACCGTGAGGGAGAATGTCGCGCTGCCGCTCCAGGTGGGGAAGAAGAGCGTCTCGCGCTTGGTCGATCCGCGGCCCGACCATTGGATCGAGCTGGTCGGCCTGTCGCATCTGGCCGACCGCTATCCGCATCAATTGTCCGGCGGACAGCGCCAGCGCGTCGCCATAGCGCGTGCGCTTCAATGCGAGCCGGATATCCTGCTCATGGACGAGCCCTTCGGTGCGCTCGACGAGATCACCCGCGAACGACTGAACGACGAGCTTCTGGACGTCTGGCGCCGGACCGGCACGACCATCCTGTTCGTCACTCACAGCGTCATCGAGGCCATCTATCTCGGCGGACGCGTGCTGGTCCTGGCCGCCAATCCGGGCCGCGTCCAGGCGCTGATCGACCTTGCGCCGATGAAAGACGAGCGCGGCCTCTGTCGGCGTGAGAGCCTCGATGTTCAGGAGACCGCCGCCCGTCTGCGCCAATTGCTGCAGGAGGGGAGTTCGGCTGCATGACGCACCGTCCGTTATCCATCATCGAGGCGATCGGCCTTCCTGTTATCGGTGCCCTCTCATTGCTTCTCGCCTGGCAATGGCTGGTGCCGGCTCTCGGTATTCCCAGTTATATCGTTCCCACGCCGCTGGCGATCCTGCGCACGCTTGGCATCGAATGGCGCTTCCTGCTGTCGAATGCCGTTCCGACATGGGGGGAGGCGGGTCTCGGCTTCCTCCTGGGCAACGGTCTCGCCGTGATCATGGCGATTGCCTTTGTCTATAATCCGCGGTTCCAGGCCGCCTATTTTCCCGTCGTCCTGCTCTTCAACACCATCCCGGTGCTGGCGCTCGCGCCGATCATCATCCTCATCTTCGGCCTCGGCATGCTTCCGAAGATCATCATCGCCGCTCTCATCTGCTTCTTCCCAACCCTGGTGAATACCGCCCGGGGCCTCAATCTGGCGACTGCGAGCGAGCTTGACCTGATGCATGTGCTTTCGGCGAGCGGATGGGAAACGTTCTGGCGCCTGCGCGCACCACGGTCCGCCCCCTTGCTCTTTGCATCATTGCGCATTTCGGCAACCACCTGTGTGATCGGCGCGATCGTCGGGGAGTGGATCGGCTCGAACCAGGGGCTGGGTGCTGTCATCATCCAGTCGACATTCAACTATCAGGCGGAAAGGCTCTTTGCCGCCGTCGTGCTCGCTTCTCTCTCCGGCATCGTCTTTTTCGCCGTCGTTGCCCAGATCGAGCGGATTTTCCGTCGGCTGCATCAGGGGCAAAGCTGAAGCCCCGGTACGAACGAACCACCAGTCCGAACTCCTGCCCAGATGCCGATCACGCAGACGCAGATATTTGGCAGCTATCGAAGATAAGCCGGATCGGAGCTATTGAACATTGTATCACTTGAGACTAAATATAACCTCAAGTGAAAAGGATCCATGATCATGATGGGATTTGCGCTCATCGCCGATGTTCTCGGATTGCCTGCCAGGGAACCGGCATCGCGTTCGGCCTTCGGTCTGCTCTCCAGCATCGAAGAAGGCTTGCCGGTCAAGGCGCTCGATCGCATGGCGATGCTTCTGGCGCCCGATGATGTCCAGTTCAAATACCGCCTCGTTCCGAAGGCCACCTACGAGCGGCGCAAGTCCAAGCATCGGCTCTCTTCCGACGAGGGCATAAAGCTCGCCCGTCTTGCCCGTGTCTGGGGCCTGGCACTCGATGTCTGGCAGAGCGAGGCTGAGGCGCGCGACTTCCTGTTTCGCCCGCATGCAATGTTGGAGGACAGGCGGCCGATCGACGTGGTCATCCAGAGCGAGATCGGCGGCGAGCTGGTACTCGATATCCTCGGAAGCCTGAAATACGGCAGCGCTGCGTGAGCGCACAGCATCTCGACCGGACGTTGACATCCGTCCGCATCGGCGATCCCGCCGGAACCTATCCGATCTTCGACGCCACCGGCTCGACCATCGCGCCGGGACGGTGGAACACATCGGGCAGCCCGATCATCTACACCAGCGAGCAATATTCGACGGCGCTGCTCGAAAAGCTCGTCCACGGCAGCGGGCGGCTGCCGCCCAACCAGCACTATGTGACGATCACAATACCGCGTGGGTTAAGCTACGAGGTCTTCTCCGAGCCCGCGCTGCCCGGCTGGGACAGCATGCCGGCTGTTGTCAGCAAGGCTTTAGGCGAAAAATGGTGCCAGGAAAAACGCAGCGTCATCCTGCTGGTGCCAAGCGTCGTCGCCCGCGTCGACCGCAACATATTGATCAACCCGGCCCACCCGGAATTCCCCTCGATCACCGCGAGCCTCCACCAACCCGTCTTCTGGGATCGCCGTCTGTTCGGCATCTGATGGGTTGAGGGTGCAATCAACGTTTCGGTGACGACCGGCGCAGCATTTCTCCCGGATTGCCGCAATCACACCTCCCGCCGCGGCGAGCGGGCCATCAGCCTGGCATAGGCGATGGCCGACAGCATGTTGACATGGTTGGCCTTGCCGGTGCCGGCAATGTCGAAGGCGGTGCCGTGGTCGACGGAGACGCGGTCGATCGGCAGGCCGAGGGAGACGTTGACCGCAGTCTCGAAGGCGACGAGCTTGATCGGGATATGGCCCTGGTCGTGATACTGGGCGATGACGAGATCGAAGGCGCCGTTATAGGCGCGGGCGAACACCGTATCGGCCGAGATCGGCCCGACGACGTCGATGCCTTTTGCCTGCGCCTGCTCGACGGCGGGCGCGAGAAACTCCATGTCTTCGGTGCCGAACAGGCCGTTTTCGCCGCAATGCGGATTGAGGCCGGCGACGGCGATGCGCGCCTTGCGGCCGAGCCGCAGGAAGTGCCTGTGGCCCGCTTCGATGGTCGCCAGCACCCGCTCGGTCTTGGCGCGCTCGATCGCCCCCTTCAGCGAGATATGGGTGGAGACGTGGATGGTGTTCAGCCGTTCGGAGGCAAGCAGCATGAAGGAACTTTTCGAGCCGGTGAGATGCGAGAGAAGCCCGGTGTGGCCGTCATGGTGATGGCCGGCAAGGTTCATCGCTTCCTTGTTGATCGGCGCGGTGACGATGACATCGGCTTGGCCCGACATGGCGAGATCGACGGCGCGGGTGATATAACGCACCGAGGCATCGCCGGCGACGGGGCTGATCTTGCCGATTTCGGGCAGGGCCGCGCCGAGCGGCACCTCGTCGACGGCGATCCTGTCGTTGCCGGCGGCATCTGCAGGGCCGAATTTCAGCCCGGCGCCGGTGGCGCGGTCGGCGCGCTCCAACGCTTCGACATTGCCGACGATGACGAAATCGCGGCGCTCTTCGATCGGAAGAGCTGCCAAGGCCTTGACGATCACCTCGGGGCCGACGCCGGCCGGATCGCCCAGCGTCACGGCGACTTTCGCATTCCTGTCCATCGAGCGGGTCCCTTCTGAAAACTTTGCCGCCTAAAAAGCGGCGGCGTAAATCGAGCGAATGTCGGCGCGCGAGAGGTCGCGCGGATTGTTATCGAGCAGGCGGCGAATGGCAAAGGCGTCGTCGGCCATGGCGTCGAGATCGCTCTCCGGCACGCCAAGGCCGGAGAGCTTCATCTCGATGCCGAGCTCGGCGCAGAAAGCGTAAGCCGCATCGAAGACGGATGCTATATTCTCCGAGGTCTCGTAACCGAGCGCTTCCATCACCGCCTTCGTTTTTTCCGGGGCAGCCGGCGTGTTGAAGGCGAGCACATGCGGGAAGATCAGCGCATTGGCCGCGCCATGGGCCACGTGCCAGCGGGTGCCGAGGGGATAGGCGAGCGCATGGCCGCCGGCGGTGTTGACCGGGCCCAGGCAGAAGCCGCCGTAAAGCGAGGCGAGCGACAGGCCGGCGCGCGCCTCGGCGTCGTTGCCGTCCTTGACGGCGCGGGCGAGATATTTGCCGACGAGGCGCGCTCCCTCGATCGCATAGATATCGACCATCGGATGGGCTTTGCGGTTGGTGAAGGCCTCGACGCAATGGGCCATCGCGTCGACGCCGGTGGCGGCCGTCGTGCGGGCGGGCACGCTGAAGGTCAAGGCCGGATCGATGACGGCGATATCGGCCAGCATGTGCAGGCTTTCCACCGCAAGCTTTGCCATCGTGGCGGGATCGGTGACCAGCGCGCGGGTGCCGGCCTCGCTGCCGGTGCCCGATGTCGTTGGCACCTGGGCGAGGGCCACCTTACGCGGCCCATGCACCTTGTTCGGCCCGACGACCTCGTGCAGCGTCTGCGTGGAACCGGCAAGCACGGCCGCCAGTTTTGCCAGATCCATGGCGCTGCCGCCGCCGAAGCCGACGACCAGCTCGGCATTGGCGGCGTTTGCCGCCGCCAGGACCTTTTCGAGATTGGCCGTATCCGGTTCAGGCATCACATCGGAGAAGACTGCCACCTCACCCTTCAGCTCCAGCACGTCGATGCGCGAGGCGTTGAAGGCATCGGAGATGACAAGTGTGCGCCGATAGCCCTTATCGGCGGCCCATTTGCCGAGCTTTCCCGCCGTGCCGACGCCGAATTCGATCAGATGCGGCCGAACGATCGTGATTGGCGAACCCAAGCTGGCCATGAACCAGTCCTCCCTGCAATATCGTCGCTCTCTTTAATGTAAAGTTGTAAGATCAATGTCAAGCCGGCATTCCAAAGGGTGGATATTTTTATCGGCAGATATGGGCTTGCTGCGCCTTGAGACGGGGGCTCCGTATCAGTATCAATAAATATATCAGTGGGTTATTGAGTCTATATCGATGGCGACTGCAGTTCGGTGCAATGGGCCGGCCGCCACGCCGACGGCGGCGAATAATCCGATCCTGTTGTCAACTACCATCCCGCTGCCGGTCGACGGCCGTTGTATCCTGCATTTTTCGCATGCGATTGGACGCAGGTTTACAATTTTCCGGCTGCCGCTTTGCTCACGGCAGGGATTGCGGGGCGAGGCTGACATATTTGATGGCGCGCCGGTAGTAGGTGTAGGCGATATGGAGCGTGCCGTTGCGACCCTGGAGGACCGAGGGATAGGAGAATTCGCGGTTCAGCGAATCCTTCGAATTGTTGCTGAGGCAGAAGCCGTCGCCGGTATCGAGATCGATGTGGTGTGGAAAGCTCTTGCCGCCATCCCGCGATATCGCCAGGCTCAGCGGCGCCCGCGGAACACCCCAAATGGCTTTGCGGCCGCCATCGGCTGCAACGACGGTCTCGCCGGCAGCGCCATCCTCGATTTCATCATAGAGCGACTGGCGCCGCGCATCCGACATGCCGGCATTCGAATGGTTGTAAACCATTGCGATTGCTCCATCATTCAGGATCGTGGCCTGAATCGAGGAATTGTTGTTCGGCAGGTCGGTGGGTTCGGGCGCACTCCAGTTCTCGCCACCATCGGAAGATCGGCTCGACAGGATGTTTACGGCGAAACGGTTGCGATAGAAGGCGATCATCTCGTCGCCGCCGAGCGGCAGGATGTTCATATGTACGGCGCCGAGACTGTCCGGAATATCCCGCATCTGCCAACTCGCGCCGCCATCGCGCGATATCACCACGGCAGCCGTGTCGGCATCGCCGCTCCAGCGCTGGCCGTTCAGGCCGACGCAGCGGAAGACCGGAAGCAGCCAGTCGCCCCTGCCGTTAACGACGATCTGCTGGCGAACGAAGGTGCCGGGGCTGTCGCAGAGGATTCGGACAGCGCCGAAGCTCCGGCCGCCATCACTTGAAATCCGGCATTTGACAATCGAACCGTCCTGATTGCCCGAGGTCTGCGAGGTATAGAGCAGCCAGATCTTTCCGTCCGGAGCATTGAAAATCAACGGATTCTGCTCGGATTTCTGCGGATCGTCGCTCATCTTTTCCGGTGCGGACCAGCACTCGGAGTCGGGCGCCAGCCGCGACATGTAAATCGAGATGTCACCCATGCCCTCCATGGTGCCGCCGAACCAGACGCAGGTCAGCGTGCCGTCGGGCAGAAAGGCAAGATTGGCCGCATGGTTCTGGATGCAAGGGGAGGGCAGGTAGGCCTCGGCGCGGCCCTCGATCGTGGGGTGAGGGGCGATGGTCCCGGTCATAAGGGCCGGAACGGCTTCCGGGGGCAGGCCGGTAAAACGCATGACGGATCTCCTCAAGGCAGCTTGGCGTAGCTATCGGCGAGTGCGGCATAGTCGGCATCGCCGAGCGGCATCAGCGGCGCGCGCGTGCGCCTCCACGCGGGATTGCCGGTTTTCAGCCCCACCATCGCCTTGATGGTGGGGATCTGGACGTAGGAATTGGACAGCGTGCGATAGGCGTTGATGCGGGCCTGTGCCGCCTCGACATCGCCAGCACGCGTCTCGTCATGGACATGGTCGTAGACAGTGCGCAGCGAATTCGCCACGAGATTGGAGGTGGCGGTGATGCAGCCGGCCCCGCCCGCCTTCAAGAGCGGCAGCAGCAGTGGATCGGCGCCCGCCAGCACCGAAAAACTGGGATGGGCGGCGATGATTGCCTGCATGTTGTTGAAATCACCGGCAGATTCCTTGATGCCGACGACCGTTTCCGGGAAGGCGGCAATCAGCCGGCCGATCAGCGGAAGGGAGAGCGGCACGCCAGAGACCTGCGGGATATGATAGAGGATGACCTGCAGGCGCGTGTCGGCGACCTTTTCCAGCACCTGCGAATAGGCGGCGAAGAGGCCATCGTCGGTGACGCCCTTGTAGTAGAAGGGCGGCAGCATCACCACCTTGGTCACGCCAAGCGACAGCGCGTGCCGGGTCAGCTCCACGGTCTCGGGGATGGCGACGACACCGGTGCCCGGCAAAAGCCTGTCGGCCGGAATGCCGGCCTTCAATGCCGCTTCCAGAATCGAGCGGCGTTCGGCTGCGGAGAAGGAATTGGCCTCACCCGTCGTGCCGAGCAGCGCCACGCCATGACATCCCTCGGCCAGCAGCTGCCGGCAATGATCGGTGAAAAGGGCGAGATCAGGTGTATTGTCTGCCGTCAGCGGCGTTGCCGATGCGCTGAAAACGCCCGTAATCCTGTGATGGCTCATTCCGCCCTCCTCGGCGTCCTGTCTGGGGGCGATGAACCGCCCGATGGCGCATGGAAATGTCATTCATCTGTCGTGATGGAGTGCAAAGAACTTTTCCATTGCGGCTCTTTTGTCAAGAAGACAAAGTGCTGCGATGCAGATTATAAAACTTATCTATCTGTTATTGTTTACATATTTTTACAACGAAATTTTGTTCGGATCAAAATAGCGATTTTTTGTTGACATATTTACAATAACGAGAGAACGATACGGGACGGATTGTGCTGCGCCTGGCAGGTGCAGGGAGAGCGCTGCCGAATTTACCGTGGGAGGGAATGCCATGTCTTTTGACCAAACGGATAAAACCAATCTATCGCGTCGCAACGCGCTGAAGCTCGGCCTTGCGGCCGGCGTCGGCCTGACCGTGTTCGGGATGAATGCCCGCATCGTGATGGCCGATGAAGGCCAGGTGTTGAAGGTCGCGCATCCGGCCTTCGACCAGGACTGGTCGCCACTGCGCGGCGGCGGCAGGACGTTCCGCTGGAATTCGATCTGGTGGGCCTCGCCGATGTATTTCGACAGCCAAGGCAATATCAAGCCTTACGTCTTCACCAGCTGGGAATCGGCCGACAACACCGTCTGGACCTTCAAGATCGACCCCAAGGCCGTCTTCTCCGACGGCAGCAAGATCACCGCGGCCGACGTCAAGGGATCGTGGGAAGTCGCCTCGATGCCGAACACCAAGAATCAGCGCGCCGACCAGGTGCTGAGCAAGGTCAAGGGTTATGCCGAAATCGCCGCCGGTTCCGGCAACGAGCTGACGGGTGTCGCAACGCCCGACGAGGGAACGGTCGTCGTGACGCTGGCGGCCGCCGATCCGATCTTCTTCATGCGGCTCGCAAACCACATCGCGCCGATCACTAAGGCATCGCAGTCGCGCGGCAGCGACGGCGAGGAGATCATCGACTGGTACAAGCCGGATAGTAAGCCGGTCTTCTCCGGCCCCTTCAAGCTCACGAGCCTCGATATCGACGCCGGCAAGCTTTCTTTCGAGCCGAACGAGAATTTCTTCGGGCCGAAGCCGAAGCTTGCACGCATCGACATCACCTCGATCGAAGACAATGTCAGCGCGACGTCGCTGATCAAGTCGGGAGAGTTCAACGCCCATACCGAACTCATCACCTCGACCATCATCCAGGATCTCGGCCCGGAATTCTCGGCAGGACCACTGATTCCGACGAGCCAGCACTTCTGGTTCAACATCTCCCGTGCGCCGATGGACGATCCGAAGGTCCGCCAGGCGCTGATCATGGCGGTCGATCGCGACGGGCTGTTCAAGGCGTCCTATCCCGATGGGCCGCACAAGAAGGCCGACCAGATCCTCAATTCGGTTCCGGGCGCTGACAATTCCGGCTTCGAGCCCTATCCCTATGATCCGGAAGGCGCAAAAAAGCTGCTTGCGGAATCGACCTATGGCGGGCCGGAGCGCCTGCCGAAGATCCTGTTCGTCGGCATCTCGGGGCCGGCCATTCAAGCGGCCGCCCAGTTCATTGCCGAGCAGTGGCGCCAGAATCTCGGCATCACGGCCGTCGACATGAAGCCGCAGCAGGACTCCTATGCCGGTCCGGACCAGAACTCGGTCCAGATCTTCCGCGACGACGTCGGCACCCGGGTGCCCGATGCGGTCTCTTATCTCGCGGGCTCCATCGCCTCGACCTCGTCGAACGCACAGAACAAGCTCGGCGGATACAAGAACGACAAGGTCGACAGCGCCCTTGCCGAAGCGACGACCAAGGCTGCGGATGATCCGCAGCGCATCGCTCTCGCCCAGCAAGCCCAGAAGGCGTTCCGCGACGATTGGGCCTTCATCCCGTGGTATTCTCAGGCGATGTCGCGCTGGGCCACCAAGGACGTCAAGGGCCTGGAAAAGAACCTCGACTGGCAGGTGGTCGAACCCTGGAACATTTCCATCGGTTGATCGGCGGAAACCGTCCCTGTCGGCACTAACCCGCGCGAAGGCTGCAAGGCCTTCGCGCAAGTTTCAAGAAGAAGAGATGCGATCGCAGCCAAAAGCGGGAACGCATCGAACAACAGGTGGGAGGTGGCCTTGCTGCGCTACGTGCTAACCCGGTTTGCCATCTGGATTCCGTCGGTTCTGGTGGTGATGCTGGCCGTCTATGCGCTGGCCTTCTATGGCGCCGGCGATCCGATCAAGCTGATCTTCCTGCGCGCGCCCGGTGATGTCGCCTATAATCCGCAGCGCATCGAAGCCATTCGCGAAAGTGCCGGCCTCAACAAGCCCTTCATCGAACAGTTCGGCCTTTACATCTGGAACCTGCTGCACGGCCAGTTCGGCAATTCGCTGACCTCGGGCCGCTCCGTCTGGGCAATGGTTTCGGCGGCTGCACCCGTCTCCTTCCAGCTGGCTCTCTGTTCGATCATCCTGACAGCCGTCGTTGCGATTCCGCTCGGCATGATCGCGGCGCTGAACCAGAATTCGCGCATCGACTATGCCATTCTGGGCTCGGCGCTCTTCCTCTGGGCGATCCCGGCCTATGTCGCCGGTCCGCTGCTGATGGTCGGCCTCATCGTGCTGCTGCCGGGTGCAAGCGTGCCCTACGGCTGGGGCGGCATATTCGATGTCCGGATACTGCTGCCGCTGCTCGTCCTGTCCTTCCAGCCGATCGCGTTGATCGTGCGCCAGACGCGCGCCGCCGTCATCGAGGTGCTGTCTGAGGATTTCGTCCGGACCGCCCGCGCCAAGGGCGTGCCCGAGATCGTCGTGGCGCTGCGCCATATCCTGCGGCCGGTGCTCACACCCGTCGTCACCCAGCTCGGCCTGATCATGATCACCATCGTCAACGGCGCGATCTTCGTCGAACTCGTTTTCGGCCTGCCGGGCCTTGGCCGCTTGACCGTGCAGGCGCTGATCAATTCCGATTATCCGGTCATTCTGGCCATCACGCTGATCGGATCGTTCCTGGTGATGGTGTCGAACCTGCTGGTGGATGTGCTCTACCCGCTGCTCGATCCACGCGCCAATGATTCAAGAAGGAGCCGCTGACCATGTCCGCCGTCCCTCTTTCCACCGCTGAAACCATCGAGGATCCGCCGGTCAGCCTCTGGCGCGACGCTTGGTACCGGCTGAAGCGCAACAAGCTTGCCATCTTCGGCCTGGTCGTCGTGCTGATCCTCGCCTTCACGGCGATCTTTGGGCCCTATCTCACGCCCTATGACTATCTGAGCCAGGACCTCAACGCCCGCAACGCACTGCCGTCGATGAGCCACCTCTTCGGCACCGACGATCTCGGCCGCGACGTCTTCAGCCGCGTGGTCTTCGGCACGCGCACCGCTTTCCTCGTCGCCGTCATCGTCACCTTTTTCGCGGTGGTGATCGGCCTCACGCTCGGCGCGGTGGCCGGTTTCTTCGGCAATCCCTTCGATCGCGCCATCATGTGGCTGACCGATGTGACGATGTCGGTTCCCAACCTGCTGCTCGTCGTCGTCATCAACGCCTCGCTGAAATCGCCGATCAGCAAATGGATGGAGGCGCGCTACCTCGAGACCCTCAATCCCTTCTACCGCCAGACGATATGGGTGGATTTCATCCTCGTCTTCGGGTCGATGGCGTTGATCTCCTGGCCGCCCTATGCCCGTCTCGTCCGCGCCCAGGTGCTGTCGATCCGCAGCCGGCCCTATATCACCGCGGCCCAGGCGCTCGGCCTGTCGAACTGGATCATCATCAAGCGTTATGTCATTCCGAATGCGCTGGGGCCGTTGATCGTCTCGGTCAGCGCCGGTCTCGGCACGGCGATGGTGCTGGAAAGCGCCTTCAGCTTCCTCGGCGTGGGTGTCAATCCGCCGACGCCCAGCTGGGGCAACATGATCTCGGACGGGCTTCGCGTCTGGCAGCATTATCCGCATCTTCTCGCCGCTCCGGCGGCCGTGCTTGGCCTTGCCTCGGTTGCCTTCAGCTTCCTCGGCGACGGCCTCAACGACGCGCTCAATCCGCGGGGCAGCAAATGATGGACACCAAAAGCACCGACCGCCTGCTCGATGTCAGAGGCCTTACCGTCGAAATCGACGGCCGCAACGGCCCGGCCGTCGTCGTCGACGGCATCGATCTCCATGTCGACAAGGGCGAGACCCTCGGCGTCGTCGGCGAATCCGGCTGCGGCAAGAGCCTGACCATGCTGAGCCTGATGCGGCTGCTGCCGAACAAGATCAAGGTCACCAGGGGATCGGCGACGTTCGACGGGCGCGACCTGCAGACGATGTCCAATCGAGACCTGCGCAAGGTGCGCGGCGGCGATATCGGCTTCGTTTTTCAGGATCCGATGACCTCGCTCAATCCCGTCATGCGCGTCGGCGACCAGATCTGCGAGCCGCTGATCTACCACCGCGGCATGAAAAAGGCCGAAGCCCGCACGCGCGCTGTCGAGCTTCTGCGCCTGGTCGGCATTCCCGGCCCAGAGGAGCGCCTGCAGGCCTATCCGCACGAACTTTCCGGCGGCATGCGCCAGCGGGTGATGATCGCGATCGGCCTTGCCTGCAACCCGAAACTTCTGATCGCCGATGAGCCGACGACGGCGCTTGACGTCACCATCCAGGCCCAGATCGTTGATCTGGTGAAGGATCTGCGCGCCAAGCTCGGCATGTCGGTGGTCTGGATCACCCATGACCTGGCGCTGATCGCCGGCCTCGTCGATCGCGTCGCCGTGCTCTATGCCGGCACCGTGGTCGAGGACGCGCCGGTCGACGAACTCTATGCCCGCCCGAGCCATCCCTATACGCGCGGTCTGCTGTCCTCGATCCCGAAACTGTCAGACCCGCCGGCAAGCCGGTTGAGCTCGATCGGCGGCACGCCGCCGGAGCCTGGCCGCCGGCCGAAGGGCTGCCCGTTTGCGCCGCGTTGTCCGCTTGTGGAAAACATCTGTCACGAGAAGGTGCCGCAACTCGAACCGCTGAGCGGCAGCAGCAATCATCGCGCCGCCTGTTTCGTCGTCCAGAGAATGCAGGAGGCCGCATGATGGGTGCCGAACCGCTGCTCAAGGTCGAAAACCTGGTCAAGCATTTCCACGTCAAGCTCGGCGCCTTCGGGGAGCGTTCGGCGACCGTTTATGCGCTCGACAATGTCAACCTCGACATCATGGAAGGCGAGACGCTGAGCCTTGTCGGTGAATCCGGCTGCGGCAAGTCCACGACCGGTTTCACCATCCTCAACCTCTACAAGGCGACCAGCGGCAAGGTCGTCTACAAGGGTCAGGATCTCGCGACGCTCGACGAAAAGCAGATGCGGCCCTTCCGCCGCGACCTGCAGATCGTCTTCCAGGATCCGTATTCGACGCTCAATCCGCGGATGACGGTGGGCGAAGCGATCGGCGAGCCGATCCTCTTCCACAAGCTCTGCACCAAGGCGGAGCTGAAGGAGAGGGTGGCGACGCTGCTCACCGATGTCGGCCTGCCCAAGCGATTTGCCCAACGTTACCCGCACGAGCTTTCCGGCGGCCAGCGCCAGCGCGTCGTCATCGCCCGCGCGCTCGCCTGCCAGCCGAAATTCATCGTCTGCGACGAGGCGATCTCGGCGCTCGACGTGTCGATCCAGGCACAGATCATCAATCTGCTGCTGGATCTGCAGGAGAAATATGGGCTGACCTATCTCTTCATCGCCCATGACCTCGCCGTGGTGCGCCACATCAGCACCCGCGTCGGCGTCATGTATCTTGGGCGGCTGGCCGAACTTGCCACCCGCGAGGAACTCTTCGACAATCCGCTGCACCCCTATACCAAAGCGCTGCTGTCGGCCGTTCCGGATACCGATCCGGAGCATGAGCGCACGCGTCAGCGCCAGATCCTGCAGGGCGACGTGCCGAGCCCGCTGAACCCGCCGTCGGGCTGCCGTTTCCACACGCGCTGCCCGATCGCCATGGATGTCTGCAGCAAAATCATTCCCGCGTGGAAGGAGGCGAAACCCGGCCATCTCGTCGCCTGCCACGCCGTCAACACCGGACAGACCGCATGACGCTGAAGGCCGTTATCATCGCCGATGATCTGACGGGTGCGCTCGATACCGGCACGCCCTTCGTCGAAGCCGGCCTCTCGGTTTCGGTCGCCGTCGATGTCGAGGCTGCTCAGGATGCGGTCGCCACCGGTTGTGATGTCGTCGTCGTCAATACTGCATCGCGCGCCATTGGCGAGCGCGAAGCTGCCGAGAGGGTGCGCCACGCGACTGGGGCGCTTCGCGGCGCAAAGCCTGATATCGTCATGAAGAAGATCGACTCCCGGTTGAAGGGTAATGTCGCGGCGGAAAGCCTGGCGCTGGCGGAGGTGCTCGGCCTGGAGACCATTCTCGTGGCGCCCGCCATTCCCGATCAGGAGCGCGTGACCTACCGGGGCTGCGTCGTCGGCCGCGGCGTCGACGGGCCGCTGCCGATCGCCGATCTGTTCAACGGCCGCGCGGGCAATGTTGCCGTTGCCGATGCGGAGGACGACATGGATCTCGACCAGATCGTTGCCGATCATGACTGGCGGCTGACACTTGCGGTGGGCGCCCGGGGTCTCGGCGCCGCACTTGCCCGCCGGCTTGGCGAAGAGGAGCGACAGCCAATGCCGGAATTTGCAGCGACCCCAGGTACGCTATTTGCCTTCGGCTCGCGCGACCCGATTACCATAGCCCAGATGGACCGGCTCGAAGCTTCGGGCGTCCTGCGCATGGTGGTGGACGCGCCGATGGGGGAGATCGAAGGCGGGGAGGGCATGGCGCTGCCGGCGCTGCTGCGCTGCTCCGGCGATATGGCAGCCGATGCAACACTGGTCGCCCACCGTTTTGCGGCAGGCGTCAAAACGGTTATCGACGATACCGGGCCTGACATGCTGATGCTCGGGGGTGGCGACACGGCGCTTGCCGTTTTCCATGCGCTCGGGGTCAGGGTGCTCGCCCCGAAGGGCGAGATCGAAGCCGGCGTGCCATGGTTCGATGTCACGGCCGCCGATGGTCGGCATTTTCGGTGCGCCGTGAAGTCCGGGGGCTTCGGCAAGCCCGATAGTTTGCTAAGACTGGTTCGTTGGAATCGGGCGGCATAGAACAGGATGAGAGCATGATGTCGTCAGAAAACGGCTCACGCTTTTCGGCATCATGCTCTAGTAAGATACCGCCGGGGAGAATGACGTGGCTGAAGTGAATGGCGAATCTTTGAACGCGGAAGCCGGCCCGCCGGGCAAGCCGGAACGCGGCAAGGCCGTCAAGTTGGTCGATCGCGTCTTCGACCAGTTGCTCGAGCGTATCCGCGGCGGAAACTATCCGCCGGATTCACGCCTTCCCGGCGAGCATGAGCTTGCCTCGATGCTGGGTGTGTCGCGGCCGATCGTCCGCGATGCGCTGGCACGCCTGCGCGATCAGGGCATGGTCTATGCCCGGCAGGGCGCCGGCACTTTCGTCAGCGCGCATGGATCGCCGACGACGCAGCTTGCCTATTCGCCAGTCAAGACGATCGCCGATATTCAGCGCTGTTACGAATTCCGCCTGACGATCGAGCCGGCGGCGGCCTATTTCGCTGCCAAGCGGCGCAATGAACAGGCGATCCAGAAGATCGCCAGCGCGCTTGCGGATCTGCGTGAAGCGACCAGCCATCAGCTTCACCGCACCGACGCCGATTTCATGTTCCATCGTGCCGTCACCGAAGCCGCCAACAATCACTATTACACGGCCTCGATCGATGCGCTGAAGGCCCATATCGCCGTCGGCATGCATCTCCACGGCCTCTCCCTGCTCGGTCCCCGCCAGGGGCTGGAACAGGTCTATGAAGAGCACAACGCCATCTACAAGGCGATCGCCGATGGCCGGCCTGACGATGCGCAGAGGCTGATGAAGGCGCATCTCGAAGGCTCCCGGGACCGCCTGTTCGAGGGCAGGGTGCTTGACCTGTCCTTCTGAAGCGCATCCCCAAGCGGCTAAACGCTCGAAATGAGTCAGCCGGATTTCTGCTTCTTGATGATGCTGATGTTGCCGCTCACTTCGAGGATGGCAAATTTTATCTCCGTCACGCTCTCGATACCTTCCTGGCTTCGCGCTGCCTGCATGACATCTTCCTTCTGCAGCCGGGCTCCTTTGAGCGCGCGTTCGTCGTAGACGCCATCCGTCACCAGAACGGTCGGAACGCCATCGATGATATGAGCTGCGCGAGGCCACCACCTCTTGACGTAGGACAGGCCGATGTCGGTCGTAAACAGCGTCAAGATCAAGATGACGGCGTTGGTGATCGAGAAGTCATCGCCGAGCATCGCCTGCTGCGTGGTTTCCGAGATCACCAGCACGATGACCAGATCGAACGGCGTCATCTGCGCCAATGTCCGTCTTCCCGACAGGCGGATGATCACGAGCAGGGTGAAATAGATTGCCAGTCCGCGTAATACCGCATCCACCGTGCCGTCCTCATGGAAAGATGAAAGTGGATTGGCTGCGGATCTCCCCGCCCATGCCAATGGTGGCGCGAAGAGGGCCGGGGAGTTGCGTTTGCAGACGGAACACGATTTGCGTCGGTCCTGCCGGGTCAGCGGGGAACACGTAGCCTATTCGGCCCGCGCGCGCGAAGGTCGCCTTTTGAGGCGGATCGACGCCCTCAATCGAAAAGGTTTGAAGAAAGGCCGCATCGATCGTGAAGATCCTGTCGTCGGATGACGGCGTGAAGTTCACGGTCATATACTCCGGAGCATTCCATCGGGAGATGACCGGAAAGTCCACGGAGCCGTCCGGCAACAGAAGTGTTTGCCGTGAAAGCGGACCACCTCGTCCCAGCAAACCCAGCAAGCAGGTAACCAGAATAAGCGTGAACACGATCCAGGAAATACGTTGAATAGCCCAGAACCGTCGCTGAAATTCGCTATGATCGAGAACACCTTCCGGTAATGCGGGCAATGGGAGGATCTTTCCCATGCCTCCTGCCTTTGCGTCTTGCGGAGAGTTTGGCTCGGACGCAAAAGTTTCCGGCGATGACGGGGCCGTCGCCGTGTACATTGGGTGTGTAGCAGTCCAGGCGTCTTCGCCAATCAGGGGAACGAAGAGCACCCCGCCGAGATCGTCTTCCTCGAATGCGGCGGCTCCGGTACGCGTGAGGCGTTTCAGGCGTTGCGCTTCACCGCGGCCGACCGGGACGATGAGCCGTCCTCCGAGGACCAACTGCTCTTTCAATGCGCTTGGCACCTCGGGTGCGCTCGCAGAAACGATAATGGCATCGAATGGAGCGGCTTCCGCCCAGCCTTTGCTGCCGTCGCCGACGCGAACGTCAATGTTGCGGTATCCCAGCTTCTCGAAGCGTTCCTTGGCCTGAAGCGCCAGTCTTTCATGGCGCTCGATGGAATAGACGTGGCCTGCTATCCGGCTCATCAGGGCTGAAGCATAGCCGGAGCCCGTTCCGACCTCGAGCACTTTGTCGCCGGCATCCAGATCGGCCTTTTCGAGCATCAGAGCCACGATGAACGGCTGCGAAATTGTCTGGCCTTCGCCAATCGACAGCGGCGCATCCTCATAGGCGAACTCCTCGGAGCCCGGAGCGACGAATTTTTCGCGCGGCACCATGAGCATTGCCCTGGTGACGTTTTGATCGCGAATACCACGACCGGTCACGTGGTGCTCCACCATGCGTTCTCGGATGCGCGTCATGTCCACGGATCAGCTCCACTGTCGCCGATTGCACCTTGGGCAAACGTCCTGATGGTGCAGACTGTAAAACAAATGGGCGACGAGGGAGTTCCTGCGCGGAGCAGATTTTGACAAGCGGCGAGGGCGCGGGTGAAGCGACATCCGATGGGTCGCACTTCATCCTTGAACCCACCCCCTGGAGAATCTACACCAAGTGCAACATGGGCGTTTGAAGGGTAGGGGATCAGCCGCATTCACGCAAATGCGCCATGAAGACCTCGGCCGGTGTTTT
>NZ_JACIFK010000002.1:605058-678803 GCF_014197345.1 Rhizobium sp. BK008 | reverse complement strand
AGCCCGTTTTTCCATCTTATCGGGGGCAACCACCCTCGCCAGACCAAAAGCCGCAGACGATCGCGCCGCGATTACTCCATGTTCGAGAACCGCGGCCCCAAATGCGCCCTACTCGTCTATATCGATGACGCCACCGGCAAGCTGCTACATCTACGGTTTGCCGGATCGGAGAATACATTCGACTATCTGCACGCGACCAAGGCCTATCTGCAGCAATGGGGCAAGCCGCTGGCGTTCTACAGCGACAAGCATGGCGTTTTCCGCAGTACGCATGCTTCTGAGAAAGACCGGACGAGCGGCCTGACACAGTTCGGTCGGGCGCTTTATGAGCTGAACATCGACATTATCTGCGCCAACACCCCGCAGGCCAAAGGCCGCGTAGAACGCGCCAACCAGACGCTGCAGGATCGGCTGGTGAAGGAACTGCGGCTGAGCAATATCAATACGATCGAAGCGGCAAACCTCTATGCACCGGCGTTTATCGAGGATTTCAATGCTCGTTTTGGCAAGCCGCCACGCAATCCGAAGGACATGCACCGGCCGCTGGCCGACCACGAGAACCTCGATGGCGCCATGTGCCGGAAGGAAGTCCGTACTCTGTCGCAGGCCCTGACCCTGCGCTAAGTTCATCCTTGATCCAACTGATCTTTCCAGGCCGTTGGCGGGTAAGAAGGTCGTCGTTTGCGACTAAACGGACGGCCGCCTGGAGATCATGCACGAGAGCTTTGCCCTTTCCTACAGGACCTTCGACAAGTTGCGCTCGATACACAGACCCGAAGTCGTCGAGAACAAGCGTTTGGACGACGTGCTGTCGATCGTCGCTGGCTGCAGGCCGGGCGTGAACTGCAGCGCAGCAAGAGCGGCCCGCGATGGCGCGTAGATCCGGCCTCAGTCGCTTGGCGGTTGGCGTAGTCGTCGATCCTCAGAGGTAATAGCCGTCGAGTATGCCAAGTAGAGAGCCTCCTATCATTCGCGCGCAGCTTAAGTGCGGGCAGTACCCAAAATCCGTATTCGGGATGTCGGCGTCGGTGTCGCTCGAGCGTCCTTGGGAACATCAAGACAGTCCGCACGCGCACTCGGCTTGGCTGAACGAGCTTTGGCATCAATAGCCCACCCACGGAGCGAATTCCCACCGTCCAGTTTGGAAAAAGACCATAGGAGATAACAGTGTCTAAATCAGTGCTCTTCATGTCCATGTCACTGGACGGGTATATCGCGGGGCCCAACGATGAAGTGGGCAATCCCGGCGGCGACGACTTTATGCGGTTGCACGAGTGGTACGGGGATTTTTCCCGACCGACCGGACCGGTCGGACAATTGTGGGACGAATGGAACGCGCCAGGTGCGATTTTGGCGGGTCGGCGAACCGTGGAGCAGGTCGATCACTGGGGTGGTGACAATCACGGTGTCGCGATTTTCGTACCCAGTCACAGGCCGCCCGGGCCATCCGTCGCGAATTATCCCTTGGTCAAATACGTGAGCGACGGGATCGCGAGCGCAATGGCGCAGGCGAAGGCCGCCGCCGGGGACCGGGACGTGTTGATGCTTGGCGCGTATACGGCGCAACGGGCGCTGGAAGCTGGCGTGCTCGACGAACTGCAAATACACCAGGTTCCAGTCTTGTTCGGAGGTGGCCGCCGAATGTTCGAAGTCTTACCATCGCGCGTCGAGTTGGAGATCGTTCGGGTGATCGATACACCCGAGGCCACGCACATCCGCTACCGCGTCCGCCGCTGAGCCCGCCGGCCCAGCCATCACTCGTTTGTGGTCGCCAGCATCAAGAACACGGAGGGACCACGTCCTCTCGCGTCAGTACGAGTTCGCTGGGTACACATCCCGGAGGCCTCTTCCATGTCGTCGTCCGGTACCGGTAGCCATGACGGTTCCTCTTGAATTCTCAGAACCCTTTTACTCCGTGGCCGGTTTTACAGCGCCAATGCTTGCCTATCGGCCGCTGGAGACGCGATAGTGCTGTAGGACATTTTAGGAGACGTGTATTGAAAGGCATCCAATTGACCCAGCATGGCGACTACCGCATCGAGTCCCACGTCCCAGGTATTGACGATTATTTGCGCCTGCGCCAAGCCTCTGGCCTCAGCCCTTTTTCGAGAGAGGCTGCCGAAAAGGGGCTGCCCAATTCGATCTTTGGCGTTCTGCCTGATGAGCGGTGACACGATCATCGGCATGGGCCGCATCATCGGCGACGGAGGCTGCTTCTTTCAGGTCACCGACATCGCGATCATGCCCGAACACCAGGGCAGGGGGCTCGGCAAGATGATCATGGCTGCACTGACGGACTATATCGAGAACCAGTTGCCGAAGACCGCCTATGTCAGTCTGATCGCCGACGGCCCGGCAAATTACCTTTACCGGCAGTTCGGTTTCGTCGAAACCACGCCGCGTTCGGTCGGGATGGCAAGGAACGTTGCCACCAAATAGAATGGTAAGGTTCCAAGCACGGGTCTCGTATCGAGGATCTTCCGTTGGCGGCACCAGTCATCCGCCGCAGGGCCTTGGAAGGATGCTTGCGTAAGTGATTCCTGAATACGCCATTGACTCCTGCATTTACGCTTTCGATTTCCGCCGACCGGCCGCCCAGGCTTTAGTTTCCGAGCAGAACCATCGTTCTCCACAGCCGGAATCGCGCTAAAGCATTTGCGCCGGAAGACGGCTATGACAGGCAGATGGAAAAGATCCTGCAAAACGCAGGTCGTCTCCAGGCAGCCGCCAAGCCGATCCTCGAAATCAACCTGGCACATCCCGTGATTAAAGCCATCGCGGCCGTCGAGGACGATGCATTTTATCAAGAGGACGCAACGTTGCTGTTGCTCGACCAAGCGCGCAATCTCGACGGCGAACGGCCACAAGATCCCTCAAAATTCGCGCAACGGCTGGTGAGGATTTCGAGAGGTCAGTTCGGTCGTAGGGTTAGCCCGTCCACGCTTTGCTTACCGACGTGGCGATCCTGCTGGGTCAGCTCAAACCCGCTCGGCACCATGTCAGGAGCCGAGCCTTCCCGGTTCCCATGGCCAAGGGTTGCATCAGCTTCCTGTCGCGGCCCTCGCGGCTCGGGACAATGCGCATAATCACCGGCTGGCAGGGGTTCGATTGCTGCAAGGAGTTCCGTCAATGCTCCAAAGTGCTCCCGCGCCGTCCTCAGTACATCAGCGGCGGCAATAGGAAGATCGATGACGGCTTCGAGCGCACGAACGACACGGCGGGCAGCTCGGCGGATTTCACGAGAAGACATATCGGATTTCAGGATCTCGGTCGCCAGGATGTATTTGGCGCGGTAGCTCGTCGCGTTCTGGGAGGAGAGCTGCCATTGGCGGTAAATCTGTTGCATGGCGTCTTAACGCGTCAGCTGCCGAGAACGTCGCCCATCATCTGCAAACACAGTGAATCGCATTTTAACTAAAACTTAAGCGTAAGTTAGCTGAGTCTTATTAAACTATCGCGCTCGGACCCGGCGCTCGAATGGTTTCTGTGCCCTGCCAATAGCCAGATATTGCGACCGCCGCCGCGGGCGGGCCTCGATGAGAATCCCGTCAACAGGAAGTCGGAACGTGCCGTGTCCGCCGGACGGCCCCGATATAGGCGCCAGTTCGCCAGCCTACGGCGTCTGGGCGCCGGTTGCTGCGACGTAGACCGAATAGAGTGAGCGGGTAGCGGCGATGAAGAGGCGGTTGCGCTTGGGCCCGCCGAAGGGGGAGGTTTGCAACGGTCTGGGGACACGGATCTTGCCGATCAGTTCCCCGTCGTGTCGACGCAGTGGATCCCATCGGCTGCGCGCGACCAGAGATTTCCGCTCACATCGGTGCGGATGCCGTCCGGAATGCCGTTGTCGATGTGGCAGAAGACCCGACCGTTTGCGAGTCGCAACTGCTCTCGGGTTCGAATAACTTGAGGGAGTTCCGACAGGTTTTCCGTCAGCACATCCGGGAGGTTTCGATTCGAGTCGCGGACACCCTGTGCTCCGCACGGCCGCGGCAGGATAACTTGTGGAGCGGCACGTATAAGGTACAAACAGATCGGATGGCGCGTCGATCCGGCCTCAGTCGCCTGGCGCTTGGCCTAGTCGTCGATCCTCAGAAGTAATAGCCGTCGAGTACGCCAAGTAGAGAGCCTCCTATCAGGGAAAATATCAGCGGTAGGATGATGAACAAGAACATCACGAGGAGCATAAAGCGCATCAGGCACCCCCCCGCTGCTGCGCTTGCAGGTGGCGCTTCCGGAACGGGATAGGTCGACCTCCGACTGATACGACCGGCGCGGGAGAGAGCTCGAAGCATCTCCAGCATTCTTGCCGTGCGGATGTCGCCAGCTGAGGCGCCATCGGCCTCGACGTCGGGACGGACAGACCTCCGTCGCTCCTTCCGACCCCATGGCCCGGGGCTCGCATCCAGCGGTGGTGGTGCCGGGCGAGACGCTGCTTTGGGAGAAGGGGCCGGGGGACGTGGGTGAACGGAAGGGCGGACCGACGGTGCCGTCGGACGCAGCGCATCGCCAAACTTTGCGCCGCATTGCGGACATGCGGGTGCATCTAACCAGTGCCCCGGCGTATGGTTCTTACAGTAGAAGCGGACTTGTGCCTCGTGACAGGCCTCGCACTCACCGGCAGTCGCTGTGGCGGTGCCGCAGTTTGGACAACGCAAGATGACGCCTGTCATGGTTGAGGCTCCTGGCTCGGGTGATTGTCGATGCTATCGGCGGCCGGCTGCGGATAATAGGCACGGATCATTTCCGCGGGAATGTGCAACCGATACACGCTCGGCATGGCTCCTTCGACATATCGCGCCATGGTGGGAACCCGCTCGTAGGGCCCGAAAGCCTCGCGGCTCAACCGACGCGAAAGTGCGACGGTCGTGAGCAGCGGATTAGCTCGATAGTCGGGGAAGCTCGCATACCTGTCTTCCACGTGATCGTGGCCGCGTACCATATGTGTGACGGGCCGTCCGAGACCAGCACTCAAAGAGCAAAAAGCAGCGAAGTCCTCGTAGCCGAACTGGCTCCCGCGGGAGAAACGGTTTGGCAGCTTCCTGCGGGCTTTCGGATGGGCCCTTGTCCATACAAAATCAGACAGGCACATCGGGTTGTTCCATTCCCCCGACTCAGCGAGGTCGGGATGCAAGTCAACCAGCGGAAAGCCTCCATGGGCGGCAAGCAATCCGTCGGGAAAGAAGAGTGCGCGCGGAGCGTTCGTAAACAGGCGCACGGCAAGCTTACCGGCCCGCTCGATCCATTCGTGGGTGAGGTTAGCGTTGAGGAAGTCGGCAAAGTCCGATGGCGTCACGCTCGAGGAAAATCGTACGCCATCGTAAGACAGTGCTTCATCGTGATTGCCGGCGATGACGCACACGCGGTCGGGCGCGTCTACGATCAGTTCAAATACGCGGAGAAGGACTTCGAGGCTAAAACCCTCGTCATCGAAGAGATCGCCGAGAAACAGGGTCCTTGGTGGGCCGTCTCCGGGCTGCAGGTCCGGGGGTCTCATTGCCACGAGTGCAGCTTCGAGCGCCAGAAGATCACCATGCAAGTCGCCGATGATCCACAACGGGATTTCGGCATCGAAGTCCGAAATCTTGATGACTTTGTCGGTGGGATCGGCGCGGAATTTGTCGAACAACATGCCTGGGCCGTCGGCCCGGTCAAGCAGACCCTCCATTCTTTCCACCGTCGACCGAATATCGGAGCGGATGGAAGACGGGCTGGCCCGGTTGAGGACAGCTTTCCAATCAAGGTCATTCACATCGACGATTTCTAACGGAGCAAAGGCCGTCACCTTCAAAAGATCCTGGTCAGACGGCAGGCCTTCCGTCCTGGACGCCGGCTCTCCGTCCAACGGCGCAACAACCGCCGGTGGAGGTTCGGGGCCCACAGCTGAAACATCTGCGGCAAGCGCGCCGAGGGGACTGGAAGGACCCGGCGCCCCTGGTTCGTCTTTGGGTACATCTGTCATCACCGGATGAGCCTCTGCTATCGCCGACTGCTCGCAGGGAGGATCGGACTTCTCACGTCCGCCGGCCGAGTTCATTTGTTGAGCGCCCGGACCGTAAGGGGCATCTTGGCGATGCCTTTGGCCTGGCGGCCGACCGCAATGCAATCACCTTGCCTGAGCGGATGAGGAGCTGTCAGGGTCAGGCCGTTCACCAGTGTTTCGTTGGTCGCACCAACCACGGGAGATACCACCCATTGCCGTGTGGGATTTCGGTCAAGGACACATTGGCGATCATCCCAGAACTCGCTTTCCGGCCCGAACTGCCGCAACAGAGGTTTTCCAAGTTCCGTCATCACCCCGATCTGAAGCGAACGTCCGCCCGCACCAAGCAATTCGATTCTCTCGGAAATGATCAGTTCTGCGGAAGCGGGAGGAGCGATGCCTTTTGTTGTCGATGCAGCAGCTTTCTGTCCGGAGAAGGCAGAGCCTGCGCCGCGTCCACTTAAAATAGCCCGAACTTCCGCAGCCGTCGGTCTCGCAGCGGGATCTGGAGACAGGCATCGGTGGAGGACGGAACTGACGTCGGCATTGCTCGCAGGTGCCGGCATCAACCCGGCAAGTGCCGGAGCTTTGGCGGTATAGCTCTGCACAAGCTTTGCATAATCAGCCTGGTCCTGGGTCCAGTACGGATGATGGCCGGCGAGAAGTTCGTAAAGTATTAGGCCGCAGGTGAAAATATCCGAAGCCAGTCCCGGAATAGCGCCGCGCGTCATATGTTCGGGGGATCGATAGTTGTCAGTGCCAACATAACCCTGATGCCCGTGCCAGGGCGCGCGGCGGTCAGCCAACAAGGAGAAGTCCATATCGATCAGCTTAAGCTGGTAGCCGGAGCTGATCGACGGGTCAGTGATCAAATATGCGTTCGCCGGTTTGAGATCCGCGTGGACGACCTTGGATTCGTGCAGTGCCGCGATACCGGTCATGAACACCTTGGACCATGTGAGGTGACGTGCCCAAACCGTGGCATCGTTAGTTGCGGCCTGCTTGGTGCGACGATGCTGCTCCCGCTCCTCATCGAGCATTTGCTGCAGGTCTGCACCATTTTCGACGAACTCAAATGCCTGAAAGTAGCAAGGCCCGCCCCAGATCTCTTCGAATGCATCGACCTGGCGCACCGCAAATTGAGCAGCGCGACCATTCCGCACGCGTGCTCCGAGCTCGTTCTGATAAGCAATGAAGGCCCCATACCAGACAACCGTCGGAGCAGGAGACTTGTACTGCTTGAGAAAAACTTTCTCGCCGCTCGAAGTCTCAGCTCCATAGGAAATAGCCATCATTCCCGGTCCGAAGACTTTCGTGACGCGATACTGCCGGATCCGGTCGCCTATTTTCAGCTTCTTGGCCATGGCTATCGGATCAGTCGCTAAAGCGCTACGGTCGCCGCCGACCGGGATACACTGGCGGCCAACTGCTTCAGGGTGTTACGGAAGTTAACCGGGTCGGAGGTAAATTTCTGAAGCGCCTCCTGCGGGTTCAGCCCTTCGTATTCCACCACCTCCCATTCCGACTTGTCGATCTGACTCAGTCTATCGTAGCCCTCGAAATTCGGGGCAAAGAGGCTGAGAATAATTCGATTGGCCATGATAAGGTTAGCCACGTCTTGCAACGAGCCGCCCTTTGCCTCGGCAATACTCATGGTCTCCTTGAATGAAGCATCGGTGAAGACGATGACAACACGCGCCGCATCGCTTCTATAGCGCCATTTCGCCGGATCCTCCGTCTGCGAACCTTTCGGCACAGCCTCCATAGAGGCAACTTTATAAAGAGCATCGAGGAGCGACTCCGGCTCGTCCCCACCCCCATTTGCCTGTAACGTGCTAAGCTGCGCCTTGAGCGCGCTGGCATCGCGCACGAACTCATTGTCGACGATCCATGGCAGGCCTTCCGCTTCGGCTGCCTCAATGTCACGATAGCCGACAACCTTGCCGCGCCAATCTTTGACAGGGGCGGCGTTGTTCGGGTCGCCTTGGCTCAAGGAGTCAATAAAGGCTTCGATATTTCGCCGCAGTGCGTCGATGCAGGGTTCCATGCTGCCGGTAACGTCGACGAGGAAGACAATATCGGCCACGCCTTTGGTTTTTGGACGCTCCTGCAGGGTCTGGCTGTCGGCTGATAATGCCGGCGCGCTGTCTACCGACGCCTCTACCGTCGGCTCATCTGGTGTGGACGAGATCGGCCCGGTTGAGGCTGGTGTCGCGGCTGGAGCTGGGCTCCCCGGGGAAGGAGGCGTCTGTTGGTCCGGTTGCTCCGTATCACTCATCAGTCAGCTCCCATAGTTTGGTTTCTTTACGCGGCAGATCTGCCAGCGCCGTAACGACAACACCGCCGCGACATGAAAGTTCCTACTGGCGTCGGATCGGAGAACAGCCGGTCTCGGCGGTGCTATCTAAGGTCGATTTTTCAGAGGAATCGAAAGGAGGTCTCGCTGCAGTTGCCTTGGCATATGTACCGATCTCGCGATTGGCTATGCGACCTGAATGGTCGCAGCGGATATTTCGCCCTGTCTCACTCGGTGTCATTGCAGCGTTTGGCACCGGAACGAATGTTGCTGGCCTGATTTCCGTTAGTCAGCTCGTCAACGGTTCGGCGGTCGTCGCATAAGCCAATGGCTGGTGCGGCAGGAACCAGCGGGTGCGGTCCGCTAAACCGCGCGTCGGCAGTTCGAACTGGTTCAAGACCCGCTATGAAATAGGGTAGCGAAACGGCACGACGCGAACGTTACGCTATATGGGGTGGAGATCGGAGATTTCTATGCCCACCACCTCGCATACAAGTATAAGCCCGGACGCCAGCGTGCCGCTGAATATGCGAATCAAGCCTGCGACCCGCAACTTGATCGACCGCGCCGCTGAATTGCTCGGCAAGACGCGCACAGATTTCATGCTGGAGGCTTCAGAGCGTCGTGCCGAGGAGGTGCTGCTTGACCGTACCATATTCACGGTTAGCCCCGAAATCTATGCCGAATACCTTGCCCGACTGGATGTACCCACGCAGCCCAATGAGCGTCTGAGACGCACGATGTCCACCAAAGCGCCGTGGGATGAGGCGTGACTCTCAGCGCACCCATCCCACTGGCCGATCATCACGAGCTGTCAGAATTCAATTCCAGTGTCCCTGAATTGAACGACTGGCTGCGTCGCCGCGCCCGCGCCAATCAGGTAGGTGGCGCATCGCGCACCTTTGTCGTGTGTGAAGAAAATCGCGTCATCGCTTATTACGCACTCGCTTCCGGGGCCGTGAAACAGCCGGAAGCGCCAGGCCGTTTTCGGCGCAACATGCCCGATCCAATTCCGGCTGCCGTGCTTGGTCGTCTCGCCATTGATCAGTCCTATCAGGGGCGGGGGATCGGCAGAGCGTTGGTGCACGACGCAGGCTTACGCTTGCTCAATGCCGCTGAAATCCTCGGCATACGAGGCGTGTTTGTGCATGCGATTTCCAATGATGCGCGAGCCTTCTATCAGGCGGTCTTCCTTCGCCATCTGATCCCATGATGCGGATGGTCGGGCTGAATGATTTCAGCAGCGCGCTGAACTCCCAACCGTAGTTTGTCGACATTGAGCTCAGTGCATTTACAGCCGTTTCTAAATTGCTGAAACCAGTGTTGAAGCCACGCCGTGTCGCCGGTTCGGCCTCCATCAAGGCAAGGCCTTCAAACGCAACCCTGCACAGCCAAGATCGCTGTCCGTCTGGATCTTCATATCGATACGCTGAAGACCAAGAGCCGGAATTTTCAGTAAGCTCTTTCGATTGATCCGCTTGCCCGAGTCGGTCGCCGAAGGCGCGTGGTGAGAAGAGATCTTTACGTGGCGCATGCAGAGTTGCGTCGTACCGTTGATTGGAGCGCCGGGCCTCGCCACCGTCATCAACGATCTTCGCGTAACCTCGTCGACTTCATCTAAGGCCCAAATATTCGACTGCTTCTGCCTTTGGTCCGATGGTCTCGATGATATTATAGCTTGCGATGAAGGTCCAGATCAGCTCCGGCGCAGATCGATGCGGCTCGTGACCACTGCCTTGCCAGTCTTTGGATCGGTATCGACTGTCGTAAGACGCATCCCCGAGGTCCCGACTTTCTCGATCGTCATCTGTGCTTTCCGGTCGCCGTTTACTTCCTGCGCCCAGGTGATCCCGAGGTTGATAGTGTCGCCAGCGCGTCGTCCCCCGAGGCCAGCGGTGCCCGTGCCCGCGCCGACATAGGATCCAGAGTACCTGTTGCCGGTCGCTTTGAGATCCGCGGTGATCACGCGGGAGAAGATGGCAAGGCTGGTGCACTTTCCGTCCAGCGACAGAGATGCGGCAGTCGTAGCGG
The DNA here is from genome assembly GCF_014197345.1 of Rhizobium sp. BK008. NCBI lineage: Bacteria > Pseudomonadati > Pseudomonadota > Alphaproteobacteria > Hyphomicrobiales > Rhizobiaceae > Rhizobium > Rhizobium sp. BK008. The sequence goes on along the minus strand of NZ_JACIFK010000002.1, from coordinate 668,496 downwards.
ACTTGAAGCGACAGGTCACGTTAATGGTTGGCGCATTAACGCGCACCTTGACGGTGCCTTTTCCATTCCAGCTTCCAGCCAGTGATTTGAGGAAGGGGGCCTCGTCGGCGTGAGCAATGCTGCCCGAAAAGAGGGCGAGTGCAATCGATAGGGACTGCGCGACATACCGGTTCATGTTTCGTCTTTCAGACCGCGCGCCGCCGTCTGGCGGCGTGACAGATCGATGAGGAAGCTATTCTGGTGAACAACGGCGCTGCGGCTTTTGTTCCATGCCCGTACGACTGCTTCTGCATTAGTTGGCGGTGACAAGCATTTGTTGACCAAACCTCTCCAAGATCGTACACCCGCGTTGGGCCTCACGTCCAAGGCCTGCGCTAAGAGCGAAAAAGGAACCACATGGACGCAAAATATCCCAATGCACGAGGGCACTTCTTCTCGGCAGTTCGGACACTCGCTACCTCCTCCGAGAGCATTCAAAGCCGGTTGGTCGAGGCAAATGACAGCATTCTCGCGGTCACCCTTGACGAGTTCGAAAGTGACATTGAGCTTAAGATCAAGTTTGCCAGAATACTTGATCTCGTAGCGGTTGACCGTGATGATATCGAGGTTACCGCAATCGAGAATACCGCCCACATGAGCGATGTCGACGCGGTAAAACTCGCCGAACTGATCTGCGAGTTTTTGTACGAACTTGTATAAGGGCGTAGCCTAAGATGAGATGGGTCGATGGTCGAAGGTCCTGCGACTGTCGAAGGCCACCGGCGCGATCAGTTCATTAAACAGGAAGTCTGGACGTGAGGTTCACCGGCACTGGCCGGACGAGGTGAAGGCACAGATCGTTTCGGAGAGCCTTCGGCCAGGCGCGATAGTCAATGCGGTCGCGGAGCGTCCTGCAGCCGGACCACGTCCTGCAGCCGGACCACCTCTCGACTTGGCGAACGATGGCGCGACCGGGCAAACGGGTTCTGCCCGCACCCGACGATGCGGTGGAGTTTGCAGCGATCATTGTCGATCCACCTGTTTCTGAGCCTTCAATCAAAAAGGCCAGCCGCCCCGAGATCAATGTCGGCGGTGTCACGATCCGCCTAGAAGAAGGCGCGTCTGCCGCCCGGATCGCCGCTATCGCACGTGCTTGTGCGGTCCCTCGAACTGAGTTCGGATCATGGTGGCCACCAAGCCGGTCGACTTCCGCAAGGGCGGTGACGGCTTGGCGGCGCTGATCAAGAATGAGCTGCACAAAGACCCTTTTGCAAGGGCCGTCTTCGTATTCCGGTCCCGGAAAGCGGATCGATTGAAGTTGATCTACGGGGATGGCAGCGGATTGGTGATGGCCTTCACGCGACTGGAGGAACATACCTTCACCTGACCGGGCATCAAGATGGCATCTTCAAGGCCATCTGACTCGCATACCCCGTCTTGTTCGCAACGCCGTCGCAGGGGTGCATCTAGCTCTGGTGGCGCTGACGTTCGGTTTGATCTCTACCAAGATGGTGGCCGCCATGAGCGGGAAGATCGAGCGCGGCACGCTGCTGGTGATGTGGTGTACTCCGCGCAGTTCAGCTCACACTTGTCCGGGCGTGAAGAACGCCAGATACGCCAGTGCTATGATCATCGCGATGACGAAGATAGTAAGCACAAATTTGATCATGCCGTTCGTGGCTTTTTTATCTGTGTTGCTCATCCGACTACAACATCGACGAAGTATAGAAGTTCCGGCCGATCGGGATGCTAGCCGGTTAGCTGCATAACGACATCGTCGACCGTCTCTCTCACAGGATAATAGCTCGGCGAGGCATCTTTCCCCAGCACACTGACATAGATGTGAGTGCTGTTGGTGAACGCCCTGACGGCGACCACATGTTCGGGGTTGATGTAAACTATCGGGTTGTTAGTGCCTGCGTAGTGGAATGGCACCAGCTTCATCTTGTCCTCCCCAGGTTAGCCACACCCACGCTGAACGATCCAATGCCCTGATTGTTCTGCACATCCGAATTTTTGAGTCACGTCACGCCACGTTACGGCACCCCGGCCGATCAGAAGGCAGGTCCCATGACACGTTAGACCCACGAGGTTCACACAGCCCCTGGTGGGCACCATCTGCGAGCGTATGGCTGACGGGGAATGCCTCCGCTCGATCTGCCGGGATGATACTAAGCCGGCGAAATCCACCGTCCTTGCCTGGCTGGCTGATGACGACAAAGCCGCTTTTCGGACCAAGTATGCGCAGGCGCGCGAGATCCAGGCTGACGGCTTCGTAGACGAGATGGTCGACGACGGCACGAACGACTGGACGGAAAGAACTTCGGGAAACCCGATGGGTTAAGAATGAAGAGGCTCTTCGGCGCTCCCAACTCCGCATCGCTACTCGGCGGTGGATTGCCTTTGGCCGACGCTCCATCAACATCTGACAAATGAAATGGAGTTGGCGGCATGAGCAGGATCCAGCACGAAATCGCAGTCAGCACATGGTCGCTGCAGAAGCTGACAATAGTCGAAGGGCGCTCCCTTGAGGACCTCCTGCCAACCTCCAGAGCTTCGGGATCGACGCCGTCGAGATTAACGAGGACTACTCCCGCCTGCCACAGTACGTAGCGCCGCGATCCCGGCACACTCTGCGCAACAGGATCTTTGACGCAGACCTCCGAGTGGCGTCGATGTGGTTCTATACCGACCTGCTCGGCGCTGAAACGACGTCACTCGACACGGTTGTCGATCAGGTCGAGAATTGCTTCGAGATCGCCTCGGACCTGGGCGCCGAGGTTGTGGTGATGACGCCCGTGGACTCCCTGCCCCAGTATATGAGCGAGAAAGGCGCGGAGAAGGTCAGGGACATCGTGGAACAGTTGGTTCCACTTGCGCGATCCTACATAGTGACGATAGGACTTGAGTCAGGTCGTTCGCAAGGGACGTTTGCACGCCGCAGGTTGTCGCGAAGCTGGTTCGGGAGATCAGCCGGCCAAGCAGCCTCGCCGATGCCTGCGGAACTTCCTGTTTCAAGGAGTGCCTTCCGCTCGCTCGACTGGTCCATGCCAAGCTCCTCCGTCTTGACGAAAGCGGCGGAGAACCTCACTTTCCGATCGCTGAAATGATGTTGGCGATCCGCAGCAGCGAACGTCCTCACATCATCAACATCGAGTACGAGGGATGGATTCCCGACATCGATCCACACCTGGACTGCATCGAAGAGACCCGGCGCTGCGTCCAGTTGATCAAGCGGCATCCGGCCGCGTGAATAGGGGAAGTTGACTATGCCAGAGCGCGCGCCCGTGGTTTTCATCGGTGTTGACGTCGGGACCGGGAGCGCGCGAGCGGGTGTCTTCGACCCTCGCGGAAACATGCTCGGGTCCGCGAAGCAGGACATCGAGATTTATCGCGAGCCCGGCGACATTGTCGAGCAGTCCAGCGCCGATATCTGGCAGGCCGTATGCGGAAGCGTTCGCAAAGCAGTCGAGAATGCCGGGATTGATCGCAGCGCGGTTGCGGGCATAAGCTTCGACGCGACGTGTTCTCTCGTCGTCCTCGGACAGGACGGCCAGGCGATCTCAGTGAGCCCGTCAGGCAATGTTCAGCGCAACATCATCGTCTGGATGGATCACCGCGCGGTCGATCAGGCGAACCGGATAAATCAGACAGGAGCAGATGTGCTCCGCTACGTGGGTGGGACGATCTCGCCCGAAATGCAAACCCCCAAGCTTCTCTGGCTTGCAGAGAATATGCCGGATACCTTTGCCAACGCATGGCAATTTATGGACCTTACTGACTTCCTGACCTGGAAATCGAGCGGAAGTATCGCAAGGTCGGTCTGCACGGTCACCTGCAAATGGACTTATCTGGCGCATGAGCGTCGTTGGGACCCGTCCTACTTCGAAGGCATTGGGCTCGGATCCTTGGCTGAGGAAGGATTCGCCCGGATTGGCACTGAGATCGTCGATGCTGGAACTCCGCTCGGAAATGGCCTGACGGCGGAGGCTGCATCGGAACTGGGTTTGCCTGAAGGTATCGCGGTCGGCGCAGGCCTTATCGACGCCCACGCGGGCGGCATCGGGACGGTCGGCGCGACCGGTTCGGGTAATATCCAGACTCGCATGGCATACGTCTTCGGCACGTCGGCTTGCACGATGTCCACGACATCCGAGCCCGCATTCGTCGATGGTGTGTGGGGTCCTTACTATTCCGCGATGGCGCCCGGTCTGTGGCTCAATGAAGGAGGACAGTCAGCCGCCGGCGCTGCAATCGACCACCTTGTCCTCCACCATCCGGCCGCCTGCGAGGCTGCTGCACGGGCGTCGGAATGCAAGATGAACCTGACCCAATGGCTGGCCGTCGAAGCGGCCGAATTGGGCGGTGCGTCCCGTCTACCGCATTTCGTCGGATCGTTGCATGTCGTACCGGAGTTCCTGGGCAATCGAGCTCCGTTCGCTGATCCAAACGCTCGCGCAGTGATCGCGGGACTAGGCATGGCGTCCGACCTCGACAGCCTCGTCGGACTGTATCTGGCGGGCGTCTGCGGACTTGGCTACGGACTTCGGCAGATTCTGGACGCCCAGGTCGCGAGAGGCATCTCGATCGACACCGTCGTCGTAAGTGGTGGCGCTGGACAAGATCCTACAGTCCGACAAGTCCTTGCAGACGCCGCCGGGACGGTCATCACCTCCTCGACGTCCCCGGAACCAGTTCTGTTGGGGACGGCGATTCTGGCGGCGGTCGCCGGCGGCCACTTTCCTTCGGTCTACGAGGCAATGCAAAGCATGTCGACTCTTGGCGAGGTGCACCTTCCAAGCAAGGACGATGCCGAGTGGCATGGGCGGCGATACGCGGCCTTCAAACTGCTGCAGCAGGCCGCGAGGGCGGCGAGGTAATCTTAGCTGCCTGCGACGTCTGCCTAGCTTTGGCTTTCGGCCAGATCTCAGGCCGCCACGCCTTGATAAGGGCTTCGATCTCTGTTCGATAGTCTCGGGGTAGAACGCTTGCGATTGGCGGTCTCCTGCCCGCCAGAACTGCCGCTGGGGGTAACAAGCCCCGAGAGGTCGGAGGCAACCGGGTTGCCGATGTCGATGATCACCTTGATGGCGGCCGCCCACACAAGCCCGGACTCCGCTCTTTATTCTTCATGCGCAGGGGCACTCAGCGAGTTGCTTCATCCCACATGAAAGATACAACGGGGCACCGGTTCGTTATGGTTCAGGCGTGGGATCGAAACTGCTCCGGTCCCCAGGAGCAGTCTATTTGGGCATTCAGTTGGGCCTGTTGACAAAAATGTATAGCCAAGCGCCCGCCTTTTCGGCCGCTGCCCTCAGGCGCTTGTCTCTTGTCCATAGGGCCGCGCGCCGGTCGCGAAGTACTGATGCCAGCAAGTGTGGCGATCGATCATTGTCATTGGCACGCCGTACGCCGCGGCGTATGCAATTGCCGAAACAGCGGTTCGTATTCTTCGCGTCCTCCATGGCGCGCAGTAATGGCCAGACACTTTGCCAACGCTCCAGGCTGTGTTCTCGATGCTGGGTATCAACGGGTCGGCACTTTTCAACGCGAAGGCATTTTGCCTGCGATCTCGCGTTCGGACGGCGTCATACGGATTTGCGACCCTTATTATTATTCTAACTGTTGTTAGTGGTGTTTAGCGAATATGGTCGCGGTGCATTGGCGGTCGCGACCGTCTCGATTTCTTCAAAATGCGTTTTATTGACGGGGCGTAAATGTCGATTTCCGATCACCAGCAACACGAGGCCCAGGCCCAGCTCCGTTTGCGACAGCTGGAGGCCGACATAGAAGCTGCGCAGCACGGACATAATGCTGCAGCTTTCCTCGCAGCGATCGTCGAATCCTCCGACGACGCGATCGTTAGCAAGAGCCTCAGCGGAGTCATCACGACTTGGAACAAGGGCGCTGAGCGTCTTTTCGGTTATATGGCAGACGAGGCTGTCGGCAGCCCGATCACGATCGTCATTCCACCCGATCGCCTCGACGAGGAACCCGCCATTCTCGCCCGCATCCAAGCCGGCGAGCGCGTCGACCACTTCGAGACGATACGACGACGTAAAGACGGTACCCTGATCGATATTTCTCTTACCATCTCGCCTATTCGGGATGGCAACGGAAAGATCATCGGCGCATCGAAAATTGCCCGCGATATATCGGAGCGTAAGCGCGCCGCCGAGCGTCAGGAACTTCTAATGCGCGAGATGCAACACCGGGTAAAAAACCTGTTTGCCATTACCGGCAGCATCATCACCCTTGCTGCAAGGACGGCAAAGACGACTGCCGATCTCGCTGCGGGGATGAAGGACAGGTTGATGGCCCTCTCTCGGGCGCATGAGATGACATTGCCGAGTTTGAACGGTGAAGAGGCGACCGGCGCTCCGGAGACCACCCTCTTTCAGCTTCTGTCGAATATTCTCGCGCCCTATGAGCGGGACGGTGCCAATCGTTGGCAGCTGATCGGAGATGACATCGACATCAGCGGCACCAAAATTACAAACTTCGCGCTGCTGTTCCATGAATTCGCGACTAACGCCGCGAAATATGGAGCGCTGTCCGTCGAAGAGGGAAAGCTGGAGATAGCAGCGGCGGTGAAGGGCGACACCCTCGAGATCGTCTGGCTGGAGAGCAGTGGTCCTCTACAGCCTACGTCAGAGCCACGTTCGATCGGTTTTGGAAGCCGGCTTGAGCAGATAATCGGAAAGAGCGTCGGGGTCGATATCTCGCGCGAGTGGATGCCTGATGGACTCTCGATTCGACTGTCCATCCCCCGCCGCGTTATCAGCGACTAAACGAGGCAGCGCAGCCAGCCTCGTGTCAAAACCGGCCGGACCGAGTTGCAGGACGTTGGCGCCGATCGCGTCGACGCGTTCAAGGCGGGATGGTAGGATCCTGACATGGGTGTTCATCGAACCACGCCCGACCTCCACCGCCAACAGATGGTTGGGTGCAGCTGCGGCAGGGGCTTTCCGTCCTTCCAGGCAATCGAGCCCGTCAAGTTGGTCCCCTCAAGGTTTTCGTAGCTCTTCGGCTTGTATTCACGGGCTCCGACGGCGTCACAGGAACAAAGGGATGAAATGGGCGTTCGAAGACAGTCATTCCGCACGCAATTCGCGAGGAGGCGGGGCGCTGATCTGTTGGCATTTGATGGACACCCGATCGATCGAAAAGGCGCTTCTTGGGGGATACGACTGAGCGGCCGATCCGGGTTCGCCGGACAAGAGGCGTGCGACTGGTGCTAAGTCTGCCTCGCCGCGCGGCGGCATCGGCTGCTGCTGCTTGCGGCTTCGTCGCGGCCACGTCTTCGCCCAGCCGATGCTGATTGTCGAGATCGAATTCCGGGGCTGGACCGACGACGGCGAATGCGTCACGCATCCTAAAACACCTTGCGCGAAGTTCAGGATAATGCAGTCGTTTATGAGTTGGATCGAGCTGGTGGCAGAAGCCGAAAACGAGCAATTTTTTTCTGCCGCCACTCTTGAATCCGAAATTCTCAAAAACCAAATCGATTGCCGCCAGCTGCTGAATCAGGGCTGGCCTCGCTGGGAGCGCCGCTTTCGGCGCTTCCATATCCATGTTGCTCAAGGAGGATATGGCTATGGCAACATCTTACGACTATGCACCGCTCTACCGTTCGAGCGTCGGCTTCGACCGAGTTTTCAATCTTCTGGAAAACGCCCAGCGCGCCCGGTCGATCAGCGACTGGCCGCCCTATGACATTGTCAAGACCGGCGACGACACCTACCGGATTTCGATCGCGGTGGCAGGCTTCGCCCGGGACGATCTCGACATCACCTTCCAGTCCAACCTTCTGACCGTGACCGGCAAGAAGCAGGAGGCGGCTGCCGAGGGCTACCTGCATCGCGGTATTGCCGCCCGGCCGTTCGAGCACCGGTTCGAACTCGCCGACCATGTCAGGGTCAACGGAGCGGATCTGAACAATGGTCTCCTGTCGATCGATCTGGTTCGCGAGATCCCGGAGGCGTTGAAGCCGCGAAAGATCTCCATCCAGACCGAGCCTGCTCTGGTGCCTTCGGCCGCCCCGGCGCAGATCGAGGCGCAGAAGGCAGCTTGACCCGCATTGACCGCAGAACGAGGGCGCCGCCACGTCGGCGCCCCATCAACATTCCGGGTTGGGAAGGAGAGAGCGATGAAACCCGATATGTTTAGACGGCCTGTTTCCATTCTCGTTGGCCTTGGCTACCCAGCGGAGGTTCGCAACGTCATGGATGCCTACCGGCATCTTTCCGAGTGGCCGACGTCACTCAGGGACAGCGCGCATGCGATTGCCCTCAAGGCCTGCAGTGCGGCACTGTGTGGCGAGATTGAAGCAGAAACCGCGCGTGGCCTGTTTTTGGCCTTCGCCGAGAAACACGATCTGCTGGCCCCGGACACCAATATGTTCGCGGCCTCACGCCTGCGGCGTGACCGGGATCCACACGTACAGTGAGGCGGTCCGATGACGTACGACATGTTGCAGCAGGCGGCCAGCAACGCGATGGCGATGGGACCCGCGGTCTTGCTTCAGGGTATGCAGCTTCAGCGGCCAATCGATGTGGTGAGAGAGCCGGCTCTTTCCGTCGATGATAAGCGGGCGATCCTCGCGGCCTGGGCCTCCGACTTTTACGCTATCGACTCGAAGCCGGCCCTGCGGCAGGTGCCGGGAACGCCAGAGCCGATTTCGATCGATGAGGTACAGTCCGCGCTGAAAGAACTCGATCGGCGCTATGGTGTCTGACGGACTGCGCGTTCAAGCGGCCTGCTTCTTGGCGAGCCGCTTGATCGCCTGTTCGAGGGAACGCCCTGCCGACCGAAATAATCCTGCCAGGCGCTCGCCGCACCTCCCCCGCGGCAGGCTTTTTCGTTTTCGGCGCCTTGGTCCTGTTAAGTTTGAGATCGAGTTGCGGGCTCCCCTCGGTCCCGGCGCTGGACTGCTCGTCGGTCAGCGACGAGAGCGAGACGCCGAGCAAGTACACGGACAGCTTGAAGTGCGTAGGTGTGTTGTCCCCGCGCCGCTGAACGCCGCTTTCAGGCCGCGCTCGGCCAGTATCAATACCCGAACGGACAGCCTTCTCCCAGCAGCCGCATGTTCCGCCCATCGCATTTCACCGCGTCGCCGTCGACGACGGGTTCACCCGGCTGCCGGTCGCGAGAGTTCACGAGCTAATTCCAAGAACGCTCTGACTCCGGCCGAGAGGTTTCGGCGCCCGGGATAATACAGGCAAAGCCCTGGATACGGGGGCGTCCAATCTTCCAGAATACGGATGACGCGCCCCGCCTCGATCTCCGGAAGAATGTCTTGTTCAAAAATATAGCCGACGCCGGCACCTTCAAGCACCGCAGTCCTTGTCAGGCTGGCTTCATCAAGCGCAAGCGGTCCCCGCACATCAATCTGCACTTGCTCGCCGTCCTTCTCAAAACGCCATCTAAACAAGGAGCCGTCCGGCAATCGAACACGAATGCATCTGTGATTGAGAAGATCAGGAGGAACCACGGGCTTGCGATGCTGCTCGAAATACTCAGGAGAACCAACCACGGCGTGTCGTTGAGGGCGGCCGAGCGAAACGGAGATCATGTCGCTGGGAACGAGGCCTGCAACCCTGACGCCCAGATCGAAACCGTCCTTGACGATATCGACCATTTTTCCTTCGGTGACGATATCGATATTCATGTCGGGATAGCGGCGCAGGAACTCAAGCACGAGCGGTGAGATGATGGCGCGCGCGGCAAACGGGGCGGCGTTGATCCTTATCGTTCCGGAAGGTGTCTCGCGTTGCGAGCGCACCAGATCCAGAGCGGCATAGAGGTCCTGGAGCGATGGCGCGACCTGCTGCACAAAGATCCTGCCGGCATCTGTCAGCGACACGCTGCGCGTAGTGCGGTTGAACAGTCGCACACCCAGTCCCGCCTCAAGCCTGCCTATCGTGTGGCTCAGCGCGGTCGTGGACATGCCGAGATCGATGGCGGCTGCGCGGAATGTCCCGCGCCGCGCGATCGCGGCGGCCGCTTCGAGTTCCTTCAGGCTGGCCTGTTCCATTGTCCCGATCTGTTCAATATCGCATGCCGGTTTATCCCACTTATTCATGCAATGGTCGAGCGCTAACTATCGGGTCAGATCATGAGGAGAAACAGGATGGATATGCCCGATATTGTGAACATTTACTTTGACGCAGACAGCCGCAGCGACGTGGATACGCTGTTGAACACCTTTGCAATTGAAGCGGTGGTCGAGGACGAAAATGCGCGCCATCATGGCATTGTTGCAATCCGTGGATGGTGGGTGGCTGCGAAGAAGGCCACCCAATACCGTGCAGAACCCGTGGAATTCATGGTTGAAGGCGACAAGGCACTCGTCCGGGCGAGGGTGAGCGGCCACTTTCCCGGTAGCCCGGTGATGCTCACCCACGACTTCACCATCAAGGACGACAGGATCGTCAGGCTGGAGATCCGTTCATGACCGACTTTCTCAACCTGAGGGGCAAACGTGCCCTCATTACGGCTGGAACCAAGGGTACAGGCGCCGCGACCGTCAGACTGTTTCGGGAACTCGGCGCGCAGGTGCTGACGACAGCGCGGGCCCGCCCGAAAAACCTGCCGGAAGAATTGTTCGTCGAGGCCGACCTGACCACCGAAGAGGGATGTGCAATCGTCGCAGAGGCCACGCGGCGGCGCCATGGCGGCGTCGACGTCATCGTCCATATGCTGGGTGGCTCTTCTGCAGCCGGAGGCGGATTTTCTGCATTGTCGGAAGACGACTGGCATAAGGAGCTGTCGCTCAACCTCTTTCCGGCCGTTCGCCTGGATCGGCAACTGGTTCCGGACATGGTCGCTCGGGGAAACGGTGTGGTGGTGCATGTGACATCCATCCAGAGGGTTCTGCCGCTTCCGGAATCGACGACTGCCTACGCTGCAGCCAAGGCAGCACTTTCCACCTACAGCAAAGCAATGTCGAAGCAAGTGTCGCCAAAAGGTGTTCGCGTCGTTCGGGTGTCGCCAGGCTGGATCGAAACGGAAGCTTCGGTCCATCTTGCCGAGCGCCTGGCGAAGCAGGCGGGAACTGACCTTGAGGGAGGCAAAAAGATGATCATGGACGGGCTGGGCGGCATTCCGCTGGGGCGGCCGGCAAAGCCGGAAGAGGTCGCAAACCTCATTGCCTTCCTCGCCTCCGACCGCGCTGCGTCGATCACTGGTACCGAATATACAATCGATGGAGGGACAGTGCCAACAGCCTAGGCGCCGACATGCACGGCAAATCAGGTCGGCGCATCCCACCCGCCGATCTGGGAGTAGATCGCGTTGCGCAGATAACGCACGTCGCGGTTCAGAGCGGCCAAGTCCTGCGGTGTCTGGGTCGAGGCAGCAAGCAAGGTATCGCTGAGACAGCCAGCCTTGTGCTGCAATGCCCGGCCTTCGTCGGTCAAAGCAATCAACACCTGGCGCTCGTTGCTCAGGTTTCTCGTCCTGCGCAATAGGCCGGATATCTCAAGGCGCTTTAGAAGCGGCGTCAGCGTGCTGGATTCCAGGGCAAGGGCGTTGGCAATGGCACCCACCGTCTGCCCATCTTCGCTCCACAACACATTGAGCACGAGGTACTGCGGGTACGTCAGGCCCAACTCGTCGAGAAGAGGTTTGTAGGCGCGCTGGATTGCAATTCCGGCAGTGTAAATCGCGTAGCACAGTTGGTCGTGCAGGGGGGGTGGGTCGTTATGGCGTTCGGTCATTCTGAGCTCCTGTGGATCTATATATAACCTATGCAACAGCAAAATTAAATATCGCGATAAGAATTATCTTGACGCGCCATCTAAAGTCTGGCAGCTTATGTATATCGCGATAACAGTTATCGCAATTAACGAGGAGACAGCCATGACACGCATGACCACGACCACCGTAGCCGCAATTGCTGCTGCAGCCTCACTGTCCGCAGCCGCATTGCCGGCGAACGCCGGCGACACCATTCCTCAAGACCAGTCCGTGAAAAACGTTGTGCTCGTCCACGGCGCCTTCGCCGACGGCTCTGGCTGGAAGGGTGTTTACGACATTCTCACGAAGCGTGGATATCGCGTCAGCATTGTTCAGAACCCCCTGACATCTCTCGAAGACGATGTCGCGGCTACCAAGCGTGTGCTGGAACGGCAGGATGGTCCGGTCATTCTCGTTGGTCATTCTTGGGGCGGCACGGTCATCACGGAAGCTGGAATTGATGCAAAGGTTGCAGGCCTCGTTTACGTCTCGGCTCTCTCTCCTGATGCAGGCGAGACAACGGCTCAACAATACCAAGGATTTGCTCCCGCATCGGAATTCGTCATCGAGACCACGAAGGATGGCTTTGGATATGTCAGTCCGCAAAAGTTCAAGGCTGGTTTCGCTCATGACGTCAGCGATGCGGATGTTGCGTTCATGAGGGATGCGCAAGTCCCGATCAACATGTCAGCGTTCGGCACGAAGCTCGAACATGCTGCCTGGCACACCAAGCCCAGCTGGGCTGTGATTGCTACCGAGGATAAGGCATTCGATCAGGCCATGCTGATCCACATGGCGGAACGCATCAAGGCGAAGATCACCAAGGTGTCAGCGAGCCACGCCCTGTTCATGACGCAGCCGACGGTGGTCGCGGATACCATTGCTCAGGCAGCCACGGCTGTCTCAGCGAAGAAGTAATGACAGACGCAGTTTCATCGGGACAGCCGCACTGTCCCGATGACGACGAGCAAGGGCTGTCGAACCGAGCGGGGTCGGGCCAAGCGAGCACATAAAAGGCCGCACGATCTCGGACAAGGATCCATTGCCCGATTCCCCAACACTTTTACAATTTTCCTCAATCCATTCACGGAGGTAACCACGTGAAGCCGAATAGTCATGACAAGAAGGCACCCGAAAATCCGCCCATTCCTCAGAGCGAGGTCGATGTTGTTTTCGACTTCATCGTCTGCGGCGCCGGGTCCAGCGGCTCCGTTGTTGCCGCACGACTGGCAGAGAATGAAAACGCAAGTGTCCTGCTGCTGGAGGCAGGCGGGGACGATGCGGCCGAGACCGTTACAAACCCTGCGCAGTGGCCGCTCAATCTCGGCTCGGTCCGGGACTGGGGTTTTGTCGGACAACCGGCACCTGGCCTGGACGGTCGACGTCTTCCTCTCAGCATGGGCAAAGGGCTCGGTGGCGGTTCGAGCATCAATGTCATGGTGTGGGCCAGAGGACACAAGGGAGATTGGGACTACTTTGCCGCTGAAGCCGGCGATGACGCGTGGGGTTATCAGTCCATCCTCGGCTACTATCGCCGGATCGAAGATTGGCAGGGCGCTCCGGACCCAGCGCGTCGCGGCGTGGGAGGACCGGCCTACGTAGCGCAGCCGCAGGCGCCCCAACCGATCGCGGGGGCCTTGTTGAGTGCGGCATCCACTATCGGCATTCCCGTCTACGATAGCCCGAACGGTGAAATGATGGAGGGCCCGGGCGGCGCATCTATCGCTGAGCTGCGGATCCGGGATGGCAAGCGGGAGTCTGTCTTTGGATCCTATGTCCGCCCGCTCATGTCGCGCCCAAACCTGACTGTGCTGACCGACGTACTGGTCACGCGCCTCATTTTCGATGGCAAGCGCGTGACGGGAGTCGAGGTTCTCATCGATGCTCAGCGGCATCAATTCACGGCGCGTTGCGAAACGGTACTGTCGCTAGGCGCGATCAACACTCCGAAATTGTTGATGCAGTCCGGCATAGGTCCGGAAGATGAGCTGCAAGCCCACGGCATTCCCGTGGTTCAACACTTACCTGGCGTTGGGCGCAATCATCAGGATCATCTCGCATTCGGGTGCACGTGGGCATATCGAAAACCAGAAGCCGTCGGTGGTAGCGGCTGCGAAGCAAAACTCTACTGGAAAACCGACTCGCGGCTTGCGCAGCCGGACATTCTTCAGTGCCAGTTGGAGTTCGCTGTGCCGTCCCCGATCGAGACGGGCCTCGAAACACGGCAACATGGCTGGACGATGTTTAGCGGTCTCGCCCAGCCAAAAAGCCGTGGTCGACTGCGGCTCTCCGGCCCCAATATAAATGACCCTATCCTGATCGAACCGAATTCTCTCAGCGCGCCGGAAGACATGGCGGCTGCCTTGGCTGCGGTGGAATTGTGTCGCGAACTCGGAAACAGTGATGCCTTCTCGCCACTGGTGACAGGCGAGGCGGCTCCGGGCGGGCGCGACCGATCGGGGATGATCGACTTTATCCGGCGTTCGGCCGTGACCTATTGGCATCAATCCTGCACAGCCAAAATGGGACGCGACAGCATGTCGGTGGTCGACAGCGAGCTCAAGGTCTACGGCATCGATGGCCTGCGCATCGCAGACTCCTCGATCATGCCGCGGATCACAACTGGAAATACGATGGCACCTTGCGTTGTCATCGGAGAGCGGGCGGCTGATCTCATTCGGGCGACGCATAGCCTTCCGAACTTGAGCGGAGGACTGGCTTAGTCCATCATGAAGAGATTCATGTGAAGCTCGGCGGCCAGCCTAAGCGGGCCGCCGGCTTTTGCGTTAAACGGGCGACGGATCGTAATGGCTCAAGAGCTGAAACCCGCCCAGTGCGAAAACGGTTATGGCAGTCCGCCGCTTTCATCGCGTTCAATGCCCTTGCCGACGACCCTGACAGGCTGCTGCGGCTTGTGAACAGTTACTCTGTTTGTGGGATGGTTCAGATGTCTCCCGATAGCTTCCGGTGATCCACTCAGAGATGAGCTTCCCATAGGTCTCAGCTGCATCTTCCCAGACGAAGTGACCGGCCTCGATCACTTCGGCGCGGCAATGCGGCATGCGATGATTTAGAAACTGCCCGTTCGATGGCGGAACGTACGGGTCGTCCTTTCCTGAAACCACCAATGTCGGTGTCGCTATCGTCGGCAACAACTCCGCCAATCGGGGAAGGTCGCGACGATAGGCGCGCACAAAATCCGCGACCTCGTTCCAGCGCTGCCCTTTGGAAGACGCCCGGTAATCCTCCAGAATGACCTCCGGGATGGGGCCCCGCGCCATGGTCTTGGCCAGCTGATAGACCTGTTCGCCGCCATCCGAGCCGGCAAAGTCGTCCCTTGATGATTCTACAATTTGCCGCAACGGTTCGCCCAGAAGCTCCAGACTGATGCCACCGCTGCCGCCGACGATGCTTTCAAAGCGCTCCGGATTGTTGCTCGCAGCGAAGAGCGCCGCCAGCGTACCGACATCCGGCGCAACGACATGCGCGCGTTCGATGCCAAGCTCATCCATCGTCCGGATGAGGAACTGACCCATCGTCTCGGGCGACATCAGATCCGGCCTGCTCTCGGACATGCCGAAGCCTGGAAGATCGACCGTCGTGACGGGACCCAAGGCGCAGATCCGAGGCCAGACGAGATTGAAGGCATAGATACTCTCGGGCCATGGCGCTGTGATCAGTACCGGCAGGCCTGTGTCCGAAGGCGACCGGACCAATCGGATCTTAAGGCCGTCGATGTCAACAAAGGAGGCAGTTCTCGGCATCAGCAATTCAGTCGTCATAACGGAGATCCTTTTCGATGCGCTAACCCCATCCGGTCGCCTTCGTCATTGCGGACAAACAACCCGTTGTGATTGCGGCCAGTGTCTGGTGGTCACGTTTTTCCTTGCTCGAGGACAGTTGCTTCGAGCGCAGCAGAGGCAATGAGCGCGTCCTGTTCCCCGGAGCCGCCACTCACACCGACCGCTCCTGCGACGTGCCCTTCCAGTTCGATCGGAAGGCCGCCGGGAAGGATGACATATTTGCCGGCGCAGGCATTCCCGACGGTAAAAAGACCCGCGCCCGGCTGGATCATCGGGACGAATGCGGCAGAGGACGCATGAAACGAGCGAGCCGTCTCAGCCTTGCCAAAGGCCAGATCGAACGCCCCCGGCCAGGCGCCGTCCATACGCGCCATGGCGATCTGCTCTCCGCCGCGATCAAGCACGACGATGGCCACCCGGACGCCGATCTCGGTCGCCTTGGTCTCTGCGGCCATGATCGCTGCCATGGCGACGGCCAGACTGACTTCAGGAACATACATCACGTTTTCCTTGGGGGCGGGCAGCATTGCTATCGCCGACTGGCGTTCAGCGCAGCGTTATGTCGGAAAGGTCGATCGACACGACGAGAGGTTCCGGAAGCGATGTCCCGTCGGCCTGACGCGGAAAAATGCGCCGTTCGGTTGGGAATTTGATCTCCGATACCGTCGTGTAGCCGTCGATGTAATGGGCACCCGGCGTGTTGCCGGCGATTTCCACGTCGTAGTCGTGCCGTTTCAGCAGACCGTCCGCATCCACGTAAAGCGTCTGGACGGTGCTGTGGGTTGCGATTCCCTTCGGGAACGTCACCTTGAGACGCTGCCAAGTCTCCTCGTTCTCGCTCCAGTCGGAGAGCTGTTCGCTAACGACGCCAGGAGCGGCCAGAAGGAACGGCATATTGAGATAAGTCCACATGGCAATCCCGACAAAGTAGGCTCGCTGCGGGTCCGTCCACGGCGTCTCGAGCGTGTGGCCGGCGAATGAGGCGCGGGGGGCTTCCAGTTCCTCAAGCACCCGACCCGAGCTGTCCTTGATCTCAACCTTCTCGGGCCGGAACAGAGTAACCTTGCCATCGGCTCCGAACGGATGGTGGGACGCCCATTCATCGCCCAACCCGACCGTGACATTGGTCTCGCCGAGTTTGCCGCCATGGCCCTTGAGGTCCCAGAGCGCACCGCCCTGCTTCAGATGCGCAGTGAGGCCGGTGAATGTCTTCCAGGTGTCGAGGCCGCCATGGGCATCGATGATCTTCTGCGCAAGCGTGTTCATGAGAAGGCCCTTCGAATGGATGCGGATGAGCGTTCAGGCGTTAAGGAAGGTCTGGACGTGCGCGACGAAGGTGTCGGCGTATTGGAAGAGAGCGCCGTGGCCGGAGTCTGGATAGATGATCAATGTTCCGCTGCTCATGTGCTTGAACATCTCGTAGGCGTTGACTGCCGGAAACATCGTGTCGTCGCTGCCATGCACGATAAGGGTGGGCTGGCGGATGGCCTTCAAGGCTGCGTGGTCGGCATCTTTGTTTGCACACCACGCGATGATCGCGGCCGCCTGCGGGTTGCTCACGGCATCACCGCTTTCGGGGTCGCGGCCTTGGCTGCGGGCGGCCGCGCGGTCGACAAAGGCGGAACCTGCGGCTTGGCTCGCCTTGCTCGGCGTAAAGAAGAGGGGAAGGCGCACGTCCCGGGCGTTTTTCGAAAATGCTTCTTGAACCACCTGCAGGAGATGTTCCTCGCCGCCTCCGGGGGCGGAACCTGCGACAACGAGCTTCCGAACCTTGACCGCCGAACCGGCAGCGATCACCTGGGCGAGGAAGCCGCCGAGCGAGAACCCAAGAAGGTCGACTTCGGTCAGGCCAAGCGCCGCCATGAAGCTTTCGGCATCGGCAGACATCTGCTCGACGGTGTCGGGAACGTTGCCGGTGGATGTCCCCACGCCTGCATTGTTGAACACGATGACAGGCCGGTCGGCGGCAAGCGCATTGACCACGCGCGGATCCCAGGCATCCATGGTTCCGGTAAAATGCTGCAAGAAGACAAGCGGAACGCCACTTTCTGCTCCAAGCTTGCGGTAGGCGAAGCGGATGCCGCCAGCTTGAACGTGGAGTGTCGGGGCCGTCTCGAGGGTCGTGCTCATGATCAGTTCCTTTGCGTCATCCGTTGCTGGATGTGTGTTCGTAGAGGATAGGTTTTGGCAGGCCTGTTCAGAATGACGTAAAGACTGCAATTCAGGACGTGCCTGGCGATACGGCCGCCAGCACATCGAGAAGCACGAAAGTCGTCACTTGTGCATCGCCTGCAGGGCCGAGGTGTCGAGGCTGCCGACGGCGGCATAGGGGTTGGGAACCATGCCGATGGACTTGCGGGTCGCGGCAAAGACATCGGCTGTTTCGCCGGTCGCAGCGGTGGCGGCCGGAGTGTCGATACGAGAGGTCATAGGATTGCTCCTTTCGAGCTGTTTCCGTGGCGAAATGATCGCCGGTGGGCGAGGGGATGAGGATGTGGCGATTGCTGTGACAGGAGGAAAGCGTCCGATCTGTCGATCGCAGTCATCGCTTGCTGACGAAGACGGCATTCACTGCGAAGGCGACGAGTTCCGCCGAGGCCGCCAGTAGGCCGATATCCCAGATGACGCCCATGCCTAGGACGGCTGCGCCAAGCCCGATTCCCACGGAGAACCAAAATACATAGTTGACGTGTTGAACGCCAATGGGCTACCGCCGGTACGGCCATGCGGAAGTCCTCGGCCATGACCGGCAAGAGCGGCGCGATCATGAAACCCTCGGTGCCGATGGCGAAGCTCCCGAGCGCAAGGAATCCCGCGCGAACAAATCCATCGTGGGAGGTGTGGGCGAGCGACGCAGACATGGCTTTCAAGCTCCTTGACGTCAGAGCCCGCCGTCTGCGGGCTCTGGCACTGACGGGATGGAGATCTCAGAAGGGGATCGGGTTTGCGGCGATCTCGGCGTTGAAGCCATTGACCAGCGCGTGTTCGTTCAGACCGGGATTGTCACGCAGCGCGCGGATTCCCTCGACGAAAACCTCCGGCGCATCGGTCGCAAGACCCTTCATGGTTTCCACGATGAAGGCATTCAGCGGCATGGCGCGAGGATCGCCGCTCTTCTTGATGAGATCGGTATCGACCCACGGCGGCGCGATTTCCTGCACGGTGACACTCGTATCTCTCAGCATGAAGCGCTGCGACAGAGAGTAGGAATGCAGCGCGGCCTTCGCGGCCGAATAGACGGCGTTGGTCGCGATTGGCACATAGGCAAGGACGGAGGTGTTGTGGATGATCGTCGCGCGGGGCTGGGCCTTCAGATGCTCGATCAGCGCGGACGTCAAGCGTATCGGGCCAAGCAGGTTGGTGTCGAGAATCCGGCGCGACACGCTGTCATCGATGGTCGCGGAAGGATCGTCGAACGGCATGATGCCAGCATTGTTGATCAAGACATTCAGTGTGGGATAGTCGTGGACCAGCTGTGCTGCGACACGGTCGATGTCGGCCGCGTCCGAGATGTCGAGCTCCACACCATCGATGCCGGGGTTGGCAGAAGCCACTTGATCAAGCAGAGCCTTGCGCCGGCCGGCGATGATGACCTTGTTGCCAAGCACATGGAATGCCTCGGCGAGCGCCCGGCCAATACCGGAGGTTCCGCCGGTGATGAAGATTGTGTTGCCGGTCATCTGCATGGAATCGTCCTTCTCTTTCAAATCTCGTGCCGCCATGGCGCCGTCGATGGGTTCACTATGCGTGCTGACTGTCGCGGCTCAAATGACATAAAAACGGCAAATCAGGACATGGGCCTTTTGACGACATAAAAGCCCGGCACGGGGCCGGGTATTGCCTAGAACGGCTGTGACGTTGCGGCCTCAGGCGAGGAGAGATAGATCTTTACGGCAAAATCCTCGATCTCCTGAAACAGGAATGCGTGACCCGCATCAGAATAGAGGATCAGCCTGGCGTCCGGCGCCTGCTGTGAGTGAACGAAGGAGAGGCATCACGTCATGGGCGCCTGGCGACCAGGATCGGCATGCGCGGATCCTTCGCCTTGGGAAAGAACGCGCTGCCAAGTGCAGATTGCTCTGGGTGAGGAGAGCTTCTGTGGTTAACCACGGTCGTCCTGGACGGGCATGCGCCGCAATCCTTGCAATCGACGCCTTGCCACAGAACACCCCAGCCGGATAAAAATTCGTCGCGTCGTTGACCCCGCGTGTCATGACCTGATGCTGAAGCGACAATCCGGACGATTACCTCAGTCGCGACAGCTGCTATTCCGGCAATCGTTTCGGGGGCGCGCCCTTCGGATCGGCCCACGCCTGCGCTATCAAAGTGGATGACTCGTCGATCGGCGGAGAACGGCAAATCCGGTCATGCCGCCGCGCTGTCTTCCATCAGTTTGAGGCTGCGCTTCAGGCTGGCGGGCGGCTGCCCGTAGCTGCGCAGAAAGGCACGGCGCATGCGGTCGCGGTCGGCAAAGCCGGTATCACGGGCCACGATGTCCATCGGATGCCGGCCCTCTTCAAGCATAACGCGCGCAGCTTCCAGGCGCAGCATCTCGACGGCCTTGGCCGGTGACTGACCGGTTTCCTCACGGAAAATCCGGCTGAACTGACGGGGCGACAGGCTGGCTGCTTCTGCAAGTTCCTCGACCGAGAGAGGATTGCGCAAGTTCTCCCGGGCATAGGTCAGGGCACGCTGCACCCGGTCGGATCGTGGCTCCAGTTCCAGAAGCGCCGAGAATTGAGATTGGCCGCCGGGGCGCCGATGATAGACGACGAGTTTGCGGGCAATCGCTCGCGAAAGGGTCGATCCATGATCGTCCTCGATCAGCGCCAGCGTCAGGTCGATGGCCGAGGACATTCCGGCTGAGGTCCAGATATTGCCGTCGCGGATGAAAATTCGGTCCTCGTCTACGGTAACTTTAGGAAATCGGAATCTGAGGTTGGGTGCATGCGCCCAGTGGGTGGTGGCGGTGCGGCCGTCCAGCAGACCGGCCTCAGCCAGCACGAAAGCACCGGTGCAGACGCCGGCAACCCTGCGTGCCTCCTTGCCGGCGCGCGCCAGATAGCCACGCAGCCCTGAGGAGATGGGAGAGGGAACGAGTTCGCCCGCCACCATCAGCGTGTCGGGCATGACGCCCAGCGCCACGGTCTCGATGCCCGTGTTCATCGAAGACCTGACAGTGCCGCCGTGTTCCGATAAGACGGTCAACTGATAACCTTCTTCGCCGAGTTCGGCATTAGCGAGTTCGAAGGCAGCAAGGGCCGCCAGCCCCATAAGCTGAAACCCGTCTTCAAGGATCAGGCCAATCCGTCGCATAGAATTCCTTTCCGCATGGCAAAATGACGATAGCCAAGTCATTTACGTCAAACAACACGACCGGGTCGGTGTTGATATCGAGCAACGACCATATTGTGGCTACTAAAGAGTAGATTTTTAATAGTTGAGCCGAGCAACGGTTCATATTGGTTCTGGAGCGGCAATTCACCAGGCAACTTTCAGTCCGAGGTGGGCAATGTGGCGGCCGGTCCGCGCACGAGCGCCTGGGTGCGTGTTTCCAGCAGACAAAGCCTCGCGATGCGATGGCAGTGTCGTGATAACGCGGCAACAAGGCAGTGCTATTGCCTAATGTTGCCTAATCGCGGCAAGCCGAACTAACGCGTACCCCGCGCCGCCAACTTGATTCAAAAGGTCTGCTCTCATTTCCCTGTCGGTGACGACCTTGATTTTGGTCCATTTGTCTATCTTGGTATCGAGCGGTAGAGGCAGGCCCTCTCGCAGCAAGAGGGTAAGCTCAGGGGCTCTTTCCGACTTATAGATGCAAATCCTCATCACACGGCACCCCAACTGCACAGATTTGTAACAGTTATATTGCAGTGCGTTATCAGCTATTGCAATGCCGCAAAATACTTCTCCGCAAACGTGCCGAGGTATGTTTCCGTTCCGCTGTACATACGCCGCCGCTTCGTCCAGTTATGAGCCTTACATAATGGTAGAACACTCAGCTTTCAGCACTTCGCAAGCTGGTATCGTACACTACTCGCCGTCAACGCATCTGGCGCTGGTATTGCGTCTGCAAGGCAATCACGCAGATCGTCCCGTATCGCGATGCGCTTGTCGCCGAACTCAAGCTTATCCCGACGGACAAGGTCACCACAGGACAAGTGGGCATCATAAGGCATGCCACGTGGTCAACGCGTTTTTGGAAGCCAATCCAATTGAGGTGTTAACCAATGGCTGCTTAATACGCCCACGATTCCAACTTTGAGCCAGCATATCAATCGGGAGCTGGCGGTACTTTCTAACACAAGGCCAAAAAGAACGGAGTGCCGATGGCGGCACCCCCAATCAGAACTCACATGGAAACTAATTCGATTTGTTACGCCGCTCTCTCTTCTGCGGCGTTCGGTCTCCACTTGATGAGCCGGCCTTCCAGAACATCGAGAATTCGATCGATGATGAGCACGAACATGGCCAGGATGATGATGCCGGCAAACACCCCCACCGCGTCGAAGTTGCCTTCCGCCTGCGCGATCAGGTAGCCCAGTCCTGCAGAGGAGCCAAGATACTCGCCAATGATGGCGCCGACGACCGCGAAACCGACGGAGGTACGAAGCGACGACAGGATCCAGCTTGCTGCTGCGGGGAAATAGACATGCCGCAATAGATCGGAAGGTTTGGCTCCGAGGATCCTTGCATTCGCGAGGACCACCGGGTTGACTTCGCGGACGCCCTGCATGGCGTTGAAGAAGGTAATGAAGAAAACAAGTGTTACGGCAAGCGCCACCTTCGACCAAAGGCCGAGCCCGAGCCAAAGAACGAAAATCGGGGCAAGCACCACGCGCGGAACGGCGTTGAGCCCCTTGATGAACGGGTCGAGGATCCGGGCGGCGCTCCGGCTGAGACCGAGCCATACACCAGCGGCGACACCAAGGCCCGTGCCAATGATGTAACCGAGCACTGTTTCCGTCAGGGTTATCGAGACGTGCTTGTAAAAGCCCGGGTCAACGATCCAGCTGACAATCTGATTGAAGATATCGAGTGGCGCCGGGAAAAAGAAGACATCAATGAAGCCGGCGGTCACGCCGAGCTGCCAGCCACCGAGGATAAAAACCAGCATACCGAGCTGGATAGTGCGTTCAGTCCCGACGTTCATAGCTTTTCTCCACTTCGCCACGCAGGGAAGCCCAGATATTGCGATACAGATCCATAAAGCGTGGATCGAGTTTGATCTCTGCCACATCCCGTGGCCGCTCGAGATCGACCGGGAAACTTTCGATGACCCGCGATCGAGGGCCGGCGGCCAGAATGGCGACGCGGTCTCCCAGCGCGATGGCCTCTTCAAGGTCGTGCGTAATCATGACCACGGCGCGGCGTTCTTCCTGCCAAAGGCGCAGCAACTCATTCTGCATAAGGTGCCGCGTGTGGATGTCGAGCGCGGAGAAGGGCTCGTCCATCAGGATCACCTTCGGACCGGCAATGAGGGCCTGCGCCATCTGGACACGTTTACGCTGGCCGCCGGAGAGTTGGTGCGGATAGCGGTGTTCGAACCCCTTCAGCCCGACCTTGGCAAGCCAGCTCATCGAACGCTCACGGCGCTCAGTGGCTCCAACACCCCTGAACATCAGGCCGAGCTCGACATTCTCGATGGATGTCTTCCACGGAAGCAGCGCGTCCTGCTGGAAGAGATAGCCAATGTCATTCTGCACGCCCTTTACCGGCGTGCCGTCGATCGTCACCGTACCGCTCGCGGGTTTCAGAAGACCTGCGATCGCGTTCAAAATAGTGCTCTTGCCGCAACCGGTCGGGCCGACGATGGCGAGAAACTCGCCATCGGCAACCGTGAGGTTGACGTCCTGCACCGCGACATAGGAACCAAATGACATTGTCACGGCGTCGATCGATACCATCGACTTTGCATTTTGCTGTCCCGTCGGGATAGGCATGGGGTTTACGACAGCCAAAGACATGGCCTCCTCCTAGGATCAATTGGTGGTCTTATCCGTTACCTTGTCCACGAAAGCGTTCGTGTAGGTTTTGGAAAGATCGATTGTTGCGGCAGCAACCTTTTCGTTGAAGCTCTTGAGGACGGCCAACGGCGTCTGCGTGTCGGTCTCGCTGAACTTGCCGTCCACCGAGAAAATCGGCTTGGCATTCTGGACGGCCTTCACATAGGTGTCCCGGTCGCCGGAGATGAATTCTTCCGGCAGTTTTTCGACAATCTCTTCAGCGCTATGTGTGTTCATCCATGCCAGTGCCTTGACGGTCGCGTTCGTGACCTTCTGGATGGTTTCCGGGTTCTCATCGATATAGGCCTGTGTCGCATAGAGGACGGCGGTCGGATAAATTCCGCCATAGATCTCCTTTGCTCCCTCGTCGCTGCGGGCGTCGATCAAAATCTTGCCGACACCCTTTGCCTCGATAAAGGTCGCCGCGGGATCGTAGTTGACCAGAAGATCCACTTTACCTTGCTCGAGGGCCGCGACTGCGGCCGCGCCGGAACCGACGCCGATCAGCGAGATGTCGTCGGCCGAAAGATTGTTGCGCTGCAGGTAGTAGCGCACGAAGAAGTCGGAAGATGATCCCGGTGCGGTGATGCCGATCTTCGCGCCCTTGATCGTTTCCGGCTTGGTCGGATCGAAGGATGAGTTTTTCCCGCCGGCCAGAACCAGGCCAGAATTGCGCGCAAGCTGGACAAAGCCGACCACCGCCTTGTTCTGCGACTGCATCTGGATCGTATGGTCGTAGAAGCCGACAGCGATATCCGTGGAGCCGGCAACAAGCGCCTGCAGCGTCTTGGAGCCGCCAGATGCGAAGTTTTCGACGGTCACCTCAAGACCTTCCTTCTCGTAAAGACCTAGGCCAGCTGCGACCGGGAAGGGCAGGTTGTTGAGGTTGTAGGACCCGACGCTGATGCGCACAGGTTCCGCAAAAGCCGAACCGGCAAAAGCGACCGTTGCCGCAAGGGCGAGTATAAGTTTGCGCATGTGTATTCCTCCCTGATGCGTGGCGCCCTCCCGGCAACCACTTCCGATTATGCAGCGCAAACCACTTGCGCGATAGGTTTTGCAAAGACCCGGCCCTCGAAGAGGCGTCGGGCCGTCCGCAGGATTCCGGCAACTGTCTTGCCGTCGCGGGTATCCAGTTTTACTTCCAAACGACCGCTTGGATGTTCGAGAACGAGGATGACCGGCGGCTTGCGATTGCCGATCAGTTGCGCAGCGACGGTTCCGTCGCTGATGCAGGCCGTGGCAATCCCAACCGCGCCGGTTGTTGCAAGAGACGGGTGGCATTGGTGCGGCATGAAATAGCGCACGCCGAGATCTCCGCCCTTGTTGGGAGTGGAGATCAACACCGGTTTGGGCGTGACCTGGTTGCTGACATCGCCCATGCCCATACGACGGCCAGCCTCAAGCCGTAGCGTTTCGAGTCGGTGCAGCATTGCGCCGTTGGCGTTAAGCTCGGCTGCAGGTTCGTTTCCCGTCACACGGAGGGCCGCGGCTTCGAGCAGCATCATCGGCATCGCGCAATCGATGCAGGTCACATCGATGCCATCAATCGTGTCGCACGGGTTGCCGGTCGGGAAAAGTTTGCCTGTGCGTGCCCCGGCCGCATCCATGAAGGTCAGCGCGATCGGTGCCGCATTGCCCGGCACGCCGTCGATCGAGGCATCTCCCATGTAGGCAACGCGGGCATCGGGGGTCGGAACCTCCGCTTCGATGAGTTTGCCGGTATTGACGTTGTGAATGCGCACGCGGGTTACGCCCGTCGCCGCCTTGACCAGTCCGGCCTCGATCGCGAACGGCCCGACGGCCGCAAGCATGTTTCCACAGTTGGGCGAGATATCCACGAACTGCTGATCGATGCGGACTTGGGCGAACAGATAATCGACATCAGCATCGGACACAGTTGACGGGCCGACGATGGCAACCTTGCTGGTGACGGGGTTGCCGCCGCCAATACCGTCAATCTGCAGAGGGTGACCCGAACCCATGACTGAAAGCAGGATCTGATCGCGTTGCCGCGAATCCGATGGAAGATCGGATACGAGAAAGAACGGTCCTTTGGAGGTGCCGCCTCGCATCAGAACGCAGGGAATGGAAATCAGGTCGTTCATGGTTGTACCCGCATACTGATGTGATTTATATATCAATCAGCTTCTTTGTTGCAGTAAGCGGCAAAATGATTGATATGGGAAATGCGAATATCAGAGGGAATGATGCGTTATGAGCATCAATTGCGAGATACTGGATCTGCGCGCGTTTCTGTCGGTCGTCGAACTGGAAAACTTCCACCGCTCTGCCGAAGCGCTCAATCTGTCCCAGCCGGCGCTCAGTCGTCGAATTCAGAAGCTCGAGCTGGCAATCGGGGCGCCTTTGCTCGAGCGCACCACGCGTCATGTCTCGACAACCGCCCTTGGCGCGGAACTGATACCTTTGGTGCGACGAATGCTTGAGGAGTTCGACACGTCGCTGTTTGCGGTGCGCGATGTCGGATCTCAGCGCAGCGGCCTCGTGACAATCGCATGTCTGCCGACGGCTGCTTTCTATTTTTTGCCGACCGTCATCAAGCAATTCAGCGCCGAGTATCCGAACATTCGTTTTCGCATTCTCGATCTCCCGGCCACCGACGGACTGCAGGCAGTCGCCCGTGGGGAAGTCGAGTTCGGCATTAATATCATGGGCTTTTCAGATCCCGACCTCATCTTCGAGAGGCTCATCGAAGATCCATTCGTGCTGGCGGCACGCAAGGATCATCCGCTGGCAGCGAAGAGCGAACTCGAATGGGACGATCTGGCGCCCTATCAACTGATCACAGTTCACCGGTCCAGCGGCAACCGTACGCTTCTTGACGCCGCTCTGGCGAAGTCGAACCTGAAACTGCGCTGGTCCTATGAAGTCACACATCTTTCGACATCGCTTGGTTTGGTGGAAGCGGGGCTTGGAATTTCGGTTCTGCCTAAACTCGCCACCCCACAGGAAGAGCACCCGTTCCTCGTCACGAGACCTATTGGCAATCCTCAAATCTCACGAACGATCGGCATTGTGCGTCGTCGCGGTGGGACGCTTTCGCCCGCGGCCGAGCGCTTCATGACAATGTTGATTGGGACGTGGGCCGAAGGAAACCGTGCAACTGAAAGAAAACCGGGATGGTAACCCGCCTACTTAGTGAAAAGTTCGAGGCTGAAAAAAGAGCATTTCCCGTTGCAAAAGAAAACCTTATGCGTCCTGCGCATAGGTGGGGTGAGGGATTGTCGCTGTTTTAAACCGATTGAAACGCCTATATTCCGATCATCGAAACGACGCCGGAACCAAGCAAGGTTGCTGACGTCACATAGCCCTCAGGAAGGGGATTATCATGAACGTAGCACGCTCTTTCAACAACTGGCGCAAGTTCCGTCAGACCGTCACCGAACTCGGCCGCATGTCTAGCCGTGAGCTGCAGGACCTTGGGATCGACCGTGCTGACATCCGCAGCCTCGCCCGTGCATCGATCGCGCGCTAACCGCACATCATTTAGTCTCTCCGACCGCTCGACGCCCGCTCATGACGCGGGCGTTTTTGCGTCAAACGCATGTCTAGGTCGGCTGGATCCGTGGCTCGAGAAATTCAAGGACGAGTCCCGGTGCGCCGGCAAGAACCAGATTCTTTTGATTACGCATCCTATGCTGCGGACGCTCAAGCTCGTCGAACACGTATTTCTCTCCGGGGCCGGCGTCGGCCGATGACCGATCTCCCGCAAATGATCGCGGCGACCCCTCCAAGACCCGGCGATAAGTCAGCGCCGTTCACTCGACGGCACTTTCGGGATCGCATGGGCACAATTGCAGAAGTTGTCCGGCCACCTGGCCAAACTTCCCAAATGATCCGGTAATCAAGATGTTTCTTGGACTCTTAGCCCTGGGCGATCATCTCGCTGAGCACCGTCTCGAACGCGACGGTCCCGCTCCGTTGCTCTGTTCCCTGCCGCTCGAAGTGATCCAGCTTCATTGAAGCCATCGAGCAAAATTGGCACCCTTTGAAGTTTCTCGGCAAGAATACTTTGAAAAATGGCGAAATGTCCGTGCCAAAAGGACTTTCAAAGCCAATCGTGCGGCGGCGAGACCGGCCGTCATCGTTCGTGTCGAAGCCTTTTGCCAAAAGCTGCAGGAAGGCACGATCGTTCTTCATGCCTATGCGAAAAAATTGCAAGCCTCCGACCTTGCCGTTTTCACTTTCGTACTCACGAAGCAGAACGCCTGGGCCGGCGGGCCAGGTATGCTTCGACCATGCTCGTCGAGATAAAGCACGCGCCCATGAACACCTCTGGCGCCTTGCAGCGGTTCAGGGCATCCTATGTGAAAATTGTGTTTATGGCAGTTGGAGGAATGCCGATGCGCTGCTTTACCGTGCTTGGACCCTCGCAGACCGGAAAATCAACAGTCGTGGAAAAGCTCGGCTCCCTGGAGGGGGCGCCGAGAAAATCCAGCTCCCCTTATGGATTGAACCTCACAGAATTCACCTTTGGAAACGAGGCGTGGTGTGCGCTGGATGCGCCAGGACCCAACGAAGCGTTGGCGCATGCACAACACGCGCTTCTTGCCAGCGACGCCTGCATCCTGTGCGTTTCATCGGCACCCGAGGAGGCTGTGCTCGCCGCGCCCTATCTGCGGGTAATCGAGGCCTCGGAGACGCCGTGCATCCTCTTCGTCAACCGGATGGACGAACCGAGAGGGCGGCTGAGGGACGTGATCGCCGCGCTTCAAGACTACGCCAACCACACGCTTTTGCTTCGCCAGATCCCGATCCGCGAGGGGGACAGGATCATAGGCAGTTGCGATCTGATTTCGGAACGGGCGTGGCGCTACCGGGAAGGCCAGACTTCGGCGCTGATCGCAATCCCCGAAAGCGCCGCCGAGCGCGAGCACGAAGCGCGCAGCGAACTCCTGGAACACCTGTCCGAATTCGACGACTGGCTTCTCGAGGAGCTGATCGAAGATCGCGAGCCGCCCAGCGACGCGCTCTATGCCATTTCATCGCGGGTTCTCAGGGAAAACAGGATTATTCCAGTCCTGATCGGTGCCGCAAGTCACGGCAACGGCATGATGAGGCTGATGAAGGCGCTGCGCCACGAGGCGCCGCCGGTCGGGGTTCTTCGACAGCGCCTAGCTCGTGCGAGCAATGTCGATGAAAACAAGCTGACCGCCGTGAGCTTCCATGCCTATCATCGCCAGAATGTCGGTAAGACAGTGCTCGTGCGCGCGCTTGGCGATGGACTGCGGCAGGGCGCATCGCTGGGCGGCTCCGGCCTCGGCGCCGTACAGCATCTCGCAAACGGGAAGTCCAATTCGGCCGTTGTGCCTGCGTCGGGGGATGTGTTTGCGACGGTCAAGTCCGACCACTTGCCCGTCCCTTCGCTGTTGACATCAGGCGCGGTGGTCGCCCCGCCTGAGTGGACGCAGCCGCCCACCCCGATGCTTGAAAGGATCCTAGTCCCGGGCAGCGAGCGCGATGAAAACAAGCTCTCCGAAACGCTGGCAAAACTATCCGAGACGGATCGCGGCCTAACGGTCTTGCAGGAGGAAAGCACCGGGGCCCATCTCGTCTGCGTCCAGGGGCCGGTGCATCTGCGCGATCTCTGCCGAACCCTGTCCGACGTGTTTCATATCGACGTAACCGATCGAACGCCCAGCCCGATCTACCGCGAGACAACTGCGAAACCATCCGAGGTTCATTACCGTCACCGCAAACAGACAGGCGGTGCCGGACAGTTCGCGGATGTGAAGCTGAGCATTCGCCCCAATGAGCGCGGCCGGGGCTTCAGCTTTAGCGAGACCGTCAAGGGTGGCGTCGTCCCGCGCAACTATATCCCAGCTGTCGAAGCAGGCGCGCGCGAAGCTATGGAGAAAGGGCCGCTAGGCTTCAAGGTCATCGATGTCGGCGTAACGCTGTACGATGGTCAGCACCATGCCGTCGACAGTTCGGAACACGCCTTCCGGACTGCGTCGAAAATGGGAGTGCGACAGGCGCTTTCCGAAGGGGCGGCAGTTTTAATGCAACCGGTCTTCCGCAGCGAAATTCACATTCCGTCGATCTATTCCGGCAGCCTCGTCCAGATCGTCTCCGCTCTCAAGGGCCAAGTTCTCGGCTTCGACCGGGATGAAACCGCCAAGGGATGGGACATCTTCCGGGCACTTATTCCGGGCGGCGCACTCGACGATCTGGCGCGGGCGCTGCGCTCGGCGACGCAGGGCATTGGTTATTTTTCCAAGACCTTCGATCACTTCGAGGAGCTATACGGCAAGGAAGCGGACGCTATCGTGAGGGCACATGGGGAACCAGGCGTC
This sequence comes from Rhizobium sp. BK008, assembly GCF_014197345.1. NCBI lineage: Bacteria > Pseudomonadati > Pseudomonadota > Alphaproteobacteria > Hyphomicrobiales > Rhizobiaceae > Rhizobium > Rhizobium sp. BK008. The sequence continues at coordinate 638,652 of NZ_JACIFK010000002.1, read as the reverse complement.
GCACACTGAACCGTTCGCGCACTTCATGCTCGTTCGCAGAATGGCGCCGTCGCAGAAGTTTCCTTTGGTCGATGCATAATGGACATTACGCCTATATGTATGATGGATCGACCAATGCGGCGACAAAAAAGCGAAGCTACGCCCGATCGTTGCGATCGTTCCGTTGGCCTGCTGCGAAGTTCATGCAGACATTTCGACCTGCACCTCCACGTCCATTGATCCGAATGCATCTGACGCACCGACGAAGCTGCCTGCAACGGGAACGGATTGCGCGATATCACGAGTGACAGCGACAGGGATGAGATTGGCCCCGCCCATGCTGCGATTGGTCGGATCAAATGTGATCCATCCTGCGCCCGGTAGGAAGACCTCGACCCAGGCATGGGTCGAGCCCTGATCCTGCGAACCGAGCAATATTTGATCGGGATTGAACAGGTATCCAGACACAATGCGCGCTCCAAAGCCCAGACAACGAACGGCTTCTGCAAACAGCACTGCAAAGTCGCGGCACGATCCCCAACTACGATCCAAAGTCTGGGTTGGCGGCTGTGTGCCTTCCGCCTCACGGCTTTGATAGGAGATCGATGACGACACCCCAGCGCTTATGTCCTTCAGAAGCGAGAGCGTGTCTGTCGAATTGCTCGCGACAAACCCTCGTGCCCATCGCTGAAGCTGCTCGGATGGGTCGGCATACTGCCGAGCCGTCAGCGCCCCGAGATCTGTCCATTCCTCATCCGAATAGCGGAAGGGAAAAGTGACGGCGGAGCCTGCAATAGCAAAGACCGGCCATGCTGCGGCGGTAAGGTCTACCAGGGCGACGCTATCAACGGTCAGGACATCGGCCATCTCGTTGAAAACCGCAGTGGCAACGACATTGCCGAAGACATCCGTCGCCCAACTGAGCTGGGCCTGTGGTGCTATCGAGACCTCATACGACAGCAGCCGGAGATCGCGGCCCTCGCGCGGCCTCAACATCAGCCGATGAGGCCTCAGATGCACCGCGTAACGGTAGCGATAGATCGTGCGATGGTGGATACGAATTTGTGCCATGAATCTTACCGGGTTCTCTGGGAGTCAGCGGGGTAACGGGTCAGTGCATCGATCCGACAGGTTCGAACGCTCATCCAGCGGGTTCGCACGCAGGCCGCGCGAGAGCCCGTTCGAATTACTTCCTTGTCTTCGACCACCGGGACAAACGCCGTGCAACGCCGCCAGCAGGTCAAATCGCGCGAGACATCCTGACTTGCATATGGACGTTCTACCTGGGAAGGCTCGGTAATTTCAGTTCGATGGTCGACTAAACAGGCGATGCGTGCAAAAACAAGGCGACGGGAACACTGAACGCTGACAATATCAATGCGCACGCGGGTGGCTTAATAGGTCGCATTCGTCGTGTCGGCTTTCATCCACTCGTATGTCATCTTCAGTCCTTCGAGCGCCAATGAAGCATTCCCGGGGATTCGAGTCGAGTCTAGGAGAATGCCCTCACAATCTGACGTTTCCAGGCGCGTGCGATTATACCGGCGGGGACGCAGAACTGGTGCGCCGCTGAAAAACGAAGGAGATTTCGCGGTCAAGCTTTGCACGGCGACCTGAACATGTACGATATCATTCTTCTATTCCTGGCTGGCTTGTTAGCCGGCAGCAGGAATGCGCTGGCGGGCCGGCGGGTCGTTCGTATCCCTGCCTGCGCTGATATCGGTCGGGGTGCCGTCGGTTGCCGCAAGCGCCACAAGCACTTAGCCTTGTTTCCCGCGGAATGGCGAGCTCGTGGTTTACCGTGATGGGGTTAGGACTGTGTGCGGCACCAATTGCAGCGGTTCAGGGAATCCTATGATGGCTGAAGATTGTGTTTACGGCAGTTGGAGGATTGCCGATGCGCTGCTTTGCCGTGCTTGGACCCTCGCAGACCGGAAAATCAACCGGCGTGGAAAAGCTCGGCTCGCTGGAGCGGGCGCCGAGAAATTCAGCTCCCCTTATGGATTGAACCTCACGGAATTCACCTTTGGAAACGAGGCGGAGGCAAGGCCCACTAAGGAATCCAGCGCGATCGTTTTCTTCGATGGAGTGTGCGGTGGTTCGATTCCGGTCAAGACCGCGGGTAACCCAATCAGCACCTACTGTTCTCCGTTCTCATCGTCGGCGATCTTGCGCAGGAGATACAGCAACGCTATGCGTTCCGCGGGGTTGAGACGCGCGACGGTCTTTTCGCTGATGAGATAGGCTTGCGGATACATGTCCTGCAGCAGGGCTTCGCCCTTGGGTAGCAGGGAGATAACCACCTTGCGGCCGTCGGCCTCGTCCTTGGAGAGATCGATCAGTCCACGGGCCTTCAGCCGCTCGACGATGCCACGGATGGTCGCCTGGTCGACGGAGGTGGCCTTGACGAGTTCGACCTGTGAACTGGGACCGAGGTCATGCAGCGCGCACAGCGTCACGAACTGCACCGATGTCAGGTCTGGATCACTCGCATTGGTCTGGAAAATCGAGAGATGACGCTGATAGGCCTTGCGCAGCAGATGCCCGACTTGCTCCGTGACGTGGTAGCCATTGTGAGGCGCCGGCGCTTCGGGCAGGTCTTCGGTGTCTTTTGCGGTCATCGTCGGTGTGGTCCATCGGTTTGCGGCTCTTTGGCGCGAATGCAGCGCGGACTGCAGGAAACATCACAGCAGGTTACGCTGGTCAAGGCGTCTCGAGCCGCACCCGCTCCGCGCGATCTCGCGCGGAGCGGATTGGCTATCTCGGTTATTTGAAGTTGTACTTCATTTCCTTGACGGCGATGTCGCCATCCAGAACCATCGGTTCATCGTCGAGGAACAGCGAGCAACCGCGCATCGGGATGTCCAGATGGCAGGCGGTGTCATTCGGGCCGCCGAGCTCGTTGTTGGGGCCAGTGGAGAACATCACGTTGCCGTAGAAGGAGCGTGCCTCCATGCCCATGCCTCCGGGGAATTCGCCAGGCACCATTCGATGCCACTTAGCGTTCTGATTAAGGCCCCAGCCGACATGGCTCATGCCCATGCCACGCGGGTCGTTGAAACCTGCCATGTAGGATTTGACCAGTTCGGCATCGAGACCGCCGCGAATGTCGGTGATCCAACCGTTTTCGATCGTATAGATGATCGGGTCGCGCACGTAGATGTTCTGAGGCAGCAGGATATCACCCGGAGCAACGACGATTGTACCGTCGACGCCATCGTCGTCACCACCCGTAAAGACAAAGCCGGACGGCCAATGATCCCAGCGGCCCGGCTCGTCCGTGCACGCATATTCCGTAATGGCGGGATAGGTGTTGAGCTTGTAAGTGACATCCGTGCCATGCGGAGAAGTGATCCGCATCACTTTCGCCTTGGACAGCAGGTCTCCAGCAAATTCCACGCGCTCGCGCAGTTCCTTTGTCGGCAGCATGCGCGCCAGAATCTCCGGCGGTTCCACGGCGGTCAGGATGCGCGTGCCGGCCGCCTGGATCGCCATCTGTTCCGGGCTGAAGAGTAGAAAGATGCAATCGATGAGCATGTCGGCGGCCTTCAGGGCCTCTACCGCTTCCGGCATGGCGGCAAGGCCTGTCTGGCCGACCGCCCATGCACCTGCCGGCGGCACCGGCGGCAAACGCATGTGATACATCTTGGCGCCAAGACGCATGCCCGCCGCCATGAAGGCGTCGGCGTAGTCGAGGCGCTCGTTGCCCTGGGTCAGGACAATGAGTTTTTCTCCCTCGTGGACGCCCGACATCTTCAACTGATGCAGGCAGATTTCCGTGAAGCTGAATTGATCCATGCTCATTCCCCTATCTTGTTTGAAGGCTTGGCTGTTTTGTAAAGTTACGGACAGTCGGACTTGACCTTGGCGATTTCGGCGATCGCTTCCTCCCTCGAAACGACATCGCCATACTTGCTGTCGATGTCGAAGAGGTTGGCATTGTGCGGATCGGGATGCCGGTCGCCGACGCAATCGCGCACGACAATAGTCCGGAAGCCGTGCTGCACGGCATCGACGGCGCTCGCACGGATGCAGCCGCTGGTCGAGCAGCCGGCCATGATAACCGTGTCGATCCCCTGCGTGTGCAGCAGCGAGCCGAGGCTGGTGCCGAAGAAGGCACTGGCATATTGCTTGATTATGACAAGTTCGCCTTTTTCCGGCGCGACGCCGTCGCAGAATTCGGCCAGCACGTTGCCCTCGACCATGGCCTTCATGACCGGGGCTTTCTTCACCCACATGCCGCCATCGGCACAGTTTTCCGCGAGATAAAGGATGCGGGTGTGGATGACGGGAATGCCTGCGGCCCGCGCGGCAGCCAGAAGCGCCGGTGTTTGCGCCACTGCATCGACGACACCCGGCGCAAAGAGCGGCGCGCCTTCCACCGTATAGGCCTTCAGAAAGTCGATGACGAGCAAGGCGGGGCGCTGGCCGAAGCCGATGCGGTTGCCCCAGACGCCCTGATAGTTGGTTTCGGCACTGATCATCGGGCTCTCCTCAATACGCGCCGGACAGCAGCGCGCCGGCACCCGGTGCGACGGCTTCCATTCCCAGTGATTTCAGCATGCAATACGTGGTGGCGACGGCGGCGGTGAGGACCGGCTTGCCCGTCATGGCCTCGACCTTGGCGATCACAGGGAGCGACGGCATCTGTACGCAGGCCGAAAGCACAATCACATCGACATCCGAGAGATCGAGTGTCTGGACGATCGCCGGCAGGTTTTCCGGGTCGTGGCGGGCGACATCGAGATTATCTGGAATTTCCAGCGCCCGCCAATCCGTCACCTCGAAGCCCTCTTCGCGAATATAGTTCACGACGAGTTCGGTGAGGGGCTTCATATAGGGTGCGACGACGGCAATCTTCTTTGCCTTCATCACTTTCAGCCCCTCGATCAGCGCGCCGGCGCTGGTAACAACCGGAATGTTCGTGTCGTTTTCCTGAGTGCGGCCGGTGAGGCGCTGTTCCGACTGGCGGTGATAGCCAAGGCCCATCGCCATGATCGCAACCAGGCAGGCGTATCCGACAACATCGACGCGGGCGTCGGAAAGCTCGACGGCGCATCGATCGGATTCGGCGTCCATCGCTGCCAGTTCTTCCTTGACCACTTTCTTCATCCGCATGCGGCTGGAGTGGAAGGTGAAGCGCTCGGGGCGGATGGACTGGCGCGCCGTCAACATGGCGGGAATTTCGGTCTCCATCGTTGTGTTGGAGCTCGGAACGATTTGGCCGATACGGTAATATTTCTGCACGGATGGAATCCTTTGCGTTGCAAAGCGAGTGTCAAACAAACGCCGGTGGATCGTCGATCCGCCGCCGTCCCAATCAACGGGAGAGAAAATCTCCAAGCGCGGCAAAGAAGCCGTCGAAATCATCCCAAGGGATCATGTGCCCGGCATTCGGCACCCGAGTGATTTCCAGCGCCGGATACAGCGTGCGGGCCTCGTCCTCGTCCACGGTTTCGATCACGCCGCCACGGCCGGCCACCATCAGCATCGCCGGCCGCTTGAGCTTCGGCAGATCCGGGAAGATGTCGTCCTTGTGGAAGTCCTCGAAGGCGGTGACGATGGCGGGCTCGTAGCAGGTGTGCAGCCATTCGGCGCGCAGCTTCAGCTGTTCGTCGGTCCATGTCGGGCAAAACGCCTTCATGCCTTCCGCATCGATGCCCGTCAGCGCCAGGCGGATGCTGTCGACATACCAAGGCAGCTTGCTTGGGTAGGGGCGGCGTCCGGGGCCCGAAACCGGCGGATCGATCAGGGCGAGCCTCGAAAACGCCTCGGGCGCCGCAACGGCGGCGCGGATGGCGATACGCGCGCCCATCGAATGGCCGAGTAGGGCGGGGGCAGGAAGCCCGAGCGCAGCGGCGAAGCCGACCACGTCGGCGGCCATCGCGTTGAGGCCGTAATCAAGGTCGGGCCCCGTCGAAGACAGCCCCCGGCCGCGCACGTCGATTACGTAGACGTCGTAGCGTTCTGCCAGCCGCTCGGCGACGAAACCCCAGGTGATCGCCGGGCTGGTGATGCCCGGGATCAGGATGACGGACGGGCCTTTGCCGCCGTAGCGCAGGTAATGTTGGCGGATGCCGTTGGCGAAGACATTCGCTCCGTACAGCGCGCCGCCGCTCATGCCGCGGTCTCGCTCTTCAGGGGCTCGGCGTAAATGTCGTAGCCGTAGACCCACGCCGGATCTTCCTGTTCGAGCAGGAAGGTGTTGGCGTTCGATACGTTCTGAACACGCGTCGCGCGGTCGCGGCGATTGGCCTCATACAGTCCGAAGGCGCTGCGGAAATCGGTTATGCCGGTTTCCGTCAGGCAGCGGGTCAGCATGGCGGCGTCTTCGATCGCCATGGCGGCGCCCTGGGCCATATGCGGCTTCATCGGATGGCAGGCATCACCCAGCAGCACGAGGCGGCCCTTGCTCCAGAGCGGCAGCGGGTTACGGTTGAACAACGGCCACTTGGTCACTTCATCGGTGCTGTCGATCAGCGCCTGGATGATCGGATGGTAGCCCTTGAACGAGGCTGCCATCTCGTCACGGCTGCTGTCGACGAAGGCGGAATCGAATTCCCACGCAGGATGCGGAACGCCGGTGACATAGTAATATTCGTCGCGGCGCGCGGTCGTGTAATAGACCATCATGTGACGGTCCGGCCCCCACCACTTGACGCAGTCCTCGAAGGTCAGGTCGTATTTCTTCAACTTGTCCGACGAAATCAAGGCACGATGGCCGACCCAGCCGCTGTAATTCGGCCGCTCCTCGCCGAGCAGCGTTTCGCGAACGCGCGAATTGATCCCGTCGGCGCCGATCACGATATCGGCGCGCACCGAGGTTCCATCTTCGAACGCGATCAGTACATCGGTGCCGCTGTCGTCGAGGCGAGCCAGCTTCTTGCCGAAATGCAAGGTGCCCGGCTGCAGCGCATCGCACTGAATTGCCTGCAAGTCGCCACGGTGAACGGTGCAATAGGTCTGGCCGTAACCCACGAGCGGAACCCGCGCGGTGTATTCGCCGGTAATGCCGTCGCGGCTGAACCAATGGCTCGGCGTGCTGCTGATGCTGATGACCTTCTTGTCGATGCCGATGCGCTCGAAAATCTTCAGGACGTTCGGCCCCATATGGATGCCGGCGCCCAGGCGCGAGAAGCTCGGCGCTTGTTCATAGACGTTGACGTCAAAACCCGCGTGCTGGAGCAGCGCACCCGCGACGGTGCCACCAAGGCCGGCGCCGATAATCGCGATCTTTTCTTTTCCGTTAGACATAGCGACCCTTCTTAGCTGTCTTTCGACGCATTGTTCCCACGATTGGAGGCTTGCTAAAAGTCTAGCGCATACGCTCTAAATAGCAATAGCGAGGCTTTGATTTTCATCAAAAATGCGCAGAAATTTGCCCGGCAATTGAATATGCTAGCAAAACCGCAAGGGCGAAATCCGTCTTGTCATTCGTCACTATAAAGCGTATACGCTTCTTAATAAAATAAAAGGGGCAATAGATGCGAAGTGTCCGTGGCTGTCGCATCGTTATGGTTTGTGGGCGTCGGCGCGATGTCTGCTGCGTAGCGGTTCGGCCGATGGGAAAAGGCGTGGTCTGTGTTTGGTTCTCCGGGGCGGAGGGCCTGCTTTGACACTGCCAGTTTGCTTCAGTTTGAATGTGAACGACGCCGTCGAGAGCGTCGAAGCAAGCCCGGAAACCCCACTCCTCTACATCCTCAGAAACGATCTGTCTCTCAATAGCCCGAAATACGGCTGTGGGCTCGGGGAATGCGGTGCGTGCGCCGTTCTCATGGACGGTCGTGCCGTCCGATCCTGCAGGGTTCCCCTCGGTGCGGTTGGCGCGCGTCGCGTAACTACGCTTGAAGGCCTTGGGACACCCGAGCATCTGCATCCGGTCCAGGCGGCCTTTATCGACGAGGCCGCGGCTCAATGCGGATATTGCCTGAACGGCATGATCATCGCCACCGCAGCCTTGCTCAATCGCAATACCGATCCCGACGAGGACACGATTCGCGAGGCGCTGCGCCATCACCTCTGCCGTTGCGGAACGCATATGGAAATACTCGCCGCGGCCAGGCGGGCCGTCGCCTATGCCAAGGCCGAGCGGACGCGCCGATCCACGCCGGACGATGTCTCGCCAAAAGGCGCAAAGGAGGTCTCCCCATGACCGACCACCGCGAAATGCCGAAATCGGCCTATATGTCGGCCGCCGACACGTTGCTGATCGTCAACGATGCACTGCTCGGCGATGCCGCGGAACTCTATATCGCGGTGGGCGTCGATAGCCGCGTGACCGCGTTCAACGGCCACGTCGATCTCGGGACGGGCATCCGCACTTCCCTGGCGCAAATCGTCGCCGAGGAACTCAGCGTGCCCTTCGAGCAAGTGGACATGGTGCTCGGCACCACCTCCGCCGCCCCCAACCAGGGCGCGACCATCGCCAGCGAAACGATCCAGATCACCGCGATGCCGCTGCGGCAGGCCGCCGCCACCGCCCGGCATCATCTGCTTGCCAAGGCAGCCGAGAAGGTCGGCGTGCCGCTTGATCGGCTGAGGCTGGAAGACGGTATCATCCGTGCCGACGGCGGCGAGAACTGGCAGTTGAGCTTCGGCGACATCGTCGCCGGCGGGCATGCCAGGCTGTCGATCGACGAGTACGCGGCCCTGAAACCGGCCTCGGACTACAAGCTGGTCGGTTCGTCGCATCCGCGCGTCGATATTCCCGATAAGGCGACGGGGCGCTGGACCTACGTGCATGATGTCCGCGTGCCGGGCATGCTGCATGGCCGCGTCGTACGGCCGCCCTATGCCGGTTTCGATCACGGCGACCATGTCGGAAAAAGCTTGATTTCGATCGACGAGGCATCGGTCGCGCATATTCGCGGGCTTGTCGGCGTCGTCGCCATCGGCGATTTCGTCGGCGTGGTCGCGACCCGCGAGGAAATCGCCATCGAGGCGGCGAAGAGCCTGAAGGTCGTGTGGCGGGCGCCGCCCGAGTGGCCGGATCTCAACGCACCAGAAAAGGCGCTACGCGCCAATCCGTCGACCGCGCGCAAGCTTGCCGATCTCGGCAATGTCGATATGGCTCTGGCCGGCAGCGCCCGGCCGATGAACCGGACCTATGTCTGGCCCTACCAGATGCACGGCTCGATCGGTCCATCCTGCGCGGTGGCCGATTACAACGAAGGTGGGTTGACGGTGTGGTCGGGAACGCAGAACCCGTTCCCGATACGGCGCGATCTGGCGCTGCTTCTCGACATGCCGGAAGAGCTGATTCGGGTCGAGCGGCTGGAAGCCGCCGGCTGCTACGGCCGCAATTGCGCCGATGACGTCACTGCGGATGCCGCCCTGCTGTCGCGCGCCGTCAAGGCGCCCGTCCGTGTCCAACTGACGCGCGAACAGGAGCATGCCTGGGAGCCGAAGGGCGCCGCCCAGATCATGGACGTGCGCGGCGGTCTCGATCTGGAGGGCGGTCCGTCCGCCTATGATTTCGAAACCCGCTATCCCTCCAATCTGGCGCCGACCCTTCCCTTGATCCTCACCGGCAAGGTGCCACCGGTCTCCGACGTCGTGCAGATGGGAGATCGCACCGCCATCCCGCCCTATGCCTACGGGAACCTCCGCGTCACCGTGCACGACATGCCGCCGATCGCTCGCGCCTCCTGGTTCCGCGGCGTCTCGGCGATGCCCAACACGTTTGCGCACGAATGCTATGTCGATGAACTGGCAGCCGCCGCCGCCGTCGATCCGGTCGAGTACAGGCTTCGCTACCTCCACGATCCGCGCGCCGTCGATCTGGTGCGTGCACTGGCCGAACGGGCAAACTGGGTACCGCATACGACATGGGGCACGCTCGGCGGCGAGGGCGACCTGCTCTATGGGCGAGGGTTCGCCTATGCCGTCTACATCCATGGCCCGTTTCCTGGCAAAGCCGCCGCCTGGGCCGCCTGGGTCGCCGATGTCGCGGTCAATAAGAAGACCGGCGAGATCGCGGTCACCAAGGTGACGTGCGCGCAGGATTCCGGGATGATGATCAATCCCGATGGCGTGCGCCACCAGATCCACGGCAATATCATTCAATCCACCAGCCGGGTGCTGAAGGAAAAGGTCGAATTCTCGTCGACCGCCGTGCAGTCGAAGGAGTGGGGTGGCTATCCGCTGATCACCTTCCCCGAGGTCCCCGCCATCGACGTGCTGATGGTGCCGCGGCAGGACGAACCGCCGCTCGGCGTCGGAGAGTCCGCCTCCGTTCCCAGCGCATCTGCCATTGCCAACGCCGTCTATGACGCTACCGGTATTCGCTTCCGCGAACTGCCGCTGACGCCGGAACTGGTGCTCACCGCGCTGAACGGCAAGACGGACGAGACGCCGGCTGCCCCGGTCGCGAAGAAGCGGAACTGGCGGAGCATAGGTCTTTCGGCCGTCGGTGCCGTCGCGGCTTTGTCCGGTATCGTCACCATGGCCTCGCCATGGCGCCCGTCGATCGGCACCATCCAGCGCCCGGACGCGAACGTCTACAGTGCCGCCACCATCGAGCGCGGCCGGCTGGCGGCGGCGGCGGGCGCCTGCAATGTCTGTCATGTTGGCAATGACGGTACACCCTTTGCCGGTGGACGGCGCTTCGACACGCCGTTCGGCGCCATCTATGCCACCAACATCACCCCGGACGCGCAAAGTGGCATCGGTGCCTGGTCCTACCCGGCCTTCGAGCGCGCCATGCGCGAGGGCGTGAGCCGCGATGGCCATCACCTCTATCCCGCCCATCCCTACACCTCGTTCGCGGGCGCTGAGGACGCCGATCTTCAGGCGCTTTACGCCTACATGATGACGCAGGCGCCGGCCGCGGAAAAGGCGCCGGAGACGAAGCTCAATTTTCCCTACAGCATCCGCGCGATGATGGCGGGCTGGAACGCGCTGTTCCTGAAAGTGCAGCCGTTCAAATATGTGGAGACCCGCGATGCGCGGTGGAACAGGGGCGCCTATCTCGTCGAGACCCTCGGTCACTGTTCGGCCTGCCACACGGACCGCAATGTGCTCGGCGCGGAAAAGAGCGGCAGCGCCCGGCTTTCCGGCGGCTTTGCCGACGGCTGGGAGGCGCCGGCCCTGAATGCGTTCGCCAGGGGTCCGGTCGCCTGGACGGCCGATGCCTTCTACGACTATCTGCGCACCGGACACTCGCGCGATCATGGCAGTGCCGCCGGTCCGATGGCGCATGTCGTCGAGGTCATGCAGCCGCTGCCGGATAGCGATATCCGCGCCATGGCGACCTATCTCGCAAGCCTCAACGAGGCGCCCGCCGGGACCAAGGCACAGAGCGAGGCGGCCGTTGTCGCGAGTGAAGCGGCCAAGGCTTCTGCCGCGCTGATTTCGCCGAAGGGCGAGCGTATTTTCAATGGTGCCTGCGCGACTTGTCATACCGGCAATTCGATTTTGTCGTCGCTGGCGCTCAACAGCAACCTGCATGCCGCGACGCCTGATAATCTCATCCAGGCGATCCTGAACGGTGTCGAGGCGCCGGCGATCCTTGCGCAGACCACCGGCCGAAAAGCCCCCGAGGTGATGTCGATGCCCGCGTTCCGCCAGACACTGAACGAGAACCAGATCAAAGACCTCGCCGATTATCTGAGAGCGCGTTTCGCGCCCGACAAGCCGGCCTGGACGGAAACGACGAAAGCCATGCAACGGGTGACGGCGGCAAGCCACTAGGGAGCAGACGATTGGACCAGATCCGAGCCGGACAGGATATCGACCCCTGCGACTTGTTCGAGAACCCGACAGCCGCGTTTCGCCCGTCGGCTTACTGGTTCTGGCATTCGATCCCGACGCAGGAGGTTTGTCACAGCCAGCTCAGCGATTTCAAGCTGAAGGGGATCGGCACGATCCTGATCCAGGCCCGGCTTGCGATGTCGCGCGACGACTACCTGTCGCCGGCCTATCTCGAAGCCTATCGCGTCGCGGCCGGGATCGCCGGCAAGCTGGGGCTGAAGATTGGCATCTACGACGATTACAACTGGATCAGCGGCCATGCCGGCGGCCGTACTGTCGCGGGCCGCGACGACTTGCGCGAGCGTCACCTGTTCTGGTCATCAGGGCATGGGCGAGGCCAGATCAGCGGCATCCAACCGCCGTTCACCCGGACAATGGGCGCCGATATCGTCGAGTGGCAGTATGAAGAAAGCGTGGTCGAATGGTGTGAGTGGACGGTTGAAGCGGCGTTGCTGCATTCGTCGGCCGGCATCGACGGCCTCGATCAGATCGTCGATGTTACGGCGCGGACATCGATCGTCGACAGCGACGGCGTGTCCTGCACCTACGCTTTCGACGGCGCGGCCGGGGACGGCCAGATGCTGACGGTGTTCGTCAGCGCCCGGTCGACCACTTCGCGGCTGATCAATTACCTGCTGCCGGAGGCCGCCGAGCGGTTCATCGAGGTCGGGCTTGATCCGCTAGTCGAGACGCTTGGCGACCTCGTGCCCGATCCCGTCGGCTTCGTGTTCTACGACCAACCGGCGGCGGGTTTTTACAAATGGGATCAGATCTCCGGTTGCCTCGGCAACAGCCTGCTATTCGCGCCAAGCCTGCCGGATGCCGTTTCGGGCGGCACTTTGGAACCTTTCGCCAAAACGCTGCTGGCATTACTGCGTGACGTCGGGCCCGGGACCTTGCGGTTACGGGCGCGGTTCTATGCCGTCTATTCGGCGCTGATGAACGAGGCCTTTTCCGGCACTTTGCGCAGATGGGCCGAGGGCAGGGGAATTGTGCTCACCGGGCACGAGATCCTGCCGCATATCAGTTCGTGGTCGCTCAACGGCGGCTTCACCAGCATCGACCCCAGGGTGGCGCTTGCGGTGGATTTCTTCGGCATCGACGCATTGAGGCATGAAACGGCAGTGGATTCCAACAACTTCGTCGCTCAGCTTGCGCCGAAGCTAGGCGATTCCGTCGCCCGATCGAATGGCCGCAGCCGCTGCGTCGTCGAAACATATGCCAGTGCCGAGCGAACGCCGGCGCGCGCTGCGGGGCAATGGGAATTGACGCTGGAGACGATGCGGGCGCAGGCAATCCGGCTCTATTGCCTCGGCACCCGGCAGTTTCTGTGGCACGGCGTATACCAAACTGACGGTCATGACGACGATCCGACGCCCTTTGCCAATCCGCGTTTCGATTTTGGGCCGGGCATCAATTTCGAGCCGTGGTGGAGCTACCATGATCTGTTCGCGCAGGAGACCGCGCGCATTTCTGCCTTCATCGAACCGGCCAGCCCACGCACGCCGGTTGCGATCCTGTATCCGCTTCATACTGCCTTTGCAGAAGGCCCACACCACAATCATGCCACCCACACCGGTGCATGGTGCAGAGGCCTTCTGGCCGAAGGCTGCGACTTCATGTTCGTCAGCGAAGCCGATCTCGTGACGGCAAGGATCGTGAACGGCCGCCTACTGGCATGCGGGCTCTCCTTCGATGCCGTGGTCCTACCATCGGTCACGGTGTTCGAGACGGCAAAAACGTTGCGCGCGCTCGACGCCTTCAAGGCTGCCGGCGGAGTTGTCTGGGCGTCAGGAGATCGCTTGTCTACCGTTTGCGATGGCGGCGCTCCGCCGAGCCCGATAGCTTCCACGCACATCGATCACATGCCTGGAAGTCAAGATATCACTGCGCTCCTGTCGTTGCTGCCGTTATCAGGTCCGGCGGTGGTTTGCCATTCGCTGGATCGTCCTTGGCAATGGGTCGGAAACGAGGCCGATGGCTGGTGGCGGATTGTTCTCTTCAACGAAGGCGCAACGCCGCTGGTGAGTGTAATTTCCTTCGGTGACAGCTTCGACGCCGAGATCTGGTCCGCCACGACAGGCAAGGTGGAGGAGGCCGGTACCTTCAGCCACCTGACGGTCAGGCTCGACCCGCAGGAAGTGCGCTGCATGCGGCTGCGCGAGACGGCGCATGGGACAGCAAGAGAGGGCTTTCTCAAGGCCCAGCCGTCGCTCGATGCCGCGCGCGCCGTACCGCTTGTCGTCGGCTGGAGTTTCGCGCCAGGCGTCGATGCGGCATTTGTGCCGATCTCGGTCGAGAGCGGATGGGAGACGCAGGGATTTGCCGGTTTCTCAGGCACCGGTATCTACCGGCTGGCGCTCGAGATCGGCGACGAGGGCGAGTGGTTTCTCGAATTGCCGGAGGTCGCGACCGTGGTCGTCGCCCACCTCGATGGCCGGCAGATCGACCGGCGGGGCTGGCGGCCTTACCGTTTTGCTTTGGGGCGGCTGATCCCCGGGGTCCATTCGCTGGAACTTCACGTCGCGAACACGGCGGCAAATCGTTACTACAACAATACCCCCTATCTTGGCGAGACCCTCGACAAGAGCGGGCTGACCGCAGCTCCGACACTCATCCCGCTTAAAACCTGACCGGAAGCCCAGAATCATGCCACAACATTCGACAATTCCCTTGATGCGAGCCTGGAACAGCTGGTCCAATCGGCCGGCCGAGATGGTCTTCCTGCCGCTCGGCGTGCGGATCACGCCGGTGCTGTACTCGACCCGCAGCAAGACGACTTCCGCGATCGAGCCGCGGCGTGACACAGTTCGCCTTGGCCGTCACGCAATCGACGGCTCGCTGATCGAGCTGGAGACCGATCACAGCGGTACGACGGTCGCCTTTTCGACGACGAAGACTGATCCCTTCGCCATACGCGGCAGCTGGAACGGCAAGGTGTCGGGCGAGTGGGGGCTGCGCTTCTGGCTGACGCTGGCGATCTCGTCCGAGGGCGGCGAAGTGGCGGTCCATGATGCGGGCCGTAACATCACGCTGCTAAAGGTCGGCACGCGATACGTGGCGGTCGCGACAGCGGAGTCGCCGGTGCACGTGACCGGTCACGACACGATCGACGCGCTGCGGGCGGACTTCGAGGAAAACGGCTACTTCTACACTGCCAGCCGCAAGAACGAGGCGCCGGTGATCGCCTTGCGCTTCAATCTCGAGATGATGCGCAAGGGGGCCTATGCTGCGGGCGTCGCAGACAGCGCGGAGCTTGCGATTGCCAAGGCGCAGGCGTGTCTGGCCGCTGGAGCATCCGCCGATATTGCCAATGCGCATACCGGCGTATTCGATGGTGCACTCGACGCCGTGCGCGATGTGGTCGCATGGAACACCATTTGGGACGAAACCAACGCGCGTCCGTACACGGCGGTAACGCGGATTTGGAACCTCGGGAAATTTGCCGTCTGGTTCAACGACCAGATTTTTGCGGCGCTTCTCGCCGGCGGTTTCGACGCCGACCTGGCGCGCGAAAACATGGCAACGGCAATGGCGGGTGCGACGCCGCAGGGCAATATCGCTTGTATCGTCACTTCCAACGATGCATGGGTCGATCGCAGCCAACTGCCGTTTGGCGCGCTCGTTGTCTGGCAGCTCTACCAGCGCACCGGCGAACGTTCGATGATCCAGGCAAGCTACGATGCGCTGGTGCGCAATCGGCGTTGGTGGCAGGAGAATCGCGATCCGGACCGTTTCGGTCTGCTCTCGTGCGGAACGTCGGATGTGGGCGAGGGCCTCTACAAGGGCACAGCCTTTGGCGCGCGCAACGAAACCGGCATGGACAACTCCGCGACCCATGACGAGGCGCTCTACGATCCGATCACCCGTACGCTCTCGACCTTCGATCTGGGGCTCAACTGCGCTGCGGCTCTCGACGCCGAAATGCTGTCGAAAATGGCCACCGTGCTCGGCAAGCGTGACGATGCGGGCGAATTCGCCGCCCTTGCCGAGCGTAGCCGTACGCTCATCTCGCAAACGTTATGGGACGAAAGCCGCGGCATCTTCGCCAATCGCCAGCGCCGCGGTGGCTTCGTGCAGTCGCTATCTCCGACCAGCTTCTATCCGCTTCTTTGCGGTGCGGCGACGCCCGCGCAGGCGGCTCGGCTGCTCCATCATCTTAGCGACGAGAGCACCTTCGGCGGCGACTATGTGCTTCCGAATGCAACACGCGACGATCCTGCCTTCGCCGATAATGTCTACTGGCGCGGACGCATCTGGCCGAACGTGAACTACATGGTCTGGCTCGGCCTGCGCCGCTACGGCTTTGTTGCCGAAGCCAGCAAGCTCGCCAGCCAGAGCTACGATCTGTTCATGAAGAACTGGCGCGATGATCGCGTCGCGTCTGAAAACTACAATGCAGTGACCGGTGAGGCGATGGATCAGGGCGACACGGACCCATTCTACATCTGGGCTGCGATGCTGCCGTTGATGGCTACCGGCGAGATTGTCGACTTTGATCCCTGGACGGGCTGGACCGTGCGCAACGCTGGCCAGGATTTGGTGCTCGGGCCAGTGGTCTCACCGTCTGGAGCGCTCGGGCTGACGGTCAAGTCCGGAACCCTAGTGATGACATTGAACGGTCACGCAGCCTTGAAGACAGATCTGCAGACAACGCTGTCGCGCATCGTCTTCGCCAACGGGCGCGTGGCCTGCACGATTGCACCCGTCTCTGAGGCTGGTTACATCGAGTTGCCAGGCTTGGCATTGGGCGATGTTCTTGCCGTCCGTATCAATGGCCAGGACATCAACTATTTGTCGGGCGAAGACGGAATACGCGTCATGATTGCTGGACACGCTCAGGACCTCTGGCTGGACGTCTATTTTTCATCGCCACGTGCTCACTAAGCAAGCCAGTGCTTGACAGGCCTCGATTCCTCACTAATAGTTTGTGTACAAATAAAAGCAAAAGACTGATGCTAAAAGTCAGAGGGTTGAACGAACAGTCTGCAGGAGATCCGCGGATTCATGCCGGCCGCTCCTTGAAGTGATGCGATCTGCTTAAGGAAGGGATATGCGCTGCGTCGCAGCGCGCACTTCACCCTTGCTCAGAGGTCAGCACCCACGGACAGTGCTCATCTGTTTTTAGTATGCATACAAACGATAAACGCGCTTAGGCACGTTGTTTGTTGTCAAGCTAGCCGATCCGTTGAGGTCGACGACCGCGGGTCACGATGGTCCATAACCGTGTATCTTCAAGAGGGGTGCCACAATGACTGAACTCACCAGACGCAATACAATGAAGTTGATGTCCGCAGCACTGATTGCTGGCGTCAGCATCTCCACCTTGCCGCGCAAAGCCTTTTCGGCCGGATCCATCACGGTCCTCAACTGGCAGGGTTACGGCACCGACGAAGCCTGGTCGCTGAAGGCTTTCACCGAAAAGACGGGCATCACAGTCGTTCACGACTACTACAGCTCGGAATCGGAAATGTTGACCAAGTTGCGGACCAATCCGGGTGCTTATGATCTTGTTATCCTCAACGCCGCGCGTTGCGCCCAGGCAGTTGCCGAAGACCTCCTGCAGCCGATCGATTTCAGCAAGGTTCCAAACGCTTCAACAGTCGACGAGACCCTTCGCGCCAACCCGAACTTCAGCAAGGACGGCAAAGGCTATGCCGTCCCGTGGGTCTGGGGCATGACCTCACTTGCCATCCGCGAGGGCATGACGGTTCCCGACAGCTACGCCGCCCTCGCCGATCCGGCTTATAAGGGCCGCGTTGCCATGGACGACGACGCCATCATCAACGTCGGGGTCGGCGCATTAATGAGCGGGCAAGACATCAACGATCCCAAGGATCTGGCTGCTGTTACGGCCGCGCTGAAGTCGATCAAGCCGAACGTCAAGTTGCTGTGGTCCACGGAAGACCAGTGGAACAAGTCGTTTGCCGCCAAGGAGTTCGACCTGTCGCTGTTCTGGTCGGGCGGTTCGGTTCGCTCCAAGCGGGTTTCCAAACTTCCGGTTCAGTTCGTAGTGCCTAAGGAAGGCGGCGTCGGTTGGGTCGATGGTCTCGGTGTTCCGGCATCGGCTCCGAATCCAGAAGGTGCTCTTGCTTTCGTGAACTGGATGATCGATCCGACATTTTATGTCGAATGGGCAACCAAGATCGGGGCGCCCGCCTCGTCGAATTCGGCAGCCCTTTCAGCACTCCCCGCCGACGATCTCACCCGCCTGGTGCACAAGACCGAATACTTGAAGACGACGTCCTTTGTATCGGGCATTCCCGACGACCGCCGCGAAGCCTTCAACAATGTCTGGCAGGAAGTGAAAGCCTTCTATGCAGAATGATCGCCTGATATCAGCGTCAGAGCGCGGACCTTCGGGTCCGCGCAGCCGGCGCCCGCTCCCGTCATGGATATCGACCACGGCGCTACTGCTGCCGACTTATGGGTGGCTGACGCTCGCCGTTTTCCTGCCGTTGCTGACCATGTTCGTGTTCAGCTTCATGTCCGCGACGCCGATGGGCAAAGCCCCGATCATTTTTACGCTCAAGCAGTACCGCGCGTTCATCGATCAGCCCTATCTGGTCGGGATTGGCATCACGTCGCTGCTGATCGGCTTCTGGACCACGCTGTTCTGTGCGGTTCTGGGTTTTCTGGCGGCCGTGGCTTTGGTTCGCTCGACCTTCGGCAAGACCCGCGAGATGTTGTTGATCCTCATTCTCTTACCGTTCTGGACCAATGGCCTCGTGCGTGTCTTTTCGTGGACCATGGTCCTTCGCGAAAACGGCTTTCTCGACAGTCTGCTGCATATGATTGCTCCGGACGCAGGTTCTATTGGCTTTCTCTACACGCGCTATGCCGTGGTGGTTGGTCTTGTTCACGGCTACCTGCCGTACATGATCCTGACCTGCTACATCGCGCTGGTGGCCATCGACGACGCGATCATCGAGGCAGCTTCAAGCCTCGGCGCGCGCTGGTGGACCATCCTGGTCAAGATTTTGGTGCCGCTTGCGGCTCCCGGGCTGATCTCCGGCGCCGTTTTGATCTTCATTCCAGTCATCGGTTCGTTCATGGAACCGCGCATTCTGGGCGGTCGTGTCGGCGTGACCATGGGAACGGTGATCGAGGATCAGTTCACCCAGGCCTTCAACTGGCCTTTGGGCGCATCGTTGTCCTTTACGCTGCTGGCTGTCGTGCTCGCAATTTTCGCAACCTTCTCTGGTGTCCTGCGCCGCGGGACGGTCGCTTGAGGAAGGGATCATGAAAACGCTCGGCCCAATCTATCTCATCGCCATCCTCATCTTCCTCTACACGCCCATTCTCGTGATGATGGCGATGGGGTTCAACGCTTCGCCACTTTACGAGCTGCCATTCCATTTCTCGCTGCAATGGTACGACGCGCTCTGGGACAACAGCATCCTTCTGACGGCGGGTCTTAACAGCCTGGTGATCGCCGGTATCACCGCGGTTCTGGCGACGGCTTTGGGGACCATGGCGTCCGTCGCGCTGTCGCGCCGGACCTTTCGCGGCAGAAGTCTCCTGCAACTCATGCTGCTGCCGCCGATCGCCATTCCCTGGCTGATCACCGGCACAGCCATGCTGATCTTCTTCTATTGGACCGGTATCGGGCGCGGTATGCATGCCCTGTTGATCGGCCACGTCGCGCTTGCCATCCCCTACGTTGTTCTGGTCGTCGGCACGGGCTTCAAGACGATCCGCGCCGACCTCGAAGAAGCCGCGATGAGCCTTGGTTCGACACCGGTTCACGCCTTCTTCTCGGTGACGCTGCCTTTGCTTTATCCGAGTATCCTTGGCGCCGCGCTCTTCGCCTTCGCCGTGTCGCTCGACCAGTTCGTGATTTCCTATTTCCTCGCAACGCCCGGCTACACCACGCTGCCGGTGCAGATCTACTCCTCAATCCGCAAGGGCTTTACACCTGAAATCAATGCGATCTCGACGGTGCTTCTGCTCGGCTCGATGACGATCATCCTGATTTTTGCGCGCTTCGCCAAGCCCGGAGACACAAGTGACAAACGTTAAAGTCAATTCCGTCGCAAAGACCTACGGCACGACGCCGGTCCTGTCCGATATCACCACCGAGTTCCCCGAAGGCTCCTTCACCAGCCTTCTCGGCCCATCCGGTTCCGGCAAGACCACGCTGCTGCGCATCATCGCGGGCTTCATCAAGCCCGACCAGGGCGTCATCACGATCGGCAACAACGATGTCACCGGCATCCCGGTCTGGGGTCGTAACATCGGCATGATGTTCCAGTCCTACGCACTGTTCCCGCATATGACGATTGCCCAGAACGTCGCCTTCGGTCTCGAACGCCGGGGCATCAAGGGCGCCGCCGCCCGCAAGGAAGTCGATCGCGCTCTTGAGATGGTGCATTTGCCTGGCTTTGCCGATCGCATGCCCAAGCAGCTGTCGGGTGGCCAGCAGCAGCGCGTCGCGCTGGCCCGCGCCATGGTCATCAAGCCGAGCGTGCTGCTCCTCGACGAGCCGCTGTCGGCGCTCGATCGCCGCCTTCGCCAGGAAATGCAGGTCGAACTGTTGCGCATCCAGCGCGAAAGCGGGCTGACGACGATCTTCGTCACCCACGACCAGGAGGAGGCGTTGACGCTGTCTGACAAGGTTGCGATCCTCGACAAGGGTCGTATTGTTCAGATCGGCGAGCCGGAAACCGTATACGAACGGCCGCTGACGCGCTTTGCCGCCGAATTCCTCGGCGATTCCAACTTCCTCACCGGGACGGTGGAGAACGGCGCCGTTCGTCTCGCCGATGGAACGATGGTCAGGACAACAGGCACTTTGCCATCAGGCGGCTCGAACGTCACGCTCGCGGTGCGCCCGGAGAAGATGTCGATCGCATCGGGTCCGACGGATGGCAACAGCCTGACGGCGCGCATCACCACCGTCATCTACGCAGGTCCCGTGCTGTCCTATCTGTTGGAGACGGCAGACGGTCTGCCGCTGAAGCTGTTTGCACAGAACCGCGATGGCAAGGTCCTGAGCGATGGCGACACCATCTCCCTAACTTGGGCCGCGGAACACACCGTCCCGGTGGCCGACTGATGATGACACCCGCGCCACTCTCCAAGAATACGCTGCATGTCGTCATCGACATGCAGCGCCTCTTCGCCGAGGAAACGGCGTGGTATACGCCAGCCATTGCCGGCATTCTTCCCAATGTGGTGGCACTCAGCAAAGCGCAGCCCGCTGAGACTGTCTTCGCTCGCTTCATGGTGCCCCAAAGTGCCGAAAATGCCACGGGTCGCTGGAAGACCTACTATCGTCGCTGGTCATCGGTAACGCTGGATGAGCTCGATGCCGCCATGCTGGATCTGGTGGCGCCGCTTTCGGCGATCGCCGGTCCAGGGTCTATCGTGGACAAGAAGACCTACTCGGTCTTTGGGGCGCCTGGTTTTTTGAACCGGTTGCAAGGATCGGCAACAGACACACTGATTTTCTCGGGCGTCGAGACCGACGTCTGCGTCTACGCCAGCCTTCTCGATGCGGTCGACGCCGGCTACCGGGTCATTCTGGCCAAGGATGCGGTGGCAAGCGGCGACATGGAGGCTCATGCCATGGTCATCGAGATCCTGGCGCCAAGGCTTCCTGAGCAGATTGAAATCCTGACGACAGAAGTCATTCTAAATTTACGGCGAGAGTGAATTCGACAGCGCCATTGCCGGGCATCACGAGGAACAGGCAGATTTGAGAGATCCGATGGACGTTCCGTTCAAAGAAAAAGCCGGCCGACAAAAGACAGTAGCGACGGAGGCGCAGGGCCAGCAGGTACAGTATACGCTTGGTGAGCAGATCGGCTTCTACCTGCGCCAGGCCAACCAGCGGCACGTGGCGATCTTTGCGAGCCTGATGGCTGAAAAACTGACCACCACCCAGTGGGCGGCGCTCGTTAGGCTGAAGGACCTGCAGCCCTGCTCGCAGGGCAACCTGGGCCGCGAGACCGCCATGGATATGGCGACCATCAAGGGCGTCGTCGACCGTCTTGTAAAACGTGGGCTGGTGCACACCGCACCCGACGCCACCGACGCACGCCGGCTGGTGCTGACGCTGACGCCGGAAGGCGAGGCGACAGTGGCCCGCAACCTGTCGGTCGCACTGCAAATCTCGCAGGAAACGCTGAGCACGCTGACGCTTGCTGAGCGGATGATGCTGATGGAGCTCCTGCAGAAGATCTGTTGATAAGAGACCACGATTGTCTCTAGAAATCGAGAGAGTAGCATGTTTCAGCCCAGCGAAGACGAAATCAAGTCGCTTGTCGGCCAGATGACGGTTGCCGAAAAGGTTGATCTTCTGAGCGGACGCGGGCTGTGGAAAACCGCATCGATCCCACGGCTCGGCATTCCATCGATTGTCATGACCGATGGTGCCCATGGCGTTCGCTACTCCACAACCCAGATCGACGCCGGCGACAATGACGAAGACAGCCTACGGGCGTTTCTGGCGGTTGTCGGCCAACAGGCCGATGCATCAGGCGGCATGTTCGGCGCGACACGTCCTGCAACCTGCTTTCCAAACGGCAATCTGCTTGGCTGTTCCTGGGATGTCGATCTGGCCTACCGCATGGGGGAGGCGCTGGCGGCGGAATGCCAGGAATTTGGCGTTCATCTCCTACTTGGGCCCGGCATCAATATCCGCCGCACGCCGCTTGCCGGCCGCGCCTATGAATACTACTCCGAGGACCCCCTCATCAGCGGGGACATTGCCGCAGCCGTCATCTCGGGCCTACAAGACAATGGCGTCGGCGCCTCGTTGAAGCATTTTGCCTGCAACAATTCCGAGATCGACCGGACAACGACCAGCTCAGATGTGGACGAACGGGCTCTTCGCGAAATCTATCTGGCGGGCTTCGAACGAGTGATCGGAAAGAGCGCCCCCTGGACAGTGATGAGCGCTTACAACCGGCTGAACGGCATTCAAGCAGCAGAAAATCAATGGTTGCTCAGCACCGTGTTGCGCGAGGAATGGGGCTATGACGGGCTGGTCGTCTCCGATTGGCACGCAATTAGGGACCGTGGTGCGGCGCTCGCTGCCGGGACCGATCTCGACATGCCGGAAAGCCAGCCACGCAAGGCCCGCCTGCGGGCGGCGATCGAGGCTGGTGATCTGGCGCCCGAGGTGGTCGATGCCGCCTGCGCTAAGGTTCTGGCGTTCGTGCGCAAATGCAAGATGCATGAGCGGCGCGACACGGTCATCGATCTCGACCGGCACCACGCTCTGTCGCGGGAGATTGCAGCGGAATCGATCGTCTTGCTGCGCAACGAAGGCAGGACATTGCCGCTTGATCCGAATAGCACCGGCCGGCTCCTCGTCGTTGGTGACGGCGCTACCATTCCCGTGATCCAAGGTTCCGGTTCGGCCACGACCAATCCCTATCGCGTCGACAGCCCCTTCGTTCAGATTGCCGCGCGGGCAGGCGCCGACTTCGAGGTGCAGCATCTGCCATTCCCCTCTGCCGCAGAGGTCAATATGCAGGCGTTGATCGAGGCGACCGTCGTGGCGGCGTCTTCTGCCGATTTCACAGTGGTGTTTGCGGAAAACGAGAAGAGCCGGCACGGCGAGGGCAACGACCGCGACACATTGAAGCTGGCCGCCACCCACGACGCCCTCATTCATGCGCTGGCTGCATCCGGTTGCAAGGTAATCGTGGTGCTCTCGATGCCGGATGCCGTCGAAATGCCGTGGCTCAATGATGTCGATTCCGTGCTCGCTGCGTTCTACGCCGGGCAGGGCGGCGGCGAAGCGATTGCCCGCGTTCTGTTTGGCGAGCAGAACCCCTGCGGCAAACTCTCTGCCAGCATGCCCGTGCGGATGCAGGACATTCCCGGCTGGCACACCTATCCCGGTGAGCATGGGCGCCATCTCTATAGCGAGGGTGTTTTCGTCGGCTATCGCTTCTACGATCTCAAGGCAATCGCCCCGGCGTTTCCCTTCGGGCACGGTCTCAGCTACACGACCTTCAGCTATGAGAATCTCAGGATCGACATACAGGAAGTCGCTCCGGGCGTCGCCTGTACTGCGAGCGTTACTATCCGCAACACTGGATCTGTCGCGGGCAAGGAGACCGTTCAGCTCTACGTTCGCCCGGTGAAACCCGGCTTAAAACGGCCGATCCGTGAACTCAAAGCCTTCTGCAAACTGTATCTGGAGCCCGGCGAGGCGAAGACGGTGCCCCTTACCCTCGTTGAGCGGGACTTCCAGTACTTCGACGCCGTCCGCTCCGGATGGGTGCTGGATGCGGAGGCTTTCGTCATAGAAGTGGGTGCATCATCACGTGAGATCCTTCTGGAGGCCTTTCTACCATGCCGGCCGGAACGTCCAGGACTGCCCTTAATTTTGCCCAACTCTCCACCGGCGCTGATATTTGCCCATCCGAAGGCCGAGGCCGCTCTGATTGACTTCATTGTCGCCACGCTTTCGATCTCCAGTGCGGAAGCCACGGCGCTTCTCGCGAAGACAAAGGGCTCTTTCCTCGGCTTTTATGACACTCTGAGCTGGTACGTCGGCGATAGCGTCAGGGAGGCGGATATCGCCCTGGCCTTCGCGAGCTTGAACGACACTTGCGTGGAAGATTCGCTGGAATGACAACTGCATCACATCCAAACGATCCGCTATTGACGGCCGAGATATGGATAGATGAAAGTCGCGCCGTTGCCATCGCAACGGTCATCGAAACCTGGGGCTCGGCTCCACGTCCGGTCGGCAGCCATCTGGTCGTCGACGCAGATGGCAATTTCGAAGGCTCGGTTTCCGGCGGCTGCGTCGAAGGTGCGGTCGTCACGGCCGCGCTCGATGTGATTGCCGGTGGCACGGCGCAGATGCTAGAGTTCGGCGTCACTGACGAGACCGCCTGGCGCGTTGGACTTTCCTGTGGCGGGCGTATCCGCGTTTATGTCGAAAGGCTCGACTGATGCAGCGTGCCAGCCTGCAACGTCTAAACGCTGCGCGACGCAAACGGATCGCTGCGATTCTGCTGGCTGATCTTGACAGTCATACCGAACGCATCGTTCTAGAGGATGATCCGCTTGACGGGCCGATCGCAGATTTGATCGAAGATGCTTTTCGCTCCGGCCGCTCGATGGCCTTCGATGCAGCCGAGGGCAGAGGATTCTTGAACGTCTATCTCCCTGCGCCGCGTATCGCCATTATCGGCGCCGTGCACATTGGCCAGTATCTGACGCAGTTTGCAGGGCTTGCCGGTTTCGATGTGCGCATCATTGATCCCCGGACGGCCTTTGCGACTAGCGAGCGCTTCCCTGGTGTGCCGATCTCCACCGACTGGCCCGCCGATGCTTTTCTGCTCGATCCGCTCGACCGTTACACCGCGTTGGTTGCACTCACCCATGATCCGACGATCGATGATCTTGCGCTGGCGGAGGCGTTGCGGACGGGCTGCTTCTACATCGGCGCGCTCGGCAGCAGAAAGACGCATGCTGCGAGGACCGACAGGCTTGCGTTGGAAGGTTTCACCCCCGATGCGCTTTCAGCCATTCATGCTCCGATCGGGCTCGATATCGGGGCTTCCAATCCGGCGGAGATCGCCGTGGCGATACTGGGCGAAGTCATTCAAGCACTGCGGTCGCGCCCTCTTTCGTTATCTGGGGATGGAGCACGGTGAAATTCGGTCAGTTATCCGTCGACGACGCTAACTGGCATGTGCTTGCTCGTTCGCTGAGGTTGCCCGAAGGCACTTTCTCGAAAGGCCATGTTCTGAAAGACTGCGACCTCGCACGGCCGAAGCAGGTTGAGCTTCGCCACGTAACGGATGCGCGGATGAACATGGATGATGTGGGAGAAGACCAGGGCGGCTGGATGCTGGGACAATCAATCGCGATTGAAGATATTAGGTTGTCCAAGGTGACGACGGGCCGGGTCAACGTCCACTCGAGCGTCAAGGGTATATTCGCGATCGACAAAGCAGCAGCCGACGGGCTCATGCCATCGAGCCGGCGATTGCCTTCGCCTGCCTAGCCGACCATGCAGGGGTTGGCATCGGTACGATGATCGCGACGTTCAGATTCATTCCGCAAGCGGTTCATCCTTCGAAGATCGATGAGCCTGCGCATTCTGGCGGGTGAGAGTCCCGATGAAGATGATATATTCAAATGGGTGGCGGGCGCCCGGAGATCCAGACGCGGCCGATGCCATGCCCTTGGAGGAGAAGTCGCGGTGAAGCCAATAGTGGTGGCGATCCTACTTCTGGGTGCCGGTATGGCGACGCGCATGGGCCCGAACGGCGGCCACAAGCTGCTGGCCGATTTTGACGGGATGCCGCTCGTCCGCCGTTCGGCGTTGATTGCGATTAATAGCCATGCTGAATCCGTCACTGTGGTCGTTGGCCATCGCCAAGACGACATCCGCAAGGCACTCTCCGATATGCAATTGAACATCGTCGCAAATCCGGATTACGCGTCCGGGATGGCAAGCTCCCTGGTGACAGGCTTTATTGCTGCCGGGGCGAATGGTGTTGACGGTGTCCTGGTCATGCTCGCGGACATGCCGGATGTGACCAGCAGCGATCTCAACCGGCTGATTACGGCCTTTCAACATGGCAAGGGCGCATCGATCGTTCGTGCCGTCTCGCAGGGCAAGCACGGAAATCCCGTTATCCTGCCGCGGTCGCTGAACGATGCCGTTCTGCGGCTGAAGGGCGACATCGGCGCCCGCGACCTGATCAAAGCCTCCGGGCTGCCGGTGATTGAGGTTGAGATTGGCGACGCGGCGCTGATCGACGTCGACACGCATGAGGCCATCATCGCGGCCGGGGGCATTCCTGCGGACAGCTGACGCGAATCCATTTCGCATATGTTCTCACCCACGGCCACGCTTCCATTATAGAGAATTATGCCTCGATGGTAGGAAGCGGTCCTTGGTCGAGGCCGCGATCGGCCGCTACAACTCGATCATCCGACACCGGCAGCGAGCACGCTCATTCCGCGCGTAACAGACCGAAGTTGCCATCGGCTGCGCGATCCTCAACCGAATGCTGGCATGTGCACGCCCGAAGTCAGTCCGGTTTCGGTTCACGCCAGGAGCGATGCACGAAGCCCTTCCAATTCGCTCTTGGGCTGCCGCCCTCCAAAATTTCGGCAGGATCGTCCGCTTGGAACAGATCTTCCTAATATACGTTTGTGGGAAGCCTGCCCCACGGAGGACGCCATGATCAGCATCTGGGACGCGAACGTCGAATTGAAGATAGATGATCGGGTTCACGTCATCAGGAACGCTAGAGAGGCGGTCGCATTCTTGAAGAAATACTGGCCCGAGAACAGAAGCGCCAGCTATGCGACAGCGTGGAAGGTATGCCTGGACGCGGCGAGTGGCGTTGTTCCCGACGCGGAAGCGCGATCTGCGTTTGAGGCTGCGGCGAAGGAGGCCGGCATCCTTCGTCAAAGTTAAGGTCGCTTCGTTTGAAGTGAGAATCTGGATCATGCCGCCCCCCACCCGGAACGGTTCTTGCACGGTTACCAATATGTTTACCGTGGGAAGGCGTAACGTCATGAAGTGGCACACAACCGGAGAGTTTACCCCGCTGATGCTCGTTGTAAATGGGCCGGAAAAATACAAGCTTGTCGCGAGCCTTTGGGAGGCGGCAAATATGTTGACGGCTTGCTGGCCCATCGACGATGGAGAGGAATATCTTATCGCGGTCAGGGCATGCCGGGATGCTATCCATGGGGACATATTGGCCGAGGACGCGCGAGAAGCGCTGATCCGTGCCGCCGATGAAGCTGGAATTCCGGTGATCACCGTCGTTCACTGAGTTGCTCCCTTCCTTGATGCCACAGCCCTCCGCTTCGCATCGAAGCGCCTGTCCTGAGTCCAAGAAACGCTGCTGCATCCATTTGATCTCGGGGATGGCGTACTGAGCCCAGCATGTGCAGATGGCCGATTGCCTCGGCTGCGTCTCGCTGCTCTACGGCTCCCTGGCGCCTTTACTCGCAGCAGTTGTTTCGGCGACATCGTCCCCCGCAACACTCCAGGAAACTGAGGTGCCTAATCGCCAAGCGGCCGAGTGTCTTTCCCGACAGTCTCCAACTGGTCGCGAGGCAAACTATAGGTCAGTGCGAAATTATTGCATTCGAAAGTGCTGCTGAGGTTGCGCGCAATTGCAAGATTTCTGAAACGGCGGTTCGCCGACTTGCATATGGGTTTCGAACTTTTGGCGAGTTGGGCGCGATGATAAGAGATCAGATCTCTCGAAGAATCTTGGCGCCAAGTGCCGGTGCTGCCGAACTGACATCACATGCGGCTTTAACCCCGGGGAGCCGGATTTTGTTTGTGCCACAGGCATTAGCGCGGCTTTGGTTATAAGGTTTTGGCAGAGACTTATAACTTGACTATAGAACGGGGAGTTATAAGGTCTTGGCAGAGACTTATAACGGCGCAAGACAGGGCGACTTTTTAAAAGAGGGCAAGAGCGCATGGGCAAGGCGCGGGCCTTGGCCCCCGCACGCCTGGAGGGGAAACGCCAATGATGAAAGAGATCGACATCAGCTACCGGACGATGTTCGCGGAGCTAACGCAGCGGACGCTTGATGCGCAATTTGCGGCAGACTTCCCTCTGGAGGGGTGGTTTGTAACGGTCGCCGTGAAGGGCCGCGATTACTGGTATTTCGATCTCCCTACTGCCGAGGGAAAGGACAAGCGACGCTATGTCGGTCCACACAGTGACGAGGCAATCACGGCGAGGGTGAAGGCTCACAAGGAAATCAGAGACGACATGCGTGAGCGGAGGCGGATGGTTAGCACTCTGCGCCGCGCTGGCCTTCCGGGTCCCGACACCTTCGCGGGCGACGTCACGAAGGCGCTTGCTGACGCCGGATTGTTCCGTCTTCGTGCAGTCCTGAACGGGTCGGTGGCTTTCAGCACATATGCGGGGATGCTAGGGGTCCGATTGCCCTCGTCGGCAATGCAGACCGGCGATGCCGATTTCGCGCAGGACTTTGCGATCTCAGCCGGGGTCGAAGACAGTTTGCCTCCCGTGCTGGAGGTCCTCCAGTCGGTTGATCCCGAGTTTCGGCCGGTTCCGCACCATGCTGACAAAGCGAAGGTGGCGGCATTCCAAAACGCCAAGGGCTACCGGGTGGAGTTTCTCAAGGGAAATCGGGGATCGGACGAATACACGGGCAAGCCGTCTCCTATGCCCGCCCTCGGTGGCGCGTCGGCGGAAAATCTGCGGTTCTTGGATTTCCTGATCTATGAACCTGTCCGCACGGTGCTTCTCTTCCGCGAAGGCGTGAACGTCCTCGTCCCCGCTCCCGAAAGGTATGCAGTTCACAAGCTCATCGTGTCCTCAAGAAGGCGCACAGACACTCTAGGACGCATTAAGTCGGACAAAGACCTGACCCAGGCATCCCTGCTCTTCCAAGCCCTCGTCGAGACGCGCCACGACAGCGAGCTGGCGGATGCTTGGGAGGAAGCATGGAATCGTGGGGATGCGTGGAAAGAGGGCATCGTCAGCGGCCTATCGAGACTGCCGAAAAACGGGGTGAAAGCCCTGGAGAAGGTCCTCGGCCCCGAGGTGATGGAAGACCTGGTGAAAAGGTAATCGGAATGATGGCCGTTGCGACGCTTCATTCCCAGCCCGTCAGGAAACTCGACGAGCGGCGGTGACAATGCAAGCCGGCGCCCTCGACGAAATCACGTTGTGTTGAGCACATCATCTGATGCCTCTGACATCGTCGAACACCACGGCGCTCACGGAGCATCCGACGCCAGAGGCTCACTTAGGGATATTGAAATCGAAACCGGAAGGTAATACCTAACGCCAAATCGGGATTACGAGGTTTCGGCGTGACGACGACAGTCACAGCAAGGGGCAGGTCATTATCCCCAAAGCCGTTCGAGAATGGCTCGGGATTGTGCCCGGAAGCGAGGTCGATTTTCATCGGACCGCAGATGGTAGTGTGGTACTGACAAGAGCCGACAGGAAGCAGCCCTCAGCCGCTTTCAAAAGCTGATACGCCGGAGAGGGGCTCACTACCGACGCGATCATGGCGCTCACACGTGGTGACGTCTGACGCTCATCGACACGAATGTCCTGCTCGATCTCGTGACCAATGATGGAACCTGGGCTGACTGGTCGATTGAGCAACTCGAAGCGGCCACTCTCGCCGCCCCGCCGCTGATCAACGATGTTGTTTATGCCGAACTTGCGGTGCGCTATGACCGCATCGAAGAACTCGCTGCGCCATCGACGAGGCGGGGCGCGCCGTTTCCGCGGGCGCCGCTCTTTCTTGCCGGAAAGGCCTTCACGCAGTATTGCCGGTGATACTTCCAACTGTCGTGTTGATCTCACCGGCTCAGTGATCTCACCGCCGGAAGTGGCAATATTCGCAGTCCTGGCACCTTGGCCAGCCCCTGAACTTTCCAGAACGGAGCAAACGCAGGTGTTCTCCGGTCTGAAGCCATATACGGTTAATCAGATGGGCAGGCGCTCTCGAACGAGTGGGTGTTCACTTCGAGTCCGTTCAGGAGCGCTTGCTACACGGGCGGGGCCCGGCTCTGTCGTACTGATTCGCAATGAATTGCTCTGAGTCTTTCTCGCAACACCTAAGCGGCAACTGGAATCTTGGACGGATTTGTCTGGTCTAGCGCATTTCAGTTGCTGTATCCGTGGGACTGCAAACCGATTTGCACGAGCGGACTGTTAAGGAAAGCAAGTCCGCATCTTCTAAAGCAGGGCTTTAATGAACGCGGACATGATAGCCGCCTGGGCGGTGGAAAATGGATTCCATGCAATCGATTCGGGGAGTTATCGTCGCCACGACACTGCGGGTGTGATCACGATCGAGATAAAGAGGATCTCATTCCTCCTCATCGATGAGAGGCAAGGATTGCGACCGCGCCTTATATCTTGGTTGTTCAAAGACTTATCCCTCACGAGCGGGAGCGGCCGCTTGCAGGGTGTTCTTCTCGACCGCAATCCCATTCATTGAGCGCTGACGCTATCCCAAAGCCTAGCAATTCTGATGGCGGATCGTGGTTGACGACGGTGAGCACCGTCTCAAACGTCAGCACTTTCAATATTTCTTCTTGCGAACGATCTTGTTGCCGCGGGGTCCACTGACGACCGGTGTTCGGTCGCGGTTTTCTGCAAGCAGGTTCCGCCAGCGTTCCAGGCGATCGGCGACTAGGGCACCGCTTGCGACAGCTGCCTGCACCGCGCACCCCGGTTCATGGGCATGGGTGCAATCGCGAAAGCGGCAAAGCGGCGCCAGTTCGGTTATCTCAGCAAAGAGGGTGTCGATACCGTCGGCAACATCACTCACGTAAAGCGTTCTTATTCCCGGCGTATCGACAACCCACCCGCCGCCTGGAACTGCATGTAGGGATCGCGCCGTGGTCGTGTGTCGGCCCTGCGCGTCGTATTCCCGGATGGTGCCTGTTTTTTGCTTTGTGTCAGATTCAGGCCCAGTCATGGTGTTAACCAGCGTTGATTTTCCAACACCAGAGGATCCCACCAGCGCGACCGTCTGGCCAATGCCGCACCAAGGCCTCAACAGGGAAACGGCATCCGCCGAGCGCCCATTCAAGGCAATGACAGGCAGGTCGCGCTGCAAAGCCTCGGCTTGCGCCTGGAAAATGTCGGCATCGTCCGCGGTGTCAGCCTTCGTCAGGACAATCACCGGATTGATCCCGGCCTGAGTGGCCATGATCAGGTAACGTTCCAGCCGAGCAAGATTGAAATCGGCGTTGCACGAGGTCACGATCAACAGGGTGTCGACGTTGGCGGCAACAAGTTGCAGGCCACGTCCGCCTTCCGGACGTCGTTGAAGGACGCTTTTTCGGTCGAGACGTCTGATAAGCATGTCAGTGAGTGAATCGGCAAGAACCCAGTCGCCCACCGCGTAGTCACCGGTATTGGTATTGGATGGAAACTCCAGTCCGACCGGCCCGGTGACATCGATCGCCTCGATGCGGGCTCGGTGAACTGAAGCGATGCGTCTGGGGATCAAGTCCGCTTCGCTGGCCTGGACTTGGTCCGCGAAGAATTCGGACCACCCAAGTAGTTCCAGCGGTGAAGAAAGTTGGGAGCTGGTCAAATCTTGGTCCGCATTCGGTAAGGCCTGCCATAGGGAGTTTTTCAATGATCTTCCGCGGCTTCTCGCTTAGCTGCGTGGATGATCCCGCTTTGGCAAAGAGATTGCGTAGGCAGCAGCCTCGCCAGGATAGGGGAAATCGTCCCCGAGCTGACGGTCGCCATCGTAGACTTTGAATGAAGGCCCTTCAACTTCAACGATCTTGTAGCCATTCACGTATTCGATCTTCGGTGTTTTCCAGCCCATTAAAGCTCTCCGGTCGGTCCGCGGTTCTCTCTGAAGATGGTGCAACCTCATACTCGGCGGTCTATGGTCTATCAGGTGCTTCACGATTAGCCAACGCCGGTTCGGTCCTGTTCGAGGCGCTAGACAAATGTGCGTATGCGAAAGCCATCGTCAGGCGATCAAGCAACTTTGAAAACCTCTTAGGCTTCTCTATTTCTTTGGTAAAAAAGAAGCGTGGCGCCTCCTCGCTTCCTCAGGCATGTTGACGGGCGTTCCTCGGAATTCTGGGCGGAGAGTTGAGCGTTCCAGAGGTGGTCGGGGGCGGCTCCGACGGCGATCGATCGGGCTAAGCATAATCCGCGCCCTGATCGATCGTCTCGCGTGCGGGAAGCAGCGACGTTAACCAAAAGGAATGCGCCGGGACATGCCCGTCGACCGCACGATCATTGGCAGTGTCATCACCTCAGAGATCAGCTTGGCCATTTCCTGCGGATCGAACTCCCATGAGAACAGCACGGACGCGGTGGCGGCTTGTTCGGCTGCTAACGCGTTGTGAACTGGAACAATGGCGGTGGTACCACTATTTGTGGCTTCGTTGGAGCTCCTTCTTTTGGCTTCGTTGTGGAAAGCCGATCCGGGACAACATCGCGACGAAATGATCGGCGTGGAGCAGCCGGTGCCCTAAGCGAGGAAAAGCGGAAGTTTGGGCCCGCGCTTCACAAGCGCCTTGCGCGCCGTCATCCCACCCCACCGCTCGTCAGGATCAAGGTCTGCGACTTCAACGTCTCCCGGAGTGAAGTGCTGGATAAATTTACCATCGCAAGAAAATCATCTTTCATTTCACAGTATATGTGTTAACACTTTATTAGGGATGGGGAGTATTCCGGTTCTGATCTAAGAAAAATGGGCGTTGTTGCCGATAATGCTGGCGCGGCCGCGTGTTCACGCGTGTCATGCTGGATTGATAATCTTGAATCAGCGCCGGGTTACTTGTTTTGTATTATGGGAGTATTTTGATGGGTACGCAAAGCACCGGCGGCGGCAGCACGACTTCTTTCTCCAATACGCCGCAGGCGAAGGATGACTCTTACACCTGGACAGAAGACCAACTGCTCAGTCTCCAGCTCTACAATGCGGCCACCAAAACCATAACCCTCGACGTCATGTCGAATGATCTTGGCGGGAATGCCAAAGCCCTCTTTTCGGTCGACGACGGTGATGGCAATCCAATTACCGCCGACTACGAGCTTCTTGCGAAAGACGTCGGAGCGAATGGGGCATCTGCCTGGGAGAAGACCCTGCTCGGCAATTGGGTCAGGATCAATAGTGGAAAGATCGAATACCGTCTTAGTGATGGAAGCGGCATCGCGGGCTCGGGCGCGGATATCAACACGCTGTCTGCCGGTGAAATCCTCAAAGATAGTTTCGTCTACGCGATACGGCTTGGCAATGGCACGCTGAGCGAGGCAAATGTCTCGATCTCGCTCACCGGCGCCAACGATGCGGCTTCGATCGTCGTCGATGCGACGGTCACCGACGATCGGGCGACGGTCGAGGCGGGTGCGGCCGGCAGCGGCGATGCGA
>NZ_JACIFK010000002.1:0-604965 GCF_014197345.1 Rhizobium sp. BK008 | reverse complement strand
CAGGCGCTCAACCAGGGCGACGCCGTCAGCGACACGCTGAGCGTCAGCTCGCTCGACGGCACGGCCAGCCACAACATCGTCGTCGCCATCACCGGCGCCAACGATGCGGCTTCGATCGTCGTCGATGCGACGGTCACCGACGATCGGGCGACGGTCGAGGCGGGTGCGGCCGGCAGCGGCGATGCGAGTGCCTCCGGCAAGCTGACGGTCAGCGATGTCGACGACGGCGAGGCGGCGTTTGCCGCCCCGGCCTCCCTCAACGGCATCTATGGCAGCTTCACCTTCAATGCCGCCACCGGCAGCTGGACCTATACGCTCGACAATAACCGGGCCGCGACGCAGGCGCTCAACCAGGGCGACGCCGTCAGCGACACGCTGAGCGTCAGCTCGCTCGACGGCACGGCCAGCCACAACATCGTCGTCGCCATCACCGGCGCAGATGATGGTCCAGCTAGGCAGGCGCCGACCGACATTAAGCTGACGCCTGTCGTTCCGGCGGATAGCGTCAACTTCAATAGTTTTGAGTTCAGTGGGCTGCTGACGGCGACTGATCCCGACGCAGGTGGATTCAGCTTCAGCATTGCCTCGCAGTCGAATCCGGGCTTATTTTCGATTACCGGCAATACGCTTCATTCGGATGCGCTGTCGACGAACGGTACATTTTCAGTGACGGTAACGGCAACGCAGACCGGTGATCCTATAGGCCCGGCCTTCGAAAAGACCGAGACGTTCACGATTATCACCGGTGGCAATGGCAACTCAGCGGACAATCCGACCGGTGGAACGGGCGACGATATGCTCTACGGCGGTGGCGGTAACGATATGATGTTCGGGCTCGGAGGTGACGACACTCTTTTTGGCCAAGACGGCAATGACACTCTAAACGGTGGTGTTGGCAACAACACCCTGACCGGGGGCGTGGGAAATGACACCTTCTTTTTCCAAAGATTTGCCACCACCACGAACCATATGACTGACTTCAATGCTGGGACGAATAGCACAACCGTGGACAGGTTCCAATTGGACGTTGGAGGCGGCACGTTCGAGTTCGCCGTCGGCAACAACAATACAAGCGTGGACAACGTGAAGGTGGGAAACAACGGCACGATCAATGTTGCCGGAACGGAGGTTGCCGTCAAAACGGACGTGAGCGTCACGAACGCAACCGTCCAGAGCACCATCAATAGTTACAGCAACATAACCACAGGGGCATTGTTCGTGTTCCACAATACGGATCTCGGCCATGCCGCGGTTTACTACGATCAGAACCCAAGTTCGGCCGGCGGAGCGGTGCTGGTCGCTGAATTCGACAACATCACCACCCTCGGCGGGCTTTCAAACTTCAACGCGGGCGACTTCTTGTTTAGCTGAGGCGAACTGCGATCATGACCAGCACTCACCGAAGACGCAGCCCCCTCACCTGCGGTGTCCATGAAAGGATCCATTGACGGCGTGGGCAGGTGTCTTCCGACAGCAGCGAGATTCTGCGCCCATTCCCGTACTCGGGCCTGACGGGGAGGTCCCGGAGTTTGTGCGCCCAGCGCGCTGGGCGCGACGGATTCATCGGTGGATAGCATCAGGTCACACGCGTTGCGGCAGCCTGCCGACCTCAATTGCTGCCATCGTTGGGCCGTGCTGGCGCTGTCATTGCCGCTGTCCGAAGCGATTTTTCCGTCCGGCTGTTGGCCGAAATAGGTGCCACCAAAATCGCGACGCGAAGAGCGAAAACAACCGCGATCCCGAGACAAAAATCTCGGCGACGCGATGAAGCGGAATGGCGATTGAGATGGCCAATCCCGAGAAGGACGCAGCCGGGCAGTTCGCAAAATCCCGGGATCGACCGGAAAAGCAGCGGCGTTGCTAGCGCCAAGCCTACCGTCATCACCGGCTCGGAATATGCCCCGGTGCACAAGAATCCGCCCGGCAAGAAGAAGCCGAGGAAGGACTGGGACATCAAATACGATCCCTCCGATATGAATGAGCGCAGAAGGCCGCTCGTCGGATAGAATTTAATTCATGCAACGCGGCTAGTCTTTTTTCTGCATGTTGGCTGCAGGCTGCGGAGGTAGTGAAGACAAGGTGAACCAGCCTTTCAAGCCAAGCCATTTGGGCAGGACGCGCAAAAGTTTCCCTCGTCCTGTAGTCGCCGGCGCAATCGAATTGCCGAAGTTAAAGCCGCGGGTCCAATCCCTCGGTCAAGCTTGGGCTTTCGATGCTAAACTGCGGCTCGATAATATCTGGTCCGGTGTTCTTCGGGCTATTAACCCCTATGCCGATAGGCCACATGGTCATTAGCTCTGTCGCATAGGGCTTCATTAGGTCTGCCGGATCTGGATTAGAGGCCAGCCAGCAGTCATAATTGGCTTGACGGAGGATAACCGGCATACGTCCACTGATCGTCGCCATCATCTCATTCGAGGCGCAGGTTACGACCGCGAAGCTGCGGATATCGATGCCAACCGGGTGGCGCCAACTCTCCCAAATGCCCGCAAGAGCGAACGGCACGTCGCTCCTCATCCCAATAGCGTAGGGTTGCTTGTCACGACGGTTGGCGGAGATGTTGTACTTCCACTCAAAGAAGCCGCTGACTGGGATCAGACAGCGGCGCGACCGGTAAGCAGGTCCGGACAGTCCGTGGGTGGCAATGTTTTCGCACCGAACGTTGATCAATGGGAGACGCCGGTCATTCGGCTTCATAGATGCCGGCACTAGTCCCCAAACCGCGATTGTAAAGACGGGCGCCATGATGCCCGTGTCCGGATCTGCGTCTTGGATGATGATCGGGTAGACCTGCCCCGGTGCACCGTTATATCGAGGGATGTCGTTAACCAAGCCTTCAAGCGCGCCTTGTCCGGCGAAAGCGAAACTACGCGCAAGTTCGTGAAGCGATTCCTTGATAAAAACGCGATTACTCATCCGGCATTCCGTTGGGGAAACTACCTATTTAGATATAACCCTGCCCCCGCAGGTCAAGGCAGCCCGCCGACAATCAATACCCAATCTGGGTCAATTGCTATTGTGGCTGATGAACTTGCGGGCCATGACTCCGGTACAAACGTTACTAATTTCGCAGGCGGGTCCAGTTACTCACCAGCGTGTGGCTGACATATCAACCGCTTCTACCAAAGGAGAGGGTCTGGTCAGACTAAAGTCCGTTTGCGCCCCGCGGAACAAAGTAGAATGTAGGTGTTGAAGGCGATCTTCTACTATGCCGGCCCGCTTCGAGCTGGAAACGAAAGCGGCAAAACCAAAAAGGCAGTCCCTTCATCTGTTTGGAAGTATCTTTGTCGTTGACGTGGCGAGAGATCTGCAATGCTTTCAACTACAGATGAGGATCGGGGAGGCACTCTTTATTCTAACCAGCCTCCGGTCTCTGTCGTCATCCCGGCCTTCAATGCTTCCACCTATATTGAGCGCACGCTTCGGTCCGCTATGTGCCAGACCTACACCTCCCTGGAGATTATCGTTGTCAACGACGGTTCCACGGACGACACAGCAAAACTCGTGGAGCAGATTGCGACGTCAGACTCGCGGATCCGCCTCCTCTCCACCCCCAACCGCGGCGTCGCCGCCGCAAGGAATACCGGGATCGAGGCATCATCAGGTCGGTACGTGGCATTCCTTGATGCAGACGATCTCTGGCACCCAACGAAAATCAAAAAACAGGTGAACGCTCTCAACCGGTTGTCCTCGCACTGGGCTGCGGTCTACACGCTGCATTACATCATCAACGAGGACGACGAGATCATTCGCCCTGGCAGTTCCGATGTCGCAAGAGGATATATCTACGCCCGGCATCTGAATGTTAAATATATAGGGAATGGAAGCGCGCTTCTCGTCCGGCGGAACGTCGCACTTGCGATAGGCGGGTTTGACAGCTCATATGCTGCAGCCGGGGTTGGAGGCTGCGAGGACCTCGATTTCGAGCTCAAGCTAGCCGCACGCTACTTCATCGAAGTCGTTCCCGAGCGGCTGGTGGGATATCGAAAGCATCCCGGCAGCATGTCTTCCGATCACGTGCGAATGGGCAAGAGCGCTCTGGAAGTCGTCCGGCGTTCGCTGGCCGCAAATCCGCAAGTCCCCCGATACGCGATTGGAAGTGCAATCGACGCCACGCAGAAATATGCGTTTTGGGAATTCCGACAAGCTCGGAGAACGTATCTGTCACTCGTGACCATTGGGGTGATTTTCCGAAGCGACCCGCGTTTCGTGGTTCGGCTTGTGCTCGAGAAGGGTCTGCGCCGAATACAACACTGTCTTCGTCTCGGGACGACCACAGCAAACGGTGAAGATCAGCCGCGAATGAAGAGGTTGAAATTCGACGATCATATTGCTCCTTGGCGTCTCGAATGCCCAAAGGAGACCCCGCGATTACGACGTCATCTGAAACGGCTGGCTGCGGTGGATGCGAAGCTGAATTCAGCCCTCGCTCGCCGAGCAAACAGCACCTGATACGGACGGAGGAGGATGACAGAGGAATCGCGGGCCTTGGAAGCAGGCCAGCGATGCTTTCAATTTATTTGATGACCTCAATCACGGTGCGGGTCTTCGGATTGACGAGCACACGTTTTTGATGACGACCACATAACCGTAATCAGGTTGATCGGGGTTTGTGTGGATCTCGACCGTGTCAGGAAGCGCCGTTCCGACTGCGACGTCACCTTCAAAGGTGACGGATGGCGTTTCCTGTTTTTGGACATAGGCCTTGACCTCGCCAGGAACGACGACCGTCGTTGTCTGTGCCACCGCCGCTCCTCCCAGTGATAGAAACAACGTTACCGCAGAGCTGACTAATTGGCGGCTCGGGCACGCGATCGTCAGGCGTGCGAATGGCCCATTTGGAAATGAACTGGGTAATCGCCGGCGGTCGCGGATGGCCTACTTCCATCCAGAACTATCGTGCGCTGAGGCGGACACAGGCCAGCTTTGTCATGGCGAGGAAACTCGTGCCTAACTTCTCATAACGGGTTGCGATGCGTCGATAACATTTGAGCTTACTGAAGAACCGCTCAATCAGATTTCGCTTTCTGTAAAGCCAAGGAATGAAGACGATTGGCCTCTTTCGGTTGGATTTTGGCTGAATGTTCGCCCATGATCGTTTCATTCTCACTTCCGCACGAAGCCAATCGGCATCATAGGCTTTGTCCGCGAGAACCATACCGCCTGGGGAGAGATCAGTAAGCAGCTCTTTCACCGCAGTGAGGTCGTGAGCGTGACCGGGCGTGATAGCAAACTTGATCGGTAGCCCCTTGCCATCAGTGATGGCATGAATTTTGGTCGTGAGACCACCCCGACTTCGCCCAAGGCAACGATCTGGATGTTCGGTCGTTAGCGTGGCCGCCAGATGATGGACGCGAACAGAGGTGCCATCAATCATTGCGATGCCATCATTCGAAGGGTTCGCCATGGCCTCCATCAGCCTGTCCCAAACTCCAGCTATCGTCCAACGCCTGAAGCGATTGTAGCATGTCGTATATGGTCCATATCGTTCAGGGACATCACGCCACGGGGCTCCAGATCGAAGAACCCAAAAGATGCCGTTCAGCACTCGCCGGTCATCGACGCGAGTGACACCTCGTGATTTGTTGGGCAGGAGCGGCTTGATCACGCGCCACTCGAAGTCGGTCAGGTCATATCGGCTCACGATGATCTTGAATCAAAAATCAGAGCGATACGAAAGGGGCCACTTGCGGTGGGGTAGTTGCAGTCCGACACCTTCCACTACAGAATGAGCGGCATGTTCAATTACTACCTAATCTCGCCGGGAGAGCGGCCACGATCCATCTCTGTCGCGCCCCATCTCTGGGGCAACGACTGCGACTTCGATTCAGATGGAAATGATGATGAAGCGCCGGTTGGTGGCTGGACGGAACTGACCGTTGCACTCCGCCCAGAATGTGAGGAACGCATCGATATCGATCCTATCGACGACAAAGAGCCGCTTGTGCTCGCAATCCGTTCAGAATCGGCTGATCTAGCCAAGAAAGCCGCCTCTTTCTCCAGTTACATTCTGGCGGAGAGCTCAGCGAACAAGCCCCTCGCTAATTTCGCACCATCGATTTTATAGGTTCACGGCCTAAAATCATTTCACAATCCACTCACAAGATTTTTATAGATTAGATTGCAATCATTCCGTGTCGGCTATTTTCTCGCCGGCAACTTCCCCTATCTCGCACTTGCGAAATATCGCGCATGCCAACCCGCCGGGCTGGGTACGCCCCCTGCCTGCCGTCCGGCCCAACACAAGGACTCGACAATGGGTGATTTGCTTAAAGGGATCTCCAGCTTTCGCGGTGCCGTCTTTCCAGACCATCAGGCACTTTATCGCAAGCTGGCGGAGGAGGGACAGCAGCCGCAGGCGCTGATGATTTCCTGCGCCGACAGCAGGGTGATGCCCGAAACAATCACGCAGTCCGGCCCCGGCGAACTCTTCGTCTGCCGCAATGCCGGAAATATCGTTCCTCCCTTTTCCACGGCAAATGGCGGTGTATCATCGGCGATAGAATACGCGGTCGTAGCACTCGGCGTTCGTGATATCATCGTGTGCGGGCATTCCGATTGCGGTGCGATGAAAGGGCTTTGCCATCCCGATCTTCTGAAGCCGATGCCGAATGTCGCTGCCTGGCTGAAGCATAGTCATGCTGCCCATTCGATTGTTTGCGAAGCCTACCCCGTCGACCTGTCCGAGCGTCAAAGAATTCGCGCCATCGCGATGGAAAACGTCGTCGTCCAGCTCGACCACTTGCGCACGCATCCTTCCGTCGCCGCCAAGCTGGCGACCAACGACATTACCCTGCACGGGTGGTTCTTCGATATCGAGACGGGGGATGTGCTCGTCTATGACGGTGCGGCCGCTCGCTTCACGGAAATCCTTGAGAACAGGCCCTTGCCCGTCGCGGTTAAGGGTCGTGGTCGTCCGCATGTGATTCCGCAAGCCGCGGAGTAGGCCGATGATTTCCAGCTCTGTTCTTTCGCGGGACCTCGCGTCGTCCCTAGTCGTGTTCCTGGTCGCCATACCGCTTTGCCTCGGGATTGCGGTGGCCTCAGGAGTTCCTGTGGCCATGGGCCTCATATCCGGCATTGTCGGCGGCCTCGTTGTCGGCCTCTTGGCCGGATCCCCGCTTCAGGTGTCGGGGCCGGCGGCGGGTTTAGCCGTGATCGTCTTCGGCTTCGTCGAGCAATATGGCGCTGCCATGCTCGGGCCGGTTCTCATCGTGGCCGGATTGCTGCAGGTCCTCGCGGGTTTCCTACGGATCGGCTCATGGTTTCGGGCGATTTCGCCTGCGGTCGTCCACGGCATGCTCGCCGGGATCGGCATCCTCATCATTCTTGGGCAGATCCATGTGCTGATGGGGGCAAGGCCCGCTGCCGGAGGCATTGAGAACGTCACTGCCATGGAACAGACCTTCGCTCGCGTATGGGGCGCGGGGCTGACGCGTGAAGCGGTCGCCCTCCTCGTGGGGTTAATTTCCTTGCTTGCCATGATCGCCTGGGAGAAGTTCAGGCCGAAGTCCCTGACGCTGGTACCTGGTGCCCTGGTGGGGGTCGCGGCCGGTACGACTTTGACGGTGGGGATGCAACTGCCGATCGCAAGAGTGGAGGTGCCGTCCTCTCTCGTCGAAAGCATTACACTGCCGACGCTCGATGGCTTCGCCAGGATGGTCGAGCCCGGTATCATCGTGGCGACGCTGGTCATTGCGGTGATCGCCAGTGCGGAAACGCTGCTGTCATCCGCCGCCGTTGATCGAATGCATGATGGCGTGCGGACCCGCTTCAACAAGGAGTTGTTTGCCCAGGGCATCGGCAACGGACTTTGTGGTCTGCTTGGTGCCTTGCCGATTACCGGTGTCATCGTCAGATCGTCCGCCAACATTCAGGCCGGCGCACGGACACGGGCGTCGGCCGTTCTGCACGGCGTTTGGATCCTTGGGCTGGTGGCATTTCTGCCGCAACTGCTCGCGATGGTGCCGCTGACCGCACTTGCCGCGGTGCTGCTTGTGACAGGATGGCGGCTGATCAGTCTCCATCACGTCCGGCACCTCTTCGATCATCACGGCTGGGTTCCCGTGGGAATCTGGACCGCGACGGTGGCGATGGTGGTGCTTCAGGACCTGCTCGTCGGCGTGGCGCTCGGCCTTGCGCTGTCCATACTGGAAATCCTACCGCACCTCCGTCGCAAACTTGCCATCGACAGGTTGGAGGATGAGGAAACCATCCACCTCGACCTCGTCGGCGCGGCGACTTGCAAGGACGTTCCTGTACTGCTCAACACGCTGGAAGCGCTTCCCGAGGGTCGTAAGATCAGGATCGCGGGTGCCCGCTTGCATTATCTTGATCATACCAGCGCCGAGACCCTGCGCGACTGGTTGAAGCGCGAGAAGAAATCAGGGCGCCTCGTCGAAATAGAGCATCCGCCGGTCGGACGCCATCGCCGGCTGAAACCGATCTTTGAACGGCTATCAGAGGAAGTTGCCTGATCGGCGGAGAAGAACCAGCTATCTAGCGACAATGTTCTTGCCCCGCTTGCGGGGCAAGAACAGCAAGAAGGGAAGCGCGAAACATTCCGTCACTTCCATTGCTGCGGCCATACGAGATGCCAAATTACAGTCACGCCTTGTTGGCACTCGGTCTCTCGAGCCCGATATTGGCGAAGCCGATGATCGCCAGCTCATGCGGAATTCCTAGGCCGAACTCGCTACGGATGACATCCATCGCTCCCAGCGCCAAAATGCCGTTATCACACGTCAATACGTCGACGCTGGCCTCCAGATTAGTTTAAGCCGCGCGACTTCAGTCACATTCGAGATCCAAATTTACCGAACTTTACTCGAGCTTTGCGTCACTTAGCATTCGCGCGGCTATTCTATTGTTCAGATTGCAAGCGGTATCCGTTTCTGACCCAACGTCAGGCCAAACCAAAGTGACCGATAAAATGTACCGGCCCTACGTCCCGATTTTGGCAACAGTGCTTGCCATTGCTATTTTGGTCGGCGGCATCGACCGGCCGAAGCGCATTGCTCGTTATCCCTGTAACCTCAATTTGGAAGGCCGATGCAATGGGCCAATGTCGCTGATACCAGTAAACAGCTGGCGCGGCGAGCTGACGACTGATATTGCTGGACAAGCGGGACGCTCACCATCCTTCCAAGCCAACTCCTTCCAATTTGATCTCTCTCGCACCCGACGTCCGGGACCGCACTAGCAGAGATACGATCTGTGCTCTGGAATTCGGATCAGACGATTACCTCGGCAAGCTGTTCAATTCGCGAGAACTTGTAGCAAGGATCAGGGCAGTCCTGCGACGAGCCGCTAACGCCGAGGACGCCGACACCCACAAGGTCTTCAACTTCGCAGAACTTATCGCTGACACAAGTACCCGGCGGGTTTGCAAGTTCCTTGGCCCGGAAATCGAGTTGACCGGGGCCGGATTTGACCTTCTGGTGGCCTTTCTTGAGAGGCCGGGCCGACCGTTAACACGTGACCGGCTGCTTGATCTGTCACACGGACGCAGGAGCGAGCCTGTGGACAGATCAATAGACGTCCTGATGA
Organism: Rhizobium sp. BK008; assembly: GCF_014197345.1. Taxonomy (NCBI): domain Bacteria; kingdom Pseudomonadati; phylum Pseudomonadota; class Alphaproteobacteria; order Hyphomicrobiales; family Rhizobiaceae; genus Rhizobium; species Rhizobium sp. BK008. Next base: position 595,416 of record NZ_JACIFK010000002.1, on the reverse strand, counting down.
GCAGGCTGCGACGCAAGCTTGGTCAAACCCAAAGTGGCCCGCTTTTCCGGACGATCCGAAATGGCGGTTATCAGTTCACGGCTCCAATCAAGTCAGGCATCCCTGACGGGATAGCTACCATTGGGGCTCTCACCGCGAACGGCAACGTTAGCTCCATATAAGCGGCTGGAGAATTTTGTCGTCTCAGCTTGCCGAAGTGCCCTGCCTGCGGCCGGTGCTTGCATATTGTTCATGAGCCCCAGACCACTGACTGCTCATGCCGCTTTATCAGGTGCTTGAGGTTATCGAAGCCCGTGCGGATGTGACGAGCGAAGTGATCGACGGCGGGCGTGCGGGGTGCGTCCGAGCGCTTCAGCAAACCGAGCGCGCGTTCCGGATGGGGGATGGGGACGGGCAGGGCGGTGATGGATTTGTCGTTGCGCAATGCGAAGACGACACTGTGCGGCATAATGGTCAGCGCATCAGCCGCCTTCATATAGTGGATGACGCTCATGAGGGAGCCGCCCGAATAGCGGATCTTGACTTCGGTTGCGCCGAACGACAGGAGCATGCTGCGCAAGTCGGCGAGAAGCGGGCTACCCGGCGGCGGCGCGACCCAGGGAAAGTCGAGCAGATGCGCAGGCTGTGGACGTCGCTTCATGAGCAGCGGATGGGTGACCCGACAGGCAACGACGTTGCGGCCAGGCAGGATGTGCTGGAATTCCAGGCCGGACCCTTCGTCGAGAATATCGATCGGACAGATGGCCAGATCGATCTGGTCGGCGTGAAGTGCTGCGCGCAGGTCCGGGAAATAGCCGTAGGTCTGGTCGATACGTACATCGGAATGCTGGTTCTGGAACTCGGCGATCATGCCGGCGATTAGCGCATCCATGAAGAAGGGCGTGCCCCCGACGCGCACGACGCCGCTCTTGCCGACCCGAAAACTCTCGACGACATCGGACGCCTTGCGCGATGCCGAGAGCATGGTCTGACCGTGGTCGGCTAAGGCTCGGCCGAGCGGCGTCGGCTGCAGCGGACGGCGGCCCTTGATGAAAAGCGGTTCGCCGATCCGCGCTTCCAGCATGGAAAGCGTGCGCGACACCGCCGGCTGGGAAAGGCCGAGCAGGGCCGCGCCCTCGGTGACGCCGCCGGTTTTGACGGCCGCAGCCAGTTGGACCAGATGTCGTTCATCTATTTTCATAACGATATGATATATTAAACTGGAATAAAATCATCATGGGCAACCTGATCTCGCGCTAATTTATCTCTACCAGCCAATGCCCTGGAGGAGACGCATGACGCCGGGACCGACGGCGCTGCATTTCAGCGAGGCCACCTCGCATGACATGTTCGCGCAACGACTTCCGCATTCGAAGGACGACAGTCTGCCGCAGATTCTGGCGGCTGCGGTGACGCATCTTCATGCCCTCATCCGGGAATTGCGGCCGACCCAGGCGGACTGGCGCAAGGCGATCGAATTTCTGACCGATGTCGGCCATGCCAGCGACGAGCGGCGCCAGGAGTGGGTGCTGCTGTCGGATCTGCTCGGTGTTTCGGCACTGGTCGAGGAAATCAATTCGCGCCGTCCGAAGGCGGCCACCCCCAACACCGTGCGCGGACCGTTCTTCCGCGCGGACGTTCCGCAACTGGCGCTCGGCAGCAATATCTCTCTCGATGGCATCGGCGAGACGGTCGATGTGTCTGGCCGCGTGCAGGATCTCGATGGCGATCCCATCGCAAATGCCGAGATCATCACCTGGCAGGCCAATGCTCAAGGCTTTTACGAAAACCAGCAGCCGGACCTGCAGCCGGAGTTCAATCTGCGCGGCAGCTTCCGCACGGATACGGATGGACATTTCCATTATCGCACCATCAAGCCCTGCGGCTATGGCGTGCCGGACGATGGTCCGGTGGGAAAGCTCCTGCGACAGGCGGGCTATCCGCTGCGCCGCCCCGCGCATCTTCATTTCATCATCAAAGCGCCGGGCTTCGAGACGATCACCACGCATATCTATGACAGCAGCGATCCGCATCTGGCCGAAGACGCGATCTTCAGCGTCAAGCCGGATCTGGTGCGAAGCTTTGAGCGCCAGGGCGAGCGGCAAGGCAAGGGCGCAACGACGTGGCGGCTCGACCTCGCCTTCGTCATGGTCCGCGCCAGACAGGGAGCCGACACATGAGCCGCGACTTCATCTATAGCGGCAGCCCCGCCCATATCGTCTTCGGCCAAGGCAAGAGCGCTGCCGCCTGTGAATGGGTGGAAAAGCTCGGATGCACCGGGGCGCTCGTCCTCTCGACGCCGCATCAGAAGTCGGATGCGGAGGCCCTGGCGGAGCGGCTGGGCTCGCGCGCCGTCGGCGTCTTTACGGGCGCTGTCATGCACACGCCTGTTGATGTCACCGAAAAAGCTATGGAGGTGGTTCGCGAGACGAAGGCCGATTGCATCGTCTCGCTCGGCGGCGGCTCGACCACCGGGCTTGGCAAGGCCATCGCCTATCGCACCGATCTGCCGCAGATCGTCATTCCCACGACCTATGCCGGATCTGAGGTGACGCCGATCCTCGGCCAGACGGAGGGTGGGCGAAAGACAACCGTGCGCCATGCGAGCATCCTGCCTGAGGTGGTGATCTACGATCCGGCACTGACGTTTGGCCTGCCGATCGGCATGAGCGTCACCTCTGGGCTGAATGCCATGGCTCACGCGGTCGAGGCGCTCTATGCTCGGGATCGCAACCCGATTTCGACGCTGATGGCGGCTGAGGGGCTGCGGGCCTTCAAGACCAGCCTGGCTGACATCATCGCCAGACCTTGGGCTCCCGAGGCCCGCGCCGATGCGCTCTACGGTGCCTGGCTCTGCGGCACGGTGCTCGGCACGGTCGGCATGGCGCTGCACCACAAGATCTGCCACACGTTGGGCGGCACCTTCGATACGCCGCATGCCGATACGCATGCGATCATGCTGCCGCACACCGCCGCCTACAATGCCGCCGCCGTGCCGGAGCTTCTGGCGCCGGTCGCTGATATCTTCGGCGGTTCGGTCGGCGGCGGGCTTTGGGATTTCGCCAGGCAAATCGGCTCGCCGCTGGCGCTGAAGGATCTGGGTCTGAGCGAAGCCGATCTGGACCGCGCCGCTGATATTGCCACCGAAAATCCCTATTGGAATCCAAGACCGATCGACCGCGAATCCATTCGCGCCCTGCTGCAGGATGCTTGGGAGGGCAAGCGGCCGGCATGAGCTGACGACAGACACCACGCTCTCTGGGAGGAGAGAAAAATGGGAGGAGGAAACATGTTTACGAGGCGAGATTTTCTGAAGACCACGGCCGCCACCGGGGCACTGGCGGCTACATCCGGGCTTACCGCCCCCGCAATCGCACAGGATGCTGCGATCAAGCTCGGCTATGTCAGCCCGCAGACCGGGCCGCTTGCCGCCTTCGGCGAGGCCGACAAATTTGTCATCGACAGCTTCTTGGCAACCACCAAGTCGATGGGTCTCAACTATGAGATCGTCGTCAAGGACAGCCAGTCCAATCCGAACCGGGCAGCCGAAGTCGCCAAGGAACTGATCGTCACCGACGAGGTGAACCTGATCCTCGTCGCCTCGACGCCGGAGACCACCAATCCGGTGGCGACCACCTGCGAGGCCGAGGAAATGCCCTGCATTTCGACGGTCGCGCCCTGGCAGCCCTGGTTCATCGGCCAGCAGGGCAATCCCGGTGACCCCACGTCCTGGAAACCGTTCAACTATGCCTATCATTTCTTCTGGGGTCTGGAGGACGTCATCTCCGTCTTCACCAATATGTGGGCGCAGATCGAGACCAATAAAAAGGTTGGCGGCCTGTTCCCCAATGACGGCGACGGCAATGCCTGGGGCGACAAGGTCGTCGGCTTCCCGCCGGTGTTGGAGAGAATGGGCTACGGCCTGATTGACCCCGGCCGCTACCAGAACATGACGGATGATTTCTCAGCGCAGATCAACGCCTTCAAATCCGGCCAGTGCGAAATCATCACCGGCGTGGTGATCCCGCCTGACTTCACCACCTTCTGGAACCAGGCCAAGCAGCAGGGTTTCGCCCCGAAGATCGCCTCGATCGGCAAGGCGCTGCTCTTCCCGCAGACCGTGGAGGCGCTCGGCAATGCCGGGCATAATCTGTCGTCGGAAGTCTGGTGGACGCCAAGCCATCCGTTCAAGTCGTCCTTGACTGGGGAAAGTGCGGCTGAGGTGGCAGCGGCCTTCACCAAGGCGACCAACAGGCCCTGGACACAGCCGATCGGTTTTGCCCATGCGCTGTTCGAGCTGGCGGTGGATGCGATGAAGCGGGCCGGGGACCCCAAGGATGGTGATGCCGTCGCAGAGGCGATTGCCGCCACCAAGCTCGATACGCTGGTCGGTCCGATCGCCTGGGACGGCAAAGGCCTGCCGCCATTTGCCGCCAAGAACATTGCCAAGACGCCGCTCGTCGGCGGCCAGTGGCGGTTGAAGGACGGCGGCGGCTACGATCTCGTCATCACCGACAATAAGACGGCGCCGAGCATTCCGGCCGGCGGCAAGATGGAAGCGATCGCCTGATTTTTGGCGCCTGATTTTTGGCGCGGGGCCTGAGGCCCCGCCTGTTCTGGGAGGAATGGGTTTGGCAATTCTCGAACTCGATGGTGTTTCGAAGAAATTCGGCGCCCTGACCGTCGCCGAGCAGATTTCCTTTGCCGTTGGCGAAGGCGAGGCGCTGGGCATTATCGGGCCGAATGGGGCCGGCAAGTCGACCCTCTTCAATCTGATCACCGGCAATATCGCCGCCGATAGCGGCAGCATCCGCTTTCTCGGTAGCGATGTGACGCGCACACCGCCGATGGCGCGCTGCCTGTCGGGCATGGGCCGCACCTTCCAGATCCCGCAGCCGTTCGAGAAGCTGACGGTCTTCGAAAATCTCCTCGTCGCCGGCGCTTTCGGCTCGCGGCGCCGCGAGGCCGAGGTGTCGGACCGCTGCGCCGAAATCCTGGTGGATACAGGGCTGATCGACAAGGCGAATGTGCTGGCCGGAAGCCTGTCGCTGCTGCAGCGCAAGCGGCTGGAACTGGCGCGAGCGCTGGCGACGGAACCGAAGCTGCTGCTGCTCGATGAAATCGCCGGCGGATTGACCGAGGGCGAATGCCGATCGCTGGTTGCCACCATCCGCGCCATTCACGCGCGCGGCGTTGCCGTCATCTGGATCGAGCATGTGCTGCATGCGCTGAATTCCGTCGTCGAGCGGCTGCTGGTGCTGCATTTCGGCACGGTCATCGGGATCGGCAAGCCGGAGGACATTATGGCCTCGCGCGATGTGCGTGAAATCTATCTGGGGATCGAGATCTGATGGCGCTGCTTGAAACCAGAGGCTTGACTGCCTCCTACGGTGATTTCCAGGCGCTGTTCGGTGTCGATATTGCGGTCGGCGCCGGCGAGACCATCGCCATCATCGGCGCCAACGGTGCCGGCAAGACGACGCTGATGCGCTCGATTTCAGGCGTGCTCACCAATGCGCCGGCATCGATCCTTTATCGCGACGAACCGATCGGCGCGCTGCCGGCGCCCGACATCCTGGCGCGCGGCATCTCTATGGTGCCGGAGGGGCGAAAACTCTTTCCGTCGCTGAGCGTCGAGGAGAACCTACTGATCGGCAACTATGGCCGCAAGGTCGACGGGCCGTGGACGCTCGAAAGCGTTTTTTCGCTGTTCCCGATCCTCAAGGAGCGGCGCAACAATGCGGCCACAGCACTTTCCGGTGGGCAGCAGCAGATGGTGGCGATCGGCCGCGGGCTGATGTCCAATCCAGCGGTGCTGCTCTTCGACGAGATCAGCCTTGGACTCGCGCCTGTCGTGGTTCGCGATATCTACGCCGCTTTTCCGCGAATCCGCGAGACCGGCGCTTCGATCGTCATCGTCGAGCAGGACATCGCCCAGGCGCTGAAGGTGGCCGACCGCGTCTACTGCATGATGGAAGGGCGGGTGACGCTCTCCGGCCGCGCCGCCGATGTTAGCCGCGACGACATCCACAAGGCCTATTTCGGGACGGATCACCATGAACTGGCTTGATACCATTCTCCAGGGCGTGCTGCTCGGCGGGCTCTATGCGCTGTTTGCGGCGGGGCTCAGCCTCGTCTTCGGCATCATGCGGCTGGTCAACCTCGCCCATGGCGACCTGATCGTGCTTGCCGCCTTCCTGATCCTGGTGCTGGTGACGACACTCGGGCTCGACCCGTTCGTTGCCGCGGTGATCGCGATGCCCTTGATGTTCGCCATCGGTTGGGGCCTGCAATATTTCCTGCTCAACCGCACGCTCGGCAAGGACATTCTGCCGCCGCTGCTCGTCACCTTCGGCCTGTCGATCGTCATCCAGAATGGCCTGCTCGAAGGCTTCTCCGCCGATAGCCGCCGCGTCTTTGCCGGCAGTCTCGAGAGCGCCTCCGTCAATCTCGGCCCGGCCACTGCCGGCATCATGCCGCTGATGACCTTCTTTTCGGCCGTCGCCGTCATCGTCTGTCTCAACCAGCTGATCTATCGTACATCCGTCGGCCGCGCCTTCCGGGCGACCTCGGACGATCCGGTGACCGCGGGGTTGATGGGCATCCGGCCACACCGCATCTTCGCGCTGGCGACGGGGCTTGCCATGGTCGTGGTGACGATCGCCGCCCTCTATCTCGGGACGCGCGCCAATTTCGATCCGACGTCAGGGCCATCGCGGCTGATCTACGCCTTCGAGGCGGTGATCATCGGCGGGCTCGGCTCGCTCTGGGGCACGCTTGCCGGCGGCATCATCTTAGGCGTTGCCCAGACGGTGGGTGCAGCAATCAATCCGGAATGGCAGATCCTTGCCGGCCATCTGGCATTCCTTGCCGTTCTCCTGTTCAAGCCGCGCGGTCTTTTCCCGCGCGCGGTCGATTGAGGTGCATCGATGACCATGGCCATTCCATCCTTCATCGTCGAGACACGCACCCGGGCATCGACATTATCCGCCGCAGCAGTGATTGCTCTCTTGCTGCTTGCCTTCGCCGCACCCTTCATTGTCTCGCGCGGCGTCATCCAGGACCTGTTCTTCATCCTCACCATGCTGGTGCTGGCGCAGAACTGGAACCTGCTTGCCGGTTATGCCGGGCTGATCTCGGTTGGCCAGCAGGTCTTCGTCGGCTTTGGCGCCTATACCATGTTCGGCTGCGTCATCCTGTTCGGCATCGACCCGGTCGTTGCCATCCTGATCGCCGGGCTGCTTTCTGTCGCTCTCGCTATTCCGACAGCCTTCTTCACCTTCCGGCTCTACGGCCCCTATTTCGCCATCGGCACCTGGGTCGTGGCCGAGGTTGTGCGGCTGCTGCTCGCCCAGTGGAAGGCGCTCGGCGGCGGCACCGGCACCTCGCTGCCCCGGGATGCGACCCGCGACATGATGGGCGTCGGCGCAATGCGCGATCTCTTCGGCATGAAGGCCTCCGAGGCAGGTGACGCGCTGACCTACTGGCTGGCGCTGATCCTCGTCGTCGCGACCATCGGCTTCATCTATGGGCTGCTGCGCAGCAAGCAGGGCCTTGGGCTTGCTGCCGTCCGTGACAACGAGCAAGCGGCCGGCGCCGTCGGCGTCGATGCGCGGCTGATGAAGACGCTGGTCTATCTCGCCACCGCCTTCATCACCGGCATCGCCGGGGCGCTGATCTATGTGCAGAAAGCGCGGATCTCGCCGGATGCCGCCTTCTCGGTCACTGACTGGACGGCCTATGTCATCTTTATCGTGGTGATCGGCGGCATCGGCACGATCGAGGGACCGATCCTCGGCGTCATCATCTTCTTTCTGCTGCAGAACCTCCTCGCCGATTACGGCTCCTGGTACCTGCTGATGCTGGGTCTTCTTGGCATCGCCATCATGCTTTTCGCGCCGCGCGGCCTCTGGGGGCTGTTCTCCGACCGCACCGGCATCCAGCTTTTCCCGGTCCGCCGCGTCTTGAAGGGCGGGCCGCTCAGTCTCACGCATAAGGGAGGGCCTCATGGCTGACATTACCACCGACGTACTCATCATCGGCACCGGCCCGGCCGGCTCCGCCACCGCGGCGCTGCTTTCGTCCTACGGGGTCGAGAACCTGGTGATCAACCGTTACCGCTGGCTCGCCAGCACGCCGCGCGCCCACATCACCAACCAACGCACAATGGAAGTGCTGCGCGATCTCGGCCGCGACGTGGAGGATGAGGCCTATATGTTCGCGGCCGAGCAGGACCTGATGGGTGAGAACGTCTTCTGCACCTCGCTCACCGGCGAAGAGATCGGCCGGTTGAAGAGCTGGGGCAAACATCCGCTGTCACGCGCCGAGCATCAACTGTCGTCGCCGACCCATATGAACGACCTGCCGCAGACCTTCATGGAGCCGCTGCTCTTCAAGACGGCCTGTTCGCGCGGCAGCCAGTCGCGCATGTCGACGGAATATCTGAGCCATGTACAGGATGAAGACGGGGTCACGACCACCTGTCTCGACCGATTGACCGGCAAGGAACTTACCGTCCGCTCGAAATATCTGGTCGGCGCCGACGGCGGCAATTCCAAGGTTGCGGAACATGCCGGCCTCACCTTCGAAGGCAAGATGGGCGTTGCCGGCTCGATGAACATTCTGTTCAAAGCCGATCTGTCGCGCCTGGTCGCCCACCGTCCATCGGTGCTTTACTGGGTGCTGCAGCCGGGTGCGGATGTCGGCGGCATCGGCATGGGGCTGGTGCGGATGGTGAGACCATGGAACGAATGGCTGATCGTCTGGGGTTACGACATCAACCAGCCGCCGCCTGAGGTGGATGAAGCGCATGCGAAGAAAGTGGTACGCGACCTCGTCGGCGATCCCGATCTCGAAATGACCATCAAGTCGGTCTCGACCTGGACCGTCAACAATATGTACGCCACGACGATGTCAAATGGCCGCGTCTTCTGCATGGGCGACGCCACTCACCGCCATCCGCCCTCGAACGGTCTCGGCTCCAACACCTCGATCCAGGACGCTTTCAATCTCGCCTGGAAGCTTGCCTTCGTCCTGAAGGGAGCCGCAGGCCCGGTACTTCTCGACAGTTATCAAGCCGAGCGCGCGCCTGTTGCCAAGCAGATCGTCACCCGCGCCAACAAGTCGATTGAGGAGTTCGGGCCGATCTTCAAGGCGCTCGGACTGCTCGATTCCATCGACCCGGTGAAGATGCAGCAGAACATGGACGCGCGCTGCAACAACACGACGGCTGCCGAAGAGCAGCGCGCCGCGATCCGCAAGGCGATCGCCGACAAGGTCTACGAATTCGATTGCCACGGCGTCGAGATGAACCACCGCTACCGCTCGGGTGCTGCGATTTCAGATGGGCAGGTGGAGCCGGCTTTTACCAAGGATCCGGAACTGCATTGCCAGCAGACGAGCTGGCCCGGTGCGCGGCTGCCGCATGCCTGGGTCTTCTCCGCCACTGGCGAGAAGGTTTCGACGCTTGACCTCACCGGTCACGGCAAATTTGCCGTGCTGACAGGGATCGGCGGGCAGGGCTGGGTCGAGGCGGCCCGCAGTCTCGGCAAGGAATTCGGCACTGAGATCGTTGCCCATGTCATCGGCCCCCGCCAGCCGTGGCAGGATTTTACCGGCGACTGGGCCAATATCCGCGAAATTCGCGACAGCGGCATCCTGCTGGTCCGCCCGGACCACCACGTCGCCTGGCGGCGCGAGGCGATGGCCGACGATCCCGCGACTGAACTGCGCCGCGTGCTGACAGCAATTCTTGGAAAGTGAGATCGTGATGGACGCGCATGAGAAAGGCTTCTTCACCGAAGAAAACTCCGTCGAGGTCGTCACCGGCCGGAACAAGAACGCCAAGGACCAGCGGCTGAAGCAGATCATGGGGGTGGTCACCCGCAAGCTGCACGAGGCAGTGAAGGAGATCGAGCCGAACCAGGACGAATGGATGCAGGCGATCCTGTTTCTGACGCGCACCGGCCAGATGTGCAACGAGTGGCGGCAGGAGTTCATCCTGCTGTCGGATGTTCTCGGCGTCTCGATGCTGGTCGATGCGATCAACAACCGCAAGCCGTCGGGCGCATCCGAAAGCACGGTGCTCGGACCTTTCCATGTCGAGGGTGCGCCGGAACTGGCGATGGGCGCCAATATCTGCCTCGATGCCAAGGGCGAGGACATGGTGATCGGCGGGCGGATCCTTGATACGGCGGGACAACCCATCGGCGATGCGGTTATCGATGTCTGGCAGGCCAATGACGAGGGCTTCTACGACGTGCAGCAGCAGGGGATCCAACCAGACTTCAACCTTCGCGGCGTGTTCCGGACCGGCGCCGACGGCCGCTATTGGTTTCGAGCGGTGAAGCCAAAATATTACCCGATCCCGGATGATGGACCCGTTGGCAAGCTGCTCGGCGCGCTCGGTCGCCATCCCTACCGGCCCGCCCACCTGCACTACATCATCAAGGCCCTCGGCTTCGAGACGCTCACGACACACATCTTCGATCCGGACGACCCGTACATCCAATCTGACGCCGTCTTCGGTGTGAAGGAGAGCTTGCTTGCCCAATTCCAGCACGTTGAGGATCCGGTACTCGCTAGCGAGCTCGGTTTCTCAGGCAAGTTCTGGCAGATAGAGCACGATTTCGTGCTGGCTCGGCCCGAGGAGTAGCATGCTCTTCAGCTGGCGGGTATTCGTCGTTGACCTTACGAATGCGTCAGGATCTTCGAATGGATATGCGCGGGTCAAAGCATCAATCCGTAGGGGGCTGCGCGCCGCAGTCCATCATATGGGCGAAAAGGCGCAGCTTGCTCCCGAGACTGTCGAAGGCGTTTCAAAAATGTGCTTACGCCTCAGGAGTCGATCGCGGCATTCCGCGATAAGCCCTCGGGCCAGGGCTGCCTTTACCGGGTCCTGGTGACGGCTTGGAGACGCGTACTTCTAGCGCTCTGGCGGACGGTGGCCCGCGTGCCGCTCCCTCCGGGCTCGGGTGCGGCTATGGCGGTAGTCAGGTGGTCCACGTTGGTCTCAGGGTGGGATTCGCGTTGGCCTTATGCGGTGACGCGGCTATGGTTGCGACGAGAAATTTTCGCCAAACAATAATCCCGCTACAACGGCGGTGGAGACTGGCCAGCGAACAAGGCAGACATGTCTATCCAACGTACGAGTTTTTATGTCATGCTAGCGGTGGTGACGATCGCGTTCATCTGGCTGCTTATCCCCTATTACGCGGCGGTCTTCTGGGCAGTGATCCTTGCGATCATCTTCTTTCCAGTACACATGCGACTGGCGCAGATGCTAGGGGGTCGACGCAGCATCGCTGCCCTGCTGACGGTGCTGCTATGCATCGGCCTCGTCATCGTGCCGGCGTTGATAATTCTCGTTTCCCTTATCCAGGAAGGCACCAGTCTTTACCAACGGATAAGCAGCAACGAAATCGACCTCAATGACTACTTGGTCCGGATTCAGAATGCGTTGCCTGGCTTCGTCGACAACTGGCTGAACTCATTGAAGCTCGGCGGCTTCGCGGAACTTCGCGCCAACATCTCATCAGGCGCAGTACAGGCAAGCCGGTCGGTCGCCGGGAGCCTTCTGAGTTTTGGACAGAACACGCTGCATTTCTTCATAAGCTTCGGGATCATGCTTTATCTGCTTTTCTTCCTCTTCAGGGATGGGGCTGACCTCGGCCGGTCGATCCGACATGCAATCCCTCTGAATGACGACTATACCCGACAGTTTCGCGACAAGTTTTCCGCTGTTGTTCGGGCAACCGTCAAGGGGAATATCATCATTGCTGTGATCCAAGGAACGATCGGTGGCGTGGCATTCTGGGCCCTGGGAGTCGAGGCGGCCCTTTTGTGGGGCGTCACGATGACGTTCATGTCGATGCTGCCCGCAATAGGAGCAGCTCTCGTATGGGTTCCAGCCGCCATCTGGCTAGCCCTCACGGGTGCCTGGTTGAAAGCATCGATCCTGGTTCTCGTCGGCGTATTTGTCATAGGGCTAATCGACAACCTGCTGCGTCCTCCACTGGTGGGCCAGGGGACGCGGCTGCCCGATTATGTGGTGCTGATTTCAACGGTCGGCGGCATTTCGCTCTTCGGTATCAATGGTTTTGTCATTGGACCCCTGATTGCCGCCTTGTTTATCGCTTCATGGTCGATCTTCGCCGACCAACAGGACGCACACAAACCAGACGCCGGGGATACTAAATAGCGCGGGTCGGGATGGCGAATGGCCAAAGCGCACGCGGGTAATCATGCGCCGGATTGTTGACGACCCGATCGGTCTTGCCGGCTTCGATCCAGATGAATGCTTCGCTTACGGCCAAGACCACGTTCCCCTACGATCGGGTTGTCTCGTGCCGAGCAGCTTCTCACAGCTCAGCTTGGCCTCTCATGACGAGACCAGTCGTCACGGTTATAGCTGAGATTCGAGCGGCAACCACTTGATCAGCCAAGCGGTCGCGCGCCGGGCAATCCCGGCATCCGGCTCGTCTCGGAGGAGAGTATTTTTCCCGTCGACGACCTTAAGCCACCGCACGGATCCCTTTTCGAGCGTTAGGGGATAGCTCAAATCCGCATCGGTTTCTACGGCAAAGATCGCGTCCATTCGCTCGACAAGTTCCTGTGACTCGAACAGGACACCCATTTCGGTGTTTAAGGATACGGACCTCGGATCGAGATTGAGAGATCCGATGAAGCCGTACTTGCCATCCCTGGCAAAGGCCTTCGTGTGAAGGCTGGCCTGCTTGGAACCGCGCAAAGAGAAGGTTCCCATGTCTGCAATCGATTTCAACTCAAAGAGCGCAATGCCGGCTTTCAACAGGGCGGGGCGGTAGCGCGAATATCCCGCGTGAACTGCGGCAACATCGGTGGCTGCAAGCGAGTTCGTCAGAACGGAAACCTTTACTCCTTTGTCGCGTAGCTTCGTCAGCGCCTCGACGCCGCGTTCGCCGGGAACGAAGTACGGCGAGGTGATATGGATGAACTCGGCCGTGCCCGTGATGACCGGGAGCAGCGTTCCCATCAGCGTGTTTTGCCCGCTGCGCAGCTTCCCGGCCGCCTTTTCGGGGGGGTCTGCCAGAACGTCGAGTTTGTGGACCCAGATGTAGCGGTCTTCGGCAACGATATGCGTCAGCGATGTTTCATCGCGAACTGGATCCAGATATGGCTGGGCGCGCTGTTCGAAATGAAGGCGTTCCATATTGCGGCGGAGCTTCTCCAGCTTGTTAGCTCTGCGTGACAGAAGTGCACGCACGGGCACGGCAACCGAACTGTTCCAGTAGCCGTCGAACAGCCGCTCCGTCTTCGCAACGGCTTCACCGACCATCAAGAGATCGAAGTCCCTGAAGTTAGCGTTCTCCCCGGCATCGAAATACGGATCGCCGATATTGCGCCCCCCGACCATCGCGATCCGGCCATCGGCAATCCATGCCTTGTTGTGCATGCGACGGTTGACGCTTCGGAGCCGCAAAGCCATCTCGAGGCCGCGACGTAGGATATGCTCACGTGCCTTTGTGGGATTGAAGAGCCGCAGCTCGATGTTCGGATGACAGTCGATCGCATGGAAGATCTTGTCTGACATGGAGACGCCGAGATCGTCGAGAAGGATCCTCACACGTACGCCACGGTCGGCCGCCGCGACGACCTCCCGCATGATCAGCATTCCGGTCAGGTCCGCATTCCACATATAGTACATGAGATCGAGGCTGCGCCCGGCGGAACGGGCCGCTAGAAGCCTGGCTGCGAACGCGTCCAGGTTGGAGGTGATCAGGACGAGGCCGCTTGCCGCCTCCCGCTTGTGGCACAGCCCAGCGCCGTATCGATCAAGCTCGGTGTCGGCAGCGGCAATCTTGAGGACGTGGGAATCGATTTTCTGGACCCGCTTCAGAAACCCGGCATAGCTTGATGCTGCTGCCAGAGCCCATAGGGCTACCAGCGCTACGGTCGCGATGATGGCAATGCCGAACCAACTCACACGATACCCCTGAGCCGCGGCCAGGAAGCGCTATGCTGACTCGATCCGCCCGGGTAAAATAGGGTCACGCGAGTAGCGAGCAAGATGTCGCCATAGGAGATGCGAAACATGGGCGATTTGACATGATGGCCAGGGTTGCCCCGTCACCGGGAGCGCTGTAAAGCGTCGGTGCCCCTCAACCCGCCCGGGCGCCGGTTTTCGACAAGCGTGTCGCGAACTCAAGCTTAGGTGCTAAGGCGAGCTGAACATGTACGATATTACTCTTCTTTTCCTGGCTGGCTTGTTAGCAGGCAGCATGAATGCGTTGGCGGGCGGCGGGTCGTTCGTCTCCCTGCCTGCGCTGATATCGGTCGGAGTGCCGTCGGTAGCCGCAAATGCGACAAGCACTTTAGCCTTGTTTCCCGGCGGTATGGCAAGCTCGTGGGTTTATCGTGACGGCGTTACGAGTGTGTGCGGCGTCAATGTCGTTCCAATCGCTATGGTGACAATGGTCGGTGGAGTGGCCGGAAGCATTTTGTTACTTCTGACCCCATCCAGGATCTTCGATGGAATACTGCCATGGCTTTTGCTGATGGCGACAGTGATGCTGGCAGTCGGTCCGAGGCTCACCGCCAAGCTCCGGACGCAGGCACGCCCGAGTATTCTGGCCTTCGCAGCGGTTCAGTTCTTTCTCGGTCTCTATGGCGGCTATTTTGGCGGCGCAGTGGGCCTTATGATGCTTGCGGCATGGAGCGCGCTCGGGGGCGGGGACATCAAGAGCCTCAATCCGACAAGAATGGTGATGGTAACTGGCGCAAATGCGGTCGCCGTAGTCACCTTCGTACTCGCCGGAGCAATTGTATGGCAGGAGTGCATTTTCATGACGGTCGGGGCCATTATCGGCGGGTGGATCGGAGCGCATATCGGACGTAGGCTGCCATCGCCGGCCGTCAGGGTTCTAACCGTCGCGGTCGCCGTTTTGACGACAACGGTGTTCTTTTCGCGAGCTTACCTTTGAACGGAGGCGTGCTTTCTAAATTGCGGACTCTCCACCACAACCAGCTGCAGCGTAAGCGCAGAGCGCATCCCTGATCGCCTGAGTCTGACCAGCGCGGCGCCGGGAACGGGCAGCCTTTGTTTTCATCAGCAGCGCACCCGCGCGTCCGGCTACTTCAATGCTACGTCGACTATCGCGCGTGACCGGCGTAGGTCGAGTGCTACCCCTATGCGGGTCATGTTCGGCCTCAAATTGCCTGCGCAAAAGATCATTAGCCATATCAATCAATCCGCCGCTCCGGGCTCCACGCCCTGGCAACCCCTTCCTTAAATAGCGTCTTCCCGATTGCTTTATCGCTCTTTCGGTAGATGTTAACGAGCGGCCGATGTGCTCGTGTCCTGTCGATTGCACGGGGGGACGAAGAATGTCGTCTGGGTTCAGCTCTACGCCGTGGTCATTGGTCTCGCCGCGGCCGGCCTCGAGGCCTCGCAGAGGTGCAAGGCGATCGTAGTCGGCATTCTCGCGGCCACCCTCCTGCGCTTCCTGTTCGCCAGCGCTGCGCGAACGCGGCATGCTAGACACAATGGCAAGTTCCTGTGGTGCAGGACAACGCCGACGGCGCGGCGAACTGGGTAGCCATTTTCTGCAGCCGCGTCCAGCCCATCACGGAAAATCGCTGAACAGACCTGCGTAGGCCGGAACTCACGCCCTTTGTCGGAGTTACGGGGGTGGAAACCGCTGCTAGCCGTCAGAAAAAACGGAAGAGTTCGATGAAGGTACGAGATTACGCCGTTGAAAGTTGCCTGGAAGGATGACGATATCACCGAGACGGCCGAGATGCGGCGGCTGGCAGTCTTCACCAATGAAGGTGAGCTTTAGGCATTATTTTGCTCGGCGATATCGCAATTGAACATCAGGGATATGTCGCTTCTGCTGCGCTTGAAGAGATATCGCAGGACGGTTGGCGGTGCAGCCGAGGCCGAAAGACCTTCACACGGATACCGAATGGTAGAGCGCATTGCTGAAGAGATTGAAAGTCGGCGGGCACGGCGCGCCGAGCGCCGCCAAAAGCAGCGCGAGGCCAATATTGCGCGCGCCGCTAAAATGCATATAGCCCGTCTGGCGAGCGATCCGCTGATTGTGATCAGCTCCGATGGCAATGTCGCCAGGCGGGTCCATATTGGCTGTTCCGGGTGGTATTACTGGCACTGGAAGGGCCATTTTTACCCGACCGACGCTCCCTCCAATCAATTGTTTTCGATCTACCAGCACAATTTCAAGACCGTCGAGCTCAATGCCCCATTTTATTCCTGGCCGACGGTGGCAACTGTCAAGACATGGAAACGTCAGGCCGAGCCGAGCTTCGTCTATACGATCAAGGTGTGCGAGCTCATCACGCATATCAAACGCTTCGAAGATACCCACGCCCTCATTGAAGATTTCGGATACGTCGCAGACGTTCTTGGAATGCAGATGGGATGTTTTCTGTTTCAGCTTCCACCGAGCGTCCGCTACTCCACAGACATGTTGCAAATGATCTTGTCGCAGCTGGATCCCCGTCGCAGGAACGTCGTCGAATTCCGTCACAAGAGCTGGTGGAATGAGGACGTTTATAGTGCGTTTCAAGCTGCAGGCGCGATCTTCTGTTCATGCAGCGGTCCCCGGTTGCCGGATGAGCTTGTTCGGACAGCCGACGACATCTACATCCGGTTCCATGGGATCAAACAATGGTACCGCCATGACTACAGCGATGCCGAATTGACGGTGTGGGCGGAGCGCATCAAGCTGTCTGGCGCTAAGACCGTGTGGGCCTATTTCAACAACGATCGCGATGGCTATTCGATCAAGAACGCCAAGCGGCTTTTAGAGCTGATCGACGCACCGGCCTGATGGCCCGTCTCAAGATCGCTGCTTGTTTTAGCAAGTGATGATTTCATAGCAGTCGCGTAAATACCATCATCGCCTTCATGCTGCCGCCTCAACGAAATCAGGCGGGGACACCGATTTCGCTTTGGTTAGATGGCGGCAACAAGGGAGCGCCAGCGGGCGTTGCCCAGACGAGCGTTCAAGCGATGGCTTGTATGAAACCGAGGAAATGCTGTGAGACGGAAAATAAACCGCCGAGCAGCCGCCAGATCGGTTGGGCTGATCTCAAATCGTCAAATGCGTGCAAGATCATGGGCCTCACCGCGGGACATGGGTTCAAAGACGCTGGACTTGCGTGGCTCGGATCACGATTTCCTCCTGATCGAAACGAGCCTCAAGCTGTTTTCGGTATGCCGCCCACCAAGTTCGGTCGAGACTTTCAGTCATGACTTCGGCAACAACGATGACGTCATGCTCAACCTCTCCATCGTCTTCCCACAAGCCTTCCGCGGGTGAATTCACATATAAGGTAACGCCGCCAAATTTTGCGGCGAGTTCATCACGGACAGTGCCAACGCTCACCAAGCTAGGGCGCTCGCGCGGGACTGGAAGAAGAAGTTCGATCACGTAGGGCATGGCGCGCCAACTCTGAGCGGCCCGGATTGTTCCGGACCGGTCAACCCAATTGCGATGTGCCATCCGTCGATCGCGCGCTTTAAATGAACCGTGGACATCCTTCGGAGGGCGCAGGCGGACCACGCCTCTCCACTACGAGGAACACACTGCGCCGGCCGGCGTTCCTAGAGTCCGGAGCATGCTGGATTCCGCCGTCGGAAGGGATCGTTGTGTGAACCACTGTCAACGACATCGCGACGCCAAAATTCGTAAGGTCACTGCGGAGGCAAATACGAGAACTTTACATGAGCACGATGAAACAGCATGACCTCTTTGGTGCAGTCCAACCGTCCCTGCCGGACGGATTTCGCTATTCGCCGGATGTGGTCCCCGACGATCTGCAGCAGTCCATCCTGGAAAAGATGCTACAACTGCCGTTCAAGGCTTTCGATTTCCACGGATTCGAAGGCAAACGCAGGACGGTCTCCTACGGCTGGAAATACGAGTTTGATACACAGCGTGTCCGAAAGAGCGAAGATATTCCGCTATTTCTTTTGCCGCTTCGCAAAATCGTATCTGCATTTGCTGGCCTCGACCCCGATCGGTTGGAACAGACTTTGGTAACCGAATATAGTCCCGGAGCTCCGATCGGCTGGCACAGGGATAAATTCGTCTTCGGTCGGGTCGTCGGAGTCTCGCTGCTATCTGCATGCACTTTCCGGCTAAGACGGCGGCAGGGCAGCAAGTGGCAGCGTAGCTCGATCACGCTCGAACCGCGATCGGCCTATGTGATGGCGGGCGAAGCCAGAACCGTGTGGGAGCATTCCATCCCGCCAGTCGCAGAGCTGCGTTATTCGATAACATTCCGTGAACTGAGCCCAGTAACCTGAGGGGGCGTCGCTCATTGTCGCCCAACCTGTTGTCAGCCCATTTGTTCCCGGGAACCTTGATCGCTTCAGCCGATAAAAAAGGGCCGGAAATCCATCCGGGTTCGATGTGAAACTAACGTGATGGCGCTGATCAGGGTTGTTCTCGACAGCATCGCGTGGATGTCAACGGCATCGCGAATGGTGTGAGCGGAGAATGGAGCCATCGTCGTTTCCCGAGGTCGGCAATGACGTCCAACATTCGAGTAATCCCGGTCGGGGCCAATAGGATGAGAATGGGATGATGACCACCGCATTTGGAGACGCACTAAAAGACTGCTTGGTCATCGGGGGCGGTCCGGCTGGCCTCACCGCGGCGATTTATCTGGCGCGCTACCATCTTTCGGTGACGGTCTTCCACGATAATTCCAGCCGGGCTTCCATCATCCCTATGTCACACAACCACGCCGGATTCCCGTGCGGCGTCAGCGGCACTGAGCTGCTGGCGAGAATGAATGCCCAGGCTCAGCTCTATGGGGCAGCCATTCGATGCCGCAAGATCACAGCGCTGCATAAAGTCGACAACCTGTTCGTGGCAGAATTCGAGAACGGCAGCATCCGCTCTCGGGCCGTACTCCTGGCAACAGGAGTCGTCAACCGACCGCCTGCGATGCCACAGGCAACTCATGATGAAGCCGTGGCTCGCGGCCTTCTGCGCTACTGCCCCGTCTGTGACGGTTATGAGGTGACAGACAAGCCCGTTGGTGTTCTCGGAACTGGAACCAAGGGGTTCAAGGAGGCCGTTTTCCTTCGAAGTTATACGAAGGATCTCACTCTGATATCGCCCGAGGGCGTACATGATCTGTCCGAAGCCGAGACGTCGTCCTTGGCCCACCTCGGAATAAGAATGGAGGTCGGCCCCATAGCCTCGAGCGATCTGGACAATGATATGATGCGCATCACGACGCCCACGGAAACCTATTCCTTCGCTTCCTTATATGCGGCTCTCGGATCCGACATATGTTCGGAACTGGCATCACAAGTTGGCGCCAGGCTATCGGAAGAAGGGTGCGTTACCGTCGATAGTCACCAGAGGACCACAGTGCGAGGATTTTACGCGGCAGGAGACGTCGTCGCCGGTCTTGACCAGATCAGCAACGCCATGGGGCAGGCCGGGGTTGCTGCTACGGCCATCCGCAACGACCTTGGTGAGCAAGCACCCCTGGTGCGTTGTTAACCTTCGGAAACATGACACCGGCGCATTGACAGCAGGTAAAAAGTGACGTTGCGAGGAAGTTTGCGCTACCGCCAATCGCGTGGCGGATCGGCTGCGCCGGTTCGGGAAAGGGCAGCTCAGAGTCCGACCATCCAATGGCGCTTCCCCGGCGGCGAACCTGGGCTCGCTCGCGGGTTGGGCATCAGCATGGCGGCGGTAAAGGCGCTGATCCAAGTGTGGTAAAGACTCGTTCGCCAGTTTGGACCATGCCTATATCCCAGCACCGGTTGCACGTCGCAGGGGCCGGTGGCCATGGGTGAAGCGCACTGATCTTCTTTCGCTTTGGAGCACGCGTCCCCTTGGTACGCGATCGATTCCTTAGATTTTTAGAAAATCGGGGAACAGAACAGTGATCTGGATGTTGGAGGGCCGCAACGTAACCGACGAAGGAAATGAAAAATGAATATCAAGCTCATCGTCGCGTCTCTGCTAGCGGCTGGAATGGCCACGGGCGCTTTTGCTCAGTCCGGCATGGGAGCTGGGACCATGATGGAACCCAATGCCGTCGGTACCGATGGGGGTGCCAATGTCCAGACAATGCAGCCAATGACCTCCGATCCAACCCCCACCGGCAGCACGACCAACGGATCAATGGGGGCGACCACGCCGGGCGGTTGCAGCGGCGGAAGTGATCCTGCTAGCTCAACCGCTTCGGGCTCCGTCCAGACTCAGGGTGGCTTGAGCGACGCGACCCCACAAGGTCAGGCTTGCGCTCAGTAAGCAGATAGATTTTCCAAAGAGCGAAGAGGCGGCCGGCGTAGGGTGGAGCCTGTGGCAGCACCCTACGCCACCTCAGCGATTACTCGTAGCGTCCGGACCGAATGATGACGTTCGCCGCGCTGGAGGGCAAACAGCGCCTGGGAGAGCTGGCCGCCATGCCGGAATCCGGCGCTAACTGACTATCATCCCGCGCAGCACCGTCGTTGTGGCTCACTTTCGTCATGACAGTACGGCCCGGGGTTCGAGAAAAGCCTCGAGCCCGAAAACACCGAATTCTCGCCCGAAGCCCGACTGTTTAAAGCCGCCGAAGGGTGCCAGCGGATCATGCGGCGCGTCGTTGATGAACACGCGCCCTGCTTCGATCTGGTTTGCGATGCGTTTCGCCCGCTCGATATCGGAGGAAAAAACGTGCGCCTGCAGGCCGTACTCGGTGTCGTTCGCAATGGAGATGGCGTCTGCTTCGTCGTGGTAAGAGATCAGCGAGAGGACCGGCCCAAAGATCTCCTCGCGAGCGATGCGCATATCGTTGCGAACGCCGGTAAAGATCGTTGGCTGTACGAACCAGCCGCGGTGCAGCCCTTCCGGACGTCCTTCGCCGCCTGCCAGCAGTCTGGCGCCTTCCTCCTGTCCCAAACGGATATAGCTTTGTACGCGATCCCACTGCTTCTGGCTCACCATCGGGCCTACCTGGACCTGTTCGTCGGCGGGATTTCCAGCCCTGAAGCGCCTGACCGCGTGGCTGAGACGCTCCTCGATTTCGCCAAACCTGCTTTGAGGAGTGAGGATGCGGGTGCCGGCAATGCAGGCCTGCCCGCTGTTGCGGAATCCCGCCGCCAGCACCTGCGGGATGGCGATATCAAGATCGGCATCATCCAGAATGATGCTGGGGCTCTTGCCGCCGAGTTCCATCGTGACCCTTTTCATGGTGGGCGCTGCGGCCTGAACGATGCTGCGGCCAGTGGCCGTGGAACCAGTGAAGGTTATCTTCGACACGTCGGGGTGGGTCGTTAGCGCCGCGCCGACGACGTTTCCATACCCGGTAACGATATTGAAGATGCCATTGGAAAGACCGGCAGCATGCAGGCATTCAGTGATCACCTGCGTCTGGAGGGCGCTCATTTCGGATGGCTTGATCACCATGGTTGCGCCCGCTGCAATTGCGGCGGAGAGCTTGCCGCAGATAAAACTGTAATTGCTGTTCCAGGGCGTGATCGCCACCGCAACCCCCGAGGGCCGCATCTCCACGTCGGCGCTCCCGGCGCGGCGTCGGAATTCATAATCCTTGAGCGTTCTCGCCATGTCCAGAAAGACGGTACCTGCTCGTGGAGCGGAAAAGTCGATGAAACACGATGGCGCGCCGTATTCTTCGCGCATGGCGCAAGTGAGATCGTCGGTACGGGCTGACACGGCGGCATACAGCCGGTTCAGCATGTCGATCCGCTCTTCCTTGGTTGTATGTGAGAAGGCCGGGAAGGCGCGTTTGGCGGCGGCAACCGCGCGGTTTGCATCGACTGCGTCTGCAAGCCGCACAGTTCCGATCTGCTCCTCGGTTGCCGGATTGAAAAGCGGCGCCCATTGGTCGCCAGTGGGCTTGACGAACGCGCCGTCGATATAGATCCGATCGATGATATGCATGTTTCTTTTCCTTTGATGACTTCCCGGTAAAAGTGCCATGCGATAAGTGTTGCGAGTAGTAGGACAAAATCGGATGAGTTGATGAGCTGGATCGTGCAATGAGGGCAAGCCTGATCGAGCTTGAAGCGTTTGCCGGCGTCGCGCGTCATCGTGGATTCCGGGCTGCCGCGCGCGAGCTGGGGATGTCGTCATCGGCTTTAAGCCATGCGATCGCCGCGCTTGAGGAGCGCCTCGCCGTCAGGCTCTTTAACCGCACTACGCGGAGTGTCGCCTTGTCCGCGGCCGGAGAGCAATTCCTGTCTGAAATCGAACCGGCCCTGCAGACGCTCGAGAAAGCGATCGAGAATGTCGGCGAACACTCGGACCGGCCCACCGGGAGACTCCGGCTGAACATGGCGCCGGGTGCGGCGCGCATTCTGCTGCAGCCGATTATTCTTGAATATAGCTGCCGATATCCGGACGTCGATATCGAGGTCGTGACCGAGAATGCACTTGTCGACGTCATTGGCAAAGGTTTCGATGCGGGCATTCGTCTCACCGAGGCGATCTCACCGGACATGGTCGCCGTTCCGATCATTCCGGAAATGCGGTCTTTCGTCGTCGGATCCCCGCGCTATTTCGATGGTCGTCCAAAACCAATCGTCCCGGGCGATCTGGCCGGGCACGTCTGTATCCAAATGCGCATGACGAGCGGGAGACTCTATCGCTGGGAG
This sequence comes from Rhizobium sp. BK008, assembly GCF_014197345.1. NCBI lineage: Bacteria > Pseudomonadati > Pseudomonadota > Alphaproteobacteria > Hyphomicrobiales > Rhizobiaceae > Rhizobium > Rhizobium sp. BK008. Next base: position 572,807 of record NZ_JACIFK010000002.1, on the reverse strand, counting down.
TTTGAGAAACACGGCGAAACACGAGTGATTGATGTCACTGGTCACCTTACATTCGATGGGTCTGACCTTATCTTGGAGGCAGCTCTTGCCGGCTTCGGGCTCGCCTATCTGGGTGAACACGCGCTTGCGCCACATATTGCTTCAGGTAATCTCATACCCGTTTTGGAAGACTGGTCTCCCCATTATCCGGGGCTCAGCCTCTATTTCTCCCAACGCCGACACATGCCAGCCAAACTGCGTGTCCTCATCGAGCTAATCCGCCAGCGCGCGACTAGCGACAACTGATAACGAGGGTGTCTGGCCTGTCGTGAATCGGCTCGTCACCGCCGACAAGGTCGACAGCGAGATCGATGTCATGCGCAAGCAGCTCGAAATGCTGGTTCTGATAGTCGATCACTTCAACTGCGCCGGGCGACCGTACATGCGGCAGGCATTTCGTCGCGGCCGTCGCTCAGACGAGCAGCCTGCCTGATCATCGGATTGAATCCGCTGGCGATTTTGTTTGCCTTGCACCGTTGCGCCAGTCCGCTTGGTTGCCGATGAGGCGTCGGTACCAGCAATGGCCTGCACCAATTTTTTGCACCCATGGCATTTTTGAACTTTACAAATAATAAATAATCTGTGAAGTAGTGCGCAACTTCACAGATTTGGAATGATCCTTTGAACCCGACACGCTTTGCCACCCGGCTGAACTCGTTCGCCTCCGCGTCCCATATCGAATGGCCCGACCAGTCGTCGAAGCCCTCCGTCATGCAGATGGCCGAGCGCGCCGCCCAGGTGAAGGGCCTTACCGACCTCGATCTCAACTATCCGGATCACATGAGCGAAAATCCGGCAGAACTGGCTCGAAAACTTGGCGATATCGGCCTTTCGATCAACGGCTTTGCTATGCGCTACTACAGCAACCCCGCCTTCAAACTTGGTGCTTTCACCCATCCCGACGAAGTGGTCCGCCGTGAAGCGATCGACCTGACGAAGAAGGGCATCGATGCAGCGCGTGAAGCCGGTTCCAATCTGATGACCATCTGGCCTGGGCAAGATGGCTTCGATTATGCCTTTCAGGCGGACTACGCGAAGATTTGGCAACACGAAATCGATGGAATCCGTGAAGTTTGCGCCCATGATCCGGATTGCCTGATCTCGATTGAGTACAAGCCGAACGAGCCGCGGTCCTACAGTCTGATGCCGGATGCGGCCACGACTTTGCTCGCTATCAAGGAGGTCGGCGCTGCCAATCTTGGCGTCACGCTCGACTTCGCCCATGTCCTTTATGCCGACGAGCAGCCCGCCTTTGCGGCGGCACTGATTGCCCGTCATAGCCGCGTGCTCGGCGTCCACCTCAACGACGGCTACGCCAAGCGCGACGACGGTCTGATGGTCGGCGCGGTGCACACGCTGCAAACGATCGAGCTACTCCGCCAGATACGCCGGGATGGTTATGACGGCGCGATCTATTTCGACACGTTCCCCGATATGACCGGCCTCGATCCGGTTCACGAATGCGAGGTCAACATCCAGACCGTCCAGCGGATGTTGAAGGTCGTCGACCGCCTCGAGCAGGACAATCGCCTTGCAAGCGCGATTGACCGACAGGACGCCGTATCCACGCAGGCCATCGTTCAGGAGCTGATGTTCGGCGCGGAGCACTGAACCACCCCAACTTTCCGGGAGGAAAACATGAAGAGAATTCTTGCTGCGGCTCTCGCCGCAACCCTTTGCGCTGGCATCGTGTCAGCGCAGGAACTGAAGCCGCTCAATTCGGATTCGGAAGCGGACCGCATGGACTGGTCCGATCTCGACGCCAAGCTCGGTGCGCTGCCGAAGTTGCCCGAAGGCCTCAAGGTCGGCGGCGTCTCCAAGACGCTCACCAATGAATACTGGCGCTCGCTCGGCGAAGGCTATCAGACGTTCGCCGACAAGGTCGGCGTGACCGTCGCCTATCAGGCGGCGCAAAGCGAGGGTGACCAGCTCGGCCAATTGACGATCGCCGAGGGCATGGTCACTCAGGGTTATAAGGTGTTGCTGGTCTCGCCGCAGACCGATGCCAACCTGCAGCCGGTCATCGAACAGGCGAAAGCCGCCAACGTACCGGTCGTCAACGTCAACGATGCGGTGATCCCGCAGGCCGAGCACTATGTCGGCAACGTCCAGCGTGACAACGGCGTTCGCGTCGCCAAGTGGTTCATCGAAAACCGCGCCAATGGCGGCAAGGTCGCGATCATCGAAGGCCAGGCCGGTGTCTATGCTGCCGTGCAGCGCACCGATGGCTTCAAGAGCACGATCGAACAGGGCGGCAAGTTCACGGTGGTCGCCAGCGTTCCGGGCAACTGGGATCGCCAGATGTCCTATGACGCCGCAACCAACATTCTCCAGCAGCATCCTGATCTCGTCGGCTTCTACTGCAACAATGACGGCATGGCGCTTGGTGTTGTCGAGGCGGTGAAGGCCGCCGGCCTGCAGGACAAGGTCGTCGTCTTCGGTACCGACGGCATTTCCGATGCCTACAAGTCGATCGAAGCCGGCGAACTCACGGGCACCGTAGACAGCTTCCCGGTCCTGACGGGCGAGGTGGCGATGGAAGTCGCGTTGCGGCTCGTCTCCGGTCAGAAGCTGCCGCGCGTGGTCGCAACCCCGCAGGCCCTGATCACCAAGGACAACATCAAGGACTATCAGGGCGGCGACGTTCGCTCGGTGCTAATGAAGGCCGCAGGAAAGTAAACGCCTCCCAAGGCAGGATGGCCGGCCCCGCCGGCCGTCCGCACTCTCAAAGGTTGGACTGTCATGGCATCTCCCAGACTGGCGTTCGAAGGCATCTCCAAGGTTTTCCCGGGCGTCAAGGCATTGTCCGACGTTTCGTTCAGCGTCGCCCCGGGTGAAATCCACGCGCTGCTCGGCGAGAATGGCGCAGGCAAGTCCACCCTGCTGCGCATTCTGTCCGGGGTCTTCCGGGCAACGGAAGGCGAAGTCAAAGTCGACGGCACCGTGCACCACTTCCGCAAGCCCGACAGCGCTCGCCAGGCAGGGATCGCCATGATCCACCAGGAACTTCAGCAAGTCCCGCATCTCAGCGTTGCCCAGAACATGTTCCTCGGCCATTCCCTGACCCGTTTCGGCGGCGTGATCGTCAATCACCGTGAGCAGGAACGGCGCGCGGCCGAGGCGCTTGCGATGATCGATCCGTCCATCGATCCCTCGGTTCCCATCTCGACGTTGAAGGTCGCCCAGCGGCAGGTCGTCGAGATCGCCAGAGCGCTTCTCGACAGGGCGAAGATCATCGCCATGGATGAACCTACCTCGAGCCTGACGCCGAGCGAATTCGAGCGGCTCGCCGAGATCATCGAGCGGTTGGCGGCGAGCGGCGTCTCGATCATTTACGTATCCCACAAGATGGACGAGGTCTTCCGGGTCTGCCAGCGCGCCACGGTGATGCGCGACGGCAAGGTCGTGGGCGTCGGTATCGATCTGAAAACGACTTCACCCGACGACGTCATCGCGATGATGGTTGGCCGCGAGCTGCTGACTGAAGAGCATCATTCCCACACCACAGATACCGTGAGTGTCGAGGTCCGCAATCTTTCGACGTACCGTATCCGCGACGTCTCGTTCGACCTTCACAAGGGCGAAGTCCTCGGCGTCGCAGGGCTCGTCGGCTCGGGCCGCACCGAGCTCCTGCGCGCACTTTCCGGCGCGGACAAGCTTATCTCCGGCACGGTCAAGGTCGACGGAAGGGCGTTGGCGCTGTCCAATCCACGTGCGGCGATCGCCGCCGGTATCGGGCTGCTACCCGAGGAGCGCAAACGCGAAGGCATCATTCCGGGCCGGTCCGTCAGCATGAACATGGCGCTGCCCTCGATGAACCGCTTCTCGAAAGCCGGGATCATCAACCATCGGAAACTCAAGCGGACGGCGGAAGACCTGCTCAAGCGCGTCAACCTGCGACCCTTCCAGCTTGACCGGCAGATCAGACTGTTTTCCGGCGGCAACCAACAGAAGGCGATCATCGCACGCTGGCTGGCGGCCGGATCGCGCATCCTGCTGTTCGACGAGCCGACGCGCGGCATCGATGTCGGCGCGAAATCCGAAATCTATCAGCTGATCGAAGACCTCGCTCGCGAGGGACATTCGATTATCGTCGTCTCCTCCGAGCTTCCCGAGGTGATGCGGGTGTCCGACCGCGTCCTCGTCATGCGCGACGGCGCTGTTGTGGCTGAACTCGGCCGCGAAGACCTCTCCGAAGAAACCATCGTTTCCCACGCCGTTGGGAAGGCCGACAACCGCCGTGGTGCGGCATGACCTACAGGAACATATCCATGTCTGACACGACCCAGAATGCCGGGGCGCCCACTTCCAAACAGTTCGGATCGTTCTCGGTACGCGATGCGGGCACCCTCATTGGATTGATCGCCATCGTCGTCATCTTCGGATTGTTGGCACCCGACTTTCTTTCGCAAAGAAACCTGCTCAACATCCTTCAGCAGTCGAGTATCAACGCCTGCCTGGCACTCGGCATGACGCTCGTCATCATCTCCGGTGGCATCGACCTCTCGGTCGGCCCGACGGCCGCGATCTCTGCCGTGATTACGGCCACGATGCTTGTCGCCGGCGTTCCCGTTCCGCTCGCCATCCTGGCCGGCCTTGCGATCGGTGCTATCTGCGGTCTCGTCAACGGCGTACTCGTGGCCTATGCGGGCCTTCAGCCCTTCATCGTCACGCTCGGCACGCTCAGCACCTATCGCGCCATTGCGCTGATCTACACGGGCGGCAACCCGGTTCTCGGTGTGCCCGCGGGCTTCCGGTCGCTGTTCAACGGCTCCCTGCTCGGCCTTCCCATTCCGGTCATCATGGTCGCCGTCGTCGCCCTGCTCGCCTGGGTGCTGCTCAAGAAGACACCGCTTGGCGAATACCTGCTCGCTGTCGGCGGCAATGAAGAAGCGGCCTATGTCGCCGGCGTACCGATCGCCATCGCCAAGATCACCGCCTATGTGATTTCGGGGGTCCTCGCTGCCCTGGCCTCGATGATCCTGGTCGGCCGCTTGGGTGCCGCCGAACCGATCCTCGGCAATCTCTGGGAACTCGACGCGATCGCGGCCGCCGCAATTGGTGGGGCCTCTCTGATGGGCGGCAAGGGCAGCGTCATCGGCACGATCCTCGGTGCGATCATCCTCGGCGCAATGCGCAATGGATTGACGCTGATGAATGTCCAGGCCTTCTACCAACTTCTGGCCACTGGTCTTATTATCCTGGTCGCCATGATGATCGATCGCGTCACAAGGGGTAGAGGATGAATTCTGCAAATGATCCCAAGGCGGTAGGCCCGCGCATCCGCATGATGATGCCGCAGCTCACCCCTTTGGAGGCGCGTGTCGTGGAGACGGTGTTCGGATTGAGGGATTTTTCCGAGGACACCGCTCTCAAGGATCTGGCGGCGGAAGCGGGAGTGTCCGAGGCCATGGTGGTCAAGATCACCAAGAAGCTCGGCTTCAGCGGCTATCGTGATTTCCGCACTGCAGTGTCGAATTACAACAGGCTTCCTACCGCTGAAATGCATCAGGAATTGTCAGCCGATGACAGTTCGAGGGAGATCATTCAGAAGGTCTTCCGGACGTCGATAAATGCGCTGGAGGAGACTCTCGCGATCCTGGATGTCGACGGTTTCGACCGCGCCGCCGATATACTCGCCAAGGCGGGGCAACGTGATTTCTACGGGGTTGGTGGTTCGGCACAGATTGCCAGGGACGTGGCGCACAAGTTCCTGAGAATCGGCGTGCGGGCCAATGTCCAGGACGATTCGCACATGATGCTGATGTCGGCGTCGCTGCTCGGAGCCGACGACATCGCGATCGGTTTCTCCCATTCCGGGAACACGACCGCTGTCATCGACGCCATCCAGCTCGCGCGGAAGTCGGGGGCGCGAACGATCGCCGTCACGAATTACGGTGGATCGCCGCTTGCGCAGATCGCCGACATCGTTCTGTGTTCCACCGCGCAAGGATCGCCTCTGATGGGCGAGAACGCCGCAGCCCGGATTGCCCAGCTCAACATCCTCGACGCGCTCTTCATGGCCGTCGCGCAGCGAAACTATCAGACGGCGGAGAAAAATCTCGAGAAGACGATGTCCGCCGTCGCATCCAAACGCAAGGACAGGCTTCCATGAGTTCCGCATCACCCTCCGTCGTCGTCTTCGGCAGCCTGCACTATGACATCATGGTGCACGGCCCGGCACGTCCTCGGAAGGGTGAAACCGTGACGGGGGATCACTGGCACCCGAAATGCGGCGGCAAGGGTGGCAATCAGGCAGTCTCGGCAGCGAAGACAGGGATACCGACGTCGATGATTGGTGCGGTCGCGGACGACGATTTCGGCCATGCCCTCACCGACAACCTGGCCCGCAGCAAGGTCGATCATCGCTTCGTCAAGAAAGTGACCGGGGTCGGTAGCGGCATGAGCGTCGCAATCTTCGACAGTGAAGGCGACTACGGCGCGGTCATCGTTTCCGGTAGCAATCTGATGTTGGGACAAGTGGATGTGGATGCAGCTTCGAAGGCGTTCGTCGACGGAGCGCTGCTGGTCCTGCAGAATGAGGTGCCTGATCACGCCAACGTCTCGGCGGCCAAGGCCATGAAGGTCGCGGGCGGAACAGTGATTCTCAACGCCGCGCCCGCGCGACCTCTCTCCGCTGATTTGCAGCAACTGGTCGATGTCCTGGTGGTCAACGCTATCGAGGCCGAGCAGTTGGCCGAGCTTCCAGTTGTCGACACACTCGAGGGCGCCGCGAATGCCGCGAAACTGCTCGCGGCGAAATTCCCCGTCGTGGTCGTGACGGCGGGCGGCGATGGTGTCGCCTGCGCGACCCGGGAAGGTGATGCGTTCTCGATCGAGGCGATCAAGGTGGAACTGGTGAGCACCCATGGTGCCGGCGACGAATTCACCGGCGTTCTCGCCTCAGAACTCGCGCGTGGAAGTGGAATTCGTGCCGCAATCGAGGCCGCGAACCATGCGGCGGCGGTTCTGGTGAGCACGCCACGGGCAAACTGAAATCGTCTCGGCGAACATTGGCTTCGCGTCGGTCATTTCGGGGACATGCCGGATGCCGATTGGCATCGATCCACTTGTTCCGCGGGCTGATCTGCGCGCTTTCGCTCGATCCGCACGACAACGCTACCGCCATCGGCAGTCCGGCGCGCGCCAAGCGCCTTGACCGAAAAGAGCGCGTAGATGATCAGCGGAAGGCAGGCGAGATAGGATGTCCTGATGCCTGCATGTTCGGCAATTAAACCGAGCAGAGGCGGCGCCAGGAAGAAGACGACGAAGGTCATCTGGCCGAGAGCGGCGACGTTGAGATATGCCGCGCGATCGGTACGCTGGGCGGCCGCCGAGACGGCGAGGGGGTAGACCGCGCTGCAGCCGGCGCCCATCAAGGCGAAGCCCGCCAGTGCGACATAGGAATGCGGTGCGCCCCCGACGGCGCAGATGCCAATCGCCGAAAGAACAAGCAGCATCGTGGCGACGGCGCGCGCACCAAACCGATCGACCAGCGGATCAACGAACAGGCGCGCCAGCGCCATGCAAAAGGTAAAGAGTGTCAATCCCAGTCCGCCGATGAAGGGCTCGACTGAAAACACGTCGCGCATATAGATCGCCGACCAGTCGATCCCGGCACCTTCGACGAGGAAGGCGGCGATGCCGATGACACAGAGCGGCATTAGTCCCCAGGTAGGAAGCGCTACCGGCGGCGCCTTGCCCTCGTCCTCCGTAATCCGCGCTGGCGCATTGCGCATGCCGGCGATCGCCCAGATGCCGATGACGAGGACCGCGACAAAGGTCACGGCGAGATGTAGCTGCATCGAAATACCGGCTTGGCGGACGACCGAAGAGACAAGCGCCGTGACGAAGAAGCCGAGGCTCCAGAAGCCATGGGCTCTGTTCATCACGCCGCGTCCCAGCTGCGCTTCGATGCGGTCGATCTCGACATTGAGATTGATCTCCAGCGCCCCGGCGAGCAGCCCTTCGACGAAAAGCAAACAGAACACGGCCGGCGCAGCGCCGATCCATGGCACCAGCGACAGCAGCGCAGATGTGCCGAGAACTGTAATGAACGCCGTCGTCCGCGCGCCGAGCCGGGCGATCAAGGGCGAAGACAAAGTCAACGAAATCAAGGCGCCGATCGCAGCCCCTATCAACGTCAACCCGAGCTCGGACTTATCGACGCCAAGCGCATCCTGCAAATCCGGCATCCTCGACAGCAGCGCCCCCAGCGACACGGCGAAGAGAAAGAAGCAGACATAGATCCGCTGTTGCGGCGCAATTTTCATGATGCAACTCCGGGGATTGACGCTTCGAAGCAGACGAGCGCTTTTAGATCTGTGATGAATACCTCACATGGCCGGAGATCAGAACTTGTTTCTGAGCGGATGCGACGGAGCACGCGGTTTGCCAGACATTCTTCGTGATCACTCGCCCGGCCGACTGCTCGATCCGGCGAAGGATATAGAAACTCGCAACTGACCGCGGCAGGCGTGCGCCCTGGATCCAGGAGAGGAGGCTGTCGAATGTCTCGTTCCATCGGAGGACGGCGCGGTCGAGCTGCCAATAGCTGTCGCCGAACCGGCGCATATGATAGAGCATCGCCTGTCGGGAACACATTGTTGCACTGGAGATAGGAAATCGACAGGAAGACCGTGAGCGACGCAGCCGGCCGCATTATCGACCTCTATCGTCGCCATGCTGATGCGTGGACAGCGGCGCGCGGCACGGCACTGTTGGAGCGTGCATGGATCGACCGGTTTGCAGAGATGCTGCCACGAATGGCGGCGGTGCTCGATATTGGTTGTGGCTCAGGTGACCCAATCGCTCGGTACCTTGCTGGCGGAGGTCATCTGATTACAGGCGTGGACAGTTCGCCAGAAATGATCTCCATATTCCGGACCAATCTTCCCGGCGAGACAGCGCAAGTGGGGGATATGCGCTCGCTGAAACTGGATCGGAGATATGGCGGGCTGATCGCTTGGGACAGCCTGTTTCACCTTGCTCCTTCCGATCAGCGCATGATGTTCTCCATCTTCCGCGACCATGCTGAACCGGAAGCACCATTGCTGTTCACGAGTGGCCCCGCCTTCGGCGAAGTTATCGGCACGCTGGAGGGGGAACCTCTCTATCATGCCAGCCTCGATCCCGACGAATACCGCATGCTGCTCGACCGGAATGGCTTTGACGTTGTTGCCCATGTTGCGGAAGACCCAGATTGTGGCGGGCGCACGGTCTGGCTGGCGCGTCAGCGCTATGCGTAAAGCGTCGCGGAAATCCCAAGATCGCCCTGTCACTTTCTGCACCAACTGGAACAGCCGGGGCGGGCCGGCAACAGATGGCCACCCGGAGCATACTCAGGCATATTCTGCGTTTTGCGAAGGCCGCCTTAATCCGGTAGAGAGCGGGGCGCCCGTCTCGATTGCCGCCGGCGCGATCAAGCTAGCCCCAGATTCGAACGACTCAAAACTGCTTGCACAGCCACCACCTTGAAAGGCTCACGGATGGTCAACCTTGTTGACGGACTGATTTTCGCAGGGACGGCTTACGTGCACGGCAAGGCTTCGGGCAATGTTGTTGCAAGCGATCTGGAACTGAGTTTCTGGGGCGGGGTCGATCCCTGGACCGGCGAGGTGATCGATCGGCATCACCCCTTGAGCGGCCGCGGTCTCAAAGACCATATCCTCGCGATCCCGGGGGGCAGGGGGTCCTGCTCTGGCAGCGGCGTGATGTTGGAACTGCTGCTCAATGGCAATGGTCCCAAAGCGATGTTGTTCGAGCGAGAGGAGGATATCCTCACGCTCGGTGTCGTGATCGCCGAGGAGGTATTCGGTCAATCTATTCCCGTTGTAACGCTCGCGCCCGAGAATTTTCGCAAGGTGGTGAGTTCGGCATTTGTCGAGATCGACGGAAACGTTGTTGCCTGTTCCACCGACGGGCTGGCAATGGACGCCATTCCGTCGCATAGCAAAGACTCTGCCCCTCTTTTCGGTGAAGTCGCATTGTCGGAGCGGGATAGAGCTTATCTGGCTGGTGCTCACGGCAAGGCTGCACAATCGGCGATCCGCATCATCCTGCGAATGGCGAAACTGCAGGGCGCCACACAATTGATGGATGTCTCACAAGTCCACGTCGACGGCTGCATCTACAGCGGACCGGGCTCGCTTTCGTTTGCCGAAAAACTGCGGGATCTGGGCGGGCGCGTTGTGGTGCCGACAACGCTCAACTCGATTTCGGTCGATCATCGACGCTGGCGCTCGCAAGGTATTGATCCCGTCCTGGGCGAGCCGGCCAGTCAGTTGGGTGACGTCTATGTCGAAATGGGTGCGCGGCCGACCTTCACCTGCGCGCCTTATCTGCTCGAGACGGCTCCCAAGATCGGCGAGCAGGTGGCCTGGGCAGAATCGAATGCCGTCATCTACGCCAACAGCGTTCTCGGTGCGCGGACAATGAAATATCCGGACTTTCTCGACATTTGCATCGCACTAACCGGCCGCGCGCCTCTGGCAGGCCCACATATCGACAGCAATCGGAAAGCCGGGCTGCTTGTCAGTGTCGCTAATATCGAAAACATCGACGATAGCTTCTATCCGCTGCTCGGTTATCACATTGGTGCGCTGGCATCGAACCTTATCCCTGTCGTCTCCGGTCTTGATCAGGCCGGTCCAACCAATGACGATCTCAAGGCCTTCGGCGCCGCATTTGCGACCGTTTCCAGTGCACCGATGTTTCACATCGTGGGGGTGACGCCCGAGGCAAAGACGCTGGATGCCGTTGTCCCCTCAGGCATCAGCATCCCTTCGATCGATCTTCGGCTCGAGGAACTCGCGTCGAGTTGGGAGGAACTCAACAGCGCCGACGATGAGCGCGTCGATCTCGTCTCGCTCGGCAATCCGCATTTCTCGATCAGCGAAATCGAGAGGCTCGCGTCTCTGTGCAGCGGTCGAATGAAGCATGTGGATGTGGCGATGGTGGTTACCTGCGGACGCGCAACGCACGATAAGGCCAACGAAGCCGGGCTGATAGCGGCCCTTCAACGCTTCGGGGTGGAGTTCGTGACGGACACATGCTGGTGCATGATCACTGATCCGATTATTCCCACCTTTGCGAAAACCATACTGACGAACTCGGGCAAATATGCCCATTACGGGCCGGGGATAACCGGTCGGCGCTTTTACTTCGGCGGCATTGCCGCATGCGTTGCGGCTGCATGTAGTGGGGTATACAGCAAGGCGGCGCCCAACTGGCTGAGGCAGGCCTAGCTGCCAGCACCAGGTGCGCAGACTTACGTAAACGAGACGGTTGCTGCCCGGGCGGTCGGGGTATCGCCAGCGTGCGCTCGTCTAGAATCTCGGTGAAGCAGATGGATCCCCGCGCCGGCTGACATCCGCCTTTCCGATCCTGCGTACCGATGCAGAGGAATGGCGATGAACTCCGGTGCATGCCGGCCGATAGTCGCCTGACATTTCTAAATGACCATCGCATATTTCGCCCCGAACAGCCACGAACAGATTGCTCGTCTCTCAAGGCGAATTCCGGATCGAGCTCGAACCTGTTTGTCGACTTGCACTCCCCGAAGCGTATTGTTGACTGGCGGTCTCGTGCCCGAGCAACTTGCCTAGGCGGTGAAGGTTGAAATACACATCCACCATTCACCGCGATCAGCCAGTTACGATTTCGGTCTTGAGACGCGGCTGGTTTAGGCTGGAGCTCAGCGGAAGCCGAAGAAGCTCAATATAGCCAGTACGATCACAACGGCGCCTACGAGCCAGATCAGGTTGTTCATCTGATTTTCCTTTCCCAAGTTGTTGTCATCGACCCTCGATGAATGCGCCGGACGGCGCAATCTCGGCCACCATTACTGCTGCGGCAGGATGATTTTCTGTTCGGTCGTGTTCTTGACGGGCTTCTGGCCGGGCTCGTGCGACATCGTGCGGGTCGTGCTCTGGAGACTGTCGCCATCCGTGCTCGTCTTCGTCCGCGACTTGCTAAAGGTGCCTTTGTCCACGGCCTGGGCCTTCGTCTGAGACCTGAGCTTGTCGCCGTTGTCGTTGACATGGGTCTTGCTCATGGCCTTGCCGTTAGTGGTTGCAGCGCTCCCGCCTGAGCCGACGGAGGAGGTCGTCCCTTCGTCGGTCTGACACACGCCCGCCGTCCCGACGGAACTCGCAGACGTTGCGCCAGCCGCCGCACTTCCGCCCGTTCCGACAGTTCCAGCCGCGTTGCAGTCCTGTGCCGAGACGCCGGCCGTGGTGGACAAAACTGCGATACTGGCCGCGCCGATCAAACTCATGATCTTCATGTCTGGTCTCCTATTTATTGGGTTTCGTGACAGAGCAGGTGCCGTCCGAGCGCTTGGTGATGACGGTTCCGTCGGGCCGCGTGACACTTGCCGTCGAGTAGCTGTCGACGCTGCCCGCGCCTGCCGAGCTAGCTGAAGACGAGGATGCCGCAGTCGACGAGCCGGCGCCGGTCGCACTCGAAGAAGACACCTTGCCGTTTCCGGCGGTGACGGTCGTAGATATATTGCCCGATGAGGTCCGGCCTTCGACCACCGTGCAGGTTGTCCCGTCGTCCAGTTTGATATCTTCCGAGGCAGCCTGACCGGCTACCAAGATCGCGGCTCCATAGATGATGCCTTTGACTGTGTTGATCATTTGCTTTCTCCGGTGAAAGGGCCGACGCCTTGTGGCGCCGGCCGGATGCCTCAGCATGAATGACTGGAGCCATTCTTCTTCATCTGGCCCGGAGCGCAGCCCTTCTTCCCATTGTTCTCATGGGATGAACCGGCTTGGCTTGCGCCGGTGCCGACGGTGCTGCCGGTTTTATCGCCGTCAGTCGACGATGCTCCCGTGCCGACTGAAGAGGCCGAATTGGCGTCACCTGACCCTGCGGCCGACCCACCGGTCCCGACAGAACTGCTCGACGTGCCGCCGCCCGCAGAGGAACCGCCTGTGCCGAGTGTCGATGCCGAACCCGAGCCGGAACCGGAGCCTGCAGCAGAACCACCGGTGCCCACGGTGCTGCTGGACTTGCCGCCGCCTGCCGACGATCCACCTGTGCCGATGGTCGAGGCGGAACCGGAACCGCAGTTTTTAGTTCCGGCAGGGCAGTCGCCACCGCCGGCGGAACTTCCACCAGTACCAACGGTGCTGCTCGAAGTTCCGCCGCCCGCCGACGATCCGCCCGTGCCGACGGTGCTGGATGACTGCGCGAATGCCGTCGCCGTCGTGCTTGCCAGCAAGGCTGCAGCGAACGCAATGTGGGTGAGCTTGATCATGTGATTTCCTCCGAATGTTTGTGTTTTGCCTTGGGTCAGTTTGACCGGCGGCTGTCTGGCAAACGAAGGGGAGTGCCGGCTGTTCCAAGGCTACGACCTCAGTCCGGGGTGGATCAGACAAAGGTCTAACCCACTGTACCGCATTGTGAATTTGCCCTTGCCTGGCAGCGGTTGATCGGGCTCGCAAGGTGCAGCATGCAGTTTCAAGGCCGGCTGAAGGTCTGCTCTTTAGCGAATTGGTGTTGCAAAGCAGCCTGTCTGATTCATGCCTCCTTCATACCGCACACGCGTGCCGGCGGCCGCAATAAGAAGGCGATCGGAAGGCTCCGCCCTACGAACAACGGCAGGTCAGGTGAGGGATCAGCTCAGAGCGTGTCGATCAGCCCTCCGTCCACGCGCATGGAAGCTCCTGTCGTCGCGGATGCCAAAGGCGACGCCAGATAGGTTACCAGGTTGGCAATTTCCTCGACGCTTGCAGCTCGAACCGCCACGATGCTTCTTGACGAAGTCCGCCGCGACCTCCTCGATCGGCTTGCCCGTCTTCGCACGCTCTTCGGCAAGCATCGCCTCGACGCCTTCGGACAGTGTCGGTCCGGGAAGAACCGAGTTCACAGTAACGCCCGTACCAGCCATGCGCTTGGCAAGCCCACGGGCAACCGCGATGTCCGCGGTCTTGCTGACGCCGTAATGAATCATCTCCACCGGTATGTTAAAGCCGGATTCCGACGCGATGAAGATAACGCGGCCCCAGTCGAGCTTCTGCATGCCCGGAAGATAGGCACGAGAAAGCCTGACGGCTGACATGACGTTTACCTGCCAATGGCGATCCCAGACCTCGTCGTCCGCATCGAAGAAGTCGAGCGGCTGGAAGATGCCCGCATTGTTGATCAGGATATCGACATGAGGAACCTTGGCGACGAGAGCGTCACACCCTTCAGCGGTTGCGACATCGGCTGCGACGGCGCTCACGCTTCCCCTGGCACCTTCGCCTTGAAGGCGTAAAGAGCAAACCGCCCGATGCCCAGCACCTCAATGAACCTCTGGATGATGCGGGCAAGATTGTCGTACGTGTAGGCAAAATTTGTGCGCGCAGGCGCTTGCGACTGGCCAAACCCCGTAATGTCGGGTGCGATGAGGTGAAATCGGTCCGCAAGCAGTGGAATAAGATCGCGAAACATGTGGCTCGATGACGGAAACCCGTGCAGCAGTAACAGGGCCGGTTTGGCTGGTTCTCCGGCCTGCCGATAAAATACATCACGACCGTCGATATCAACGCGGTGATGGGTGGTATGCGTCATGTCGTTCTTTCCCCATAGAAACCGAATCGCTGAGACCGGGAGTGCTCTCGCCGTTTATAAGCTCGGACCGGTTGCGCCACCGGCTGTCGTGGCCATAGGCCAGCGCGACCTTTCGGGATTGCTGTTGTTCCAGCCGTCCTCCGCACGCCGTTTCTGTTGCAGAAGCTCGTGAAAACTCCTGCAACTGGGTCTTGTGGCGTTCATTATCTTCCTCGCAAGGCCTCGAGCCGCGTATGCAATTCTGCATTCTCCGACTCCAGTTCGGCTAAGCGTTCACGCAACGCTGCCACCGCTTTCTCGACCTCCTCTTCGGTGTAACGCGGTGTGATATGTTGAGGGCAGTTCCAATCGAAGGCTTCCAGCCGCAGTCGAAAAATCCGCTCTGCTTTTGCTCGGTAGCCGGCGTCGAAAACCAGGTCGGCCAGCGCCGGGTCGGCATCGAGTGTCAGCTTCTCGACATGCATGTAGATCTTGAGGCGGGCTCGTCGCGGGTAATCCACCACAAAGAGACAGGCCCGGTCATTTGCGGCAAAGTTTCCGGTACTGATATATTGGCGGTTGCCCCTGTAGTCGGCGAACGCCAGTGTTTTCCTGTCGACGATTTTCAGAAAGCCCTTTGGACCACCGCGATGCTGAACATAGGGCCAACCGGTTTCCGACACAGAGGCAATGTAGAAGCTGTCCCGTGCAGAGATGAAAGCCAGTTCGCTGTCGGTGAAGCTGTCGGATTCCCGATGGTGGTCGCCTAACCAGATCTGGTCGGCACCCATTTCAGCTTGTGCCAGCCGCACATTCGGAGTGACTGCAACTTCCAAAAAATGGTATGGCATGGGGATCTCCAAAATCTGGAATTTGGTAACGGCTTTTCAGCGGTGCGACCTCGACTTGACGGAAACCTTCGCCACACCGCCGGCAACCATGCCTGATCGTCACTTCTTTGCGACGCGGCGATCCAGGAAATCGTTGATTAGCGGAGCAGCGACGTCCAACTTTTCTTCGAGCAGGAAGTGACCTGAGTTCAGGATATGAAGTTCGGCATCCGGAAGATCCTTGAGATAAGGATGAGCGCCGGCCTCAGGAAAGATGTAATCATTCTTGCCCCAGACGATGAGCGTGGGCGGCTTGCGCTCACGAAAGAAACTTTGGAACGCGGGGTAAAGCGGAACGTTGGTGCGATAATCATACAACATGTCGAGCTGGATATCCTTATTGCCAGGTCGGTCCAGAAGAGCCTGGTCGTGAACCCAGTTGTCAGGGCTGATGCGCGACACGTCTTCCATGCCATCGGTATACTGGAACTTGGTCGTTTCGAGCGTGACCAGACCGGAGAGCGCCCCGCGGCTCTTGTCCGACCCATCGGACCAATAGGTCTTGATGGGATCCCAGAATTCCTTCAGCCCTTCATCATAGGCGTTGCCGTTCTGGATGATCAGCGCACTCACCCGTTCCGGATGTTTCAGCGCCAGGCGGTAACCCACCGGTGCACCATAATCCATGACGTACATTGCGTAGCTTTTGACCGCCAAATGGTCGAGTAACTTGTCTACGATATCGGCGACGCCGCCAAACGTGTAGGCAAACTTACCACGGTCGGGAGACGCGCTTTGGCCATAACCGGGATAGTCCGGCGCGATGACGTGGTATCGGTCTGCAAGAAGCGGGATCAGATTCCGGAACATGTGGGAGGACGTCGGAAACCCATGGAGTAGCAGCACGACCGGAGCGTCGGCCGGGCCAGCTTCCCGGTAGAAGATATCGAGGCCCTCGATCTTTGCGGTTCGGTAGTGGATGGGAACCGGAGCTTCGCGAAGCTCCGCCGTGGCGTGCGCAGGAAGTGCGCTTACCATTGTTGCCGTGGTCATGCTGGCGGTCGCCAACATCAGGCACATGATCAAACTACGCATGATAGTCTCCCCATAGGTCGAGATGAAACGAAAGTTGGTTTCGAGTAAGGGCTGCTTTGGGCCGTTCGGGTCGCGATAAACCACGTCACCGAATGCTGTTGCATCAGTCAGGAAATGGCAGTGATGCAGAATTCCAATGCACGTAGATGTTTGAGTGAGGGCAACGACGGATCAGCCGACGTCGCCATTCGTCAAGGGCTTCTATGCGTAGGAGTAAGCGGGTTTCTGATCGCTCTCAATTGCGATCTAGGTCGCCTGCAACTAGACGGTGGCATTGCAACCATAGACCTTCGTATATCGATTTGTCCTTACGCAACACCTGGAAATCCCGTAACTATTTCCGTCGGACGATCGGCCACCCTTCTCTACTTCCTGACATGAGTCGGAACTTCTAGGCTCGCGAACGTCTCAAACTCTGAACGGAGAGTGCGGTGGAACGAGAGCCGGAAACCGATCCCATTATTGATCTAATCCCCGCCATGGTGTGGTCCGCAACGTCGGAAGGCATGCTCGATTTTGCCAACCAGCATTTTCTCGAGTTCATCGGGGCGCCGCTTGAGGAAATCTCCGGAGTGGGATTCTACAAGCTATTTCATCCTGACGACACGTCACATCTCGCTTCGGAATGGCATGACATCATGGCCTCGAAGCATGCCAGGGAGGTCGTGGGCAGACTGAGGCGCGCAGATGGCCAATATCGTTGGTGCACGCTCCGCCAGAAGCCGCGGCTCGATGCAGAAGGAAATGTCCTGAGATGGTACGGTGTGGTCCTCGATATCGAGGACCGCAAACAGGCCGAAAACGCATTGAAGGAAACGAAGACTGCGCTCGCGGCCAGCGAGCAGAACCTCAGCCTCATCATCAATTCGCTGCCGGTTCTCGTATGGTCAGCGCGACCGGATGGCAGCGCCGATTTTGTCAATAAAAGCTGGCTGGACTATGCGGGTCGTCCTGCCGACCAAATCCTCGGCTGGGGCTTCCTGGACCTTTATCATCCAGACGATATTCCCGGCATGGTGGACATCTGGAAGAGAGACCTCGAGCATTCCGACCACACTGTTTTGAAAGGACGTATTCGCGGAGCAGACGGCAAATACCGTTGGTTTTACTTCTCCGGACGCAAGCTAGTCGACGCCAACGGCGTCGTTCGTTGGTTCGGCGTCAATATCGATATCGAAGACCTGCAATATGCGGAGAACGCTCTTCGACAAAGCGAAGCTGCGCTCAGGGAAAGTGAACACAAGCTCAATCTAATCATCAACACGATACCCGCCATGGCTTGGTCGTGTACCTCGGATGGCCGGCTTGAATATTTTAATCGAAACCTGATCGATTATGTCGGCCTGCCTTTTGAAGAGATCGTCGGCTTCGGTTTTTATCGCATGTTTCATCCTGATGATGTCGAGCCGATGCGTATGGCCTGGGACGATATCGTAGCTTCAAAAAAAAGTCGTCCGGTAGACGCCCGCATCAGACGCGCCGATGGCGAATATCGGTGGTTCAACCTACGGCAAAGCCCCCTTCTGGATCCAGATGGAAACGTTGTCAGATGGTACGGCGTCGTCGTGGATATCGAGGATCGCAAACGGGCGGAAGAGTCCTTGCGACAAAGCCAGAGCGAACTCGCGCATGTGACCCGGATGACGGCAACAGGTGAACTTGCCGTTTCAATTGCCCATGAAGTCAACCAGCCGCTGATGGCAATCGTCACGAATGCGGGCACATGTCTGCGATGGCTACAGCCGGGTCACACCGATCTGGAGCAAGCGCGGCTGGCAGCCGAAAGGATCGTCAGGGACGGGCATCGCGCCGGCGACATTATCACCAGTATCCGGGCAATGGCACAAAAGCTGCCTGCGAAAATTGAGCAAACCGACCTCCGACCTGCCGTGCGTGAGGTGCTGAATCTGTTGACTGGCGAACTTCAAAGGCGCGGGATAGACGTTGTTCTTGATATGGCGGAAGTGCCTATTGAAGTCGTAGGAGACCGGACACAACTGCAGCAAGTCGTTCTAAACTTGATCATGAATAGCGCGGAAGCGATGGCAGCTTCTTGCGAGGCACGACGCATCGTCATCCGATGTACTATAGATGAGGAACTTGTGAAAGTGAGTGTTTCGGACACGGGGCGCGGGGTAGCTGTTCACCAGTTGGAGCGCGTTTTCGAAGCATTCTACAGCACGAAGGCCGAAGGCATCGGAATGGGCTTGTCGATATGCCGTTCCATCGTCGAAGCGCATGGCGGCCGGATTTGGGCTACGGCTGCGGAGAACGGGGGAGGGGGACAGTTCACGTTTACCTTGCCTCTGGCAGAGGGCGTGAGCGTCCATGATAGATGATCGCAAAAGAGGCCGGCCGACAGTCATTATCATCGATGACGACCAAAGTGTCCGCGAAGCATTGAGAGGATTGTTCGAGTCTGTCGGACTTGTGGCTGAAACCCATTGCTCTGTGGCCGAGTTTCTTGCTGTGGATGATCCTGATCGTGCAGGCTGCATTGTACTGGATATCCGCTTGCCAGGTCAGAGCGGCCTGGAGTTCCAAGAGGCGCTCGCAAGAGGCGGGCGCCCAAGGTCTGTGGTGCTGATCAGCGCTCATGTGGACGTCGCGATGGCTGTCCGCGCCATGAAGGCCGGAGCTATCGATGTGCTTACCAAGCCAGTGCGGGAGCAGGACCTGCTCGAAGCGGTGAACCGCGCCTTGGCAAGCGATAGCGCTCGCCGGGAAGAGGCAAGCCAAACGGCTGCATTGCGCCAAAGGTATTCCAAACTTACCGACCGTGAGCGGCAGATTATGACACTGGTTGTCGCCGGGAAGCTGAACAAGCAAATTGCGGCAGAGGTTCAACTCGCTGAGGCCACAGTGAAGCTTCACCGCGGTCATATGATGCGGAAAATGCATGCATCGTCAGTTGCAGATCTGGTCAGGATCGCGGGCATTCTGGAGGTGTGAAAGCAGCTCTTGGAGGAGCGGGGTTTGATCCCTTTCAATCTATCGACGTGGACCGATATCGTTCTTGCCCATTTCAAATCCCTTGAAATCTTGCATCGTTCTGCGTACTTTGATATCAAAGTCATCGTTCGTACGGAGGTGATATCAGTGCCGGCGGTCACCATTCGAAATCTTTCTGACGAAACACATCGTGCTCTGCGGGTGCGAGCGGCACATCATGGCCGCAGCACCGAGGCCGAGATCCGTGACATTATCGAAGCCGCTGTCCGTCCCTCTGAGCGCGTGAAGCTAGGTTCCTTACTGGCAGCTATTGGCCGTGAAGCTGAGCTTTCCAATCTGGATGTCGAAGCGCTTCAGAATAATCGCGATGACACTCCTGCTGTACCGATGCCCTTCGAATGATCTTGTTGGACACCAACGTCTTATCCGAACCGTGGAAACCGGCTCCCGATGAGCGAGTGGTCGCCTGGCTAGATGCCCAAGCCATCGAGACGCTGTTTCTTTCCGTAATAACGATTGCTGAACTTCGCTTCGGGATTGCGGCCATGCCGCTAGGGAAGCGACAAACTATCCTTCGCGATCGACTTGAGGGCGAAGTGTTGCCGCATTTTTCCGAGCGCATCCTGTCCTTCAATCTGGCGAGTTCGCAGTTCTACTCGGAACTGATGGTGCGCGCGCGAGTCTCTGGGAGGGCTATCGGCACGTCTGATGGCTACATTGCAGCTACAGCAGCAGCGAACGGCCTCGCGGTCGCAACTCGCGATACAAGCCCGTTCGAGGCTGCCGGGTTGAAAGTGATTAATCCCTGGGCCCGATAACGATAGTCTGAATCCACCTATGGTTGGTTCACTTCGCTTCAAGTGCTTCCGGTTCGACGAATCTTCCAAGAGGGCTGGTCTGGATCAGGCGTTACGCCGCCAATTGCCAGGCGTGGTGCCGACCATAGCTGCAAAGACGCGCGTGAAATGGCTTTGGTCCGCGAAGCCGCAGGCGATGGCCACTTCGGCGAGTGGAGTGTCCAAGTTCCGCAGGAGGTTGCGGGCCCGGTCTATTCGCTCCCGTAGGACCCATTGATAGGGCGTCATGCCAGTCGTCTCGCGAAAGGCACGAATGAAATAGCCGCGCGACAGGTTGCAGACCTGGGCAACCTCTGAAATCGACACGTTGCCGTCGAGGTTTTCGAGAAACAGGCTTTTTGCCAGATCCTCATGCGCACGCGAAAGGCTACCCGTCCTGTCGCTGGCTTTCGCGGGCCGGCCTCCGTAGCGCTGAACGAGGTAGGTGCCGATGGCAGTCGCCATCTGGTCGACGAACAGCGCGTTCGCCTCGTCTGGCTTTTCCAGTGCCGGGATCAGCGCCCGAGCGAGATTGGCAAGTACGATATCTTTTGATGCAGTTTCAGCTGATAGCGACGTCACGCCGGGCATTTCAGCATCATCGGCGATTTTGGCGAGGGACGCCGGCGAAATTTCAAACAACACGAAATCGAAAGGACCGCGGAGATCCGCCTTGTAGGCGTTCGAGAGATCGCGAATATAGATCGAGTTGTCGGCAAATTCGTGGAAAGTCGCATGATGTTCGTGGAAGATGCGCCGCGTGTGGCCACCGAGCGAGGAAACCCCGACCACGAAACCTCGGTCGCTCGCCGGCGTCATGACCTGATCGAGTTTCGTGTTGTCTGTCGCCTTCCGAAAGATATCGATGTCTGAACCAGGTAGGCTTTGGTTGACCGACAACTGCTTCAACGAGCACCCGAACCCGTCAGTCGAGTTTCCAGTGGAAGATGGGTGGCGGAGGGGGAGAACTTGGACCACGACGCACTTCTTTCATTTTTTAAACACGCGAACACCGGACCTGCCAGCCTTGGCAGCTTTCTAAACCATGTCTACCTCATAATAATTTGCAAAATCTGCCCCGCGAGGATCCTTTTATTCAAGATGGACAGTCGAGACCCGTGTAGGAAAATATCAAGCGCGGCATCTCGTCGGTAGGGCTATATAGTCCCCAGTCAGGATGATCGAGACACATATGAGTGAAGCGTTGACGGTCAGTGAGAAAATTGCGGCGTGTTTTGGGATCAATGCCGCAAGGGCGCTGGCGATCAGGCCTCTTTACGAAGAAACGCTTACTGTCGTCCATCTCGAGCACTCCTATGACAACAGCGAACATACAGTCTTACTGCCGGCCGATGATGCTTTTCTGGTCGTGCTCTATCTCGTCGACGTCGATCATTGTGACATCCTGCCGGACGGGGCACGGACGCCTCTGAAGACCTATTCCAGAGGTTCCATGTGTCTCATCAGTCTGAGGAATGGCGCGGCAATTTCGGTTCGTGGCCGCTTCGAAGCGCTCGCATTTCATATCCCAAGCGCGCTGTTCATCGAGCTCGCCGAGGAAGCCGGCGAGCCGCGTATCGATGACCTTACAACCTGCCGCGGGATTGACGATCAGGTGGTCCGCAACATAGGCGGTGCGCTGATGCCGATGTTCGACATGCCGGACGAGGTCAGGGACACACTGCTTCCTCATATAGGATTAGCGCTAAGCGCCCATCTTGCGCATCGTTACGGACGGTCTCCCATCCAGCACCTTTCAGGCACCGGTCAACTGTCTCCGCTTCAGGAAAAGCGTATCAAGGCGTACATCGCCGCGAACCTGTCGGGCGGCACGCCGGTGGATAAGATCGCCGAAGCGTGCGGGTTTTCAGTCGATGCGCTCTGTTCCGGATTTTTGCGCACGACCGGGCAGTCCGTTTCGGAATGGATTGCGTCATATCGAATGAGCAGAGCCCAGTCGCGGCTGAGCAGAACCGGTGAAACGATTGCCCAGATCGCTGAAGAGTGCGGGTTTCCGAATGAAGATGAATTCGTCGCAAGCTTCACGAAGGCCGAGGGAGTGCCTCCCGCCGCGTGGCGCTTGCGCAACCGGCACTGACAAAAAGCCATCGAGCAGCACTGCGCTTGAGCGAAGAATCAGAAAAGGAAACGCACGGTGACCCACTATAGGCCGAGCTTCTGCAGCCGGATCCGGGTGCGGCGAAAATGGCCCCACCCGGACGGTCCGATTAAGCCTGGATAAATGCCAGGAGGTCGGCGTTCAGGACGTCGGCATGCGTTGTCAGCATGCCATGCGGATAACCCTGATAGACCTTCAGGGTGCCGTTTTGCACGAGCTTGACGGATAGCTTGCCGGCGTTGTCGATCGGCACGACCTGGTCGTCGTCGCCGTGCATGACGAGGGTCGGAACAGTGATTGCCTTCAGGTCGTCGGTCTGGTCGGTCTCGGAGAAGGCCTTGATCCCATCGTAATGGGCCTTGGCGCTGCCCATCATGCCCTGTCGCCACCAATTCTGAATGACCCCGGGATAAACCTTGGCGTCGGGACGGTTGAAGCCGTAGAACGGACCGGTGGGGAAATCGACGAACAGCTGTGCGCGGTTCTCGGCTAGCCCCTTGCGAATGCCGTCGAAGACCTCCATCGGAAGGCCGCCCGGATTTGTCTCGGTCTTGAGCATCAAGGGCGGAACGGCTGAAACCAGGACGGCCTTGGCGACGCGGCCGGCCGGCTGGCCGTATTTTGCCACATAGCGAGCAACTTCGCCGCCGCCGGTTGAATGGCCGATATGAACGGCGTTCTTCAGGTCAAGCGCTTCAACCACGGCGAATGCGTCGGCAGCGTAGTGATCCATGTCGTGACCGTCGGAAACCTGTGCAGAACGACCGTGGCCTCGGCGGTCATGGGCGACGACGCGGTAACCCTTTGCCAGGAAGAATAGCATCTGTGCATCCCAATCGTCCGACGAGAGCGGCCAGCCATGGTGGAAGACGATCGGCTGGGCATCCTTCGCACCCCAATCCTTGTAGAAGATTTCGACGCCGTCCTTGGTGGTGATGTAGCCCATTCTATTGTCTCCTTCGACTGGGGTGGGGGTGGAAGAAATGTTGGCGGCAAACCCGAAAGATGTGGGAAGTGCCATGGTAGCTGCGGCGGCAGCTCCGGACAGCAAGGCGCTGCGGCGGGTGATGGAGGGGAAGTTCTCGGTCATTTCGCGTACCGTTGTCCTTTCAAGGCAATGATTTGCGGGCAGCGGTGGATGCCGGTCTGCCGCGTTGTTAGGCGGCTCTCGGCCGGTTGATTGTCAGGAAATGCCGCACGACCGGCTTGTCCGTCCCTGAGTGATAGGCGAGGAGGTGGGCTTGCAGGTCGGCATCGGCATTGGAAACCCTCTTGTGCTGGCGAAGATGCTCGGCCCAGGATTCGACCATGAACCATTCGACAATCTTTTGCGGATCGGCGGAGTCCTCCGTCACCCCCCATCCGTAGGCGCCGTCCCGCCGCCGCTCGTGAGACATCTCATCCAGCGCATGCAGGAAGGCTGCGCGATGATGTTTTTCGACAAGGTATTCTATCAGGATCAGAACAGGTCCACGGTCATGGGCCACAGGCTCGGCGACCAAGGGTTCTGGCCAGTGATTGGAGGGCACCATATCCGCGTCGCCGGCCGGCAGCTTCAAGCGATGCATGACGAAGCCCGCAACGATCAGTCCCACCGCGCCAATCAGCAGCGCTCCCGGCACCCCGGCAGCTTCACCAACGGCACCCCAGCCAAGGCTACCTGCCGTCATCGCGCCATTGAAGACGGTGAGATAGACCGCCAGGCCGCGACCGCGGACCCAGTTCGGAAGCACGGCCTGCGCTGCGCCGTTCAGGGTGGTCAGGGCAGTGATCCACGCGCCCCCGAGAAAGAGCAGGACGATGATGGCAACCGATTTTGGCGGTGAGAGCGACAAAGCGGCCATGACGAGTGCCGTGATAACAGCGGCACCGAGAAGCAGGCCATCGGCATTGAAGCGTTCGCGCAGTTTAGGCATGATCAATGCGCCGCCGATCGCGCCAGCGCCGACAGCGCCAAGCAGGATGCCGTAGAAGCCTGCGTCACCACCGAGCAATTGTCGGGCGACGAGCGGCAGGAGTGCCCAGATGGCACTGGCAAAGGCAAAGAAGATCGCCGCGCGCAAAAGGACGACATGCAAGGGTCTGCTGGCGCGGGTATAGCGCAGGCCCGCACGGAACGCGCCGAAGAAGCCTTCAGCCAGCGCATCATTGGTGTTCTTTGCCCGCGGCCACCAGACGAGCGCCGCGATGACGACGAGATAGCTCGCAACGTCCGCGCCATAAGTGATGCCGGCGCCGAAGGCGGCAAGGAGCAGGCCGCCGGCAGCGGGCCCAATCGACCGGGCGATATTGATGCCGAGCGAATTGAGCGCGACGGCGCTCTTGACGTCCTCTCTCTTCACCAGTTCCGGCACGATAGCTTGCCAGGTCGGTCCCATTAACGCGGCGCCGATACCACCAAGGAAGGTCAGGCCGATCAGCGCACTGACTGAAAGCATGCCGGTATTTGCCAGGATCATGAGGCTTACGCTGACCGACGCGAGCAGGATTTGCACGGCAATCAGGAACCTGCGGCGATCGAGAATATCGGTGAGCACACCCGCAGGTATTGCCAGAAGGAAGATCGGCAGGGTTCCGGCCGCCTGCACCAGCGCGACGGCGGCCGGCGAGGCCGACAGGTCGGTCATCAGCCAGGAACTGGCGACATCACGCATGAAGCTGCCGGTATTTCCGAGGACGGTTGCAGCCCAAAGAACTGCAAAGACTGGCTGCGCAAGGGGAGCAAAGCTGCCCCCGGAGGATTTGAGAGTGCTCATTTGCAAGCTCCCTTGGTCAGATCGTTTGCGGCGACAATGATGAAGGCGCCAGCCAGCCCCAGATGTTCGAAGAAGGCGTTGGTTGCCATGATGCGATCCATTCCCAGGGGCATTTCCCAGAACCGGAGGGCGATAAGGGTGGCAAAGAGCGTGAAGCCGGCGAGCGCCAGCGCTGCCAGCCAACGCAGGAAACCGGACAGGATCATCGCGGAGGCCGTGAGTTCGAACACGATCACGGCGACCGCGAAGAAGGCAGCCGGATGAAGGCCGAAATGCTCCATCTCGCCGATTGCACTCTGGAAGTCGAAGAGCTTGGTCAGCGGCCCCTGGATATAGGCCGCGCACAGGGCAAGCAGCGCAAAGGTTCGGGTGACGGGTGCGGCAACGATCCCGGCAATACGCGGGCGCCAGCTTTTGGTGGAGAGAATGTCGTTCGTCATGTCGGTTCCTGCAATGTTGGCCGCTCCGGCCATGCGGCGGCGTTGTTTCCATCTGATGGAACGATATTGGCCGCAAAGATTAGCGCCAACAATTGCATCAAAAATTGAGATTCTCTTGCGATATTCGCAACAGTCTGCGGGGCAGCGACCTGATGCTGCCCCATGGAAGACATTGGAAAAATCACACAGCCCAACAGGCACAACCAAGCGCGCCGAAGAAGCCCTTGAGATCGGCGATCGGCAGTTTCGATGTCCAGGCACCGGCGTGGTCGTGACCGTGGACGTTGCAGGAAGTGGCGCAACCGCAT
Organism: Rhizobium sp. BK008; assembly: GCF_014197345.1. Classification (NCBI taxonomy): domain Bacteria; kingdom Pseudomonadati; phylum Pseudomonadota; class Alphaproteobacteria; order Hyphomicrobiales; family Rhizobiaceae; genus Rhizobium; species Rhizobium sp. BK008. The sequence goes on along the minus strand of NZ_JACIFK010000002.1, from coordinate 546,891 downwards.
GTCGAGATCGCAGTCCGGCGCAAGGAATTCATGCCGGCGCCTTGCGGTTCGCCCCATGCCGCATAGCCGCCGAATGTGCGAACGGGTGACCAGTCCGGCATGGCGGGCGGGACATCGTTCTCGTCCAGCCCCGAGAATTCGCCCGCAGCGTAGACGATCTTGCCGCCGACCATGGTCAACTGCGAGGTGAGGTACGAGATCTCGTCTTCCGCGCAGGAGAAGAAGTCCTTGTCCGGGACGACGACGTCGGCGAACTGGCCGTTTTCGATCCGCCCCTTCTTGCCTTCCTCGTTGGAGAACCAGGTGACCTTCTCCGTCCACATGCGCAGTGCCGTCTCGCGATCGAGGCAGTTGGCGCGCGGGTAAAGTTGCATCCCGCCAACCGTCTTTCCGGTCACCATCCAGGCAAGGGAAACCCATGGATTATAGGAGGCGACACGGGTCGCATCGGTCCCTGCCGAGACGTTGACACCCTTCTCGAGCATGCGCCTGATCGGTGGCGTGGCCTCTGCGACGCCATGGCCGTAGCGCTCCACGAAATATTCGCCCTGATAGGCCATGCGGTGCTGGGTGGCGATGCCGCCGCCGAGCGCCGCGATGCGGTCGATCGAACGATCCGAGATCGTCTCAGCATGGTCGAAGAACCAGTTGAGACCTTCGAGCGGAATGTCCTTGTTGACCTTCTCGAAAACGTCGAGCGAACGGGAGATGGTCTCGTCGTAGGTGGCGTGAAGCCGCCAAGGCCAGCGGTTTTCGGCCAACACCCGAACGACGTCCTCCAGTTCGCCCTCCATTTCCGGCGCCATTTCGGGCCGTGGCTGGCGGAAGTCCTCGAAGTCAGCCGCGGAGAAGACCAGCATTTCGCCAGCGCCGTTGTGGCGGAAGTAGTCATTGCCCTGCTTGTATTTGACCGACTGCGTCCAGTTGAGGAAATCCTGCTTCTCTTCCTTCGGCTTCTGCGTGAACAGGTTGTAGGCCAGACGCACCGTCAGTTGATCCTCACCCGAAAGCTTCTGGATCACCGCATAATCGTCCGGATAGTTCTGGAAACCGCCGCCGGCGTCGATCACGCCGGTAATGCCCAGCCGGTTGAGTTCGCGCATGAAATGGCGGGTGGAGTTGACCTGGTATTCGAACGGAAGCTTCGGTCCCTTCGACAAGGTCGAATAGAGAATGCCAGCATTCGGCTTGGCGAGCAGAAGGCCGGTCGGATTGCCGTTGGCATCGCGGGTGATCTCGCCGCCAGGAGGGTTCGGTGTATCTCTGCCATAGCCGACGGCGCGGAGCGCTGCGCCGTTCAGCAGCGCGCGGTCATAGAGATGGAGCAGGAAGACCGGGGTATCGGGCGCGATGGCGTTGATCTCGTCGATCGTCGGCAGGCGCTTCTCCGCAAACTGGTGTTCGGTAAAACCACCGACCACGCGAACCCATTGCGGAGCCGGCGTGATCGCCACCTGTCGCTTCAGCATGTCCATCGCATCGGCAAGCGACCGGACACCATCCCAGCGGAGTTCCATGTTGAAGTTGAGGCCGCCGCGCACGACGTGGGTGTGGTTGTCGATCAGACCGGGCAGCATGCGCTTGCCTTTCAGGTCGATGATCTTCGTATCCGGTCCGGCGAGCGTCATCACCTCGCTGTCGGTTCCCACCTCCAGAAACACGCCGTCCTTGACGGCGACGGCGGTGGCGTTCGGATTTGCGCGATCAAGCGTCGTGATCAGTCCGTTGTGAAGAACGATATCGGCGTGCATGGAAGCAGCTCCCGTCTTGATGGGATCGGCGGCGTTCGCCGGTGAAAAAAGATTTGAAAAGGCAAAGCTCGACGCTGCGCCCAGGAATGTGCGGCGCGTGGTCATCAGCTTTTCCCCGACGTCGGATCTTCACGAGGCAGGGTCAGGTTTGTGCCGCCCTTCGGAAGGTGCCCGAACATGTGCGGCTTGACCTGGTGAAGCCAGGAGACGGCGGCGGGCTCGCGTGCCCAGATGCTTTTTGCCAAGGGCACCAGCTGCTCACCGACGAGGATGCCGAGCAGGCCGATGAGGGCGACAACGGGCGGGGCGGGCGAACGGACATTGAGCAGGCTGTATATTACGCCCACCAACAGGCCGGCACCGAGGGACAGCAGATAGATTTTCATCGCGGATCACCTTCGCTTGGAGAGAAGCAGTTCACCCCGGCTGGCGACCGCCTGCCGGGGTGATGACGGTTTTACTTCGCAGGGTTCGGGCCGATCCGCTTGCCATGGCGGACCCGCTCGGCGCCGCCGTGAACGTGAGTGACCGCATAGTCGATACCCATGCCGTAGGCGCCGGAATGCTCCTTCACCAGCGACGTGACCGCGTCATAGGTTTCCTTGCGTGCCCAGTCGCGCTGCCATTCAAGCAGGACCTGCTGCCAGGTGACCGGAACGACACCCGCCTGCACCATGCGGTCCATTGCATATTTGTGCGCGTCGAGCGACGTGCCGCCGGACGCATCGGCGACCATGTAGATCTCATAGTCTGTGTCGTTCATGCAGGAGAGCGCAAAGGTCGTGTTGCAAACCTCCGTCCAGAGGCCGGCGACGACGATCTTCTTGCGGCCATCGGCGGCATTCTTGGCAAGCGCGTCGCGGACGTTCTGGTCGTCCCAGGAATTCATCGAGGTGCGCTCAAGGATATCATTGTCCGGGACGACGGCGAGCAGTTCCGGGAAAGTGTTGCCCGAGAAGCTGTCGGTCTCGACGGTGGTGATGGTGGTCGGGATGTTGAAGATCCTGGCAGCCTTGGCCAGACCGACGACGTTGTTCTTCAAGACCTGGCGGTCGATCGATTGGACGCCGAAGGCCATCTGCGGCTGCTGGTCGATGAAGATGATCTGACTGTTCTGCGGGGTTAGGACCTGAAGCTTGCTGGACATCTCGTGTCTTCCTTTGACTGGGTTGAAGCTAGGTAATGGGGCAGGAAAGGCGGCACGTCTTGAAAGTTATGCCGCCTTATTGTTGGAAAGCGACGTCAGGCGGCGAGCGGTGTCAGCCCGGCCTCGATCTGGTCACGATAAGGCTCGTAGCGAGCCGGCAGTTTCAAAGCCTCGCCGAGGTGTGCCGTGTCTTCGTCGCGGTCGAAACCGGGTTCGTTGGTGCCGATTTCGAACAGGACGCCGCCGGGTGTCCGGAAGTAGATCGCCCAGAAGTAATCGCGGTCGATGACAGGCGTCACCTGGTATCCTGTATCCATCAGGGCCTTGCGGACTTCGAGCTGCTTTGCGCGGTTCTCGACGGCGAAAGCGATGTGATGCACGGAACCTGCGCCCTGCCTTGCGAAAGGCGTTTTCGGAAGGACTTCGAGGTCGATCGTGTCGGCACCATTGCCGCCGGGGATGATGAAGCGGGTGACGTCACCATCCGTTTCAGTGCGCTGGTAGCCCATGAAACCGAGCAGTTCGGACGTGGCAGCGGCGTCATGCAGGCGGAATCTGGCACCGGTGAAGCCGCGGATGCCGACGCTTTCGTCGATGCCGGCGCCAGTCCAGGCCTTTCGGCCATCGGTTTCGGTTTCGACAAGGGCAAACCCTTCGCCGTCCGGCCCTTTGAACAGGAGGCGGGGAGCGCCAAAGGCAGTGTCGGTCTGCAGGCTGCCGGTTCCCTTTGCCGATAAGCGATCCTGCCAGAAGGACAACGAGCCCTTGGGCACCGCGAACTGTGTGTCACTGACCTCGCCGACGCCGGGACGGCCGCGCATCACGTCGGGAAACGGGAAGTAGGTCATGACGGAGCCGGGGGTACCGGCCTCATCACCGTAATAGAGGTGGTAGACGTTGGGATCGTCGAAATTTACGGTCTTCTTGACGCGGCGCAGGCCAAGCGTGCCCGTAAAGAACGCGTTGTTCCGACGGGCATCCGATGCCATCGACGTGATGTGATGCAGTCCCTTGATATCCTTGATCATGATCCTCGCCCTTCCGCGGCTGTGTTGGTTTGTCTGGTGTGATTGAAAATCTACGTCCGTTGATCAGGCGTGGAAATTGCAATAATAGTTGTCAGTGAATTGCCATTGGTGAAATAATCGATGAACGACTACAAGGTGCTCCGAACCTTCCTGCTGGCTGCCGAGAAGCGGAGCTTCGCGCAGGTCGCGCGCGAGCTCGATATGACGCCCGCAGCCGTCACCCGGGCGATTGCGGCCCTGGAAGAAGATCTGGGCGTGCAACTCTTCGTGCGCACCACGCGCCAAGTGTCGCTGACGACCGATGGCGCGATCTTCGCCGCCCAGATACAGCCGGCGGTGCAGGCGCTCGACAACGCGCGCAAGGACGTGATGAATTCCCACAAGGCGGATCATGGCCGCCTTCGCATCAGCGCGCCGACCTGGTTCGGCCAGCAGGTCCTGCCGCCCATCCTCTCGGCATTCAGGGAGCGCTATCCCAAGATCAGCTTCGAAATCTCGCTCGCCGATGGACTCGTCGACATCATCGACGACGATTATGATCTGGCGATCCGCATTTCCGCGGCACCTTCGGACAAGTTCACGATCTGGCGCAAGATCAGCGTCGTGCGCCGTATCCTCGTCGCAGCGCCCGGCAGCCGGTTTTGCGACATGAAGCACCCGAACGAGCTCATTCCTGACGATTGCCTGGCCTATAGCGGCGAAAGCAAACGGGAGACCTGGTCACTGTCGGACGGCAGTGGCAGCGCCACGATTTCTGCAGGCCGTGCATTCAGCGCCAATAGCGGAGAGGTGCTGGCGAGCATGGCGGCCGACGGCGTCGGGGTCACCATGCTGCCCAAGTTCCATGTCGCCGAGCATCTGCGGACCGGACGGCTCGTCCACGTCCTGCGGGACTGGTCGCCGCCAGACTTATGGCTGACCCTGTACTACCCCCCGTACCAGGCCCTGCCGCCGCGCATCGCCTCGTTCTCGAAGTTCTTCGAGCAACAGATCCCGGCGTTCCTCTCGGCGATCGAATGAGCTTTGCCGATAAAGCAGGTGCGGTTGCTCCAACGAGGTCTTTCGAAAAGGAATTTGCAGAATCTTAGGCGGCGCACCAAGGGGCTTCCGGTCCATCTCGGTGGCCGGTCGCTCGATCCCGTTCAAGGCGACAATTTGGAAGTTCGGCGACATCCTTCTCCCAATCCAGTCATCTGCCCGGCTTCCACATCAAAATACGCCCAAGAGCCGGACGACGGAAGGTCTGTGGTTGACACGAACTCGGCCCAGGACATAGTCTTTGCGACATTCACCAGGGGGGTCCCGGCAAGGGACTGAGATACTGCTGGACAATATGGCTTTGCCTGTTGTGGCGCAGTGACCCGTTGAACCTGATCCAGTTCATACTGGCGTAGGGACGGTGCAAGCGCTCGAAGGCTTCGGATTCCCGCGTGGATTCCATGCCGGCGTCTTTCCATCATTCCGGCTGATTGACTGGGTCTCCAATTGCAACTTGGAGCCTCAAACCATGACCATTGCCGCAAAGAACGTCACACCCACCGTCACCACCGGCCCGCTACCGGCCTCGCGGAAAATCTACATCCCCGGAGATATGTACTCCGACATCCGCGTGCCGATGCGCGAGATCAGCGTCCATCCGACATCGGGAGAGCCGCCCGTCGTCGTCTATGATTGCTCCGGCCCTTACACTGTCGAGGGCGCCGATATCCGTATCGAGCAGGGCTTGTCACAGTTCCGTCGCGGCTGGGTGATCGCCCGCGGAGATGTCGAGGCCTATGAAGGCCGCCATGTGCGTCCCGAAGACAACGGCTTTGTCAGCGGCGAACGGCTGACACCGGAATTTCCGGCCAAGCGCCAGCCGCTGCGGGCGAGGGGCGACAAGGCCGTAACCCAACTCGCCTATGCACGCGCCGGCATCATCACTCCGGAAATGGAATTCATCGCTATCCGCGAAAATCTCGGCCGCAAGGCACAGGCGGAGGCCATGAGCCGCGATGGCGAAAGCTTCGGCGCCCATATTCCCGATCATGTGAGCCCGGAATTCGTCCGCCAGGAGGTCGCCGCCGGCCGGGCGATCATTCCCGCCAACATCAATCATCCGGAAAGCGAGCCGATGATCATCGGCCGGAACTTCCTGGTGAAGATCAATGCCAATATCGGCAATTCCGCCGTCACCTCCTCCATGGCGGAGGAAGTCGAGAAGATGGTCTGGGCGATCCGCTGGGGTGCCGACACGGTCATGGACCTGTCGACCGGCCGCAACATCCACAATATCCGCGAATGGATCATCCGCAATTCGCCGGTACCGATCGGCACCGTGCCGCTCTACCAGGCACTCGAAAAGGTGAACGGCATTGCCGAGGACCTCACCTGGGAGGTCTATCGCGATACGCTGATCGAACAGGCCGAGCAGGGCGTCGATTACTTCACCATCCATGCGGGCGTGCGGCTTGCCTATATCCCGCTGACCGTCAATCGCGTCACCGGCATCGTTTCTCGCGGCGGCTCGATCATGGCCAAGTGGTGTCTGCACCACCACCGGGAGAGTTTTCTCTACGAGCATTTCGAGGAGATCTGCGACATCTGCCGCGCTTACGACGTTTCCTTCTCGCTCGGTGATGGCCTGCGGCCAGGCTCGATTGCCGATGCCAACGATGCGGCGCAGTTCGCAGAACTGGAAACGCTCGGCGCGTTAACGAAAATCGCCTGGGCGAAGGATTGCCAGGTGATGATCGAAGGTCCCGGCCATGTGCCGATGCACAAGATCAAGGAAAACATGGACAAGCAGCTCGCGGTCTGCGGCGAGGCGCCCTTTTATACGCTCGGGCCGCTGACCACCGATATCGCGCCGGGCTATGACCACATCACGTCCGGCATCGGGGCTGCGATGATCGGCTGGTTCGGCACTGCCATGCTCTGCTACGTGACGCCCAAGGAACATCTCGGCCTGCCGGACCGCAACGACGTCAAGGTGGGCGTCATCACCTATAAGATCGCGGCACATGCCGCCGATCTCGCCAAGGGTCATCCGGCGGCGCGGGTGCGCGACGATGCGTTGTCGCGCGCCCGTTTCGAGTTCCGATGGGAGGACCAGTTCAACCTTTCGCTCGATCCGGAAACTGCCCGTTCCTTCCACGACGAAACGCTGCCGAAGGAGGCGCATAAGGTGGCGCATTTCTGCTCCATGTGCGGTCCGAAATTCTGCTCGATGCGGATTTCGCACGATATCCGCGCCGAAGCGCAGAAGGAAGGGCTGGAAGCGATGGCGGCGAAATATCGGGAGGCTGGCGACCTGTACATGCCGATCGAAAACCTTCCGGGTAACGCATAATGTCTACGTTTCTCGTCAAAGGGGCCGGCGTTGCCGGCCTCGCGGCAGCCCATGAGCTCGTCAGGCGGGGCTTTTCGGTCGAGGTGATCGAAAAGGCCGGCGCGGCGGGACTTGGCGCCTCGCACTTTGCTGGAGGAATGCTCGCGCCCTATTGCGAACGGGAAGCGGCCGAAGAGATTGTCCTGACATTGGGCCTGGGCGCGGCCGGATGGTGGGAGGAGGCCGTGCCCGGCGAGGTTCGTCGCCGCGGTACTCTCGTCGTGGCGCAGCCGCGCGACCTTCCGGATCTCGTCCGGTTTGCCGCGCGCACCACCGGTCATGTCTGGATCGATCGCAAGGGTGTGGCCGACCTCGAGCCTGCACTAGCCGGCCGCTTCGAAAAGGCTCTTTTCTTCGAGCAGGAAGCGCATCTCGATCCACGCCGCGCACTGGCCAGACTAGCCGGCAGGCTCCGCGAGCGTGGCGTCGTCTTCCATTTCGGCGGATGCCAGCCGCAGGACCGGCGGTTTGCCGGCATGCTCGATTGCACCGGGCCGGCGGCGATACCGCGACTTTCCGGCCTGCGCGGCGTGCGAGGCGAAATGCTCTATCTGGAAACTGCGGATATTACCCTTTCCAGGCCGGTCAGGATGCTGCATCCCCGCCATCCGATCTACATCGTGCCCCGCGACGATCACCGTTTCATGGTCGGGGCGACGATGATCGAGGCTGACGATGACGGACCGATTACCGCGCGTTCGCTCATGGAATTCCTGAACGCGGCCTATGCGCTGCATCCGGCGTTTGGCGAGGCGCGCGTTGTCGAGACCGGGACTGGCATACGTCCGGCGTTTGCCGACAACATTCCGCAAGTCATCGAGACGGAGGAGGGGCTCGCGATCGCCGGCATGCATCGGCATGGCTTCCTGCTGGCGCCCGCCATGGCGGTGCGGGCCGCCGATATTCTCCTCCAGCGGCATTCACTTCTGAAAGGCTAACCTCATGAAACTGATAATCAATGGCGAAACACAGGTCTGCGAGGCCGTAACCCTGGCCGAACTCCTTCATGTTCTGGAATACGAGGGCGACTGGCTGGCAACCGCCGTCAACGGAGATCTCGTGCATCGCGAGGACCGAGCCGATCACCGGCTCGACGATGGTGACCGTATCGAAATCTTGTCCCCGATGCAGGGAGGTTGATCCATGCTTTCTCTTTATGATGCTGCACTGTCTTCGCGGCTTCTGCTCGGCACCGCGCGTTATCCGTCGCCGGCCGTCCTTGCCGAGGCGGTCAGCCGGTCCGGCGCGGAGATTGTCACCGTCTCGCTTCGCCGCGAAACGGCCGGCGGAAAGACCGGTGGAGCCTTCTTCGAACTCATCCGCCAGCTCGCGGTCCGCGTCCTGCCAAATACCGCGGGATGTCACAGCGCGTCCGAAGCGATCCTGACCGCCAAGATGGCGCGCGAGATATTCGGTACCGACTGGATCAAGCTCGAGGTGATCGGCCACCACGACAGTCTCCAGCCGGATGTATTCGAACTGGTCGAAGCCGCACGCATTCTTTGTGCGGAAGGGTTTTGCGTATTTCCCTATACGACGGACGATCTGGTGGTGGGTGAAAAGCTGGTCTCCGTCGGATGCCGGGTCTTGATGCCCTGGTGCGCGCCGATCGGTTCTGCGGCCGGTCCGCGCAACCCTTCCGCGCTCACCGCCATGCGGAGCGCCTTTCCGGACATCCCGCTGATCGTGGATGCGGGGATCGGGAGACCGTCGCATGCGGCAACGGTGATGGAATTCGGCTACGACGCGGTGCTGCTCAACACGGCGGTCGCCGTCGCAGGCGATCCGCCTGCCATGGCTGAGGCGTTTGGCAAGGCGATCGAGGCCGGAAGGCTCGCTTATCTTTCCGGCATGCTGGAGCCGCGCGACATGGCGGTACCGTCCACCCCGGTTGTCGGAAAGGGCGTTTTCGCATGAGACTTGATCCCTTCTATCTCATCGTCGACAGTTCCGAATGGATCGAACGTCTCGTGCCGCTGGGCGTCAAACTGGTGCAACTGCGGGTGAAGGATCGCCCGGACGAAATCCTGCGCCAGGAAATCCGGCGTTCGAAGGCCGTTTGCGCAGCGGCGAAGTGCCAGCTGGTTGTCAACGACTACTGGAAACTGGCGATCGAGGAGGGATGCGATTTCATCCATCTTGGCCAGGAAGATCTTGGGGAAGCCGACCTTGATGCCATTCGCAGCGCGGGCCTGAAATTCGGCCTTTCCACACATAACGCGTCAGAGCTCGAAACGGCTTTGGCTGCGAGGCCCGACTATGTGGCGCTCGGTCCGGTCTATCCCACCATTCTCAAGCAGATGAAATGGGCGCCGCAAGGCCTGGAACGGATCACAGACTGGAAGAGGCGTGTCGCGCCGTTGCCGCTGGTGGCGATCGGCGGGTTGAATGTCGACAGGCTACAGGGCGTATTCGACGCGCGCGCCGACACCGCGGCCGTTGTCACCGACATTACCTTGAACGTCGATCCAGAAGCGCGGACGCGCGAATGGATCGAACGCACGGCACCGTGGCGTTAGGGAGGTGCCGCCACGCGATGCGAGCTTTTGGAAGGATATACAAGTAGATAGCATCCCTAGTGCTAATGTATCTCTTCACTGGCGGGTAGTAAAATGCTCTACAGTGAGCGACGTTTAAAGGCAAACCACCTGACCCTGCAGGGGCTCCTTTGCCGCCGCGGGGATGCGGGCCTTCTTCCTCTGCCGAGTTGCTGACTAGCGTCGCGGGCCTCGCAGATCCAAGAGCCGCCGAGCAGTCACATCTGACAGACCGCTCACAATCAACGAAAGTCGTTACCGCACCCGGAGGCAGTACACGATGGCAGCGCAAAGATATAGCCGTCGCAAGAACCTCAATATTTACTGGACGGTGTTCGATAAAGTCGTCGGACAGCCGGCCGTCATCAATGGGTTTGTCATGGACATGCTGACCGCCGAGGAGGCCGATAACTTGGTAGATCTGCTAAATCGCGGCAACCAAGCGAGCCTCTGGTGTTACGCTGAATGGTTCTAGAGGCAACCGGCTGCCGCACATTGCGGTGCAACTCGCGCTGGAACGCGGCTACTTCGTCGGAGCGTCGATACGGAACGGCGATGGTTTACAAGGTGGGAATATCGTTGTGAAGTTCCAGTCGGACCATCGAATCCTTCGACGTCGAATGCCGGCGAAGTTGTTTGTCGCAACCGCAAAGGAAAATCTATGTGGCGGTGGATTCTGCTGTGCAGACTATTCCACACCAAAATTCCTGCGCCATGATCGTGCCGCTGGATAATCCCTCGTCGGATCGATTCGCGTTAGAACTTTGCGAAGCCTTCCATCTCGTTCTGTCGTTTGGGCGGGGTCGATATGCTGGACCTCAATTCCCGCCAAGAATATTGAGGGCGTCTTGCAATCTAAGGGCAGCCAGCGCCCTCGTTGCCTCGTCGACGGGCCATCCGGCCCCCATTGCCGCCGACAGCAGGGTGACCTCGGTGTGAAGCTCCAGCCTCTCATAGAGGGGCTCAAGCGCCTCTCTGGCGGTGACAAGATGCTCGTCTGGAGGCGTGATAGGAGTCGGAGATACCGTTGGCATTCTGCGTCCCTTCCTAACGGTTTTGGAACCTGATTGGCCATGGTTCCAAGTGAATGGCTGCCGACGCCGATGCGAACATGACCAATTTGGAGGGGCCAGCACTCAGGAGCAAAAGGTAAAACGAAGAGTGTAGGTCCGCCATCATACTTGTGTATGCGCAAATTATACGGAGGCAGCACACAGGCGGGCTGCTAGGGAGCTATGCCCGGCTCAGCCACTCATTTCGAGCATGAAGGGTGCCCACGTTGCTCCGTGCTCTCCTAGTGGCGCAAACGGCTTCCAAGGTAACGCAGTCCAGGACGACGTTCTATCTGGTTGATGTCATCGACGTGGGAAGAGGAGCGCGCCGAAGGCATCTCATCGCGAGGAGCGGGTGGTGGTCTGATTTTTGGTAGCCGGCCCCGATGAACGGCTAAACCCCCGTATAAGTCGTCTCCTCCTCTTCGCTACCCGATCCTTCCTCAAGATCAATAGCAGGTCGAGCGGCGTCCTGTTACGGTCAGGGTACTTCTCCCGCGCGGCAATGTCAGCTCACGAAGGCGTTCAACACGCCTCCTGATGCCTGCATCAACGACAGACTTGAGGCCATCCACCAACGATAGGTGCCGGCGAGCCGATGGGTCGGACCGTTTGCCTAAGGATTGAGACCATGACACATGAACTCCACCGCATCCAAATCGAACTGGTCCCATTGACGCTGCTTCCCAGCGCATATGGGGAAGCTGGGCCTTGCGCTCCGGGCTCTCCGCTCCACACACCGCCCGATATTTCATCATGGCCGCCTACGGACTTGGAGGCCCATTTGATGATGTTCTCCGTCATGCCATTCGAAACGATCAAGTCTCCCTGGGGACAAGCGCTGCACGCCCAGAGATCTGCCTTTACCCTATATGTTGCTGGAACCCAGTTCGGTCTTCTGTGCTACTCCGTCGGGCTTGTCCGTCTTTTAGACGGCTTCGGGATCTCTGCGCTTCAGTGATTTCCGCGACATGCCGTAAGCCGGGTTTGGGTCCAGAATTGAGGATCATCGAGCTTGGTGCCTAGCACCTTTTAGCTCGTGCAGGCATCTCCGTCGCCTCGTCCAGTTTCCTGGCGCACGATTTCGCGGCACGATCGATGCGCTTGTTGCTTTCGCCACTGCCGCCCCGTTGGCCCGATGGCTGCGACGTGAACGTGAATTCAGCTTCGGCCGTACCTCATCGTCTCGTGACGGAGAAGCGGGCCAGGTCGACGGCCTTCAGCCTGAGACCTGCCCAGGCTGCGAGAGCTTCAGCCAGTTGTTGGTCCAATCAGTTTCCCAACATTGCCATTTGGTCGGCATGCATTGCGCCAGCGGTTTCGTCTCGTTCGAGAGGCAGGGTGAACAGAAACACTGCCCCACGTGGTTCACCAGCGGTGGCCCACATTCGACCGCCGTGAGCCTCGATAATCGAACGGCAGATCGCCAGGCCCATGCCCATGCCGCTCGATTTGGTCGTGTAGAAAGCCTCAAAGAGACGATCCACTGTCTGCGGGTCAAGGCCCGGACCCTTGTCGCGTATCCTGACGACAACGGTTCCTGAGGCATCTGCCCCGGTGCTGATCAGCAGTTCGCGCTCTTCCTCGTTGATGCTGCTCATCGCCTCGATTGCGTTCATGATCAGGTTTAGGATCACCTGTTGTAGCTGGACGCGGTCTCCTTCCACCAACGGGAGGCCCGCCGCGAATTCTGTCTGCAGCGTGACGCCGTGGCGGAGCACTTCACTGCCGGTCAAGGCAATCACGTGACGAATGGCTTCATTGAGGTCGAACCGCTCCTTGCGAGCCGGCTCCTTCGTGATCAAAGCACGGATCCGGCCGATGACATCGCTGGCTCGATTGGCGTTCTCGACGATCCGGCCCAGCGCCTGTGTCGTCTCCTCCAAATTGGGCGGATGGGTTCCGAGCCAGCGCAACGCCGCCTGGGCGTTGGTGAGCGATGCGGCGAGCGGCTGATTGACTTCATGGGCGATGGACGCTGTGAGCTGGCCCATTGTGGCGACGCGATTTGCATGAGCCAGTTGCCCTTGTACCTCGCGCAAGGCTTCCTCGCTCTCCCGTAACGCCTCTTCGGCCTGCCGCCGCTCCGTCAGATCGAGGACGAAAGAGACACCTTCGTTCCTGCTTTCTTCTAGAAGTGCACCGCCGATCAGCACGGGCAGGCGGGTGCCATCTTTCCGAAAATACTCCTTTTCGAACGGCTGGACGGCCCCCATCATCTTCAGCTCTGCGACGGTCCGTGCGTCGCGGTCGCGCCATTCGACCGGCGTCAGGTCCGTCCAGGATAGCCGACCCGAGGCAAGGTCCTCTCGGTCGTAGCCCAACATGCGGAGAAACGCGTCATTGGCTTCAAAAATGCGACCTTCGATATCCCAGATGATAATGCCGATGATGTTGGCCTTGACGAGGCGACGGAACTTGGCTTCGCGTTCAGCGAGATCGCGGTACAACCGGGTATTCTCCAGTGAGATTGCTGCCTGCGAGGCGAGCAACTTCAGCACCGCGATCCGAGCTGGCGCGAAGACCCGAGGGGCGAGGTTATTTTCAAGATAGAGTACCCCGGTCAGTTGGCCCTGATTGAGCAACGGCGCACAGACGATAGAACGAGCACGGTGCCGACAAATATATGGGTCCGCGGCAAATGGATTCTGAGCTGCTGCGTCGTCGAGGACCACGGTTTCGTTCGTGCGCAAGACATAACGAAGGAGCGATTGTGGCAGCGTGAACTCTGTGACGATCGCGTCGAGCATCTGCACCGCGACCGCTTCACCGCAAGTCGTGGCCTCCGCCGCGATCCGGGACTCACCGCCCCGCGGCAGGATCAGCAGGCCGCGCTCGGCGCCCGCCTGCTCAACGGCGGTGCGCAGGATCGTGTCGATCAGCTTTTGAAGGACGATCTCGCCCGACACGGCTTGCGAGATTTTGATGACGGTTGCGAGGTCGAGTTGCTCGACCGGTGCACCAATAGTGCTTGTTGGAGCGGGACTGCGTTCGTCCCCTCTCAGGTCCGGATAGAGCTGGTCGAGTTGCCGCACCTTACCGTCGGCACCCCAGCGTAAATAGCAGCCTCGCGCGTTGCGGAGATAGAGACGAGTGAAGTCTTCGAAGCCTCCCAGCGCATAAAAGCGGGCGGCGAGTTCATATGCGAGGGCTTCATGATGAAGGAAGCCGTTGGCGCGCGCTGCGCGGATCGCTTGTTCGTATAGGCGCACGGCGTCGATTTCGCGGCCTTCAAGCCGTGCTATCTCGGCGCCGACAAGTGCGGCGCGATTCTCGAAGTTCTCCGGGCAATTCTTCGCATAGATCTGAAGCTGTCGGTGGTGGAAAACCAGAGCCTCCGTATGCCGCGCCCGCTGGTCTGCCACAGCATCGTCGCAGCACGCGGCGCGGGCCAGGGCACCGTAGAAATGATGCTCCGGCGTCTCTTCGAAATGCGCTACCGACGTCCATGGCAGCCTCTGCGCCCGCAATGACGCATCGACGGCCGCCTCATAGTCGCCGGCGAAGAACCGGGCCTGGAGTTTTCTGACGAAGTAGCAGATTTCCGCAAGATTCGGATTTTCAGAAAACCGGCGTTCGATCTCACATTCGTCAAAACCGTCGTCGTCAAAGGAACCGAATTTCCGGGTCAACCCGCGCAGCGTCCGGACGAGCCCGAGCTGCGCGCTGGTGAGATCTACGACGAACTGAAACTGCACCTTTTGCGCAAATGCGAGGCCGGTCTCCGCTTGGTGTTGCACTTCCATAAGCGGATCTCCTGCCGCCAGCAGATTCGAATTCAAACTGGCATAGCTGTATCCGGCAAACGTCAGGTCGCCGCTCTGATCGGCAATTTCAAGGGCTCGCCGCAACATGTCGCGGCCGATTCGGACATGTCTCGTCCACGGAATGACGTGAGCCCCGAAGTCTTTGTAAGTCCTGGCCTGAAAGCGTTTCAGGTCGCGCTTTTCGACCAGTTGGCAGCCTAGCTGACCGAAGCGGAAACCGGCCTCATAGTCACCGAAGCGCGGCCCAGCAATATAGCCAAGCGACACGTAATGGTAGCAGGAGCCGTCGCTGTTGCCGCGCTCGAGGCTCAGATTCACAGCCAGGCAGATTGCCATACATGCCAGGTTCGCGTCGGTGTGCCACACCGCCCCCACGAGCCGGGCCAGAATATCCAACGTCGCGGAGGATGCTGGGTCGCTCATCAATGGCAGATCAATGAGATCCTTGATCGCGCGGCTCCCGAGCTGCAACCAGATCCGGTCGTATTCTCGTTGCACCTCCGCGTCGGCCGGATGCGGCGACCAGTCGACGCCGAGATACCGCCTCAGATATTCGAGACCGACGTCTGCGGAGCGGCTGGTCTGCCCGAGCGCAGCATAGAGATCAATGCGCAGGCAGGCGACAGCAGCCTGGTCGTCGGCGCCGACAGCACAACTGGAAAGCTGGGCTAACCGGCCCTCCGCATCCGGCAGCGCGCCAAGCAGGAACTCGCATTCGGCCCGGTTCAGTTCAAGCGCAAACGCCAGTTGGTGCTGGCGCTGCCACCGGTCTTCCGAAAGCATCATCGTGCCAGCAACGAAATAGGTTAGAGCGGAAGCGTATGCCGTCGAGGCCTTGGCGCGCTTGCCGGCCATCAGATTAAACTCTGACAGTTGCTCGCGCTCCTTAGCCGAGTTGATCAGTGCGGCTCCGCGATTAAGCTGGCTGACAATCTCGAAGACATGATCGTCAATCCGCTCCGGCGTAGTATTCGCCGCAAGTCGTCTGCCTATGCGAAGGTGTAACTCGCCGCGTCGATCCTCCGGGATCAGCGAATAGGCGGCTTCCTGAACGCGATCGTGGACGAACCGGTAGGTGCCTGCCAGACGCTCGAGCAGTTCATGAGCGACGGCAGGCCACAAGGCCCCGGCGACTTGCTCCTCCGGGATCCCGAGCACGAGTGAAAGCACCCTGATATCTGCGGTGTTTCCAAGACAGGCGATCTGCTGCAACGCCTCCCGCGTTTCGGGCGGCTGACGCGCGAGCTTGCCGACCATGAGATGCACGACGTTGTCGGTGTATCCCATGGAGTGAATGCGGCTGAGATCCCAGGACCAGCATGCCGCGCGATAGTCGAAAGCGAGCACTCCCTCTTCGGCGAGCGAAAACAGGAACTGACGGACGAAGAACGGATTGCCGCCGGTCTTGTCGTGCATCATTCGGGTGAGCGGGGCCGCACGATCAGGCTGACAGTGGAGCGTATCCGCGATCAACTGCTGGAGACAGTCCTCAGTGAGCGGCGCAAGCGTGATCTCCGCGACCTTGCCGCCCGCGGTCTTGATCACCTCAAGCGTCCGCATCAGCGGATGGGCGGCAGTGACTTCGTTGTCGCGATAGGCACCGATCAGCATGAGGTGTTGCAGATCCGACCGGGTCAGCAGATCCTCAAGCAGATCGAGCGTCGCTCCGTCAAGCCATTGGAGATCGTCGAGGAACAGCGCCAGCGGATGTTCGGGCCGGGCAAAGACACTGATGAACCGCCGGAATACCAGTTGGAATCGTCGTTGCGCGTCCTGTGGCGGAAGTTCCGGGACCGGCGGCTGGTCGCCGATGACGAGCTTCAATTCGGGGACGAAATCGACCATTAGCTTTGCGTTCGGTCCCAGCGTCTCGCTCAGCGCCTCGCGCCACGGTGCCAAATCCGCCTCGCTCTTGGCGAGGAGCCCTTTGAGCAGACCCTGAAAGGCCTGCGCCAGGGTCGCGTAGGGGATGTCCCGTTTGTACTGGTCGAACTTGCCGGACGCAAACAGCCCGCGCGGCGGCACCAGCACCTTGTGGAGTTCGTTGACCACAGCCGACTTTCCGATGCCGGAATAGCCAGAGACCAGCACTAACTCCGGCGCCCCGCCCAGCACCACACGGTCGAAGGCAGCGAGCAAGGTTTCGACCTCATGCTCCCGCCCGTATAGCCTTTCGGGGATCAGCAGCCGGTCTGCGATATCGCGCTCGCCGAGCGGGAACGCCTCAATCCGCGATTCCATTTCCCATTGGCTGAGACAGCGCCTCAGATCGTGCTCGACGCCGCCTGCCGTCTGGTATCGTTCCTCGGCCGTCTTGGCGAGCAGCTTCATGACGATGGCCGAGACTGCCGGTGAAACGTCCGCCGTCCGCTCGTTGGGCGACATCGGCTGTCGTGCAATGTGGCAATGCACCCATTCCATCGGGTCGGAAGCGGCAAAGGGCAGGCTCCCGGTCAGCATTTCGTAAAGTGTCACGCCGAGCGCATAAAGGTCGCTGCGGGAGTCGATCGAGCGGTTCATGCGCCCGGTCTGCTCGGGGGCCATATAGGCAAGCGTTCCCGCAACCACTTCGGGCGGCTCGAGCGCTTGCCGCTCGCGGGATAGGCGTGAGGCAATGCCGAAGCCGGTTAGCCGCACCTCGGCGCACGTGCCCGCTACCAGGATATTGGCCGGTTTGATGTCCTTATGGACCAGGCCGCGCTGGTGGACTCTGCCGAGCGCAGCGGCGATGCTGATCGCTAGGCGCAAGAAAAGTCCGGTTTCCATTGCCGCTCCGAGCCGGCGGGCGAGCGGCTCGCTGCCCGGATCTTCAAGCACCAGCATGGTCCGGCCGCCCTCGCGCACCAACTCAAGCGGTCGCACCGCCCACGCGCTATCGAGCTCATCCTTCAATCCGTATTCATGGTCGAGGCGACCGAGGCTTGAAGGTGTCGGATACTCGAGGGCCGAAAGCACGACCAGCACCGGGTTCCACTTGCCGTCGGCACCCAGGCGCCGTTGCCTGTGGAACACGCGATCACCGTCCTCCCAAAGAACCTCCAAACTCCCATCTCCACCAGCGCGTTTCGGAGATCCGTCCGGTCAAATTGGCCAAAGCGAGCACATATGACGAACCGCAACCACTTCCTCACTTCTACCACATCTCGCCTGTTCGTCCCAACAACGAGGCCATCATCCGCCCGGCCGATACGTGGTCCACCTCTAGGAAAGACCGCCCAGCGGCTGCTGGGCGGTCGGACGGGTCGTGGACCCGCAGAGCTTCGGATGGAGGGAGCGCCGAAGCTTGGTGGTAGCAACGGGGGGATTCGCTACCTGTCTCGCGAGGCAACGAGTAGTCTAGCGATGGAAGGGACGACGCGACATTATACTGTGGTTTCGCTTTGCGATACCTTGGAATACCGGCACGGACACCCATCAGCGAACTTCTGCTCAGCGACTCATGTCGGCGAAGTCATCCTGGCCCGCAATGACTGGGGCGATGGTCTGCTCCTCTAACGCGCGCATGGGTGCCGTCAGTTCGATTCGGTGTCGGTTTCCGTGTTGGAGTCGAAAGTGTCTTGCAGGGACTGAGGCCAAAAAGAAGCCTCCCGCGGGTGGGAGGCCAAGGCGGGCCGATCGGTAGCGATCCGGCCTGGGAGGAGGGGGAAATGAACGCGCACCATAGAGGAGGGCTTCCGCTGGGGCTATTGGCCACCAGGAAGGATCGATTACCAATAAGCAGGGGATGACCTATACGCGCAGCCAAGACCTTTATGAGTTCGTTTGAGTCTTTCCTGGCGCGAGCATCAGCTTGTCAGCCATACGCGCAAGTTCGGGCAGGGATCTGGTGCCCATCTTCTGCATGACCTGGCTACGGTGAACCTTCACCGTAATCTCGCTCACGCCTAGAGCGCTGGCAATCTGCTTGTTGAGCCGTCCTGTCACCACCAAAGCCATCACCTCGCGCTCCCGTGGGGTCAGGCTAGCGAAACGAGCGCGCACCGTCGCCAGCGCCTTTTCATTTTCAAGCCATTCGCGGTCGCGCGCCAGGCCGATGTGAATGGCGTCGAGCAAGTCCTGGTCTCGGAACGGTTTCGTCAGGAACTCGACCGCGCCCCCTTTCATCGCCTTGACAGACATGGGGATGTCGCCGTGCCCGGTGATGAAGACAATCGGCAACTGTATGTTTTCTCTCGACAGCTCGAGCTGAAAATCAAGACCGCTTTGTCCCGGAAGCCGGACATCGAGTACGAGACAGGTCGGTCCATCGGGTCGCCCGGACGTGAGGAAGTCGCCCACGGAAGCGAGGAGATTGACGGCAAAGCCGACCGAACGCAGCAGACTCCCAAGCGCCTCCCGGACCTCGGGGTCATCATCGATAACAATGATGGTCGCTAGCGCCTCGGTCAATCGTCAGAACCTGCAATGTGAATCGACGTTGGCATAATTTACTATCTACGCCTATTGGCCACGAGATGAGAAAACGAATGCCGAAATCGGGTTTCCTTTCGCACGCCACAATGCGCGATAATTACCCCGGCCACAAGGGTGGATGCCGGCGGCCGCAAACGGCGTTTTGCGCATCGTGGAGCGGCCAGCGTCGCCGGCGAACGAACCTTCTGTCGGGGCGCGTCGCTTGGTTCGGGAAGAGTAGCCTGCAGGACGGCTCTCCACCCTTTCGGCGCGGGCACATTTGAGACGACCGTTCTCCAACCCACATTTTCTGCATTAACGAACTTCCCACGCGTATGGCTCTGTTTTCGCAGCGCGCGTCGGTCTCCTCATTTGCATGTTCCGCGCGTTCACATTCCCAGTTCGTCGCAGAACTGTTTAGGCAGCGTATACGAGCGTATAGCTTGCGGTGACTTTGTCGCCGCCCGATAATAAGTCCATCCAGCAACTCGCCATAACGCCATTTAGGCGCGACGCCCATCGGCGAAGTCGGGAGGCGGCGGTGCCAACCAAGAAACCTCTGATTGCGATCGTCGACGACGACGAGTCGATGCGGGAGGCTATCAAGGGGCTCATAAGGTCGATGGGATTTGACGCCGAGACCTTTTCATCCGCGGATGATTTCTTGAGATTCCCTGATATCCGCCGCACGGCCTGCCTTGTGACTGACATCAATATGCCCGGAATGAGTGGTCTCGATTTGCACCACCGGCTGGTCGCGCTGGGCAAGAGCATTCCGACTGTTCTGATCACCGCCTTTCCAGAAAAGAATGTGCGCGCGTCTGCGTTGGGCGCGGACGTCGTCGGCTGCCTGACAAAACCGTTTGGCGAACAGATTTTGCTTGATTGCATCCGTTCTGCGCTAGTTCTCAATAGCGAGGGCGAAAGCGGTTCGTGAGGTCGCAAATTCCAACGGAATTTCACATCAGACGGCTTCGACGAAACTCCGGCCTCTCAGCTTCGATCTGCCGCAAGCAGGTCAAGGGAACTTAGGCGAGGGGCGGTACCACTGGCAGGCGCGGGAACGCCGGTGCGGAGCGCATCCAATCTAAAACCAACCGCGCTACATCTAATGTGACCTAAAACGCGAGCCGCAACTGCGGCGTCGCTTCAGATCTACGCCGCTCCAGCGAAGACAGCGACACGCCAAGCAGGCGTATGCCTTTTCGCGGCGGGAAGATTGGCGCGAGAAGCAGGTCGACCACCCCCTCAAGATCGGCAATTGCTGGCAGTGCTGACGGAACTGTCTTGCTACGGGTGATCTGGCTGAAGTCGGCATACTTGATTTTGAGCGTCACCGTCTTGGCGCCGATTTCATTGGCCTCACAATAGCCCCATACCTTTTCGATCAGCGACTGAAGCCCGTTGCGCGCGGGTTCATAAGAATGGATGTCGGCAGAGAAAGTGTCTTCCGCACCGACGGATTTCCGCACCCGGTCCGGTCTGACCTGACGATTGTCGATGCCGCGGGCGATCCCGTAGAAATACGGTCCCGACTTCCCGAAGTGTTCGACGAGGAAGTCGAGCGTTTTCTCCTTCAGGTCCGCTCCCGTGTCGATCCCGAGCCGATGCATCTTCTCGGCCGTTGCCGGTCCCACGCCATGGAATTTCTTGATGGGAAGCTGTTCGACGAAGGCGGGGCCGTTCTTGGGGGTGATGACGGCCTGGCCGTTCGGCTTGTTGAGGTCGCTTGCCATCTTGGCCAGAAACTTGTTGTAAGAAATTCCCGCCGACGCGTTGAGCCCCGTCGCCGCCTTGATCCTCGCTCGGATCTCTTCGGCGATCTCGGTCGCAATCTCCATGCCCTTCAGGTTGTCGGTGACGTCGAGATAGGCCTCGTCGAGCGACAGTGGCTCGATCATCGGCGTGTATTCGGCGAAAATCGAGCGGATCTGCAACGACACGGCTTTGTAAACATCAAAGCGCGGCTTGACGAAGACAAGGTCCGGGCATTTCCGCTGGGCGGTCACCGAAGGCATGGCGGAATGGACGCCGAATTTGCGTGCCTCGTAGCTGGCGGCCGCCACGACCCCGCGGGCAGCAGGACTGCCGACAGCAACCGGCACACCTCGCAGCTCCGGATTGTCGCGCTGCTCGACCGATGCGTAGAAGGCATCCATGTCGACATGCACGATCTTGCGCGGCCGTTCGCGGTTGTCTTCGCCTGTCATTATCTAGCTTCCATCAGCAAAGACCATCACTCAAACATGGGAAGTGTGCTCCACACTTGTCACCTCGCGGCGTCTGCATCCGCTCGCAGCCCATGGCCATGCGCCGGCGGATTTCCGCGAAGGTGACGCTTGCGCCAAACGCTTTGACCAACAGTTTGCGCTCATGTGTACAATGGCGATCGCAGAGGAGGCATATGAGTTCGACCACCGGGACCTGGTGATCTTGCAGTCTCGGGATCGTAT
The DNA here is from genome assembly GCF_014197345.1 of Rhizobium sp. BK008. NCBI lineage: Bacteria > Pseudomonadati > Pseudomonadota > Alphaproteobacteria > Hyphomicrobiales > Rhizobiaceae > Rhizobium > Rhizobium sp. BK008. The sequence continues at coordinate 525,394 of NZ_JACIFK010000002.1, read as the reverse complement.
CGTCCACAAGCCGCGTTCGGCGCATCCAAAAATATTCCTGTCTCAACATCCGATTGAATCCGCTGGCGATTTTTATCTTTTGTACCGGCGCTCAACTTCAGCGGGTCATATGCGCATTGACTCATTTATCTCTTCGGAACAAATACAGAACATATTGCTGTTACTCAAGCCGAAAACGGGTTGCCCGAGATCATGAAGTCAGCCGTCGCCCCAAACGCCGTCCTCGACGGGCTGCGCGAGCAGATCGCGCACCTGGAAGGCGCCGGTCGGCGCAGCCGAGGCGTTTTGCCTTTCGGTGTCGCGCAGATCGACGAGCGGCTTCCGGGTGGTGGATTGGCCTATGGGGCGCTGCACGAATGCGCCGGCGGCGGGACCGGCACCGTCGACGGGGCGGCCGCCGCCCTGTTCGTGGCCGGGATTGCCGCTCGCACCAAAGGCAAGGTCGTCTGGTGCCTGACACGTCCTGACCTGTTCTTCCCGGCCTTGGCGCAGGCGGGTCTTCATCCGAACCGGGTCGTCTTCGTCGAGTCCGACAAGGAGGAGGACGTCCTTGCCAATATGGAGGAGGGCCTTTCATACGGCGGCCTCGGGGCGGTGATCGGCGAGATCGTCCGGCTGCCGATGGCCGCGTCCCGGCGGCTGCAACTCGCAGCCGAGAAGAGCGGCACGATGGCGCTTGCAGTGCGGCGGTGGCGACGGCAGACCGAGGCCAGCGACTTCGGCCAGCCGACGGCGTCGACCACGCGCTGGAGGGTGAGCGTCATCCCGAGCGAGGAACTGCCGGTTCCGGGCGTCGGGCGGGCGAGATGGCTTCTGGAACTGATGAGGGTGAAAGCGGGTGAGTGCGCCGAGTTCGAAGTAGGAGCCTGCGATGCCGAGGGTCGTATCGATATTTTTTCCCGATCTGGCGACGGACAGGATCAGGCGGGCCGATCCCGCCATTCCCGTTGAGGAGGCGATCGCCGTCATTTCGAAGAGCGGTTCCAAACGCTGGGTGTCGGCCGCCGATCCCGCGGCCAGAAAGGCTGGCGTTCATGTGGGCATGCCGGCCGCCAAGGCGCAGGCGCTCTTCCAGGGCCTCCGAATGATCGACGCCGATGCCGCCGCCGATGCAGCGGCGCTCGATCGCATCACCATGTGGGCGCTCAGCCAGTATTCGCCGATCGTCGCCGTCGACGCGCCGGACGGCATCGTCATGGACACGGAGGGCGCGGACCATCTACAGGGCGGCGAGGAGCGAATGTTGACGAGCATCGCCAACCGCTTCCGCGCCAAGGGCCTGACGACACGGGTCGCCATCGCCGACACGTGGGGTGCCGCTCACGCATGCGCTCGTGCCATCAACCGCGAAACCGTCGTCGTCCCGAGTGGGGAAACTATCCGGGCCGTCGAGCGCCTTCCGATCTCGTTGCTGCGGCTGCCGGAGAAGATCGTGGGCGATTTGCGCACGCTAGGCTTTCGGACAATAGGGGAGCTTTTGGCGACGCCGCGTGCTCCCTTGGCGCTTCGCTTCGGACCGGAAGTGGGTCGCCGTCTCGACCAGATGTTCGGTCGCGTCTGCGAACCAATAGATCCCATCCGTAGCCCGGAACTCGTCGAGGTCAGCCGATCCTTCGCCGAACCGATCGGCGCGGCGGAGACGATCAACAAGTATGTTGGACGGCTGGTTGTTCAACTCGTCGCCGAACTTCAGCGGAAGGGTCTTGGCGTCCGTCGCACCGACCTCATCGTCGAGAAGGTCGACGGGGCCAGACAAGCGATCAGGGCGGGAACCGCCAAGCCCGTGCGAGACGTCGCCTGGCTGACGAAACTGTTCCGCGACCGGACGGAAAAGATCGAGCCGGGCTTCGGGATCGAAAAGCTGACCCTCGTCGCGGTGATGTCGGAACCGCTCGAGGAGAAGCAGAAGGCATCCTCGCTTGTCGACGACGAGGACGCTGACATCACCCCGCTGATCGACGTCTTCGGCAATCGGGGCCAGCGCGTCTTTCGGGTCGCGCCCGTCGCATCCGACGTTCCGGAGCGTAGCGTCCAGCGGATCGCCGCGGTTGGCGAGGACGTGACGGAGGGTTGGGTCTACCATTGGCGGCGACCGGTGCGGCTGTTGGGGCGTCCGGATCCGATCGAGGCGATAGCTCTGCTGCCTGACCATCCCCCTGCCAGCATCACCTGGCGCGGCAAGCGCCATCGCGTCAAGCGTGCGGACGGGCCGGAGCGTGTGTTCGGCGAATGGTGGAAGCGCGACAGCGAATTCGAGGCTGTGCGCGACTACTTCGTCGTCGAAAACGAGATCGGCGAACGGTACTGGATCTTTCGCTCCGGCGACGGCATCGATCCTGAAACTGGCTCCCATAAGTGGTTCATGCACGGGATATTCGGATGAGATACGCCGAGCTCCAGGTCACGACGCACTTCAGTTTCCTTCGCGGCGCATCTTCGGCCGACGAGCTCTTCGTGACCGCCAAGGAACTCGGCATCGACGCTTTGGGCGTCGTCGATCGAAACTCTCTGGCAGGCATCGTGCGAGCGCTGGAAGCATCCCGCGCGACGGGCGTCCGCCTCGTCGTCGGCTGCCGGCTCGATCTGCAGGACGGCATGTCGATCCTCGTTTATCCCACGGATCGTTCGGCTTATTCGCGCCTGACCCGCTTGCTGACGCTCGGCAAGGGCAGGGGTGGCAAGGCGAACTGCATCCTAAACCTCGACGACGTCGCCCTTTATTCCGAAGGCCTACTTGGTATCCTTGTGCCCGACCTCCCGGATGAAGCCTGCGCCGTCCAACTTCGCAAGATGGCGGAGATCTTCGGAGACGGGGCATACGTCTCGCTCTGTCTCCGGCGCCGTCCGAACGACCAGGTGAGGCTGCACGCGTTGGCGAATATGGCCGTCAAACATCGGGTGAAGACGGTCGTCACCAATGACATTCTTTTCCATGAGCCGGGCCGGCGGCAGCTTCAGGACATCGTTACCTGCATCCGCAACAACACCACAATCGACGACGTCGGCTTTCAGCGCGAGCGACATGCCGACCGCTACATCAAGCCACCCGATGAAATGGAGAGGCTGTTTCCACGCTACCGCGAGGCGCTGGCCCGGACGATGGAGATCGTCGAGCGATGCAAGTTCTCCTTGGACGAGCTAAGCTATCAGTATCCCGAGGAGGCGATCCTCCCAGACAAGACGCCGCAGGAATCCCTCGAGCATTATGTCTGGGAATGCGTGCCCAACCGCTATCCGGAAGGCCTGCCGCCGGAGGTTCTCAAGATCGTCCGTCACGAACTCGATCTCATCCGGACGATGAAATACGCCCCATACTTCCTGACCGTCTTTTCGATCGTCCGCTTCGCCCGGTCTCAAGGCATCCTCTGTCAGGGGCGGGGGTCGGCGGCGAACTCGGCCGTCTGCTACATCCTCGGCATCACCAGCATCGACCCTTCAACCAACGACCTTCTATTTGAACGCTTCGTCTCCCAGGAGCGCGATGAGCCGCCAGACATCGACGTCGATTTCGAACATGAGAGGCGCGAAGAGGTCATCCAATGGATCTACAAGACCTACGGCAAAGACAAGGCCGCCCTCTGTTCGACGGTGACCCGTTACAGGGCGAAGGGCGCCATCCGCGACGTGGGCAAGGCGTTGGGGCTGCCCGAGGACCTCATCAAAGCCTTGTCCTCGGGCATGTGGGCGTGGTCGGAAGAGCTGGTCAGCGACCGCAGTCTTCGCGATCAGGGCTTGAACCCGGAAGACCGTCGTCTAGCGTTGACCCTCAAACTTGCGCAGCAGCTCATGGGTGCCCCTCGGCATCTGGGCCAGCATCCAGGTGGCTTCGTCCTGACGCATGACCGCCTCGATGATCTTGTTCCGATCGAACCCGCCGCAATGGTCGACCGACAAGTGATCGAATGGGACAAGGACGACGTCGAGGCGCTCAAATTCATGAAGGTCGACGTCCTGGCGCTAGGCATGCTGACCTGCATGGCAAAGGCCTTTGTTCTCATCCGAGAACACAAGGATGAGCACCTTGATCTCGCGACCATCCCTCAGGAGGACCAGGCGACATACGCGATGATCCGAAAAGCCGACACCCTCGGCACTTTCCAGATCGAGTCGAGGGCGCAGATGGCAATGTTGCCCCGGCTCAAGCCGCGGACGTTTTATGATTTGGTCATTCAGGTCGCGATCGTGCGGCCTGGCCCGATCCAGGGCGATATGGTGCATCCCTATCTCCGGCGCCGCGAGGGCAAGGAGGCAGTCGTGTATCCGACGCCGGAACTGGAGGCCGTTCTCGGCAAGACACTCGGCGTCCCGCTCTTCCAGGAGTCTGCCATGAAGGTCGCGATGGTCTGTGCGGGCTTCACCGGCGGCGAGGCAGACCAGCTTCGCAAATCGATGGCGACCTTCAAGTTCACCGGCGGCGTCTCGCGCTTCAAGGACAAGCTCGTGTCCGGCATGATCAGGAACGGCTACACGGCCGAGTTTGCCGATAAGACCTTCAGCCAGCTCGAAGGATTCGGCAGCTATGGGTTCCCGGAATCCCATGCGGCGTCGTTCGCCTTGATCGCCTATGCGTCCAACTATGTGAAATGCCACCACCCGGACGTCTTCTGCGCGGCGCTGCTGAACTCGCAGCCGATGGGATTTTATGCGCCGGCCCAAATCGTCGGCTGTGCTCGGAACCACGGCGTCGAGATTCGGCCTGTCTGCGTCAACAATTCCCGATGGGACTGCACGCTTGAGCGTATCGCCGATACCGACCGTCACGCGGTCCGCCTCGGGATGCGCATGGTGCGCGGACTTGCCGCTGCCGATGCCGCGCGTATCGCGGCTGCCCGCATGGATCAGCCTTTCGAAAGCATCGATGACATGTGGCGGCGGTCCGGGATCCCGGCGGCCTCTCTGGTCGAGCTCGCAGAGGCCGACGCCTTCCTGCCGTCTCTGGGACTGCAGCGGCGCGACGCCTTGTGGGCGATCAAGGCCCTGCGGGACGAACCACTTCCGCTCTTTGCAGCCGCCTCGGAACGAAAGGCAAGGGCGATTGCCGAGCAGCAGGAACCCGAGGTCGCCCTCTGTCAAATGACCGAGGGGCACAACGTTGTCCAGGACTACAGTCATATCGGGCTGACGCTACGCCAACACCCTGTCACCTTCCTGCGGACGGCTTTGACGGAGCGCCGGATCGTCACTTGCGCTGAAGCCATGAACGCGCGGGATGGTCGCTGGTTGATGGCCGCGGGCCTTGTCCTCGTCCGGCAGAGACCTGGCAGCGCGAAGGGCGTCATCTTCATGACGATCGAGGATGAGACCGGTCCGGCCAACGTGGTCGTCTGGCCCAAGCTCTTCGAGCAGCGCCGACGCGTCGTCCTCGGGGCATCGATGATAGCGATTAATGGGAGAATTCAGCGTGAAGGCGACGTCGTTCATCTCGTGGCCCAACAAGCCTTCGACCTGTCGGGCGATCTCTCCGGGCTGGCCGACCGCGACGCCGACTTCCGGCTGCCAACCGGCCGTGGAGACGAATTCGCACACGGCACGCCGGGAGCCCAGGATTCACGCGACAAGGTGCCGGCGTTGACACCGAGGGACATTTTCATTCCCTTATGCCGAACTCGGCATAAGGGAATTTATCCCGAGCCCGATACTATGCCGAGTAACTTCCCTAAGGCCCGAGATTTCCGATAATCCAGGATCGAAAGCTCGGCATAATTTGAACGCGTTGGAAGACCGGGTTCGGCCCGAAGCCGGCATTCGCTTGTTGCAAGTGCCGATATGGAAATGCGGGTGATACGGCCGCGGTGACTTTCAAGTCAGGTCCGCCGACGCAGCCGTTTGCTCATATCCCAAGCCGCTTGGCGGAGTGCGGATCGATTGAATGCGACGCCGCGTCGGCCGGGATGCTTTGATCAGTAAGCGATCGAGGCTCATCGTTCAGCGGTGCAATGTCGTTGTCCATGAGATACACGCCACTAACGGTGTCAAGCAAAGGACTAGCAGAAGCGAAGACGATCGTGCTGGCACCCTGGGCAGGCGTCTTCTTGCCGATGATGGGATCGATAATTGGAAGACCTGCCTCGTCGATCAGGCCCATTCTGCGCAGTGTTCATCGCCGGCAGCGCTGTTAAGCTTGGTGCCGGCGACGACCGATGGACCGCGTACCCGCGAATCCCGTCCGCTGCGTAGCGACGATCCAGTTCGACCGCGAACAGCACATTCGCCGTCTTGTACTGGGCGTATGCGGCGAGCGAGTCGAAGTCCGTTGTGAAGTTCGGGTCCTCCGAGCGGATGCGTCCGAACCGATGAGCGCCGGAGGATACGTTGACCACTCGCGCGCCCATGGCGGCACGTAGTGCTGGCAGCAGCGCCAGCGTTAGCTGGAAATGGCCGAGATGATTGGTTGCGAACTGTGTTTCGTATCTCGCGCGTCGCGCTCGGGTCCGCCGGACGCGCCGGCATTGTTACAACGATGTGCAGCGACTTTCCCGTGTCGAGCCAACGAGCGGCAAGGCGTCGATCGACGACGGGTCGATCAAGTCGAGCTTGTCCACCTCGACGCGAAATAGGCCTCTTAATGCTTCGGCGGCTCCATCGGGATTGCGGGCCCCAACTACGACAGATGCACCGGCCTTAGTGAGTGCGCGTGTGACCTCCAATCCGATGCCGGCGTGGCCGCCGGTGACGACGACGTTCCGACCGGTGAGATCGATGCCGGCGAGGGCGTCGTCTGCTGTCGACGCGGGCGCGAAGCACTGCCGATGGGGTGTTGCTTATGGCTCATCGGGATAGTTCCTGCATGTGGGCAAAAGCGGGGTTATGCCGGACCGGTCCAGCGCCAGCCGAAGCCTAAAGGTATGCCGATCCCCGAGATGATAAATCTAGCTCTCGTCTCGGGGCTCAGCTCATAATGCCGCCGTAGAGGCAAGTGGTCATGCCGATAGGTATCCTCAAGTCTGGGACTGCCACGCCAGCGTTAGGCAAGCATACCCCCGTCCACGAGAATTTGTGCGCCAGTGATGTAAGCCGCTGCTGGTGACGCCAGAAAGGCAACCAGCTCGGCTACCTCGTGAGGCTGTCCATAGCGACCAAGGGGGACCATGGTCTTGATCATTGCGGCGCGGTCACCTTCATCAGGATTGGCTTCTGTCGCGATCGGTCCCGGCTCGACCGTGTTGACCGTGATCTGGCGGGCCGCGAGATCACGTGCCCACCCCCTGGTCATCCCGACCACGGCGTGCTTTGTCATCCCGTAGGAACTGGCACCGGGCGTCGGCACGCGCTCGCTGAAGAAGCTGCCGATGTTGATAATCCGTCCGCCATCACGCATCGCCGCAACGGCGGAGGAAGTCGTATACCAGACGCCGCGCACGTTGATGTCCATCTGTCGTTCGAAGCTGGCATCGCTCACCAGTCCAACCGGACCGTGCTCGGCAATGCCAGCGTTGTTGACCAGGATGTCGAGGTGACCGCCGAGCCGATCAAGGGCTTGAGCCACGGCTTCCTTGGTGGTGTTGGCGTCACCAGCGTCGGCAAAGATTGCAAAGGCCGATCCGCCTGCGGCTACGATTTCAGCTACAAGTGCCTCGGCCCGTTCCGCGCTCTTCGAATAGGTGATCGCGACCGAAGCACCACGATGAGCCAGAAGCTTGGCGCAGGCAGCGCCGATGCCGCGACTGCCCCCTGTTACAAGGGCGGCTTTCCCGGAAAGATTAAATATTTCAGTGTTCATCGGGCGATCTCCATGAGGGCCATGCCATTGTCAAAAGACGTCGCACCGGTTACAGGGAAACGGAACAACGTTCACTTTAAATGCGGAACGATGTTCCGTTTGTCAAGGAGCATTTATGGAAACAGGATCGGATGGCGATGCGAAGGGGGCGACCAAACCCATGCGTGCGGATGCGCAGCGTAGTCTGGATGCCCTGCTGCGGGCGGCCAAAGACGTTTTCGCCGTCGAGGGAGTGGATGCTCCCATTCGCACCATTGCCAACAAGGCAGGCGTGGGTTTGGGCACGGTGTACCGGCACTTCCCGCAGCGGTCTGACCTGATCGCCGCTGTCTTTCGTCGCGAAATCGACGACTGCGCAGACGCAGCTATCGATCTCGCGCAACGTCACGAGCCCTTCGAGGCATTGCGATTGTGGATGCAGCGCTTCTCTGCGTTCTTCGCAACCAAGCGCGGGCTCGCAGGAGCACTTCACTCGGGCGAACCCGCCTATTCAGCCTTGCCGGGCCATTTCGAGGCACGCCTTCGTCCCGCTCTTCAAGAACTTCTTGCTTCGGCGTCAGCCACCGGACGTATCCGTTCGGACATCGCCGCAGATGAATTGCTGGGAGCAATCGCCCGTTTATCAATGTCGGAGAATGACGACCCCGCCCAGGCGCAACGGATGGTGGCGTTGTTGGCGGATGGCCTTTTGCTGTGACGATGCGCTGTCAAGGGGAATGCAATGTCCTGTGGCGGCGCTTTCCTGCCTAGTGAGAGTTCCTCGATGATTGGTGGGCTCGGCAAGACATCGCGGCCCTCACCGCGATGTCAATAGCTCCGGCAGGGATCAAAGTTCGTCGAAAAACGCCAATAGCTCGTCGCCAGCCCTGAACCGGCCAGGCGATTGTCCATTGAACGGGTCGATCTTGGCTAGAGCGGCCTCCGTGATTGCCAGGTGGGCATGCAAGTACGGCTGTGTGGACCGCATGGACTCATGGCCGAGCCACAATCACGACGCCCAACCCAATTTGTCGATCAGGAGCCGCGAGGATCGCTTCGATCTCGCTACGGGTGAGAAATTGCACTTCCCGCTTCGACCCGATCTTCCCTACCAGCCATCGATTTGATTGTGGGGGTTCCCAAGAGCAGCCATTGTTTGTCCGGCATGTAGACACTGGGCATAGGGGGATTACCGAGCCGACTGATCGCTCAGTGGGGAGAGGAAAACGGAAGCTGTCGAGGCAACTCCGGCGACGATCCAGAAACCTGGAAAGCTTGTGAGCGACGGGAAGCTATAGGCGCGAAGCTCGATAAAATCGGTTGGTGCTACGGCCGCGAAGGCGAGGCCGGATACCAACATCAGTGGCACGGGTGGGGCCAGGATTCAGACCGGCCTTAACCTTGTCTTGTCGCTCGGCCGCGGGTCATCGGGCAGGGGGGCATACGGACCACACCTTGAATCTACTCTGTCGAGATCTCATCTTGGGGAGAGCATTCCTAATCGCTTTCAAGCGAGGCACACTGCAATAGCCGGTACTGATTCCGTCGTGCGTGCGACCGATGCAAATCGCTTCTCGAACTCTACGAGGTAAGTGTTGACGCAGTTCTTTGAAACAACTCAGGGCATCATGCTAGTCGGAGCGATGATTGGGGCTGGCTGTTTCGCCGCCGGCACGATCATACCGAGCGCACTGCGGTGGACGAGTGCTGGACGCGGGCGGAACCCAAAAGCCAAAGCGCGCAGCGCGGCGATGCTGACAGCTCTGGCATTGGACGATTTTGTCGGCACCGCATACGCTGCCGTTCACGATACGCCTGAGTTCAACCCAGTCAACGAAGGCGAATTCGTCTTCCACACACCGGATCCGGTCCTTATCCTTCCACTGGCTGAAGATTTGAGCCTCCTCGGCGACGAGCTCTTCCACGAGGCTTTATGGTTATCGAACCGAGTGACGAACCTTGGGAACGCGTTGGATAACCTTGATCTCTCCGGCCCAGGCTTCGACAGCTTTTTCGAGCGGCGCCAGGAGGGCTATGCGGTGGTCGCGGCGAAGGCGATGGACCTCATCGAGCGACTGCTTGCCGATTTTGATCTCAGTCTTCCGGGAAAACCTGACTACTACAGGCAGCGCGATGGATTTGCCTCGGTCGTACAAGCTGCTGGCGAACGCAGCACCGGCATTAAGAAGATGGCAGCGAGGGTTCAGACCCCTGGTTCCAATGTCACTCATCTCTTTCCGAAGACAAGTGAAGAGGGTGAGTAACGTCCGGGGTCAACGGCCCAGCGGACGACTGGCGTGGAGCACTCACCAGCAACGCCGAATGACCGACATATAGACGGTCAGTGTGTCCGTTTCAAGATTCCCCCGGTCGTTCGAGGTCGCCACAACGTCGAGGATGAGGCCTCAGCGCAAGAGTCCATCGACGTCGAATTCTTCCCAACCGCGAAGCTGCGAAGCCGCGTCGTCCGGCTTTCCCTTATTGACCTTCTCGGTCTTAGCGGCCTTCTTCAGCGACCTCGTCAGCTTCGCCTTGTATACCGCCTTTCGACGTTTCTCCGCTTTGGCTTCGGCATCTTGTTCACGCCATTCGTCGACCGCCCCGCGGTCGAGCAGATCTTCGACCACCTTGGGATCGAAGACATGAAAGGTGATCCTCCGGGCTCGGCCGTTAAGTCGTACGGTCCGGGTTCCCGCGCTCGGCAGACGGCCGTCCGCGAGCCAGCGATGTCGTTCGCCGACCTTCATAGTTAGGATGTCCTGGATCTCGCGCGGGATGACGGGCAGGGTTTCGACGTCCTCCATGGCCCTTGAGACGACTGCGGCCGCCGCGTTGAAGACGGCCTTCTCGCTAGCTGACATCGCGAGTATGATGTCGCTTCCATCGAGTGCTAGCGACTTCTTCGAGGCCGCGGGAACACGCGATTGCAGTTCCTGAAGTATTCCTTTCGCGCGCACCGACGACCCCATGGTGGCTGCGGGAGACAGTGTCCATGTCCTGATGAGCTCTACGTCGTTCTTTTCGTGTTTCGGCATGAGCGCTAGATGGGATGGGAGTGCTTCGACGTCAACGACAGTGACAGTTTGAACCCGCCCGCAAACCTTCGTGGAACCTTAGTCATTATCGCTGGCTAGCCGGCGGAAGGTGCTAACGCATCCAAATCAATCGAGCAGGCCCGCCTTCGAGTACTCTTGACTGGATCACCTTCCTTTTGGCGGCGTCCGCAGCCGTTCCCTGAGCGTCACGAAGCCCTGGCGATCAGCTCGACCAGCCGTGCTTCGTCGTATGGCTTTTCGAGCACAGGCTGGCTGTAGCGGCCGTCCATGTCGGCCTCGTCGAATCCCGTCGAGAAGATGAAGCCCTTCTTCAGCTTGATGAGAAGATCGGCGACGGGATAGTTCATTTCTCTGCCGAGCTTAAGGTCAAGAACCGCAATGTCGAACTTGGTCGTCTTGACCATCTCCAGCGCCTCGTCGAGCCGACTTGCAGTGCCGATCACCATGGCGGACAGAGCGAGAAGCAGACCTTCAGTGGATCGCACCGCTCACGCCGCCAACCCGGCGATCCGCGAAACCAGCCACAGCATCGCGGCGGTCCCGATTATGTAGGCGCCGAACTGACGCGCCGGTGCGGGCTGGTCATGGAAAAGCTCGGGGCGCGTTCGGCTGGCGAGGCGGTGTCGATCGCTGAAAGAATGGGACGTCTCGAACCCGCGTCAAACCCACCGCGTCACGTCTGAACGCGGAAACGCTTCCCTTTAGGACAGTATCGGAGATCCACCTTCTCGGCTGGCTGAAGCGAGGCACAAAATTGGAACTCCCACCAGGCATAGTGGCTGTCGTGGAAGACGATCCGAGCATGCGCAGGAGCGTCCGGAGGTTGCTGAATGTCTACGGCTTTTTGACGGAGGAATATTCGTCCGCCGAAGCATTTTTGAGCCGCGACGCCGCGAGCAAGGTTGAATGCCTCGTGCTGGATATTGATCTCGGCGGTATGTCCGGGATCGAGCTGCAGCGACGACTGAGGGAGTGCGGTTCCAAGCTTCCGGTAATTTTCATCACGGCTCTCGAAAAGAGTGCAGTGGAAGCAGGCGCGGTGCAAGCGGGATGCATCGCCTATCTGCATAAGCCGTTTCCAGGTGCCTTGCTGATCAACGCCGTTAGCAAGGCACTGGCAGCTTCCACGTCCGATTCAACGGTAAATATGAGCCTTCCTAAAGGACAATAGCGCTCCCAGCTTTCTTCATGCCGGCGATGATCACGAGACTGGAATTCCTTCTCTACGGTCGGGCCTAGGTACCGCGTACATAAGGATAAAGGACGTCGCCAAGCAGATGATATCGGACCAGTCGCCGAAGCATACGGCAATGCGGGAAACTCTCAAGGACGCCCGTACACAATATCGAGATGCAGGCGACCGCGCATACAGATGCGGTGACGCCCTTTTCCACCTACGCGAAGAGCGGGTGGCGGCTCGAAGTCGGGCGGTGCGGGTCGTCGCCTTCCTTGCTATTCGTCTTTGTCTTGGGCATGTCGCAGCAAATGGTGTCGAAGGAGTCAAGCGTCAAGGGAACTCGGGAGGATTTCCCACGTTTTCGCAGCGAGGAGGACCCCATGTCTGTGCCAAACGAACCCATTGTGCCGCCGCCATCGCCGCCGCCCGTCGACACGCCACCGCACGATCCTGACCGGATACCCGGGGAGGAACCGCTTCCCGATCCCGAACCCGACGAGGGCGCTTCTCCAAGAATACGCGCTTCCGTACATTGCCCGACGTGGGACCTTCTTTGCAGAGGCATTCGTCTTCAGCCGGAGAACGGGCAATGACCAAGGAATGGCGCGACGACCTGAGCCTGAAGCTCGAAGATTTCGTCGACACGTTTGTGGTTAAAGGCGCAAAGGCGACGGACGTCTACGATGCCATCCAGAATGAACTCGACCGCCTGAGGGTTGCGTACGACCGGGACCCGGATCCCGCAGACGACCAATCGGACAACGTTGTCGAGGAACCGTCAAACGACTGGCCGGCTTCCCAGGCCTGACCAACGGCCGGGAAGCCGGTTGGCACATCCTTCAGGAAATTTCTAGTTGAGACTTGTTGCGGACACACTTCTCACAGCTAGAGCTCCCTTATAGGCCTCGCTGATGAGCGCTGAATTCACTGCTGGCAACGCTGCATCGCTGAAATGCCTTTGATCACGGATGTACTGGCACTGGTCAGAGGGCGATGATGGGTCGGTGCGGTTTCGACCCGGCCTTTTTTGTTGCCTGAGAGGCCGGGGGGTTCCTCAGGGCGGATCAGTGCCACGTATCCAACAACGGCTCGTCGTCGTCAAAGTTTCCATTGCTGGCAGCATCGTACGGGTTGATGCTGCGGCCACCGCCACGCGTGCCATATGCCGTCAACTGAACCATGACCTCTTTCGCACGCTCAATGGCCTCGTCTTCGCTTGCAGCGTGACCGTCTGCGACCTTGATCGACACCACTTCACCGTCGTCGCCGACGAAATCTATCCGCCAGCCCGTCGTCTCGTGTGCAACCTTGGTTTCCAGCAAGTGCATGTGACTACCCGGCCTTCCTGCCTTTGAGATCGGCCTCGACGCTCTTCCGGAGCGCATCCATGATACTGACCACATTCGACTTCGGTGCGGATTCGGCCGCTTTCCCCTTCGCCGTTTTTTTCGGTTTCAACGCCTTTTTCTTCTCGTCGATGAGCTTCAGCAGGCTGGTCTGAATGGGATCGCTGACCATGTCCGGCGACCAGCGCGCGGTCTTCTGCTTGATGAGCTTCTGGACGAGTGGAATGAGATCCGGATCTGCTTGCTCGTCGATTTGCTCGAAGTAATTCTCCTCCGGTCGAACCTCGTCGCCGAAACGCAGCGTCCAGAGCACGATTCCTTCGCCGCGCGGTTCCAGGACGACCGCCCGCTCTCGGCGGCCTATCACGAGCTTCGACACACCGAAAACCTTGTCGGCCTTCATGGCATCCCTGATCACCGCAAATGCCTCGTTGCCGACGGCGTCGTCCGGCATCAGGTAATGCGGCTTCTCAAGGTAGATCCACTCGATGCTGTCGGCCGGGACGAACTTGTCGATGTCGATCGTCTTCACCGTGTCGAGCGCAACGGCATCCAGATCGTCCTCGGTGAGGATAACGTAGTCGTTCTCTCCGCGAGCGTAGCCCTTGGCTTCGTTCTCGTCCTTGACGGGCTTGCCCGTGACGGAATCGATGTATCGGGAGACGATGCGGTTGCCCGTCTCCTTGTTGAGTGTATGGAAGCGAACCTTCTCGCTTTCGCTCGTGGCCGGGGTCATGGCCACGGGGCAGGTGACCAGGGAGAGTTTGAGATAGCCTTTCCAGTAGTATTTCGGAGCCATCGTCTAATCTCCCTAGCTGGCTTTGCGCTGCGGGGCAGCCTTTGAAGCGGCGGACTTCGCTGCCGCCCCGCGCGCGGCGTGCTGCCTCCCAGTGCCGGTGTTGGCGTTGGCGGCAGTGCGTTTCGGTTTGTCCGCAGCGGCCTTCATGATGCCTGCGCTCTCGCGCAGCGCGGCCAGCAGATCGTTGGGCTTCGAGACCTGCACCTTCTTCGGCTTTGGAAGCGACTTGCCTTCCAGCTTCGCCTTCACCAGATCGGCGAGGGCGGCTTCGTAGCGGTCGTCGAAGGTCGCCGGATCGAACTCGCCCTTCTTGGTGCTGATGATGTGCTTGGCGAGCTCGAGCATCTCGCCCTGGATCTTGAGCTTGGGCATCTCCTCGAAAGCCTTCTCGGAGGAACGAACCTCGTAGTCGTAGTTGAGCGTGCTGGCGATTAGGCCCTTGCCGTGCGGCCGTATCAGCACCGTGCGCATTCGACGGAATAGGACGGTGCGGGCGATGGCTGCGACCATCGACTTCTTCATCGCATCGCGGAGAGCCGCGAACGCGTCTCCGCCCATCTTGTCGGGCGTGAGGTAGTACGGTTTGTCGAAATAGACGTCGTCGACGTCGGAGCAGGGGATGAACGCCTCGATCTCGAGCGTCTTGTTGCTCTCAGGAATCGCGGCGGAAACTTCCTCAGGATCGATGATGATGTACTGGCCGTTCTCGATCTCGAAGCCCTTGGTCTGGGCTTCCTTCGGCACCGGATCCTCGGTCTGGCTGTCTATGAAGATGCGGTTGACGCGGTTGCCCGTGGCCTTGTTGATGGTGTTGAAGGTGATGCGCTCGCTAGTCGAGGCTGCCGTGTAGAGAGCGACGCCGCAGCTTACCTCGCCGAACTTCAGAAAGCCTTTCCACTGCGCACGCTGTCCTGACGGCATGACAAATACTCCGAATCATTAATACGCGACTCAAAGACGTGTCAGGGTGATTCGTTCCGACTCAAAACGAATCATTTTTCAATACTTTACGGAAATTCTCTCTCAAATTGATTCCGCCGTCACCGCTGGCCGAATTGCGCCCGACAGTAGTGGAAAGGTGGAGATTTGTTCAGTTCGAGCGCCACGGTAACCACCTTCCTCCCAGCACAATGGCGGGCACCGCTTAGGGAATTCCGCAGCCGCTTCAAGCGCAGCATCGCCATCCACTGTCTCCCGGGAACCACCGGAATCCTTGTGAGTTTGTACTGCGAACGTTCATTCGAAGGAGAAGCCCGATGGCACAGACACCGACATCCCGCGGCCGCGCACAGGATCGAGCTCGCGTGGCCGGCGGTCAGGATCACGAGGTCAAGTACGAAGCAACGAAGGAAGGCGTCTCGAAAGATGCTGTCAAGAAGGCCGTGAAGAGCGCTGGAAACGCACGGAAGAAGGTCGAGGCCGAGATTGGTCGCCGTTAGACGGCCAAGCGGTGTTGCCCTATCCATGGACGAGGCAGGTTCCCGTGAAGTCCTGTCTTTGTTAGTCTGAAAGATGGCGACCCCGCTGTGGTCGGAACGAAGCAGTCATAGCCGCGCACGCCTGCCGCCGCCATGTCTGGGGTAACGCATGTCCAAGTGCTTACAGGAAGACCACCTGCTGATGTCGAAGGCCGTCCGTGAATGGTATCGGTACTACGAGGTGGAGTGGGACGATCAAGCGTCCTCCTTTTTGTGTGATGCCGCCATCGAACTCTACAACGAGGGCTGTCGCTCTTTAGAGGAGATGGCGACCGTTCTGATCGGCACTTACGTCGGGCTGGCCGCCACGCGCGTAAACGCGCCATCTTCGAGCTCAGTGCATTGACAGGCCAAATCAGATCGGGCTGCACTCGGCGAATTCGCACTGCATGTGATCCGAGCGCGTCTTCTTCCAGCCGTAGACATATTCCCCTGGTCGATTGCGGTCGCGCGCATGTTTCGTCGCACCGCTTAAACGAAGCGCTGGCGGCAAAAATCGCCGCGCTGCTCACGCGTCTTCCTGTTGAGTATTGCCAACGTCCGGGCTATCACCTGCCTGCTGACCGGGCCTCACCCGACCTTTGTCCTGATCCGATTGATGCCATTACTGGGCGGGAAACCGGCTCAGCATCCGGTCCTGGACGTTCTCCTCGCCGACGATCATCGCCGCAAGCGAGATGGCTTTATCACGGTCCGCAACGTTTGTTATGTAGCCTTCGAGCAGGACCACAGGGCCGAGCATCCTGATCTCGATCGCACTGCTGTCGATATCCTGAGCGGCGGAAAGGGTCGCTTTGATCGTCGCCATGGTCGAGGCCGAACTATGGCCCTGGGAGCAGCACTCTTGGTGGCTGGCATTGTCGGAACCGAACTTCATATCGTCCTCCTGGTCGTTGCCCTCCACGAACCGTCATATTACCTCAGAACCTAATATGAGAAGCGGGCTATGGAGTCGCCAGTCCGACTTAGGTCCGTCTTCCCCTCGGCGCGATCCAGCTTAGATTTTCCTCATCCTTGTTAAAAGGACACCAGGGAGGTTTTAGCAATGTTGCCGTTCCCAGTCAGAACCTCCCTGGTGAAGCTTTGTCGATCCATGTCGGGCGTCGCATAAAAAGCGAAGATTCGCCCTGTGAAAAGCTGCCTGGATGCCATTCAGGGCAATATTCCCCCGAAGACCGCCGGCATGATCTCATTCATGCGCTGGGCCACGAGCGAGATGAGCTTGTCCCCGTCGGGTGCCCGAAAGTATCGTTGACCGCTTTGAATCGATCGAGGTCTATGAACAGTTACGCAGTGGCTCTGGTCTGCGGAGCCGCCGCAAGCCGGACGGCGAGTTCGGTTCTGAAATGAGCTCGGTTTGAAAGACCGGTCAGAGGATCGCGCGAGGCGAGATGCTGGAGCTCCTCATGACTCGAGGCGAGCCGTGCTGAACGTCTCACCCTCACCAACCACCGCTTCTTTTACTCGTTGTCATCGCTGAACGACGGTCAGCGCAGCGATACCTGCCTCATCGGCCGCACGCAGGAACGCGTCCCAAAATTGCTCCGGAGCGATCTCACCGCTGATCGCATCGACGCAAGCCTTCACCGCAGTGACATATTCTTCGCCGTCATCGGAAGGCCAGTCCTTGAGCAGCATATATGCCGCGTCGCCGAGGGTGCGAACGATCCTGTGAGCTGGCCGACCGCGCAGAGCCAGCCCGACGGGTGTGAATGCAGACGTTGCGTCCCAGTTCATTGTCGTCGACCTCAGGTCAGGCATCGCTATTCCCGGGGGTAATATACGCGTGTATTCCAAAATCGTAATTGACGATTGGTTACCCGTAGTGATCGGGTGTGAAGGTATGCCGCTGGAAAGGATTGGGCGCTCTACGATTTCGTATCGGAGCGCCCTGTGCAGAATCGGCTATTGTTGCGATGGATGACGACAGGGGCAGGGCATCGAGGTCACTCGCCCAAGGTTTTGAAACTCTGTGAGCATGGGATGCGAGGGTAAAGATGAGGCCGATCGATATCATTTCGACGGCCTCCAAAATTCGGATTAGTTTAGCGCATCGCGATTGCCAGAATAAGAAGAGCCGGTTCAAGTTGAACGTGGCCGACCGAGGAGGGCCCAAGCTCGACGTAACTTCTGAAGCCGGGAGGAAATCCGCTGTGGAGGAGGGGCCGATATTCCATTGCGAAAATCAGCTAAGGCTTGAGCCTCCAGCCTCGTTCTCTCGCTTGACCATTGCTGGTCAACTATTGGCTTGCCGGTCTGGTGGTCTATTACCGACCACCTGCCGTTCTCGAGTGCTTGTATCTGGTAGCGCTGCATTCTCAAGCCATAGATTTGGATATGCCTACATCAGCCTGAAATCTCTTTGAAATCAACTGGAACGGAACGCTGCTTTACACATACTTCGGTTAGATGGTGAACCTCCGGTTACCCGAGGGCAAGCGGCAACTTCCATATGGCGTCGAACTATCGACCTGACTACATTGTAGCGGCAATGTTTCCATCGGATATATCGCTTGTTATACGGTGATCAGGTACTTCTGAAGCCCTCAGGGATATCGCGTCTGTCCGGAAGCTACCTGGGAGCAAATCGGACTCTTTGATCCAGCCAACCTAGCACCTGCGCTCAGTGGCCATCCGCAATATGTAAAGCCGTCGGCGGGCCCTCGACTATGGGTATCGGACGAACGTACATCATTTGTTTCTTCGCACCTGCGGTAATTGTCATACGATTCAAAACGCTAAAAAATAACAAAAATCAGTTGCTTACTCGAAGTTTCTCGACTAAGTTTTTGCAGAAGAATTCCGAATAACCGGCCTCGCCGGCGATACTCAGCGGTCGGTTGACCTCGCTTGAGGAGGATCATGACGTTGTTTGTCCGAATTCGTTTCTTCGCAATGATGCAGCGAGCGCGTGATCTCGTCTCGATCCGATACGGACCTACGACGGCAATCTGACGCGTCGGAAACCCTTTGTCCCACTTTTGTAAGATGGTGCTCCGGTGTGGTGCGCCCGAGGTTTGTTATGCAAAAGCAAGCTGTCGTATTCAACGGTCAGGAAGTCGGGATCGCGGTCCCTGTCGAAAACCGCCTCAAATTCATCGCTGTCCGCTTCAATGTCATCGACCTGGACAACAGGCTCTTCGACACGGTTACCGAAATCCGGCGCGCCATTACAGAGCATCTCGCGTCCAGCGGTCGTGCGATAACCTCGTACTGAATGGCAGGAGATATTCTTCTACGTCATGCGGCGTCCGTCATCGTGAATGGTCCCAGCAAGCTGATCCACCAGTGCTTGGGGCTCTTGTTTCCTACTCACGAACTTCAAGCTTGTCGTCATATTTCAGGGCGAGCCGACGGCATTCCTCGCAATTCAACGTAATGCCCTCCGCAACGACACTCGCTGCGGCGGTCGTGCAAACCGAAACGTCCAGTCTCGCGACATGCAGAATTGCATTACCCAATAGCATATCGCAGGGGGCAGTCTCGACTTCGGCCCCGCCCACGCTATGCGCGACGACGCCACGAACGGTCGCCAGCATTCCACGCTTTCTTAATATGGTTATGTCGGCATCCCTTGCCATGACGATCTCTTCTGCCGCCCGAGGCGCGGATGTCCGCCCGATACGCCCCATCTGCAACTAAACGGCCGCGAGACACCTAAGTTCCCATCGCCTATTCAGTGGACATTCCAGGAAGAAGCGACGCGACATCCTTGTTCCACGCATTAGCGGACGAAATCTCCGGGGCTGCGTGGCGGCTCTTGTCGATTGGACCGCCGAGATTTGAACCGCAACCTGCCGTGGCTGGCGCTTCCCAAAGAGCAGTTCCCAGGGGCGACGTATCTTCTCGAGCCAGGGCTTGAGCCTCCAACCTGATCCTTTCGCTTGCCGCAAAGGCAGCCACGGGGAAGTGACCTTTTTCATCGAAGGCGGAAGTGATCATCAGGGCGATCAGGTCCCGGTTCCGCGACCAAATTCTGTTGAGCAAATGGCGGTGTATTCTCGAAACAGAACAAGTTATAATTGCAGTAGTAAGCTATCCACTAAAATACGCAGGTAAGCCGGTCGCTGGCAAAAATGATTCTGGGCAAACCGCCGGTCACACTTCAGCTCGCACTGGTCAGTCTGATATAATAGCCGTCGGGATCGTCAAGGCGGAAGTCGCGCAGCGCCCAAGGCTGCAGGGCAATATCGGACGCCGGCCAGCCGCTGTCTTTCGCCATGCGATAGGCACTTTCGCCGGCGGCCACCTCAACACGATTTCGACGCCAAGGCCGGGTCGTTCGCCTTTCGACCCGCAATGGATGATCGTTACAGCACGGATCGCGAGTTGATCGCGAGCACGGCGTCACCGTTTTTCAGCATCGTGTATTCCGCGCTCGCCGAACTCGCAAGGCACTGTAGCGATTTCGCGCGTCGCTGATCCCACGTTCAATTCGATTGGCGATCACTGCCTTGGGTACCCGCCTTGAACGCATCGACCTCAGTGGCGACTCGCTCCTTAACGGCGTCGTGAGCATCTGACGCCACCGAAGCGACCTTTTCGTAGACCTCCGTCGCCACTTCTTTGCCTTGGTCGACTACGTCCAGTGCTCGAGCGCTAAGCGTATCTGTGGTGGAATCGGAGGCCTCACCGAGCCACTCGTCTTCAGTGTCTGTGTGCGGCAAAGCGGCGCCTATAGCGGCTCCGACGGCGAAAGCCAGAGCGCCCCCAACCAGCGGCTGATCGCGGAACTGCTTGAGGATCATTTCGTTGAGCTTGCTGGTTTGCTCTTGGAGACTTGTCGCCGCTGAAGACGATTGAGCAGACAGCGAGCTTGCGGCCGCGGACGCACGCGCGCTCATCCCGCTTGCGGCGCTTTTTGCCTGCTCCCATTTCTCCGCTGCCCAGCCAGTTGCCGCATCGAATATCGCGCCCGTCTCGTCGGTGATCTGATCGACGTGTCTGCCAGTGGCATCGGCAAACCCGCGATAAGTCTTACCTGCTTCGTCGACGAAGTGACCCGCACGGTGTCCCGTTTCATCGGTCAACGCCTTCAGCCTCTTGCCAGAGCTGTCTGCGAAATGACTGTAGCGGGAGCCGTTTTCGGTCTCGGGTGGGCCAAGACGGCGGACCGGGCCGTTTGCCGGATATAAGGGATACTCAGGTTCGGGCTGGTGGCTGGCAGGCGGGCTTGCGGGGGTCCCCTTCGCCATGAGCCAGGCAAGGCTCACGCCCATCAACGCGACGGGCAGTGGATTTGCCTTCAGCGCTTGGCCGAGGTTGCTGACATACTCTCCGCCGCCGGTGCCCTTTGCATAGGCAAGGACCTCATCGACCAACTGGCCTGGCGACATCCGTTCCTGAATAGCGTCGATGCGGTCGCCAATACGCTGGCGATCCTGATCGATCTCTCGCTGAAGGTCGGCGGAGGTTTTTTCGGTGGAAGTTTCCATCAGATTTTTTCCTTCACAACGTCGACGTCGCGGCGAAGCGAGGTCGTGGTTCGATCGAGTTTCATGTTGCTTCTACGAAGCGCAGTGAGGCCGCGAGAGACCATCGCCCATGCGATGAGAGCGATGACCACCCCGACGATAAGCGAGGCGAGCGCACTGGCGCTTGTTTCGGTGAAACCTTGGGTGACCAGGAAGGCCGCAAGCCCGGCAACCAGGGCGCTCAACAGAACGCCCACAGCGCCTATCGCAAGGACAAGCCCGAAAATAACCACTTCCACGCCATTGAGCGCTTGCGAGAACTTTTCGGACACCTCCGTCTTCGCGAGATCGATTTCCTTGCGCAACAGGCCCGCAATATCGGCAACGAGGCCGCCGATCAGCTCTGAGAGGGGAACATTGTCGGGAGATTTAGCCATTGGCGTAGCCTCCAGATGACCCCGTGGGCGTAGCCGGCAGCGTCCGCCTTGTTGCCGGCGCCGGCGACCGCTTGGCGGAAGCAGTCAGAAATCTACTTGCGCTCAGTCCCGCAAGCGCTGCAATTCCCAGAAACGCTAGCGGCTGCTTGCGACCGAATTCCTCAGCCAGCGCCGCGATTTCGCCGATGTCTTTGTCTTTCATCTGCCTCGCGACGCTTTGGACGCTTCGTCCGATCTGCTTGGCATAGCGTCCGACCTCCGGTTGGCCGGATGCTTCCAGTTCTGCCCCAACTTTCTCAAGCGCCGTTGCGACGCCGCCAACTTGGCGGGCCGCGAAGGTCGTTTGTTCGGAAACCACCTCTTTGACTTTTTCGACCGCGGTATCGGCGCCTTCTTTAATGGTGTCCTTGGCGGCGATCACGTCATCAGCCAACTTCTCCTTCAATCCCGCGAGTGACGCGGGAGATTGCGGTGACGACAGCGCGTCTCCAGATTGCAATGACGTCTCGGATGACGGCCTTGGCCTGCCATCCATTTCCGTGAATTCGTTTGACACTGAAGCCTCCCATGACTGTACGAGCGGCGGTTGCCGCACCCACGAACCTCGGTTGGGCGGCTTTGTTCCCAACTCCCCAGCCTGTTGTTCTCTTCGATGAAATTTGCGCGGCTTGGACAGTGTGATCGAAGTGGTTTTTTCAAATCGCCAGCCGCAGCCACGGTTGCGTTTCAGATCTCTGCCAACGCAGCGACAGCTAAAAGCTATACGGGTGTAAGCCATTGCATGATGGGAAAGATCGAACCGTTTGCGACGTATGATTTGACTGAAGTCGCATACGCAAGCGTGTCGTGGCGCGGTTCATTACTGTGGCGGGCGGCCCTTTTGCCGTTCTGATTAGTGCACCAAACCAACCACTTCCGCAGGGCGAGTAAACCCGTCAAGAGATTGCCGGCCTCATGGGTCAGACGGTCTGCCAAGGGTTGCCTGAAGGGCGGATTGCCCGAGGCGGCACATCCCGTACCTTCGCTTGGAAGCCTACGAATTCAGGGCTCGGATTGCGTCTTCGGAAGAGCGTGGGCGCGACTGGAAGAATCGGTGATCCGAGTGGAACGGAACAGGTGAGGCGAAGTTCACTCATCAGAGGAGAACCCCAATGCCCACTCATGATCGTCCAAGTTTTACCGAAGCAGAACTGCTTGAAAATATGCCGGCTCTTAGATCTTTCGCCAAACGCTTCAATAGTTCGACGAGCGATATCGATGATCTTGTTCAGGAAACGCTTGCAAAAGCCATCGCACATTCCGGGAATTATCAGCGCGGCACTCAGCTGCGCTCCTGGCTGTTTACCATCATGCGCAACACCTTCTGCAGCAAATTCAAAATTTCCAAACGAGAGCAGGTCGGTGGGATCGACGATTTCGCCGCTTGGGCGTCATCGCAGCCATCGCAGATCTGGGAGCTGCGCGGCCGCGAGCTCGAGGTCGCGATTTCTGCTTTGCCCACGAATTATCGAACCGCCATTGTGCTGGTATTTGTTCAGGGTGTCAGCTACGAGACCGCTGCAGACAGGTGCGGCGTCCCGATTGGGACAATCAAGAGCCGGATCAACCGGGCTCGCTATCATTTGACCAAAACCCTCGACGGCGAATAATTTAGTGGTATTCGCCGGTCCTCTGGCCGAACAACGCTTCCGCAATTTTTCCCAATTCGGTCGGCTTCTCGCAAAGCGCGAAGCCTGTGAACCTCCCGGGGATTACCGACGGGTCGAAGGCTGTGGCGAAGACAAACGGGATATCGCGGCGCTCAAGCTCGTCCGCGACCGGAAATACCAAATCGCCCTCAAGATGAACATCGAGGATTGCTGCGTCGATCTCCTCATTCTCGACGAGATCCAGAGCGGCGGCCACTCCAGCGACGGGACCGACAACTGTTGCGCCGGCCTTCTCAAGCTTCCGCCGGGTCTCATCCGCCAGAAAATACTCATCTTCCACGATCAGTACGCGCTTTCCTGCAAAGAGCTCGATGGCTAAATTTTCCAAATCCTCGCTCCTCTGCCCTAATTGTGACGGGCCGGTATAGATGATTTGTCCGCAAACAAGCGAGTGTGGTAGCAGGCATGGCGGGGTTATGAAACTAAACGCAATCATTGGGCTGGCTTGATTAAACCGGATCCGCCCAGATCCATGCGATCTGTCGCCATCCCTACGCGTGTTACCTTGCCTTGAACATGACAGTGCTCGCCTGCTTGCGTTAGCTGAGGCCATAAACTGTCCGCCTGCGATTCCGCTTCGGGTTCCTGCCGGTTCTGCATACGCCATCCATTGGGCATCCCCTCACTCTGCCATTCGGCGTCAGCGAGCTGCCCGACTGCTTCTTTCCGATTGTTCGCCACTATACGTCTCCTTGATTCCGTTCGAACCAACCAACATGCCGCAGCGGCGAATGTTCCCGGCCTTTCCAAACGGCAGGAACATTGGAAGAGCGTTGAGGTTCGATCGTTGAAACCAGGAGAGTGACGATGGATGGAACAGAGTGGGCGATGCTTTTCGGAACGCTGACGCTCATGTGCTGGATGGGAGCGGGTCTTGTTGCGGTGGTGCTGGGCACAAGTTACGCAGTCCGGAACAAAGAAATGGGACGGGGCTCCGAGGTCGTCACGCTCGGTCTGACTGTGGCCGGACTGGTTTCAGCCTTGGCAATGGTCGCGGCAATCGCGTTGTTATGACAATAGCAGACAGGGTGAAAACCGGCTGCCAGATCACTCCTACCGTCATTTCGAAGTCAGGCCGCGGATTCGCGTCAGATGCATCCGAAGGTCCGGTAGTATTTTTGCAGCCGTCCGCTTGAGTTGCCCATCCGGCCCCTGCTTTGAATAGCTTTCGAAGAGGTTGACGGCCTGTTCGTGGGCGGCCACCTGAGTGGAAAGATAGGCCTGATCAAGATTGGCGGCGTCGCTTTGCCGAAGAGCGGCCAGCTTCGAAGTAAACTCTGCGTCGAGAGCTGCGGGCAGTTCGATGCCGTCTTTTTGTGCCGCATCGCTGAGAGCAGACCCCGCCTTGCCGTGATCCCTAATCATGTCATGCGCGAACTGTTTGGCGTCATCAGCCTTTCCGCTCGCGACCTCGATGTTCGCGGCCTCGATCTCGAACATATTGGACATGGCGGCCTTCGCCGCGAAGTCGGTGGCGTGCTGCTTAGCGGCGTTGTCTGCTGCGGTGGCCGAAAATGCAGCCAAGCAGGCTAGAAGGGAGGCGAGAACGATTTTCATGGAAGTCTCCATCAGAGGAACGGGCGTCCAACCTCGGCGCGTGGCAAATGTTCCGCGATTTTTTTTGGACCCATTTGAGTGTGCTTCTGAAAGGCTGGGAACTTCCGGAGCCGCCCGCGGTTGGTGCGGTTCACTATTAGGGAGTTTTTTACGATGACGAATCCGGACCACCAGTCGCAGCGGCCGCCCGAGCGAGTGACCGAAAATGCGACAGACGCCAGACAGGGGCGATACGGCAAACCTGTCCTAGCGGTCCTCATCAGTGCTCTCGTGCTCACGATGATTGCCTGGGGCGCGGCCGAAATCTGGGGAGAAAGCATCGACACCGATCCTAAACCCACGGCATCGACGGTTCCTGATCCAATCAATGCCAAACCTCATGGCGCCGGAACGTTCGACGACGACGCGGCGGGCGGCGGCAGCCGACCGCCCGAAGCTACCGATCGTGATCCTACGCCTCAAGGCAGTGGCGGCGGTCCGACCATGGTCACGACACCCAGCGGCACCGAGAAGATCCGCTGATGCAAAGGCACCAAGTCGACGCATCGCCGGCCGACTCAAGGATATGCTCCCGTGACCCCGACACGACCAGGGAGAGGAATGCGACGGCGCGAATGACGAGCCGTAGGCGCACGACCGGGCGCCGGTTCATGGCCACATCCCCGTCTGGTGCAAGTGCAGATGTGCGGCCGGATTTCACGCCGCTCGGATGGGGACCGGCGCGGCGGCTGAAGGCGCCCCGATGATATCGGCGCAAGCGCGAATCGGGCGGCGGGAACCAATGTCGACATGAGGAATGGAATGGACAAGGTGATCGAAGTTGATTTCAGGTTGAAATGGCAGGCGCCCGTCTTTGTGAGGATCGGCAACGGCTTCCGGGAACGGGTGGATGGGCCGGATGCCGCGCTCGAGGCGCTTGGTCATAGATGGCCCGAATGCCGAAGCGAGGTCTATTGCGAAGCCAAGCGTCGCTGTCTTGAGGCGCTCGTTCAGCATGGAAGTGCAGAGACTGCACGAAGCCGCTTTATCGACGCCGCCATTGCAGCAGGCGTCCTTGCGTAAGCAACGTCAGATGGGCGGTGCCACCACGTTCAAATGCAACGCTGCCAATTCGGTTCGATGAAAGCGGTTAGGTCTGAAACGCCTTCAGCGCGTCGACAAGCCGTTTCAGGTCCGTCGGCTTTCCAATATTGGCGACATCCGCAAGCGCCGAGTGGACTGCAAGCTCAGTGGGATGGACCGCGCTGGCGAGCACGAACGGAACCCCCAACGCCTTCAATTGAAGAGCCACGGGCGTGACTTTCTCGCCAACGAGATTGAAATCCAGGACCGCAGCGTGGGGACGCTCCTTGCTGACCAGATCAAGAGCGTGATCGACCGATGCTGCGGGCCCCAACACCCGGAACCCACCAGCGGTCAAAGCTGCCGTGAGTTCCATTGCAATCAGCAATTCGTCTTCTACCACGAGGACGCATCTTCTGCCTTCAACATCGACTTCCGCAGGATCGTCCATCTATCTCACACCGGGATTTTGATCGTAGCTGTCAAACCGCCCGGATCGTACTTAAGTTCCACCTTTCCGCCGATGTGAGCGGAAGTGCCCTCGATCAGCTCGGTGCCATAACCGCGGCGCTGAGGCCGGGTCACAGGTAACCCGGTCTTTTCCTGCCATTCGCAAATAAGATATGTCCGGCTTCTCGGACCGGGCTCGAGCGCCCACGTGACGTGGATCTGCCCAGCGGGAACGGACAAGGCGCCATGCTTCATCGCGTTGGTACCGAGCTCGTGGAATATCATGCTGACCGCGAGAACCTTAGAACTGGCAAGTGTCACCGCGGGACCATCGCAATGAAAACGCTCAACGCCGAGTTCGCCGACCGATCGCCGCAGCAGAGATTCAAAATCGGTAGTCTCGCCAGTCGATGCGATTTCCTGCGCGCGAAGCGTAACCTCGAGCCGCCCGAGGAAGATGTCGCGATATTCGGTGGCGGTACGATCCTCGGTTTTCGTCTGCATGGCGATTGCGCGTATCACCGCAAACAGGTTCCTCAGGCGGTGCCGTGCCTCCGCAACAATAAAGTCTTTCTCGGCGTCATGGCGCCGTCGCTCCGTGACATCATCGAAGAGGATGAGGATGTTCGTGCTGTTGTTGTCGGGATGAACGAGGCGACGCGCATCGACAAGAAACGTCCGCTGCCCGATCGCGGGGAAGTCATGTGTTACTTCAAAGCCGACAACGGCGGCGGCTTTTGGGATAACCGACGCGATCAGGTGTCGGAGGTCGGCTATTTCCCATTGACCGTTGCCGAGACGAAAGAAGCTTTCCCCTAGGATGTCGTCCCGCTCGACCGCGAAGGTTCTTACGAAAGCGTTATTGGCGTTCGTCACGCAGAGATTATGGTCCAGGACCACAATCGGCTGGGTCATCGTGTCGACGACGCCTTGTGCCTGCACGTGCCCACTTCTGAGCAATCGGTAAAGGTCTTCCAGAATCATCCCTGCGCTGTTCCTTCGGCAGAAAACATGCATGTCAATATGCTAATTTAGCGTGTTCGAAATTGGCACTTAGGGTGATGGACCTGTTGTGCAAGGGGTTTTGGTCACTCTCGTGGGTGCCATGTGTGCCTGCGATCACCTATCGATGGCACTAGCCGAGGTAGTGAGACGGCATTCCGTGACAAGAGGAACTCTTCAAGTATGGGATGCTGATCTCATCACAGTGACCTGGCCGCGATCGATGCGCTGCCTGAGTGGCCGGGCCGCCGCACTGAGCAGGCATAAGAGCACGAAGATCCGTCACTTCACCTGGACTAGATCGGGAGGCGGCGTCGCCGGTCAATCTGCAGAGCGTCTGGAACATCGCCGGCCGTGCGAAGTTAGAGCCGGTCAACGAGGAGATTTTCGATGTCTGAGAATGAAACCCGCGAAATTTTTATCACCGGCCTTAAGAATGCCCACGCCATGGAAAACCAGGCGCTTTCGATCATGAAGCCCCAGCTCTCGCGTATCGAGAACTACCCGGAGATCGCGGCGAAGCTCGACCAACATATCCGAGAAACGGAGGGTCAGATCGTCCGCATCGAAGAAGTGCTCGACAGTTTGAACGAAGACCACTCGTCGCTTAAGGACATGGCACTCTCCCTGACGGGGTCGATGGCCGCGATGGGCCATACCATGGCCGGCGATGAAATTCTGAAGAACTCGTTTGCGAACTTCGCCTTCGAGAATTTCGAAATGGCGGCTTACAAGTCGCTGTTGACTGTCGCCGAAGCCGGCGGCTACGGCGCAGCCACCGGTCCCCTACAGGCAAACCTGACTGAAGAGAGGGCAATGGCACAGTGGCTGGACGAAAATATCGTCTCTGTGACGACCAGGTTTTTGTCTCTTCGCGAAGCTGGTGAGAAAGCCAAGGTCTAAGCAACAACGATGGCCCTCGTGCCTACCGCTGGATAGGCCCGAGGCCCTCTGTATCGCTGAACGGCCGATTTTCGGACGGGAACAATCAAAACGACGCGGCATTACCCCGCAAGCCCATGCCACAGGAGGATTAACTATGGCGACCACCACAACCAAGACGCTTGATGACCTTTTCCTTGATACGCTCAAGGATATCTACTTTGCAGAAAAGCAAATCCTGAAGGCGCTGCCGAAAATGGCTCGCGCCGCCAAATCCGAGGAAGGCAAGGCAGGTTTCCTGCTGCACCGCGACGAAACTCAGGGTCAGATCGGACGCCTGGAGCAGGTATTCGAGCTTCTCGGCAAGCCGGCACGCGGCAAGACCTGTGAAGCAATCCAGGGCATCATCGCCGAGGGTGAAGAGATCATGGAAGAGTTCAAGGGCTCGCCGGCACTCGATGCCGGCTTGATCTCCTCGGCTCAGGCCGTCGAACACTACGAAATTGCCCGTTACGGCACCCTCATCGCTTGGGCAAACCAGCTCGGCCTCACGGACGCCATTCCGCTGCTTCAGGCAAACCTTGCCGAAGAAATAGCGACCGACAAGAAGTTGACCCAGCTCGCGCAGGCGTCTGCAAACGCTAAGGGCAAGAGGGCGGCTTGAGGCTGGACGATCAGGAAAGGCCGTCATTGTCGACGGCCTTTTTTATGGTCTGCCGCTGAGATCAGATCATGATTTCCCCGCCGGTCACCGGGACGATCGCTCCGGTCATGTAGCTGCCGAGATCCGAGGCGAGAAGCACATAGGCACCGGCAAGCTCCGCCGGCTGTCCAGCCCGCCCGATGAGTGTATTAGCGCCAAACTTCGCAGCTTTTTCGGCCGGCATCGTCGAGGGGATGAGCGGCGTCCAGATCGGGCCGGGTGCGACCGCGTTCACACGAATGCCTCGCTCACCGAGCATCTCCGCAAGTCCCGCGGTAAAGTTGGAAATAGCTCCCTTCGTCGAGGCATAAGCGAGCAGCTGGGGTGACGGCTGGCGCGACTGGATGGACGTGGTGTTGATGATCGAGCTGCCGCGCGCCATGTGTGGGATTGCCGCCTTCGCGAGGAAAAACGGTGCATAGATGTTTGTGCGAAACGTTTCGTCCCACTCTTCGGCATCGATGTCGGCAATGTCATCATAAGTGCGCTGGAAGGCGGCATTGTTTACCAAAATGTCGATACCGCCCAACTCATCGACAGTCCGCTGCACGAGCGCCTTGCAGTGATCCTCCGACTTGACGTCGCCAGGGATGACGACAGCTTTGCGACCTGCGTGTCTTACCCAATTTGCGGTGTCGTTAGCGTCCTCGTCCTCGCTTAAATAGGAGATGACCACATCCGCGCCCTCTCGAGCAAAGGCAATCGCCACAGCTTTGCCAATGCCCGAATCCGCACCCGTAATGAGAGCAGCTTTGCCTTCGAGCTTTCCACTACCCCTGTAGGATTTTTCACCATGGTCGGGGACAGGCTGCATGGCCGATGTTTGGCCAGGCGGCTCTTGCTGCTGCGCGGGGTAGGGGGGTGTCGGGCGGCGCGTGTCGTCGGTCATCGTCATGATCTCCTTGAAAGTTGTGAAAGGCAAACCTTCGGAAGCAGTAACGGTTCCCGGACGCAATCTTTCTTTCAGCTGCATCCGAGCAGTGCTGTGTCCCAAAATGATGGCTGCATGGTGCGATTTCGATCTGAATGCCGGCTGCTCGACGCGTTCAGGTCTCGCTAACCTCGGCGCCGCCGATATGAAGCGGTGCAAAGGTTGCAAACTCATTTGCTCGTTCGCATATCGCAGCACCCAGGGGAGCAAATGGCGCCCGTCCTTCTGAAGTGACATCGGCGGAGAGGAGGCCGTTTGCGCAAGGCCGACCA
This sequence comes from Rhizobium sp. BK008, assembly GCF_014197345.1. NCBI lineage: Bacteria > Pseudomonadati > Pseudomonadota > Alphaproteobacteria > Hyphomicrobiales > Rhizobiaceae > Rhizobium > Rhizobium sp. BK008. The sequence goes on along the minus strand of NZ_JACIFK010000002.1, from coordinate 495,420 downwards.
TCATCCCAACCAGGGTGATTGACGATCGGATATAAGCACAAGCCTTCCAAGGGCACTCCCGACCTCATCGAATCCAGAGCCTGGTCCGCAACATAGTCAAACCAGGATGCGCGCCGATCATCCTCGACGCCGGTCTCGGCAATAAGGATCGGCCTGCCGTAGCGCGCGAACGTCTCGACCAGAATTCGGCTGAGAGGCTTATATAGCGGATGACCAATGTCGATCGGCCGGCCACCGTGAATCCACTGGTTATTGGAATAATAATTCACACCGAGAATATCGAGATAGCGTTCGCCGCCTCCGATCTGCGGCCACATCCTTCCGCCGATCAAGTCCCAGGCCTGGAATTGCGATTGGCGATGTCCTTCGGCAATTCGCGCGTCGTGGGGACGCGACGGATCCGCCACGACGTTAATGACCGGCTCGCAGTGAACGAAGCGGGCCCGGGCATCCACCGAGATAATGGCGTCGATCACTGCGATGGCAGCGCGTGCCATCTGCACCTTGAGTTCGAATCCCCGTCCATTGGCAAACGGGTTCAAATAGCCGACGTCCCCACCGCCCCATGAGAAAAACGAGATCTCGTTGACAGGGCAATAAAACGGAATGCCGTCGCTCTCCTCGCGGACCAACTCGGCGCATGCACGTGCGAACCGCGCGAAGCGATCGATGAAGCGAGGCGACCAGATGTCGAGATCATCGGGCCAGCCATAATGCAGGAGATCCCAGACAACCTGGGTCTTTGTTGCCTTGGCCGCCTGGAGCATCGGACGAATGCTCGACCAGTCGTATCGACTGGATTTGTCAATCAGGTGCCATCGGAAACCATCGCGCACGGTGGACATCCCAAAGCCTTGAAGTTGACGATAGTCCGTCTCGGCATGGTGATCGTGACCCGTGGCGGCAATCAAATCGAGTCGATGGCCCTGCGTTTCATCGTTTTTTGGCCGGAGCCGATGGGTCGAACATTCGAAACCGCCTTGCAGAAATGATTGAAACAGACCCGAAGGGCGAGCTGCCTTTCGTTCTCGGTGGACCTCTGCCAGAAGCCACTCCCACTGCGGCAGCACTGCCTCGACGGAGTAGTCTATCTCGACCTTCCGCCGCAGGGCTGTGCCGAGTGCGTGACGGCGCGCGGGGGACTCGATAAGCGCGATGATGTTTTTCGCAACGACGCCTGGACTGCGATAGGGGACGAAGACTCCCGACAGCCCGTCGTCGATCTGCTGCATAACACCGTTATCAGGCGTCGCAATCACCGGTAGGGAGGCGGCCCCCGCCTCTGCGATAACGTGCGGCATGCCTTCGCCGGATGAGAGCCAGACGAATATATCGAATGCGGCGAGTAGGGACGGGATATCGTCCCGGTCGCCAAGAAATTGAAGCATACCGCCGAGCCCGTGCCGGGTAGCCAGGTCTTTGAGCCGTACGGCATATTCCGGCAGGAAGGCGTCGGGTCCGCCCACAATGACGAACCGTGCACTTTTCGTCGTGGCATGAACCAGTGCGGCTGCCTCAATAAAGTCCTCGACGTTCTTTTTGGGATCGAGCCTGCCGACCCAACCGATGAGAACCTCATTTGCCGCGATCCCGAGGTTCGCTCGCGCCCGCTCGCGATGTGCCGGGTCGAAGGCCGAAAGATCGATCATCGAGGGGATTTCGAGGGCATGATGGTCGCGCCCGGGCATCCGCGATGCCGCTGCCTCACGGATCGAGCGACACACGCCCACATAACGCGACGTCAGATGTTTGGGGCCAGCCAAAGCCTCTGAGACCAGCCCGCCATGTTCAATGAGGGGCGGGCGAAGATGCAGTCGCTCCAATGCGGGATAGATGTCCGCCACGTTCTGGCAGGAAACAACAATGTCGTAACCTGGGATTTTCCCGGCAAGATATTTTACCGTATCGTTGAAGGACAATTCATAGGGCGTCGTATCGACATCGATCCCCAGCCCCTGAAGCTGCCGGTGCGTTTGCTCCGGCATGCCAGGTTTACGAAAGCAGGCTACGACGTCGATGCGATAGCGACGCCGGTCCAGATTCTTGGCAAGCAGACGGACTTCCGTCTCCTCGCCGCCGACGACCAGCCAGGCGAAGACGAAGAGGATCCGCAGAGGCGCTGGTTCAACCGTCATTCGCCGACCTTGAATATAACCTGGAGGAATTCCGGCCGGTTCTCGATCAGATCGACCAGGAAAGCAGGCGCGTCGTCCATCGGCACGATGTGAGTGATCATGTGCTCGCGGATCGCCGCGCCCTCCGTTTTCAAAAGGTCGAGCGTCACGCGTGCCAGCCTTTGACGGTCCCACCGTGGTGCAAGCCCGCGGGGAACGCGGTTGATTTGCGCGCAGCGGATGTTCAGACCGTTGTGATGGAATTCTTCTCCCAGCCGCAAAGCGCTGGCGCCATCCTGGTAAAAGGCAAGATCGATCACAGTGCCCTGGGGGCGCAAGGCTTTCAGCGCCGTGTGCAGGCTTCCTGCATGAGCTCGCGTCTGGAACGCGACATCCGCGCCGCGTCCCATGGCACCCTCATGCCAGCGCTCTTTGGCATGCTGCCAGGCTTGATCCTCTGTCATCGCCGTCAATCCCATCGCATCCGCCTTGCTGCGGCGAAATTCCGAGGGGTCTGTGATCACAATGTCTGATGCGCCGAGCGAACGGGCAAAGAGCGCCGTCATCAAGCCCACGGTACCTGCGCCGAGGACGATTACCGTTCGGCCGCAAACACCCGCACCGAGAGCAGGGACAGTCGCTCCAAATGCTTCCGCGTCGGCATGGAGGATGCCGTTGGCAGCGATCGGTCCCATCTGCGCGACAAAGACGCCGAGCAGCGGATCGAGTTCCGGCGGCATGCTGACAAGAAGATCATGAGAGGGGTCGGCAGTATGCCCACTTTTGTGCGCGTAGCTCGCCGCGAGCAACTCGCCATCGGCAAAGCCGCGCGCCCGGGATTGCGAAATGCGTGCGACCTCCATGTAACCGAGGAACGGCACTGGATAGTGCAGCTCCGGCTCGTTTTCGATGAAGACCCCGCGTCCGCCATCGAAGCGCGCGCGGAAATAGGGGTTGGTATTCTTTAAGAACGTCAGCTCGGTCCCGGCGGAAAGACCGGTATAGAGCGTGTTGAGCCGCACATGCCCATCGGCAGGCGGGCCTTCCTCATACTCGAAGAAGTAGGCTCGGCCCGGCGCCTCGATGCCGAGAGAGCGGATTTTGCGGTGACCAGGCCGCAATTCCGGAGACATCTGGGCACGCGGTTGTGCCAGCAAGGGCTTTAGTTCGCCCCGTTTGAGAGCCGGGATGTCGAGGTGTATCGGCTTTCCGCTGCGTGCGGACGATACCACGGCCAGGGCAAGCCGATGGGTGGCTAAGGCATCACCATACGGGCAGCGGATGCGGTTTTCACCACCGCGGACGGCGTCGATGAAATCGCGGTCTTCGCGCCATACCGGATCGCCATCGGCACCACGCACTGGCCGTCCTCTTCCAACATCCACCATGATATCGCGGTCGGTCAATTCGATCGCCAATCGGTCGGCGAAAATATGCAGGCCGACGCGGTGGCTCCAGCCGAGAAGGCAGCTCGCGGCGATATTAGCGACTACGCCTGTTTCGAAGGTCAGGTTAGCGGTGGTCACCGTCGGCACATCGAGGCCGGGAAACTCCGCCCTCTCCGTATGTCCTGCCCGGCCGTAGACGTCGGTGACTTCGCCTACGAGGAAGCGCGCGAGATCGAGAAGATGCGTCGCCTGCTCAACCATCTGGCCGCCGGATTGATCCTCCTTCCACCACCACTGCGGGGGAGGAGTAGAGTCAAGCCAGTACCCCGACAGGAGTTGTGCTGGGTTGTCCGCCAACAGGTTTCGGGCCTCATCGACGATATCGAGATAGCGCCAGTGATAGCCAACGCCAGTGATGAGGTCCGCCTTCGAGACGCCTGCTGCGATCTCCTCCGCCAGCGCCAGATCGAGCGTGACCGGTTTTTCGACAAAGAATGGAATGTTGCGGTCAATGAGGTCCCGCTCCGGCTCGCCATGGGCAAAAGGCGGAATGCAGATGTAGACCGCGTCGAGTTGTTGCGTGTCGAGCATTTCGCGATGATGGCCGTACGAGCGGGCGCCAAAGCGCATTGCCGCCGCGTCCGCGCGGGGAAGGTCCAGGTCGGCGAAGGCGACAAGTTCGACGTCGTCGAAACCGGTCAGGATATCTAGGTGCCGATGGGCAATACCGCCCACGCCGATGAAGCCCAGCCGCGTTTTTCGCATCTCGCTATCCTTTAGTTTTTGATCTGCATGTTTGGTGAGGAAGCGCTCGTAGACGGCGCTAGTCTCGTCAGCCATTCGATGGATTGAAAAGTTACGCTCGAAACGCGCGTGGCCGACTCTGCCGGTGGACTTAAGATGGGGATCGCTCAACGCCTGATCGACGACAGCGGCTATCGACGTTGGGTTACCAGGCTCCGCAAAATAGGGATGATCACTGCCCAGCGCCTCGACCGTTCCGCCAATCCTCGTCGCAACCACGGGAACGGAAAGCGACATTGCCTCGAGAACGGCGAGCGGAAGACCTTCAAAGCGCGAAGGAAGGACGAAGAGATCTGCGATCGCCATGATCTCGGCAATATCTGCCCGGTGCCCCAGAAAACGAACGTGACCGGAGGCCTGCAAATCTCTTGCCAAGGCACTGACCCGATCTTCTTCTGGACCCGATCCGACAAAAATCAAAACCGCGGAAGGATGAGTTCTGAGGATGTCCGGCAAGGCGCGGACAAGCGACGCCTGATCCTTCTGCTGGGTGAAGCGGGCGACCGTCAGCAGCACAGTTTTACCCACTAGGTCGAGCACTTGCCTTAGATCCACCGCTGCTCGCGCAGGCGAAAGCGGAAAGATTCCGTTCCGCACGACTGTCAAACGCGACGGCGCAACTTTTGCTTCGCAGAAGCTCTGGCGCGAGGCCTCGGAAACCACGATGTGATGCGACAGTCTTCCGGTCTCGCGCCGATAAAGCTCGATCTGGTCCGTATCTGTGAGCAGATAAGGAAGATGGTCGGTGCGGACAATCGGGATTGCCCGGGCATCTGCGGCGGCAGCTAGGCCGTGTCCCTCCCATCCGATTCCTGCATGAATGTGCAGAAGATCAACGTTGGATCGCGCCAACCACTCCCCAAACGCGCCCGCGTCTTCGCTTAGCTTGATGCCGATTCCGTGTCGCGCCGCACGCGGCAACAAACCGGTCCTGTCCTGCGCCAACAGGGCTATTGTGACCTCCCACCGTTCGCTCAAAGCCCGCCCGAGAGCAAGCATATGCTCGCCCATTCCGGACGGTTCGGTGCTGTCGGTCGCCAATAGGATATGAGGGTTTCTACTCATGCCGGGCGCCGGCAAACGCTTTATCGGTCTCATTCCGACGCGTCAGGCGCCGGTAGGTCGCCAGTGCTTGACCGACGACTTGGTCCATATTGTAATATTTGTAGGTTCCGAGCCGCCCGACGAATGTCACGTCGCTCTGTGCGCGGGCGAGAAGCTCGTATCGTTTATAAAGTGCCTGGTTCTCCGGGCGGGGGATCGGGTAATAGGGGTCACCTTCGGCAAGGGCATACTCATAGCTGATGCTCGTCTTTGGATGAACCTGGCCGGTCAGATGCTTGTATTCAGTTACGCGCGTGTAACGGACATTCTCGGATGGATAATTGATAACGCCGACCGGCAGCAGCCGTCGTGTATCGTGCGTTTCATGGTGGAATTCCAGACTGCGATAGGGCAGCCGGCCTAAACAATGGCCGAAATACTCGTCTATCGGCCCGGTAAAGATGGTGTGGCTCGCCAGCCCATCCTGCTTCAGATCGGCGAAATCCGTGCCGAGCAGGACCGTTATATTTTCATGGTCGAGCATGCGTTCGAACATGCGCGTGTATCCGTCCAGCGGCATGGCCTGAAAGCGGTCGAGGAAATAACGGTCGTCGGTATCGGTGCGGGTAGGCACTCGTGCGGTAACTGATTTGTCTAGCTTCGAGGCATCAAGGCCCCACTGCTTGCGCGTGTAACCTTCGAAGAAAGTGCGATAAAGTCCGGATCCGATTTGAGAAATGACGACGTCTCGCGATGTAATCACGCGATCGCAGGGTTCCGCCCGGTCGGCCAGGAATCGTGCGGCCGCAAATTCGTCCGTAAGGTCGAGACCATAGAGCGCATTCAGGGTGGTACGATTGATGGGGATGGGAAGCCGCAGCGCACCAACCTGTGCAAGCACCCGATGCTCGTAGGGGCGCCATGCCGTGAAGCGCGACAGGTAGGCAACCACATCCTCGCTGTTTGTATGGAATATGTGCGGGCCGTATTTATGGACGAGGATCCCGGCGTCATCGTAGTGATCGTAGGCGTTTCCGCCAATATGAGGCCGTCTGTCGCAAATGAGCACTTTCCTCCCGCCATCTGAAGCCAGTCGTTCAGCCAGCACCGATCCCGCAAATCCTGCACCGACGATCAGATAGTCATAGCTACCCGGCGCGGGCTGTTGGGTGTGAACGGAAAATCTTTGAGGCGGGGCACGCGACAGGACTTTTCGCCCTGCAGCCTCTTCGACAAGTGCCGACATCTTACGGAAGGTGCTCTCCCAGGATGATCGGGCCAAAATTTCATCGATGGCCTGCAACCACGCCTCGTCACCGCGCGAAACATGAAGGGCAGCATCGCAGGCCTTCGCAAAGGCTTGTGCGTCGTTGGCCAGGAAGACGCCTGGCACATCGCCATACCCGCGGACCACATCGACAATTTTCGTTCCGACGATGGGCCGGCCCGCAGCGAGGTATTCAGGAGTTTTAGTCGGACTAATGAATCGAGTGGCATCATTCAGTGCAAATGGCATAAGCGTCGCTTCCCAACCCGAAAGGTAGGCCGGCAGATCGCCATAGGTTTTCTGACCGAGATAATGGATGTTGGCTGCCCGGGGCAAATCGTCCGGCGAAATCTTCACAGTCGGCCCAAGGAAGACGAAGGAATAGCCGTGCCGCGCCGCGGCGACGCTTGCGATCAGATCAAGATCGAGCCGCTCGTCGATCACACCGTAGTAGCCAAGGCGAGGATGAGGAATATCGACTTGGTCCCTGGGTTCCGGCAAAGGCTTGCGCGCGGTGCTGAAGTGATGGCTATCGACACCGGATGGAAATGGGTGGATGTTGTCGTGTTGGTCCCGTTTCACTTCATACAGGCTTATGCCACCGGTGAAGACGACATCGGCGGCCGCAATCAACGTGTGTTCGGATGCCTTGAGGTTGGCGGGCGCAAACTTGAAGTTTGCCAGCTCATCCATGCAGTCATAGACCACCGCCACCGCATCGACATGCCGGGCGAAGGCAAACATCAACGGGGTGTAGAACCAAAGGATCGGGCGCTTTCCGCCGCAAAGCGTGATGAGTTCGTCAAGCAGCTTGCCAAGAGTGGCTTCACGGTCGGTCTCGCTCCACCCATTTGGAATGCGCGGACGCACCGCCTTGACGGTTGTCCCCTCGAACGGATGGATCTCCACATAGGCAAGGGGATGGTCGGTCGGAATGAATTCTTCGAAGAAGAACACTGGGCGCTCTCGCGAGAATCGCTGCATCAGGTGCTGGGGCCTCTGGAGCACAAAGTCCCACCGAAGATGCGAGAAGCAAATGAGCGGAGCGTCTTCCAGCAAGCCGCAGCCGGACAACGGCACAGAATTCAGCAAATTCATCAGGCACCTCGCAATCACAATGGCCCCTCGAACCTGCGATTGCGTCGAATGTTCCCGTCAATCTGGCGAAGTTATCTCCATAAGGCTCTTGAGCGTCCGGAGGCTATGCGGCCACGTCCAGTTGTCCAAGACGACCTGACGCGGATCAAAGCCTTGCAGCCGTCCGAGCATGTCGCGAATACCCTCGTGAAATTCACCGGCCGAGGCACTGCGTCCGGTCTTCGGCGTGATGTATTGCAGGCCGCAGCTCAGCTCACTGTTTGCAAGCACGGGTATTCCTGCCAGCATATACTCAGTCAAAATGGCCGGCGCCCCGTCATCGACGCCGCAAACAACGCCGATGCGGGCCTGGTTCATAAGCCTGTTCACCTCTGCAAACGGTACGCCAGGCGGATCGATGAAATCGACGTCGAGGCCGAGCGCTCCTGCGTGCCGGCGAAGCGCTTCCATCAGGTCGCCATATCCGCAGACGCACAATGTACGCAGCGAACGGGGTAGTTGGCTCAGCGCGTTGAACAGAATGTCATGCCGCTTGTAAGCCTGAGCAGCAGCGACGTAGATCACGTCGTAGATCTTTTCCAGACCAAGGGGCCTGAATGTCGCCTCCGAGGCAAACTCCGGTCCGATCGGCATAACCGCGGTGCGCATATCGGCATGTCGAGCGCGCACTGTTTCCGACTGCCACGCGGCGCCTGTGAGAATAAGGTCGAAATGGCGGCTCACGTTGGAGGGGACGCGCAATGCCGGTGCGTCGATCGAATTGTAGATTTTGAAACTGTCGCGGCACGCCAGCAATACGTCTTCGCTGACGCCAAGGCCCCATATGCACAGGATCGACGGTGGTCCGAAAGCCTCGATATGGCCCAGCATATCATTTGATGCGAATGGCGCTTCAGGCCCATTCATCTGGAAAGACCGGCGTGTCAGGAAGGGGCATCCATTGGTCCTATGCATCTGTGGCAACCCACCACGGCGGTGGGTCCAAATCTCCGCGCTGTCGGCAAGGCCTCCCTTGAGAGCGGCAAGAGGAAGCCGCTCGATATAGCCACCCGCGACCTCGACGTTCTGTTTCGGGTTGACGGCCATCTCTGGGACAGGTCCGCGATTGCCCGACAACCATTGCTGTCGAAACCAGGTTATCGTCCCGGACTGGGCGTCGCGCCAATCGCCGTCCTGGAAGTCGCTGATGACGACTATTCGGCGTGGTATCTTTGTTGCTTGCAACGTAACCATATCCACGTCCCGCGGTTGAAGCCCGAGGTGGGTTTTGCATCTCATTGCCGCGAACCATTCGCTTGTATGCGCCTTTGACCAAAATGCAGCGGCTAACGATCGGCGACGGAGACGCGCGCTGATATCAGCGCAGACGGTACTCCCGGAAAATTGCCTTGGTGTCGACGGTCCGTGCCACGAAACATGACAAGAAGAAATCGGAACCTAACGGCATCTCATTAGAGATCAGATGCCGGGGTAATCTGCATTTGCGCAGGCGGGGACGTGTCTGGCTGAAGGGCAAGTGCCTTTTGATCGGTCGAGCCCGTCCTTTCCATTCCGATGCTCGGAATCATATCGAAAGTCCTGCCCGCTTTTGCATCCGTCGAGACTTGCGAATTTGCCGAAACCTGGTCCGTGCCGATTGGCTGCGGCGTGATCTTGCCGTCGGACGAAGCAACGCGCCAAACCGTATTGCCGGCGTCATCGGCAATCAACAGCGCTCCCGTCCCGTCGATCCCCACTCCAACCGGCCGACCCCTCGCTTGGTCGCCCTGGATAAAGCCCGTGACGACGTCCTGCGCCTTGCCGGATGGCTTGCCGTTTTCGAATGGCACGTACACCACCTTGTAACCGTTGAAGCTGTCCCGGTTCCAACTGCCGTGCTCACCGATGAAGGCGCCGTTGGCGTAGGCGGCGGGCAACGCTGAATTCATCGAGAAGGTCAGTCCGAGGGCCGCGACATGGCTCGACAGCGCGTAATCCGGTGGGGTCGCCCCTTCGACCATGTCGGGACGCGGCGGATGTACACGCGCATCGACATGCTTGCCATAATAACTCCAAGGCCAGCCATAGAAACCGCCCTCCTTGACCGAAGTCATGTAGTCGGGAACGAGGTTCGGGCCGAGTTCGTCGCGCTCATTCACGACCGTCCAGAGCGTACCTGTCTCCGGGTTGAAGGAGAGGCCATTCGGATTGCGCAGTCCCGAGGCAAAAACACGCGCTGCGCCGGTGTGCCGGTCGACCTGCCAGATCGCTGCACGGCCCTTTTCCGCTTCCAGTCCGTTCTCCACGATGTTGGAATTCGAGCCCACCGAGACGTAAAGCATCTGCCCATCAGGGCTGAGCGCCAGATCCTTTGTCCAATGATGGTTGATCGGACCACCTGGCAGAGGCGTGACAATTCTCGCTTTGGCGGTGATTTCGTTCTGCCCGAGTTCATAGGGGTAGGCGAGAATGACAGCCGTCGAGGCGACATAGAGCGTGTTGTCCACCCAGGCCACACCGAACGGCGAATCGAGTTTCTTCAGCAGATCGTGTCGCTCGTCCACAGTGCCGTCGCGGTTCGTGTCACGCAGCAATGTGATGATGTTGCTTTCCTTCTGCTCGCCGCCACGGCCGCCGTGAGCGATAGCCATGATCCAGCCGCGGATGAAATCCTTCGGCCGTGAGGTCGGTTCGCCAGAGGGGCCGCGAGACTGGATCACCAGCACATCACCGTTCGGCAAGGTATGGACCGTTCGAGGATTAACGAGGTCCTTGGCATAAATCGCGACTTTCAAGCCGTCCGGAGTGGCCGGCGTCTCATTCTCCTTCCAGCCGACGATGTCCGCTACCTTCAGATCAGGCAGCAGGGAGGGGGCCGGATCTGGGAGGACAGGGTTCGGTCCGATCTGCTGGGAGATGTCGAAATTTCCGCTCTGCGCGTAAGCAACGAGCCCGACGCCTACAGACATCGATAAAACCGAGGCACCGAAAAGCCGAGACTTCATCATCATATCCTCCAGGCCAGTCTGGCGTATTTGCGCGCGCTAAAAACTACAGCCACCAAGCAAAACACAAAGGTGACGGCGGAAATCATCAGTCCGTACGGAACTACGGCCGTCCATCCATCGCCCCCATGCACAAGACTATTGGCAAAGCCTAGGCCCAATATGATCAAGTAGAGGAGGGCCGACAGGAGGGGCGCCCTCAGTGGGCGGGTGCGGGGACGCACCAGATCCATCAACCCGGCGAGGATCGCAAGCGAACCCAACAGCAGTCCGGCACACAGAAGCCATGCCGAGAAATTCTGCCACATCACGTTGCCGCTCTGCCAAAAGGCGATATCGGTCGCGAGTGCCAGCGTGAAGCAGACGAAGGGAAACGGGACAAAGAGCGACTGTATCGGATAGGCGGCCGCGTCTCGATCGCGCTCGGAAAGTATAGCCATGGATGCACCGTAGGATTGAGAGCTTGTCGAAGCCTACCAAACCGCGGCGACAGGAGATGGTTCCGTTACCACGGGCTGCAGCGATTGCTCGCCTGAAGCGGCAAGCCTTGAGTGGAAGGTCGGCCGGGGCAGGAAGCAAAGAAAGAATGCTCTGTTTCGACCGGCCGGTTTATCGCTCAGACTTGTTCGACGGAACGCGTGCCCGGTCGTAAGGGTTTGATCAGCGACTTGTCCGGGACGGTCGGATCGAGCCCATCGGTCCAGGCGCGATAATGCCCCGTCGCCCAGGCCGCGGAAATCAGCGAACGTTATCGCGAAATCCATCCTCCTGTTCGTCGAGATTCGTTGGAAGTCGGCTCCGGCCATCTCTTCATAAAGCATTCCGGCCGTTGAGCAGTTGCGTTGCGACTGACCAAATCCAAAGGGTGCCAGGAGACTCCACTGACGTGTGAAACCTGCTTGCAGCGATCACGGCCCTCCGGCGAAGGTCGTGACCGTGACACGTTGCCCGCCCCGTCTCAAGGAAGCCAGGTCATCCCAAACTGTCGCCACATGGGAAACAAAGGAATGCGAGCCGCGTTATTGTGCGACCTCTCTTAAGCGTAGAAGCATGACTAGTCATTCCACGAGAAAACTCCACGGCGATTTGCCCTCCGCAGCATCAAAGGTCGCCGCCGCCGATCGGAAAGAGCTGGCAGCGATCGCGTTCGAACGTACCAGAATGCCGATGGTGGTCGCTGACGCGCGGACGGCAGATGTGCCGATCGTGCTCGCAAACAAAGCATTCCTCGAACTGACAGGTTATGCTGCCGAGGAGGTTCTCGGACGCAATTGTCGTTTCCTGCAGGGTCCCGCTACGTCTCCCATTGCCGTTGCAGAAATTCGTGCCGGCATCGCCGGCGAGCACGAGGTGAATGTGGAGATCCTCAATTATAGGAAAAGCGGTGAGCAGTTCTGGAATCGCCTTCACCTAAGTCCCGTACATGGGGATGACGGACAGATCCTGTACTTCTTCGGGTCTCAAATCGACATAACGGAGTATCGGCGCATTGAAGCGCTCGAAGCCTCCGAGCACCGTCTGCTCAGGGAGGTCGATCACCGCACGAAGAATGTGCTGGCCATCGTCGACAGCATCGTCCGCCTCAGCAATGCCGAGGACCCGGCCCTTTATGCCGCCTCAATCCAACATCGCGTCCAAGCGCTCGCTCGTGCGCATGCGCTGCTTGCTGAGCGAAGGTGGACAAGCATTTCCGTTGAAGAACTCGTTCGCCAGCAGGTAACCCCATTCGCAGCAGCCCGCGCTTCTTTCAGCGGGCCGGATATCCGACTGCCGGCGCCGGTTGTTCAGCCGCTTGCGCTCGTGTTCCATGAACTCGCCGTAAACGCGGCTCGTCACGGTGCTCTTGCCGCTGCGCGGGGCACACTTTCAATCAGCTGGAAGCCCGGACCGTTGGGCACAGGCCTTACTATCCGATGGCAGGAGTTGGGCATCGGTATTGCACCCAAATCGGCAAAACGTGGTTTTGGAACCGTGATTGTGGGTGCGATGGTCGAAAAACAGCTTGAAGGGCGCATCAAGAAAAGCTGGGTTAATGAGGCCCTGCTTATCGACATTGAAATTCCGACCGATCGCTCCGCTTCGTATGACGCTCCCGTGGGCGATGTAAAATGATGCCATGATTCCGACAGCGGGATCGAATGTTGGCCCGCACAAGACGACCCCGAAGAGCCGTTCGTGCCTAAGCTTGAGTCGAACGTGATGCGATGCCACTCGCATCCTTGGGATTCTAGCCGATCCCGACTGAGCCGACTGCCTCCTGCGCCTGCCGCTGGTCAGGTGAAGCGGAACCAGCAGGCGACGCGATTGCTCCCGGGCGGCGCCAGGCGGCATTGTCACGATTCGCAACTGGCCCTGGGTGCAACCCCCTGATGGTACGCGCGGGCGGCTTTGCTATGTGTCGTTTGTAAGCAACGAGAATAATCCAGCCTTCGGCGATAGAAGTAAATAAAGTTAATTCTAAATTAGCCAATCGGCCGAATTCTTGCAGCTACGTGACCCGCGCGGTCGTCCTCAGGAGCTGGAGATCCGAATGAAGCGTCCGAATGTCAAGCAGGCCCTTATTGCGGTTTTATCCGTCATTTGTGCCTTCCTCGTTGTCCTGTCCTACAGCTCCCTCAGCACGATCTCGACCTTGAACGACAACACCCAGCAAATTGGTGGCTTCTGGATGAAGCGCCTGGTTACCGCGCGGGATATCAAGGGGAATTTCTCCGATTTGAAGCTTGCTTACGCGCGCTATCTGTTGGAGGCTTCACCAGAAAATCAAGCCGCTGAAGCTAAACTGGTCGACGACGCGAAGTCCGCTGTCCAGACCGCGATCGATGAATATGTGAAAGGCGTGCGTACCGAGCGGGGCCGGGAGCTGATCACCCAGGTCAACTCGGAACTCAAGAAATACGGCGAACTTGCTGAACATATGGCTAAACTACAGGACAGTGGAAAGGGCGCCGAGGCGGTCAGCCTTTTCCGCGAGAGTATGGAGCCGCAATCCGATTTGGTCGGCCAGAAGATTTCTGATCTCGTGGCCTTCATCTTGAGCCAGAGCGAGACCTATGTGGCGGCAAGTGGCGGCGCGGCACGCACGGCATTCATAATCACAGCAATAATTGCAACTCTTGCCGTTCTAGTCGCTTTAGCCGGAACGATATTCGCCGTACTCGGCGTCGCGAGCCCGATCCGCCGCATCGCCTCAGCCATGAAAATCTTGTCCGACGGGGATCTGCAAAGCGAGATCCCTTATGCCGGCCGCGCCGACGAGATTGGCGCAATGGCAGCAGCGGTCGAAGTCTTCCGACAGAACGCCATACATGTCCTCCACCTGGAGCAGGAAGCGTCGGCTTCGCGAAGCCAGTCGGAGGCCGCACGCGCGGCTGCACAGGAGCGCACCGAGCGTGAAGCGCAACAATTACGGTTTGCGACGACCACTCTAGGTGACGGACTGAGACGTCTTGCAGGCGGCGATGTCTCATTCCAGCTGGCGGAGCCCTTCGCTGAGGAATACGAGCAACTGCGGGAGGATTTCAACACGTCCCTCAAGCAACTCGGGACGGCAATCGGTGCTGTCCTGCAAACGGTGCACAGCATCGACAATGGAACGCGCGAAATCGCGTCCGGTGCGCAAGATCTTTCCAAGCGTACGGAGCAGCAGGCCGCGTCGTTGGAAGAGACGGCGGCAGCTCTCGATGAGATTACCACCAACGTTGCCACCGCGTCCAAACGAACCGACGAGGCCCGTAATGTCGCGCAGGAGGCTAATGTCAGTGCGGAACGTTCTGCTGCCGTCGTATCTCAAGCCGAACAGGCAATGAGGCGCATTGAGGACAGCTCGGAGCAAATATCCAATATCATCGGCGTGATCGACGAAATCGCTTTCCAGACAAACCTTCTGGCGCTGAATGCAGGCGTCGAGGCAGCCCGCGCCGGAGAAGCCGGTAAAGGCTTTGCCGTTGTCGCACAGGAGGTACGCGAACTCGCCCAGCGCGCAGCGACGGCGGCGAAGGAAATCAAGGGACTCATCGAAAAGTCATCAGTCGAAGTCGGCACGGGTGTGAAATTAGTCCTCGAAACGGGCCAGTCGCTTAAGTCTATCGGCGACCAAGTCTCTCAGATCAATCAGCTGATGGCAGCCATCGCAACGTCGGCGCGAGAGCAGTCCACGGGGCTCGCCGAAATCAACACCGCCGTCAATCAAATGGATCAGTCCACCCAGCAGAACGCGGCGATGGTCGAGCAATCGACCGCAGCGGCGGCGTCTTTGTCGAGTGAGGCGAGCAGACTGCGTGAACTCGTCAACCAATTTCATCTCGACAGCGCCGCCGGCCATGTGGCCGCGTTGAGAAGTAATGTCAGGATCAGGGCGGCATGATAATGGCCCGGCCGTTTCGTCGAGCGGCGGTTGCTGAGACTGTCCTCGCGCAGATCTTGGCCTCTTTTCGACTGCAACCTCTCCAGATCCGACGTGGAGGCCTCATTCGCCTCCATGCCGCTCGGCACAGCGGATGGCGGATTCGAGCGTGGGGAATGGGTGAGCGTGTCGGCACTTCCCGTATAGCCCATCAAAGGTTCGCTGAATGGCGCGCTGCGGCGGTCGAAAACAAGCCGCCAGCCCTTTCGGCTGTTCGGTCCCTAATGTCGTCACCGAGCGCGACGGTTTGAAAATCCTCGCAACGGTATTTTCGGGAAACAATGAGTGCGAGAAACAGGATAGCTCCACCGGTTGTCGCTTAAGACGCGCAAGCCGGAAGCCGTCGCTGTTCTCTCGTTATCTGTGTGTCTGCCAGTCTCCATCACTTGGCAAAGGATGCGCGGCGGGTGCAGATGGCCGCCGCCGCGCGTTCGTCTCGATCAACTCTTGATGGCGATGCGCTTGACCTGCGACTGCGCCTCCTCGGTCTTCGGCAAGGTGATCGTCAGTATTCCGTTCTTGAAGGTGGCGTCGACCTGGTCTTCCTTGACCTTGACACCGAACGGGATGCGGCGCTCGAAGCGGCCGTAGTAGCGCTCGGAAAACCGGCGATCCTTATCCTCGCTCTCGGAGTGCTTTTCGCCCTTCAGCGTCAGCACGCCATCATTGAGCAGGACCTCGATGTCCTTCTCCTCAAGACCGGGGACTTCGGCCGTCACCTTGATCTCCTTGTCGGTGTCGGAGATCTCGACGCTTGGCCATCCACCCCCGAGGGCGGAGGCGTTGCCGAAGGACGGCAGGCCGGAGCCAAAGCCGCGGAAGACATCATCGAACAGACGGTTCACCTCACGATGAAGCGACAGGAAGGGATCACGGTCGTCATCGCGCAAGAGACTTGAAACCTGGTTGCCATTGTTGCGGCCCCAGGGAATCAGATCACGAACACTCATGTTTCTTCTCCTTTCTGTTGGTTCGCTTGGCGAAACTTTGCTGCCGGCGCCGGACCAGGCCCGGCGCCTTGCTTGCGGTCTGCTGGGGAAGGCTTAAGCCGCCTGCTGCTTGCCCTCGATCTGCTTGGTCTCGGCCTTCGGCATCTGGCCGGTTCGGATCTCGATCTGGCGCGGCTTCATCTCTTCAGGGATTTCGCGCTTGAGATCGACGGTCAGCAGACCGTTGACGAAACCCGCACTCACGACCCTGACATGGTCGGCTAGTTCGAAGCGACGCTGGAACGAGCCGCTGGCGATGCCGCGGTGCAGATATTGGAGGTCATCGTCGCTCGCCTTCTGTCCCGAGACGATGAGCATGTTCTGCTCTTGAGTCATCGCCAGCTCGTCCTGTGAGAAGCCCGCCAGTGCCATGACAATGCGGTAATCATTCTCGCCAGCTTTGACGATATCGTAAGGCGGCCAACTGTCGCTCGTCTCGGCGCGGCTTGCAGCCTCGAGCGCGTTGAACATCCGGTCGAAGCCTATGCTCGATCGGAACAGGGGTGAGAAATCGAGGTTTGTCCTCATAGCCATATCCTCCTTATAAGCAACATGGATACAAGGAGACGCCAAGAGCAACGGCGTCTCCTGGACCTGTGTCAATCCCCATTGGGCAATCGACTAATATCGATATAATTCAGTGTCTTAGAATTTCAAGGGGAGTGGAATTTCTCGGTGGAAAAAATTGAAAATTTTCCGAGGCGCCACCATATCTGGGCCGAGCGGGAGAGAGGAGAAAGTTGCTATGATAATGACCGCAGACGACGTCATCGCCGTGCTTGGGCCTGCCGACGAAACGCTGGTGGCTGAAGTCATCGCGACAGGTGCGACCAAGACTGAACTTGCCGAGGCATTTGCGTGGGCCAACAACGACGAAGCCTTGATGGGCGAAGGTCGCCGTCTGCCGACAGGCAGGGTTGCCGCGCTCGTTGATCTGCTTTCCGCCGAGGAGGAAGAGCAGGATAGATGACATCACTGGCCGCTGCTCCGGGCGCGATCGACGCAACCGGTCATGCCGTCGCGAGCACGCGGATGTTGCCCTTGCGATCGATCACGTCCACAACGACATTGAGTCCGGAACGTCGAATGGCGATGTCTGCCGAACCATTGCCGATTAACAGGTGTCGCAACGTGACCTCATCGAGGAAGCTCGGAAGGCGCGGCTCGTTCAAGCTGATCTGCAAGGCGTTCGGATCGAACTCAAGACCGAGACACGACTGCAATAACGACAAAGGCGTTGCCGCCGCCCATGCCTGCGGCGAGCAGGCGACCGGATAGAAGGTCGGTCCCTGCGCGCGCCTGCGCGGCAGGCCGCAGAAAAGTTCGGGAAGCCGCCGCAATTCGATATAGGTCGAAGCGGCAAAGAGTCCCTCAAAGATCCGCGCGGCTTCCGCGCGATAGCCATAGCGAGCAAGCCCCCTGGCGATCAGGGCGTTGTCGTGCGGCCAGATCGAGCCGTTGTGATAGCTCATGGGATTGTAGAGCGCCTCTGTGGAGGCAATGGTGCGGATGCCCCAGCCACAGAAGGACGAGGCACTCATCAAAGTGAGGGTGAGCTGTCTGGCCCGTTCGGGATAGGCGATGCCGGTGAACAGGGCATGGCCGGCATTGGAGGAGCGGACCCTGCAGGGTCGCTTGTCGCCATCGAGCGCCAGCACGTAGGTGCCAAGTTCCTCGTCGAAGAAGCTCGTATCAAAGGTGCTACGCAGCCCCTCCGCACGCGCTAAGAAGCCGGCGGCCCGTTCCGGCCGGCCGAGGCGCTGAAAGATCTCGGCCGCCGCCTGCCACGCGCCATAGACGTAGGCCTGAACTTCGGCGATCGCGATCGGACCCTTGGCGAGCGTCCCGTCCGCGTGGAAAATGGAGTCGTGGCTGTCCTTCCATGCCTGGTTGACCAACCCTTCTTCCGTCTGTCGCCCATATTCGACGAAGCCGTCGCCGTCGCGATCGCCATGGTCATCAATCCATGTCAGTGCGGCTTCGATATGCGGCAGGAGACGGTCGATGGTCGCAAAATCACCGGTTCGCCCGAGATATTCACCGGCCAACATCACGAACAACGGCGTCGAATCGATGCTGCCGTAATAGCGGCGAAAAGGAACCTCGCCGAGCTCGGCCATTTCGCCACAGCGCACCTCGTGCAGGATCTTGCCGGGTTCCGCATCTGCGACTGGATCGATCTCCGTTGCCTGGTTGGTTGCCAAGTGGCCAAGGACTCCGCGTGCGATCTCCGGATCGAGCCAGAGCGTCTCCAGCGCCGTAATCAGAGCATCGCGCCCGAAGACTGTGCTGAACCAGGGAATCCCGGCGTAGGGATAGGGGCCTTCTGGCTTGTCGGTCATCAGCATGTAGAGATCGGAGATGCTGCGTTGGGCGACTTCGTTGAAGATTTCGTTCGACGTTGTGATCGAGGCGGCGCGCGACGAAGAGGCGCGCAGGGCTCTGCGCGAATCCCGCAGCGCAAGGAAGAACGAACGATGGCCGGGTTTTCGAGTCTCCTTCTGGTCACAGCCGATTTCTATGAACAGAGACCGGCTCTCGTGCGGCGCCAGCTGGAGATCATAAGTGACATGGCCGGTGGTGAGTTCGGTCGGCTTCGGATCGAAGGAAAGTTGCGTTGATCGATTTTGGTTGTCGAGGCCGATATAGGAGAGAAAGACACAATCCTGCTCAACGACAGGAGAAAGATGGCGCCCTCTTTTTGCCCTTACGGTTCCGCGAACTTCGAAGAGATCGGCGAAATCCGCTCCGAAAGTGATCTCGATACGAATGGGCCGCGGGCGGTCATCAAAATTCCTTATCGACAGTCGCTCGTAGCACTGAGCATTCCAGAGGAAGCGAGACCTGCGCAGGTGGATGACGTCGTGGCCGAGGACAAGCCGACCCTTGTCGTCGAAGAGGTCGGGATTGGTGAGGTCGCAGGTGAGCGTCGCGTTGTCATCGCGCAGTATCGACGACAGCAGCATTGGGGGCTTGCCGTTGATCGTCAGGCTGAGATGCGAGAGATATCGGGTATCGCGATGAAACAGGCCTTCCGGGCTGTCTGGTCCCGAAACTGCATCGCCATTGTGATCAAAGACGGCGAAAGTATCGCCGTGCTTTAGAGTGAGCGGCCGGCGCTCCTGCAGTGATGAGGTAGCCGGAATGAAAAATTTCTCGACCGTTGCCATCGGGCCGGACGATGCTGGCACTGGGCTGCTGTCTATAGAAGACATTGCTCCTCCTGAAATCTCAGACGACGAGCTGCAAGTCGAGCGGCTGCCCGTTCGACCGGCGAACTGGAGCGACTTTGGAACGGACGCCGGGTAGGCTACGGTAGAGGTCGAGGTAGTCGTACGCCATCCTTTCCGCGGTAAAGCGCTTCTCGAACGTGGCCCGCACCTTGTGGCGATCCATCCGAAGCGCCCATTCGACGTTCTCGGCCGCGTCGGTGACGCTGTCGACCAGAATTCCGGACACGCCGTTGTCGATCACCTCCGGCACCGAGCCGCAGCCGAAGGCGACGACCGGAGTGCCGCAGGCCATTGCCTCGATCATCACCAGTCCGAACGGCTCCGGCCAATCGATCGGGAAAAGCAAGGCTCCTGCATTTCCAAGGAAGGTTGCTTTCTGATGCTCATCGATCTCGCCGATGAACTCGACATTGGAATGACGTTTCATCATCGGCTCGATGACCGTTTCCCAGTAGGCCATGTCGGCATTGTCGATCTTGGCGGCGATCTTCAGCTGCATGCCGACTTTTGCCGCGATCTCTATTGCACGATCGGGTCGCTTTTCCGGCGAAATGCGGCCGAGAAACGCAAGGTAATCGCCCTTTGGCTTTTCCGTGAAAGGCAGCAGACCGGTGGGCAGACCGTGGTAAACCGTTCCCGCCCAATGGACCGGTGGCATAGGCCTACGTTGGTCATTGGAGATCGAAACGACCGGAACATCTGCGAAGGTCTGGTAGAAGGGCTTGAGATCCGGCAGATCCAGACGGCCGTGCAAGGTTGTCAGCGTGCGGTCGGCAAAATTTCGGATCAGCGGGAAATGCAACAGATCGATATGGAAATGCAGGACATCAAACTCATGCGCGCGGCAGCGAATTTCCTCCAGCATCACAATCTGATGCGGCAGTTGGTCCTTGACCGCCGGGTTAAGCCGCAGCGCAACGTCCGCGCAGGATACGAGCCGGGCGTCGGTGACGGAGTCGCCGCTGGCAAAAAGCGTGACGTCGTGGCCCTGCGAGACAAGTTCTTCGGTGAGATAGGATACAATCCGCTCCGTTCCCCCATAGAGCTTCGGCGGAACGCTTTCGGCGAGCGGCGCGATCTGAGCGATCTTCATCGGCAAAACCTCCTCAGTTGAGCAAAGAGTCGTCGGTAAAAATCTTCTCCGCGTCCGAAACAGGCACGCGGCGGTCAGGGGGAGCGGTTAGATCTCGAATGGTTGTCTGAGTCCTCGTTTCCAGTAGCTGCACAGACCGAAGCCGCCGGATCGGTGCGACAGCGATCTACGGCGGCGGCTTTGGCTGTCATTGACGGAAGCCGTCTGCTTTTGCGCTGACGTGTTTTGATCGTCACCATCGAGAGCCTTCAAGGTCGCAAGAACCTCATCATAGGAGACAATCCGTTCTGTCCCGGGATAGCGTCGCCAGGCTGGCATGGATTCGATTGCACATACGTCGGACGCCCAAGAGGCCAGAATAGCCCGCTTCTCGTCCTTGCTGATATTGTCCGCCAACAGCACGTGGCGGGGATGATCGAAATGCATGGCCGGGTGCAACAGATGCGCGGCGCTTATTGTTGCTGCGGCATGCTTGGCTGCAGAATTGCTATCAGTTTCCTTTCTCATGTTCTGACTCCACGGATATAGGACCAATGGACGTTGTCGACTCTCCCATGTCACGCGGCCTGGGTGGGTTGCTTTTCGAACAGTCCGCGCGCGGCCCGAACCATGGTCTTCAGGTGTTCGGGATTGCGAACGCCCTGCCGATAAAGCTCCACGACGATTGCCGCGATGCGTTCAGCTTCTTCAGAATTGCGAGGCAAGTCCGCCACAGTTCTGAGGTCATCGAAGACGTGTCGGCAGACTTCGAGGTCACGGGAATCAAGCGGCGCTTGCGACTTCTTGATGATCGTTTGAACCATTTGTTCCTCCATTGCTGGAGGCCCGCCCTTCAAGAGCAGGGCGGGCCGGCGGCCTTAGAAATCCATGCCGGCACCGGCGGGGATCGCCGGAGCGGCTTCCTTCTTGGGCTTTTCAGCGATCATAGCCTCCGTCGTCACCAGCAGGCCGGCAACCGAGGCTGCATCCTGAAGCGCGGTGCGAACGACCTTGGCCGGGTCGATGACGCCCTGCGCATAGAGATCGCCATAATCGCCAGTCTGAGCGTTCCAGCCGTAGGAGAACTCAGTCTTCTCACGCAGCTTGCCGACGATCACGGAGCCTTCCGCGCCGGCGTTTTCGGCGATCTGACGCACCGGGGCTTCGATTGCACGTCGCACGATTTCGATGCCGACGCGCTGGTCCTGGTTCGCGGTGGTGAGATTGTCGAGCGCCTTGACCGACCGCAGAAGGGCAACGCCACCGCCGGGCAGAATACCCTCTTCGACCGCTGCCCGGGTCGCATGCAGGGCGTCGTCGACCCGGTCCTTCTTTTCCTTCACTTCGACCTCCGTCGAGCCGCCGACGCGGATGACGGCAACGCCACCGGCGAGCTTGGCAAGGCGTTCCTGGAGCTTCTCGCGGTCGTAGTCCGAAGTGGTCTCTTCGATCTGGGCGCGGATTTGCGCGACCCGGCCATCGATTTCCGTTTTCGAGCCGACGCCGTCGATGATGGTCGTGTTCTCCTTTTCGATCGACACCTTCTTGGCACGGCCGAGCATGTTCAGCGTCACGTTTTCAAGCTTGATGCCGAGGTCTTCGGAGATGACGGTGCCGCCGGTCAGGATGGCGATGTCTTCGAGCATGGCCTTGCGGCGGTCGCCGAAGCCAGGCGCCTTGACGGCAGCGATCTTCAGGCCGCCACGCAGCTTGTTGACGACGAGCGTTGCAAGAGCTTCGCCTTCGACGTCTTCAGCGATGATGAGGAGCGGCTTGCCGGACTGGACGACGGCTTCGAGAACCGGCAGCATCGACTGCAGGTTCGACAGCTTCTTCTCGTGGATGAGAATATAGGGATCTTCGAGCTCGACGCGCATCTTATCTTGGTTGGTCACAAAATAAGGGCTCAAATAGCCGCGGTCGAACTGCATACCTTCGACGACTTCGAGTTCGGTTTCGGCGGTCTTGGCTTCTTCAACGGTGATGACGCCCTCGTTGCCAACCTTTTCCATGGCCTCGGCAAGATACCGACCGATCTCTTCGTCGCCATTGGCCGATATCGTGCCGACCTGGGCGATTTCCGAATTGTTGGAGATCTTGCGCGCGTTAGTCTTCAGTTCCTTGACCACGGCGTCAACGGCCAGGTCGATGCCGCGCTTCAGGTCCATCGGGTTCATGCCCGACGCCACCGCCTTGGCGCCTTCCTTGACGATTGCCTGAGCAAGCACGGTTGCGGTCGTGGTGCCGTCGCCGGCGAGATCGTTGGTCTTCGATGCCACCTCGCGCAGCATCTGGGCGCCCATATTTTCGAACTTGTCTTCGAGTTCGACTTCCTTGGCGACCGAAACGCCGTCCTTGGTGATGCGCGGTGCGCCGAAGGACTTGTCGATCACAACGTTGCGGCCCTTCGGGCCGAGGGTCACCTTCACTGCGTTGGCAAGCACATCGACCCCACGCAGCATGCGTTCACGAGCATCGGTGTTAAATTTAACGTCTTTTGCAGCCATTTCTCTAACTCCTCTAATAGGCAGCTATTTGACTGATAGATTGGTGGGGTGGACGGCTCAGGCGGCCTGCTTCTGCTCTGCCGGGGCTTCGATGACGCCCATGACATCGCTTTCTTTCATGATCAACAGGTCCTCGCCGTTGATCTTGATCTCTGTGCCGGACCATTTGCCGAACAGGATGCGATCGCCAGCCTTGACGTCAAGCACCTGGATCTGGCCGGCATCGTTGCGCGCGCCGGGGCCGACGGCGATGACCTCGCCTTCCTGAGGTTTTTCCTTGGCGGTATCGGGAATGATGATTCCGCCTTTGGTTTTCTCTTCAGACTCAACCCGGCGGACAAGAATGCGATCATGAAGCGGTCGGAACGACATGTTTTCCCTCCGATGGACAAACAATGATGACGTTGTTCCCCCGCCCGGACCGGATGACTAGTCCGGGCGGGTGCAAAACCTCACTCGAGCGTTTTGCGCAAAATGATCTGGTTTGTCGGTGTTTTGATTTCAAGAGGTCAAAACAAAGAAATTAGCACTCTTCATCGCCGGCTGCTAACACACTGGAAAAACACAACAACAACGCCTCCGGTATTCAAAAATCGGTGATGACCGCAAAATTTACAGAACCCTGCAGGTGTCGCGAAACCGAGATGAATCGGCATGATTGGCCTATGGCGACAGATCTTTTCGCTTCCCGGCGATAGAGCGGTCACGAGCCACGGCGTGGGGCATGTTGCGTCTGCTGACCGACAATACGAATAGTGTCGGCAAGCATTAGGATCGGGGAAGACGCCGATCAACGGCACCCCAAGCGTTCAGTGGAAGGTGGGCCCGCCAATTCGGCCCGAGAACACAGCTAAGATCAACGATTGACGAGCATTTTGACTGGTCGACAAGGCAAGATCAGAAGTGGCCATGCACCAGGTTAACACTGGGAGCTGATCCCCACCAAATATACGCAAAAATCGCCCCGCGGAGACGCGGGGCGCAATGGTGAGCGGACATGGAAAGGCGGACGTTAGCGAAAAATCGCAATCACATCCGCGCTCAAAACGCGACGCTCCAGAAAAAGTTCCAGCAGTGACTAAGTAATTTGAACTGAAATAAATTCCGCGCGACAGAGGGGCACGACCTGCCTTTGACGCTGGCTATGCTCGGATCGGCCGCAAATTGGCGCTCGACAGATCCACCTTTCGCTCGGCGACCGGTTAACGTTGGTTTGCGATGCTCCGCCAGGCTGGCCTCGCCAAATACGCTGTCAGGCCGATGGCGAGACAGCCTGCGGTACTGAACAAGATGATCTCAAACGTGGCGGAGGGTCCACCGGCACTTTGGGCGATCCATCCAAATACAGCCGAAGAGATCGCAACTCCGAAAAACACAAGGGTGTTGAGAAAGCCCAACAAAAGGCCTCGGTGCTTGGAAGGTGCGAGTTCCTGCGCTTCGGCCATAACCAGGGGATGGAGGTTGCCGATTGAATAAAGCAGGCAGATCAGAGCGACGGCGGCGACAATACTGGAGCCGGGTGAAACGGCCATGGCGAAAGCGGCGATCGTCGCCGCGGCCATCCCAGCCGTCACGATGCTTCGCGGTGACACTTTGGATACGAGCGCGGGAATAGCAAAGGACGTCGCTATGCCGACGGCGCTCACGATCGTCAGCGCGAAACCTGAGACACGCTGATCCGCGGAGAACACCCCGGACAGGTAAGGGGTCGCCCAAGCATTGCGAAAAGTCCCTCCGAGCGACAGGGTTAGGCATATTGGCAAGAGGTAGACTAAGCCCGCTGGCCTGCTCTCAGTCGCCTCTTCCGATTGTCCTTCTTGTGGCGTTGGTGCCATTTGAAAGGCGACGCCAACCGCGCAAAGCGCCATCGCTGACGCTGCAACAAGCATCGCCCCGCGCCACCCGAGGACTTCAGAAAGCCAAACCATAGGCGACGCCGATAGAAGGGCGCCGATGGTGCCAACAGCGCTGACGGCGGTGATCTTTCTCCGCGCGGCCACCCCGTCGCCAAGACTTCCGAACTGATAGACCACTCCCATGAAGATCGGCGCGCATCCCGCGCCCAGGACCGCCTGACCGGCAACAAGCTGTCCGGCCGTTCGTGCCATGGCGACCAACGCGGCCCCCATGGCGCCGACGATCATTAAAACAGTCATAGGCGTTCCTGCGCCGAAGCGGTCGAAGGCTGAGCCCAGTGGCATCTGCAGCAGCCCGAACGAAATGAAGAAGGCCGACGCCGCGTATCCATAGCGGCTGGGGTCGAGATCGATGTCGGCAGCGACCATCGGACCGACCACGCCGAAATAGCTGCGAAAGAACATGCTCATCAGAAAGGCAAGAGCGAGGACGAAGAACTGCTTCCTGTTGTTGTGCATCAAGCGTCCGCCGTTTGCGAGATCCAGAAGCAATGTCAATCGGTGCGAATGGTTCCGAACCGACGACGCCAAGCGCCCCTAACTCTTGCAGATCGTTCTCTCGAATTATTCCTCAGCGTCGGAATACGTTTTGAATTGCAGTTTCAGAAGCGATGCGTCCACCGACAGGACGAAACCTGTCGGCGCGTAGCCAACAGTGACATCGCCGAAGGCGGAGAGACTGGAGTTGATGAGTCGAAAGCCGAACCCCTTCTTATCCGGCGCTTCTACCGCAGGGCCACCGACCTCCCGCCAACGGAAGTCTAGGCGCTTGTCACCCGCCTCGTCGCGCACAGACCAATCGATTTCGACTATCCCGGTCTCTCCCGATAGCGCACCATACTTGTTGGCGTTGGTGACAAGTTCGTGCAGCACGAGGGAGAAGCAAAGAGCCGCCTGAGGACCCAATTCAACAGCAGGACCGCTTGCTTTGAACCGTTCCGACGTCTCTAGTCCGAGATTGATAGCCGTCGCCTCGACAATCGCCGTCAGGGTAGCGCCCAGCCAATTCCGCTGTAGCAAAATTTCGTGCGCTTTGGCATATGCATTGATCCGTGCCGAGATCGCCTGTTCCGCATCCTCTATAGAGCTCGCGTTTCGGAAGGATTGGCTGGTGATAGCCTGAATGACGGTGAGCGTATTCTTCATCCGGTGCGAGAGCTCGTGCATCAGAACGCGCTGTCGTTCCTCGTTCTCTCTCTGCTCTGTCTGATCTCTGAGAATCTTCACGAAGCCCTCGACTTCGCCGTCATCCGTCGTCAATGCCATCATCTGACCCGACGCCCAAAACAACGAGCCGTCCTTGCGAACGTGCCAGCGCTCGTCATTGCCATGACCTTCGGTCAAAGCGGCGGTCATTTCCCGTTGAAGAACCCCCGCCTGCCGGTCTTCCTCGGTAAAAATCACGGCCGCAGGCCGGCCGACCATCTCGGCCTCATCCCATCCGAGGATCCGTCGCGCGCCCTCATTCCAGGTGGTCACCAGCCCATCCAGATCTGTCGAGATGATCGCATATTCGATCGCACTTTGGAGAATGGCTTCGAGAAAGCGCTCTCGGGAGCGACTGGAGTTGGAAAAGAGTTTCATGATCATATGATGGCCCGATCCTTCCCAGGGCCCGCAAGAAAAAGGGCCTCATCCTGTTTCTAGGACGCCGCCTGACATTGGGGACGGCGCTGGCGTTTGCAATGGGCTACTCGACGGTTCTGACGGTCCTTGAATGATCGGCTATCCCTAACAATATCATTTCGACAGGACCATTGGTGGCATGAAAGGAGGAAAAAATGCCGCAGAACGATGTTCCATGGACCCAGCCGGTAAGAATCCGGCTGCAGTGCGGTTTGGAGCGCAGTTTCACAGGCGCATACGACGCCTTGGACTTTCTCGAAAACGAATGGCCGTTGCGTCACGGAGAGCGCCACGAGCGAGCAGTCAAGACGTGCCGTGGCGCCCTCAACGACACCACCGCCGGCATTATCGCGCGGGAGGCCTTCGTGGCCGCCTGCTTGGAAGCCGGCATGCCGTCCGTTCTTGTTCCTTGGAAGAGAAAGCCGACCGCGCATCCGGCCCGGCCTGCGCGCCTTGCTATCATCTAGGGGTATCAGTGACGACCTCGCCTCATCGGAGGCGAGGTCCGGCATAGCGCCTTCCCCGGCCGCGCTATCTTCGGCACGGTCGCGCCGGTCTATGACGACATCGTGGTGCTGGGCTCGCCTGTCTAAGCAGCCTGGCAAATCTACGACAGCCGATCAGAAGACCGAAACGTTCTCAGCCTTCGACTTTCCGGTCTTGCGGTCCTCCGACCTCGAAGCTGACCTTATCGCCTTCGCGCAGCGAACGGCCGCGTTGCAAGGCAGAGACGTGAACAAACACATCCTGTCCGCCGCCCTCAGGCGTGATGAAGCCGAAGCCCTTGTCGCAGCGCTCAGCCGGCACGTTTCCGAGCACATCCGGCCGATGCGCCTCCAGCTCGCGGAGGATGCGAACGATAAGGGCTCCACTATCCGCCCTGCCTCAAGAACAGGCGCCTGTTTGCCCCTGCTGGATTTTCGTTATCAGTGTCGTTGCCATCTCTGGTCTCCAACATTTGATACAACTGGAACTCAGTTCGATCTGATTCAGCTTTCGAGAGCGGCATGTTCGGTCGCCGGCGCTCCTGACATGGCGAGACAGGCGCCACTCAGCATTACGATGATGCCGATCACATCCATCACTGTTATCCGCTCCGCGAAGACAGCAGCGCCGAGGGCGACAGCGATGACCGGCGAAACGAAGGCATAGCTACCGGCGCGGGATGCGCCGATATCCCGCAGCAAGCGCATGAAGGTCGTGTAGCCGATTAGCGAGCCAAAGATCACAAGGAAGAACCAGCCAAGCCAGGCAATCATGCCCCAGTCGCCGGAGAGGGCGGAAACTGCCCCCGGTTCGAAAGCCAGGGCTACCATCAGCAGCACGAAGCCTCCGAACGAGGTCGTCACACCTGAAACGAACAAGGCCGGATAGGATCGGAGAAGTGGACGGGCCAACACCGAGCCGTAACCATAGGTGAAGGCCGCTGATGCAACCGCCAATCCCCCCCATAGGCTCGCGCCTGGGAAGGCTTCAGGCAGACTTACATAGGCGGAAGCCGGCCAGAACAGGACGACCAGTCCACAGACCCCCAGAGCGATCGCGAAGATCCGCCGGCCATCCAATGTCTCTTCGCCTAGCAGGAGAGCAAATACCAGGAGCGCGATCGGAGTGAGCGACATTTCCAGAACGGCGGCAGTCCCGGAATTGATATACTGCATGCCCCAGAACAATGGGCCGTAGCAGAGCGTAATCATCAGCATACTGGCGGCGGTAAAGCGAATGCCATCTCTCACCTTCAGCCCCGCTATGTTGCCATTCGCCCAAGCGTAGAGAAGAAGCAACATGCCGGCAGCGGTGAACCGCGTGCCGGCGAACACGAGCGGCGGCACGGCTTGGATGCCGGCCTTGGTTCCGATCCAGGTGCTTCCCCAGATTATGCATAACATCAGAAAGCGCAGATGATTTTTGTTGGCACCGCTGGGCATCGGGGCTCCGATCCGTGTAACGTGTAAAAATCATTTAGACCGTTACAACTCGCCCTTGCCCAAATCGTTCCCGGAAACGATATTCAAATTATGAACACGCTAAAGACGATCCATGACATCAGCCTTCTCGGCGGTCATCCAGCGCTCGACTTCGTCAACACGGTCGATAGTCGCGGTGAACGTTGGGGCCCGGATTTCCTGAATAGCTACGATGACCTCGTGGCCTGGGCCCGTCGTCTCGATCTGATCGACGACAAAGAACGCGATACCTTACTAGCTAAGGCCGGCGGGTCGCCGTCCGACGCGAAAAAGGAACTCGGAGAAGCTAAGGAGTTGCGGGAGGCTCTTAGCCGCCTGTTTCTGTCCGAATATGATGCAAGCCCGATCAGCCGGGACGATCTCGACCTCGTTGCCGGCATGGCCCGGCGTGCGCAACTGCAGCAATCACTGAGCTGCGTTGGAGGCAGGATCCAGTGGCGTCCGGCGGATGCCAAAGATTTGGATGCAATCAGTACTCGTATCGCCCAGTCAGCCGCCGAACTGCTGACGTCGCGACACGCACGCCGTCCTGTACGTGCGTGTCAAGGTCCAAATTGCGGCTGGCTCTTTCTGGATCAATCTCGTGGCGGCCTCAGACGATGGTGCTCGGACAAAACCTGCGGATCGCATGCTAGAGTGCGCAGGTTTCGGGCTATCCAAGCCAGTTGATCACCCAGGCTGACCGGCCAAATTCGTCTTCGTCTTCGTCTTCGTCTTCGTTAGCGCAAACGCGAAAGTGGGTTACATGCACCCGCTGACGGCGAAGATCGCCGCGGTATCCTAACCGTGGGCTCGTCAGGGCTTGAGCATCACAAGCTGCTCCCCGCTTCCAGCGTCCCAGATCGTCAGGTCGACGACAAAGTCCCCCTCTTCGCTATCAGGTCGAGCAAGGCTGCGGCCAGCCGTCCCGCGCAGATCGGGTTGGTCGCAAGGTCGAGTGTCTCATTGCTGGTCAGCGCCAACCGAAACGAAAGGTCACTGTCTTCTAGAGGAGAAAATGCAGTGACGCTGTCAGATTCAAGATACGCGTCCGCTTCACCATCGGCATAAGGCCGGCGACGTTCGAAGGCTCGATGAAATTCACTCTTTTGTTCGGCGGAGAGCATTGTGATCCATTCCTCTATCGCGATTATCGGCCAGGCGCCGCTCCGTCGTTGTCGACGGAAAAACACAAGCCCATGGCAAACACAAGCCAATGTCCGTCACGGGCAGTGGAAACGCCGTCTCTTCAAAACAAGCTCGCCGCGGCAGCTCTGAGGTCAGAGCAACGTGCTATGATTCAAAATTCAGGAGATCGCACGTTATCGGCGTTGCTGCTCCAAGGCGAAGCACGCGGAAGCAGCTCTTCGCGATTTCATTGCCAGCCATGGCATACCACCGCGGCCATCGATCCCCGCGGCGGAAACGCCATCTCATCAAGCGACGTGTGGCTTTTGCCGCTATCGCAAGATGGTGCTCGATAGGGGAGACGCCAGCTGCACTTCAACCCTCCTTGCGCAGCGCGAGGAGGGTTGAACTCGAAGCCGGTTAGATGGCGGTCCGCCGGTACCGGTCGCGCTCTTGCGCAATCTGTTCAGGGGCATATGGATCGAGCGTATCGTCAAACCGGGTCCATCCCTGCTCGTTATAGGCACGCCGACGTTCAACCGGGTCGACCCAGTTCGAACCCTGGAGAATGGCCTGCGCCTCGGAAGCGCGGGCGTCGTCGACCCGGGCCGTAACCAAGCTGCCACCACGGCGGACGCCTTCGGCATAAAGGTGGGCATCATCTTCCGAGACGCCGGAGTCGGTGAGGGCGCCGATTAGGCCACCAGCGGCACCACCAGCGACGGCGCCGGCAACAGCCCCGGCCGCAGTCGCGGCAAGCCAGCCTGCGGCAACCACCGGTCCGACACCGGGAATGGCCATCAGGCCCAGTCCGGTGAGCAGGCCGCCAGCGCCTCCGAGGGCAGCGCCAATGCCGGCACCGGTCGCGGCATCCTCTCCAACGTCGGAGTCGCGATCGATGCGGCCGGCCTTGTTGGAGACGATACTGATGTCGGTTGAGGGAACGCCTGCCGCTTCCAATTTGGTGACGGCGGAGCGAGCGTCAGAGTAGTCATCGAAAAGTCCGGTTACAGTTCTCATCATGCTTCTCCTTGGGTTACTTGGCGACGATGTTGCCTTGATAATCGAGGGCTATGGAGACGGCTTTGCCATCCTTCATGCCAGAGGCCATCCAGATCCCCTTGTCGTCGAGCTTGAGATCCTTGACGTCGGTGTAGCCGGCTTCCGCAATGCGATCCTTCGCCTGAGCTTCGGTAAAGCTGTTGGCACCCTCAACGGGCGCAGTCGGATTTTTGGTATCCGGGGTTGCAACTGCTGGTGTATTTCCATCCGGAGATGGAGCCGGCGGTGTTTGGGCGAAAGTTGCGACGACAGAGGCGCCAAAAATTGCCGCTGCCAACATGATCTTCTTCATATGGTGTTTCCTCCGTTTGCGGATCAGGCAGATCCATGCTCTCAAAACCGCCAGAGAAGATTTTTGTTCCTCGCCGCCGCAGGGAAGTATGCAATTGATTTTTTTAAATATACGGCGACGAGACCCCGAAATAATACTATCCCTCCCGGTGCCGCGGCAAAACGAGCGGACAATGAGGCGTGGAGCGAGCGACCTCCAATGAGCAATTCAAAAGCCTCACATAGGCGATGGGACTTTTAACTCCTAAAGTTGTGCTTTCCTTTGCACAGGAGATTAAGGCGAGACATTTTTTACCGGCCCAAAGAGTCTCGGCCCGGCCGAACCGCTGCCGATTTATTCGCCGAGGTCGCGGCGTGCCAACCGGACGTTACGGAGATGGTGAACGCACCGGTTTTTTCCGAATTCTCGGTGCGCGAGCGCCGTCAAACGCGGGGCCAAGCTCTCTACCCCGAGCAGCGGGCAATAAAAAAGGCCGGGGCGAAATCGCACCGACCTTTCCAACATCGCTCTTCACACCAGTGCCAGTACATCCGTGGTCAAAAGCAGATAAGCGACTTCGGCAGTCGCGAACACTCGCGTGGAGCACTCACCAGCAACGCCGATGATCCGTAGATAGCTTCGGGTTATGTTCAATTCAAGTCCCCCGGCAAAACGGGCGCATAAACCTGCCAACCATCAAATGGACGTCCGGGAACCAAATTGAAATGCGGAGGTTCGCGGTTATGATTCACGGTAATACGGCATGACGCATCCTCACGGAAGGCATGCAGTGCTCGTCGTCGAAGACGAGCCCCTGCTGATGATGATGGCGGTGGACGTTGTCGAAGCGGTCGGACTGGAAGCGCTCGAGGCGACGAACGCGGATGATGCGGTCCTCATCCTGGAACGCAGGAGCGATATCGCCATCGTCCTGACCGAGGTCGAGGTGCCGGGTACGATGGATGGCTTGGCGCTGGCCGCCTTGGTCCGCGAAAGATGGCCCCTGATCGAGATCGTCGTCGTGTCGGGGAGGGTGACGATCGGCAGGGAGGGCCTGCCCGAGCGTGGGGTGTTCTTCTCCAAACCATATGATGCCGACGAGCTCGCTTACACGCTTCGACGGCTGGCGACTTACCAGGTTTGCATCCCACGCGCCGAGCGAATTTAATGCACCGAGTTTCCGCAAGGCCGAGCGCGGCGAAGCCAATCATCCTGTTCCGGTGATCCTCCGAAGGGAAAACTTGTCGGATTGGTGGTTCACTCGGCGGCATGACGGAGGGGGTATCCGTCTGCGAGCTCTGCCGAAGCGATGATCTCGAAGTCCGCGGGCATGGCGTGCTGATCGGTTCCCACGAGCGCCAGCGTCCAGTAAGCAGGATCCTCCCCGAAAACCGTGGAGACCTGAACGATCGTTATTCGTCCGTCGAAGTGCTTCGAGGACTTCGCCCAGTAAAACGCATCCGGAACCAAACTTGCTGCAACCATGACGCCAACTCCCATGACAAGTGAACGATAGCAGAAATCCTGGAAATGAGAATGCCTCAGCTTGTCGAGGTCGTCATCGGGTGGATAACGGTCACCCGTGGGCTGGCCGGCTTCCCATTGGCGTCTATGAAGCATCCAGGATGGCCAGGCCGCTGAACTAGCCCTCGCCCTAAGGTGCGTTGAGGCAACGCCACGGAACTTCCAGCCACCTGCTGACATTTCATTGTCGGACCGCTTTTTGGGAACGACCATGGCCACGGACAAACTATCGACCTATCGGTCGAAGCGCGATTTTCAGAAAACCGCCGAACCGAGCGGTGAAAAGCGCCTCGCGCGCAGCAATCGTCGTCGCTTCGTCATCCAGAAACATGATGCTACCCGCCTGCATTACGACCTCAGGCTCGAGCTCGATGGCGTCTTCAAGTCGTGGGCCGTCACGAAGGGGCCGTCCCTCGATCCGCATGACAAGCGGCTGGCCGTCGAGGTCGAAGACCACCCGCTCGACTATGGTGATTTCGAAGGCACCATTCCGAAAGGCCAGTATGGCGGCGGCACGGTCATGCTCTGGGATCGGGGCTATTGGGAACCGGAAGGCAAGATGAGCCCGGAGCAGGCCCTGGCGAAAGGCGATTTCAAGTTTACGCTGGAGGGCAAACGGCTGCACGGCAGCTTCGTGCTGGTGCGCATGCGCAACGATCGCGACCGCGGCAAGCGGACAAACTGGCTGCTGATCAAACACCACGACGAGTTCTCCGTCGACGAGAACGGCGCGGCCATACTTGAGGAAAACCAGACATCAGTTGCCTCCGGACGTACGATGGAGATGATTGCCACGGGAAGGGGACGAAAACCCAAGCCTTTCATGGTCGAGGGCGGCGACGTTCAGGCCGATGCCGTCTGGGACAGCAATCAGGGACTGGCGGCCGAAGAGCGAAAAGAGGATGACAGGGCCGGGCGAAAATCGAAGACGGTCACAACGGTCGATCTGCCTGATTTCATTGCGCCGCAGCTTTGCCAAACCGTGGAGCGCCCGCCCCCCGGCACCGGCTGGATTCACGAGATTAAGTTCGACGGCTACAGGATCCAGATGCGGGTGCTGGATGGCGAGACGACGCTGAAGACCAGGAAAGGACTCGACTGGACCGGCAAGTATCCCGAGATTGCCCAGGCAGCGTCGGCCCTGCCGGACGCCATCATCGATGGCGAGATCTGCGCACTCGATGAAAGCGGCGCGCCGGATTTTGCAGCCCTGCAGGCGGCTCTCTCGGAAGGCAGGACCGGCGAGCTCGTCTATTTCGCATTCGATCTTCTCTATGAGGGTGGCGAAGATTTGCGATCCTTGCCACTCGTCGAGCGTAAGGAGCGGCTTCAAAGCCTTCTGTCCGACGCCGGCAGCGATCCGCGCATCCGTTTCGTCGAGCATTTCGAAACGGGCGGTGATGCGGTCCTTCGGTCTGCCTGCAAACTGTCACTGGAAGGCATCGTCTCGAAACAGGCGGATGCACCCTATCAATCCGGCCGCACCGAAAGCTGGGCAAAGTCGAAATGCCGCGCTGGCCACGAAGTCGTGATCGGCGCCTATGCCAAGACCAACGGTAAATTCCGATCTCTGCTGGTCGGCGTCTACCGGGGCGACCACTTCGTTTATGTCGGCCGCGTCGGCACCGGATATGGTGCGAAGAAGGTGGAAACGCTGCTTCCGAAGCTGGAGGCGCTCGAGACGGTGAAATCGCCTTTCACCGGCATCGGCGCGCCGAAAAAGGAGGCCGAGGTCAAGTGGCTGAAGCCGGAGCTCGTGGCGGAAATTGAATTCGCAGGCTGGACGGCCGACGGTATTGTCCGGCAGGCGGCGTTCAAGGGGCTGCGCACAGACAAGCCGGCCAAGGAGGTCAAGGCCGAACGGCCGGCGAAACCCGCGCAGACGGACGTGCCGCAGCCGGCGGCGGAGACGAAGGCCAGGCCGGTCAGGCGAAAGGGCGCCAAGGCGGAGGTCATGGACGTGCTGATCTCCAACCCTGACAAGCCGCTGTGGCCGGATGCCAATGACGGCAAACCCGTCACCAAGGAGGAGCTGGCCCGTTACTACGAAGCGGTCGGTTCCTGGCTGATCGAGCACATCAAGGGACGTCCATGTTCCATCATCCGGACACCCGACGGGGTCGGCGGCGAGCAGTTCTTCCAGCGCCACGCTATGCCCGGCACCTCCAACCTGCTCGAACTGGTCAAAGTCTTCGGCGACAAAAAGCCCTATCTGCAGATCGACCGGGTCGAGGGTCTGGCTGCCGTCGCGCAGATCGGCGCCGTCGAACTGCATCCCTGGAATTGCGAGCCGCATAAGCCTGAGGTGCCGGGACGACTGGTCTTCGACCTCGATCCAGGTCCGGGTGTGCCCTTCTCCGAGGTCGTTTCCGCAGCCCGCGAAATGCGCGACCGTCTCGACGAACTGGGCCTGATAAGCTTCTGCAAGACAACCGGCGGCAAGGGCCTGCACGTCGTCACCCCGCTTGCCGTCGACAAGAGCGAGCCGCTTTCTTGGGCGCAAGCGAAGGGCTTCGCGCATGACGTCTGCCAACAGATGGCGCGCGACAATCCGCAACTCTATCTGATCAAGATGACGAAGAGCCTGAGGAACGGCCGCATCTTCCTCGACTATCTTCGCAACGACCGAATGGCAACCGCGGTGGCGCCGTTGTCGCCGCGGGCTCGACCGGGCGCCACTGTCTCGATGCCGTTGAGCTGGACGCAGGTCAAATCCGGCCTCGACCCCAAGCGCTTTACCATCCGCACTGTTCCGGCGCTTCTGTCGAAATCGTCGGCTTGGGAGGACTATTGCGACGGCCAGCGGCCGCTGGAGCAGGCGATGAAGCGCCTCGCAAAGGCCCGGGTGGCGGCTTGATTGAGAAGTAGTTCATCGCGGATCTGGCTCGAGGTGGTAGCCGGCATTGCTTTGCGAATTCGGGGCCGGCCAAGATCTGCAGAGGACGACCAGCTGGCCAGGCGTCGGATCATTCCGTCAAATCATACACTGCCGCGTTGTCCTGGATCTCCCGAAGCCCCTTGTACGATGCATGACGGAGGTTGCCGTCCCCAGTCCAGCCCCGAAACTCGATCTCAGCGATCAGCGTCGGCTGCACGAAGACGAAGCGCTTGCCCCTCAGCGGAACGACCGGCCGGTTCGTCTTCAACGGATCGAGCGTCTTTTTCAGGTGCTCGGCATCCTTCGCAGTGAATCCAGTCCCGACTGATCCCACAAAAGCCCAATCGAATCCCTTCCTACCGGCCAACAGCAAGCTGCCGATGCCGCCCCGCGCGACTGCCGACTGCTCGTAGCCAACGATCATGAAGCTTTCGCTCTGGACACACTTGATCTTCAGCCAGTCACCGGTCCGGCCGCTTCGGTAAGGTCGGTCACGATGCTTGGCGATGATCCCTTCCAGTTGATGATGGCAGGCGTGCTCGAGCAGGTCTTCGGCGGGCAGTTCTATCTCCTCGGAAAGACGGATCGCGCCGTCGCCGTCTTCCGGCACAAGGTCTTCAAGCAGGTGCCGGCGCACTGCAAGCTCGGTGCGGGTCAGATCATGCCCATCGAGATAGACCAGGTCGAACGCGAAAAGGCTGGACTCGGTCGATACCCGTTTGCCCCCCCGCCCGCCGAGCGAACGCTGCAGGGCGGCAAAATCAGATCGGCCCCGCTCGTCAAGAACGACCGCCTCACCATCGAGGATGGCAGTTGTTACCCCAAGGTCTTTTGCCGCAGCAGCGATGGTGGGGAAGCGGTGGGTCCAGTCATGGCCGCCGCGAGTGATGACCCGCACGCGCTTTGGCTCGATGTGGATTGCCAATCGATAACCGTCCCACTTCACCTCATAGAGCCAATCCGATCCGATAGGCACGGTCGGCTTGAGCAGCGCGAGACATGGCTCGACGCGTGACGGCATTGGATCGAAGGGTAGACTCGGCTGGTCGGGGTCGCGCTTGCGGATCGGACGAGACAGCAGCGTTAAGCGTGACTCGTCGAGCAACGGCAGGGAGGGGCGACGTGGACGCATCATGTAAAGGCTATCCGTTCGCAGGACGATGCCGCTGTGTAAAAGGCAACAGGGAAC
This sequence comes from Rhizobium sp. BK008, assembly GCF_014197345.1. Lineage (NCBI taxonomy): Bacteria > Pseudomonadati > Pseudomonadota > Alphaproteobacteria > Hyphomicrobiales > Rhizobiaceae > Rhizobium > Rhizobium sp. BK008. The sequence goes on along the minus strand of NZ_JACIFK010000002.1, from coordinate 458,975 downwards.
GCGACCTCTCCAAACTTGATATAGCCTTTCCAATTCGCTCGCGGGGTAACCATCTTCGCGGACTCCTGACGCAACCAACCCGACTCAACCGAATCAGTGACGCTTTGTTCCAAGTCGAAACGAATCTAGTTTCAATGACTTAACGCTGATATCTCACTCGTATTGCGAGTCGGCAGATGCTCTTGATTCAATGCCTTTTTTGCGGCTGCGTGCGTTCTTGTGCGTTCGGCACATGCGAACTGGTGCGATGAAAGGCGAAAGTGACAATTCATGCCGGAAACAAAAGTTCAACGACGGTTCCCTTGCCCGGCACCGAGGCAATGCGAGCGTCGCCACCGCTTTGGCGTACGAATCCATAAACCACTGCTAGGCCAAGACCGACGCCGCCTTCCGCGTCGCGCGTGGTAAAGTAGGGTTCGAAGGCTTTGTCGACGGCCTCGGGTGTCATGCCGATGCCGTCGTCTGTCACACTGACGCTGACGCCGGCCTCACTGCGGGAACAACGTATGAGAATTGTTCCACCTGCCGGCATAGCCGCGGCGGCGTTGAGGCAGAGATTGAGGATCGATTGTTCGAAGAGCGCCGTGTCGATGAGGACGGTGGGCAGGTCGCCGGCTATTTCGAAGGCGAGCCGGCATTTTTCGCCGATGGCGATTTCCAATACGTCGGCCATGCCGCGCAGCACCGCGCCGATCTCCACCGCGCCGGGATGGATCGGCTGCTGGCTGCCGATGGAAAGCATACTCCCGGCCAGCGACCTGCCGCGGTCGGCAGCCTTACGGATGCGGGCGAGGTGTCGCTTTTGCCGCTCATTGAAGCCGGTTTCGCGCTCCAGCAGGCCGAGGCTGCCGGTGATGATGCCGATCATGTTGCCGACTTCGTGGCTCACCTGATGGGTCATACGCATGATGCCGTCGAGCCGTTGGATTTTTGCCGCCTCCGCCTCCTGCCGGTCCATGTCGGTGATATCGCGCGCCAGCAGCACGACGCCGCCGTCCGGTTGCCGCGATACCGACACTTCGGTTACCTGTCCGACATCGGAGCGATGGCGCAGCACACAGCGGTCGGTGAGCAGCCCCGCATCATCCTCAGCCGGCAGAAGGGCCCGATCAATCTCCGGCAGCGGCGTCACGAAGCTGCGAAGCGGCAATTTCCTGGCCGAACCAGACCAGCCCACCAGCTCGATGACACGCCGGTTCATGGTGATCGGCCGGCCGCGCGGATCGAATAGCGCGATGCCTTCGTTCATACTGCGGAAGGTGGAGCGGATGGTGCGTGCGGCGGCCTCCGCCGTACGCCGAAGCCGCGTCACGCGCTCGACGCTCTCCCGGAATGCGCGGAAAGCTTCGAGCAGGCGCACCAGCTCGGTTTCCGTGCCGTCATAGCGAGGCGTATCAACATCCTTGCGCCCTTCTGCCAGTGCGTTCATGCCGTTCGAAAGGGAGACGATGCCGCGTGAGACACGCATGACCGATCGGATCGAGACCACGGCCATTGCCAGGACCAACAGCGAGGCAACAGCGACGATGACGAGGATGCGGCTCAATGCATCGGAGGTCGAGACGAGGTCGTCACTGAGGTTGCGGGCAACGGCCTCGCTTTGGGTTTCCGTCGCATGCGACAGATCGCGTGAGACGCTGTGCAGGCGCGAGACTGCGGCGCGGATGGCGAACATTTCGAGCAGATAACGCGTCTGTGCCTCGAAGATCCGTTCGTAAGGCGCAAGCTCGGCGGCGGCGACCCGGGTGTCCGGCGCGGCGCGTTCGAGTCGCGGGGCGGTCTCCGAGACGTAGCGCCGGCGCAATTCGCCGAGCTGGAAGAGGCTATCCGAATTGGAGGCGGATTGGACGATGGCGTTCAGCCGACTGCGGAAACCTGCATCCCCAATGCCGCTGCCGGTCGCGATCTCGCCGAGTGCTGCCGCGGCCTCCGCCTTGTGCTGCTGGGCCGATTCCGCGTCGCCCGCAAGCGTCGTCGTCTGCGTGCGGATGGTTTCCAGCAGCTCTACGATGCGGCTGCTGGCAAAACCCCGTACGGCAGCCCGGTCGTTTTCAGGTTGCATCGCGCGCAAAAGCGCATCGACCTGCAGGACGACCGAGCGGCTTTCGCTAGAGACCCGGTAGGGTGAGGTCGAATTCATGAGGAAGGGTGCGCTGGAGACGAGGTCTGAAACCTGCCGCGAGACCAGCGAGGCCTTGGCGAGAGCCGAAAACGCCTGCAAGCCATAGGCGGCCATTTCTTGGCGCGCCCGCTGCAGGCCGTAGACGGCAATGGTCGCAAGGCTGAAGACGAGCACGCAGATGAAGGCGATGGCGAAGGGCAGCCGAAAGGCGATGGAGGAGAGGAACGGACGGCTGATCACGGTGCGGTCTCGCTATCGTCTGTGTCGAGAATATAGCCCTTGCCGCGGCGCGTCTTGATATGGCGCGGCAGGTCTGGATTGCGCTCGATCTTGCGACGCAGACGCAGCACGAGCACGTCGACATTGCGGTCGATATAGCGCTCGCTTTCCGCGCCCAATCGATCGAGGATATGCGCGCGGCTAACGGGTGTGTTTGGCGTTTCGGCGAGGATTTCGAGCAGCGCGAATTCGGCGCTCGTGAGCGACTTGGCGGGGTCGGTACGGCAGATGGCGCGGCGGCTCTTGAGATCCACCGACCATTCGCCGAGCTTCAGGGATGTGGGTTCATGCTCCCGCTCGCTTTCGCGCTCCGGCTTCAGCGAGGGAATCGTCCGGCGCAGCACGGCTTTGATACGGGCCGTCAATTCGATGGGCTCGAAGGGTTTGACGACATAGTCGTCTGCCGCGGTTTCGAGACCCAGCACCCGGTCCACGGCGCTGCCTGCAGCGGTCACCATGACAATGCCGATATTGGCCTGCGCGCGCAGGCGCTGCGCGAAGGTGCGTCCGGATGTGCCGGGCAGGTTATGGTCGACGAGCACGAGATGCACGGTTTCGCGCGAAAGGACGATCGCGGCCTCTTCCGCGGATGGCGCGGTTAGAGCTGTCCAACCTTCCGCCTCTATGAGGTCGGAGATAAGCTCCGCCATGTCCGGATCGTCCTCGACGATCAGGATGGTTATCCTCTCATTCAACACATGCACGTCCTCCCGTGCCTATTATAGGCAGAGATGTCACGATCTTCAAAGCGAGCTCGTGTTATGCGGTTTGTCACATTTGTAACCTTTGTCATTTTTTCGAGGGTGATACCGGCTCCGGCTGTAAGAACCGTAACCATTCTTCGATTGCGCGGGGAAGCAGATGTGACATCCTGATTACGGAGATTGGGACGCAAGGTCCAATGGGAGGAAGTTGTGAGAGGCATCACCGCTTTCAGCGCGGTAGCAGCTTTGTGGCTGGCGAGCGCCAGCACCGGCATCGCAGCACCGTCGCTCACCGTTCTGTGCGGGGTGGACGAGACGTGGTGTGCCGCGATGAAGACGGCCTATGAGGCGAAGACCGGGCTCGAAATTTCGGTGACACGCAAGAGCACCGGCGATATTCTCAATCAGATCCGCGCGGAGAAAACAGCACCTACCGTCGATGTCTGGTGGGGCGGCACGGGCGATACTCATCTGCAGGCCGGTTCTGAAAATCTGCTCGAACCCTACCAGCCGGCCCATGAGCGCGACATGCTGCCCTGGGCGCAGAACTTCTTCGCCATGTCTGGCGGCCGCTCAGCCGGCATTTATGCGGGGGCGCTCGGCTTTGCCTACAATGCCGACCTGCTGCGCGAGCTGAAGCTGCCCGCGCCGACCTGCTGGAAGGACCTCACGGATGTCGCCTATCGCGGCCGCATCCAGAGCGGTAATCCGAATTCGTCTGGCACCGCCTTCACGACGCTTGCGACGCTGGTTCAGCTCTTCGGCGAGGATGAGGCTTTCCGTTATCTCGCTGCGCTCAATCGCAATATCGAACGTTACACACCCTCGGGGGCTGCGCCGATCAAGGCGGCGGCGCGAGGAGAAACGCTCATCGGCATTTCTTTCATGCATGATGCCGTGACGCAGAAGCAAGCGGGCTTTCCCCTCGTCATCGTCGCACCCTGCGAGGGCACCGGCTACGAGATCGGCGCCGTGAGCATCGTCAAAGGCGCAAGGCATATCGAGGAAGCAAAGCGCTTCGTCGATTTCGCGCTGAGCCCGGAAGGGCAGGGTACGGGCGCGGCGTCCGGCCAGAACCAAGTTCCATCCAACGCGAAATCCACCCTGCCGCTTGCAGCCCCGGATATCTCGATGATCAAGATGGTCGACTATGACTTCGCCACCTTCGGCTCGCCGGATGAACGAAGCCGACTGCTCCGCAGGTTCGATGCGGAAATCGCCGCGACGAACTGATCAAGGCATTCAGACAAACCACAACCCAGAAACATGCACACGCCGACGCGGGCAGGCCGATGGCTCTGCTGTGTTTTGTTCGTGCGAAAATCTAACCCAGGCAACAAGGAGGATGCCCCATGAAAATGAAGACCCTTTCCCTCGTGCTTTTCGCCGGCACGGCGCTCGGGGCGCTACCGGCGCAGGCGGCTGGCGAACTCAACCTCATCTGCTCGGCAGACGTTGTCATCTGCGAGCAGATGAAGGGCGATTTCGAGAAGGCGCATAGCGACATCAAGGTGAACATGGTTCGCCTTTCGTCCGGCGAGACCTATGCCAAGGTGCGCGCCGAGGCTCGCAATCCGAAGACAGACATATGGTGGGCCGGCACGGGCGATCCGCATCTTCAGGCGGCTTCGGAAAATCTGACCCTCGAATACAAGTCGCCGAAGCTCGATGAACTCAACGACTGGGCGAAGAAGCAGGCCGAAAGCTCCGGTTACAAGACCGTCGGCGTTTATGCCGGCGCGCTGGGCTGGGGCTACAACACGGAAATCTTCAAGTCCAAAGGCTACAAGGAGCCAGTCTGCTGGGCCGACCTTTTGGCACCGGAACTGAAGGGCGAAATCCAAATTGCGAACCCGAATTCTTCTGGTACCGCTTATACGGCGCTCGCCTCTCTCGTGCAGATCATGGGCGAGGACCAGGCTTTCGACTACCTGAAGAAGCTGAACGGCAACATATCGCAATATACCAAGTCCGGATCGGCACCCGTCAAGGCCGCAGCACGCGGTGAGACGGCGCTCGGCATCGTCTTCGTCCACGATGCTGTGGCGCAGACGGCCGAAGGCTTCCCGGTCAAGTCGATTACGCCTTGCGAAGGTACCGGCTACGAGATCGGCTCCATGTCGATCATCAAGGGCGCCCGCAATCTCGACAATGCGAGGATCTGGTACGACTGGGCGCTGACGGCGGAAGTTCAGTCGCGCATGAAGGATGCCAAGTCCTTCCAGCTGCCGTCCAACAAGAGCGCCGCAATCCCGAAGGAGGCGCCGCGCTTCGAGGACATCAAGCTGATCGACTACGACTTCAAGACCTATGGCGAGCCGACGAAGCGCAAGGCACTGCTGGAACGCTGGGATCGGGAAATAGGCGCCGCCGCCAACTGATGTCCAGACCGGCGGCGCCCGTCTCCCCGGGCGCCGCCTCCTCACACTCAAGACAACGAGGTCAGCCATGAGACATGGCAATCGCAGGCTGGACGTGGTCCTGATCCTGGGCGTGGTCGCATTGACCCTATTGCCCTGGTATCGGATCGAGAACGGCTTCTTCGGACTCGGTTGGCTGGCCGGTTTCCCCCTTTCTCCGGAAGCCGCCCCCGGCGTCGTGCAGATTTTCGCGCACGGCCGGCTGTGGCTTGCCGCTGCGCTCGTGCTCCTTCTCCTGGCTATCGTGGCCCGCGGCACGGCAGACCCAATGCGCCGCGGCGCCGTGCTCGCCTGGACCGGCGCGATCGGCGTCCTCTTCCTGTCGCTCCAGGGCCTCGCCGTCGGCTTTTCCGGTTGGACCTGGACGGTGAGCGAAATGCTCTTCGGCCCGCTCTCGAACGGTCAGGCTTCGATGGGGGCGGGTGCGGTGCTCTCTGCGATCACCTTCGTGCTGCTCTTCGCCTTCGGCCTTGCCGAACGCGGTGTCATGAAGGGCGATGCCTTTGTCGTCAGCGCGATCGCGCTGCTCGTCTTCCTCGTCGCGGTCTTCGTCTTCTACCCGATTGGCAGCATGTTCATCGGATCGGTGCAGGATTTCGACGGCTCGTTCAATGCGGATAACTTCATCCGGAACGTGCAGGATCCGAGCATCTGGAGCCTCAACTGTGTGATCGGCGCCGGTCGCTGCGGCGTAGCCTGGCGTACGCTCTGGCTCGCCATCATGACCGGCCTCGGCTCGACCCTGCTTGGCCTCGCCTTCGCGCTTGTCGCCACCCGCACGCGGTTTCCCTTCAAGAAGGGCCTGCGGCTGCTGACGATCCTGCCGATCATCACTCCACCCTTCGTCATCGGTCTGGCGCTCACGCTGCTCTTCGGCCGCGCCGGTGTCGTCACGCAGGGGCTGTCGGGACTCTTCGGCATCGAGCCCGGCCGTTGGCTCTACGGTCTCACCGGCATCTGGATAGCGCAGGTGCTGTCTTTCACGCCGATCTCGTTCCTCGTGCTGATCGGAGTCGTCGAGGGCGTCAGCCCGTCGATGGAGGAGGCGTCCACGACGCTGCGCGCCGACCGTTGGCGCACGTTCCGGCGGGTGTCGCTGCCGCTGATGAAGCCCGGTCTGGCCAACGCCTTCCTCATCGGCTTCATCGAAAGCATGGCCGACTTCGGCAATCCGCTGGTGCTCGGCGGCAGCCATGGCGTGCTTTCGACCGAGATCTTCTTCGCCGTGGTCGGGTCGCAGAACGATCCGTCGCGCGCCGCCGTACTCGCCACGGTGCTGTTGCTATTCACGCTCTCCGCCTTCCTCGCCCAACGCGTCTGGCTGTCGGGCAAAAACTACGCCACCGTCACCGGCAAGGGCGATAGCGGATCGCACATCGCTCTGCCGCGAGGGCTGTCGATCGGCGTTCACGCCGTCGTCATCCCGTGGATCCTCTTCACGCTCGTCATCTACGGCATGATCCTGGTCGGCGGCTTCGTGAAAACCTGGGGTCTCGACAACTCGCTGACGCTCGACCACTACGCCAAGGCCTTCTCGATCAGCTTCGAAAATGGGATCGCCTGGACGGGCGTCGCTTGGAACTCGTTCTGGACGACGATCGAGATCGCGTTGGTCTCTGCTCCGCTGACTGCCGCCGTCGGCCTACTGACGGCTTATATTATCGTGCGTCAAAAATTCGTCGGGAAGAATGCCTTCGAATTCGCCCTCATGATGAGCTTTGCTATTCCCGGCACAGTCATCGGCGTCAGCTACATCATGGCCTTCAATCTGCCGCCCTTGGAAATGACCGGCTCGGCACTGATCTTGATCGCCTGCTTCGTCTTCCGCAACATGCCGGTCGGCGTGCGCGGAGGCATCGCGGCGATGAGCCAGCTCGACAAGAGCCTGGATGAAGCCTCCCTGACGCTGCGGGCCAACAGCTTCCGCACGATCCGCAAGGTCATCCTGCCGCTTTTACGCCCGGCCATCACCGCCGCGCTCGTCTATTCCTTCGTGCGCGCAATCACCTCCATCAGCGCCGTCATCTTCCTCGTCAGCGCCGAGTACAATATGGCGACCTCCTACATCGTCGGCCTCGTCGAGAACGGGGAATATGGCGTGGCCATCGCCTATTCCACCATGCTGATCGTCGTGATGATCACCGTCATCGCCTGCTTCCAGCTCATCGTGGGCGAACGGCGCCTGCGCCGTGAAAACCGCGTCGCCGGCCTTGCCACATCCGCTTCCTCTCGCCAGGAGAAAATCGCATGATTAATCCCAAAGCCGGTTCCGTTGTCTTCCAGAACGTGCGCAAAACATTTGGAGCCTTCACTGCCATTCCCGACCTCTCGCTCACCATCGAGCGCGGTACGCTCGTCACCCTGCTTGGCCCCTCCGGCTGTGGTAAGACGACGACGCTGCGCATGCTTGCCGGCCTCGAACATCCTTCGGCCGGAAAAATACTGATCGGCGGCAAGGACGTCACCATGCTGCCGGCCAATGAGCGCGATGTCTCGATGGTCTTCCAGTCCTATGCGCTCTTTCCGCACATGAATGCGCGCGACAACGTCGCCTATGGCCTGGAATCCTCGGGCTTCAGCCGCAAGGAAGCGCGCGAGAAGGCGGAGGAGGGGCTGGCACTGGTCGGCCTTGCCGGCATGGGCCATCGCCTGCCCGCCGAACTCTCCGGCGGCCAGCAACAGCGCGTCGCCGTCGCCCGCGCGCTGGTGCTGGAACCGCAGGTGCTGCTGCTCGACGAGCCGCTTTCCAACCTCGATGCGCGCCTGCGCCGCAAGGTACGCACGGATATCCGCGAACTCCAGCAGCGCCTCGGCTTCACCGCCGTCTATGTCACGCACGATCAGGATGAGGCGCTTGCCGTGTCCGACCGCATCATCATCATGAAAGATGGCGAAGTCGCCCAGTCCGGCGCCCCGCGCGACCTCTATGAAGCGCCGGCTTCCGCCTTCATCGCGGATTTCATGGGAGAGGCGAATGTGATCCCCTGCGAGGTGGTTGGTATCGATGGCGCCGATGCTGACATCCGCATTGGTGGTTTCCGACATCGTGTGCCGGCGGGTAGAGCGACGCCGGGTGCGGCGAGCCTTGCCGTTCGTCCCGGCGCCATCGCGCTTTCCGAGGGGCGGGGGCACGGGCTTGCCGGCCGCATCCTGCATTCGGCCTATCTCGGAGATCATGTCGAGTATGAGGTCGAAACCGACGTCGGCACGCTCTTCATCGTCGACCACGCCGTCGACCGCATTTTACCGGTCGCGTCCGACGCTACGCTCGGCTTCCGAAGTCGCGGCATCGCCCTTATCAGCACGTGAGAGACTCTGAGGCAAAATCCTGGGCCAGCCTGCGTTCGATGACCGCCTAACAGAACGAGCCTGTATGGAGCCCTTGCGTTAAACCGATGTTCGCCCGCCGGAAGGATTAGGTATGATTGATATTCTATCGCTGGAAAATGATTTCGAGGCCGTGATTTTTGATTGCGACGGCACACTTGTTCACACGCCCCCTGTCTATGCGGACGCATGGGCAGCCGGCTTTGCCCATTCCGGCAAACCGATGAATCAGGCCTGGTATTTAATGCGGGCGGGAATGTCTGAAGGGGTCCTTATGGAGGCCTTTGAGCGAGAATTCGACGTTGTGCTCGATCGCGAATCCGTCATCGCCACCATGCGATCGCACTTTCTTCAGAATCTACACAGAGTGCGTGAAGTGCATGTGGTTGCTGCGACGGTTCGCCGGTTGGCCGGCGTGCGTCCCATGGCTGTTGCCTCCGGCGGTTCGCGGGAAATTGTCACTGCGACCCTGCATGGAACGGGCCTGCGGGAATATTTCGACGAGTTGGTCACGATCGATGACGTGGCAAATCCAAAGCCGGCCCCAGACCTGTTTCTGCAGGCGGCCGCTCTATTGGGAATAGAACCAGCCCGGTGTGTCGTGTTCGAAGATAGCGAACAAGGTCTCGAAGCAGCTCGACGGGCGGGTATGAGCGCCATTGATGTGAATCGGCTTGATCTTCCTGAGCAGCAACGCGAGTTGAACATTCGCGACAGCTTGAAGATGAAGGCCTGAGATTCGGCTGCGCCTTTTCTTGCGCAGGTTCTTGATGTCCGTTGCCGATACATCTGAGCAGCGATTCTAATCACCCCCCTGATCGGCCGCTTCGCCCATCCACTTCGACGCCGACCTCTTAAACCACTCAACGACCTGAACTATTGCAAGGAGTACCAGCATTATGTCGCAACAGACGGAACTTGATACACGCTTTGTCTTTGCCAAAGCCGTTGCGCGGGAGGCGGGCGCTATGGCGCTCGACTATTTCAACGGGCGCGACAGACTCGTGATCGAAACGAAGCGGGATCTGCAGGACGTCGTGTCAATTGCCGACCGCAACGTCGAGACATTCATACGAGAGCGCGTGGCGGAAGCTTTTGGGGCAGACGGATTTCTCGGCGAGGAATACGGTTATCAGGAAGGGGGGTCGGGATTGACATGGGTTGTCGATCCGATTGACGGAACAGCGCCATTCGTCAATGGCATGCCGACATGGTGTGTATCGATTGCCGTTCTGCACCGCGGTATGCCCGTGATCGGCGTGATCCACGTCCCGTGCGATGATGAACTCTACGCAGCGGCGGCGGGCATGGGCGCGAGCCTGAACGGCAAGAAACTCAGCCTCGATCCGTCACGGACTTTGCAGAATGCAATGACCGGCATTGGCTGCAATTCCTATGTAACCCCGGAGCGGGTAGGCGCAATTGTGTCTGCTTTGCTTGCCAAGGGTGGCAACTTCATCCGCAATGGCTCGGGCGCCTTGATGCTGGCCTATGTGGCCGCGGGGCGGCTTGTTGGCTACTACGAGCCCCACATGCGTGCCTGGGACTGCATGGCCGGCTACTGCCTCGTCAAGGAAGCCGGTGGAACCCGTCTAGCCTTCCCGGCTGAGGGCGAAGCCTTGCTGCAGGGCCATCCGGTGCTGGCGAGCAATCCGACAGTTTATGCCGATTTGCTTGCAATCCACACTGGCTGACCTTCAAGGCCGCTCAGTGCACTTTTCTGGCCGATACGGCCAAGGCGGGCCAGACGCATGAGCTAACCCGTCCGGAGGCCTGGGCACAGGGCCAATGACTGGCAGTCCAACCTTGATGGGACGCTGCACTCCGTCCGCTATAGGCATCAGCGCCTGATCGGACCTGCCAAACTTGGCCTTCGAGCTGAAGCGGTGAGCGGCATCCACTTCAGGATCGTCTCGGCGTTGCGTGGCGACGTTGTCGATATCGCCGGGTTACTGGCGCGGCCGGCCAGGTGGGCCTCATTGCCGCGGTCCATCTGCGGCGTGAGCGACGGCCTGACACCTCGCAGATCTGCCACGTCTGCCTGCATCAACACTTGCCGATCCTATTGCGGCCATTGCGTCCTGCCTCGGCTTCTGGTCCTGCCAGGCTCGCGCCGCCCGCAACGGCCTTGCCGTCCTCCACTACGTTGCGGCCCTGCGGGTGCAGGCTGCGCTTGCAGCCTGGCTTTCGGACCGCCGTAGCAGGTCGCGATGGCCGCGACCTCGAAACGGAGGTTCAGACATGAGCAGGCAGCCATCCCATCAACGATCCGATATCTATAGCCGCATCACCACCAAAATCATCGCCGATCTCGAACGTGGCGTGCGGCCGTGGACCAAGCCCTGGACGACGGGACATGCGACGGGCGAGGTCAGCCGGCCACTGCGCCATAACGGTCAACCCTATTCCGGGATCAACGTCCTTCTCCTCTGGTCCGAAGCCATCGCCCGTGGTTTTGCCTCATCAAGCTGGATGACGTTTCGCCAGGCAATCGAGCTCGGCGGCGCCGTCCGCAAGGGCGAAACCGGCACAACCGTGATCTTCGCCAGTTCGTTCATCCGCACTGAAACGACGGAGACTGGCACTGAGGTCGAACAGGATATTCCATTCCTCAAAGCTTACACAGTGTTCAACACCGATCAGATCGCCGGTCTCGACGGGCGTTTTGATGACATCGCACCTGTCGTCGATCCAATGAGCCGCATCGGCAATGCCGGCCGCTTCTTTGCCAATACCGGTGCGCTGATCCGGCACGGAGGTACGGCTGCCTATTATGCCGCTCAGCGTGATTACATCCAGATGCCATGCCTGGATGCCTTCAGGGACGATGCCTCCTATGTCGCCATCCTCAGTCACGAGATGACGCACTGGACCGGCGCACCACGAAGGCTTGATCGCGATCTCAGCCGCTACGCAAAAGGCAGGAGCGAACGTGCCCGTGAGGAGCTGATTGCCGAACTCGGCAGCGCGTTTCTCTGCGCCGATCTCGGCATCGTCCCCGAGCTCGAACCACGACCCGACCACGCAAGCTACCTCGACGGCTGGCTCAAGGTTCTGGGCAACGACAAGCGTGCCATCTTTTCAGCGGCAGCACATGCGCAGCGCGCCGTCGATTACCTGCATTCCTTGCAGCCGAACCGCGACGAGGAGGAGGCGGCGTGAGCCGCCTCTGCCTCATCCATGAGAGACGCGCATCACGGCAACGGTCCGCTAGCCACGCGACAAACGCGGCTAACCACCGTTGCTGTAGATATCGACGCGCTGACAGCCGCAGCTAGCAGAGGGTTCCTGACCTCTTGCTCCATCGCCTCCAAGTTCTCCAGACCACGTCCAAGCTCGACAGGCAGCCGGAGCAACAGGTTGAACCAGGAGCGACGAAAAGCCGAGGTGAAGCGAGCTCCTTAACTCCCCACGCACAGGTTCGATCCCTCACAAGACGCTGCCGGTCACCGGTCGAAAGACCTGAACTCCAGCAATCAGCCCCACATAGCATGTCAGATACATCCGCCTGACGGATGGGCCAAATTTCGCTTGCATTCTTTGCGAGACGAGCCTGGGTCGGACTTCATCATAAAGCCCTCGCCACCGCCGATCACGAGAATGGGATCGGGATCAGTGCCGATTGGACTGATCAGCGCAAGATAAGACGGAGCGCCGCTGCCGCGTCGCTAGGCATTGGTCGTTCGACGCGTCTGTAGACTCGTCCGTTCGGCGTCCGGGTCATCAGCCCGAGATCACAGAGCTCGCGGCGCAGAAGTGCGTAATCGCCGAAGTCATGGCGCTCATTGAGCAGGATGTTTACATCTGGCTCAGAGAACTCGCGTGCTGCCGGAATCTGCGCCCACAATATCCAAAGCGCAACGATCTGGTCAGTGCGTCGCGCCGGCCAACGCAGCAATCGGCCGCCCTTGTCAAAGCAGCGGGCAATTCTCTCCACCAGCCTCTGATTGATATCGGAAGGTTGCTGAAACAGTTTGTCGTCGGGTGGGCTTGGTGCCGGATCCCCCGCACCTTTCACCGTCGCTCGCAAATTCTGGAAATTGCCGGGCCCAGCAGCTTTGGCGAGGATATTCAACAATTCGAGGTGGGACGGGAGTCCATCTTGGTTGGACAATTGCGATCTCACCGATTTGGCAAACGTCGAAACGTCGCTCAGATTAAGCGGTATCAGTTTTCTGGACATGACCTATCCTTCGGTCGTGCCGTCCAAAAGGATCATCGGCGATCGCCCTTCCGACATGGCACGGATTGGTGTCCATATCTATCTTGACAGGCAGGTTTAGCGTGTTCGGGGGAACGGCGATGCCTGGGTGAACTGCGGACCCGGCGTCGCACATAGCATCCAGTATTAGAGAGTTCAAGTGGAACGGAGGACCCTTGACGGTTCTGCTACGGAGCGCGGAATGATGCGCGTCCATCCTGTCGATTGTAGACGGGCTCTAGTTGTCACCCGGATCATTATGCTGTCCCTCGCGACGATAAGCGGCTCATAATGATCTGATATACCAACCTAATGCGTCCTGATCTAAGGGCTTGCTTATTGAACCCCCGAACAAGGCCGCGCATACTGGAGATCCCCGCTGATTGCCTCGCAAGAGCGACCCAGCACAATCATACGCTTTCGGTCGTGTTTTGAAGCACGGACAGGACATCTCCCTCAACGTCGTGATGACTTCGAGCGGAGGACGATCCGTCAGAGCCGTGTGCATGGCGGGGCGCGTCATGGGTCTAGACCGGCAGCGCGACAGCCGTTATCTACGGAGTCCGTCGCGGTGCTGAAGACATCGCTGGAACATCACCGCAGACACCCAAGGCCTCTTAGTGAAAAAACTCCAACGCAGTTTTGTTGTCGAACACAAATCGGGTCGGCGAAGAACCGAGAGCAAATCGAATTCGATCTGGGGAGACATGGATCTCAAGTCCATCGCTCAAGATGTGCAGGAAGAGGCAATGCTCTTTCCGCCGGTAGGCTTCCAGGTTGGCAAACCAGGCGGTGAGCTATCTCTGCCCGAACGGGGACAGCCGGGAGTGTTGACACTGCCGGCCCGACAGCGGACAACTGAAGCGGCTTTACAGGAGACCATAATGGCCGACGAACGAGATACGACAATTGTTGCTGACGCCCCAGCGGTAACGGCTCCCGCGACGATTAAGAAGCAGCGCAAACCTCGCGCAAAAAAGGTGGCCGTTGAAACCCGGTCAGCCGAAGTTGCGGCAGAGCCCGCGGATGCTGCCAAGACGGCAGCCGGAAAACCGAAGAGAGGACGCAGGGTCAAGGCCGATGACGTCGTGAACAGCGCCAAGCGTGGGCGAATCAAACGGACTCCGAAGGCGGTGCAAATCGAGAGCGCACCTATAACGGGGGTGATCGATGAGATGGCGGACCTACTGCAGCTGGAAGAGGAAAATCGAGGACTGCGTAAGCTGTTGGCTGAGAAGCTTCGCGCCGAAAATGCCGAATTGCGAAAGCGGCTCAACCTCGTTTGACCAACGGTTGCCGGCACATTTCCGTGTTTATGGAGATGTGCGTCTGGCGACAGTTCCCGTTGCCGCCAAGACTTGAATTCGCAACTGCATGTGGGGTAACGCGAGGTCGAATAGAATGGCGTCTCCATGGAAACTTCTTGCTCGGTTGGTGTCACCGCGACGGCTTCCGAAGGAAGAAAACAACTCGACCGGTGATGTGACGCCGGAAATGTCGACCGTCGACAGGCCGACTGCACCGGCGGACGACGAAGGATTGCGATTCACAGACCGCCCAGCAGGCGAGGAGCTGCGGCCTCACGATCAATCTGGTGCGAGGTCTGGTGAGCTGCAGGAACAGGGCGCGCCGGTTATTGAAGGCGCCAAGCCGCTGGAAGCTGCTAATTCGGTTGTATCTGATGACACCGACGTGCTCGCATACGACGCTTCGAGACCCTCGCAGACCCGCCGAGGCGCAACCCGAAAACGGGGCAGCCGCAGCAGGAAAGCCGAGACTGGGGTCGTTCGGCATGAGTCTCCAGGCGTTCCCGCACTGTCTGATGAAGCGATGAGCCTCGATAAAGAGATCAGCTTGCTCCGGGAGCAACTGGCGAACAAGCTTCAACTGCAAAACGCACAACTGAAGCGGATGCTGGCGCGATTTGAACGTTGAAGCTGTCGGTGGCTCGAGCTCCAAGCAGAGGGGCTCGCCATTGCAGGAAGCATTTTCCGCCGCGCGGTTGTGGGGGATGGCTTGGACGACCTAATTGTTGTCGGAGATACATCCGCACGCCAACGGGACCCCCCTTGCTGCGCAGCGGCAGATCGTCTTTTTATGCTTTTTCCGTGATCGGCACATCGGCGGACGAGACACTTCAAACCAATCAAGCCTTTTCCGCATTGGACCATGAGTGCCGCGTGCATCTCAAGGTTACTGCATGATCGAACGAAGCAAAGTCTCGCGGGCGGACGTCAGATGCAGTCGACAGGCGCGATCGATCGAGGCGACGTTGCGGCTTTCAAGGGCTTCGATCAACGCGAGATGTTCCCTGATGGCAACCTCGTTCCGCGCGCGTTCATCGCGCTTGTTCCACTGATAATGGTAGTGGAAGACCATGGCGATAACGTCTTGGAAGCTTTCGATAAAGCGGTTTGGCGCGACTGCCGTAATCAGCCGGTGAAATCGGCTGTCCAGCTCCGAGAAATCCTGAAATCGAGCGTCAATATCTGCGAGCAGCTCCAAATGCGCCGCTCGCATGGCCTGGATCTGTTTCCAGACGGGCGACCCGTCGGGCAGGGTGGCGAACAGCCGGGCGGAGCGCATTTCGAACATCTCTCTGATCTCGAACAGTTCGAGCGCGAAACTGGCCGTGAACCCTTTAAAAACCCAGCCGGCATTCTGACGCTTCTCGATCAGCCCATATTTCTGAAATCGGTTGAGAAATTCACGGATAATCGTTGTCGCGACGCCGAATTTCCGGGCCAATTCCGTCTCATTGATTTCTGTGCCCGGACAGGCATCACCGCGCAGCATCCATTCCATGAAGCTCGTCTCGACCTGTTCCGAAATTGCCAAGGTCTCTTCCTTCGGATAGCGCTCTTTCTGCCGCGGCTGCTTGCGTATAATCCGTCGGTGGGCTTCAGACATAATGATCCCACGTGCGGCCATCCCTGCCAGCACCTTTCGCACCGTTGTTCTGCTCACGCCAAGCTGGGCGCGCAGTGCGTTTTCGGACGGCAATTCCTCCCCAAGATCGAGTGTTCGAATGATCTCGATCATATCATTGAATGCCCGCTTGAATGTCGTATCGGTTCTCATGGCGCAACTCCAGGTATGGTTTGATATCCATAAAAAACAAGTTGACGTACGTGTATCATATGTTTCTTATGTATAAAAAACAGGGGAGGCTAGGGGAAATTGGAAGACTCCGGGATTCTGCCTCAGAATTCGTCGCGGCCTGGTGGTTCGCAAGCAACCTTCCGCCCGAGACAATCTGGCATCTCATTGGGACTGAAGCTGTTGAGCCTTGGCCCGTTGTTGATCCTGATATTGCTCATCGCCGTCGTCAGTTTGATCACGCCGGCTTTTCTAAAGCCCGTTAACCTGGGGAACATCTTGGCGCAGACGGCAGTGATTGCCGTTGTGGCGATGGGGCAGCAGCTCGTTATCCTGACGCGAGGGATCGATCTGTCTGTCGGCTCGAATCTTGCGCTGGCGACAGTCATCGGCGGACTCGTCTACCAGCAGGTTGATTCCTCAATCGTCGTCATTACGGCCATGCTGGTTGCGGGTACGGCTGTCGGTGCGGTCAACGGCGTGGTCTTTGTCTACGGGCGGCTGCCACATCCTTTTATCATTACCCTTGCAAGCTTGAGTATCTGCCGCGGCCTGGCACTTGCATTGGCGCCAGGCCACACCACCATGCGCGGAATGCCCGACGCTGTGACGGCGATCGGCGGCGGTACGACGCTTGGCGTGCCCAATTCATTCTTTGTCGTCGGCATGTTCGGGCTTCTTTTTCTGATCCTGACGAAGTCGATGGTCTGTGGCCGATGGATCTATGCGGTCGGCGGCTCGCCGAGTGCTGCCAGAAGCATGGGCATACCGGTAAGGGGCATTTTGCTTTCGACCTATATTATTTCCGGCTTTTGTGCAGGCCTCGGCTCGGTGCTGCTCGCGGGCCGGACCGCCGCCGCCTCGCCAATCTACGGCAATCTTTTGGAGCTCGACACGATTGCTGCGGTGATTATCGGTGGCGCTAGCTTCCTGGGCGGACGAGGTCATCTCGGCCACGCCCTGATCGGCGCCGTGCTGATCGGCGTCATCCGCAACGCCCTTAACCTTCTCGGCGTCGACGTGTTCTTTCAAATGATCGCGATTGGGCTCGTTATCGTCATCGCCGTGGAGGCTGACGTGCTCCGTAACCATCTTGAAGCACGCGCCCGCGTGCTTCAATCGGCGAGCGCACGATGAGCCCGACATCCATCACACCGGCACTTTCGGTTCGAAACGCCCAGAAGCGCTTCGGCGCAATACACGCCCTGAAAAATGTAAGCTTTGATGCCTATTCAGGTGAGGTAACCGCTCTCTTGGGTGACAACGGCGCCGGCAAGTCGACGCTCGTCAAATGCATTAGCGGGCTTCATAGCCTCGACGAAGGAGAAATTTGGATGGTGCTCCCGTATCGCTCCATTCGACGGCAGCCGCCCGCCGCGCCGGCATCGAAACCGTCTATCAGGATCTGGCGCTTTTCGACAACCTGACCCCCGTACAGAATTTCTATTGCGGACGGGAAGTCGCTTTTCCCTCTTGGTTGCCGCGTCCGCTCCGCTTCCTCAACACGGCCGCGATGAGGCAGGAAGCGGCGAGTGTTATCGATCGTCTGAAGGTTAAGCTGCCGAGATTCGATGCGCCGGTCGCGCTGATGTCCGGCGGACAACGACAGGCGATCGCGGTCGCGCGCGCCATAGTTTTTGCGCGCAAGCTGGTGATTCTTGACGAACCGACGGCCGCCCTCGGTCTTCGCGAGTCTCGCCAGGTTCTTGACCTTATCAAACAGCTCAAAGCCGACGGCAACGCCGTGATCATCATCACGCACAACATGGAGCATGTGGTCGAAATCGCCGATCGGGCGGTTGTGCTTCGGCAGGGTCGGAAGGTGGGCGAATTGAAGCCAACGGAAGCAAACAAGCAGGACGTTGTCGCGATGATTGTCGGCGCCGAGGCTTAAGGGAGATCGCTGCTTCGTGGGGGCAGCGGACAACGAGATCGCTCTAGAGGAGGGCGGTCGAAAACGTGGGAGGTGTATCATGAAACCGCAATCCCTGCTGGGAGCTCTTGCGCTCCTGGCCGTCGCCGCAGTCCCGTCCTTGGCGCAGGAGCCGGTGAAACTCGGCTTTATAACGAAATTCCCCGTACCGTTCTTTGCAACAATGGAGAACGCAGCCAAAGAATATGCAAAGAGAAATCCCGGGGTAGAGATCATCTACGGCCAGGGTGCGTCCGCAACCGACATCGAGGGCCAGATTGCACAAATCGAATCAATGGTGACTCGAGGGGTGCAGGGCATCGCCCTCACGCCTGTCGATCCCACCGTGTCGACAGCCCTGGACAAGGCAGTGGCGGCCGGTATCAAGGTCGTGCTGATGGATAACAATATTCCGGATTGGAAAGGCAGGACGGCGCTTGCCACGACGGATAATTTCGCTGCAGGCAAAATCGCCGGCGAATATCTCAAAACTGTTCTTAAGGCCGGCGACACCATGGGGATTCTTGAGGGCGTGCCCGGCGTGCCGGCGCTTGATGACCGTGTGAAGGGTATGCTTGAGGGGCTCAACGGTCTTGACGTCAAGATCGTCGGGAAAGGCGCCACAAACTGCAGCGAGGAACTCGGGATCAGTGTCGCCGAGGATCTGCTGACGAAGAACCCAGACCTGAAGGCCATTTATGCCGCTTGCGGCCCGCCCGCTGCCGGAGCGGCGCGCGCCATCAAGAACGCCGGCACTGCTAACGACAAGATTGTGCTGGTCGGTTTCGACTTCTGTTGCGGTGAAGAGGAGGCGCTAAAGAGTGGAGTGGAGGATGCGTCGGTGGCGCAGTTCCCCACCAAGATGGCTGAACTCGGTGTGGATGCACTGGTAAAGGCGATTCGCGGAGAGAAGGTCGAGTCTTTGATCGACTCCGGCGCGGCGCTGGTGACGCCTGAGAATATGGCAAAATTCCAGTGAACCGTTGCTCCTGCGGGTATTGGATCAAGCAAACGGTCCGTCCTTCTCGGGCGGGCCGGACGTTTGACCACTCTTTGCGCCCTCTCCTCAGTTCGCTTGAATTTCCCTGGCAGGCTGGATGCCGATGCCCCGTACCGCAATCGACCTTCGTCGGTCGTCGACTTTTCGTCGCCGCAGCACCTATTGTCTCTTTCGGCTTTTTCAACCGGTGTCGTGACCGGTTCGGTCACGGCCATGTGGTCGCTGCGAACCAGGGAGAGCGGTCAATTTTCCGGCCCAGAGCCGGCCGTGTTTGGCGTTGGCGCAGACCCGAGAGCTATGGCTGAGCATGCGCCCCATCGTGGATCAGCCGCGCTGCGGTTCGCGGCGCGGCGACGGAATGACGCTTCACGAGAGAGCATTCGAGCTTTGCGATCGGATAGCGCTTGCCGGGCACGCTTTCCGGGTTGAGATGTTCGATCGCCCATTGCCCCATGGCGAGATGTGGAAGAACCGAAGTCGTCAGCGGAGGTACGAGATGTCGCGAAATCTCTTCGTCATCATAACCCACCACCGACATGTCCTGGGGAATGCGGAGCCCTGCGTCTTTCAGCGCTTCGTAGCACCCGATGGCCGTGCGGTCGTTCTGGCAGAAGATCGCGGTCGGCGGCTCTGCCAGGGCAAGCAGTTTCATCGTGGCGGCATAGCCGGCGCCAGCCGACCAGTCGCCTTCAACCACCAAGTCCGGATCGAAGGGTATATCGGCGGTGGCCAGCGCCCGGCGATATCCCGTCAGCCTATCCTGCGCAGCCTGCATCCAGATTTCGCCGGTGATCGTCGCGATGCGATGATGGCCGTGCATGATCAGATGCCGCGTCGAGCTTTGGCCTCCGGCGATCTCGCTCGGCACCACGGCAGGAAAGGCATGGTCCGCCGTGTAGCAGTTCAGCAATACTGTCGGGATTTTCAGCTTGTAGATATAAGAAGGGAGCTCGATCTGGCGGGTATAGATCGTCATATAAATAAGGGCCGATATGCCCCCGTTCGTCAACGCCTCGATTGCCTTCGGCTCCATGACAGGATCGCCGAGCGTCTGTGTTACCAGCAGGACATTGCCGGCGTTCCAGGAGGCTTGCCGTGCGCCTTCGATCGCGACGATCGCTTCCGGGCTGGTGGCAAGCTGATCCACCGCAAAACCGATCACATTGTCCGTTCCCGAATAGGAGGCCGTCGTCGTGTAAGTCGGTCCCACATAGCCGAGCGCACGCGCCGCCTCCCAAACCCGGTCGCGCGTCTGCTGCGAGATTCGGGTGCCGGGCGTATCATTGAGGACGAAGGAAACGGCTGCCTGCGAGCAGCCCGCCGCCGCGGCAATGTCTGTCATCGTCACGCGGGCAGGCTTTTCGGCGGGATGCCTGTTCCGCTTTTGGACCGTTGGTTTTCGCATTCTTGGAAATTGTCTCCGATCGGGATTGATGGGCACGGCAGCTAATAAACATTAGCAGTCATTCGAAAGCGCTGACAATGGAGTGAACTGCCGTAACGCTATATATTCTAGCATTTTCCAGTAAAAAAATTGCGCATGATATAAAGTATGATCAAATGTTTTGATGCAGGTTGATAATACTATTTACTAATTAAGATAATTGTATACCGTCGGGGAGCGATCGGAACATATGCCACTCGTCGCTCGCGCGACGGCCCCAGGGAGGGGGCGTGCATCCGGCCGGCCGCTCATCGCAAACGGGCCAATGCAACCGCGGCCCTCGGGAGGTATGTTATGAAGAAGCTGAAACGCAATGCAGCCTTGTTCTTCGCCGGGTTGATGCTGAGCACGGCGCCGATTGCCGTATCCCATGCTGCCGACAAGCCGACACTTGCATTCGTCGTCAACGGCGCGTCCGACTTCTGGAAAGCTGCAGAAGCGGGCGTGAAGAAGGCCCAGGGCGAAATGCCAGACTACCAGATGGAGCTGAAATACCCTGAGCAGGCATCGGTCGCCGTTCAGCAACGCCTGATGGAAGACTTGGTCAGTGCTGGCGTCAAGGGTATCATGGTCTCTGCGGTCGATCCAAAGACGCAGACGGACGGCCTGAATAAAATTGGCTCGCAGACCGCTCTCTTCACCACCGACAGTGACGCCCCGCAGACCAATCGCGTCGCCTATATCGGTTCATCCAACATCGACGCTGGCCTGCAGGCAGCCGAAATCGCCAAGAAGGCGATGCCGGACGGCGGCAAGTGCATCGGCTTCGTCGGCCTGCTCGGCGCCGACAACGCCAAGGAACGCATCCAGGGCATGAAGGATGGCCTGAAGGGCACGAAGATCGAGTTGACCGATGTACGCGGCGACGATATCGATCAAACGCGCGCAAAGAAGAACGTCGAGGACGCGCTGGTGGCCAGCCCTGACGTCACTTGCATGGTCGGCTTCTACTCCTACAACACGCCACGCATCTATGAGGCGCTGCGCGACGCCGGCAAACTCGGCCAGATTACCGTCGTCGGCTTTGATGACGATCCGATCACGCTCGGCGGCGTCAAGGAAGGCACCATCGCGGCGACCGTCGTGCAGCAGCCGTTCGAGTGGGCCTATCAGGGCATGAAGCTGATGGCAGCCTATCTCAAGGGCGACAAATCAGGCGTTCCCAGCAACGGCTTGATCATCATTCCGACCGTGATCATCGGTAAAGATGACGTTGACAAATATGCCGCCAACCTGAAGGCCATGGCTGGTAAATAACCCTCCTTCGCGGCGGGGCACTTGCCGCCGCCGCGAAAGACGTCTCATGCCGACAGCTTTAGCAGCCATGGACAGGCGATGAACCACAGTTCCGACATTCCGTCACCGGACGCGCTTGCAACGCCGTTCCTTTCGCTTTCCGGCGTTGGCAAGACTTATCCAGGTGTCGTTGCCCTTGAGGGCCTGTCGATCGACATCATGCCTGGCGAGGTCATCGGCCTCGTTGGCGAGAACGGGGCTGGAAAATCGACGCTGATGAAGATTCTCGGCGGCGTGATTACCCCCGACCGAGGAACGATCATGCTCGACGGGGCAGAGCTTCGTTCCCTCACCGTGGAATCGAGCATCGCATCCGGCATTGCCTTCGTGCACCAGGAACTCAATCTCTTTGAGAATCTCGACGTTGCCGCCAATATCTTCCTGGGCCGCGAACCGCTGAAGGCCGGACCTTTCAAGCTCGTCGATCGAGATCGACTGCGAGACCTGGTCAAGCCGCTCCTGAAGCGCGTTGGGGCGCATTTTTCCGCCGACACACCAGTGGCATCGCTTTCCCTGGCCGAGCAGCAGATGGTGGAAATCGCCAAGGCGCTATCCATCAACGCCAGGCTCGTCATTTTCGACGAACCCACGTCGAGCCTGCCGCTGGCCGAAACCGAGCGGCTCCTGAGCATTATCAAATTGCTGAAAGCGGATGGCATCAGTGTCATTTTTATCTCGCATCGCCTCCACGAGGTTGAGCGCGTCGCAGACCGGGTCGTGGTCCTGCGCGACGGCACGCTGGTGGGCACACTCGCCAATCAAGACATCGGCCACGATCAGATGGTCAAGCTGATGATCGGTCGGGTGCTTGCGGCGCGAACCGCAAAACCGCAGCGCTCGCCCGGCTCGGTTGCGCTGAAGGCAATCGGCGTGCGCACCGAGGCCTATCCCGGCCGTCCCGTTGATCTGGAAATCCGGTATGGAGAAATCATGGGGCTTGCAGGGCTCGTGGGCTCGGGCCGCACCGAGCTTGCAAGGGTCCTCTTCGGCATTGATCGGTGCTACGGCGGAGCCATCCTGCAGGACGGGCGGCAAATTGCGGTCAAATCTGCCCGGGACGCCGTCGACCGCGGCATTTTCCTCGTGCCGGAGGACCGCAAGCGCAACGGCATTCTTCTTGATTTCCCGATCGCCCAGAACATAACCCTTGCCGATCTCCCCAAACTCTCCAGCCGCTTCATGCTCTCCGCTGAACGGGAGAAGGCGGCGGCCGAAAAGCAGCGCGTTCGTCTCGGTATCAAGGCGCCCTCGGTTTCGACGCGAACCGGCACTCTGTCCGGCGGCAATCAGCAGAAGGTGGTGCTTGCCAAATGGCTATCGATGAGCCCCAAGGTGATGATCTTCGACGAGCCGACACGCGGCATCGATATCGGCGCGAAGAACGAGATCTACGGCCTGATGCGAGCGCTTGCCGATGCGGGAGTGGCGATCCTGATGATATCCAGCGACATGGAAGAGGTGATCGGCGTTTCGGACCGCATCGCCGTCATGCATGAGGGCCAAATCGCCGGCATATTGGAAGAGGACGAAATCAGCCAGGAAAGCGTCCTTTTGCTTGCTGTTGGCAAACGGGTAAAATAGCGGCCTGTACAAATAAGTATCGGGGATGGATCTCGGATGATCAAAAAAGATCTCGGACTGCTGCTTTTGATCGTCGTCGTCGGCATCGTCGTCGCCATCATCAATCCGCGCTTCCTGCTGCCGATCAACCTGGCCAACACGGCCAACCTGATCGGCCTGTTCGGCATCCTGTCGATCGGCCAAGCCTTCGTCATCATTACAGGTGGTATCGAGCTTTCCGTGGGCTCGCTCGTCGCGCTTCTCGGTGTGCTGTTCGTCGATTTCATCGCGGTCCAGGATATGTCATGGATGCTGGCGCTGCCGCTCATTCTCGTGCTCGGTGCGGTCATAGGTGCCGTCCACGGCTGGCTGATCACCCGGCTCAACCTGCAGCCCTTCGTCGTCACCCTCTGCGGCCTCCTGATTTATCGTGGGGCGGCGCGTTTCTATACCGCCGACGGAACGGCGGGTTTTGCTTTTGGCCAAAATTTCCCCGAGCTCGAATTCCTGACCGCTGGGCGGTTTTATGGCGTTCCCAACACTTTCATCGCGCTCGTCATCATTGCCGTGGCCATGTGGGTTGTGCTCCATCGCTCCGTCTTTGGGCGCTATCTTTACGCGATCGGCAAGAACGAGGAGGCGGCCCGCTATTCCGGTATACGCACCGGCCGTATGGTCATGTCGGCCTATGTCATTTGCGGACTGCTGACGGCGCTTTCGGCGATTTACTTCGCCATGTACACGCGCTCGATCTCGCCGGCCAGCCACGGCCAGTTCTATGAACTCTACGCGATTGCCGCTGCCGTACTCGGCGGCTTTTCGCTCCGCGGTGGCGAGGGATCGATCGTCGGCGTCGTGCTGGGAACGGTCCTGCTCCAGGAGTTGCAGAATCTCGTGAATCTCCTTGGCATCCCTTCGTCGTTGAATTTCGCTGTCATGGGTGGCGTGATCCTCATCGGCGTCCTGATCGACCAACAATGGCACGCGATCCGCGCAAGGCGTCGCCTCGTCTCTGCCGCCCGGCAGGCTGAAACTCGTCTTTCAAACGAAAGCAGCCTGCCGGTGGTCGCCAACCAGGACTAGGTCCGGGGACGGGCCACGGTATAGGTGATCTCCTCTTTGCCTCAGTCGAAGAGGGCAAGTGCGGCAAGACAGGCTGCCGCGAAAGAAAACTTCCCTCATGCTTCGCTGCTGACGCAGAAAAATAGGGCCACTGGAAAACCAGGGCCCTTTAAGGTGTGAAGGTCAATGAACCTCCAGAGGGGAACAGCTGATGCGATGGCACTGGGAGGAAAACCATCAGCTGCATCAACTGAAGGCAATATGCACATATTTTGACCGGCTGGTAAAATATTTATTATGCAGTGCAGCTATGCGGAAAAGGGAGAGCCGCATCATCCAGACGGGACGGAGCCCATGTGGAACTGTTCCTCCTACCATTCGCCAGCATACGCGCGCCGACGCAGTACCTGCCGGCGATCACGGCAGTGGCGGCATTTCTCCCTCGGCGATGCGCCAGATCCATGGCGTCATCTCCGGTCTCGCGGCAATTATCTCATTCAGGGCGAGTTCGTAGTCTTTGCCGGCGCTTATCGGGACGATGAACATCGCGACGGGCGCGGGGCGTTGTTCCGGCAAGGTGATCGAGACCACCGGTTGTTCACGCGAGAGATTGAAGCGCAGGCCTTTCACGCTCTTTCGCTTCAGCCTTGAAAGACGTTCCAGGAGATGTTGCTCATGGATGCTCTCGAACGGGATCCAGTTCTCGTTGACCACCATCATGGCGATCTCCTCGATTGAAGCGATCCCCGCGGCGGATATCCCGAAGGTGGCGATCATGATCAGATGGAAGTCTTCGCTCGACCGCCAGAGCTCGAGTTCCGTCTCGTATCTGGCGCTCAATCGCCTCCATGTCCAGCCCTGGATCATGAAAGGAAAAGGGAGGTGGCGAACGACGATTTTCTGGCCGCCGCGGGCAACCGCGAAATCCTTAACCTCAGCCACGGTTACCATAAGCTTCCGGGGGCCATGACCGGCGTCAAGAGCATTTGCTAGCGCGTTTGCCCGGCGAGAAGCTATTCCCTCGCGGTCCTCCTGATGAAACACTTCCGGTACGAACAGAATGTCACTCAACGGTTCGCCGCGAGCGGTCATCTGTGAGGCGGCATTTATGAGGCTTGTCCGAACCCGGCCCCAGCCGCGTTTTCCGGACCACGACGAGCGCCATTCCGTCAACTCTCCCGCCTCCCAGAGATAGTGCAGGACGGCGCGCAACGAGAGCTTCTTTGTCTCATTGCGCAGAGCCGACTCGGATGCCTCGGAAGAAGACGCGGGTGCGCCGCGAGTGCCTTTCTTGGTCAGGGCAAATTCGAGCTTTAGGGCTGCCTTCCCACTCGCGTCGATGTGGATCGCGTTGCCGATCAAGGATCCTAAGCCTGATAATTCGTAAGGCGGTTGGTAGGACGAACATGCGGGGTCATGGCCAGGCCCCGAAAGCGGCATGCGCTTGATGAAATAGAGGTCGTCGACGCGTGCGATGTACATGGGAAGCGGCGGGTTCTTGCACCGGCACAGTGGCCGCAGCTTCTGCGCGTAAGCACGTTCGAGCCGGGCCTGAAGCTCGGGAGCGTCTTCGTCGAATGTCTGGTCGCCGATTAAAAATTGTCTCACAGCGCTCCCATGATCATCTCGCCGGACCGGCTTACCAAACCACGGGCAAAAGTACCACGGACTTCGACCATTATACTAGCGCAAATTAGGAAGTATGTTGTTGCTGGACCAGCGCGGTGAGCGATCAGTTCGACGGCATCGCAGCTTCGCTCGGTCTATAGCCCTTTCGATGTTTCCGGCGTGCGAGGTCGAGAAAATGCGCGACAGCTTCCTGTTCGGTCCCGAACATGTCGGTCCTTTCACCGCCACGCCTGCCGATCCGTCCCCAGTTACGCACGACCGCGGTTTCGCCGAACAAGGTCGGCTGGATCGCAAGCATGTAATAGCGCGCCATATTTCGGCTTGCATCAATGCGCTGGAAATGCAGTTGGAACGACATTCGGTTCATGTCGGGAATCATTCCTGCTGGGGCCGGCCATGTCCAACGAGAGTTTTGAATCCGTTGCATCCGATGGATTCCGTTTTGTGATGTGTTGGCGGGTCAAAGGGCAGCGAAGAGCGCCTGACGAAGCCGGTGCCGGTCTACCGGTGTGGCCCGGGCGCCAGCGTCGGGTTAATGGCGCAACACCATCCATGAGCCGGCGCTGCCGGGCGTGTCGCCAAGGATCACGTATTCGATCCTCGCAGCGAACATCTACACTTGGCATTACCGTACGACCTGTAGCGCCGATGCGATTACCGCGCCGCCCGCCGGGCGCCGACGTATGATGGGCCAACTGGTACGAGTTTCTGGCTTGCCGCGGTTAGCACGGTGAGGGCTTTGTGCGGAATGGCGGCGGGTTATTCCAAGCTCCTGCCTTCTCGCAAGCACTGGACCGAGCGCCATAATGGTTTGTCTCGCCCTTCGGTCGCACGAGGCCATTCCCGTTCTGCATGTCACCTTTCTAAGGGATCGGCCGCCATCAGCGTCAACCCGCAAGGGGTTCCCCTGCGCTGCGCTTCGGTGACGCCTGGGGCTCGGCCCCTTCTTCGGGCGCCATCGGGAATGGTCCCGAGCAACCGAAGGAGACAATACCATGGCCACCACGATCGCAATCCTCACCGCAAAGAGCGACGGTACCCTCGAAGGTATCTTCGCCACCATCCGGGTCAACGCCCCGATCGCCATCGTTCCGAATGCCAACAAGGCGAGCGAGGAAGCTCCCGACTACCGCATCATCCACCGCAAAACCGGCTTCGAGATCGGCGCGGGCTGGAACCGCATCGCCCGCCTGACCGGCGAGGAATATCTCGCGGTGAAGCTGGAGGCTCCGGAGATCGGCGTGATCTTCGGCAACGTCGCTCCAGCCCCCGGTGGCGAGCCCAACCGCAAGGTCATCCTCTGGAACAATCCGAGCTGAACGACAGACCGTCGGCCTCGAGCGATCGAGGCCGACTTCCGGAATGTCTCTGCCGCGAGTCTTGTTGTTATTCGAGCCGTCAAGGGCATCGAACTCGTCGACGGCTCTTCTGGTGCCATACGAGAGGGAAGGTCTGCTCAATCGATCCGAGGGTGTCATGGCGGCATGAAGGCCTCAAGGATGAGCGGTGCCCCCAATTTTGCTTCCGCTCCGGTCCCCTCCATGTCGACAAAATCGGCTCCCCCACTCGCCGGCTCCGCCGGTTGCTTCGCAATCCTTGACCCCTCCATGCCGCCATGGCCGGGGCGCTCGTCTTTCACAAACGTCAAGGAGACGACAATGACCATTTGCATCGACGAAGTCATCGCACTGCTGCAGGCCGAGCTGCGGAACGCCGATCCAGCCGAGCGTCGCCAGATCGAGAACGAACTCGAACTGGCGCTGGCCGAACGTGAGGTGATCTGGGCCGAGCAGGACGGCCGTATCGACGCCGAGCCTCCGTTCTGACGGAGGCTTATCGCCGTGTCCGTGACCCTGGGCGGCCGGATCGACCAGGCGCCAGGCCATCAGGGGTTTCGCCCCTCGACACTCCCCGCCGGCTGACGCCGGAAACGGTCGCGACCCCTTTGGGGCCGCTGGTCTCTTCTCTCTCTGACGTCCTAATTTACTCCAGCAAATCCGGCGTCAAGGACGGCGCGGTCTCTCCCAATTTTGCCACAAGCGATAAAATCGTTCGCGAGGCGTATCTCGCACCGGAAGAGGCCGAGTTGATGGGTCGGCTCTCAAAGCATTTCCTCAATTGCGGCATCCTGCTTCCCGATGGCGCTGCGGCCTGCATTTCGACGGCAATGACGACCGCTGACGGTGACGCAGTCATCTCAGCCTTCTCAGACTTCCTTTCAATCCTCGAAGTAACTCCAACCGAAGCAGGCATGTGACCATGGCAACCAATAATCTAACCGTCGCCGAGCGGATCGCTCTTTGCCTGAAGAGGCATGGCGTCACCCATATCTTTGCTCAGAGCCTGCCTTCGGCGGTTATCCTTGCGGCCGAAGCAATCGGCATCCGTCAAATCGCCTACCGACAGGAAAACATGGGAGGGACCATGGCCGACGGCTATGCGCGCCTTTCCGGCAAGGTCGGCGTGGTCGCAGCGCAGAACGGACCTGCCGCAACGCTTCTTGTTCCGCCGCTGGCCGAGGCGCTGAAGGCGAGCGTTCCGGTCGTTGCTCTCGTCCAGGATGTCGAACGCGATCAGGCTGACCGTAATGCATTCCAGGAACTCGATCATCTTACCCTATTCCAATCCTGCACGAAGTGGGTGCGAAAAGTTCTCGTAGCGGAGCGGATCGACGATTATGTCGATGCTGCCTTCACGGCAGCCGCCTCGGGCCGGCCAGGACCGGCAGCTCTCCTGCTCCCGGCCGACCTCTTGCGGGAGCAGATAGTCCCTTCGCCCTTTCGTCGTGAGGCTGTCCTAGGCCACTGGCCGCTCGATCGGTTACGTCCGCGCGATTGTGACATCGAGCGCGCGGCCTCAATGATCGCCACGGCCCAGGCACCCATCGTCATAGCCGGAGGAGGCGTCCATGCGAGCCATGCCGCTGGCGAGCTTTCGGGGCTACAGGACGAAGCCTCGCTTCCCGTGCTGACGACCAATATGGGAAAAGGCGCCGTCGACGAATACCACCCGCTGTCAGCTGGCGTTCTCGGGGCTCTCGTCGGGCCGCGATCGCTTGGGCGGCACACGCTTGCCCTTGTCGAAGAGGCCGATCTCGTCATTCTGGTCGGAACGCGAACCAATCAGAACGGCACTGACAGTTGGCGCCAAATCCCCCGGTCCGCATCAGTCATCCACATCGATGTCGATCCCACCGAAATCGGGCGCAACTACGAAGCGGTCAGATTGGCAGGCGATGCGGCCGAAACCATTAGCGCACTTCGAAGCGCGCTTGCCCGACGCGATCTCTCGTACCG
The DNA here is from genome assembly GCF_014197345.1 of Rhizobium sp. BK008. NCBI lineage: Bacteria > Pseudomonadati > Pseudomonadota > Alphaproteobacteria > Hyphomicrobiales > Rhizobiaceae > Rhizobium > Rhizobium sp. BK008. The sequence goes on along the minus strand of NZ_JACIFK010000002.1, from coordinate 429,624 downwards.
CGCATCGCAGCGCGATAAGATGACGGCCCGGATCGCCGGTTTCTGGCGCGCGTTTGACACGGAGCGGGAATCCGTAGCTGGTTCGGAGAACAGTCCGATACGTCCCGAGCGGGTCATGTCGGACCTGCAGCAAGTGCTGACGGCAGAGACGACCGTTGTTGCCGATGCGAGCTATTCCTCAATGTGGATAGCTGGCCAATTGCGGGCTCTTTCCTCCGGTATGCGCTTCCTGTCGCCGCGGGGTCTTGCTGGACTCGGGTGGGGCTTGCCACTTGCGCTCGGTGCAAAAGCGGCGAGGCCGGACGAGCCGGTGGTCGCCATCGTAGGGGACGGCGGCTTCGCGCATAGCTGGGCGGAGCTGGAGACCATGGTGCGGAGCAAGCTACCCGTACTCATCATCGTCTTGAACAACGGCATCCTCGGCTTCCAGCGTGATGCTGAAACCGTCAAGTTCGGCAGCTTCACCACCGCCTGCAGCTTCGCGGATGTCGATCATCGACAGATTGCCGAAGCTTGCGGCTGCCCGGCTGTTCGAATCTCTGATCCCGCCGATCTTCCTCGTTGCCTCGAGCGCGGCCTGCGTGAAGAAGGGCCTTTGCTGATCGAGGTGATAACGGACGCCGACGCCCATCCCCCGATTTCGCTATTCGCTGCATTGGATCAGGCAGCATGAGCCAGGATACCCCGCGTGTTGCGGTCGTCAGCGGTGGCACGACCGGAATCGGTCTTGCCTCTGCGTTTCGTCTGCTCAGTGCGGGACATCGGGTTGCCGTCTTCAGCCATGGTGATGCAAGCGTCATCGCCGCAGGGGCCGCGCTTGCCGAGGCTTTCGAGCCAGAGCGGTGGCTGGCGAAAAAGGTCGATCTCCGCGAACCTGAGGCCATCAATTCCTTTTTCGGCGAAGTCGGTCGTGTCTTGGGCGCACCTGGGATTCTCGTTTGCAACGCGGGGATTTCGCCAAAAGGTCTTTCCGCCGACCTTACCCTGGAAGAGTGGAACGACGTGCTCTCCGTCAACCTGACGGGGGCGATGCTGTGTTGTCGAGCCGTTTTGCCCGTGATGAAGGAAAAGGGTTACGGACGGGTCATATTCGTTGGCTCTCTTGCCGGCCGGACGAGACCACGGATCGCAGGCGCCGCTTATGCGACGTCCAAAGCCGCACTTTCAGGGTTGTCCCGTGCGCTGGTGTCTCAATATGGCCCCTATGGCATAACATCAAATGTCGTGGCGCCAGGTCGCATCCTGACGCCACTGACAGGCTCCCCGCAAAACAACACCAACATCGACGCGCTGGCTCGTATTCCAGCCGGCAGGCTCGGTTCTCCGGACGACGTCGCCGGGGTCATTGCATTCCTGGCATCGGAAGATGCCGGGTTCGTCAATGGAGCCATCATAGATGTCAACGGTGGCGAATTCGCGCCGAGTTGAGTTTTGCCGTTTTGTCTGGCTAGGAAAGAGGCAATCGACATGGCTTCTGTCATTCTGGTTTGCTCACGGAACGCTGAGCTTTATCTGCTCCTCGCGCATATCCTGCGTTGTGAGGGCTTCGAGGCGCGTCTTGCTGCAAGTGACGACGATGTCGTGGTAGCCTGCGCATCTGCAGGGGTTTCCGCCATCGTACTGGATTGTGCAGGGTGGTCGAGTGATATTGCGCCGTTATGTGCGCTCTTGAAGAATTCAGGGATTCCAGTGGGTGCTCTTATCGGTGAGGACACGCGTGCCCAACACTTGGAGTTGATCAAGGCCGGGCTCGACGAAGGCATCACACGTCCTTTGTCGCCGTCAAAGCTTCTCGCCTTTCTCCACGGCATAAGGCCGCGCTCGGAGGCGCTAACCCAACCAAATTTTGCTGCCACCGCCGAGGTCGTCCTCGGGTCGCACGTCGTCGTGGTGTCAGGCACAAGAATAGCACTTGCGCCAATGGAGATGAGAATCTTTAGATTCCTATTAGAAAGGCAGGGGCAGATCAGTACGCGCATGCAACTCATCGAGGCCGTTTGGCCAGCTCCGCACGCCGTGGAAAGCCGGACGGTTGACGTGCATATCGGCCGGCTGCGAAAAGCATTTGCAGGACTCCGCAATCTGAAGATTCGCACGCGATACGGTGTGGGTTACGCTCTTGAATGTCACGATCTTTGATGCCCGATCATAGCTTCAGCCGGGGTGGGTCCGGATTGGCTAGCCTGAGAGATCGGTGCCAGTGGGAAGCGGCGCAGCCAGAATTTGACCTCGACCTGCAAAAACAGACTTCGTTTTCGAATTGGTTGGCGCAGCTAATGAGGTCGACAAGCTGACAATCTTCGAAGACACCCATTTTGAACCGGGCGATCGTTACCGTTCGGGAACGGCGTGCGGTGGTGGGGATTGCGAGCAGCGGTACTTCGAAGGATGCGATTGTCTATCTGAGAGAAATCGCAGGCATGCCTGGACGCCATGCCGCGTCCGAGAGTGCTTCCTTATGCAGCCGCTCGATCAGCCATCTTAACGGCTCCTTCCCATACCTTTTGTTGAAATACATCGTTAAACCATGGCATACATCGGAAAGAAACTCGTAATTTGCTTCCATTTGTGAAAAACCGTAAAGTTTAACAATGCGCTACGATATCGACGGTGCAATGCTCCAAACTCTGCTTCCCTCCCTTACCGCGGCGGAGGATGCGCTGGCGCGGCTGGACGAGCGGGTGTTGCGTTCGGTGGTCGGCGAAGGCTTTGCCGAACGTAGTCATTTCTTCGATGCCGCCGGCGCGCTTTGGGTGGCCGGCGAACTCGTGCATGTCGAGGATCTCGTTTTGCATGATGCGCATATGGATAGCCGCGCTCCGACCCACGAACTGACGATCGCCCATTCCGTGCTGCGGGCGCGTCGGCGCATATGGACCGGCGAACCCGGCTGGGCACTTGGCGTCGCGGGCCTCGCAACGCTGACCGCGACCGGCGGGGAAGGGGAGGGGAAAGCGCAGGACGCCAAGAGCCTCGCAGCTCCGGTTGAGGCCGATGAAGAGGGCGAGGATGAGGACGGGCCGCTCGCGGCCGAAATGGCGGAGATCGATGCGCTGCTTGCGCGCTCGCAGAAGCTGCTCGATATCCATACCGGGAAAACGCCGGCAGGCGAGACGGCCGTTGTCCCGGCAAGGCCCAACGAAGATCCTCTCGGCTTGCTTGGTGACGACGAATGGGACGAGGAACAGCGGCTTGCGGAGTGGCGGAGCGTACTGCCATTGGCCGACAGCCTGCCGCCGGTTCTTGGCGCCGTCATCCTTTTCGAAGCCTGGGAGAGAATCGAGCCGTTGCGACGTCAGCACTGGCTCGGCGGTCTTCTTGTCGCAAGCCAGCTGCGCGCCCGCGGCAAGGTTGCTTCGCACCTCTTTTCTTTCTATGGCGGATTGAAACTGGTGCGCCATGAGCGTCGTCGGGCGCGCGATCGGGCCACACGGCTGCTAGCCTTTCTGGAGGCGATGCATCTCGGTGCTGCGGCCGGCCTCAAGGAAATCGACCGCCTGTCCCTGGCGCGCACACAGATGGAGCTGCGCTTTCGCGGTCGCCGTTCGAACAGCAGCCTGCCGGAGCTTGCCGATTTCATCCTGTCGCGGCCGATGGTCTCGGCGGCGATGATCGCCCGTCATCTGCGCATTACGCCGCGCGGCGCGCTCAACCTCGTCAACGAGATCGGCATTCGCGAAATCACCGGCCGCGGCCGCTATCGCGCCTGGGGTATCATCTAGTGCATGTCGCCCAAAAGTGTGCAGCGGCTTTGGGACAACGACATGCATAAGACAAAGATTTAAAGCGCGTCGCATGAGTGCGATTTGACGCGGTTCGCTTGAAACGAAAACGGCCGGGCGTTGGCCCGGCCGTTTCCTTTAGGTGAGCACCCAGCCAGCCATCCTGTCACAGACTGCAGACCAGGCGCTCTTGCGCTTCCTTTGCCCCCAGAAGCGCAGTCCTATTCCCGCTCGCCGGTGAAGTTGAGCAGAAGCTGGAAGATGTTGACGAAGTTCAGGTAGAGCGAGAGCGCACCGAAAACGGCGAGCTTCTGGTTCGATTCCTGATCGAAGTTCTCCGAATACTGTTCCTTGATGTTCTGCGTGTCGTAGGCGGTGAGGCCGACGAAGACGACGATGCCGATCACCGAGATCGCAAACTGCAGTGCGCTCGAACCCAGGAAGATGTTGACGATGCTGGCGATGATGATGCCGAACAGGCCCATCATCAGGAACGAGCCCATGCGCGAGAGGTCACGCTTGGTCGCATAGCCGTAGAGGCTGGTGGCGCCGAACATCGTGGCGGTGATGAAGAAGGTTCGCGCGATGCTCATCCCGGTGAAGACCAGGAAGACGGAAGCGAGCGACAGGCCCATCACGGCGCAGAAGGCCCAGAAGGTGATCTGAGCGGTGCTGGCCGACATCGTCTGGATCTTGAACGAGAAGAAGAAGACGAAGGCGAGCGGAGCAAGCATCACCACCCACTTCAGCGGCGAGCCGAAGATCGGGACGTAGAGTGCCGGCGTCGAGCCGACGACAAAGGCCACGAGGCCTGTAATGACGAGGCCGAGAGCCATATAGTTGTAGACGCGCAGCATATGCTGGCGCAGGCCTTCGTCGAAGAGGGCCTGGGAGCCGGCGACGGCACCGTAGCGGGGATTGATCGGGTTCATGCTGATCTCCTCGGTTTGAATTAATAGAGCGAGCGGGCGAGCCGTTCGGCCGCCTGGTCGAGATTGAGACCGCTATCGTCGGCGATGAGCGCATAGGCGACCTCGCCGATCTGCCAATAGGCGGCTTCTGCTTTCTCAAGCGTGAGATGACTGACCGGCTTGACTTCGAAGGCGCCCGGGCGGACGGCGAAAAGCGACAGCCGCTTTCCATCGGACTGCTCGATCGCCATTTCGACGCTGGGGCCGAATTCGGACGGGAAGATCTGCACGTCGGCAACTTTCCAATCCCTAGGCAGTTCGGGCATCACGATCGCGGTGGCGGCGCGGATGTCGTCAGCGTTATAGGTGGCCGATGTCTGCGAAGGCATCGATTGGCGCAGGGCCGCGGTCTGATAAGCGCGAACGGCATCCTCGACATAGGCGGGCGCCGGGACGGAAGCCGACACCTCCGTCGCCGAGAAGGCGCCGAAGGAATTGTGCGCCACCCAGCCGGCGGCGATCAGAATACCGACGGCGGCAACGCGCTGCATGGAATGGAAGATGCGGCCATAGGAAAGGCCACGTTCCAGCCGGCGGGCGGCATCGCGGGTCTCTGGGCGGCCGAAGGCACTTTCGCCGGCAAGCGCCAGACGCAGTTCGCCCTTGACGCTGAGGTCGGCCATCACCTTGGCGGCAATCGCCGGATGCTCGGAAAGATAGGATTCCACCTGGATGCGACGGGCGACATCGAGTTCGCCATCGACGTAGGCGTCGAGATCGGCATCGAGGATCGGATCAATTGCTTTCATTGCCGTTCCCTCCGATGATTCTCAGATGCGAAACGCGTGGCGTCTTCTCCTCGAATTCGCGCAGCTGCGCACGAGCCCGCGAGATGCGCGACATCAGCGTCCCCACGGGAATGCCGAGCGCCTGGGCTGCTTCCTGGTAGGAAAGGTCTTCGATGGCGACGAGATGCAGCGCCTCGCGCTGTTCCTCCGGCAGGTCGAAGAAGGCGTCGCGCACCTGCTGCAGGCGCACAGCATGTTCCTGGCCGGCCGGCAGCGACTGCTCTGCTTCGACAGCCGCCTCGTCGTGGCGGCGCGTCAGCGACCGGTTCCGGCGCAGACGGTCGATATGGGCATTGTGCAGGATGGAGAGCAGCCAGGTGCGCAGGTTGCCGCCGCTGCGGAAGCTCTTGCGCTTCTCGAAGGCGCGCACCAGCGCATCGTGCACCAGATCCTCCGCCTCGTCCGAATTGCGCACCAGCGAGCGCGCGTAGCGCCTCAGCGCTGCAAGCTGTCCGATGACATCGAAGGGGCGGTCTTTGCGTTCCATGATTGAGTATACGCAAGTGCAGCCGATTTTATTCCCGGCCGAGGCAAAAAAGTTGATTAGCCAAAAGAATGCTGCCCGGACCACGATCGGACATTCTTCTCCAGTGGACAGGCGCCTCAAATCGGCGATTGTGTATGACAATTACATGACAGATCATGACGCCGCTGATTTGCAGGGGAAAAATAAAGAATGAAGGAAAAGAAGCGGGTCTACGAAGCTCTCGTGGACGGCGCCATGGAAGGGCTGACGGATGAGGCGCTCTATGATTTCGTCAAGGCGCGTTGTCCGAAGGCCACCAGCAAGAAGATCGTCCGGGCCTCGCTTCTCGCGCTGACCGATCCTCATCTCAGAGACCGCAATATTCTCGACGTGATCTATGCGCTGGCGATCAAGCATAGGCTGGATGACGGCGTGCTGGACGATAGTGAAGACGACGAGCCCGACGAGCGGGCTCAAACTTCGCAGGCGGCCAACCAGAACATGCCGCCGCTTTCCTGATGCAGGCCGCCTGAATCGGCCTGCTCGTGCGAAATGGTCAGGCGCCGTCCGAAAGCTCTTCGAGGATCGGACAGTCCGGCCTGTCGTTGCCGTGGCAGGCAAGCACGAGGTGCTCCAGCGTCCGTCGCAGTTCCGTCAGCTCGCGGATCTTGCGGTCGATCTCGGTAAGCTTTGTCTGAGCGATATCCCTAACGTCGGCGCTCGCCCGATCCTTGTCCTCATAGAGCGCCAGCAATTGCCGGCATTCCTCGACCGAAAAGCCGAGGCCGCGCGAGCGCTGCAGGAAACGCAGCTTGTGGACGTCGGTCGCGGCATAGTCGCGATAGCCGTTTCCACCCCTTTCGGGGCGGATGAGGCCGATATCCTCGTAGTAGCGGATGGTCTTAGACGGCAGGCCGGACCGTTCCGATGCTTCGCCGATATTCATCGCTATCTCCTATAGTTTTGCAAAGCGCAGTCTCAGCGCATTTGAAATCACCGAGACGGATGACAGGCTCATCGCTGCCGCGGCGATCATCGGCGAAAGCAGCAGCCCGAAGATCGGATAGAGCACGCCGGCGGCGACCGGCACGCCGAGCGCATTATAGCCGAAGGCGAAGCCGAGATTCTGGCGGATGTTGCGCATCGTCGCCTCCGCCAGCCGCCGCGCCCTGACGATGCCGGTGAGATCGCCCTTCACCAATGTGATGCCGGCGCTTTCCATCGCGACGTCGGCGCCGGTGCCCATGGCGATGCCGACATCGGCGGCGGCAAGCGCCGGCGCGTCATTGACGCCGTCGCCGGCCATGGCGATGATAGCGCCTTTGCTACGCAGTTCATCGATCAGCGCCTTCTTGCCTTCCGGAAGCACATCGGCGCGCACCTCGTCGATGCCGAGGCTTTTTGCCACCGCCCGCGCCGTGCGCTCATTGTCGCCCGTCGCCATGATGATCTTCAACCCACTATCATGCAGCGCCTGGATGGCGGCAGCCGTCGTCGGCTTGATCCGGTCGGCAACGGCAACAAGCCCGGCAAGCGCGCCGTCGAACACCACGAACATCACCGTCTTGCCGTCGCCCCGCAGAGCTTCGGTCTTCTCGCTAAGTGCTGCCGGATCGATGCCGAGATCGGCAAGCATCGCCGCATTGCCGAGCGCGACCGTCGTGCCGTCGGCAATGCCCTGAACGCCCTTGCCGGTCGTTGCCTCGAAGCCGGTGACCTCGACGAAGGCGACACCGCGCTCCTCGGCGCCGGAAACGATCGCTTCGGCCAGCGGATGTTCGGAGCCGCGCTCCAGGCTTGCCGCCAGCGATAGCAGCCGGTCTTCCCCGACCCCGCCGAAGGCTGCGATATCGGTAAGCTTCGGCTTTCCTTCGGTCAGCGTGCCCGTCTTGTCGACGATCAGCGTATCGACCTTGGAGAAGCGTTCTAGCGCTTCGGCATCTTTGATCAGCACGCCTTCTCCAGCACCACGCCCCGTTGCGATCATGATCGACATCGGCGTCGCAAGGCCGAGCGCACAGGGGCAGGCGATGATCAGAACGGCGACGGCGGCAAGCAGGCCGTTCGCCATGCGCGGCTCCGGCCCGATCGCGGCCCAGGCGAGGAAGGCAAGAAGGGCGACGGCGACGACCGCCGGCACGAAGACGGCCGATACTCTATCGACCGCCCCCTGGATCGGCGCCCGCGAGCGCTGTGCCTTGGCGACCATGTCGACGATGCGTGACAGCACCGTGTCTGCGCCGACCTTCTCGGCGGACATCACGAAGGTGCCGTTCTTGTTGATCGTGCCGCCGGTCAGCGGATCGCCTTTCGATTTCTCTACGGGCAGGGGCTCGCCCGATATCATCGATTCATCGACGGTCGACTGGCCCTCGAGGACGGAACCGTCCACCGGCACCCGCTCGCCGGGGCGAACGCGCAGCCGGTCGGCGACATTGATGTCGTCCACCGGCACGTCACTTTCGTTGCCTTCGGCATCGATGCGGCGTGCTGTCTTCGGCGCAAGGTCCAGCAAAGCGCGGATTGCCGAGCCGGTGCGTTCGCGCGCTTTCAATTCCAGCACTTGGCCGACGAAGACGAGCGCGACGATGACGGCCGCTGCCTCGAAATAGACCGGCACGGCCGCGCCATGGCCACGAAAACTCATCGGGAAGATGCCGGGCGCAAGCGTGGCGACGACGCTGTAGAGATAGGCGGTGCCGACACCGAGACCGATCAGCGTCCACATATTCGGGCTGCGGTTGACAACGGACGCCCATGCGCGGCGGAAGAAGGGCAGGGCGGCCCAGAGCACCACCGGGGTTGCCAGCAGCAGTTCGATGAAGGTCGCCTGCGGCTCGCCGATCGCTTCGCGGAGCGGCAGGCCGAGCATCGGCCCCATGCCGAGCGCCAGCAGCGGCAGGGCAAGGATGGCGCTGACCCAGAGCCGCCTGACGAAATCGACGAGTTCCGGGTTCGGGCCTTCGTCGGCTGGGGGGATGCCCATCGGCTCCAGCGCCATGCCGCATTTCGGGCAGTCGCCGGGGCGATCGCTGACGACTTCAGGATGCATCGGGCAGGTATAGAGCGTACCCTTCGGCGCCGGTTTTGTCGTCGGGCGCTGGCCATCGCGGTAGGCTGCAGGGTCGGCTTCGAACTTCGCCTGGCACGCGGCCGAGCAGAAATAGAATTTCTCGCCCTCGGCTTTCAGGAAATATCTCGCCGTCGAGCGATCGACGCTCATGCCGCAGACGGGGTCCTTCGCCGTCAGGTAATCCTCGGGTGCTGCCGCAAATTTCGTTCGGCAATGCTCGGAACAGAAATGATAGGTGCGGCCGCCATGGTCGAGTGAGGGCTTGCCGGCCTGCGGATCGACGGTCATGCCGCAGATGGGATCACGGACAATGGCGTCGGCAGCCTTCTCCTGATCATGGCCGCAATGGCAATGATTGTCGCCATGGGCGTGGCTGTGATGGTGATCGTGTTCGTGCTTGATATTCATAACTCTCTCCGCGCCGGGAGCGGCACCTGAATAGGGTTATGAACCTTCCAGCAACTGGAAGGTCAAGCACTATTTTGACGAATGTCCGATGCGTTGGCGCTGGATACCTCAGAGTGGGGTGATCAGCCCGACCGGCTGGCTCCCGAGCAGGGCGGCGACCGAGATGCTGCCCCCGGGCTCGATCGTCTTTCCGGTCACCAGATCCGCCTTCAGCCCGTGAAGCGGGGAGGGGACGGCGATCGCCGTATCCTCCCAAAATTCCGGGCCGGCAAAGAGCACGCCAGGGTCGAGCCAGCCGAACATCAGCCGCGGCGCGGCGACGATCGCGAAATCACTCTTATGCACCCGGGCAAAGGCGAGCACATGATCGCGGCGGTTGCCCGTCACCTTCAGCGGCAGATAGTCGCCTCTGGCAAAGAGGTCCACATACCGTTGGCGCAGCTGCAGGCCGATCGCGACGATGCGCTGTTTCAGCGCCGCCGCCTGCAGCTTGGCGATCGGCCCGGCTTCATCAAGCCAGGCCGCCAGCCGTTCATGATCGACCGGCCGGCGGTTGTCGGGATCGACGAGGCTGAAATCGAAACCCTCCGCACCCTGGTAGATATCGGGAATGCCGGGGGCTGTCAGCTTGAGCAGCGTCTGCGACAGGCTGTTGAGGTAACCCGCCGCTATGAAGGGCTGTAGCACCCTTTCGAAATCTTCGAGGAAGGCGTCATTCTCAGGCGCAACCAGCGCCGTGGCATAGGTCGTCACCGCCTCCTCGTAAACGGCATTCTGTTCCGTCCAATCGCCGCGCAGTTTCGCCTCGCGCACGGCTTTGACCGCGTAGTCGGCGAGGCGTTCGCGCAGTTCTTCCGTCCGTCCTCTGTCGAAGTCTTCCGGCCAGATGCCGGCCAGCGCCTGATAGAGCATCCATTCGACATTCGGCTCCGGCGCAACGCCATCCGCCAGTTCCTGCAGCCACGGCCGGTTCATGTCGCGCCAACGCTCCACCGCCTGGGCAAAGACATCCGCGCCCTCGCTCAGCGCGTAAAGCCTGGCGCGCGCATCCTCACCGCGTTTGGTGTCGTGGGTGGCGCTCGCCGAAAGCCCATGCGGCTGCAGCCGCGCCCGCTCGGCCATGCGACGGTGGAATTCCTCCATGCCGCCGGGCGCCTTGCCCGGTTCGCCGCCCACTTCGTTTGCGGCAAGCAGCCTGTTGTAGCGATAGAACAGCGTATCCTCTGTCGCCTTCGCCATCACTGGCCCGCTCAATTGCTGGAAGCGGATCCGGAACGCATGGGCCGCATCACCTTCGATCTTGCCTTCGAGAAGCTTCAGCACATGGTCGCAGGCACTGCGATCATCGAGCTTTGGCAAAACCTGCGACGCGGTCCCGGCAAGGACCGCTGCATCCTGCCAGGAAAGCGGGCCTCCGTCGCCATAGGTGCGGTAGACGGGAAAGGCGATCAGCAGTTCGCAGAGCGCGGTGGCGATCTCGTCTCTTTTCAGCTCGGGAAAGATGCCTGCCGCGATCGACACCAGCCTGTCGGTCTCGCCGGCGAAATTGCGTTCGACCATCAGTCGCTTGGCAATCTGCCGGCTCTCTTCGAGATTGCCGGTCTCGCCGGCGAGGCTGCGATAGGCGCCGTCCAATATGCGCAGACCGCTGCTCTCGATGAACAGCTCGCTGAGCGCGGCGATGAACTCATATCCCGTGGTGCCGGCGACCGGCCAGTTCTCCGGCAGGACCTCACCGGGTCCGAGGATCTTTTCGACGACGATATAGGTGTCTGGTCCCACCGCCTCCCGCAACCTGTCGAGATAGGCCTTGGGTTCGGCCAGCCCGTCGACATGGTCGATGCGCAGGCCTTGCACCTTGCCATGGCGCACCAGTTCGATCACCAGCCGGTGCACGTCCTCGAACACCGCGGGATCTTCGACGCGGGTTCCGACCAGGCCGGTCACCTCGAAAAAACGGCGATAGCTCAGATGCCGTGCCGCGTCCTTCCAGTGGGTCAGCCGCCAATGCTGTCCCTCAAGCAGGTTTCTCAGGAAATCGAGATCGGCCGAGACCTCTTCGAGCTTTTGCTGGAGGATGGCCCGATCGCCGCCTTCGAAGAGGATATCGCGCATCGTGCGGTTGAAATCCTCGCCGGAGGTCTCGGCCGCAGCCTCCGCCATTCGGGTGGCGACCGGATCGTCGAGCCGGTTTGCGAGGGCGCCGTAACTCGTGGGGTTCAGCGGCAACAGCGTCTCGAAGTAACCGAGCGCGAAATTGCCATGCGTTTCGTCGAGCGCGATGCGCAGCTCGCCGCCAGCCAGAGCGCGATCGAAATCCTGACCGAGCTGTGGCAGGGTCAGCGGCTCGCTCCAGTCGATGTCGAAGTGGCTGGCATAAGCGCTCTGCCGGCCGAATGCCAATACGTCGCGCCACCAGCCGTTTTCCGGCGAGGCCGCCATGTGGTTCGGGACGATGTCGAGGATCAGTCCCATGCCGGCGGCGGCGAGACTTTCCGTCAGCCGCTCGAATCCGGCCCGGCCGCCAAGCGTCGGGTCGATTTCGTTGGCGTCTGTCACGTCATAGCCGTGGGTCGAGCCGCTGACGGCGGTAAAGATCGGCGAGGTATAGAGGTGGCTGATGCCAAGCGTCTTGAGATAGGGGACGAGGTCGCAGGCGCGATCGAAAGTCATGCCGTTGCGGAATTGGATCCGGTAGGTCGCGGTCGGAAGTGTCATGAGGCCGTCTGACGTTGGAGGGAGACCCTCTCCAACGGTTGTGCCCGGGTTTTTGTTCCCTTACAGCGCCGCGCGTCTTTTCAGACGCGCAAAGCACGATGCGTTAGTCGATGAAGACGCCCACGCTTGCGGCCCTCCCGGCCGAGTCGATGACGGTCAGTTTCGAGTAGCCGCCGCCATCGGGCAGCCATTGCTGGGTGCGCCGACGCGAGAGGTCGGGCAGCGGCTTGCCGTTGGCAAGCCAGCGGAACGGGGCGCGGCCGCCCTGCAGCTTCAGCATCAGGGGTGACAGGTTGCCTGCTCCAGCGCCGAGATCCACATGCGCGCCCTCGGGCGGATAGATGATCTGAGGTGCTGCCTCGCGACCGGAGGCGACGAGCAGGCCATTGGCATTCAGCGCAAAACGGCGCTGGCTGATCGGCAGCTCAGACTGGGCGATGCGCACGGCGCCGGCCGGCGGGCGGGGCAGCGGCGTCGTTGCGATGCCGGACTTGGCGAAGCCCTCGAATAGGATGGGTGCTGCGGTGCCATAGCCGGTCAATCCCGGCACGGCGCTATTGTCGGGCCGTCCGACCCAGACGCCGAACACATAGCGCCCGTCATAGCCGACCGACCAGGCGTCGCGATAGCCATAGCTCGTGCCGGTCTTGTAGGCGATGCCGCGCTGCGGCGCGCCGGCGGGCGGAATGACGCCGGAGAGAATATCGGCGACGTTCCAGACCGCGACCGGCTCCAGCAGCGGTTCGCCGTTGAGTTTGCCCGGTGCGCCGGTGACACCGTCGCCGAGCCTTGCCGGCTGGCCGCGATTGGCGAGCGCCGTATAGAGCTGCACCAGATCCTTCAAGGTGATGCCGACGCCGCCAAGACCGATCGCCAGCCCCGGCGTCTCATTCGGCGGCAGGACCGGGCGCACCTCGGCGCGGCGGAAGCGTACCATCAGCCGCGACGGCCCGACCGCATCGAGCAGCTTGACCGCCGGCACGTTCAGCGAAAGCTGCAGCGCCTCGCGCACGGTGACGTCGCCCTGATAGCTCATGTCGAAATTGCGCGGCCGGTAGCCGAAGAAATCGGCGGGCCGGTCTTCGATGATCGTTTCCTGGGACACCAAGCCCTGTTCGAAGGCGAGCCCATAGATGAAGGGCTTCAGCGTCGAGCCCGGCGAGCGGTTGACGCGGGTCATGTCGATCCAGCCGGAGCGGCTGGCGTCGAAATAATCGGCCGAGCCGACCTCGCCGACGATCGCGCCGGTTTGCGCATCAGCCATCACCATAGCGAGCGACAGCTTCGGCCCGAGCTTCATGGCCGCTGCCCGCGCAACCGATTCCAGCCCCTGCTGCACCTGCTTCTTCAAGGTCGTCTGATGCTTGAGGACATCAGGCTCCTTGCGCAGCGCGGCTTCCGCGACATGGGCGGCAAGTGCGGGCAATTGCATGCGCCGCGATGGGACCGCGACACCCTCGGCACGCTCCGCTTCGCCATCGCCCACGGCTTCCGCCACCGCCACACGGTCAAGCACACGCTTGCGCGCAGCCTCGGCTGCCTTGAGATTGCGGTCCGGCCGGCGCCGTTCCGGCAATTGCGGCAGGGCGACGAGCAAAGCCGCCTCTGCGACCGTGAGGCGGCGCGGTTCCTTGCCGAAATAGGCAAGGCTTGCGGCGCGCACGCCTTCCAGATTGCCGCCATAAGGCGCATGCGTCAGGTAGAGATCGAGGATCTGTTCTTTCGACAGCCGCCGCTCGATCTGCACGGCGCGCACCAGCTGCAGCAGCTTTGCCGAAAGCGAACGCCCTTCGCGCGGCTCGATCAGCCGCGCTACCTGCATCGACAGGGTCGAGGCGCCGGAAACGATGCGGCCATTGCCGACCAATTGCATGGCGGCACGCCCGAGCGCCCAGGGATCGACGCCGCCGTGATCATAAAAACGCTGGTCCTCATAGGCGATCAGCATGCGCAGGAATTGCGGATCGACGTCGGAGACCGCCGTCTTCAGCCGCCAGCGGCCTTCCGAGGTCGCGAAGGCGCGCAGCAATTGCCCGTCGGCATCCAGCACCTCGGCGGAGACGGCATTCGCCCTGTCCAATGGCGGCGGATAGGCCTTGTCGGCAGCGTCGAGCGCAAAGAGAACCGCGCCGGCAAGAACGATGCCGGCCGCGGATCCGATCGCGATCTTGTGCCACCGCTTCATTATTGCGCTGCCACGACCTCCATCTTGCCGGTCGCCGTGCGGGCCGAAAGCTCCGGCCGGTACATGTCCTCGACGCTTGCCGCCGGATGGTCGTAGGTGCCGGGGGTAACGGCGCGCACGACATAGGCGACGTTGAATTCGCGATTGTCGCCTGCTGCGCGGTTGAAGGCGGCAACGAAGCGGTCATAGCGGAATTCGGTATGGGCGGCCGAGATCTCGCCGATCCAATCGAAATTCGTCATCTGGGCACTGTCGACGAGATTCGGATTGTCGATCTCGAAACCGGCGGGCAGGAGATCGGTGATGACGATGCGCGACGGCCAGTCATTGGTTTCGCGCACATGGATGACGACGACGTAGCGTTCGTTCTGCTTCGCCTCGCTGACATTCGCCTCTTCGCCGTCGAGCGTGTAGTAGCTGCGCTCGATGATGAAGCCGTCGCCACCGGCCGGCAGCGGCATTGTGGGGGCGGCAACGGTGGTGACTGCAGCCGAAACCGTGTCGTTCGTCTGGTTGGTCAGCGTCAGCGGATGGTCGGCGAGCGCATCGCCGGTCATGCGGGCCATGTAGGCGCCGGTATGCGGCGCGCCATTGACATCGACCTTCAGTCCATCGTCACCGCCCTGGATGGCGCGCGCGGCAAGCAGCATCCAGGTTTCTTCCTGCGTGCTCTTATATTTGCTGCGCCCCCATTCCTTGCCGACGGCCTTGGCGAGTTCCGGGATGACAGGCGGCACCGGCCGGCTTTCGGCGGCAAGCGCCAGGATCGCGGCACCATCGCGCAGGATCGTGCCGTAGTCGGTGCGCGACAGGTTCACGCGCGACACCATCGATTGCTCCGACATCTGCAGCGCGTCGAGGAAGATATTCTTCGAACGCTGCGCATCACCATAGAGGGCCAGTGCCGCAGCGATATGCGCCTTGGCGAGCGGCGTCGGGAAGTCGTTGATCATCGTATCGGCATAGTAGCGCAGATCGCTGATCGCGGCCTTCTTGTTGCGGGCAAGGACGTAGATGGCATAGGCGATCTGATCGCCCTGGCCCTTGATGTCGGTGGTGTAGGACAGCGTGTTCTGCAGGTTTTCCAGCGCCTGCACGAAGGCCCTTTCCGGCACGTCATATTTCATTTCGCGGGCCCGCGTCAGGAAATCGGTGACGTAGGAATCGAGCCAGACGTCGCCCGAATCCGGTCCCCAGAGGCCGAAGCTACCGGCCGAGGCCTGGTAGGAGAGCACGCGGTAGATCGCGTCCTGCACGCGCTGGTGCACGTCCTCGTCATTTGCCATGCCGGCCTGCTTTGCCACTTCGGCGAGGTAGAGCAGCGGCAGCGCCCGGCTGGTGGTCTGCTCGGCGCAGCCGAAGGGATAGCGGTCGAGCGTCATCAGCAAGGCCGGGATATCGAAGGCGGCCGAACGTGTGACGTTGACGCTGATCGAGGCGCCGGGCAGCACGCTATCGGCCAGCAGGTTCTTGTCGACAGTGAGCTTTGCTCCCGGCTTCAGCGCCAGCACCCGCCGTTCGGTGATCGGCAGCGATGCAGGGCGCACCGGCACGTCGACGGTCTGGTCGAGCGACAGGCCGGAAGCATCGGAAAGGTTGATCGAGATGCTGCCGGCGCCTGGCTGTTTGCCGACGAGCGAAAGCGTCAATTCGGATTTCGCTCCGGCCTCGAGGCGGATCGTCTGCGCGGCGGAAGCCTGTTCGATGCCGACGGCATCATTGCCGGTCAGCTGCAGCTTGTAGTCGCCGGCCGGCGCGTCGGTGTTGGCGATGTCGAGGCGCAGATTGGCCTTGTCGCCGGGGGCGAGGAATTTCGGCAGGCTTGCGGTCACCACGACAGGGTCGCGGATGATGACATCCTTGACGCCGTGGCCGACACCTGATTTCGACCAGGCGACCGCCATGACGCGCGCCGTGCCGTTGAATTGCGGAATGTCGAAGGAGACATGGGCCTTGCCTTCGGCGTCGAGCTTCACCGGCCCGGAGAAGAAGGCGACGAGCTTCTGCGTCGGCGGGCTTGCCTGCAGCGCCACGGCGCCGCCGTCACCACCGGTCCTGAGCTTGCCGGTCGCACCGAGCGAGCCGTCGATCAGCCGGCCATAGAGGTCGCGGATTTCAAGGCCGAGTTGGCGCTGGCCGAAATACCAGTCTTCCGGGTTCGGCGGTTCGTAGCGCGTCAGGTTGAGAATGCCGACATCGACGGCGGCAACCGTCACATAGGCGTCCTCGTTGGCGCCGGCGCCCGCCACCTGCAGGCCGATATCGAGCGGCCCGCGCGGCAGCATTTTTTCGGGTGTTGCGAGCGTTACCTGCAACGCACGCTGTTCGGGATCGACCTTCAGCCATTTGATGCCGATCGAGCGCATCGGCATATGGCTGTCTTGGGCATCGCCGGGACGGAAGAGCGTGGCTGTAACATAAGCGCCGGCACCCCAGTCCGCTGTCACAGGGATGTCGACCTCGCCGCCGGTCTCACCGATCGCAGCGTTCTGCACGGCGACCAGCTTTTCGGTGCCGGCTGTCACCATCAACTCGCCGCCGTAACGCGAGGTGACTTTCAGCCTGGCGGTCTCGCCGATCTTGTAGCTGTCCTTGTCGAGGGCGATTTCCAGCCCGTCGGGCGTTTCGGTCGAGGTCGAGGTGACGAACCAGCCGGCGTCGAATTCGACGCTGGAGGTCGGGC
The DNA here is from genome assembly GCF_014197345.1 of Rhizobium sp. BK008. Taxonomy (NCBI): domain Bacteria; kingdom Pseudomonadati; phylum Pseudomonadota; class Alphaproteobacteria; order Hyphomicrobiales; family Rhizobiaceae; genus Rhizobium; species Rhizobium sp. BK008. The sequence continues at coordinate 412,610 of NZ_JACIFK010000002.1, read as the reverse complement.
CGTCGGCATCCGGGCTTTCCACTTCGAGACGATATCGGCCCCAGGTCACCGGAACGGAAATCTTGCCGCCATCCATCGTCGCGTCGACGCTGCCGTTGGAAACCTGCTCGGCGGTGTAGACCGGCTCGTATTTCCACGCCGTTCCCTCGCGATACCATTGGTATTCGCGATTGAGGCTGTAGAATTTCCAGCGCAGGCTCTTCGCCTCCTGCTTCTGCCCGGCGGCATTGACGCCGATCACCGTGAAGTTGGCGATCGAGTTCTCGGGCAGGTCGCCGGAAAATTCCGGCTTGATGCCGATAGACGCCCGCTCGTTCTTCACCGGAATGGTCAGAGAGCGCTCGATGGCGCGGCCGCCCGCTTCCTGCATGCGTATGTAGACAGTGGCGTTGAGCAGCTGCGTCGTGGCCGGCAGGTCGCTGATGGTGAGATCCGTCGAGGCTTCGCCGTTCTCGTCGAGTTCCGGCAGGCCATCGATCGGCAGGCGCGAATCCTCGCTCGCCTCTTCGTCGGCGAGGCCGAACAGAAAGCCCTTAAAGGCAGCACTCTCACGCGTCGGCTTGACGACGACATCGCCTTCGAGCGTCAGCCCGGCGGCCGGGGCGCCGTAGAGATATTTGCCCGAAACGGTGATCGTCGCCGGCGTGTCCGGACCGACTTCCTTGGCCTCGGTCTTGATCTCCATGTCGGTGCGATCGGGGACGAAATCGTCGACCAGGAAACTCTTGCTGGCGATCGCGCTGCCCTTGGGATCGGTATAGATGTTCATCGTCCAGGTGCCGCGCATGGCGGTTTCCTGGGTCGGGAAATCGATGGAATAACCGCCGAGATTGCTGGTCTGGCTGACGATCCGCCGGTCTTCGACGCCATCGGGGCGGCTGAAGATGAAGGTGAGCGGCAGGTTCTCGATGGCGTTGCCATCGGTGTCGCGGGCGAGCGCCTGGGCATGCACCGTTTCGCCGGCGCGGTAGATACCGCGTTCGGTGAAGGTCAGCACGTCGATCGCGCCGGGGGCGGCGCGGCCCGTCACGCCGCGGTCGGAAAGGTCGAAGCCGGCGCGTGTCATGTCGAGGAAGACGTAGTCCGAGGTCCCGTTCCTGGCGGCGATGACGGCGGGTGTGAGCGCCGCCGTGCCGCGGATCAGGCCGGCGGTGAAGGTGGCGCGGCCGTTTTCGTCGGTCGTCGCGGTGCCGAGCACTTCATTGTTCTTGGCGAGAAGCTGCAGTTCGACGCCTGCGATCGGCTTGGCCGAGGCGAGCGAACGGGTGAAGACGTTGAGCCCGTCGGTGCCGGCATAGGTGGTGACGCCGATATCGGAGACCAGGAACCATTGGGTCGCCTGTGAATCCCACTCCTGCGCCGGGCCGTTCGGGCCCGATGCCGTCAGCACGTAGATGCCGGGCTTGCGCTCGGGCAGCGCCTCGTCGACCGGGAAGCTGGTGACGATGTCCTTGTTGAGCTCGTTGGCGATGTCGATCGAGCCCTGCCAGACGAGTTCGCCATTCTGGTCCTGAATGTTCTGGGCGCTGTAGCCGTCGAGCTGAGTCAGGAATTGCGAATTGGTCAAGAGCGGCGCAATGGCGCGATCGCCGATGCGGTAGAGTTTGAGATTGGCCGAGTTCAGGTTGACCGAGACGAGCGGGATGCCGCGGCGCGCCGTCGAGGGCAGCACGAAGCTGTCGCCGGTGAAACGCACCATCTGGCTACGGTCCTTGATATAGACGTCGATGCTGACGGGTGCTTCGAGCGCCTCGTCGACGGAGGACGGCAGGCCGGTGCGGAAAGCGATCTTGTAGGTCTCGCCATGCGTCAGCCCCTCGACGCAGATCTGCTTGTCCTTGGTTTCCAGCGCCTTGGGAGCTGCCCCGTTCAGCGTCACGAAGGGCGTGTAGTCGGTGGTCTTGACCAGCGCCTCGGAGAAGGTGACGCAGGCGCGCGGCGTGGCGCTGTCGGCATCGACCGTGTGTTCGGTGATGCGGAAGCCCTGCGTCGATTTCAGCTGCAGGTAGGCGGTCTGAACATCGTCGGAGGCAACCAGCGCCAGGCTCGCCTTGTAGGCGTCGAGCGCCGGGCGGTAATTGGCGTTGCGGTCCAGGGCGTCAGCGAGGACGGCGAGCGCCTCGGCGCGCTTGGCCTTGGTGCGCGTCAGCTCGTAGCCGTTCAGCGCGTCGAGCACGGCCTGGCCGGATGTGTTGGTCTCGGCGTTGCCGAGCGAAGCGGCGGCGCGGGCGGTTTCGAGCCAGAGATCGGCGTCGTCAGGGGTGATCGACAGCGCGCCATGGAAGGACTTCAGCGCCTCGGCCAGATTGTTGGCGGTGAGGTCGATGCGGGCATTGGCCGTCAGGCTGTCGACGCCCTGGCCCTGCTGGTCGTCGGCAAGCGCCAGATTGTCCTTGAAGTCATGGGCCTGCTGGATGAGGTCGTTGGTTAGGAATGTCAGGCGCGGCGCGGCGCCGATTTCGGGCTCCTGCTTGCCTGATGTTTCGACGATCTTGCCGGCGATCGCGCCGGGGAAAGCATTCATCGTCTTGAAATCGGATTTCAGGAAACACCATTTCACCTTGGGATTGTAGGTGAAGGCCTTGCAGCTCTTGTCGCCGATGCAGGAGGTCTTGCACTGATCGAGCGAGACATTCTGCTCGGTGCGAAGATCGAAGCCGAAGAAATCGGCGTCCTTGATCGTCTGGATGTCGCGCTTGGTGTCCGCAGCGACGGCGGGAAGGCTGACGGCGATCGTGGAAAAAAATGCGATTGTCGCGAATGCAAAGAACGAGCGCACGGACATAGGTTCCCCCCGGAAATGCAGGCTCTGATCGGCGGCACTCTCCTCACTCCTCGCGGGATTGTCAACTCAAGTTGAGCGCTGTTTCATGTTCGCACAGGGGCTTTCGTCCAGCTGTCACATCGGCGTGAGTGACCGGCTTGTGATTTGCGGGTTTTGCAAGGATGCGCAAGAATTTGGGCTGTCGCAGGAGGTAGCGCAATGCCCACGTCTTCCCATCGCAGGCGCCTTGCCGCGTTCCTCGCCGCCGCCGTCGTCTCGCTCAGTGCGTGTGGCGTAGCCGCGGCCGAGGAGGCGGTTGTCATCCCGCCGCCAGCCATTGACCAGGCGGCCGGATCCGGCACCGAGACGGCCATTTTCGCCGGCGGCTGTTTCTGGGGCGTCCAGGGCGTCTTCCAGCATGTGAAGGGCGTTAAGAGCGCCGTCTCCGGCTATGCCGGCGGCGATGCCAAAACGGCGCAATATGAAACCGTGAGCACCGGCGCGACGGGTCACGCCGAATCCGTTCAGGTCAAGTTCGATCCGAATCAGGTGAGTTATGGCAAGTTGCTACAGATCTTCTTCTCGGTGGCGCACAACCCGACGCAGCTGAATTTCCAGGGTCCGGATCGGGGAACGCAATACCGCTCGGCGCTGTTCGTCTCCGATCCCGAGCAGCGCAAGGTCGCCGAGGGCTATATCGAGCAGCTCGACAAGGCGCATGTCTTCGCCCAGCCGATCGTCACCAAGGTGTCCGACGCCATCGGCTTCTATCCCGCCGAAGCCTATCATCAGGATTTCCTGACGCTCAATCCGACCTATCCCTATATCGTCTATAACGACCTGCCGAAAATCGAGAACCTCAAGTCGCTGTTTCCCGCCGACTATCGCAGCCAGCCGGTCCTCGTCCTGAAGGCCAAGGGCTGAAAAGGCCGTGGCAACAGTTCAGGGCATAATCTCGATGGGTGTATGGTCGGGTACGCGAGCCCAGATTTCGCGCATCTCCGCGTTGGTGACCGCAATGCACCCATCCGTCCAATCCCACAGTTGATGGATGTTTCCGAACAGGCCCCAGCCATTGGGAAGGCCGTGGATCATGATCGCGCCACCGGGAGGGAAGCCGCCGGATTGAGCGTTGCGCTGGTCACCAGGATTTGGATAGGAAATGTGCAGGCTGAGATGCGCCATGGAATTGGGATTTCGCCAGTCTATCTCATACCGTCCTTCGGGTGTTTTCTCGTCACCTTCTCGCTGCTTGGGACCCTCGTCGGCAGCCCACCCAAGAGAAATCCGGTATGTCGAGAGGGCGGCATCGCCTCTGAGAAGGACCATGCGGCGTTCGGATTTATAAACGCGAATGAGGTCAGCCCGTTGCTCGAAAGGCGCATCCGCAGGCGGCGAGCCTGAACCGACCCCGGCCATCAATTTGGTGTAAGCGAACAAGCCGATGATCACGGCGGCCAGAACGATAAATGTGTTTCTCAATATGATTCTCGTTTGAGGTAACGCAAGGGTTATACCGTCTTATCGCGCCTTCAGCCATAAGATGTAGCCTCGAGCTTAAGCGCGATCCGGCTCCGCCTTTTTCTCCATCTCCTTGTTATTAAGAATTTATCAACGTTAACAATGCCTTAAATATGGCAAATCGCGTTCCACCGCGGAACATATCTTCGAGTTGCCCGTTACCGCCATGAGTTTCGCTTGAAGGACAGGCTGGCGGAGCGGATCCCTCTTTCGAAGTATAGGCGTAACAAGGGGACGTATCATGGCCACCAATGTCGTGCGGCGCTGGCAACGAGATGATCTGATGAAACAGAGAGTATTGATCGTCGAAGATGAATTCCTGATTGCGCTCGATCTCGAGGCGACGGTGGAAGGCATGGGGATGCAGGTCGCCGGCCTTGCCAAAGATTGCGAACAGGCGTTACGGCTGGCGCCGCTTGCCGATATCGCTTTCGTCGACGTCAATCTCGCCGACGGCCCGACCGGGCCTGAGATCGGCCGGCGGCTGGCGCAAGAGCACGGCATCGCGGTCGTCTTCATGACCGGCAATCCAGAAATCGTCGCCGATGGGGTCAAGGGTGCGGTCGGCGTGGTCCAGAAGCCGGTCATGCCTTCGGTTGTCGAACAGCTGGTGAAATATCTCGCCGCGCGCCGCGTCGGCATGTTCGCGGTCGTGCCTTCGCAGATGACGGTCTTTGCCTGATCAGAGGGCCCCGATCAGAGGAGGCCTGATCAGCCTGAGATGGCTGCGAGTTGCGGCTGCTGGCCGGCCTTTTCGGCCACCGGCCTGCCATAGGCCTTGAGAAAAGTACGGACGGCGTTGCGCGCCGCCTTTTCCAGCTCTTCATCGGTGGGTGTGGCGCCGAGAAGGATCATCATTTGCAGGTCGGCATTGCCGAGTGCGACGAACTGCCGGGCGGCGACGTCGAAATCGTCGATGACGAGCGTTCCCTTGTGGGCAAGCCGCGCGAACAGTGCGGAAAGGGCAGTGATCAGCTTGCCCGGCCCCTGCTGGCGCCAGCTTTCGAAGAGGTGCGGATACCGCTCGCCTTCGGTCTGCACCAGCTTCCGCAAGAATTTTCCATCGTGGTTGCAGATGCAGTTCTTATTGAGGCGCACGGCGAAAGCCGTCAGTTCACCCTCAAGATCGTCGGCGTTGTCCGGGAAAGATGACAGCACCGAGAAGAGCATGGCGTTGGCGCGGTTCATGACGTCTTCGACGACGGCGACGAACAGCGTTTCCTTCTCGCGATAGTGATTGTAGATCGTTTGGCGGGATACGCAGGCGACTGCGGCGATCTCGTCGATGCTGGCGCCGGCAAAACCCTGGCGGCAGAAGACGTCGGCGGCGGCATCGAGGATCGACATGCGCTTGGCGCATTGGCCGCGCTGCGTATGCCCCCCCATCCGGGCTGCCGGTGTCATGCGATCTTTCATGAGAGCGAAGATAAGACGTCTTGACGTTTTAGACAATGGCGTCTAATTTTACATCCGTGTCCAAATTTGTTGACACTCTTGGTTTGCCGCTGGAGATATGAGCTCCCAACTTCGTCTTCGCGCGAACGATCATCATTGAACCCTAGCGCATCGGCCCGAAAATCGGTTCGATTTTCGGAAAGCACGATGCGTAAATTCAAAGATTAGAGCGTCCCTTGTGCGTCCGAGAGGACGCATGGCGCTCTAAGAGCAAAGTCGCGGAGCGACGATCCGGTAGCTCCGCTGCGCTTTTAAGAAAGATCACCATTATGACGGCTTCCTTCTTTCGCATTGCCCTCATTCTCGGCCTTTTGTCGGCCATCGGGCCTTTCGCCATCGACATGTATCTGCCTGCGCTGCCCTCCATCGGCCAGGACCTGCATGCCGATAACAACGTCACTCAGCTCACCCTTCTCGCCTTCTTCATCTCCTTTGCGCTCGCCCAGCTCGTCTACGGTCCGCTGTCGGATATGTGGGGTCGCAAGCTGCCGCTCTATCTCGGCATCGGCCTCTTCGCCATCGCTTCGATCGGCTGTGCGCTGGCCACCGATATCGAAACGCTGATCGCCTTCCGTTTCGTTCAGGGTATCGGCGGTGCCGCCGGCATGGTCATTCCGCGCGCCATCGTCCGCGACATGCATACCGGCGTCCAGGCCGCGCGCCTGATGTCGCTGCTGATGCTGGTCTTCTCGATCTCGCCGATCCTGGCGCCGCTGACGGGCAGCGCCGTCATCGAATTCTATGGCTGGCGTGGCGTGTTCTGGGCCGTGACGATCGCCGCCTTCATCGGCCTTGTCCTGCTCGCCACCCAGCTCGAGGAAACCCGTTCGGCCAGCGAGCGCAGCGGCAGCGGTCTGAAGAGCGCCATGGCCGCCTATCGCCTGCTGCTCACCGACCGCAACTTCCTGACGCTGACCTTCATCGGCGGCCTCGGCATTTCGAGCTTCCTCGTCTATCTCGCCAACTCGCCCTTCGTGCTGATCCAGCATTACGGGCTGACGCCGACGCAATACAGTTTCGCTTTCTCGATCAACGCCGTGTCCTTCTTCGCGGTATCGCAGGCGACGGGCTGGCTCGGCGAGCGGTTCGGCCTCGTGCGCGTCATGCGGATTGCAGTCAGCGCCTTTGCCCTTGCCATGGTCGTCATGGCGGTGGTGATGGCCGCCGGCTTCAACCAGCTGCCTGTGATGGCGACCTTCCTGTTCATCGGCTACGGTTTCCTCGGCTTAGTCATTCCGACGAGCGCGGTGCTCGCCCTCGAGGATCACGGCGAGATCGCCGGCACGGCCTCGTCGCTGATGGGCACGCTGCATTTCGTCATCGCCGCCGTCGCCATGGTCATATCGAGCGTCTTCTTCGACGGCACCGCCGTTCCGATGGCCGCCGGTATCGCGCTCTGCGCCTTCTCGGCCTTAGTGCTGACCCAGGCAACGATCGGCCGCCGCTCCGCCGTTGCCGCGGCCGAATGATCGACGACAGGCCGCACCCGGTCTCCCGGGTGCGGCCACATGACTGGTCGCACTTGCGTGAGAAAATGCAACGCGCAATTGATTATCATCTGACCGCTCTATCTACGCCGTGACGAAGCACTGTCATTTCGGAGGATACGCATGGTCGACGAGAAGCGGCTGATCTCGAAAATCACCTGGAAGCTGATGCCCTTTCTCGGCATCCTCTATCTCATCGCCTATATCGACCGGCAGAATGTCAGTTTCGCCAAGCTGCAGATGGTCGATGCACTTGATATGAGCGAATATGCCTATGGCCTCGGCGCTTCGCTGTTCTTCATCGGTTATTTCCTCTTCGAGGTGCCGAGCAATCTCTTCCTCGACCGGCTCGGCGCCCGCGTCTGGTTTGCGCGCATCCTGGTCTCCTGGGGCCTCGTCACCGTCGCGCTCGCCTTCACGCAGAACGCAACGATGTTCTATATCCTGCGCTTCCTGCTCGGTGTGTGCGAAGCCGGTTTCTTTCCCGGCGTCCTCTATCTGCTGACGCTCTGGTTTCCCTCGGCCTATCGCGGCAGGATGGTCGGGCTGTTCATGATCTTCAGCGCGATCGCCAATGCGGTCGGCGCGCCGCTCGGCGGTATGCTGCTCGATCTCGACGGTCTCTACGGCTTTGCCGGCTGGGAGTGGGTCTTCCTCGCGACGGGCGTTCCGGCCGTCATCGCCGGCATCGTCACCTTCTTCTATCTTCCCGGCCGGCCCGAAAGCGCAAGCTTCCTCAGCGGTGAGGAGAAGGCCTGGCTCGAACGCAGGCTTGCCTCGGAAAATGCCGGCATGGGCGAAAATGCCTCAAACGGCTTCAAGGCGCTCATCGACCCGCGCGTGCTGCTGATGGCGCTCTGCTATATCGCCTTTCCGCTTTCGGCCTATGGGCTCAGCTATTGGCTGCCGACCATCGTCCAGGCCTTCGGCGTCAGCAACACGGTGAACGGTTTCCTCAACATCATTCCCTGGGTGCTGGTTGCAGTCGCGCTTTATGCCGTTCCCGCCATGGCCGACAAGGCGCCATCGAAGACGCCCTATATTGTCATTCCCGCTTTCATCGGCGCTGCCTGCCTGCTGCTCTCGGCGCTGATCCCGAACCACGCTTTGCAATTCGCCTTCCTCTGCGTCGCCGCTGCCGGCATCTTCGCACCCCAGCCTGTCTTCTGGAGCCTGCCCTCCCGTTTCCTCAAGGGGGCGGGTGCTGCAGCGGGCCTTGCCGCCATCAATTCGGTCGGAAATCTCGGCGGCTTCGTCGCCCAGAACGTCGTGCCCTGGATCAAGGAAGCAAGCGGCAGCACGATCGCGCCGATGTTCTTCCTGGCCGCCTGCCTGGCTGCCGGCGCCCTGCTGGTCTTCGTCGTCACGCATCAGCTGTCGCAACGGGAGCATGCGGCGGCGGCGAGCCGGGTCTGAGAGAGGTTCAGATCGTCAGGGTGAAAGCGTCGCTTTCACCCGGAACGAGTTCCAGCGGCCAGATCCGGTTGCGGGCGCCCTGCGGATAATGATCGGCATAGGCCGGCATGGTGGCGAGCAGGGTTTCGCCAAGCTGGGCGCCGAGATCGCGCAGCGACATGCGGAAGGAGGTCAGCGACGGCTGCAGGAAATGCGTGCGCGGCTCCTCGCGGAAACCGACGACGGCGAGGTCGCGGCCGGGCACGATGCCGGCCTCGGCCAGCCGCCGGTAAAGCCCGATCGCCATCAGCTCGTGGATCAGGATGATCGCGGTCGGCCGCTCTTTGATCATCAGCAATTCGTGGCCAGCCTGATAGCCGCCCTGTTCGCTCGACTTGACGCGGATGACGAGAGCCGGATCGAAGGCAATGCCGTGCCGTTGCAGTGCCTGGCGGTAACTGTCGAGGAAGATGTAGCCGAGATTGATGTCGGAGGAGGGGGCGGCTACCGCGATCCGCCGGTGGCCTTTCGCGACCAGCCGGTCGACGCCGCGCGCCGCCACGCCCTCGAAATCGAGATCCATCCAGGTATAGCTGCCGCCGGACGCGCTGCGGCCGAGCGCCACGAAGGGGATGCGGGCCTTTTCCAGAAGCTCGATGCGCCGGTCGGTGCGTCGCGTCGCCGAGATGATCAGCGCATCGACGAGGCGGCGCGCCACCATGCGCTTCAGATATTCGTGCGGATCCTCGTCATCGGGGCAGGGCAGCATGACGAGATCGAGCTTGTGACGGGAAAAGACGCTCTGCAGCCCGTCGGTGACGCCGAGGAAGAAGTCGTCGCTGTTTTCGACCGTCTCGCGGCTGACTTCGAGCATCAGCCCGATGACGTTGGTCATGCCCTGGCGAAGGCTGCGGCCCGACTGGTTGGCGACGTATCCGAGCTCCTCGGCGGCGGCAAGCACCCGTCGGCGCGTTTCGTCGTTGACGTCGGGCTTGCCGTTCAACGCACGGGATACGGTTCCGATCGAAATGTCGAGATGTTTGGCAAGCTGGCGAATTCCCTTCATCTCAGGCGATCTTCCTCCCTTACAGCGCCCAGCGTCATATAGGACGCACAAAGGACGCTGTAACACTTTGATCTACGTGTCTTCTTGCCACAGGATAGCGTCCGCGAAAAGCGGTTGGGGAGGTTAGGGTTCGAAGCTCTGGCGGATGATGAGTTCCGGAATGACGCGCTCGTACCCTGGAGGCGCATCGGGGTTTTCAAGCCGCCGCTCCATCAACTCGACGGCGCGCAATGCCATGGTCAGCGGATCCTGGCGGAAGGTGGTGAGCTGATAGCTCAGCCAGGCGGATTCCGGCACGTCGTCGAAGCCGATGACGGCGACATCCTCGGGGATGCGCAGCCGCGCTTCCAGGCGCACGACATCCATCAGCCCGAAGGCGAGCTGGTCGTTGACGCAGAAGACGGCGTCGGGCTTGATTTTTTCCGAAAAGAGCGCGCGCCCGGCAGTGACGCCGCCATCATAATCGGAATCGCCGCCGCGCCCGACGACGACGGATGCACCGAGCGACCCGGCCGCCAAAAGGAAGGCGTTTTCGCGCTCGATGATGGCAGGCGTTCCCGTGTTCGAGCCGATGACCGCCAGCCGCCGTCTGCCGCTTTCGTAAAAGGCCGTCGCCGCCTTGCGGGAGGCTTCGGAATTGCCGGCGCGCACATGGTCGGCGCCGGGTTCCGAGCGGCCGATCACGACGAGCGGCTGGCCGTTTCGCTGTGCGAGTTCGAAAAAACTCGCCGGCGGCGAGCCGGAGAGGATGATGATCGCTTCGGCGCGGTGGCCGATCAGCATCTTCTGGGCGGCGAGCAGCTCGTCTTCCGTCTGGCCAGTGTTGATGAGGATAGGGATGCTGCCGCGTTTGATCAGGCTTTTGGCCAGTGCTGCGGCGAGATGCGCGCGAAAGCCCAGCTCCGGCCGCGTGGCGACGATGCCGACGAGACGGCTCCGGTTGGCAAGCACGCCGCGCGCTGACGTGATAGCCGAGTTCTTGCGCTGCCCGCAGCACCTTTTCCCGCGTTGCCGGCGCCACGCTGGCGCCCGGCGTGAACGTGCGCGACACGGCCGAGCGCGAAACGCCTGCCAATTGCGCGACCTGCTCGGCGCTGACGAAGCGCATGCGTTCTTTCTTCGGCGCCTTGCCGCCGGTCACCGGACCATCATTCATCGGCTTTCAGCTATTGCTCGTCTCTTACAGCCGAATGACAAGAAGCGCATGGGCAGCCAGAATTTTTTAATGAAAATGCCGAGGCTGCAGGACGCAACCTCGGCGGATGGGCGAAAATAATCAGATGAACGCCCTCGGAGGCGTTCAGGTCCGCTACTCGCAGACCCGCACGGTTTCGGTATGATAGCCGCCGTCATAGCGGTTGCGGACGTCACGGTCCTCATACCAGCATCGCGGCGCGGGTTCGACATAGCGAGGGCCGTCGACATAGCGGGGACCGCCATCGACGTAACGCGGGCCGCTATTGGCGATCGCGCCGCCGATCAAGCCGCCGACGACACCTGCGGCAACGCCGCCGGCGATGACACGACCGGTGTCGTTGTGATGATGGCGATCACGCGCGGCAGCAGGCTGAATGGCCGATCCAACAAGGGCCGTGGCGATCAACAGGCTGCTTATAATTCTCTTCATAACGTTCTCCTCAGTGGCAACTGGGTCCCCCGATAGGAGATAAATGGGGCAGCACGGCGTTTGTTCGTTCAAACTTTGCAACAGGCATTAATGCATGCTGCCCGAGTCAGGTCGCCGATTGCGCCGCCGTCGTCTCTTCCAGCACGTCTTCGGGAATGTCGTCGAAGGAGGCGTAGTTGAGATTATAGAGCTTGGAATAGAGCTTGCCGTTCTTCATCAGCTGGCGGTGGTCGCCGTTTTCGATGATTTCGCCGTTCTGCAGCACCATGATGCGGTCCGCCTCGCGGATCGTCGCCAGCCGGTGGGCGATGACCAGGCCGGTGCGGTTTTCGAGCAGCTTCACCAGCGCCTTCTGGATCAGCATCTCGGTATAACTGTCGATATTGGCCGTTGCTTCGTCGAGCACGAGGATCTTCGCGTCCGCCACCAGGGCGCGGGCAAAGCTCAAAAGCTGGCGCTGACCGAGCGAAAGATTGCCGCCGCGCTCACCGAGAACGCTGTCGTAACCATCGGCCAGTCGCATGATGAAGTCGTGCGCGCCGACGGCCTTCGCCGCCTCGATCACCTCTCCACGCGTCGCCCCCAGCTTGTGGTAGCGGATGTTTTCGAAAACAGTGCCGGTGAAGAGGAAGGGCTCCTGCAGCACCATGGCGATCTGCGCCCCGAGCGAATCCTGGGTCAGATCACGCACATCATGGCCGCCGACCAGCACCTGGCCCTGCTGCACATCGTAAAAGCGATGGATCAGCGACATGCAGCTCGATTTGCCGGACCCGGTCGGCCCGACCAGCGCCACCGTCTCGCCGGGATTGACCTTGAAACTGACATGCTTGAGCACCGGATGTTTCGGATTGTAGCCGAAGACGACGTCCTTGAATTCGACCGAGCCGTCCATGTCGCGCGACAGCGCCGTGGCACCAGGCGCATCCTTGATGTCGACAGGCACGTCGAGCACTTCGGTCAGCCGCTGGCCTGACGCCATGGCGCGCTGCATCACCGAATATTGCAGGGTCAGCGAACGGATCGGGTCGAAGAAGCGCTGGATATAGAACAGGAAGGCGATGAGCACGCCGACATCGAGCGCCTGGTTGAGCACGCGGGCGCCGCCGACGACGATGACGAGCGCCATCGCCACGCCGGTCAAGCTGTCGACGATCGGCACCATCACCTGCGCATAACGCGCCGCTGTCAGATGCGTCTTGAGGTTGGCATGCGCCTTGTCGTCATAGAGCGTGAAGTTGACGCCCTGCCTGTCCATGCTCTGGACGGCGCGCACGCCGTGGATCGCTTCGGCGAGTGCGCCGGCAGCAACCGAATTGGTCTCGTGCGCGGCCATGAAAGATTTGCGGGCGAGCGGCAGCCAGAACAGCCGGACGATGAACAGCACCGGCAGCACCGAGAGCGTCAGCAGTCCCAGCTTGAAATCGAGATAGAGCATCACGAATACGATGCCGAAGAGCAGCACGATGTCGCCGACGGAAAGCACCGAGGTTTCGAGGAATTCCTGCATGGAGTTTACGTCGCCCTGCAGGCGCGACATCAGCCGGCCCACTTCGGTCTTGTCCATGAAGGAGAGCGAGACGCGCTGGAGATGCGAAAACATTGCCTTGCGGATATCGAAGAGCACCTCTTCCGCCACGCCGCCGACCAGCGTCTCCTGCGCGTAGCTCGCCGCATAGTTGATGACGATGGCAATAGTGAAGGCGGCAATCGACCAGGCCAACGCAGAATGGTTGCCGCCGGGCGACATGCCATGGTCGATGGCATAGCGGATGATCAGCGGGATGATGAGCTGCATCATCGTGAAGGTCAGAACGGCGACGACGGACCAGAGGACCTGACGGCGATAGGGGTGAACGAAAACCCAGATGCGCTTGACGATGTTGCCGTCGAAGGCCTTGCCGAACATCTCCTCCTCGACGCGATGCGAACCGACCACCGCCCGCGGCGGGCGGCGTCCATCCTCGCGAACGTCGGGACGCTCGGTTTCCAGTTCCTCGGCCATGACATTCCTCCCGCGGCCATCACTTCCGGTGGCCTGCATAGTCACTACACATTCCTCTCCACTTGGCAGCAGTGGGGAACGTCTCCGTTGCTAGGCACTCATCGCCTCGTCGCCCGGCCGCACCTGAAGGTCGTAGAGCGCCTTGTAGCGCCCGCCGAGCGAAAGCAGCGCCGCATGCGTGCCGCGCTCGACGATCCGGCCGTCTTCGACGAACAGGATCTGGTCGGCATGCATCAGCGAGCTCAGGCGGTGGGCAACGATGATCGTTACGCGGTCAGCGGCATAGCGGCGCATGGCACCGCGGATGCGCTGCTCGGTGGCCGCATCGATTGCCGCCGTCGAATCGTCGAACACCATCACCGCCGGTTTCAGCATCAGCGCGCGGGCGATCGAAAGACGTTGCCGCTGGCCGCCGGACAGCGAAACGCCACGCTCGCCGACGACGGTGCCGTAACCGGTGGGCAGGCCGAGCACGTAATTGTGGAGCTGGGCGCTTTCGCTGGCGCGCTCGATGCGGCCTTCCTTCGCCCACGGGTCGCCATAGGCGATATTGTTTTCGATCGTCGTGGTGAACAGGAAGGAATCCTGCTGCACGACGGCCACCGCCCGGCGCAGCGATTGCAGCGTCGCCTTGCGGATGTCCTGGCCGTCGATGGTGATCTTGCCGCCGGTGACGTCGTAGAAGCGCGGGATGAGATGGGCGATCGTCGACTTGCCGCTGCCCGGAGGCCCGACGATGCCGATCGTCTGGCCGCGCCTGGCTTCGAAGGAGACATCGTGGAGCACGGTGCGCTTTTCCGAACCCGGATAGGCGAAGCTGACATTCTCGAAGCGCAGCACGCCATCGGTGAGCTTCAATTCCTTCGCATCCGGCGCATCCTTGATTGATATGTCGAGGTCGAGCAGGGCAAAGAGGCGCGTGCCGCAGGTGGAGGCGCGGGCAAAGGCGTTGACCATCAGGCCGAGCTGGCGCACCGGCATCTGCAGGATGGTCATGAAAGTCAGGAACGAGGCCAGCGTGCCGACGGTGATCTCGCCCGACATCACCTTGCCGCCGCCGACCCAGAGCACCAGGCCCATCGCCGCGAAGAAGGAGAAGGTCATGGCGCTGGTATTGGTGACGCGGATGCCGACGCGCTGATGCGCGAGCGCCAGCGCATTCTTCGACGCCGCCTCGAATTTCGACATTTCGTGATCCTGTGCGGCAAAGGCGCGCACGACGCGGATGCCGCCAAGATTCTCCTCCATGATGCGGGTCAGCACCGACAGCCGCTCCTGCAGGTCGAGCCAGGTGGCGCGCAGCCTGAGCTGCGTCACCGAGGAGCGCCAGCCGACGAAGGGCACGAAGGAGAGCGCCAGCAGGCCAAGGACGATATCGGTCGACAGGAGCATATAGGCGCCGATTCCGATCAGGATCGACAGCAGGATCATCCGGACGAGCGCGGTGGAAAAATACATGCGCACGCCTTCGAGATCGAGCAGGCCGACGGTGATCAGGTCGCCGGAATGCACGGTGTCATGAAAGCTGAAGGAGAGCCGCTGGATCTTTTCGTAGCAGGCCAGCCGCAACTCGTAGCCGATGTGATGGCCGACCGATTCGCTGTAATAGTTCTGGACCATGGTGAAGAGGCCGCGCAGCACGCTGGCCCCGAGCAGCAGCAGCGCCGTGGTCAGAAGCGCGTCCTGCGCCACCTGGCCTGCCGCTCCGCCGGTCATCGCCATCTGCGTGTGGTCGACGGCCTGGCCGAGAAGGCGCGGGATCATCAGCTGGAAGGTGGAGGCGACGAGCGTGGCGCCGATCGCAAAGCCGGATTGCCAGGGGTGGCGGAAGGCCATCATGGTGATGCGCACCAATGTGTAGAGGCCTCGGCCCCAGCCTGCCGCAGTTGCAAGCGCCATCGAAGCCGAAGGCTTCGTCGCGCGTGTTAACGCATCGCTGCTCACGGTATTTTTTCCAATAGATGTGTGGTCGGACGCTGGCCCGAAAAGACGGCAAATCCATGAAGGGATTGATAGCATCTTCACTTTTGCCGATTCCATTTGGGGGTTCAAGTAAAGAATTCACCAGTTGGTTATTTTTACGTGAGGTCGCCTCGCCACCCCGGCGGGAACAATCTGCACGCGAACAGGTTGCAGCAGGCGAATGCCCGACAGCCAGCCTTTACCGGAGAGACCCATGCCGCTCAAAGCTCTCGCCCTCAATGCCACGCTTAAGACCAGCGACGCCAAGGAGGCGTCCTCGACCGACCGGATGATCGGCCTGATCGACAAGGCAATGTCCGCGCACGGTGGCGTGACCGAGGTGCTGCGCCTTGCCGATTTCAACATCAAGCCGGGCGTCACTTCGGACGAAGGCGCCGGCGATGACTGGCCTGATATTCGCGCAAAGCTGCTCTCCGCCGACATCCTGGTGATGGCGACGCCGATCTGGCTCGGCCAGCCATCCAGTGTCTGCAAGCGGGCGCTGGAGCGCATGGACGCCTTCCTCGATGAGACGGACGATCAGGGCCGTATGGTCTCCTATGGCCGGGTCGCGGCCGTCGCCGTCGTCGGCAACGAGGACGGCGCCCATCACGTGTCGGCCGAGCTCTTCCAGGCGCTGAACGACGTCGGTTTCACCATCCCCGCGAATGCGGTCGCCTATTGGGTCGGCGAGGCGATGAGTTCCACCAATTTCGTCGATCTCGACAAGGTGCCGAAGGTCGTGGCGACATCAGTCGAGATGCTGGCGCGCAACACGGTGCATCTGGCAAACCTGCTGAAGGCCAAACAATATCCGGGCGAGGGCAGCTGAAGAGGGGCGGCCCGGCCGGACTTTATCCGAAATATCTGTAAATTATCTTTATATTTCAATGGATTGAAACGATGTGGCAATAAAGCTCTTGCCACATGCGCCATTTAGCGCTTTCATACACTACTAGTTTAATAGACTATGGACGAGCGTGATTGCTCCCCTAGTTTCCTTGCGGGGCCGCTGGTTCGGACCGCCGATGCCGCGGCAGATGTTGCGAATGGCCGCATGAACCTCATCAACGCATGATCCGCTGTTTTATGCGTTGAAACCTCGATCGACCCATAGTGCGGATGAAGCCGCAAAGGAGTTGTGATGACGGTTCAGGGACTTTTTTCGGCGAGAGCCAATGCGGCGGCGCAGATTTCGGCCGTGCCGCGCATCGCCATCGTCGGGCGCGGCTTTTCCGGCATGATGACGGCGATCGCGCTGATGAAGACGGTGCGCGCGCCCTTCCATCTGCAGCTGTTTGATCCGAATTCGTCGGTCAGCGGCGGGCAGGCGCTGGCTTCAGCCCGCTCGTCGACGATCCTCAACACCCGCGTGCGCGATCTTTCGGTTTCGCTCGGCGATAATGACGATTTCAACGACTGGCTCTGCAGCAACGCCGCCTTCCGCGCCGCCGTGCCGGCGGCCATCCCCGGATTCCGGCAGATCTTCGTGCCGAAGGAAATTTTCAGCGATTATGTCTACCAGCGCTTTTCGGAGGCGCTGGCCGCCCGCAGGGACATCACCGTCCAGGTCTGCAACGATCCGGTCGTGGCGATCCGAAGGAGCCACGGCAACCGCTTCCTGCTAGAAAGCGCCAATCCCGCCAATCCGCTGTTCGATACCGTGATGCTTGCCACCGGCTACGGCCTGACTGCGCCGGATGCCGGCGAGCAGGAGGCTTCGCCGGTCAGAGCCCAGCGCCTGGTGGCGCGGCCGCATGCCGTGCTGCTCGGCAGCGGCATCCGCGTCGTCGACCAGCTGCTGCAGCTGCGCGATTCCGGTTATGCCGGCCAGGTGACGATCATTTCCCGGCACGGCTTTCTGCCCCAGAGCCATACGCCGAATTCCGCCGATCCGGTCTTCCCGGCCGAAGCGCTGCCGCAGAGCCTGCCTGACATCGTCCACTTCATCCGCCAGGCCTGTCGCGAGGCGGAGGAGGAGGGCCGGAGTTGGCAATCGGTGATGAACGGCCTCAGGAAACACGCCCGCTCGCTTTGGCGCTCGCTGCCGGCGCGGGACAAACATCAGTTCAACCGGCACCTCAGGGCGATCTACGACAGCCATCGCAACCGCCTGCCGGAGGCCATGCACCTGCGGCTGAAACGCGAGCTCGCCGAGGGTCGCACGGTGCTGCGCCGCGGCCGCGCTGGTCGCCGGGGCCTGAGCGGCCTGTTCTTCACGCCGGCCGGTTCCGCTGCCGAGGAAGTCATCCATGCCGAGCGCATCATTGACTGCCGCTGTCAGGCGCCGGATCTTTCCGCGCCGCTGATGCAGAGCCTGCTTTCGGCCGGCCTCGCCATGCCGGATGAGCTGTCGCTGGGGTTGGCGGTCAATGCGCGTGGCGAGCCCTTCCTCGAGGACGGTTCGACGGTCGCCGGGCTCTTTGCCGTCGGCCCGCTCGGCCTTGGCAGCCTGCCCGATATCGATCTCGTGCCGGAGATCGTCTCGCAGGCCTATGCGGCTGCCGAGCGCGTCGGTGAGCGGTTCTACCCGCAGGTCAAGGCCGTCTGAAATTCGAGGCTGTTTCGGAACCATCCGCCCGCCGCTGCGTTATAATGCGCTGGTGGTTAAGAGGGGCCGATGGAAGCGCTGAATCGACATGATACGTCTCTCAACGAGGAGGGACGCTTTCGCCTTCTGGTCGATGCCATCACCGACTACGCCATCTATATGCTGAGCCCTGAAGGCATCATCACCAGCTGGAATACCGGCGCTCAGCGCTTCAAGGGTTACAAGCCTTCCGAAATTCTCGGCGAGCATTTCTCCCGTTTCTATCTGGAAGAGGACCGCGCAGCGGGAGTTCCGGCGAGGGCTCTCGCCACGGCGGCGGAACACGGCCGGTTCGAGGGGGAAGGCTGGCGCCAGCGCAAGGATGGCAGCCGCTTCTGGGCGCATGTGATCATCGATCCGATCCGCCGCCCCTCAGGCGAGCTCATCGGCTATGCCAAGATCACTCGTGACTTGACTGAACGCAGGGCGGCCGAAAAGGCGATCCGTCAGAGCGAGGAACAGTTCCGCCGGCTGATCCAGGGCGTCTCGGACTATGCGATCTACATGCTCGATCCCAACGGCAACGTCAGCAGCTGGAATTTCGGCGCCGAGCGTATCAAGGGCTATCGGCCTGATGAAATCATCGGCCGGCATTTCTCGACCTTCTACACCCCCGAGGATCGCGCCACCGGCGTGCCGGAGGCCGCTCTCGCCATTGCGCGCGCCGAGGGCCGGTTCGAGCGGGAAGGCTGGCGCATGCGCAAGGACGGCACCCGTTTTTGGGCGAGCGTCGTCATCGACGTCATCCGCGACGACGAAGGCGGTGTGCTCGGTTTCGCCAAGATCACCCGCGATATCACCGAGAAGATGGAGACCCAGCGGGCACTGGAGCAGGCGCGCGAAGAGCTCTTCCAATCGCAGAAGATGGAAGCCATCGGTCAATTGACCGGCGGTATCGCCCATGATTTCAACAATCTGCTGATGGCTGTACTCGGCAGTCTCGAAATCCTCAAGAAGCGCATGCCGCAGGATCTCTCCCTGACGTCGTTGGTCGACAATGCCATGCAGGGTGCTCAGCGGGGTGCTGCCTTGACGCAGCGCATGCTGGCCTTTTCCCGCCGGCAGGAACTGCTGATGGAGCCGATCGACGTTTCCGGCCTGGTCCGCGGCATGATGGATATGCTGAGCCGTTCGCTCGGACCACTGACCGTGATCGAAACCTCTTTCCCGGTCAGGCTGCCGACGATCCTGACCGATCCGAACCAGCTCGAGATGGCGATCCTGAACCTCGTTGTCAACGCCCGCGATGCCATGCCGTCCGGGGGCCGGATCGTGCTTCGCGCGTCCGAGGAATCGGTGCCGGCGGGCAAGGGTCCGCTGCCGCCCGGCCGCTATGTCCGCATCGCGGTGATCGATGAAGGCGAGGGCATGGATGCAAAGACGATGGAGCAGGCAATTACTCCGTTCTTCACCACCAAGGGTGTCGGCAAGGGCACCGGCCTCGGCCTTTCCATGGTGCAGGGCCTTGCGTCCCAGTCCGGCGGCCGCCTCATGCTGAAGAGCAGCCTCGGCGAAGGCACGACGGCCGAAATGTGGTTCCCGGTCGTCACTGTCGAGCGGGTGACCGAGGCCGCTGCCGGCCTGCCGCTAGGCGAGGACAATGCGCCGCGCCGGCTGCGCATCGTTGCCGTCGATGACGATGGTCTGGTGCTGATGAACACGACGCTGATGCTGGAGGACCTCGGCCATACGGTGTTCGAGGCGATGGCGGGTTCCGAGGCGCTGGAGATCCTGCGCAAGCAGAAAGTCGACCTGGTAATTTCAGACCATGCCATGCCGCGCATGACCGGCGCACAGCTCGCACAGGCGATCCGCAAGGAATGGCCCGATATGCCGATCATCCTCGCAACCGGTTACGCCGAGATCCCCGAAGGGGCAGGCATCGTTGACCTGCCGCGCCTCGGCAAGCCGTTTTCGCAAGCGCAACTCGCCGAGGCGATCAGCCGGATCGCTTCATAGCGGCTTTCTCGCCGCGAAGAATGAACACCAGCAATGCCAACACCATCGCCGCCAGCCCGTACCAGGTGATCGCGTAGAGGAGATGGTTGTTGGGAAAAGCGATGATCGTGAGGCCGCCGACGGGCAGGCCGCCCGGATTGGCCGTGGCATCGGCGTCGATGAAATAGGGAGCGACCGCACTGATGCCGCGCTTTTCAGCGATCGCCGCGACATCGCGTGAATACCACCGGTCGGCTGCGACGTCGTTGGATTGCAGCAGCGATCCCTTCGGCTCCGTCATGCGCATCAGCCCGGTGATCTCGACCGGGCCGGACAGTTCGCCCTCGCGGCGCGAGGCCGGGTCGCGCCTGTCGGTCGGCACGAAACCGCGATTGACGAGGATCGATGTGCCGTCGGCAAGTGTGAGCGGCGCCATCACCCAATAACCCGGACCGAGTATCGTGGAGGCATAGACCAGCGTCTCCTTGTCGTTCGCCAGCATCCCCACCGCGGTCACCCGCCGATATTCGTCATCGGCGGCATTGACCTTGCTCCACTCGGCGCGCGTCGGTGCAGGCACGGGTGCGGCATGCACACGCTGGTCGACGCGGGCGATGAGGTCGCGTTTCCAGGCGAGGCGCTCAACCTGCCAGGTGCCGAGTGCCGCGAGTGCTGCGGCAAGCAGGATCAGGCAGACGGCGAAGACCGCGCGTTTTACCTGATAACGCCGTTTTTCCGAGGGAGCCTGCGGGTGACGCTGCCGCCGCCCCTTCGTAGCAGTCACGGCATGTTCTTCATCATTTCGGGGCTCATCGGCATCATGTTGGTGTTGAGATGATGCATGACCCAGAGCGAGCCGGAGAGCGCGATGGCGACGATGATGAGGGTGAAGATCAGCGCCATGATCGTCCAGCCGCCCTCGCTCCTGGTGTTCATGTGCAGGAAGAAGACCATATGGACGACGATCTGGATCGCGCCGAGGCCCATCACCAGCACCGCCGTCACCGCCGGGCTTTCGAACACGCCTGCCATCACAAGCCAGAAGGGAATGGCGGTGAGGATCACGGAGAGCACGAAGCCCGCCATATAGCTGCGGAACGTGCCGTGGCCGGCCTGATGGCCGTGGCTGTGGCCGTGATGAGCCTCGTGGGCATCCTCATGTGCAGGTGCTTGCGAACTCATCCGAGAACTCCCAGCAGGTAGACGAAGGAAAAGACGCCGATCCAGACGACGTCGAGGAAGTGCCAGAACATCGAAAGGCACATCAGGCGGCGGCGGTTGGCCTCGATCAACCCGTGCATCGACACCTGCACCATCAGCGTGATCAGCCAGATGATGCCGAAGGTGACGTGCAGCCCGTGCGTGCCGACCAGCGTGAAGAAGGAGGAGAGGAAGGCGCTGCGCGTCGGCCCGGCTCCCTCATGGATCAGGTGGATGAACTCGTAGAGTTCGAGCCCGATGAAGGCTGCGCCGAACAGGCCGGTCACACCAAGCCAGAACAGCGTTTCCGCCTTGGCGTTTCGCTCCATCTGCAACATGGCGAAGCCATAGGTGATCGAGGAGAACAGCAGCATCGAGGTGTTGAGGGCAACGATCGGCAGATCGAACAGATCGGCCGGCGACGGGCCGGCGGCATAGTTGCGGCCAAGCACGCCGTGTGTTGCAAACAGCACCGCGAAGATCAGGCAGTCGCTCATCAGGTAGAGCCAGAAACCGAGATTGGTGCTGTTCTCCGGATGATGATCTTCCGTCAGGTAGAATTCAGGCTTTTCGGCCGTGTCGATGGTGTGATCGCTCATGGTCTCTTACACCTGCTCGGCAAGCAGCGCGGTGCGCTTGCCTTCCGTTTCGGTTACCTCTTCGGCGGGGATGTAGAAGTCGCGTCTGTAGTTGAAGGTATGGCCGATCGCCACAGCCAGCATGGCGACGGCGGAGACGACCACCAGCCACCACATGTACCAGATCAGGCCGAAGGCAAGCGCGACGCTGATGCCCGACAGGATTGCGCCGGTGCCGGTGTTCTTTGGCATGTGGATCGGCCGGAAGCCTTGCAGCGGACGCGCATAACCGCGGTTCTTCATGTCGTACCAGCCGTCATGATCGTGCACGACGGGCGTGAAGGCGAAGTTGTAATCCGGTGGCGGCGAGGAGGTCGACCATTCCAGCGTGCGGCCGTCCCACGGGTCGCCGCTGTCGTCGCGCAATTCCTCGCGCTTCATGAAGCTGACGACGATCTGGATCAGGAAGGCGGCGATGCCGAGTGCGACCAGGCCGACGCCGAAGGCGGCGATGATGAACCAGATCTGCAGCGACGGGTCCTCGAACTGGCTGACCCGGCGGGTGACGCCCATCAGGCCGAGCACGTAGAGCGGCATGAAGGCGAACCAGAAACCGATCTGCCAGAACCAGAAGCTCAGCTTGCCCCAGAAGGGATCGAGCTTGAAACCGAAGGCCTTCGGGAACCAGTAGTTCACGCCGGCGAACATGCCGAAGAGAACGCCGCCGATGATGACATTGTGGAAATGGGCGATCAGGAACAGTGAATTGTGCAGCACGAAATCGGCCGGCGGCACGGCAAGCATGACGCCGGTCATACCGCCGATGACGAAGGTGACCATGAAGCCGACCGTCCACAGCATCGGCACCTCATAGCGGATGCGGCCGCGATACATGGTGAAGAGCCAGTTGAACATCTTCGCCCCCGTCGGGATCGAAATGATCATCGTGGTGATGCCGAAGAAGGAGTTGACGCTGGCGCCCGAGCCCATCGTGAAGAAGTGGTGCAGCCAGACGATGTAGGACAGGATCATGATCACACAGGTGGCGTAGACCATGGAGGCGTAACCGAACAGGCGCTTGCCGGAGAAGGTGGCGACGACTTCCGAGAAGATGCCGAAGGCCGGCAGCACCAGGATGTAGACCTCCGGATGACCCCAGATCCAGATGAGGTTGATATACATCATCGGATTGCCGCCGAGGTCGTTGGTAAAGAAGTTCGTGCCGGCGTAGCGGTCGAGCGACAGCAGCGCGAGCGTCGCCGTCAGGATCGGGAAGGAGGCGACGATCAGCACGTTGGTGCAAAGCGCCGTCCAGGTGAAGACCGGCATCTTCATGAAGGTCATGCCCGGAGCCCGCATCTTGACGATGGTGGCGATCAGGTTGATGCCCGACAGCGTCGTTCCGACGCCGGCCACCTGCAGCCCCCAGATATAATAGTCGACGCCGACGCCCGGACTGTAGGCCGCCCCCGACAGCGGCGGGTAGGCGAGCCAGCCGGTCTGCGCGAACTCGCCGATGAACAGCGACAGCATGATGATGATCGCGCCGGCGGTGGTCATCCAGAAAGAGAAGTTGTTGAGGAAGGGGAAGGAGACGTCGCGCGCGCCGATCTGCAGCGGCACCACGAAGTTCATCAAACCGGTGACGAAGGGCATCGCCACGAAGAAGATCATGATGACGCCGTGGGCGGTGAAGACCTGGTCGTAATGGTGCGGCGGAAGATAACCCTCCGAACCGTTGAAGGCGATCGCCTGCTGGATGCGCATCAGGATCGCGTCGGAGAAGCCGCGCAGCAGCATGATGACGGCCAGGATCACATACATGATGCCGATCTTCTTGTGATCGACGCTGCAGATCCAGTCGCGCCAGAGCGGACCCCAGAACTTGAAATAGGTGATAAGGCCGAGCACCGCGATGGCGCCGATGACGACGCCGATGAAGGTCACGACCAGGATCGGCTCGTGATAGGGGATGGCATCGAGGGTCAACCGGCCGAAGACGAACTTCAGGAGGTCAGGATTGGAAAACATGGAACAACCCGTTCATTATGTCTTGCGACGCAAAGCGCCAGGTTAATTGTTGTTGTTGAGCTGCGCCGGCGCCGGATCGGCGCCATTGCTCATGCCGGGCATGGAATGACCCTGATGCTGCATGTCCATCCCGGGCGTACTAGGCATGCCGGGCATATCGTGCTGCATGCTGCTGCCGTCGGAACGCTCGGGCTCGCTTCGGGCCGGAGCCCCGGTTGCCGGCACGGTGGCCGCCGGCGCCACGATGCCTTCGTCGGCATGACGATCGTCATAGCGCAGCTTCTCGTGGTTCTCCGCACTTTCCTTGCCGCCGCCGCCCATCATGTCGATGTGCATCATCTCGTTCATGCACATCTTGCCCGGCGCGGCGCACATGTTGAGGATGGCGTTGTAAAGGTCGGCATCGGCGCCGGCATAATAATGCACCGGTTCCTTCTCGCTCGGCTTTTCGAGCTTCAGATAGGCGTCGCGATTGAGCATCGTGCCCTGCTGCTTGACCTGCGCCACCCAGGCGTCAAATCCCTCTTTGGTCAGGCCATGGAACTTGAAGCGCATGTGGGAAAAGCCTGCGCCGCTGTAGTTGGCAGAGAAGCCGTCATACTCGCCTTCCCTGTTGATGACGGCGTGCAGCTTCGTCTCCATGCCCGGCATGGCGTAGATCTGGCCGGCAAGGGCAGGGATGTAGAAGGAGTTCATCACCGAGGAGGCGGTGATCTTGAAATTGATCGGCTTGTCCACAGGAGCCGCGAGCTCGTTGACCGTGGCAATACCGAGTTCGGGATAGAAGAACAGCCACTTCCAGTCGAGCGCCACGACCTCGACGGTCAGCGGCTTGGTATCGGCGGGAATGGGGCGCTCGGCATCGAGGCGGTCGAGCGGGCGGTAGGGATCGAGCTTATGGGTGGAAATCCAGGTCACGGCGCCAAGCGCGATGATGATCGCCAGCGGTGCTGCCCAGATCACGATTTCGAGGCGGGTCGAATGGTGCCATTCCGGCGCGTAAGTTGCGGCTGTATTGGCGCGGCGGTAGCGCCAGGCGAAGAACAGCGTCAGGAAGATCACCGGGATGATGATCAACAGCATCAGCACCGTCGAGATGACGATGAGATCGCGCTGTTGCATGGCGATGTCGCCGGAAGGCGCCATGACCACCATGTTGCATCCTGCCAGGAAAAGCAGCGGCAAGACGGATAGAAGGCGGGAAAACTTCATGAGTTTTGGCACGTCTCTAAGCTCTTGTTGTTTCATTTGATCCGCGACTAAAGCACTGAACCCGATCGCGACATGAGGCGGAAGGTCGCAGTGCAGCAATCTTGCCGCATTGCGGTACAAATCAGGTCGCACTACAGCTTCGAAATCCTGATGAAATCAAGAAGGATTTTTCGCGAGCGCATGTTTCGACCAATATATCCGCTACAGCCGGCCATGCCAGCGTTCCCATGGGAAAATCGCGGTCCCGATCACGCTATTTTTCCCATCCAAGCCTCATTTTGAGCCGCCATGACGAACTATTTACGTGTTACGGACTTGATAAGCCTGCAGGTTTGATCAAGATCAGGCTGAGGCGCCTTGGCGAAAGCGCTTCAACGAGGGAGGCGTTTTCATGGCTACAACATCGCATTACGGACCGTCATCGTCGTCGCTGGAACGCGACGCGCGGCGCATTCACGACGACAAACCGGTTTCGCCGGGCAGCATCGCCGTCGGCGTGGTGATCGGCCGCATGTCGGAATTCTTCGATTTCTTCGTCTACGGCCTCGCCTCGGTGCTGGTTTTTCCACAGCTGATCTTCCCCTTCGCGCCGGACAGGCTGACGGGAACGCTCTATTCCTTCGCCATCTTCTCGCTCGCCTTCCTGGCCCGCCCCGTCGGCTCCGTCGTCTTCATGACGATCGACCGGCTATACGGCCGCGGCACCAAGCTGACGATCGCGCTTTTCCTGCTCGGCGGCTCCACCGCCTCGATCGCCTTCCTGCCGGGTTACCAGGAGATCGGCGTCTGGTCGATCGCGCTGCTGGCGCTCTTCCGTCTCGGCCAGGGCTTCGCGCTCGGCGGCGCCTGGGACGGCCTTGCCTCGCTGCTCGCGCTCAACGCGCCGGCCAAGCATCGCGGCTGGTATGCGATGATCCCGCAGCTCGGCGCACCGATCGGCTTTGCGCTGGCAAGCACCCTGTTCGGTTATTTCGTTGCCAATCTTTCCAATGAGGATTTTCTCTCCTGGGGTTGGCGCTATCCCTTCTTCGTCGCCTTCGCGATCAACGTCGTGGCGCTGTTTGCGCGGTTGCGCCTCGTGATGACGAAGGAATTCGGCACGCTGCTCGAGCAGCATGAGCTGGAAGCAGCACCCATCCTCGACGTGCTGCGCGTTCATGGCCGCGACATCCTGATCGGCGCCTTCGTGCCGCTCGCAAGCTTCGCCATGTTCC
Source organism: Rhizobium sp. BK008 (assembly GCF_014197345.1). Classification (NCBI taxonomy): domain Bacteria; kingdom Pseudomonadati; phylum Pseudomonadota; class Alphaproteobacteria; order Hyphomicrobiales; family Rhizobiaceae; genus Rhizobium; species Rhizobium sp. BK008. The sequence continues at coordinate 386,565 of NZ_JACIFK010000002.1, read as the reverse complement.
ACCTCGTCACCATCTTCCCGCTCGGCTGGATGAGCCTTTACGGCAACCAGCCGATCGGTGCCTTCATGGTGGTGCAGGTGGTCGGCGCCATGGTCGGCATCGTCACCATCATCGCGTCGGGCCTGATCGCCGACCGCATCGGCCGACGCGCCCAGCTTGCCATCTGCGCCGTCATCATCGCCATCTTCAGCTTCGTCGGGCCGATTTTGATCGCATCCGGCAACAGCGGCCACGACGCGTTCGTCATCATCGGCTTCGGCGTGCTCGGCCTGTCCTTCGGCCAGGCGACGGGCTCGATCTCGTCGCGCTTCGGCCGCGGCTACCGCTACACGGGTGCCGCCTTCACCTCGGATCTCGCCTGGCTGGTCGGCGCCGGTTTTGCGCCGCTGGTGGCGCTCAGCCTCTCCAGCCGCTTCGGCCTGACCTTCGTCGGCTACTACCTGCTGTCCGGCGCCATCTGCACGCTGGCGGCACTCGCCTTCAGCAGGGCGCTGGAACAGCGCGAATAGGCGGACTTAAATGCATGGGCTTGCATGGGAAACCATGCAGGCTTTCTTTTTCGGACTGCGCAATCCAATTATTGAATGCATTGCAATCGAAACGCTGAATGCGTCTTACTGCGCCATCTGCGGCTGCTTTGCCGCCCGCGCCGCGGTCAGTTCCGCCGTGGTGTGGTTCAGGCGGTCGGCCAGCACCCGCATGATCTCAACCGCCATCTCGGGGAAATCGCTGAGCAGTTTCAGGAAGTGCTCCTTGCTGATGCGCAGCACCTCGAGTGGCGAGGTGGCGCGCACCGTTGCCGTGCGCGAGACGTCGCAGAGGATGGCGATTTCGCCGACGATGGAATTGAGCTCGACGTCGGCGACCTTGATCTCACCGGCCGGTGAGGAGACGATGATGTCGGCGGTGCCCGAAAGAATGACATAGGCAGCGTCGCCGACATCGCCCTGATGGAAGAGGTTTTGCCCGGCTTTGTAGGTCATGCGGTCGGAGGTGAAGGCCAAAAGCTTGAGCTTTGCTGGTGCGATCCTGGAAAAGATCGGCACCCGTCGCAGCATTTCGACTTCGTCTCTCAACAGCATGAGCGTTTTTACCCCCTAACGCAGGGTCCGCGGGACCAGGCGTCTTCAAACTCCGAGGCGTCCCGCCGGGAACGCCCATTATCGCCGCCCCTATAGAATATTACGATAACAGTTCCTTGAACATCCCGTTTTTCTCGGAAAGTTCGGGATAGTTTCCGGCTTCGGCCAATCCGCCGCGGTCGAAGAGCAGGATCCGGTCGAACATCTCCGCCAGCCGGGCATTGGAGAGCACCCAGATGATCGCCGGCCGTTGGCCTTCCTCGTGCAGATCCTCGATGATGTTACGGGTGATCCGATCCTGAACGCGCTGGTCGAGCGCCGAGAGCGGCCGGTTGAAGATGAAATAGTCCGAGCGCTTCAGGAGCGCGCGGGCAAGGTTCAGCTTCTGCCGCTGCACCATGGTCAGCCGCTTGCCGCCGGAGCCGACGTCGAATTCGAGGCCGATCGACAGCACGTCGTCGTAAAGGTCGAGCGCGTCGAAGAGTTCGCCCATGATGCCGCGGATGCGGTCGGAGGCATCGGCCTGCTGGTAGGCGATGCGGCCGAAGAGCACATTGTCCATCAGGCTTGCCGACGGGGTGAAACGTTCGGCGTCGTAGCGCTCGATCAACTCGGCGAGATCGGCCGGTATATGCTCGTGGAACTGCTTGCGGGCGCTGACGATCTTGTCCATCAGCTCGTCCGTCAACAGGCCGAAGCGGTGGCGCGGCTCGATATAGGCAAAGCTCAGCCGGATGATGGCCGACCGTTCCTCAGGCGTTGCGTCCTCGAAGCGGCGGCTTTGCAGCTTCTGCAGCAGCGCCTGATAGGTCGGAATGTCGTCCGCCGTCATGAAGGTCAGTTGCTGGAAGAAGGGGTGGTCCGGCGGCAGGTCGTGGAAGAGTTCCACTGCGTTCTCGGCGATTTCGAGGCCCATGGCGTAGAGATCGGTGCTGAGGCCGGTCTCGCGGAATAGCTGTTGGAAATAGGGATGGGCGGCAAGCCGGCGATTGGTCATCAAAGGCCGCTTCATCGTGCCGAAGAGCAGGTTCTCGCCAACCGTCGCCTGGGCGTTATAGGCGTCGAAATCGAAAGGCACGACGATCGTGTCGAGCCCTTCGTCGCGCAGCCGGTCCCGCAGCGAGGCGCGTAGCGCCACGACGTGGTCGCTGACGGCAACGTGCACGTCGGTGTTGACGGTCGAACGCAGCGCCAGATCGAGGATGTCCTGCGAGATCAGGACGGCGTCTAGCACCGGGCGGATCGCTTTCAGCAGGTCCTCGGGCCCGCTGGCCCCTGCTGCCTTGTAGTCCACCCAGTCGCTGTTGAGGTCGAGCGTCGGATTGCCGGCCTTCACCGCCTCGGCGGAATGCCATTTATACTCCAGCGCTTCCCTCTCGTCATAGACGGGATCGGTCATCGGCGCGTGCTTGAGGCCGTAGAGCAGATTGCTGGCGAGCGTGCCGTGGAAGAAGAAGGTGTCGGCCGAGGCATAGGAGATCCGCCGGCCGGTGATCGATTCCGGCAGGTCCAGCAGATCGCGGCCGTCGATGGTGATGCGGCCGGAATCCGGCCAGACCATGCGTCCGAGCGCTTCGGCGAAGGCTTCGGCGCCACTGCCGTTCGGGCCGACGATCGCCACCGTTTCGTTCGGCTTGATCTCGACGGAGACGTGGTCGACGAGGCGGGCGCCGCTGTCGTCGGAGAGCGACAGGTTGGTAACGACGAGCGCGCTCGTCAGTGCGCCCACCGGAGCAGTGGCGAGTTCCTGGATGCGGCTGTCGATCAGCGGCTCGACGTTGAACTGCTCATAGACCTGCTGGTACTTCACCTGCACGTCCTGGCGCATCTGGTCCCAGTCGATCAGTTCCTTCAGCGGGCCGGGCAGGTCCTTGTAGGCCGATATGACCGCGACGAGCTGGCCGATGTCGAGCCGGCCCTGCAGCGCCAGATAGCCGCCGATCGCGTAGAACAGGAAGGGTGTCACCTGGGCGAGGAAGTTGTTGATGAACTTCACCAGGAACTTCCACTGGTAAAGGTCGTAGCGGATCGAGAAGATCCGGCCGAGCCGCGAGGCGATGTCGGCGCGCTCGAGGTTTGACGTGTCGTTGCCGTGGATCGTGCCGATGCCCTCGACGATTTCGCCGACGCGGCCGGAAAGCTCGCGTGCCGTCAGCTGCCGCTGGCGGCCGAGCTCCAGCAGACGCTTGCGCATGCGGGGAATGACGACGGCCTGCACGCCGACGATGCCGGCGGCGATCATGCCGAGCCAGAAATTCTGGACGATGATGAAGGCGAGCGCCGTGATCGCCTGGCCGCCGAGAAGGGCAGGCGAGACGAAGGCATCGCCGGTGAAGCCGCCCATCGGCTCCACTTCATCCTTGATCATCGTAGCGATTTCGGCCGATTTGACTCGCTTGAAGTGAATGGGCGGAAAACGCAGCACCCGGTCGATCAGCTCGAAGCGGATACGGCGCAGCATGCGCTCGCCGAGCCGGCCCTTATAGGTGTTGATGTAGAACTTGAAGAGGCCGTTCAGCACGACCAGCGCCAGAAACACCAGGCTGAGGGCCATCAGCATCTGGAAGCGGTTGAGCTGCAACCCTTGAAAGAATTCGACATGGCCGATCAGCGGAATGTCGTAGGCAATGTGCATGAAGGTCTGCTTTGCCCCGGGACCTTCGAAACCGTCACCCTGGATCGGTCCGTTGACGATCTGCTTCGGCAGGTCGAAGGACAGGAAGTAGGGCACCATCGAGGCGGCGACGACAGCCAGAATCCACAGCTGCTGCAGCCGCGTGTTCTTCCAGATGTAGCGGGCGAGGCTTTTTTCCATGGCTAACCGTCAGCTTGCTGGGACATTCCGGGGGCGCGATCCGGGCGCCGGGACAGGGAGGAAGCTTGAGAACAGGACCATGCAGCCGGACCGCCGATATCGCAATGAAAACAAGGCGAAGCGACCGGCTGCAGAAACGCCGATTCTCGCCGGAACTTTGCTTATATCACAGGAATTTTGGATTAGGCGAGCGATTCGGCAATCAGTGAGCGAATGATGCCGGCCGTCTTCTCCGCCCCGGCGAGATCGAGCAATACCGACCGCCGTCGCGGCGCTGCAAGCGCCTTTTCGACAGCCTCCTTCAGATGGCCCGACGTCAGTCCCTTTTCCGGCAGGATATCGGCAAGATCAAGCGCCTGCAGCCGTTCGGCGCGCACCGTCTGTTCGGTCTCGCCGTCGGCGACGAAGGGGATGAGGATCGCCCGGCATTGGGTGCGCAGGAGATCGCCGACCGTGTTGTAGCCCGCTTGCGAGATCGACACCTTCGCGCCGTGCAGCAGCGAGGGAAAATCCCTGCGGAAGCGCACCAGCGTCACATTCGCGGGCGCGTCCCGCGACAGCGCGGCGAAATCGGCCTCCGGCAGGTTCGGGCCTGATATCAGCAGCCAGCGAAGATCATCGGGCAGCATCGCTGCCGCCTGTTTTGCCGCGCCGATCAGTTCGGCGCCGACCGCGCCGCCGCCCGCCGATGCGATGATGTCGAAGGTCTCGATCGGTTCCGGCGCCGGTGGAGGTGCGACGAGGCCGGTGTAACGCAGCCTGTCGGCGATCTCGGGTGTCAGCGGGAAGGTGTCCTCAAGCCTGACGAAGCCGGGATCGCCATGGACGAGCACGGCATCGAAATGCTCCTTGACCAGTGCGACGGTCTCGGCGTCGCGGCCGGCCTTGCGGTTTTCCTGCAGGATGTCGCGCACCGAGCTTACAAGTTTCGGCCGGGGTTCGGCGTTTTCGATCGCGGCAAGCAGCGGCAGCAGTTCGAAGCGCATCTGCCGCCGGCCGAAGGGGAAGGCTTCGATGATCACGACATCGGGCCTTGCGGCATGAAAGGCCTCGAGCAGCCGCTCGCGGCGGGCATTGAGGAACTCCTCGCCGGCCGGCCGGCCATCGGCATCGGCGAGGCCGGAGAAGCCAGCATTGCTGGCGACGACCGCCGGCAAGGCGACGGTCTTGATGCCCTCGGCGGGAAAACCCGGCACCGGCAGGCCGCCGGTCACGACGGTCACGTCGAAGCCGTCCTTGACCAGCGCATTGGCGATACGGCTGGCGCGGGCGATGTGGCCGATGCCGAGCAGGTGCTGGACGTAGAAGAAGATGCGTGGTGCCGTCATGACGCCTTCTGCCATTCGGCCTCGAACAGGCCGGTGAGCTGTCTGATGCTGGAGTGATAGTCGAAATGTTGACGCACCTGGCGTTCGGCCGCATCGCCAAGACGCTTGCGCAGCGCCGGGTCGCGGATCGCCGCTTCCAGCGCTCCGGCGAGCTTCGCCGGATCCTCGGGCGGCACGACGAGGCCGTTTTCACCGTCCTTCAAAAGCTCCGGCACGCCGGATACGTCGGTCGAGAGGCAGACGAGCCGCTGGCTCGAGGCTTCCACAAGCACGTTCGGCAGGCCGTCGCGGTCGCCGTTGGCGGCGATGCGGCAGGCCAGCGCGAAGAGGTCGGCGCGGCGGTAATGGTCGAGCACCTCTTCCTGCGCCAAGGCGCCTTTCCAGACGATGCGACCGGAGATGCCGAGTTCGGTGGCCAGGACTTTCAGTTTTGCGAGCTCCTCGCCGCCGCCGATATGGTCCATGCGCCAGTGCAGGTCAGCGGGCAGCAGGGCCAGGGCCTGCAGCAGTACGTCATAACCCTTCTTCTCGACGGCGCGGCCGACGCTGAGGATGAAGGCCGGATCGTCGGGGTCGCTGCCGGTGCGGTCCGACCGTTCGCCGGCAAAATGGCCGAAGCGGGCAAGATCCAGACCGTGATAACTCAGATGCACCGCATCCTTTCGGTCGGTCAATTCCCGCATGTGTTCGTAGCCCGTTCTGGTGCAGGTGACCGCCCAGCGGGCGCTGCCGAGTTTTTCGTGCAGTTCCCAGTCCGGCGACGTCCAGATGTCCTTGGCGTGCGCCGAACAGGTCCAGGGCGTGCCCGTCAGGATGCTCGCATATTCCGTCACCGAGGCGGGCGTGTGGATGAAATGCGCATGCAGCCATTCGCCGCCATCCGGCCATTCGCGTCCCAGCACCAGCGCCTGGCCGAGACGGCGGAAGCGGTTGCGGGAGATGTCGCGCTTGAGATCGGCGAGGAAGCGTTTGATCAGCGCCGTGAAGCCGGGTTTGGAGAAGCCGGCGATCAGGCCCTTCAGCACGCGGATCGGCTCCTCGTGCAGATATTCCGGCAGATAGACGACGCGCGCCCTGATCTCGTCATGCACGGGATGACGCTTCCTGTCGGTCGGCCGGCGCATGGAAATCAGCGTGAGGTCGAAGCCGGCCTTTTCGAGGCCGAGCAACTCCTGGGCGATGAAGGTTTCCGAAAGGCGGGGATAGCCTTTCAGTACGACGAGGATCTTGCGGCGTGGTGGCAAGGCTGTGCCCTATTCCGCGCCGACGAGGGAAAGATGGCTGCCGCGGCCGTCGATCCAGCGGGCGACGGTTTGCGAGATGTGGTCCAGCCCTTCGAGACGCATATTGCCGCCGCTCTTCGAAGGCGGCTGGCGGGAGGGCAGGCGCTTCAGCGCCTCGGCCATGATGATCGGGTCGACCGACTGGTCCGGCAGCAGCATGTCGACGAGGCCGAGTTCACTGGCGCGCTTGGCGCGCAGGAGCTGTTCCTCGCGCGGCTTGACGCGCGGCACGATGAGCGCTGGCTTGTCGAAGGAGAGGATCTCGCAATAGGTGTTGTACCCGCCCATGGCGACGACACCGGTGGCGCCGTCGATCAGCTCTTCCATGTGATTGTCGAACTCGATCACCTCGATATAGGGGATGGCTTCCCCCTTCTGCACCAGCTTGGCGCGCTCGGCCGCCGGCATATAGGGCCCGAGCACGACGAGCGCCTTCTGCGTCAGCGTCGGATCGGCCTCGTAGGCGTTCATGACGTCGTGGACGAGATCGGAGCCGTCGCCGCCGCCGCCGGTGGTGACGAGGAGGTAATTATCCTTGCGGGCATTGATCGAGGTCTTGCCCTTGGAGACGCTGCGCTGCAGGAAGCCGACGAAATCCATCTTCCGGCGCAGGCTCGCCGGCACGTCGAGGCCGATCAGCGGATCGTAAAAGTCAGGCGGGCCATAGACCCAGACGCTGTCGTAATATTGGTCGATCTTCTGCATGATGCTGTTCTTCTTCCACTCGGCCTCGAGCAGATGCGGCGCGTCCATGATCTCGCGCAGGCCGAGCACCAGGACGGTGCCGCGGGCCTTGAGATAGGCGAGCGTATCCTCGACCTCGCCCTTCAGCCCCATCGGCTCCTTGTCGACGATGAAGATATCGGGCTGGAAAGTCTCGGCGGTGTGGCGGATGCTCGATTCGCGCATCTTCAGCGTCTCGTGCAGGTCGATATGGCTGGCGAGCGACGTATATTCGCCGTTGCGCAGCTTGATGACGCTCGGGATCTTCACGAAGTCGACGCGGGCGCGGTAGTCGAAGGCGCCGGCGATCGTGGCACCCGAAATGATCAGAATGTTGAGGCCCCGATAATCCTCGACCAGAGCATGGGCAATGGCGCGACAGCGGCGCAGATGGCCGAGACCGAATGTGTCGTGGCTGTACATGAGGATGCGCGCATCTTCGAGACGTCTGGACATGGGCATCCCTTCTGGGGTGAGCAACATACTTAGCACCCCCACCGTCCGGAGGCCGCAAGGCGGGGGCGGCGCCGTGAGGCGCCGCCGAGCTTTCTGCTATTTGTAGGGATCTGCCGCATCACGCAAGCCGTCTCCCAGAAAGTTGAACGCCAAAATGACAAGAACAACAGGAATGATCGGATAGAGCAGCCAAGGATAAAAGGCGATGACGCTGACGCTTTTTGCTTCGGTGAGCAAAATGCCCCAGCTGGTGATCGGCGGACGAAGGCCGAGGCCGAGGAAGGAGAGCGCGGTTTCGCCGAGGATCATGCCGGGGATCGAAATTGTCGCCGAGGCGATGAGATGCGACATGAAACCCGGCACCAGATGCCGGCCGATGATGCGCGGCGTGCTGGCGCCCATCAGCTGTGCGGCCTGCACGTAATCCTCTTCGCGCAGCGCCAGCAGTTTGGAGCGCACGGCGCGCGCTAGCCCGGTCCAGTCGATGATGCCGAGGATCACCGTGATGCCGAAATAGATGACGATCGGGCTCCACGTCACCGGCATGATGGCGGCCAGCGCCATCCACAGCGGCAGGCTTGGCAGCGACTGCAGCACTTCGATCAGGCGCTGGACGATGAGATCGAAAACGCCGCCCCTATAACCGGCAAGCCCGCCGATGACGATGCCGAGCACGAAGCTGATCGAAATGCCGATCAGGCCGATCGTCAGCGATATCCGCGCTCCGTAGAGGATGCGCGAGAGCACATCGCGGCCGAGCCGGTCGGTGCCGAGCAGGAACATCTGGCCACCGATCGCCGGGCAGACGAGGTGATAGTCGGAGGCGACGACGCCCCAGAACTTGTAGCCATCGCCGCGGCAGAAGAAACGGATCGGCTGCACGTCGTTCGGCCTGTCGGCATAGACGCGATGCAGCGTGTCGATATCGAGCGTCATGCTGCGGCCATAGACGAAGGGCCCGACGAAGCTGCCCTTGTCGAAGAAGTGGATGGTCTGCGGCGGCGCATGGATGAAATCGACGTTGCGCGTGTGCAGGCCGTAGGGCGCCAGGAACTCGACGATCAGGATCATCAGGTAGATGACGGCGAGAAAGATGCCGGAAATCAAGGCCAGCCTGTGCTGCTTGAACTTCCACCACATCAGCTTTTTCTGCGAGGCGAGATGGATGCGCGATTGCGCCGCCGTCATAGTTTCGGTCGCGTGCGGATCGAAGGGCGCGGTCGAGACGTAGTGCGGCAGCGGTGCGCCGGGTGCGGGAAGGGGCGACATTATTTGGTGCTCCTGCCTTGCAGACGGATGCGGGGATCGAGGAAGCCGAGCGCGATGTCGGAGATCAGCACGCCGATGACGTTGAGGAAGGCCAGGAACATCAGGAAGGAGCCGGCGAGATACATGTCCTGGCTCTGCAGCGCCTTGATGAGCATCGGCCCGGTCGTCTCCAGCGACAGCACGATGGCGACGATTTCGGCGCCGGAGATGATCGACGGCAGGATCGAGCCGATATCGGCGACGAAAAAGTTGAGCGCCATGCGCAGCGGATATTTAACCAGCGCTTTGAGCGGCGGCAGGCCCTTGGCGCGGGCGGTGACGACATACTGCTTCTGCATCTCGTCAAGCAGGTTGGCGCGCAGCCGCCGGATCATGCCGGCCGTTCCCGCCGTGCCGACGATGATGACCGGGATCCAGAGGTGAGAGAGGATCGATCGTGCCTTCTCCCAGCTCATCGGCGCCGAGATATATTGCTGGTCCATCAGATGGCCGATCGAGACGCCGAACCAGATATTGGCGAAATACATCAGGATCAGCGCCAGCATGAAATTCGGAATGGCGATGCCCATCAGGCCGAGGAAGGTGAGCCCGTAATCGCCCCAGCTGTACTGATGCGTGGCCGAATAGATGCCGATCGGAAAGGCGATCAGCCAGGTGAGCAGGATCGTCGTGAAGGAGACGAGGATCGTCAGCCAGAGCCGCTCGCCGACCACGTCGGAGACCGGCAGCTGGTATTCGAAGGAGTAGCCGAAATCGCCGTGCAGCATGCCGCCGACCCAGTAGAAATAGCGCACGATTTCCGGCTTGTCGAAACCGTATTGCTGGCGCATCTCCTCGATTTCCTGGAGATTGGCGGTCTCGCCGGAAGCGCGCAGCTCGGCGATCTGGCTCTCGAAGAAGTCGCCGGGCGGCAGCTCGATGATGGTGAAAACCAGCGCCGAAATGACGAAGAGCGTCGGCACCATGGCGGCGATGCGCCAGAGAATGTATCTGAGCACGCCTCAGGCCTCCTTGTACCAGAATGCATCCGGCATGTAGACGCCGAGATAGGAGGTGGGATCGAAGCCGTAGAGCGCTCTCGCCGGCAGGTTCTGCAGCTTGGCGGCACGAAGGATCGGCTGCGGCGTGCTGTTGATGAGGCCGATCGAGAACACCTGCTGCGTATAGAGCGACAGCATCTTGTGCCAGATCACCTGACGCTCCTCGAATTTCGGCGCCGCCCCCCATTGGCTGAGCAGGTCGACCAGTTCGGCTGCCTCCGGCAGGTCGGGTGCGACGCCCTCCTGGCCGGCCGAGAGGTAATGCATGCCCCAGAGCGGCCATTGCAGCTGATCGTCGAGCGTCGGCGCAAGTCCCGCGGGCGACATGTCGGCCGTCGGCACGCCATTGTCGAGGCCGTACCAGATCGACATCATGATCGAGCCGCTCATGGCGCGGTTACGGAAGACGTCGCGCTGCGAGGTGCGGGTATAGAGCGCCAGGCCGATATTGGCCCAGTGGTCGTGCACCAGTTCCAGCACGTCGGTGTCGAGATTGCTTTCGCCGGCGGTCTCGACGGTGATCTCGGCGCGTCGCCCGTCCGGCAGCAGCCGGATGCCGTCGTCGCCACGCTTGCTCAGGCCGAGTTCGTCGAGCAGGCGGTTGGCCTCGTCGGCATCGAATTTCACATAGGCATCGGCATATTCCTGCTTGAAGAGCGGGCTGTCGGGCAGGACGGTATCGGCGCTCGGGGTACCGAGACCGTAGAAGGCGACCATGTTGATCTCGTGCCGGTTGATCGCCAGCGACAGCGCCCGGCGCAGGCGCACGTCACGGAAGAGACCGCGCCACACCTCGTCGGCGCAGTTGAGGTTCGGCAACAGCGTGATGCGCGAGCCGCGCGCCAGCTTCCACAGATCGACCTTTACCGGGAAGCGCTTCTCGGCTTCCTTCAGGAAGGTGTAGTCGTTGAAATCGATGCCGGTCGCCTGCAGGTCGGCTTCGCCGGCTCCGGCCTTGGCGGCGATGATCGACGAGGAGGAGACGTTGAGGATGAAGCGGTCGAGATAGGGAAGCTGCCTGCCGGTCTCGTCGACGCGGTGGAAGAACGGGTTGCGCTCGAAGACGAACTGCTCGGCCGGCAGCGCCGTCGTATTGCGCCAGGGATCGAGCGTCGGCAGGTTCGGATTTTCCGGACGGTAGGAGCGCGCCATCTTGATGTGCAGATCCTGCCATTTCTTGACGCGATAGGTCTTCATCAGCTCGTCCAGCTTCGCCTGGTCCGGCTGGAATTTCTTGTGGAATTGCTTGAGATAATGACCGGGGCCGCAGATGACGAGCGGCAGCGGCCCTGCCAGCGTCGGCAGGAACATCGGGTTGGGTTTTTCCCAGGTGTAGCGCACGGTCAGCGGATCGAGCACCTCGAAGCGAGGCAGGCTGCCGTGCGGGCGAAGCTCCAGAGCGCCGCCGCCCGGGGTCAGCTTGTCGTTCAGGATGACGTCTTCCCACCAGTAGCGGAAATCGTCGGCCGTGAACGGCTGGCCGTCGGACCATTTATGGCCTTCGCGCAGCGTGAAGGTGAAGACTGTATCCTCCTCGGACTGGAAGGCAGCGAGGATATCCGGCTGGAACTGCAGGTGCTTGTCGTAGCCGACGAGGCGGGCATAGCCGTAGATCGTCATGAAGCGGATGTCGCGCTGGCTGCCGATGATGGTGCGCACCGTGCCGCCGTAGCTGCCGGGTTGAAGCCCCATCTCCTTCAGATTGACGATGCGCGGGCGGGCAGGAATGCGCTCTGCCATCGGCGGCAGGCTGCCGGCTGCGAGCCGCTCCTTCAGGAATTCCGGCTCGCCGGCTTGTTCGGCCCGAAGCACCGCTGGCGCGATTGCCGCACCGACGAGGCCGCCGAGAAACGTGCGACGCGTTACCATCAGCGCAACTCCTTGGCATCGGCGCCCTTGCGGGCGCGCACCAGATGGCCGTCGCCGAGATCGGCATAGGCAAGTTCGGAAGCGTCGTCATGCTCGGCGGTGAAGGTCTTGCCCCAGTTCTGCTTGTCGGCGGCGCCGTTTTCCCGGAGCGCCTTGAAATCGAGCGGCCGGTCAAGATCGGGGAAGGGGACGGCGGCGAGCAGCGATTTCGTATAGGGGTGCACCGGATCGCGCAGGATGATTTCGCGCGGCGCGATCTCGACGATGCGGCCCTTGCACATCACCGCAATGCGGTCGGCCATGTAATCGACGACGGCGAGATTGTGCGAGATGAAGAGATAGGTCAGCCCCAACTCCTTCTGCAGATCCTTCAACAGGTTGAGGATCTGCGCCTGCACGGAGACGTCGAGGGCCGAGACCGGCTCGTCGAGGATGACGAGTTTCGGGCCGAGCGCGAGTGCGCGCGCGATACCGATGCGCTGGCGCTGGCCGCCCGAGAAACTGTGCGGATAACGGCTGAGATAACGCTTGTCGAGGCCGATCGCAGCCATCAGCCCTTCGACCTTGCGCTTGCGCTCGGCGCTGTCGCCGCGGTCGTGGATCTCGAGGGGTTCGCTCAGGATGTTGCGCACCGTCATGCGCGGCGAGAGCGAGGAGACCGGATCCTGGAACACCATCTGGATCTTGGTGCGCATGTCCTGCAGTTCGGCGCCCTTGACGGAGAGGACGTCGACGACCTCCTTGCCGTCGTTGAACACCACCGCGCCGCCGTCCGGCGTGATGGCGCGCATCAGGATCTTGCTAAGCGTCGTCTTGCCGCAGCCGGATTCCCCGACGAGGCCCAGACATTCGCCGCGGCGAATGTCGAAGCTGACGTCGTCGACGGCGCGCAAGACGGTGGCTTCGTGCTTGCCGAAGAAACTGCGCTTGCGTGTCTTGTAGGTCTTCGAGAGATTGGCGACGGAAAGCAGGATGCCCGGCGCCTCTGCCTGGAGCGGCTTCTTCTTGCCGACGAGGGCTTCGAGATTGACCGTCACATCGCGCAGCGCTTTCAGCCGCTCGCCGGGTTTCATGTCGAAATGCGGAACGGCGGCCATCAGGCCCTTGAGATAGGGATGCTGCGGATTGCGGAAGATATCCTCGACCGGCCCGGCTTCCATGATCTCGCCATGATAGATGACGACCACCTCGTCGGCCATGTTGGCGACGATGCCGAGATCATGGGTGATGAGCAGCATCGCCATGCCGAGCTTGGCCTGCAGCTCGCGGAGCAATTCGAGGATCTGCGCCTGGATCGTCACGTCGAGCGCCGTCGTCGGCTCGTCGGCGATCAAGAGCGCCGGCTTGCAGATCAGCGCCATGGCGATCATCGCGCGCTGGCGCATGCCGCCGGACAGTTCGAACGGATACATGTCGTAGGTGCGATGCGGATTGGTAAAACCGACCAGGCCGAGCATCTCCTCGGTTTTCTCGCGCGCTTCCTGCTTGTCGACCTCGGTATGGATCAGCAGCACCTCGCTGATCTGGTTGCCGATCGTATGCAGCGGCGAGAGCGAGGTCATCGGCTCCTGGAAGATCGTCGCCATGCGCCGGCCGCGCAGATCGCGCATTTCCTCGCTGTCGCGTGGAAAGGACAGGATATCGGTCGTGCTGCCGTCGAGCGGATCGGTGAACAGGATACGGCCGGAGGCCTTCGCCGGATTGGGCAGGATGCCCATGATCGACTGGCTGATCACCGATTTACCGGAGCCGGATTCACCGACGAGAGCGGTGACCTTGCCCGGAAGGATGCGAAGATTGGCTTCCTTTACGACACGGAGTCGGTCGCCGAAAACCGAGAAGGAGACGTCGAGATTTTCAATACGCAACAAATCGGCCGCAGACGCCATACCAATGAAATTCCCCAGTCTTCTGTGTTCCCGTTAAGGCACACTATCGTACCGCAAACGGGGTGTCTAGCAGATGACAATCACAGGAAAACTGCCGCGTCCCGCCAAAGTTCCCTGAGGCGAAACAAGCAGATTCATGGCGGGGTCTTGGCGTTTTACTGGATGAATTTCTCCATGCTGGTGCGCTTGACCTGTTTCTTGGCGTCGCGATGCAGGAGAATGACCTGCTCGGCCTCGGAAAGTCCGTTCTGCACGGCCTCGCGGAAGCTTTCGTCGACATTGATTTCAGGGGCGGGCGCGCGCGGCTGCAGCACCGTCACTTTCTGGCGGATGCCGCGCAGCTTCTCTTCGCCGAGCGTCGTCCATTCGCCGCCGCAATAACCGGCGAACGCCTGGCTGGCGACGACCTCGCGGCCGTATTTCTTAGTCAGGATCTGCAAACGCTGAACCTCGTTGACCGCCGAGCCGAAGGCGGAGAAGGTCAGGCGGTCCTTGAGGCCAACATTGCCGAACATGACGTTGCCGACATGCAGGCCGATGCCGTAGCCGACCCTGGTCAGGCCTTTCTGCTCGCGGTCCCGGTTGAGTTCGGCGACCCGCGCCTGCGCCTGATGGACGGCCGAAAGGGCTGCTTCGCAGGCAATTTTCGATGGGTCCTTGTGACGCCCGCAGGGATAGACGGCGAGAAAACCATCGCCAAGGAAGCTCAGGATTTCGCCGCCATTGCGGTTGAAGGGGGCGGCTATGGCATCGAAGAACTGGTTAAGCGTGTCGATATAGGCCTGCCGGCCTTCCTTTTCGGCATACATGGTGGATTCGCGCATGTCGCCCATGACGAGGGCTGCGCGGATCGTCTCACCGTCGCCGCGACGGATCTGGCCGTTCAGCACCCGTTTGCCGGCGTCGCCGCCGAGATAGGTGGTCAGCATGTTGTTGGCGAGCTTGCCGAGCACCGCCATCTTGGCGGCAACCGCCAGATGGTTCTGCATCCTGAGCAGCGCATCGATCATGTCGTCGGAAAAGCCGGTATTATGGTCCGTCGACCAGGAGCCCATCATGCCCTGCACCGAGCCGTCGCCGAAGGGCTGCACGAAGGCCAGGTAATCGGTGATGGCGTCCTTGCGCAGGTCCTCGAAAATGGGAAATTCGTTCGGCCCATCCTGCATCAGCCGGCGGCGGATGTGCTGCAGATTGTTGTCTAGCAGGTAATAATAAGGGCTCTGCAGGAAGCGGTCCGGCTTTTGCCCGGCGGGCATGCGGAAGCCCTCGATGGTGACGCCGCTGGCGCGCCGCCAGGTGAAGCTCAGCGCATCGTAGAGCGGATGCAGCATCGAGAAGGAAAGATGCACGCGCGCAAGCGGCAGGCCCGCAGCGGTGAGCCTTTCGCAGAAACCGCGCACGATGTTTTCAAGCTCGTCTCCGGCCAGCGATGAGTTCGTCAGCCATTCAGCGACCCGGTCCAACAAGATGGAGGACACGCTGGATTCGATCGTGCTCATTCTCGGTATGATCCTCATAAAGCACGCCATCCCCAAGAGCCAAAAGTCCCTCGCCCGGCACATTTTCATGCGCAGGTCACAGGGAAATCAGGATGTACGAGCGGTATTATTGTGTCAACGATCTGCCGAAGCCCGGCAGCAGCGCCCCTCAGCTCCCCATGCCGGGGATCGGACGGGTAGTCCTTTCCAGGTGGTTCATTATCAAAAGTCAAAATAGGGATGCTGCAAGTGCGAAACAATGGGATCTGGAATTTTTTGTGCGCTCAAGTTGCAGCGAAGGGGCTGGGCGAGTCATTTCGGCCACACCCTGCTGCGACGGTGAGTAACGGCAGCGGGGTGAGGGAGGTAGCCATGGGGGCAAAACGGACAGCAGCATCGCCAGCGATAAGAGGAAGATCCGCCGCCCGGGTTTAATTTGCCCTGATCATGCATTAGATCAGCGTCTTGAATTTCCCGTTTGAAAGATCCCGCCTTGGCCATCTCCCCCTTCGATATGCTTTTGCAGAAGATCGAAACCCGCACCGCCCGCGCCGGCATTATCGGGCTCGGTTATGTCGGCCTGCCGCTGGCGATCGCGGTGGCGCGCAGCGGCTTTGCCGTCACCGGCTTCGACATCGATCCCGGCAAGATGGTGGCGCTCGATGCCCGCCGCTCCTATATCGACGCGGTCAGCGACGAGGCACTGTCCGCCGAGATCGATGCGGACCGATTCAAGGCGACCACCGATTTCGCCGGCCTTGTCGATTGCGACGTCATCATCATCTGCGTGCCGACGCCGCTGACGAAGCATCGCGATCCCGACCTCTCCTTCGTCGAGGCGACGTCGCGCTCGATCGCCGCGCATCTGCGCCCCGGTCAACTCGTCGTGCTGGAATCGACCACCTATCCCGGCACGACCGATGACGTGGTAAAGGTCATTCTCGAAAGGGCCGGCCTGAAATCCGGCTCGGACTTCTTCGTCGGCTTCTCGCCGGAGCGCGAGGATCCCGGCAATCAGCATTATCATACCGCCACCATCCCGAAGGTAGTCGCCGGCGACGGGGCCGAGGCGCTGGCGCTGATGAAGGCCTTCTACGGTGCGGCGGTGTCGACCGTCGTTCCGGTCTCCTCGAATGCGACGGCCGAGGCCGTGAAGCTCACCGAGAACATCTTCCGGTCGGTCAACATCGCCCTCGTCAACGAGCTGAAGACCGTCTATGCGGCCATGGGCATCGACGTCTGGGAAGTGATCGACGCGGCCAAGACCAAGCCCTTCGGCTATATGCCCTTCTATCCCGGCCCCGGCCTTGGCGGCCATTGCATCCCGATCGACCCCTTTTATCTCACCTGGAAATCGCGCGAATACGAGCTGCCGACCCGCTTCATCGAGCTGGCCGGCGAGATCAATTCGGCAATGCCGCGTTATGTCGTCGGCAAGCTTGCTGAAGCGCTCGACATCCGCGCCGGCAAGGCGCTGAGCCGCAGCCGGGTGCTGGTGCTCGGGCTCGCCTACAAGAAGAACGTCGCCGATATAAGAGAGAGCCCGTCGCTGCGGCTGATCGAGATCATCGAGGAGCGCGGCGGACGGGCGGATTACCACGATCCCTTCGTCGCCGAGATCCCGCCGACGCGCGAATACCAGGCGCTGAAGGGCCGCAGATCGGTGGCGCTGACCCCTGATGCTATCGCCGGCTACGATGCGGTGCTGGTCGCGACCGACCACGACCAAGTTGATTATGCGGCGCTGTCGAAAAGCGCGGCGCTGATCGTCGACACGCGCAACGTCTTCAACCGGCTCGGCCTCTCGGCCGGTCATGTCATCAAGGCGTGACGGAAACGCTTGAAAAAGACTTGCCGGTCATCTGGCTTGCGGCCACGGCATAACCGCCCGCCGCCCCGTCGATGAAATGCACATGGTCGCGTGAAATCGGCGTCGGCACGAAGCAGGTCATCAGCGCCGACGTCTGCCGATGCAGACCGTAGCGGGCAATGCCCTTGGCGCGAGCCCCTTCCAGCAGCGTCTCGATCCGTTTCAGATGTTCGGCATCGACGTCGACCGTCATCTTTAGCCCGTCGTCGAACTTGCGGAAATCGGAATTGCCGGCGACGTCGCGCTTGTAGCGGCGGGCGTCGAAGTTGCCGAGCGGAATGCCGAGCCTGTAGAACACGACCGTGATCGCGAGCTGCAGGAAGATGATGAGTTTCTGCCGCAGTCGCCGGCCTGCCGGCGCGGTGGCCTTGGCTTCGCGATTGATGCCGTGCAGCGAGAAGGCAAGGTTCGGGCCATCCGCCGGCACCGGATGGCTGTCCCGGTTCTGCTCGGTGGTAATGGCGACGATGCCGTTGACAAGATCGCGGAATTCTTCGCCCGGCCGGCCTTCGCCGGGAATCGCGATGATCGAGACGATCTCACCGTTGCGTGCGTCGATCGGGCTCCAGCGACAGGAGAGGCCGGTGAGATCCGGGCGCGTTCCGGCAGTTGCCCGCTCAACGCCGTAACGGCCGAGCTTCATCTGTCTTTCGGCCCAGCTGGTGCCGCCGCCCCAGAACATCGCGTAGGTCACGTAAGGACTTGCGGCGTAACGCGCGACGCGGACGTCGAGGCCCTCGGCGCGAGTGTCGGCGACCGGCACGATGGCGATGCGCAGCATCAGGTTCAGATCTTCCTCAACCCAGACCTGCACGGCGGCAAGTGCATCGCGCGCCGCCTTCTCCAGCGAGCCGGGCAGCGCGATCAGCGCGCCGTCGCCGCCGAAGACGAAGGGATAATCGCCCTTGCCGACGCCATTTAAGACCGCCGAAATGACGCTGGCGCCCGCCATGTTGACGTCCTTGTAACGGCCGCTGGCGATCGCCTGCGTCGAGCCGACGATGTCGGCCAGCGCCAGCACCCATCCGTCCGGCAGCGGCCGGTAGTTGGCGGCGTCGGTCACGCCCTCGAATTCGCTGAAGAGCGGCACTTCGGCAAAGAAATCTTCATCGGTCACTGTTTTCATATTATCGAGCTTAGCACAGACCCATGTTGCCACTGCAACGCCATTTCCCATTTACGGCAATCGACTTGGCGCGGTTTCATGTGTTAGCACGCCCACACGATTTTCATGACGGATACGGATTAGATGAGCCGCCTCGACAGCTTCATTCGCCGGTTGACGGCTCAACGCGACATTCTGAACTCGATCGTCGATCTGGTCGGGGAAATCGAAGGCCCGGTGCTGGAGTTCGGCCTCGGCAACGGCCGCACCTATGATCACCTGCGCGAAAACTTTCCCGGCCGGCGCATAGTCGCCTTCGACTGGGAGGTGCGCTCCTATTCGGCCTCGACACCGGAGGCCGAAGACATGGTGACCGGCAACATCCGCGAATCCGGCCAGGCCTTTGTCGGCATCGGCGCAGCCCTTGCCCATGCCGATATCGGAACCGGCCATGACGAGATCGACGCCGTGACGCTGACCTGGCTGCCGCAACTGATGGCCGGCGTGCTCGCCCAAAACGGCATCGCCGTCAGCGGCCTGCCGCTGGAGCATCCCGAGCTGGTGGCGCTGCCGCTGCCGGAGGGGATTAAGGAAGGGCGGTATTTTCTCTATCGCAGGACATGATCTCCGCTCATGAAGCGCAGGAATAGGATGCGGCAGAGCGGGCAGTGAGTTTTTCCTCGAAGTCGGCAGCGATTTCGTCCAGCGTCACGCTGCCCAGCCGCTGCAGGAGCAGGGACTGGGCTTCCTTCATCGCGTCGCCGAGGGCGATATTCACGGCCTGTTCCACCAGGCATTGCGGCTGATCGTCGGCTGGGCCGATGGCGAAAAGATGCGGCTCGCCGATGGCGCGGTAGACGTCGAGCAGGGTGATTTCCGATAAGGGACGCACCAGCGTCCAGCCGCCGCCATGGCCCTTTTCGGAGCGGACGTAGCCCTGTTCGCGAAGGCCGGCCATAGTGCGGCGCACGACCACAGGATTGGTGTTCAGCATTTTGGCAATCATTTCGGAGGTCGCCGAGTGCTGGTGCCTATCCATGTGGATCAGCACGTGCAGCATGCGTGAAAGGCGGCTGTCATTGCGCATGGTTTTCTTCCTGTCGATCGGACGGGGCATTATCGCAAGTCAATCGTAACAAGACAAGTGACGTGATGCTTGACCGTGCCTCTTCATGTAACTTATGATGATTCATGATCGGTTGAGCCCAAGGAGAGTTCCATGTCCTACGAAGTCATCATCATCGGCGGAAATTTTGCCGGCCTGTCGGCAGCCATGCAGCTTGCCAGGGCACGGCGGCGCGTGCTGCTCGTCGACGCCGGCGCGCCGCGTAACCGGTTTTCTGAAGCATCGCATGGTTTCCTCGGACAGGACGGCCAGACGCCGGCAGCGATCATGCGGGAGGGAAAACGGCAGCTTTCACTCTATGCGACCATCACCATCCGCGATGGGAAAGTCGTCCAGGCACAGAGGGATGGTGACGCGTTCACCGTCGGCACCGAAGACGGCGGCGAAGAACGAGCCGCGCGCATCGTGCTCGCAACCGGCGTCAGCGACACGCTGCCCGAGATCCCCGGACTGCGGGATCGGTGGGGCCGCTCCGCGCTGCACTGCCCCTATTGCCACGGTTATGAGGTCAGCGGCGGCAAGCTCGGCGTTCTCGCAAACCATCCGCATTCGGCCCATTCGGCCATGATGATTCCCGACTGGGGAGTAACGACCTTTTTCACCCAGGCGCTGTTTGAGCCCGACGAAGAGCAACTGGTGCGGCTGACTGCCCGGGGTGTCCGGATCGAACGCAGCCCCATCGTGGAATTGTTGGGCGACAATCCGAAGCTTGAGGCGGTTCGCCTCGCCGATGGCCGCGTCGTGCCGCTGGACGCGGTGTTCGTCGCGCCGAAAACGACGATGGCGAGCCCGATTGCCGAACAGCTCGGCTGCGCCTTCGACGACGGCCCGTTCGGACCCATCATCCGGATCGCCGATAACAAGGAAACCACCGTCAAGGGTGTCTTTGCCGCCGGCGATGCGGCAAGCGCCATGCACAATGCCACCCTCGCCTCCGCCTCAGGCGTGCTCGCCGGCGTGCACTGCCATCAATCGCTTGTCACGCAGTCGGTCGCATAAGGCAACGGTCAGGGTCCTTCACGTCCACCTCGCAATTCCCGAAGTGAACATCTCAACGCGTTAGACGCCGATCTACCCGAAGGATTCGGATTCCCTGACCCGGTCGGACAGGCCGCTTGTGGGTTGACGGCGCCGACACCGGAGGGCCCGATCAAAGACCGCGACCTAAAGCAGATCATCGAGGGCCTTCCCTTCTTGACTGCGTGTCGACAAAGACCTGCGTCTCGTGTCATTTGACCACTGTTGATCGGCGGTGAGGGCGAGCTCCGTCGGCCGGTTTGATGGGGATCGATCCATTGGCTCATGCGGTGATCTTGGCCTGCGCGGCCTTCTGGCGATCGGCCCCCCATTTCTGGATCGGCCGTTCCATGAATTTCCAGCTTAGCGCAGAAAAGGCGATTGTCGGGATCGCAACGACGACCAGTTCGATGATCCCCCGCTTCAGCGGATAATCGAACACTTGCCACATAATATGCATCATCAGCCAAAGCATCGGAAAGTGGTAAAGATAACATCCGTAACTAATGCGGCCGAGATAGGCCAAGGGCCGGGCTCCAAGAATGCGATTGAGAATCGGGCTTGTCCCTGAGGCCGTTATGGCAATCAGGATTGCCATTGGCAGCAGCGGAAGAATTTGTAGAAGAAAATCGACGACCACTAGGAACGGTGGACGGCCATCTGTCTCAACGAGTTGCAGGGCACTCCACAGCGCCGCCGGCAGGAGTGCCGCAATGAGGCGAGTTCGGAGCGTGCGTGCCAGCACGCCCGAATAAAAGAAGGTCAACGCCCCCATGCCGAATGCATCAAGCGAGAAGGGAGACCATAAGACCACGTTGTCGGGGTAATAGCCGGCGACATAGCACCCGAGCCAGAATGCCAGCGCAATGGCGATGGCACCTGCGGCTGCCAGCGCCACCGATCTGTTTGCGCAGTTGAGGACAACTAGGGGCCAAATGAGATAAAACTGCCATTCGACGGACAGGGTCCAGGTATGGGCAAGCACCCACGGGTTCCAATTCATGGCCATCGCGAACCAGACGTTTGACAAAAAGGCGAGATGATAAAAAAGCCCATCCCGGATCGTGACGAGTCCGATCGCGGCAAGGGCCAGGACCATGGCGTAATAGGTCGGCAGGAGCCTGAGCGCCCTTCGCGCGTAGAATGATCGCAGCGCCGCAAATGTGAACCCCTCGGCGTCGCGCAACGCGACCAGTTTGCCGGTAATCAGGAAGGCACTCAAAATGAAGAACGTTCGCACCGCCAGATCGCCGAGCAAGGAATTTTCGTCGACGAAATGCGTATAGAACACTCCAAGAATGGCAAAAGCCCTGATGCCATCAAGGCCTCGTATCCGATCCGCCTCCATTCCCCACCCGTTCCTTCGCCCGATGGTCATATTCCGCCATGCCCCGGCGGGGCGCAAGAGGACGAAGATCTAGGTAGGTCGCGCAAAAGTGTGCAGCGGTTTCGCGATCATATCATGCGCAAAATCGGCGTTCTAAAGCGCGGTTAGAGACTCTGAAAGATTGCGACCCACTTTAGGGCAGGAACAGCACATTGTACTGATCGAACTCGCCCGGCAGATCACGCACCTTCATCTCCTCCTCACGGTCCTCGAAGAGGACGAGGCAATCCTCGTAGAATCCCGACAGCATTGATACGAAGGCTTTCGTTCCTTCCGGGCCGTAGAAGAGCGGCGTGAACTCCATGTAGAGCGGAATGCGGCGGGCAAGCAGCGGTTGCATCGACCGGCAGGCGACCGGCTCGTAACCCTCGATATCCATCCAGACGAGGCCGATCGCGGCCGGGTCGATCGAAAGGCCGGCAAGGATCTCGGAAACCGGCTTTACCGGCACGCTGATCTTCTTGTCCGTCGGGCTCTGGCGGATGGCGCTGCTCTTGCCGTGATTGTTGAGGTTGAGAAAAAAGTCGATCTCGCCTTCGCTCTCGCCGGCGGCGCAATTGACGAGCCGGACCTTCTCCTCCAGCCGGTTCTGGCGAATGTTGAGGGCAAGCAGCGGGAAATTGCGCGGGTCGGGCTCGATGCTGACGATCCGGGCGTAAGTGCCGCTCAACGCGAAATAGACGGTCTGGGTGCCGATGTTGCCGCCGATCTCCAGCAGCGTCGCATCCTTTCTGAGCAGGCCGCGCTCGCGCAGGATGACGATGAGCCGGTCGACGGCCTCGCGCTCGAAATGGCCCTTCCGGAAGACCTTGCGGCCGATATAGTCGGCGGGCGAGAAGGTCATCCGATGGTCGCCGGCGTCGACCGTCATCGAGACCACGCGCGGGCCGATATTCTCGATCAGCAGGCGACGGCCGAAGCGGGTGTCGAAGAAGCGCGAAGCGGCGGCATTGCGCGCCTTGCGCAGGCGACGGCTCCAATATTTGGCGGTCAGCCAGGGCTTGCCGGGCATCAGTCTTTTCCTTCGAGCGGTTCTGCCGCTTTCTCTCTCGGAATGACGTAGACTTTCAAGGGCAAGGCCCGGCCGCGCACGCTGATTTCACGGCTTTCGATGCCGGCGAGATCAGCACCCGAAAGGTTCGCCACCGGCTCGGAGATGACGATTGCCGCTTCGAATTCCTTGGCGGCGGTCTCGAGCCGGCTCGCCACATTCACGGTATCGCCGATCGCCGTCATGCTGCGCACCCGCCCATATCCCATCGTGCCGACGACGGCCGGGCCGGTGTGAATGCCGATGGCGATGCGCAGCGGCAGCGCCAGTTCGTCGGCGAGCTCTGCGGCGAGCTTCTCGATCTCGGCGACGATCGCTGCTGCTGCGTGGAGCGCCTGGCGGCAGGCTTCCTCCGGCGCGGTGTTGAGGCCGAAGAGCGCCATGGCGCCGTCGCCGATGAACTTGTCCAGCCGTCCGCCCGCCTGCTCCACCGCCTTGCCGATGATGGCGAAATAGCGGTTCAGCAGGAAGACGACGTCGAAGGGCAGGCGGGTTTCCGTCAGCGTGGTGAAATGGCGGATATCGACGAACAGCACGGCGATCTCGCGCTCGCGGCCGGGGCTCGTCTCCTGACTGTTTGCGGGAAGAGCGGCCTCGGTCGCCGGCACGAGAAGCGGCGCAACCGCGACGTTGTGGTTCGGACGAAGCTGGCAGGCGAGCCGGACATCCGGGCCGGCATTGATGCGCCTCAATGTCGTCTGTTCCATCTTGTCGGGGGCCGGCAGGCTGTCGTAATCGCCAAGGATCTGCACCCGGCAGGTGGAGCACTGCCCCTTGCCGCCGCAGACGGCATAATGCGGCAGGCCGCCGAGCCGGCTTGCTTCCAGCACCGAGAAGCCGCGAGGTACGCGAATCACCTCGCCGCCCGGATAGTTCACGGCGACCTGGTCAAGCCGCTCCTTCAATTTGCGCCGGGCGCGGGCGATGACGACGATCAGCAGCGAGGCCGAGAAGGCGCCGTAGAGCCCGGCACGGATCATGGCGACCTGACGGTGAACTTCCGGGTTTGAGATGTAACGGGTATTGACGCCCTCCTTGTAAGCGCTGATCGTCATTGCCTGCTGGTAGGAGGGATCGGCGAGCGTTCGGCCCATTTCGACGAAGCCGAGCAACGAAAGCACCGGCACGAGGATCGCAAGCGCCAACAGGAGGGGCGCAAAATCCGGATACCAGGGCCGATAGCGCAGCCAGAAATGGATGCCGATGCAGCCATGGATCCAGACGGCGACGACAGCGAAGCCCTGCCGCAATCCGTTCGCCGGATTCCTGATCCAGAGCATGCTGACGACCGCCTCATAGTCATCAATGTAGCCGTAGAACTCGTGGGCGATACGCGTGCCGATGACATGATCGAGGAGCAGCAGCGGGATCATCAAGCCGAGCACGATCTGCGCCATTTCCCCCTTCGGCATCACGAGGCTGCGTCTGACATAGATGGCGCGCAGCACCAGCGCGATATGGATGAGGACCGCCGAATAGAAGATGGTCGTCCCCAGAGGATTGCGCCAGATCATCAGGAAAAGATGGGCGGCTTTATCGGCGGCGGAGACCGAAATCAGGCCGATCGCATGGTTTGACAAATGCAGCAGGACGAAGATGAAAATGACGAGGCCGGAACCGAGCCTCGCCCTTCTGATCGCACGCTCCGAAAAAATCCCTGTGGCCGAGACCGTCGTCATTCATTCCCGTTCTTGTCGATGTAACCGCAGGCCCATAGAGATTGAGAAAGAGGCGGAATTGCTTCGATCGCGATCACATTCCATATGCTTATGCGCAAGTTTTAATGAAGGGGACAATAGCGGAATTTTTCGTGATAGCACGAGTGCCGGTTGTAAACTGTCTGTCTTATGTGAGGTGTCAATGCGGGTGGCTTTCTACGCGCCGATGAAATCGCCGAACCATCCGGTGCCGTCAGGCGACCGGCTGATGGCACGGCTGTTGATCCGGACGCTGGAACTTGCCGGACACGAGGTCGAGGTCGCTTCCGAATTCCGCGCCTATGCCTCGACACCGGAAGCCGCAGCGGAGCTCGAACCCGCCGTCCACACCGAACTGGAGCGGCTGCGGTTGGCATGGAAATCCGCGCCGCGGCCGGATCTCTGGTTCTGTTACCACCCCTATTACAAATCGCCCGATCCCTTCGGGCCTGTCCTCTCTGCCGAATTCGTCATTCCCTATGTCACTGCCGAAGCCACCTATGCGGCAAAACGCAACGCGAGCGGCTGGGCCGCGTCGCAGACGTGCGTGGGCGCGGCGATCATGCAGGCGGCGGTCAATATCAGCTTCACCGAGCGTGACCAGGCAGGACTTGCGGCCGCTTTTCCGCAGGCGCGCCTTGCCCGTCTGAAACCCTTCATCGATACGACGCTGTTTGAAACGATTTCGCCGGAGCCCGATCGGCGCCGGCTGATGACGGTCGCGATGATGCGGGCCGGCGACAAGATGGACAGTTATGCGATGCTCGCAAAAGCATTGCGGCTGATCGAAGACCGGCCCTGGACGCTTGCCGTCATCGGCGATGGTCCGATGCGCCACGAGGTGCAGGCGCTGTTTGCCGATCTTCCCGGCCGCGTCGAATGGCTGGGCGAGCGGAATGCCGTCGAGATCGCCGAGTTGCTCGGACACGGCGGCCTCTATGTCTGGCCCGGCTGCGGCGAGGCCTATGGCCTTGCCTATCTGGAAGCCCAGGCCGCCGGCCTGCCTATCGTCGCGCAAGAAACGGCGGGCGTGCCGGCGGTGGTCGAGGCTGGCGTGACCGGCCTGCTGACAGCGGATGGCGATGTCGTGGCCTATGCTGGCGCCGTGGCCGCCCTGCTTGACGACAGGCAAAGGCGCGACGCCATGGGGCAGGCGGCACGGCGCTTCGTGCCTGGGGAGCGCTCGCTTCCCAACGCGGCGCGAGTGTTGAACGGAATTTTGCAGGACAATCTGGGAATGGGAGCGACGGCATGACCGACAAAATGGCCTGGGAGCCTGTGCGGCGCGAGCTTGACCGCTGGCAGGCGGCCGGCCGCGTGGCGCGGTTCTGGCTGCGGGATGACGATGCCGTCGAACCGACGCCGGCACTGGAGACGCTGACGGCGCTCGCGGGCGAAAGCAACGTTCCGCTGACGCTCGCGGTTATTCCCGCCCTGACCGGCGGGGCCTTGGCCGCGCGCCTAGGGGAGGAAACAGCCATCACGGTTGCGGTGCATGGCTGGTCTCATACGAACCATGCGGGGCCGGAAAAAAAGAAGCAGGAACTCGGCGGCGAACGCCCGGCGGATGTCGTGCTCGGCGAGTTGCGTGAAGGTTTCCGGCTGTTGCAGCTGTTGCATCCGGCCCGCTTCCTGCCGATGCTGGTGCCGCCTTGGAACCGGATCGACGCTAGTCTTATCCCGGCGCTGCCGGGCCTCGGATTTACCGCCCTTTCGGTTTATGGGCGGGCAAGGCAGGATGGCCCGGTGCCGCTGCTCAACACCCATGTCGATATCATCGACTGGCACGGCACGCGCGGCGGACGGGGCGAGGCGGAATTGGTGGCCGAACTGGTAGCGGAGCTCCGCGATCGGTTTGCCGGCAGCAAGGAACCTGTCGGCGTGCTCACTCACCATCTGGTGCACGATGCGGCCGCATGGGACTTCCTGTCGGCCTTGTTTGCAGTGACGGGCCGGCATCCGGCCGTCCGCTGGTCATCGGCGTCGGAGCTGCTTGAGCATGTCGCGCAATAGTGTGCCGCGGTTTTGCGATAACGACATGCGTAAAAACAAGATCAGGCGGCGTGAACGCGCCCGAGGAAGTCTCGCATGAGTGCGACGACGTCATCGAGATGCGTCTCGAGCAGCCAGTGGCCGCCGCCAAGCAGATGCAGTTCGGCATCCGGCAGATCGCGCAGATAGGCTCGCGCCGATTTTTCCGGCATGTAGTGGTCGTTGGGACCCCAGACGATCAAGGTCGCAGGCTGGTATTCCCGCAGGTATTTCCGGTGTTCCGGAAACCAGGCCCGGTTCTCCTTCAATCCGGCGATCAGGTCGATGGCGATTTCCTTGCGCCGCGGCGTGGTCAGCGACCAATGCAGTTTCCAGAGATCGGGCGGGATGGTACCGGCCAGAGCCGGCGACAGATCGTTGAGGAATTCATCCCTGAAGGTCTCCTCGCTGACCGCTTCCGCCAGCGCCTTCCTCATTTCCGAAATTGGAAGCGTCCACGTCGCCTCGATATCGGCATACTTGGGTCCGAGGGCATCCTCATAGGGGATGTCGCCATTCTGGATGATGAGCGCCACGATGCGCCGAGGCTCTTTGATTGCCAGCCGCGCGCCGATAGGCGACCCGAAATCGTGCAGGTAGAGGACGAAGCGGTCGATATTGACGGCGTCGATAAAGGCCTGCAGCCAGGCGGCATAACCATCGAAGCTGTAGTCGAAATCGTCAGGCGTGCCGCTATAGCCCGCGCCAGGGAAATCCGGTGCGATCAGGCGCCAGCGGTCGGCAAGGCGCGGCATGAGATTGCGAAATTCATAGGACGAGCAGGGGTAACCGTGCGGCAGCAGCAAGACCGGAGCATCCGGCCGACCGGCCTCGCGGTAAAAAGTCTCGATGCCTGCGACCGTGATCGTGCGATGCCGGACGAGAGCGGACATCGGGAAGCTTCCGACGCTGCCGCTCACTTTCGATCCCCTTCATGCTGCTCGGCGCCTTCCACCGGCCGCAGCCAGGGCTCGCGGCGCTTGATCCAGAGTTCGTAGCACGGCACAAGCGGCGTCGGGGCATCGGACAGGATACCGAGCTTGATTTCCGCCTCTTCGTCATCGGCGGAAAACAGCCGCGAACCACAGCCGGTGCAGAAATGGCGACCTCGGAACTCGGCGGTTTCCCCAGAATATTCGAATTGGCCGGCTGGCCAGATCCCGTAAAAGGTAAAGGCCGAACCGCTTTCTTTCCTGCAGTCGGTGCAATGACAGATCCCGACGCGCAAAGGTTCGCCGCGAACAGAGATCTGCACCTGCCCGCAAAGGCACTTTCCGGAAAACACGGTCATAGCTGGTCCCCGCGTAATGGTTTACCTGCCGGGAAACGGCCTGATCCAACATCTGTTCCGTCAGCAAGCTGAGGTTTCGCGGGTTGCTAGATCACCACGGTCTGATTGTCGCGGGCGGCAAAGGATTCGGGGAAGGCGGCCTGCGCCTGCGCTTCCATCTCAGCCAGCTGTTCGTCGGTGCGCGAGGGGGCGTGGTGGAAGAGCGCGAAGCGCTTGGCGCCCGCCATCTTCGCAAGCTCGGTGCCGTGCTGCCAGGTCGAATGGCCGAAGCCCTTGAAACGCTGCATCTCGTCTTCATTGTAGGTGCAGTCGTAGACGACGAGATCGGCGTCCTGCATCATCTCCAGTGAGACCGGATCATAAGCGCCCGGAATATGTTCGATGTCATAGACGAGAGCGATCGAACGGCCCTGCCATTCGACGCGGTAGCCGATGGCGCCGCCCGGATGGTTCAGCATGAAGGTCTTGATCGCGATGCCTTCGTGGGGGGTCAGAACCTGACCGGGATGGAAGTCGCGGAAGTTCATCGTCGCCTGACAGATGTCGGTCTTGACGGGAAACCAGGGCGGGCTGATGAACTGATCGACCATTTCCCGCGTGCTCATCTTGCCGTCGAGGTGGCCGGACCAGATGTTGACGTTGATCGAGGGGTAATAGATCGCCTTGAAGAAGGGCAGGCCGATGATGTGGTCATAGTGGCAGTGGCTGAAGAACAGGTCCACGTCGCTGACGCCGTCGGCGAGCAACGAAAGCCCCGCCTCGCGCAGGCCGGAGCCCGCGTCGAAGATCATCCGATGTTTTCCGCAGCGAATTTCGATGCAGGAAGTGTTACCGCCGTAGCGATCGAACTCGGGGCCCGACACTGGAATACTGCCACGGACGCCCCAAAATTTTACCTGAAACAGTTCTGTCGTCATCGTTCTTCAAACCGGCCTTCCCGCGTCGCCATCGTAGTCATTGTTTATCCCGATGCGAAGCAGTAGAATTCCACGGGTTTGCCTGCGCCCCCTTTCATTCTCCTAACCGCTAGCGGAAGAAGAAGTAGATTTTCCTAAGCAATCGGCTTTCGCTTCGGAAAGCAAGCCGGTTTGGTTGGTTTTCGGTAAACGGGCTGCTGGGGCGGGGCGTTTTCCGCAAGTCATGCCTATTAGATGGTTGCGCGCGATTGAAAAAACAATTGCTGCCTCCTCAGGCCCAGATCCACTGCATGCCTTTGTCAAGATCGTGGCACGCCAGCGCGGCGTCAGGCAGTTCCAAGCCTGTTGATATTTCCCATGAGGTCCGCGGCGAGACGCAACGAGGCGGCGGTTGCCATGGTCATTTGCGGCAGCAGCAGCCATTCGAGCGTCCAGGCAGCGCCTGAGCGTTCCTGCTCGTGGACGAGGGACTGGTGGATGCCCGAGAGAACAGTGGCATTGAAGCGGGCGAGCGAGATCAGGACTTCGGCGGAAATCGGGTTCTGCTTGTGCGCCATCGCCGACGAGGTGCCGCCGCCGGCAATTTCGATTTCGCCGCCGGCCTGGGCGAGCAGCGCGATATCCTGGCCTATCTTACCGAGGCTGCCCGATATCGACGCGAACAGGCCGGCGATATCGGCGATCGGCAGACGCCCGCTCTGCCATTGCGTTGCGTCGGTAAGGCCGAGCTCCTGGGCGAGCGAGGTGCGAACGGCTGCGGCCTGCGACCCGAGCTTATCAAGCGTGCCGGCCGCACCGCCGAACTGGACGGGAAAACTCTGCTCGGTCAGGCGGTCGCGATAGGTCGCAAGCGGCGTGCGCCAGGCTTCGAGGCGATCGGTGACGGTGATGGGGATCGCCGCCTGCATGCGGGTATGGCCCATCAGCCTGTTTTGGCCGAACTGGCCGTCGAGCGCATCGAGCCCCTTGAGGATGGCGGAAAGCCGGCCGGCAAACAGGAAGACGACGGCCTTGAGGCGGACCATCAGGCTGGTATCGATGACATCCTGGCTGGTGGCGCCGAGATGGAGACTCTTGGCTGCCTCCTCGCCGACAGCGGTGCGCAGCTGCTTGATGAGTTCGGGGATGACGACACCGTCCCTTGCCGTTGCCGATCGAAGGCTGGCCAGATCGGGCGAGAAGGCGGCGCAGATTTCGGTGATGCGCCTTGCTGCTTCGGCGGGGATGAGGCCATGGCCGGCTTCGGCCCTGGCGAGCGCGGCCTCGAAGGAGAGCATGGCGCGGATATCGGCCTCGGCGGAAAAATAGGAGGCGATTTCACCGTCGCCGAGCAGGCCGGAAAGGAAGGGGTGGTCGAAGGGCGATGCGGTCATGATTGTCTCGCTTTGCTGGCCCCTCATCCGGCTGCCGCCACCTTCTCCCTCTTGGGGGGACGGGACTGCGGTGGCGTCCGCGCTTTATGGGCAGGTAATCTCGCGTGGGCACGTCCCTCTCCCCTCGGGGAGAGGGTCCGGTGAGGGGGAGGCTACTTGCACAGGGCTGTCCGAACAAGCCACCGGCATGCCGACCCTCAGATATCGAGAAATACCGTTTCCTTGGGACCCTGCAGATGGATGTCGAAATGGCAGGTTGCGCCGTCGCGGGTGGCGACCATCGTTGCGACGCGCTCGCGATGTTCGATGCGGGACAGCAGCGGGTCGGCGGCGTTGGCCTCCGTCTCTTCCGGGAAATACATACGCGTATGCAGGCCGATATTGATGCCGCGGGCGACGATCCAGAAGGTGATGTGCGGGGCTTGTCTACGGCCGTCCTTGAAGGGGACACGGCCGGGCTTGACGGTCTCGAAGCTGTAGACGCCATCCTCGGCGCGGGTCGGGCAGCGGCCCCAGCCGGTGAAATTCGGATCGGCGGTTCCGCGCATTTCCGAAGGGCTGTTGTAGAGGCCGGCGCTGTCGGCCTGCCAGATCTCGATAACGGCATCGCGCACCAATGCGCCGGCGCCATCGAAGATTCGGCCGGTGACGGTGATGCGTTCGCCGAGCGTCTTGTCATTGACCATCTCGATGCCGAGATCGGTGTCGTAGACGCCCTTTATGTCGCAGAAATTCGGCGTCAGGCCGATATGGACATAGGGGCCTGCCGTCTGCGACGGGGTTTCCTTAAGATAGCCGAGCTGCTGCATGGTCAGTTGCCCTCCAGCCTGTTTTCGAACATCGTCGAGCGGCGGCCGCGCAGCACGATATCGAATTTATAGGCGCGTGAATCCATCGGGATCGTGTTGCCCCAGTCGAGCGGCGCGATCAGCTGCTCGATCGCCGCCTTGTCGGGGATCGTGCCGACGATCGGACATTTCCAGATCATCGGATCGCCCTCGAAATACATCTGGGTGATCAGGCGCTGGGCAAAGCCGTGGCCGAAGATCGAGAAATGGATATGGGCCGGCCGCCAATCATTGACGCCGTTCGGCCAGGGATAGGCGCCGGGGCGGACGGTGCGAAAAGAGTAACGGCCTTCCTCGTCGGTGATGGCGCGGCCGCAGCCGCCGAAATTCGGGTCGATCGCCGCAAGATAGGTTTCCTTCTTGTGGCGATAGCGGCCGCCGGCATTGGCCTGCCAGAACTCGACCAGGGCGCCGGCAACCGGCTTGGCACGCTCGTCGAGCACCCGGCCATGGACGATGATGCGTTCGCCGATAGCGCTTTCGCCGGGGCGCGCATAATTCAGGATCAGGTCGTTGTCGAGTTCGCCGATCATCGAATGGCCGAAGACCGGCCCGGTGGTTTCGGAAACCGTGCCGTCGAGCGACAGCAGCGCACGCTGCGGCGCGCGCAGCAGGGAGGTCTTGTAGCCGGGGGTCAGCGCCGGCGCATGCCAGGCACGGTCGCGGCCGAAGAAGGCGCCGGTCTCGGGTTTGCGATTTGCTCGTTCGGACATTTTTCCCCCTCAGGCCGCCTTGTCGGCGTCCATCTGTGCGAAGGTCTGCTTTGCGATCTTGATCGCGTGATTGGCGGCGGGAACGCCGGCATAGATCGCCACATGCAGCAGCGCCTCGCAGATATCCTCACGGGAGGCACCCGTATTGACGGTGGCGCGCACATGCATGGCGACCTCGTCGTCCTGGCCGAGCGCCGCGAGCAGAGCGATGGTGACGATCGAGCGTTCGCGCTTCGTCAGCGCCGGGCGCGACCAGACATGGCCCCAGGCGGCTTCGGTGATCAATTCCTGGAAGGGACGGTCGAACTCCGTCGATGCGGCGGCGGCTCGGTCGACATGGGCGTCGCCGAGCACGGTGCGGCGGGTCGCCATGCCTTGGCGATAGCGCTCGGAGGAGGACGCGGTTTCGTTCATGGGCTGTTTTCTCCAGGCGTAATGGATGTGAGGAAGGCGCGGATGACCGCCGTTAGCGCTTCCGGCTGCTCGACGCAGGGAATGTGCGCGCAATTGGGGATGACCTCATAACGCGCGTCGGGGATAAGCTTGGCGGTCGAGAGCACCAGATCGGGCGGCGTCGAGCCATCCTGGTCGCCGACGACGCAGATTGTCGGGACAGTGATCGTCTTTGCAGTTTCGGTAAAATCGGCGTCGCGGATCGCGGCGCAGGCAGCGACATAACCTTCGACCGGCTGACGCGTCAGCATGTTGCAATAGCCTGAATAGGCGGTGTTTTCGGGCCGGCGGAAGGCCGGCATGAACCAGCGCTCCATGATGGCGTCGACGATGCTGCCGATGCCGTTTTTCTCGACGGCGGCAATGCGGGCGTTCCAGCTCTCTGCTGTGCCGATCTTATGGGCGGTGTCGCACAGGATCAGGGCACTGACCAGGTCCGGCCGGCGCTGATAGAGCGACTGGGCGATGAGGCCGCCGACGGAGAGGCCGCAGATGACGGCCTTCTTGACCGACAAGAGATCGAGCAGGCCGGCGAGATCCGTCGCATGATCCGCAATCGATGAGGGGAGCTGGCCGACATCGGACAGGCCGTGGCCGCGCTTGTCGTAAAGCACGATGGGGAATTCGCCGGCAAGCCGCACCACGACGTCGCGCCAGATGCGGAAATCCGTCCCGAGCGAATTGGTAAAGACGATCACCGGCCTGTCGGCTGGTGCACCGATGACCTGATAATGGATCGTCACGTCGTTTATGCGGGCGAATTGCACGTCATTCTCCTCCTGAAGGCGAAATTGAATGTTTGATCCGGTTAAGTAAAATGATATTTTTAGGCTTTTCGATAACTTCGGAGTTATGTGAGCGATGATCGACAGCCGCGTCAAGTTTCGCCATCTGCAGACCTTTGTCGAGGTGGCGCGGCAGAAGAGCGTCATGAAGGCCGCCGAATTGCTGCATGTCAGCCAGCCGGCGGTCACCAAGACGATCCGCGAACTGGAACAGGTGCTGGGTGTCGATGTCTTCGAGCGCGACGGCCGCGGCATCAAGATCACCCGTTACGGCGAGGTCTTCCTGCGGCACGCTGGTGCGGCGCTGACGGCGCTGCGCCAGGGTCTCGATTCCGTCTCGCAGGAGCAGTTTTCCGAAGCGCCGCCGATCCGGATCGGCGCGCTGCCGACGGTTTCATCGCGAATCATGCCGCGGGCGATGGAGCTCTTCCTCAAGGAGAATACCTGGAGTCGGGTGAAGATCGTCACCGGCGAGAATGCGGTGCTCTTGGAGCAGCTTCGTGTCGGCGATCTCGATGTCGTCGTCGGGCGTCTGGCAGGCGCCGAGAAGATGGCCGGCTTTTCCTTCGAGCATCTTTATTCCGAACAGGTAGTGTTTGCCGTGCGCCCCGGCCATCCGCTGCTCGACGGCCGGCAATCGCTGTTTTCAGGTTTCGGCAACTACACGGTGCTGATGCCGACGCGGGGTTCGATCATCCGGCCGGTGGTCGAAAATTTTCTCATCGCCAATGGCGTCGCCAGCCTGCCCAACCAGATCGAGACGGTATCGGATTCCTTCGGCCGCGCTTTCCTCCGGGCAAACGACGCGATCTGGATCATTTCCCACGGCGTCGTGGCCGACGATGTCGCCGACGGGCGGCTGGCGCTTCTGCCGATCGATACCGGCGAGACCAAGGGGCCGGTCGGATTGACGATGCGCGCCGATGCCGTGCCGTCGCTGCCGCAATCGATCCTGATGCATACGATCCGGGAGGCGGCAGGCGAGGTTTCCTGAGGTAATGGAGGACGGACCGATGGAGGATCAGAAGAGGAGTCTCGGCAGGCGGGCGACGGAAGCGACGGTGAAATTCGTCGAGTGCTTGCGGCGATGATCTTCATCGCGGCGGGCTCGCTGTCCTATTGGCAGGGCTGGCTGTTCCTTTTCAATTTTGGCGGCTGGATTGTCGCGACGACGGCCTATTTCCTGAAATATGACCGCGCCTTGCTGGAACAGCGGCTGCATGTCGGGCCGGCTGCGGAGCGGGAACCGGCCCAGAAGCGCATTCAGCTTTTCAACGGCATCGTGCTGATCGCGCTCTTCATCGGTTCGGCGCTCGATTACCGGTTCGGCTGGTCGGCCGTTCCGGCGCCGATCGTGATTTTCGGCAATGTTCTGATGGCGGCCGGCTTTTACGGCTGCTTCCTCGTGCTGCGGCAAAACAGCTTCGCTTCGGCAACGGTCGAGATCCGCCGGGATCAGCGGGTCATTTCAAGCGGGCTCTACAGCGTCGTGCGCCATCCGATGTATGCGGCGGCGCTGGTGCTCTTCGTCGGCATACCGCTGTCGCTCGGTTCCTATTGGGGCCTGCTGGCCATCCCTCCTGCCTTTGCCGGACTTGTCGCGCGGCTGCTGGACGAGGAGAAACATCTGACAAGAGACCTGCCGGGTTACGCCGAATACCGCCGCAAGGTCCGCGACCGGCTGCTGCCTGGGCTATGGTGACGGCTCCATTGGAGCAATTCTTGAAATCTGTTGCCGAAACCCCAGATTTGGACTATGTCTAATTCAAGACAGGAGGCTGTTATGCAGCATGCGCGACGCACCGAGCACCGGGAGGGCCAGGGGCCACAGCGGCTGGACATGGAGCGCTTTGCACCGGCAAACCGCAAGAGGCTGAGCGCACCGGCATTGCGCACCTTCCTGGCGATCGCCGATCTCTGGGGACTGACGGAAGAACAGCGTCTGCTCGTGCTCGGTTATCCCTCCCGGTCGACCTACCACAATTGGGCCAAACAGGCGCGCGAGCACGGCGCTTTCACGCTTGACGTCGATACGCTGACCCGGATCTCGGCCGTGCTCGGCATCCATCAGGCACTCGGCGTGCTTTTTTCCGATGAACGCGCCGGCGTCGCCTGGCTGCGCACGCCGCATCAGGCGCCGGTTTTTGGCGGACATCCGCCACTTGATATCGTGACCAGCGGAACCCAGGACGGGCTGATGACCGTCCGCCGGTTTCTCGACGGCGCGCGCGGTGGTCTCTACATGCAGCCGAACAGGCTCGACGAAGCCTTCACGCCTTACGAAGATGCGGACATCGTCTTCCGGTGAGGGATCGTTTTGCAGAGGCGCCGCGTCCGTCACACCGGCTGATCCCGTCGCAATTTCCACCGATCGGGCTTTTCGAGACGGTGACGCGGGTGTCCGACCTTGAAGCGGTGATGGAACTCGTCGGCTGGACCAACGACCGTCTCGTCGCCGATCGCATCCAACGGCTTCCCCAGGCTGAATGGGTTTATGGCACGCCAAACGCCAGCATCGTGATGGCGGCTTTCCTGCATGTTGCGCCGGGAGGAATGCGGTTCAACGGCTCTGATCTCGGCGCCTGGTATGCCGCCGATGATCTCAGGACAGCCGCTGCCGAGGTCGGCCACCATCTTCGGCGCGAGGCTGTCGCACGCGGGGTGGCGATGATGGCGCGCTCCTATCGAAGCTATGCGGCCACCCTGATTGGCGATTACCTCGACATTCGCGGCGAAGAGTTGCTGCGGCCCGATGTCTATGACGGCGCCAGCTATGCGGCGTCGCAGGTGCTGGGGGAAGAGGTCCGCTCGAGCGGTGGCGCCGGCATCCTCTATGACAGTGTCCGGCTGAGGGGCGGGGTGGTCATCGTCGCGCATAGACCGCGCAACATCCGGGACGTCGTGCAGGCCGA
The DNA here is from genome assembly GCF_014197345.1 of Rhizobium sp. BK008. Taxonomy (NCBI): domain Bacteria; kingdom Pseudomonadati; phylum Pseudomonadota; class Alphaproteobacteria; order Hyphomicrobiales; family Rhizobiaceae; genus Rhizobium; species Rhizobium sp. BK008. The sequence goes on along the minus strand of NZ_JACIFK010000002.1, from coordinate 350,757 downwards.
CCATTTCGAAATCACCGTTTCCGCCACTGACCGGCGCATCGATATCAGGAAGCTTGCCGCCTGATATCGGCAATCGCAAGGTGAGCCTCAAACCGGCAATCGTTCGGCCCAGGCCTTTGCCGCCTTGGCCATCGTGGCGAGGTGATCGGCGCTGGAGAAGCCGGAGATCGTCTTGCGCGGCTTGAGGTCGTGGTCGCCATCCTCGAGCCAGAGGATCTCGATCCTGTCGGAGAGATCATAGCCCGGCACCTCGTCTCGTGTGCCGAATTCGTCGCGCGTTCCCTGGCAGATCAAGGCGGGCGTCGTCAGCCCGGTAAGGTGGGCGGTGCGCAGCTTCTCCGGCTGGCCAGGCGGATGGAAGGGATAGCCGAGGCAGAGCAGGCCGGCGATCTTCCCCCTGTGATAAAGATCGTCGGCGATCATGCTGGCAACCCGGCCGCCCATCGACTTGCCGCCGATGATAAGCGGGCCGCTGGCACCGAGCGTGGCAATGGCCGCCTCATATTCGGGATTGAGCGTTTCGGCGCGCGGCGGCGGCTTGCGGCCTTCCGAGGTGCGGCGGGCGGCCATATAGGCGAATTCGAAGCGGGCCACACGGAAGCCAACGCCGGCAAGCGCATTTGCCGCTGCTGTCATCGACGCCGAATCCATCGGCGCGCCTGCGCCATGGGCCAGAAGGATCGTGAAGCGCGCATCCTGAGGCCCCTGCAGCAGAAACCTGTCAAGCATCGGTAATCCTCCATGCCATCGTCGGAACCATGTCGACGGCCGTGACTTCTTCACTGAAAGGAGACTGACAATGTCGACGAATGATCAAAACGTAAAGCCCGAGCAGCGGCGCCCCAAAGATGTCGGCGCCGTTCCCGACAAGCCGGAGCCCGCCGACGCAGAATCGATGGCGCCGCCGGCGGTGCAGCCGGCCGGGGTCGGGGACAAGAGCGAACGACCGGTGGTCAATCCCGTCAGTGGAGTTGCCATCTGACGGACCTTGTCAATGTCCTGCCGAATAGCCCTTGAAACCGGGGCGCAAAAGGTCCATATACCGGCCCTGCCTGAAAAATGGATGCGCGCGGTATCGACGTCGTCGAACTGTTCGTTGTCCGACAGGATAAGGGCGCTCCCCGCAAGGGTCGAGCGCCCTTTTTGCTTTACAGCCCTTGCGCATATCACCGCTTTCGTCTTGTCGTTTGATGGCGGAAGGGATTCCAGCGACGGAGAAGCGAGGCCCTGTGGAGCGAATTACCGGCAAAACTTGTAGAAACGTGGGCGGAAATAATAACCACGGAACAGCGGCCGCACCTTGTTACGCCGGGAAAGGGTTTCTCCACGCATCTAGTTGTTCAAGCCGTTCGTACCACGCCTGAATATGCGTAAACTCGGAAAGTGGAATCTCAGCAGAAGTCGCATAAGGAAGTGCAGCGGCCAATGCGAAATCTGCGACAGTCAGCGTCTTCCCGACCGCGACGCTGTTAGTGGCCAAATGGTCGTCGAGCACGCGAGCATGTAGTCGGAAGCTCGTCTTCGCATCTTCGATCACGGCGACGTCAGGCTCCCCGCCGAACAAAGGTTTGATCAAGTATTCAAACCACAAGGCTGCCGCGTGCCGGGTGAAATGACTCGCGTCCCAGCTCAGCCACCGGAGGACGTCGATCTGCCTGTGGTCATGCGGCCAGAAATCCGAGCCAACTCTGTCAGACAATCGGCACATGATGGCATTCGCTTCCCACAAGGTTCCGGCATCATCCTGCAGCACAGGGACTTTCCCGTTCGGGTTGAGAGCCAGGAATTCCGTGGTACGCTGCTCTCCGCTGGCTAGGTCAATCCTTATGAACTCCACGTCGGCTTTAAGAAAACGGGCAGCGGCGCAGGCCTTCCGAGGATTGAGCGTCTCGCAATAGTAAAGCTTCATCGCCGCCTTACTCATGATCCGGCCTTTCGGACGTAGCCCCCAGAAAAACGCCCAGTCGCTCGAAGCTTTGCGACCAACCACCTTCATGACCCTTAAGTGATGATGCGTCTTCAAATCCACTTTGCCGAAATGTCATTTCCGTTCCTCCGTCGCTTTCCTTTAACGTGATGGTGACGACTGTTTCCGGGCTTTTTTCGCCGGTTCCGATCTCCCAGGCATGTGTGAAGACAAGCCTGTGCGGAGGGTTGACTTCAAGGTATTTTCCGCTAACCCAGTGCTCCTCTCCATCTGGCGCTATCAGACAGGCGCGGTGTCTACCGCCGGGCCACACTTCAAGCTGGTCGCCCACCGCCTTGAAGCCGTGAGGACCGCTCCATTGCGCTAGCGCTTTGGGGTCGGTCCATGCTCTGAAAACGAGATCGCATGGGGCATCGAACCTTCGTACAAAAACCAGATCGCGGGCGTTGTCAGTATCAGTCTCCGGATTTGTCATCTTCGTATCCTTGTACCTTGGACAAATAGCCATCGAGACGATCAAAGCTCTGATCCCAGAAGCGTCTGTAATCGCCAATCCAATCAGAGATTTTCTTCAATGCGTCCGGCTCAAGTTCGCGGGGACGCGAAGTCGCTTCACGGCCGGAGCGGATCAATCCGGCCTGTTCCAGGACCTTGAGATGCTTTGAAATGGCAGGCTGAGACAGCTCGAAGGGATCTGCGAGTTCGGCCACGGTCGCCTTGCCGTGAGCAAGCCGCCCAAGAATTGCTCTCCTTGTTGGATCTGAAAGTGCGGAGAAAATCGCATCGAGGCTGCTTTTCATATATCACCACATGGCTATATAACCACATAGATATATTACTTATCGCGATGTGTCAAAGGCAATCTTCCGGTAGGTTGGCAACAGAGACTCATGCGTGGGCAACAGAGCGGGAAGTCCCGCGTCTGTCGTGCCGGAGTCGGAGGCGACTACGGGATCTCTTTCTGCCGCTCTGCTGATGAAATGTTTCCGGTTGCAGAGGCACACCGCGCTCGCTGATGCCGCCGCGGAGCAGTTTGAGTTTGCTGAGGAGGCAGAAGACCGGGAAGGGCGCCTGGTATAAGCATGTCGGCGGCTTTGGTGGCTTCAGCATGGCGGGCAATGAGGCCGGCGACCGTTTCCCTGCCAACTGGTGCCCATGCTGATGCTGGCGATGCCGAGGCGGCTAAAGCGCCCCTTAAGAAATATTCTCCTTTCCATTATGCGGCCTCCAAAACGAGCTTCGGCATGCGAGCGAAGATCACGGAACGGTTCTTGCACGGTTACTAATATGTTTACTGTGGGGAGACCTAATGTCATGAAGTGGTGCACATCCGCAGAGTTTGCCCCTCTGATGTTCGTTGTGAGTGGGTCGGAAAAATACAAGCTTGTCGCAACTCTTTTCCAGGCTGCCGAGATGCTGACAGTTGGTTGGCCGATCGACGACGGAGAAGAGTACCTTATAGCGATTAGTGCGTGCCGACATGCAATTCATGGGGAAATTCCGGCGCAGGACGCGCGAGCAGCGCTTATCCGTGCCGCCGACGAAGCTGGCATTCCGGTGATCACCGTTCACTGAGTTTCGCAGCCGACGGTGAAATGAGTTCGGGGCGGCGTCCTCTAGGAAGGGCGCAATGCTGATCATGATCTGGTTCGATGATCCGCATTTCGGAACGCGCGATCTTGATCTGCTTGGCTTTGGCGATCCGGGCACCGGGCCGGCCAAAGCGCGGGGCGAATATTTTCCGTCGGCTTCTGTCGATTTTCGCATCAGCCGATCGTCCTTGTAATGATGTGCTGCGACCCGGTCGTGGCTTCAGCACGTCCTTTGCGCGTCTGAGGCGCGCGGCAACAGAAGGAGGATATCGTCATGGATAATCGGCATCTGGTACCCGCCGCCGTGCTTGCGGCCAAGAACGGCGCCCGCTTCCCGAATGAGAGCGAGGCCTATCGCAGCGCCCGCGATGCGCTGCTGGCCGAAGAGATCGAATTGCGCCGTCATATCGAGCGCGTGGCAAGACAGCGCCGGGCGCTGCCGCCGGGCGGCGAGGTGACAAAAGAATACCGCTTCGAAAGCAGCGATGGGCCGATCTCCTTTGCCGAGCTCTTCGCCGACAAGGATACGCTGATCGTCTACAGCTACATGTTCGGCCCACAACGCGAGCGCCCATGCCCAATGTGCACCTCGCTGCTGTCGGCCTGGGACGGCGAGGTACCTGACATCCAGCAGCGCGCCGCCCTTGCGATCGTCGCCCGCTCGCCGATCGAAAGGCTGCTCGCCTTCAAGAAGGAACGCGGCTGGCACCACCTGCCGCTCTACTCCGACATGACGGACGATTACAGCCGCGACTATCGCGCGATCGGCAGCGACGGCAGCGATGGCGCCGCCTTCAACGTCTTCACGCGGCGCGACGGCACCATCCGCCATTTCTGGAGCGAGGAGATGGGCGAAGCGACGGCCGATCCCGGCGAGGATCCGCGCGGCGCACCTGATCTGATGCCGCTCTGGACCGTGCTCGATGCGACGCCCGAAGGCCGGGCGCCGGACTGGTATCCGAAACTGTCCTATTAAGATCGGCCGCGTCGTCCGTCAGCCGGTGGAGCGGTTTCTGGAGGTCTCGACCCATTCGATGTTGGTGACCGCGGCATCCGGCAGCGGCGGCGGATCGATGTCGTAGACATAACCGCTAAGCATATCGGCGGCGCGTTCGGTCGCCTTGATCTTCGCCTCGGTTTCCGCGACCGCTTTGGCGATGGCTTCGATGCGGGCACGGAACATGTGGGCAAGCACATCGCGGCCGGACTGCTTTTCGAGCCGTTCCAGATGCAGGCCGATGCGCGAGGCGTGGCGCTCCAATTCGCTCTTGCTGAAACGGGCCTTGCGCAGTTCTTCGGAAAGGCTTTCCTGCATGACAGCGACGGGATCGAAACTTCCCGGCGCGCGCTCGTCGAGCACGGCGTCGGTGACGAGCTTCTCGATCATCACGAGCGCCTGCAGCTCGGCGGCATCGGCGAATTCAACGTCGTAACCGGTATCGTCGTAGACCTTGCGCCGGACCGGATCGAGAAGCAGCCCATAGGCTTTCTGCAAATTGGCAAAGGCGTCCGAATCACCGCCCGAATCGGGGTGGGCAACTTTCGCCAGACGCCGGTAGGCGGCCTTCAGCTGCGCCTCGTCCGCATCGCGTTCAACGCCGAGAATATCGTATGGATCCGTCACGCCTGCTCCCTTGCTCCCCGCATGTTGCGGGCAGTCTAGGTCTTCTTCTGCATCAGAAGGGCAAAGTTTAGACCGAAAGCAGGAATGACGTCCATGGCCCGAGATCAGGATAGTCGATGCGCATGCTTAGCCAAATTCTAGATTGTTCAATCTTTTCAAATCGTTATTTGAAAGTCAGCCTGTGGTGATCGATGCGAGATAACATTTGGCTTCACCATCGACCTCAAGCGCGATCGCGGCCGCATCCTCAATCAGCAGCGCATCGCCGGCCGCAAGCGCGCCGGTCTCGCCGCCCCGCCGGAAGGAGAGCGCGCCGCCATGGCAGAGGAACAGGCATGTCGAGGGCGGCAGCGGCAGGGTGCTGCTGCCATCGACGTCGATCCGGACCAGCCTGTGGGCGAGCCCGTCGCGGCGGGTCATGACGTTGAGATCGGTGATGGCGCCGTCCTGGAGCCTGGCCGCGACGGGGATATCCGCCGGGAAGGCCAGGGGATCGCTTGCCGTCGTCAGCAGCACCGGCGTGCTGCCTTCGATATCGAGCACCATGCCGTTGCCATCGAGGATCGCCAGCGTGCGGTCGATGCCGGGAAAAATCGAAAACGGGCCGTCGGTTGCGACGGTCGCCATACTGACGCGCCAGTCGAAACCGGCAAGACCGGCATTCTCAGGCGAAACGGCGATTTCCACCGTTTCGCCGCCGCCGTTCTTCCAGGGCATGCGTTTACAATCACCGGCGCGCAGGATCCTCACGAGGATCAGTTCCCGAGAATGCCGGGCAGGCGCAGGCCCTTTTCCCGGGCGCAGTCGAGGGCGATCTCATAGCCGGCATCGGCATGGCGCATGACTCCGGTCGCCGGATCGTTCCAGAGCACGCGTTCGAGACGCTTTGCCGCATCATCCGTGCCATCCGCGCAAATGACGACGCCGGAGTGCTGGGAGAAGCCCATGCCAACGCCGCCGCCATGATGCAGGGATACCCAGGTGGCGCCCGACGCGGTGTTGAGCAGGGCGTTCAAAAGCGGCCAGTCGGAGACGGCATCGGAGCCGTCCTTCATCGCTTCCGTTTCGCGGTTCGGCGAGGCGACGGAGCCGGAATCGAGGTGGTCGCGGCCGATGACGATCGGAGCGGAAAGCTCGCCGTTCTTGACCATTTCATTGAAGGCCAAAGCGAGGCGATGACGGTCGCCGAGCCCGACCCAGCAGATGCGCGCTGGCAGACCCTGAAAGGCGATGCGTTCCCTGGCCATGTCGAGCCAGTTGTGCAGGTGGGTATTCCCGGGCGTCAGCTCCCTTACCTTGGCATCTGTCTTGTAGATATCTTCCGGGTCGCCTGACAGGGCTGCCCAGCGGAAGGGACCGATGCCGCGGCAAAACAGCGGTCTTATATAGGCCGGCACGAAGCCCGGGAAGGCGAAGGCGTTTTCCAAGCCTTCTTCCTTGGCGACCTGGCGGATGTTATTGCCGTAGTCGAGCGTCGGAATACCGGCGTTCCAGAAGGCGATCATCGCTTCGACATGCTCGCGCATCGAGGCGCGCGCTGCTTTTTCGACAGCCTTCGGATCGCTTTCGCGCTTGGCCTTCCATTCGGCCATCGTCCAGCCCTTCGGCAGGTAGCCGTTGATCGGGTCGTGCGCCGAGGTCTGGTCGGTGACGATGTCGGGTCGAATGCCGCGGCGGACCATTTCCGGCAGGATTTCGGCGGCGTTGCCGAGCAGGCCGACGGATTTGGCTTCGCCCGCCTTGGTCCAGCGGTCGATCATCGCAAGCGCTTCGTCGAGCGTCTCGGCTTTGGCGTCGACATAGCGGGTGCGCAGCCGGAAATCGATCGAATCCGGATTGCATTCGACGGCGAGGCAGCAGGCGCCGGCCATGACGGCGGCGAGCGGCTGGGCGCCGCCCATGCCGCCGAGGCCGCCGGTCAGGATCCATTTGCCCTTGAGATTGCCGCCGTAGTGCTGGCGGCCGGCCTCGACGAAGGTCTCGTAGGTGCCCTGGACGATGCCCTGCGTGCCGATATAGATCCACGAGCCGGCCGTCATCTGGCCGTACATGGCAAGGCCCTTCTTATCCAGCTCGTTGAAATGATCCCAGGTCGCCCAATGCGGCACCAGGTTGGAGTTGGCGATCAGCACGCGCGGCGCATCCTTGTGGGTGCGGAAGACGCCGACCGGCTTGCCGGATTGCACGATCAGGGTTTCTTCTTCCGTCAGCGTCTTCAGAGTCGCGACGATGCGGTCGAAATCCTCCCAGGTGCGGGCGGCGCGGCCGATGCCGCCATAGACGACGAGTTCGTTCGGATTTTCGGCGACGTCGGGATCGAGATTGTTCATCAGCATGCGCAGCGGCGCTTCGGTCATCCAGCTCTTGGCATTGAGATCGTTGCCGCGGGGCGCGCGGATTTCACGGATATTGTGGCGTGGATTGGTCATGGCGGTTCCCCTGTTCTCAGGTTTCAATCGTCAGGTTTCGGGCGTCAGCGTTTCAGGCCTGGTGCGATCTGTTCGAGGCGCACCAGAATGTCTTTGAGATGCACGCGAAGCCTGTCCGCCTTGGCGGCGTCATAGGCAAAGGGCGGTGCCTCGGTCTGGAGATGCGTCGATTGCGCAAGCTCCATCTGGATCGCGTGCACACCGGTTTCCGGCTTTCCATAATGGCGTGTCGTCCAGCCGCCCTTGAAGCGGCCGTTGAGCGCGCGGTCGTACCCCTCGGCGGCTTCGACGACGGTGAGCGTCGCCTGTTCGATGGCGCTGTCGCAGGTCTTGCCCATATCGGTGCCGATATTGAAATCCGGCAGCTTTCCTTCGAACAGGAAAGGAATGTGGGACCGGATCGAGTGGCAATCGTAAAGGATCGCGACGCCATGGATCGCTCTCACGCGCTCGATCTCGGCGGCAAGGGCTGCATGATAGGGCGCATGAAAATCCCGCAGCCGCGCCGCAATATCGGCCTCGTCAGGTCCCTGTCCATCCTTCCAGATCGCCTTGCCGTCAAAATCCGTTTCGGGAATGAGGCCGGTGGTGTTCTGGCCGGGATAGAGGCTGACGCCTGCCGGATCTCGGTTGGCATCGATGACGTAGCGGTGGAATGTGGCGCGCACGACCGTGACGTCGTCGAGCAGCCCGTCATAGAGGTGGTGGATGTGCCAGTCGGTATCGGCGAGAATCCTGCCATTGTCGTTGAGACGGTCGGCGATCTCAGCCGGCACTGACGTGCCGGTGTGGGGGAAGCCGAGGATGACGGGCGAGGTGCCCTGACGGATTTCGTATGGTGTGGTCATGGGCAAAGTGCTCCGGTGTCTCGGGCGATACCCAAATGCACATACATCACGATCAACCCTCCAATACCGGCAATATGCCTGTTGAAACCGAGGCGTTCAGCGCGCCCGTCGCCACCAGTTCGGCAGCGGCGGCGAGGTCGTTTGCCATGTAGCGGTCGGTATCGAGGGTCGGGACCTTGCTGCGGATGGCGGCGATCGCCTTGCTCAGTTCCGGGCTCGTCGACAGCGGCGCGCGCAGTTCGACGCCTTGGGCGGCGGTCAGCGCCTCGATGCCGATGATGGCGAACAGGTTCTCGGTCATCCCAAGCAGGCGGCGGGCGCCGTGGCAGGCCATGGAGACATGGTCTTCCTGATTGGCCGAGGTCGGCGTCGAATCGACTGAGGCCGGGTGCGACATCTGCTTGTTCTCGGACATCAAAGCCGCCGAGGTGACCTCGGCGATCATCAGGCCGGAGTTCAAGCCCGGCTTCTTGGCGAGGAAGGCCGGCAGGCCGTAGGAGAGGGTGGGATCGACCAGCAGCGCGATGCGGCGCTGCGAAATCGCGCCGATCTCGCAGACGGCGAGCGCAATCTGGTCGGCGGCGAAGGCGACGGGTTCGGCGTGGAAATTGCCGCCGGATACAACGGAATTGTCCGACAGCACCAGCGGATTGTCGGTGACCGCGTTGGCCTCGATTTCGAGCGTGCGGGCGACCGAGCGCAGCAGATCGAGGCAGGCGCCGTCGACCTGTGGCTGGCAGCGGATGCAATAGGGATCCTGCACGCGCTCGTCGCCCTCGATATGGCTCTGGCGAATGATGGAGTTTTCGAGCAGGGCGCGAAGGGCGGATGCCGTATCGATCTGGCCCTTGTGGCCACGCAAAGTATGAATATCGGAATGGAAGGGTGCCGAAGAGCCCATGGCGGCATCGGTGGACATAGCGCCGGTGATCAAGGCCGATTGTGCGGCGCGATGGGCGCGGAACAGGCCGGCCAGCGCCAGCGCCGTCGAGGTCTGGGTGCCGTTGATGAGCGCCAGGCCTTCCTTGGCGGCGAGCACCACCGGTTTCAGCCCGGCCCTTTCGAGGGCTTGCGCGCCCGGGAGGCGTTCGCCGGCGAAGAAGGCTTCGGCCTCGCCCATCATCACCGCCGCCATATGGGCAAGCGGGGCAAGATCGCCGGAGGCGCCGACCGAGCCTTTTTCCGGGATCAGCGGGATGACGCCTTTTTCCAACATGCCTTCGATTAGCCGTACCAGCTCCAGCCGCACGCCGGAGGCGCCGCGGCCAAGCGAGACCAGCTTCAGCGCCATGATCAGCCGGACGATATTGTCGGGCAGCGGCGCGCCGACGCCGCAGCAGTGCGACAGGATGAGATTGCGCTGCAACGTCGCGACATCGGCGCTGTCGATCTTGATCGAGGCAAGTTTGCCGAAGCCGGTATTGATGCCGTAGACCGGGGCATTGCCGGCGGCGATCTCGGCGATGCGGGCGGCGGCCTTGGTGATGCCGGCATCGAAGGCGGGATCGAGCCTTGCCGGCTCGCCGGTCCAATAGATGATTTCCAAATCCTTGAGCGAGACGGAGCCCGGGTGGAGCGTGATGGTCATCGACCGTTCCTTTCGCCCTTGAAGATACGCGCGTGAAGCGGGTTGAAGCCGATGCGGTAGACGAGTTCGGCGAGGCTTTCGGTATTCCAGACGGCGAGATCGGCGGACTTGCCGGGCTCGATCGTTCCTGTCTTGTCGAGCAGGCCGAGCGCACGGGCGCCTTCGCGGGTGGCGCCGGCGATGCATTCCTCGACGGTGAGGCCGAAGAGCGTCGCCGACATGTTCATGGTGAGCAGCATCGAGGTGAGCGGTGAGGTGCCGGGATTGCAGTCGGTGGCGATTGCGATCGGCACGCCTGCCCGCCGCAATGCTTCGACCGGCGGCTTCTGCTTCTCATGGATGGCGTAGAAGGCGCCGGGCAGCAGCACGGCGACGGTGCCGGCTGCGGCCATCGCCGCAACGCCGTCTTCGTCGAGATATTCGAGGTGATCGGCCGAAAGCGCGCCGTAGGATGCAGCGAGCTTGGCGCCGCCGAGATTGGAGAGCTGTTCGGCATGCAGCTTGACCGGCAGGCCAAGCGCCTTGGCCTTGTCGAAGACGCGGGCGATCTCGGTCGTGGAAAAGGCGATGCCCTCGCAGAAGCCGTCGACGGCATCGGCAAGGCCGAGACTAAACATGTCGTCGAGACCGGGCAGGACGACATCATCGAGATAATCGCCGTTGCGGCCCTTATATTCCACCGGCGTCGCATGGGCGCCGAGATAGCTGGTGGCGACGCGCACCGGTCTGATATGGCCGAGCAGGCGGGCGCTTTGCAGCATCTTCACTTCGCCGGTTCGGTTCAGCCCGTAACCGGACTTGACCTCGATCGTCGTCACACCTTCGGCAAGCAGTGTGTCGAGCCGCGGCAGGGCCTCGGCGACGAGTTCCTCGACCGACAGCGCATTGGTCGCCTTCACCGAGGAGACGATGCCGCCGCCGGCGCGCGCGACTTCTTCATAGGTGGCGCCCGCAAGGCGCATTTCGAATTCGCGGGCGCGGTTGCCGCCGTGGACGATATGGGTGTGGCAGTCGACCAGACCGGGCGTTACCCAGCGGCCTTCGAGATCGACGATTTCGGAATGTTCGATGGCCGATGCGGGCAGATCGCTTTCGGCGCCGGCAAAGGTGATGCGGCCGTTTTCGATCAGCACGGCACCCTTTTCGACGATGCCGAGTCCTTCTTTGTCAGGCGCAAGCGTCGCGAGCCGCGCATTGCGCCAAAGCGCCGGCCTGATGTCGGCGGATGAGGCTTCCTCTGAAAAATTGTTCCCGGTCATCAGCTTTGCGCCTTTCCTTATGCCAAAACATGTATATACATAATCAACAGGTGACAAGTGAAATTTTGCGCGCTTTTCTGGAAAAGAAAGATCGGCGGCGCGGCAAGAGGAGAGGGAAGGCGATGACCACGCTTCACGCAGACACGGCGCTGACGCCGGAAGGCTGGCAGAAGAATGTACGGCTGACGCTTGAGGGCGGGCGCATCGCGCGGGTCGAAATCGGCGCTTCTCCCGAGCCGGGCGATGAACGCCACGCGCTGCTCGTTCCCGCCATGGCGAACCTGCACAGCCATGCTTTCCAGCGGGCGATGGCCGGCCTTGCGGAAGTGCGCGGCCCGGCCAACGACAGCTTCTGGAGCTGGCGCACTGTTATGTACAAGTTTGCCCTGGCGATGACGCCCGAGCATGTCGAGGCCGTCGCGGCCAAGCTTTATGCGGAAATGCTGGAAGCCGGTTTTTCCCGCGTCGGCGAGTTCCACTATCTCCACCATGACAGGGATGGCAGCGCTTACGACAATATCGCCGAGCTTGCCGAACGCATCGGCGCTGCCAGCGCAGAGACCGGCATCGGCCTGACATTGCTGCCGGTCTTCTACGCCCATTCCGGCTTTGGCGGCGCTGCGCCGATCGACGGCCAGCGGCGTTTCATCAATTCGCTCGAAAGCTTCGAAAGGCTGATGGAGGGATGCCGGGCAGTGACCGGCCGGCTCGATGGCGCCGAGCTCGGGCTGGCGCCGCACAGCCTGCGCGCCGCGACACTCGAGGAGCTCACGAGGCTCGTGCCGATGGCTGGCGACGGTCCCATCCATATCCATGTCGCCGAACAGGTGAAGGAGGTCGAGGACTGCATCGCCTGGTCCGGCGCGCGGCCGGTGGAATGGCTGCTCGATCATGCGCCCGTGGATGAACGCTGGTGCCTGATCCATGCAACGCACATGACCGAAGACGAAACGCGGCGAATGGCGAAAAGCGGCGCAATCGCCGGCCTCTGCCCGATCACCGAAGCCAATCTCGGCGACGGCGCCTTTGCCGCGCCACTCTTCCTCCAAGAGGGCGGGCGTTACGGCATCGGCTCGGATTCCAACGTGCTGATCTCCGTGCCGGAGGAACTGCGCCAGCTCGAATATTCGCAGCGCCTGGCGCTTCGCGCCCGCAATGTCGTCGCAGCCCCCGGCGGTTCGACGGCGCTTTCGCTGTTCACACACGCGCTTGCCGGCGGCGGTGCCGCGCTGAAAGCGCCGGCAGGTCTCGCCAAGGGCCATCACGCCGATATCGTTTCGCTCGATATTTCAGCCGTTCCCTATCTCGCGGGTGATCAGATCCTCGACCACTGGCTGTTTGCCGGCGGCGTTTCCGTCGATTGCGTCTGGGCGCGCGGCCGCAAGCAAGTGGAAGGCGGTCGCCACCGTGAACGCGACGCTATCGACCGGCGGTTCCTCGCCGCAATGGGCGAATTGCTTGCTGCCTGAAAAAGAGCTTTTCCCATCCCGATATTCGAATTAGAGCAATTCCAGCAAAAGTGCGTAGCGGTTTGCGTCCGGAATTGCGCTAAAACAAAGAGATAGCGGGAGACCAACCGGAGCGTGGTAATGGACCAAAGCAGGGATCCGACCTTGCATCAGCGCATCCTGAGCGACATCGAGGGTCATATCGTCTCGGGCGAATGGCCGCCGGGGCACCGCATTCCCTTCGAGGTCGATCTCGCCACGCACTACGACTGTTCGCGCATGACGGTGAACAAGGTGCTGACCCAGCTTGCCAAGGCTGGTCTCATCGAGCGGCGCAAGAAATCCGGCAGCTTCGTCACCCAGCCGCAGGCGCAATCGGCCGTTCTCGAAATCCACGACATCAAGGCCGAGGTGCAGTCGCTGAACCTGCCCTATTCCTATGCGGTGTCGAAGAAGACGAGCCGCAAGGCCAAGGCGGACGACAGCCGCCGGCTGGAACTGCCTGTGGCGTCGTCGGTCGTCGAGGTCGTCTGCATCCACAATGCCGGCGCGCGGCCCTTTTGCCTGGAGGAGCGGCTGATCAGCCTTGCGACGGTGCCGGAGGCCGCCAATGCCGACTTCCTGGCGATGGCGCCGGGGCCGTGGCTGCTCAATCAGGTGCCGTGGAGCACGGCCGAGCACCGGATCCATGCCGTTTCCGCCAATGCCGAAGTGGCCGCGGCCCTCGACATAGCGCGTCACACCGCTTGCCTCGTGGTCGAACGCCGCACCTGGAGCGGCGCCGGGCCGGTGACGCATGTGCGCTTCACCTATCCGGGCGATCGTCACGCGCTGGTGGCACGGTTCACGCCGGCGTCACAATAAGGGCCATGTTCCATATACAACATGGCCGCTGTTTTCATTCCTCGAACATCTTGCCGCTGCGCGCTTCCAGCCGATAGCGATGGCCAGGATAGACGAGGCGGGCGGTCGAGACCACCTGCTTTGCCGACCATGTGCGCCGGCGGATCGTCAGGCAGGGTTCGGTCTTCATGATGGTCAGCAGCTTGCATTCCCAGGCCTGCGGCATCGCCGCCTCGACGACGTGCTCGGAACCGCTGAGCGGGGCTGCGGCCGTCAGATAGGCGTTCGGCGTCAACGTCGAAAAATCCTGGTCGAGATATTCCGGGGCGGCCTCCGGATGGACGAAACGGTCCTCGATCTGCACCGGAACGCCGTTTTCGCTGTGGACGATCAGCGAGTGGAAAACCGCAGCACCGATCGGCAGTTCCAGCGCGTCGGCAACCTCGGGAGAGGCTGTTTCCTGGGCAAGAACGACGACGGAGGCTTCGTGGACATGACCGCGTTCGGCGATTTCCTCGGCGATGTTGCGGACCTCGAACAGCGCCGAATAACCCTTGCGCTCGGCGACGAAGGAGCCGACGCCTTGGATGCGGACGAGTTCACCCTCATTGGCAAGTTCGCGCAGCGCCCGGTTGGCGGTCATTTTGCTGACGCCCAGCTCGACGACCAGCTCGTTTTCCGACGGCACGCGGTATTTCGGCGGCCACTCGCCGCTGTGGATGCGGTCGAGGATCACCTGCTTGACGCCGGCATAGAGCGGCGTGCTGTCATTTTCCGCCAGTTCGCGCTTCATCTCGCCGGAACGCTTCATTGCCTATTCCTTTTGCACGAAGGGAATTCGCCGCATAAAGCGACTTTCCTCTTGCATATCACAAAATATCTCATATGGTACCATATACAACCTCCCAATCGGTCCTTAAAACAGAAATAGGACGGGAAAGGGCAAGCCGGCGCAGATCGGCCGTGGTGCCGCAAGGTCTGTTTCAACTCCAGAGGAGAATTCACAAATGAAATTTAGCGCAATCCTGTTTTGCGGCGTGGCGGCTTTTTCCGCTTTTGCCGTGCCTGCCTTTTCCAAGGACTGGACGAAGGCGACCATCACGCTCGAAGGTGCCTATGCGCCCTGGAACCTCACCAATGCCGACGGCACGCTCGGCGGTTTCGAGCCCGAACTCGCCAAGGTGCTGTGCGAGCGCGCCAAGATCGAGTGCACGCTGGTTGCTTCCGACTGGGACGGCATGATCCCGGCGCTCAACGCCGGCAAGTTCGACGTCATCATGGATGCGTTGTCGATCACCGAAGAGCGCAAGCAGGTGATCGATTTCACCATTCCCTATGCCGCCACCCCTGCCGCCTTCGCAACCGCCAAGGACAGCCCGCTGGCAAAGGCCGCCGGCACCGGCGCCACGATCAAGATGACGCCCGGCCAGACCGGCGTGAAGGAGATCGACGCGCTGAAGGCCGCCTTCAAGGGCAAGACGATCGGCATCCAGGCGGCGACCGTCTACGCCAAGTTCGTCTATGACAATTTCGGCGATATTGCCGAAATCCGCGAATACAAGACCGGCGCCGACCGCGACCTCGACCTGCAGAACGGCCGCATCGACCTCGGCTTCGACGATGCCGTCTATTTCGCCAACGCGTTCAAAAACGCCAACGACACGCTCGCCTTCACCGGCCCCGAGATCGTCGGCTCGATCTGGGGCGAGGGCGAAGGCCTCGGCATCCGCAAGGCCGATACGGACCTGCGCGACAAGTTCAACGAAGCGATCAAGTCGACGCTTGCCGACGGTACGGTCAAGAACCTGTCGATGAAGTGGTTCCAGGTCGACGTCAGCCCGCAGGAATAAGCGTTTCGGCCTTTCGGCCGCAAACAGCTGTCTCCGGCTTTATCGCCGGAGACAGCATGTTATTGTCAATCCGCAAAACACTGCCACGGACGGGGAACGGACGATATGGCAAGCTTGGAACTGCTCGGCTTCGGCTCGACCGGATGGGGCGCGCTGCTCATTGCCGCCGCCTTGATGACGCTGGCTGTGACGGCGACGGCGCTGGCGATTGGCGCCGTGCTCGGCGCCACCGTCGCGGCGGCAAAACTCTCCGGCAATCTTGTTCTCGTCACGCTCGGCAACGTCTATACGACCGTATTTCGCGGCGTTCCCGAACTGCTGATAATCTATCTCATCTATTTCGGCGGCTCCTCGGCCGTCACCTCGATCGGCCAGGCGATGGGTTACGAGGGCTTCCTCGGTCTGCCTTCATTCATCGCCGGCGCGCTTGCCGTCGGCATCATTTCCGGCTCCTACCAGGCGGAGGTATTCCGCGGCGCCTTCCTCGCCATCTCCAAGGGCGAACTCGAAGCGGCCTCGGCGATCGGCATGCATCGCGGCCTGCGCTTTCGCCGCATCATCATGCCGCAGGTGCTTCGCCTGGCCATTCCCGGCCTCGGCAATGTCTGGCAGCTCAGTCTCAAGGATTCGGCGCTGGTCTCCGTCACCGGCCTTGCCGAATTGATGCGCACCAGCCAGGTGGCGGCGGGCTCGACCCGGCAATATTTCCTGTTCTTCATCGCCGGCGGCTGCCTCTATCTGATCCTGACCAGCCTTTCGGACCGCATCTTCAACGGGGCGGAGCGCCGCGCCAACCGCAGCATGCCGGCATCCGCCATGGGCCAGGCGTAAGGAGGGAATGATGGATTTCACCTTCATCGCCTCGACCATGGTCACCCTGCTCAAGGCCGTACCGACAACTCTCATCCTGTTTTCCCTGTCGATCCTCTGCGGCGGTCTGCTGGCGCTCGTCATCGTCTGGATGCGGGTCAGCGGCAATCCGGTGCTTTCGGGCTTCGCCAAGGGCTACATCTTCGTCTTCCGTGGCTCGCCGCTCTTGATCCAGATGTTCCTGGTGTTCTACGGCCTCGGCCAGTTCGGCGTCATCCGTTACTCCTTCCTCTGGCCGTTCCTGCGTGAGCCGATGGTCTGCGCCGTGCTGTCGCTGGCGCTCTGCACGGCCGGCTACACGGCCGAGATCTTCCGCGGCGGCATCCGTGCCGTCTCGCCGAAGGAGATAGAGGCGGCGCGCTCGATCGGCATGTCCGGCTTCCTGCTGGTCCGCCGCATCCTGGCGCCGATTGCCTTCCGCCATGCGCTGCCGGCCTATTCCACCGAGATCGTGCTGATGATGAAGTCGACGGCGCTCGCAAGCCTCGTCACCGTCTGGGAGGTCACCGGTGTTGCCCAGCGGCTGATCTCGCAGACCTACCGCACGATGGAAGTCTTCCTCTGCGCGGCGATCATCTATCTCGTCCTGAACTTCATCATCCTGCAGGGCATGGCCTTGCTCGAATATTCGCTGTCCCGACATCGCCGCGCCATTCCGCAGGCGCTGAAGGCGTAAGCGGCCTAACCATTGGAGCACTCATGCCAGGCGTCACCCGACTTTCGGTCCGCAATATCCGCAAGAGCTTCGGTACGCACGAGGTCCTGCGCGGCATTTCCCTCGATGCCGAAGACGGCGATGTGATTTCGCTGCTCGGCGCTTCCGGCTCCGGCAAATCGACCTTCCTGCGCTGCATCAACCTGCTCGAAACCGCCAGCGACGGCGAGATCTGGGTCGACGGCGAGCATATTCAAATGGTTCACAAGAACGGGAAGAGCAAACCCGCCAGCCAGAAGCAGGTGGACCATATCCGCTCCGAACTCGGCATGGTGTTCCAGTCCTTCAATCTCTGGTCCCACATGACGATCCTGCAGAACGTCATCGAAGGACCGATCCACGTTCTGAAGCGGCCGCGGGCCGATTGCATCGCCGAGGCCGAAGCGCTGCTCGAAAAGGTTGGCATCGCCGACAAACGCCACGCCTATCCCGCCCATCTCTCCGGCGGCCAGCAGCAGCGCGCCGCCATCGCCCGGGCGCTGGCGATGAAACCGAAGGTCATGCTGTTCGACGAGCCGACCTCGGCGCTGGATCCGGAGCTTGTCGGCGAGGTGCTGCGTGTCATGCGCGCGCTGGCCGAGGAGGGCATGACCATGCTCGTCGTCACCCATGAGATGAGCTTTGCCCGCAACGTCTCGAACCGCGTCGTCTTCATGCGCGAAGGACTGATCGAAAGCAGCGGCAAGCCGGACGAGATGTTCACCGGCGGCGCCACACCCGCCTTCCGCCAGTTCATCGGCCATTTCGGAAGCGGTCAATGACGATCACCATCGATGCATTGCTGACCTGGCGCAATGTCGCGCGCGTCGGGGCAGGGGAGGCGCTGTCGCTGTCGCCCGCCGCCTGGGCGCGGATCGAGCAGGCAAGCCGCATCGTCGCGCGCATCGTCGAGACGGGCGTGCGCGCCTATGGCGTCAACACCGGCGTCGGGGCGCTCGCCGATACGGTGGTCGATCGTGCCTCGCAGAGCCTGCTGTCGCGCAGCATCGTGCTCAGCCATGCCTGCGGCGTCGGGCCATTGCTTGATGCCCGCGAGGTGCGCGCCATCATCGCAGCGCAGATTGCCAATTTTGCCCATGGCCATTCCGGCGTGCGGCGCGAGATCATAGAGCATCTCGCTGCCATGCTGGAACATGATTGCATTCCTGACGTGCCGTCCAAGGGCTCTGCCGGTTACCTCGTCCACAATGCCCATATTGCGCTGGTCCTGATTGGCGAAGGCAGCGCTCAGTTGGCCGGCCGGCGCCTGAGCGGCCGCGAGGCGCTTGCCGCGATCGGCCTCGAACCGTTGGTGCTCGGCGCCAAGGAGGGCTTGAGCCTGGTCAACGGCACGGCCTGTGCCACTGGCCTGACGGCCGTTGCGCTTTCCCGCGCCGAACGGCTGCTCGACTGGGCCGATGCGATCGCGGCGCTGACGCTGGAAGCGGCAGGCTGCCAGATCGCCGCCTTCGACGCAGCGGTGCTGGCGTTGCGCCCATCGGCCGGCATAGAGAAGGTGGGAGCGACGCTGCGTGCGCGGCTTCAGGGCAGCGGCCTTGTCGCCGCCGCCTTCGGCCGGCGCACGCAGGATGCGCTCAGCCTTCGTTCGGTGCCGCATGCCCATGGCGCTGCCCGCGATGTCTTCGATAATTCCGCCCGCGTCGTCGATCAGGAGCTTGCTTCGGTGACCGACAATCCGGCTGTCTCAGGCACGCCGGAACAACCGATCGTCTCTTCCGAGGCGCATGCTGTTGCCCCGGCGCTCGGGCAGGCGGCCGATAGCCTGGCCATTGCGCTCGCACAGATCGGCGCGATCAGCGAACGGCGCATGGACCGGCTCGTCAATCCGCTGGTGAGTGGTCTGCCGCCCTTTTTGGCGAGCGATGCCGGCAGCCATTCCGGCTTCATGATCGCCCAATATACCGCTGCCGCACTCAGCAACGAGAACCGCCGCCTTGCCGCACCCGCGGCCATGGACGGTGGGCTGACTTCCGGCCTGCAGGAGGACTTCCTGGCGCATCCCACAGCCGCCGCCGGCAAGCTGCTCGCCGTCATCGACAATGCCGAATATATCCTGGCGATCGAGCTGATGGCGGCGGCCCAGGCACATGATTTCCTGGCGGCAAAGGCGCCGCGGGCGGCCGGCACGGGCCTTGTCTACCAGGTCGTGCGCCAGCATGTTTCCCATTATGGCGACGAGCGGCCGCTCAACGGCGATATCGAGGCTGTGCGCAGCCTGATCCGCGAGACCGCGCCGCCGCCGCTCGGCTGATCTCGTCAGAACGGCTTGCTGGTTTCGGAATCCTGCTTGGGCTTTCCGCCGGCCTCGAGACGCTTGAGGCATTGGAGATAGGTCGGGTAGAGCTGGTCCACCCGCGAGAGCGGCAGCGTCCAGTCGCCTTCGTCGCCGGCAAAGGTCAACTGCACGTCAGGGGTTCCGGCGAAGGAATTCTTGATGATCTTCTTCAGTCCGCCGCTTCCTTTGCTGGCCGGAGGCCAGAGGCGAAGCGTGGTTTTGTCGAAGAATTCGGCGGCGACGACTTTCGTCAAATTGCGATCGGTCAGCGTCACTTCGGTCTTGGTGTCGGCTGGAATGTCCCAGGTGCTCTTTGCCACCAGCCAGAAGGTCTCGCTGGAGCTCTGGCGGAATTCCATGGTCTTGCCGAGCTCACTATCCCACCGCAGGCGACAATAGGGCGGGCTCTCGCTTGCAAAACCCACCGACCATTGTCTTGCGCCGCCCATCCACTCGGTCTCGCCCAAGGCCGAAACCGGCTGCAGGGCGGCGGCCATCAGGACCGTCGCAGTGAGAATTTTCATTGCCGAACCATCTCCAACGCAATCAACTCCAGCGATAGCAAAAGAAGGTTGAGCTTTTGCTACCAAGTGCCGGAGATCCGGCGCCGGCGGCCCGCAGGACTGTTTTTGAATGCCGCGAGGACTTGAATCCTGGGTTTGCATTGCCAATCTGGCGAGGGACGACAACATGTGAACGGAGTTTGATGACAGGCATGTCCGAGGTTCAACGACGCGGTTTTTTGACACGGCTTACCGCCTACGAGCCGTTGACGCTGATTATGCTGGCATCCGTTGCAGGTGGGCTGTTTGTGCTCCAGCGATTGACGAGCGAAGTCCTGGAGGGCGAGACATTCCGCTTCGACGAAGCGATCCTGCTGGCGTTGCGGCGACCGGGCGAACTTGCGGTGCCGATCGGGCCCGCCTGGCTGACACATGCCGTCGACGATATCACCAGCCTCGGCGGCGTCACCGTTCTCTCGCTGCTGACGGTTCTCATCACCGTCTATCTCATGCTCGACCGGCGCTGGCCGATCGCGATCTTCGTCTTTTCCTCGGTGCTGACTGGCTGGTTGGCGAGCACGACGCTGAAGATCCTTGTTGCCCGGCCACGTCCCGACATCGTGCCGCATCTCGTCGAAGTGAGCGATCTCAGCTTTCCCTCGGGACATGCGATGGTCTCAGCGGTGACCTATCTGACGCTCGGGGCGCTGCTGGCGCGGACACAGCGTTACCGGTCGACGCGGATCTTCGTCATGGGCGCCGGCGTCTTCCTCGCCGTCATTGTCGGTTTGAGCCGCATCTATCTCGGCGTTCATTACCCCACGGACGTCTTCGCCGGATGGTGCGCCGGCGCGCTCTGGGCGCTCGGCTGCTGGCTGATCTCGAAACGCTTCGTTCCAAGCCGCGCTCCGGACGATGGCGCCGAGGCTGAAAACGGTGATAGCAGATAGCTCTCCTGTCCCGTCCATGGCGCAGGCGGCGGAGAGATAGGGATCGCCCTTCATGCACAATCTTTGGCAGCGCATGCCTTTTCCCTTTCTCGCAGCTGTTGCACAGTGCTGCCGGCATCAACAAGGCTTTGATCTCCGCCGGCATAACGGACAGAACCCATGGCAACTCTGACAACGATCACCTCGACGGTCACGGCCGCATTTCTCGGCTCCTTCGTCGAGGTCGTCGAAGCCTTCACCATCATCCTTGCCGTCGGCGTCACGCAAAGCTGGCGTCCGGCCTTCATCGGTACCGGTCTTGCACTCGGCGTTCTGGCCATTCTTGTGCTGGCGCTCGGTCCGTTGCTCGGCCTCATTCCGGTCGAGCTGATGCAGTTCGTCATCGGAACGCTGCTCATTCTCTTCGGCCTGCGCTGGTTGCGCAAGGCGATCCTCAGGGCTTCTGGCTTCATCGCCCTGCACGACGAGGAAAAAGCCTTTGCGGCCGAGACGGATAGTCTGAGACGCCAATCCGCAGAGCGTCGCGCGAATTTGCTGGCGGGCATTGCGGCCTTCAAGGCCGTGCTGCTCGAGGGGATCGAAGTGGTGTTCATCGTCATCGCCACCGGCGCCGGACATGGCATGATCGGTTATGCCAGCCTTGGGGCTGCCGCGGCTTGCCTGCTGGTGCTGATCATCGGCCTCTTCGTGCACAAACCGCTTTCAGCGGTTCCGGAGAACAGCCTCAAATTCGTCGTCGGGCTGCTGCTCAGCGCCTTCGGCATATTCTGGGTCGGCGAGGGCATCGGTGCAGAGTGGCCGGGCGCCGACCTTTCGCTCCTGGCGATCCTTGCCGTGCTCGCCGTCTTTTCCTTCGCCGCGGTCCGGGTGCTGCGCCAGTATTTCAACGCCCATGCCGAGGTCGCCGCATGACGAATATTCTTAAAGTCGCGTTCAAGGAATTCTTCGGCATGTTCGTCGACGACGGCGCGCTGGCGCTGGCGGCGCTGCTGCTGATCGCCGTCGTCGGCGTGCTGGTGAAATTCGCCCATGCCGACGCGTTGCTCGCCGCCGCTCTGCTTCTCCTCGGCTGCCTGCTGATCCTCGCCGAGAGTGTGATGCGCGCGGCGCGGAAGAAGTTTCAGCGGAAATAGCCTGGATGATGATACCGAAAAGTGTGAAGCGGTTTCGGACGACGTCATGCTCCGTTTCTTTGATTTAGGGAGCTACTGCGGCACCTTGAACAGATGGCGGATCCGCGTCACCAGCGAGCTCACCGAGCCGCCGTTCAGCGTGGCGCCTTCAGTTGCGAAGGAGTGCTGGCCCGTCTCGATTCGGCGCGACAGGGTGGCGGCAAGTTCTTCGGCGATGCCTGGCCGGTCGTGTAACAGCGGCGTCAGGCTTGCTTGGGCGATCTCATAGACGACGACGAAGGTCAGCGCCCGCAGGCTGGCGGCTTCGCCGAGGCCGATCAGCAGTCCGCTTTCGCCGAAATAGTCGCCCGGCGCCAGCCGGCCGAGTTCGATTTCCTTGTCGCCTTCCCGCCGCGTGGCGACAAGGGCGCCGCTGCGCACGATCATCAGCGATGCGACCGTATCGCCCTGTTCGATGAGGATGGCATCCTTCTTGTAGGTGCGTCGCGTCATCGATGCTGCGAGCGTTTCCTTCTCGTCTTCGGTCAGCGAGAAAAAGAGCGGGATGGCGTCGAGAAGCTTGAGCGGCGTCGGCCGGTGCGGCTTCGCCATCTCCTCCGACTGCAGGCGGTCGGGCAGCGGCCCCGCGGCATCGATCGGTCGGGCCAAGGTGAGGCCTGCGGCCTTGATGTGACGGTAGATGAGGTCAAAAATCTCGTTCTTCGCTGGCCCGACCTGGCCGATATCCCTGACGCGGAAGGAGAGTTCCAGTTCCATTGCATCCGATGTAAGCGATTTGATCTGCACGCCGGGTTTCGGTTCGGTCAGGATCGAGTTGCTGCTCAAAAGGACTGTGCGCATGACGTCGACGATCGCCGACGGCCCGATCGTCGGCACGACGCGGACCATCAGCGTCGTCCCGTGGCTGCGGTCGGGACTGCTGAGATTGGTCAGCCCGACCTTGGCGAGGAAGCTGTTGGGTAGGACGACGAGGTCGTTCGAGCCGTTCAGCAGATGGGTGGAACGCCAGTTGGTTTCGACGACACGGCCTTCGATGCCATCATTCAGCACGATCCAGTCGCCGATCGTATAGGGCCGGCCGAGATTGAGCGCGATGCCGGAAAAGACGTCGCTCAGGGTGCTTTGCATCGCAAGGCCGAGGATGATGGCAAAGACACCCGAGGTGGCGATCAGCGTGCCGACGGGAAAGCTGAAGACGTAAGCGACCACCGAGAGGATCGCGCCGAGATAGATCAGGCCGATGACCAGATCCTGAACGAGGCGACCTTCGCGCGGTTGCCGCTCGAAGATCAGGAAGACGCGAACGAAGGCGATCAGTGCCCAGGCGGCATTGATCCACCAGACCACCTTGGCAAGGGCGATGAAGACGCGTTCGAAGGTCGACGCGGGCGTCGGCCCAACTTCGTAGGGCACGATGTCGTGATAGAGCAGCAGGACGGTCAGTACCGCGAAAAAAAACACCTGGCCGGCAAGCTTCCAGCTCGGGAAGGGCCGAAGCGCTATGCGCGTAACGACCGCGCCGACCACTGCCAGGGTCCCGGCCTGGACGATGGGATCGGCAAGCACTGCGGACCAAGTGAGAGTATCAAGCATCGACCGTCCATTTGCCGGAGCATGATGCCGAAGAGTGTGAGCGGTTTTCGTGCAACATCATGGCTCGCTATTGAATTCCAAAGCGCGTCTAGACGGCTTCGCCGCATCCTGACTTCCAATCCGGCTGCGAGGCAACCTTAAAATAGCGCCAGCGCCGACAGCGTCGGAAACGGGTGCGGACGTCACTCGGCGGCGCACGGCACGCTCTGGGCGATTGGCTGCTGGCTGGTCTCAAAGCGGCGCGTTCCGAGCCGCCCCTGACGATGCGATGGACGTTGGGAAACGGTGACAGCGACGGTGTTTCAGCGAAATTCCAAGCAAGTTTTTGCGGGCGCCGGGAACAGATGACGGATCTGCGTTTCGAGCGAGCTTATCAAGCCGCCGTTGTGGCGCCACATCTGCCTAGAGGTGCCTTGAGCAATTCCAGGCAAAGCGCGAAGCGGATTTGCCCGGAATTGCGTAAGAACAAAATGATAGAGCGGTTCGGTGCTCCGTTAAAAGCTGAGCTGCTCTAGCTGCGCGGCTTCAGATTTTCTGGGTCGTAGATCGGCTTGTACCCGACGCCGACAACCTCCACCGGATAACTCTCGGCGAAATACTCGATATTCAGCCTGCGTCCGACCTGGCAATGCGACCAAGGCAAATAGGCCAAGGCAATGTTCTTTCCGACCGTCGGGCCGTAGGCGATCGAGGTCGTGTAGGACCGACGGCCAAGCTCGTCGACCAGAACCTCTCCCGTGGCGGGATCGATAACCGGCAGGTTGCCGAGGGGATAACGCTTCACGCCCGACTTGTCGGTATTCTCGGTCATGACAAGCGTGCAGAGCATGGCCGGCTGGTGCTCGCGCGCCTTGTATTCCAGATGTTTTGCCTTGCCGCGAAAATCGGCTTCCTTGACCTTCGGACGGGCGAGATCGGCTTCGATCAGATTGTACTGGGTCAGGAGGTCGGCATTCTGCAGGCGCAGGCTCTTTTCCATGCGGCGCGAGTTTGCATAGGTCTCGACGCCGAAGGCCATCACGCCGGTCGAGCGCAGCGCATCCCAGACGGCGAGGCCGTCTTCATACTTCATGTGCAGTTCCCAGCCCTGCTCGCCGACATAGGAGATGCGAAAGGCGGTGACAGGCTTACCGGCGATTTCGATCGGCTTGATCGCCGCAAAGGCGAAGTTTTCCTGGGCGAGCCCGGCCGGATCGGCGACAGCCTTCTTCAGCGTGTCGCGCGCGTTCGGACCCCAGATGCCGATCGTCACGAATTTTTCCGAGACGTCCGTGATGGTGACGTCAAGGCCACGGTCCTGGGCCACGCGCTTCATGTAGTGCAGGTCGCGCGGGCCGGCATCGGCGCCGTTGACGAGACGGCAGCGGTCGGCCATGCGGAAGACGGTGAAGTCGGCGCGCACCATGCCTTCGTCGTCGAGGAAGTGGGTGTAAATGCCCTTGCCGATGTTTGCATCGCCGCCGACCTTGGCGGCGCACAGCCATTCCATCAGTTCGACATGGTCGGGTCCTTCGATATCGACCATGTGGAAATGGCTGAGATTGACGATCCCGCAATCCTCGCTCATCGCCAGATGCTCGGCATTCGACACGCGCCAGAAATGGCGGCTGTCCCATTCATTCTCGCGAAGCGGGACGCGGTCGGCATATTTCTCCAGCAGGTGCTCGTTGGCGGCGTAGCCGTGCGCGCGCTCCCAGCCGCCAAGTTCCATGAAGTAGCCGCCAAGCTCCCTTTCGCGCTCGTAGAAGGGCGAGCGCTTGGCGTTGCGGCCGGATGCATAGGGTTCGCGGGTGTGAACGGCCGGGAAATAGATCTTCTGGGCGGCTTCGTAGCAGCGGCCTTCGATGAACTCTTCCGTCAACTGATGCGGATAGAAGCGGGCGTAATCGATGCTGTTGTGATCGATTTCAGTCCGGCCATCGGTCATCCAGTCGGCGATCAGCTTGCCGTAGCCTGGGCCGTCCTTGACCCAGATGGCAACGCAATACCAGAGACCACGCACCTTCTGGCTCTCGCCGCAGGATGCGCCGCCGCCGGCGGACACCTGCAGCAGGCCGTTGAAGGAGTGACCTTCGTTATAGCCGAGTTCGCCGAGGATCGGCGTCAGTTCCATGGCGCGCTCGAGCGGCTCGATGATCTGTTCCATCTCGAGGTCGCGCTGCGAAGGCGAAAGGCGTGCTTCGTGTTTTTCGAGAAGATCGCGCGGATGGCACATGCGCGGATTGGTGGCTTCGTAATAGCCCCACTCGATCTGACCGCCCTCCGTCGTCGCCGGGTCGCCGGTATCGCGCATATAGGCGGAGTTGCCCTGGTCGCGCAGCAGCGGGAAGCCGATTTCCTTGCCTGTGCCTTCAAACTCGTTATAGGGACCGAAGAAGGTGAGCGGGTGGTCGACCGGCATGACCGGCAGGTCTTCGCCGACCATCTCCGCGATCAGGCGCCCCCAGAGGCCGGCACAGACGATGACGTGGTCGGCCATAATCGTGCCGCGATGGGTGACGACGCCCTTGATGCGGCCGCCTTCGACGATCAGCGACTTTGCCGGCGTGTTGCCGAATACCTGCAGCTTGCCTGCCTTTTCGGCGGCGTCGACCAGCTTGCCGGCAACGGTCTGCGAGCGCGGAGTGACGAGGCCGGCATCCGGATCGTAAAGGCCGCCCATTACCTGATCCTCCTCGATCAGCGGGAACTTTTCCTTGATCTCGGAAGGGCTGACATAATGGGCGCGCGTGCCGAAAGCGCGTGCCGAGGAAAGCTTGCGCTTGATTTCCTCCATCCAGGCATGGTCGCCGGTCCGCGCCACTTCGAGGCCGCCGATGCGGGCGTAGTGGCCCATCTTCTCGTAGAAATCGATCGAATATTGTGTGGTCCAGACCGACAGATAGTCGTGGCTCGTGGTGTAACAGAAGTCCGAGGCATGGGCTGTGGAGCCGATGTCGGTCGGGATGCCCGACTTATCGATGCCGACGATATCGTCCCATCCGCGCTCGACGAGATGATGCGCGATGGAGGCGCCGACGATACCGCCGAGCCCGATGATGACGACCTTTGCCTTTTCCGGAAATGTGGCCACGTACTGTCCCTTCTGCCTATCGGACGAATTAAAATTTACCTGCAGCGCCGCGCGTCTGATAGGACGCGCACAGGACGCTGCAACACCTTGAATTGCAGTAGCCGCGCTCGACCTGCGCTTCGCGGCTAGAGCGGCTCAGCTTTCAACGGAAGCGCCATACCGCTCTGCTGCGGAACCTCCAGACCTCTTCGCATGAAAGCTGCGATGGCGGTATTATGCATCATGCTCATGATCGTCATTGGTCCTACGCCGCCGAGTACCGGCGTGATTGCGCCAGCCCGCGAGGCTGGAGCTATTCCAGGAAAATGCGAAGCAGGAGCTGAGCCGGCCGCCTGTCGTTCGCACGCCCCGGGATCACGGCGCTGAAATCGCCTTGAGCCGGTCGATGTCCGCGAGCACGATATCTTCGGAAACGGGCTCACGATTGTGCAATCGGAACCATTCCGCCGCTTCCCGTACACGCTCGCCATGCGGCGGCGGATAGGCGCCGAGTCCGAGAACCCATTCCCGCACGGTCTCGCGCTCCATCCGACCGGCCCGGTATCGATCGCAGACGGTTTTCGCCGATGCGACTAGATCATTGATGCTCTTCACGAATCTTCCTCAATGCACGGATGGCTCTTCAGGCGACTTTTGAGGCCGATGAGAGGTCGTCCTGAGACCAAGCCAGCAGGGCACGCGCGGCGCGGCATTGGGCGGAAGATAGGCTCAAAACAATAACCTTGCATCAAAAGTGTAGCGCTGCTTCCCGCGGATGATATGAAAAATGTAATCTCGATACAAGCGATGATGAGAGCAAGCGCATGACGACACAAGATGTTTTGAGCGGTTGACGTTGGTCTTCTCGTGGAATGGCAATCTCCCCGGATTATGTAGTCACGCGTAAATTGCGCCGGAATGGAACGGCCTATTCATCCCGCCTTTTACATTCTTTCGACCGTCAATACTCCACGCTCATCTGGTGAAACGGGAAGGTTGATTGACTGAATATTATTAAAGACTAATTTAACTGTTCCTTCATCACGCACCCGGGAGGTAACAATGCGTGAGCCAGATATGCAGAAACTCGATGCGCTCGTCGGTCGTCTTGTTGGGGACGTCGGCGCCGCCATGTCAGGGGCCTTGGTCGTGCTTGGCGACAAGGTGGGGTTGTTCAAGGCGATGGCCGACGGAACGCCGATGACCGTCCAGCAACTCTCCGCAAAAACAGGGGTGAAGGAGCGGTATCTCCGGGAATGGCTGAGCGCTCAGGCGGCTGCGGACTATGTCGCTTACGATGAAAAAACCGATCGTTTCAGCCTGACGCCGGAACAGGCGATGGTGTTTGCCGAGGAAAACAGCCCGGCCTTCTTCGTCGGCGCCTTCGAGGTCGTGCAATCCATGTGGATGGATGAGCCGAAGGTCGCCGATGCCTTCCGCACCGGCAAGGGTCTCGGCTGGCATGAGCACAGCACCTGCTTGTTCCGAGGCACCGAGCGCTTCTTCCGCCCGGGCTACAACAGCCATCTCGTCAACGAATGGATTCCGGCGCTTGCGGGGGTCGAAGCAAAGCTCAAGGCCGGCGCCAGTGTCGCCGATGTCGGCTGCGGTCATGGCGCCTCGACCATCCTGATGGCGCAGGCCTATCCCGCGTCCCGCTTCACCGGTTTCGACTATCACGGCCCGTCGATCGAAAGGGCAAAGGCCGCCGCGGAAGATGCGGGTGTCGCCGACCGCGTGACGTTCAAGCAGGGCTCGGCGGCGGAATTTCCGGGCGGCGGCTATGATATGGTCGCCATGTTCGACTGCCTTCATGACATGGGCGATCCGGTCGGCGCCGGCCGGCATGTCAAGGAAACACTTGGGCCGAACGGCACGTGGCTGATCGTCGAGCCCTTTGCCCATGACCATCTCAAGGACAATCTCAACCCGGTCGGCCGCGTCTTTTATGGAGCATCGACGATGATCTGCACGCCGGCATCGCTCTCCCAGGAGGTCGGGCTCGGGCTCGGCGCACAGGCGGGAGAAATGAAGCTTCGAAAGGTGGCGCTCGACGCCGGGTTCACACATTTCCGGCGGGCGACGGAAACCCCATTCAACATGGTGTTCGAGGTGCGGGCCTGACACGATTTGGGATGATCCGCTATTTCAGCTTGCCGATGCTGGCATACATGCCCGTCGTGCGGAATTCCGTCGGATTGGTGCCGTAGACGCGGCGGAAGACTTTCGAGAAATAGTTGGCGTCCTCGAAGCCGCACATGATGGCGACTTCCTTGACCGGCAGGAAGTCGGCCTTGGTCAGAAGCTTGACGGCGCGCTGCAGGCGTTGCTGCAGCACGAATTCGGCGGGCGGCATGCCCTCGCTTTCGGCGAAGCTGCGCGAGAAATGCGCGCGGCTGAGGCCAACGATGCCGGCGAGTTCGCTGACCGGCAGCGGCTTGTCGAGATTGGCGTTGATATGGTCGACCACCGGCTGCATCAGGCTGAGCTCGGCGGCAAAGGCCGGCGAGCCGAAGACATCGTCGTAGAGCGCCATGGCCGCCTCATAGGCGATCGCCGAGGCAGCACCTGGCGACGTCGCGCCTCTGACGAGGCGCAGGCTGCAATCGGCCAGATGATCGATGGTCGAGGGCTGCAGCTTCAACACCGGGCCTGACGTGGAAAGCACCAGCTGATGGATGCGCAGCGTCTCCTCGCCATTCATCGAGATCCAGAAATATTCCCAGCGGTCGCCCTTCTCCAGCCAGTAGCGGTGATTGTGCGGGACGAGCACCAGCAGCGTATCGCCGCCCTGAAGCCGATAATTGCGGTTCTGGTAGCGCAGCCGGCCGCTGCCGCTGATCGTGTGCTGCAGCACCGTGAAGGGCGTCTGGCCGCGCCGTCGGCCATCCCAGTCATAGGTCTCGTTCTCGCGCACCTCATAGCCGGTACTGGTCGGCATGGCGTGCAATCGCTGGCGGCCGCGGGGCAGCGAAACCGTCCTCATCGACTGTCCGTTGGCAATTAAATCCTGCAGCACAAAATTACCCCTGAAAGCATAATCCTTCTCTGGTCGCCCCGACGATTTCGGGCATAATCCCGGTCGACAAGAAGGAAGAGACCACGGCCGATTAGAGCGGCCGGGAGGAAAACAGGCAGTTTTACGGCTTTTTCAACCACATGCGCCGGCATGCGGCCTGATCCTCCATAGCCATCTTTTCTCTAGCATTCGATTGGGTCGAGGTGAAGATCATGAGTTTCAAAATCGCTATCATCGGTGCGGGCAGCGTTGGCTTCACCAAGAAGCTGTTTACCGACATATTGTGCGTTCCCGAGTTTCGCGACATCGAATTCGCGCTGACGGATCTCAGCGAGCACAATCTCGAAATGATCAAGGCGATCCTCGATCGTGTCGTCGAGGCGAACGGACTGCCGACGAAAGTCACGGCGACGACCGACCGGCGCAAGGCGCTGGAAGGCGCACGCTACATCATCAGCTGCGTCCGGGTCGGCGGCCTCGAAGCCTATGCCGACGATATCCGCATCCCGTTGAAATACGGCATCGACCAGTGCGTCGGCGATACGATCTGCGCCGGCGGCATCCTCTATGGCCAGCGCAACATCCCTGTGATCCTCGACTTCTGCAAGGACATCAGGGAAGTCGCCGAGCCCGGCGCCAAGTTCCTGAACTATGCCAACCCGATGGCGATGAACACCTGGGCGGCGATCGAATATGGCAAGGTCGACACGGTCGGCCTCTGCCACGGTGTCCAGCACGGCGCCGAACAGATCGCCGAGGTGCTGGGCGCCAAGTCGGTGAGCGAACTCGATTACATCTGCTCCGGCATCAACCACCAGACCTGGTTCATCGACCTGCGCCTCAACGGCCGCAAGATCGGCAGGGACGAGCTGATTGCCGCCTTCGAGGCGCACCCCGTCTATTCGCAGCAGGAGAAGCTGCGCATCGACGTGCTGAAGCGTTTCGGCGTCTATTCCACGGAAAGCAACGGCCATCTCTCGGAATACCTGCCCTGGTATCGCAAGCGGCCGGACGAAATCACCCGCTGGATCGACATGTCCGACTGGATCCACGGCGAGACCGGCGGCTATCTCCGCCACTCCACCGAAACGCGCAACTGGTTCGAGACGGAATATCCGCAATTCCTGGAATCGGCCGCCAAGCCGATCGATCCTGCCAAGCGCTCGAACGAACACGCCAGCCATATCCTGGAGGCGCTGGAGACGAACCGGGTCTATCGCGGCCATTTCAACGTCAAGAACAATGGCGTCATCACCAACCTGCCGTCCGATGCGATCATCGAATCGCCCGGCTTCGTCGACCGCTTCGGCATCAACATGGTTTCCGGCGTCACCCTGCCGGAAGCTTGTGCCGCCACCTGCATTGCCTCGATCAACGTCCAGCGCATGTCGGTGCATGCGGCTGTTTCAGGCGACATCGATCTCCTGAAGCTCGCCGTGCTGCACGATCCGCTGGTCGGCGCCGTCTCGACGCCTGAGGAAGTCTGGCAGATGGTCGACGAGATGGTCGTTGCCCAGGCACGTTGGCTGCCGCAATATGCCGATGCCGTGCCGGCCGCCAAGGAGCGGCTGTCCAAATCGAAGGTGCAGACCCGCGACTGGGCGGGGGCTGCGCGCCGCAACGTCCGCTCGATCGAGGAGTTGCGCGCCGAAAAGGCGGCGCTGAAGCAGGCCGTCTAAGTTTTGTGAAGGTTGGGTCGTCATGGGTTTCCGGGAGGGAAATCCATGACATCAAGCCCGCTTTCATGTCGTGCGAGGAAAAGGAGCCGTGTGACTCGCGCTCCGGAACAGAGGGAGAAACGATGATGAATTTCCGCAATCTGGGCATTCTTGCCGGGCTGGCGCTCAGCGTCTCGGCCGCGGCGCTGAATGCATATGCTTCCGAGGCAACCATCCCGCCGGCGCCGGCGGACTTTCCGGCCGAAGGCAAGATCAAATATGTGGCGCGCGACTCCATCCTGGAGTTCAAGGCGCTGCCCGAATATCATGAGCCGGATTGGGTCACGAAGAATTTCGTCGCCACCGGCAAGCTGCCGCCGGTCAAGGACCGGCTGCCGAAGGAGCCGCTGGTCTTCAAGACGGGCAATATGCCCGACGGTATCGGCGTCTACGGCGATACGATGCGCCACGTCATCGGCGGCCGGCCGGAAGGCTGGAACTACGGCGCCGGCCAGACGCAGGGCTGGGGCGGTATCGATATCGGCCTTTCCGAATGCCTGACGCGTACCGCGCCGCTGTTCCAGGTACAGGCCTCAGACACCGAGCCGCTGCCGAACCTCGCCAAGAGCTGGGATTGGTCCGAAGACGGCCATAAGCTGACCATGCACCTGATCGAAGGCGCCAAATGGTCTGACGGCGCGCCATTCAATGCCGACGACATCATGTTCTACTGGGATGACGAAGTCATCGACCCGAACGTTTCGCCGCTCGGCGGCGGCGCCTCGCCGGAAGCCTTCGGCGTCGGCACGACGCTGAAGAAGGTCGACGATTACACCGTCGAATGGACCTTCAAGGAGGCCTTCCCGAAGCAATATCTCTACACGATGTCCTACCCGAATTTCTGCCCGGGTCCGTCGCACATCCTGAAGTCGAAGCATCCGAAATATTCGAAGAACACCTACGACCAGTTCAAGAACGCCTTCCCGCCCGAGTTCATGAACATGCCGGTGATGGGCGCCTGGGTACCGGTCGAATATCGCCCGGACGACATCATCGTCATGCGCCGCAACCCCTATTACTGGAAGGTCGACGAGAAGGGCGATCAGTTGCCCTATCTGAATGAGCTGCACTACAAGCTCTCGACCTGGGCCGACCGTGACGTTCAGGCCGTGGCCGGATCCGCCGACATCTCGAACCTCGAGCAGCCGGAAAACTTCGTCGCGTCGCTGAAGCGCGCCGCCGAAAAGACCGCACCCGCCCGCCTTGCCTTCGGCCCGCGCCTGATCGGCTACAATCTGCGCATGAACTTCTCCGCCAACGGCTGGGGCAACCCGGACGAGCGCGGTGAGGCGATCCGCGAGTTGAACCGCAACGAGGACTTCCGCAAGGCCGTCACCATGGCGCTCGACCGCAAGGCAATCGGCGACTCGCTGGTCAAGGGACCGTTTACCGCGATCTATCCCGGTGGGCTCTCCTCCGGCACCAGCTTCTACGACCGCAACTCGACCGTTTACTACCCCTATGATCTTAAGGGTGCCAAGGCGGAACTCGCCAAGGCCGGCCTCAAGGATACGGATGGCGACGGCATCGTGAACTTCCCGTCCGGCACGCAAGGCGGCAAGAATGTCGAAATCGTCATGCTCGTCAACAACGACTACACGACAGACAAGAGCCTCGCCGAAGGTGTCGTCGGCCAGATGGAAAAGCTCGGATTGAAGGTCATCCTCAATGGGCTCGACGGTGCAAAGCGCGACGAAGCGCATTATGCCGGCCGCTTTGATTGGCTGATCCAGCGCAATACGACGGAACTGTCGTCGGTGGTGCAGAATACCGAACAGCTTGCCCCTGTCGGTCCGCGCACCAGCTGGCACCATCGTGCCGGCAAGGACGATCAGCTCGATCTGATGCCGTTCGAAAAGGAACTTGTCGATGTCGTCAACAAGTTCACGACGAGCCAGAGCAATGACGAGCGCGTCGATCTGATGAAGCAGTATCAGAAGATCTCGACGGAGCACGTCAACACCGTCGGCCTGACAGAATATCCGGGCGCGCTGATCATCAACAAGCGGTTCTCCAACGTGCCCCAGGGTACGCCGATCTTCATGTTCAACTGGGCTGAAGACTCCATCATCCGCGAACGCGTGTGGGTAGCTGCCGACAAGCAGGGCAAATACGAGCTGTTCCCCGAGCAGCTGCCCGGCAAGCCCGGGGACAAGGGCCCGATCAACTGATGCGTGTCATCAGGACACAAAGAGCTAGAGCGCGTCGCGTGTGATGCGACGCCGGAGAGTTCCCTCCCAGCTGAAGTGAGATTCAGGCCGCGCGTGGCGCGCGGCCTGATATGACCAACAAGCCGGCCGCGCTGACAAGCAGCGACTGGCGGCAAGGAGAAGCGAACCGTTCGATGTTACGATTCCTGCTCGTGCGCATAGCCTCTGCGATCCCCATTCTCTTCATCCTGAGCGTGGTGACTTTCGCGATCATCCAGGCACCGCCCGGCGACTACGCCGATTATATAAGATCCCAGCTGATCAACCAGGGCGGCGCATCTTATGCCCAGGCCGAAGCGCAGGCACAGCTCTACAGGGTCGAGCACGGCCTCGATAAGCCGCTGGTCATCCAATACGTCAACTGGATCGGCGGTATAGTGACCCGCGGTGATTTCGGCTACAGCATGTTTTACAACAAGCCGGTCGCCGATGTCGTCGGTGAACGCCTGCCGCGGACATTGCTTCTGGCGCTCGTCTGCCATCTCTTTGCCTCGGTGCTCGGCATCGGCTTCGGCATCTGGGCGGCGACGCGACAGTATAGCTGGATCGACAGCACGCTTTCGGCGATTTCCTTCCTCGGCATGACGGTGCCGCGCTTCCTGATGGCGCTGATCATCGTCTATCTGCTGGTCTTCCAGCTTAACGTCTCCGAAATCGGCAGCTTCTTCTCGCCGCAGTATGGCGGGGCGCCCTGGTCCTGGGCGAAATTCGCTGATCTGGTTCGCCATGTCTGGCCGGTCGTGGCGATCGCCACCTTCGGCGGGCTCGCCTACAATATGCGCGTCATGCGCGGCAATCTGCTCGATACGCTGAATGCCCAATATGTCGAGACGGCCAAGGCCAAGGGCCTTTCCGGCGCCGCCGTGGTGATGCGCCATGCGGTGCCGAACGCGCTGCACCCGCTGGTGATGTATCAGGGTGTCGTGCTGCCCTACATGCTGACCGGCGAGATCGAAACCGCGATCATTTTCGCATTGCCGACCGTCGGCCCGGCGATCGTCGGCTCGATGGCGGTCGGCGACGTCTATGTCACCGCCACCTTCATGATGGTGCTGTCGGCGACGCTGATCGTCGGCAACATCATCGCCGACATGCTGCTCGCTTTGCTCGATCCCCGTGTCCGCCAGTATGGAGGAGCCTGAGATGCTGGCTTTCGACTCCGCGCCGCCTCCGCCGACGACAGAACTTTCCATCAACAAGCCATCGCGTGGGCATGAAAGCTACATCGCACTTGTCTGGCGCCGGCTGAGACGCTCCTGGACCGGCATGGCAGGGCTGGTGCTCGTCGTGCTCCTGATCGTCATGGCGATCTTTGCCGATTTCTTTGCGCCGATGGACCCGAAGGCAACCGATGTCGGCTTCGCGCCGCCGCAGATGATCAGCTTCCACGACAAGGACGGAGGTGTGGTCTTCCAGCCGCGCGTTTATGCGCTGTCGGATTCCGAGGAGCTCGACCCGGTCACCTTCCAGCCGATCGTTGGCGTGGATTACGACAACCCGCGGCTGCTCGGCTTCTTCGTCAAGGGCGCTGAATACCGGCTTTTCGGCCTGATCCCGGCCAACCGGCATTTCTTCGGCTCGACTGACGGCCAGCCGGTGCATTTTCTTGGCACCGACAAGTTCGGCCGCGACGTGTTGTCGCGCGCCATCATCGGCTCGCGCATTTCGCTGACGATTGCCCTGACGGTGGTCTTCATCGTGACCATCATCGGCACGACCGTCGGAATGGTGTCCGGCTATTTCGGCGGCACATTCGATATCTGGTTGCAGCGTTTCGTCGAACTGGTGCTCGCCTTCCCGCAACTGCCGCTCTATCTGGCGCTGACCTCGCTCATCCCGGTGACGGCGCCGACCAACGTCTTCCTTGCCTTCGTCATCGCCGTCATGTCGGCGCTCGGCTGGGCGCAGATGTCGCGCGAAGTGCGCGGCAAGACGCTGGCGCTCGCCCGTATCGATTATGTCCGGGCGGCGATGGCCGTCGGCGCCACCGACATGCGCATCATCATGCAGCACATCTTCCCGAACGTGATGAGCCATGTCATCGTCGCGGTGACGCTCGCCATACCGAGCGTCGTGCTCTTGGAATCCTTCCTGGGTTTCCTCGGCTTCGCGGTCAAGCCGCCACTGATTTCCTGGGGGCTGATGCTGCAGGATACGGCGACCTATTCGGTGATCGGCTCCTATCCCTGGATTCTCTCCCCCGTCGGCTTCGTGCTCGTCACCGTCTTCGCATTCAATGCGCTTGGCGACGGACTGCGCGACGCGGTCGATCCTTATTGAGGTGATTGATATGGCTCTTGCACTGGTCAATTCCTTCGCCCCGCCCGTCCGCCACGACCATGATGGCCGTTCGGACACGCCCATCATCGACGCCCGCAACGTGGCGGTGAATTTCAAGGTCGAAGACGGCATGGTCGAAGCCGTCAAGGACGTCTCCTTCCAGCTCTATCGCGGCGAGACGATCGCGATCGTCGGCGAATCCGGTTCGGGCAAATCGGTAACGGCGCGAACGGTGATGGGGCTCTTGTCGAAGCGCGCCGTCGTCTCCGAGGCATCGACGGTCGCCTATGACGGCAGCAATATCCTGAAGTTCTCCGAGCGGGCGCGCCGCAAGCTGCGCGGCGATCGCATCTCGATGATCTTCCAGGAGCCGATGAGTTCGCTGAACCCAATCTATACGATCGGCAGCCAGATCGTCGAAGCGATCCGCGTGCATCGCCGGATCAGCAAGAGGGATGCGCAAAAGCGTGCGCTCGAACTGCTCGAACATGTGCAGATCCCCGATCCTGCCGTGCGGCTCATGCAATATCCGCATCAGCTCTCCGGCGGCCAGCGCCAGCGCGTGATGATCGCCATGGCGCTTGCCAACGATCCGGACGTGCTGATTGCCGACGAGCCGACGACGGCGCTCGACGTCACCGTGCAGGCGCAGATCCTGAACCTGATCCGCAACCTGCAGAAGGAGTTGGGGATGGCCGTCATCCTCATCACCCACGATCTGACCGTGGTGCGGCAGTTCTCCGATTACGTCTATGTGATGCAGCTTGGCGAAGTGCGCGAGCACAACACCACCGAAGCTCTGTTTGCCAATCCGCAGGACGCCTATACCAAGCATCTGCTTGCCTCCGAGCCACGCGGCCAGGCCAATCCGCTGCCGGAGGGATCGGATGTCATCCTCGATGCCAAGGGCGTGCGCGTCTCCTTCATGATGCGTCACGGTACCTTTCTCAAGCCGGCGATGCGCGAGCTTGTCGCCGTCGACAGCCTCGACCTGACCCTGCGCCGTCACGAGACGCTCGGCCTCGTCGGCGAATCCGGCTCCGGCAAGACGACCTTCGGCCAGGCGATCCTGCGGTTGAACACGCCCGAGAGCGGCGAGATCCATTTCGACCATCAGCCGATCCACGGCCTTTCCAGAGCCGAGATGCGGCTGTTGCGCGCCCGCATGCAGGTGGTGTTCCAGGATCCGTTCTCATCGCTCAACCCGCGCATGACGATCGGCCAGATCATCGAGGAAGGGCTTGTCGTCAACAGGCTGGGGGCGACCAAGGCCGAACGGCAGGACCGGGTGCGTGAGGCGCTGATTGCCGCCGGCATGCCCGGCAATATCCTGTCGCGCTTCCCGCACGAATTTTCCGGCGGCCAGCGCCAGCGCATCGCCATTGCCCGCGCCATCGCGCTCGAGCCGGAATTCATTCTGCTCGACGAGCCGACATCAGCGCTCGACCTTTCCGTCCAGGCGCAGATCATCGAACTCCTGCGCAAGCTGCAGGACGAGCGGGGCCTAAGCTACCTGTTCATTTCCCACGATCTCAAGGTCGTCAGGGCTCTTTGCCATCGCGTCATCGTCATGCAGCATGGCAAGATCGTCGAAGAGGGCCCCGTCAACGAAGTTCTATCCCATCCCAAGACCGCCTACACCGAACGGCTCGTCAAAGCCGCTTTCGAGGTAGCATGATTGCCGAATGCCGGAGGTTATAATGGCAGCAAATCCCAAAATCACGTTCATCGGAGCTGGCTCCACCGTCTTCATGAAGAACATCGTCGGCGACGTGCTTCAGCGTCCGGCCCTGTCGGGCGCGACGATCGCCTTGATGGATCTCAACCCGCAGCGGCTGGAAGAAAGCGCCATCGTCGTCAACAAGCTGATCTCGACGCTCGGCGTGAAGGCGAAGGCCGAGACCTATTCCGACCAGCGCAAGGCGCTTGCCGGCGCCGATTTCGTCGTCGTCGCCTTCCAGATCGGCGGCTATGAGCCCTGCACGGTCACCGATTTCGAGGTGCCGAAGAAATACGGGCTGCGCCAGACGATCGCCGATACGCTCGGCGTCGGCGGCATCATGCGCGGGCTTCGCACCGTGCCGCATCTCTGGAAGGTCTGCGAGGACATGCTCGCCGTCTGCCCCGAGGCGATCATGCTGCAATATGTCAACCCGATGGCGATCAACACCTGGGCGATATCGGAGAAATACCCGACCATTCGCCAGGTCGGTCTCTGCCATTCGGTGCAGGGCACGGCGATGGAGCTGGCCCACGACCTCGACATTCCCTACGAGGAGATCCGCTACCGCGCGGCCGGCATCAACCACATGGCCTTCTATCTCAAATTCGAGCATCGCCAGCCGGACGGGTCCTATCGCAACCTCTATCCCGATCTCCTGCGCGGCTATCGCGAGGGCAGGGCGCCGAAGCCCGGCTGGAACCCGCGCTGCCCGAACAAGGTGCGCTATGAGATGCTGACCCGGCTCGGCTATTTCGTCACCGAAAGCTCGGAGCATTTCGCCGAATACACGCCCTATTTCATCAAGGAGGGCCGCGAGGACCTGATCGAGAAATTCGGCATCCCGCTCGATGAATATCCCAAACGCTGCATCGAGCAGATCGAGCGCTGGAAGGGGCAGGCGGAGGCCTATCGTTCGGCCGACAAGATCGAGGTTCAGCCGTCGAAGGAATATGCCTCCTCGATCATCAACTCGGTCTGGACCGGCGAACCCTCGGTGATCTACGGCAATGTCCGCAACAATGGCTGCATCACCTCGCTGCCGACCAATTGCGCCGCCGAAGTGCCTTGCCTCGTCGACGCCTCCGGCATCCAGCCGACCTTCATCGGCGACCTGCCGCCGCAGCTCACGGCGCTGATCCGCACCAATATCAACGTGCAGGAACTGACGGTGCAGGCGCTGATGACGGAAAATCGCGAGCACATCTACCACGCCGCGATGATGGACCCGCATACGGCAGCCGAACTCGACCTCGACCAGATCTGGTCGCTGGTCGACGATCTGCTCGCCACCCACGGCGACTGGCTGCCCGAATGGGCGCGCACCAGCCGCAAGGTTCAGGCTGCCTGACCCTCTCTCCCGGGTCGGGCGTCAAAGAGCCCCGCGGTGGCAACACACCGCGGGGTTTTTGCGTATAATTGGCGGGACGGCCGGGATGTGTATCTCGCTACCTTGGACCGCCTGCAATACTCTCCTTCAAGCTCTCGACCTCTTGCGCAAGCTTATCGAGGTCCGCCTGCGATGCGGCTTGCGATGTCGGCACTCTCTTGGGAACATAGATCCTACCCCCGCCATCGAGTTCATCGGGAATGCTGTATTTGAAGATCCACTTTGTGGATTTGGTATCCGTCGCCCGGACGAAGACCATAGCTTCATTCTTGCTATCGAGCGCAACCGATATGTCGAAGGTTGCAGGCCCCACAGCTAAGTTCTCAAGCTTTTGATTGTTTTTGTCCACGTAGGGACTAAGCCCATCGTCCACTGTTAAAGCGGTGAAGGCTTCCGTCACATCTATTGTCACGTCACATGGCATGATTGTTCTCCCCCGTTGGAAGTTTAATCGTTGCTGAGGCGACCATTGCGATGGGCCATTCTGAGTGTGATAGCGTAGGAACTCGGGGACCTCTTGCCGGGCAACTGGGCATCCAGAATAAGCGTCCTGGCGTCGCCGAAAGCCGTCGAGATCTCCAGGATTTGTGTGGATGCCGTCAGCCGCCACATTTTGTACCCCAACGCGGGGTCAAAGCCGCAGCCGGCTGCAGGCTCGGCATGCGGACCTGTGACAACGAAAATGCGGTTGCAATCCAGCCTGTAGCAGTGACCCTCGAATGCGTAGCCGTAAGCAAGGACCGTCGATCCCGTTATGCCGACTCCGCTTGCGAGTTTTATCTGCAGTTCCGCCTTTCCCGCCATCCCAACATCCAGGTGGGTAATGCGATTGGTGTCGTTCAAGTCTATGCCGTAGAGTATGATCTGGCCCGCCACATAGGGGAGTCCAGGTAGTGAAGGTGCTGGAACGCTGTCGTCTGTCATCGATGCCTCCCGTCTTTGGTTAAAGGATGCCGCGCCACCTCATGCAATCTTCGAGCTGGTCGATATAAGCGCGCCCGCGCCCCCGCCAGGCGGCCTCGAGAAAGGCCGAAGCCGCAGCCTCGAAGGTCAGGCTATCCGGGTCGAGATATGTCCAGGAGCGCGTCACCGCCTCGCCGATCACGTCGCGCGCCTCCTGCAGGGCGGCTTTCGCGGCGAAATGCGTCAGCTCATAGGATGTCGCCGATGCCCGAAATCCTTCTTCTATCAGCGCCGGCGCCATCTGCTGGCGGAGGTCGCTGAACTTCCTGGGATTGATCTTCGACAGTCCGCGCTCGAACAGCAGTGATTGGTAGACCTCGATCAGGCAGTCGAAGAGGCCCGCCGCAAAGGGCTTCGACTGGTCGTGCACTTCCTGGCTGACATCACTGACACGAAGCGAGTTGTTGAGCGATCTGAGCTGCTTTTCGTCGCTGAGCTCGGCAAATTTGTCGAGTTCGTTGTGCAGGAGGAGGTTGCCTCTTGTGCGGCGAAGCAGCCGGTCCAGCGCGGTATCGAATTGCAGCAATCCCAGGAGCGATATGAAATCGGCGATCGCTTCGTGGTAGGAAAAGAAGGCGCTGCCGGATCCGTCGCCTTCGAGGATCCCAAGTTCGCTCAGCAGAACGAGATGCCCCATTTCATGGGCAACCGCGTCGAAATTCAGCGCGAAACAGGATGTCGGGCCTTCCGGTTCGCTTTCGCCGAGCTCCAGAAAGCCGAAGCCGGATTGCGCATTCTGCCAATGGGGAATGCGGGGAACGATTTCCAGCCGTTCCAGCGTCGGTTCAAAGAACCAGCTGATCGGGCGCCCAACGTAGCTCTCACAAATGTCGAGAACGCGACGTGCACAGGCAAAGCTGTGTGTCGAAAGGAAAGCAGGTGAGTCGGGACCGATGTGGTCAAAATGGCCGTCGGGGCCGGGTTCTGCTGGCGGCCTCAAAAAACCCCGATATGGGGGCAGATTCGGCGATGCGTAAGGGATTTTCGGCTCAATCGGATTTGCGACGTACATCCGGCTGTCCGACGGCCCTGCGAGAATCGGGCCTGCAGACGGCCCGATCCACACCACTTCCGGCTTTTCATAGCCGGGAATGAAGGATGGCTGCGGAAAGACAAGGAAACGCGTTCCGAGCGGCCGCTCCAAAGCCGACCCGTCGCCTGCTCCCCGCGAATGTGTGATGGCATCCAAAGCTGCCCCCACCGCTCGTTGCCCAACGCCGAGCGATCTTCGACTATACCAGTACTACGGGCATTTCGACAATAGCGTGTCGAGAATTCCACAGTACTCCATGTCATTGGCGAATGATTCCGTAAGTTCAAATTCGAACGAAGGAGGCTTGTTCAGACAATTGATCTTGTGATCGGCCAGATATCTCAGGAGATTTACAGCGTCGGTTCGCTTCTGGTTCATGGTTCCGGCTTTCAGCCACGCCTTTAGAACTGCGAGCTGGTCCGCAGCGCTGAGATTGTTTTCTGCGGCCGCGAAAAGCCTGGCGTACGACCTTTCGCTGAAGTGGAGCGAGCGTGCCAGTGACTGAAGCTGATGTCTCAGTCGTCTTTCGATGACCCCGGCGCGTTCCGCTTTTTTCAGGCTGAGCCTGATGTCCATGAGAGCATCACCCAATGCGCGCGAGCCCAGTTCGACGGGAGCCATCGGCACCGTGACGTCGGCATCGTCGGCGAGCGAGTGCCGTCGGTACCACCGGTAGATCAGTCCATGCCCGAGCATTCCCTGGGGAGCGAGCTCCGCTGCTCTGAGCGCGCCTATGCTGGCCGCACCGTAGAGGCGGAGCCCTCGGGCCATCGCCCAGAGAATTTCCTGGTGGCGAACGGCGGGGCGCTGCGCGAAGACGCCGTCAATCAGCACGACCACCAGTGGCGCGTAGTCCGCCACGGCGCGCACGACGTCGCCGCAGCCGACGGGAGGCAGATAGATCGCCTCCAGATGTTTCCGCGCTTCCGTCGCGGAGAGGGTGGGGCCGAGAAAGACCACGATATCGTCACGCAAGATCCGCCTCCGGATTTGTTTCCAGCGGAGGAGCAACCACCCGGACGACGTGAAGAGGGACGCGATCGTCGGAATGAAGAACCACAAGGATCGCCGCCTTCGCGCCGGCCAGCCTCAACCCCTCGACGATCGCCAGGATGGGGCGGCCGCTGGCGCCATGACCTTCATCGGGGCGGTAGGAGCTGCCGCCCTTTACGAGTTGCGCGCGCCATGCGGCGAGCTCCGAAGCGTCGGCATATGCGTAGACTTCGCTGCTGATATCGTCGCGCGCAGCCGAAATCACTCCCAGCCGCGATTGACACGCTTCGAGCAATGCGCTCGTCAGCGCCCGATCGTGGCTGAAGTCGCAGCCGAAGCCTTCGGCCGGCAAGGGCGCAAAGGGCGCGCGGCCGGCATCTTCCATCACGTGGCACCAGTAGATCGGCAGCGCATGCGGCGCCGGGATTTTCCAGATGCCGACGATAAACCCCGCCTTGGCCAGCCGTTGCATGATCTCCCCGGCGCTGCCTGAGCGGACCGAGCGCGAGTCGATCTGGAAGCGGTCGAAGAAATGCGGCGTCTTCATCGCCGTGCATCGCGCCTGCCGCTCGAGAATCTCCAGGCAGGCATGCAAGGTTGCGCTTTGCAGGCTGGTGCCGGCTGCCAGACCCGTTGTGTCTCTGGGCAGCCAATGCGGATGAGGCGAGGGGAGGGTGTAGGCGGAGTCGACAAGGGCAAGCGGGACAGGGGTTCTCCGGCCCGAAAGGAGATCCAGTCCCTCGATCCAGGAAAGCCTCTCCGCCTCTCGTCCGACGCCGAGGTGCGACCAGAATTTCTGCTCGTTCATCTCGCGAAAAGCCGCTCCGAAGACGCGCTCCGG
This sequence comes from Rhizobium sp. BK008, assembly GCF_014197345.1. Taxonomy (NCBI): domain Bacteria; kingdom Pseudomonadati; phylum Pseudomonadota; class Alphaproteobacteria; order Hyphomicrobiales; family Rhizobiaceae; genus Rhizobium; species Rhizobium sp. BK008. Next base: position 308,091 of record NZ_JACIFK010000002.1, on the reverse strand, counting down.
GGCAATCCGCTCCGAGGCCCATCCCTCCAGGGATTCCATCAGGCCCGATATCGCCGCAAGCGGCAAGGTCAAGCCCTTGCCTTGGCTGACGGCGACGGAAAGGGAGCGCGGCCTGACAACCTGGACGACGGGGATCCCGATTCGGTCGAGTTCCGTGACCGAGCCCAGCCTGGTGATCCCGTATTCGTGCTTGCGCGCCAGGATGCGCTGCACCGTCTGCCAGGGATCAGGGGGCGAGAGGGTAGGGGCATCAAAGATGTTGTCGAGCACCCCGTTCTCCATCGCCTCCTCCTGGCCCTACGACCTTGGTAGTCCGTCCAAGGCGCGCTTTGCTCTTTCGGCCAGCCAGGCAGCCTTTTGTCCCTCGGCAATCTGCACCGCCCTCGTCAGGTCTCTTCTTATCAAGGATGGAGGGTCGTTCAGATCTCGTCTCAGTCTTGCACTGAGGCGGTAGAGTTCGGCGAGCCAGAACCGTTGGCCGCTGTTGCGGCCAACGTTGATCGCATTGTGAATGGTCGCCAGGGCCTCAGCAGGCTTGCCGAGCCGCTGCAACACCTGCGCATGCATGTCGCTGTGCATGGAAAAATTATCGTCGGTGCCCAATTGCTGCTGGAGCAGCAGACCGTGTTGGAATCGCTCTTCGCCGCGTTCGGCAAACGACGTCATCAGCTCCGCCCAGCCGCAATACATGTTGGCGCGCGCCTGGCTGGCGGCGAGGCCGTGTCGCTCGGCAAGCGCCAGCATTTGTTCGCCGAGGTCATGGACATCGTCATATCGGCTTTGGCAGCGGCGCAGGACGATGGCGTAATAAAGCGCGTGAACCATGCTCCCGGCATGATCGGTCGAGGCCGCCCAGTCCAGGCACTGTCCGATCGCATGTTCACTGGCATCGGCATTGTCGAGAAGCAGGTAGGACAGGGCGCTCTCGCCCAAGCCGCAGACCTTGGCGTCATGTCCGCCGAAAAAGGCGCGATTTCTGACCGCTCTTTCCGGATCGTAAAGATCAAGGCCTCTGGCGACGCAATCGAGGCAGAATTCGTGCTCGCCGGCGTGAAAGCTCGTCGCCCATCCGCAGTGATAGGATTGAAGCCGCGTCTCCTGATCTTCGACGGTTTGCATGTCGCCGACGAGGATGCGCGCGCGAGACTGCTGCGTCAGAATGTTGGGTGCCGTGAACCACCATCCCCAATAGACCGGGAAATGTTTCGACCGGACAGCCGAGGCCTGTTTCCTCAGACGCTGCATTGCGCGGGAATAGACCCGGCGCGCGCTTTCCGAGCCCTCTCCCTCGAGCGCGGTCGCAACGACCCCCTGAAGTTCGAGCAGGCCCAATGCCAGTTCGGTGCGATCGGGATGGCGCCGGGAAAGCCTGTCGACCTCCTGCGCGCAGAGTTCGAGCGATACGTTCGCCTCGTGCATAGCGGAGCGCAGAACGCTCGCCTCCGCCGCCGCCAGGCCAAACCTGGCCGCGGCGTCGTGCAAGCCTGCTTCGGCGCACTGCCAGGCAGCGATGGCAGCCGGCAGACTGGGCTTTGCTTCTCCGATCAGGAGTTCGGCGATCCGCTTGTGTATGCGTCGTCTGTCGCTTTTGAGAAGGCTGCTATAGGCGGCTTCCTGGGTGAGTACGTGCCGGAACTGAAAGGAGCCGGGCGTGTCGGCAGAGGGCTCGATGATGCCTTGGGAAACAAGCCGCTCGACCGCGATCTCCACCGTCTGCCGGCTGACCCCTTCGAGAAGGTAGGCGAGCAGCGAGATGTTGAATTCGCGACCGATGACGCTCGCAAATTGCGCTGCCCGTCGTGCGGAACCGGTCGCCGCGAGTCTGGCGGCAAGCAGATCATTCAGCGAGCTGACGCCACCTTCCATAAGCAGCCCTTTCCATTCGGATAAGGCCTTGCCCAAGGGTTGCCTTTCCAGGAAGAAGTTGGCCAGTTCTTCGGCGTAGAGCGGCATGCCATCGCATTGATCCAGAATGAAATCCGACAGGCCCGGCGGGGGACGCTCACGCCAGACCGAGGCGACGAGATCGCGAACCGCCGCAGAGGCCAATCCGGATAATTCTATCTCGGTCGCCAGTGCCAGGGATCGTCTGATCCTCGATGTCTGAACCACGAGGATCGGCAACGTGCCTGCGAGTGATTCAAGCCGATCGATCAGCTCCAACGTCATGCCGTCAGCCCAGTGGACATCCTCGAAGACGAGGAGCGTCGGAACGCCAGTCGCCTTGCAGGTCAGGATGTCGGCAGCGGCTTCGATGACCTTCCGCCTGAATGCCCGCCCCGACAGATCCGACACGCGAAGATTGCGCGAGGTCGCCGGCGATCGGTCTGATGTAAATGAGAGAATGGTGTCGACGATGTCTGCCCCTAAGGCTCGGCCGGATGTTTGAAGGGCCTGCATGAAAGCCCCGCTATCGCCATTCTTCAGAACAGAGGGTTCGGCCACAAGCCTCTCGAGAAACGACATAAAGGGGTGCAGCGGCTGGCTCTCCAAGCGCCTGCCGCACTGAAAGATCAGGGTCTCGTGCGAAGTATGGGACAGGCTGCGGGCGAATTCGCCGATCAGTCTGGATTTGCCGATGCCCGCCTCTCCGACCACGGTGATTGAACTGCCCTTGCCGTCGAGAGCTGAATTCCAGGCGCTCGAAAGAGCGGCAAGTTCTCTTTCCCTGCCTCTTATCGGCCGATCCCATTCGCTGAATGGCGACAGCGCAGACGTTGAGCGATCACGTTCCTGCGGACGCCAGAGCGCAACCGGCTCTTCGAAGCCTTTGAGTTTGGCCTTCCGCACCAGGCTATAGTCGAAATTGTGTCGGGTGAGCTGAACGGTCGAATCTGCGACCAGAACGGAATTCGGTTCGGCCTCTGCCTGCAAGCGAGCCGCCAGCACCGGCGCTGTGCCAACAATCTCGTCTCCTTGCGCGGAGAAGACGACAAGACCGGTGGCAACCCCGATCCGCAGCCTGAAAGCTGTGCGCGCCTTGCCCTTGGTGCTCGCTGCAATGCCTAACAATTCCAAAGAAGCCTGCACCGCACTTTCAGCCGCATCTTCGGATTGGTCGGGATATCCGAAGAAACAGCATCCCCCATCACCGAGCCGTTGATGAAGAAAACCTCCATGCTTTTTTATGATCGTTTCGGCATTCTGATGTAATGCCGAGACAGAGCGAAAGAATTTCTCCGGCTCGCTCCGCAATAAGAGCTCCGTGGAGCCGACAATGTCATAGAAAAGGGCAGTGACCTGTCGCCGCTCACCTGTAAACCGAATTCGCGCGTCGAGGGTTTTCATTCGGAGTCGCCCAACACCACAGCAGCCTTTTTCAGGACATCCGATTTATAGCTTGCATGCAAGCTTTTCGTGCGGCGGTGCCAATATATCCGTTATGCGGCCTGCGGCTTGATCATGGGCTGCCCTCTTTTCACCGCGACGCATGCGCGTGCCCCCGCCATATTCCTTCGGGCCCGCCATCTTTTCCTTCGCGTGAGATTGGACAGTTTGGCGTTCAAGGGATGGCCAGATGGGCGTGCCGCACTGAATCGCCTTTCCTTGAACGTGCAGCAGCCCGATCGAAGGCACATCAAAATCCGGCCCCGCCGCTACGGCTCGCCCGTCGCTATTCCCAGCCATTGGCATTCCGCCAGCCAGGTTACGAAGAACCGCGCCGGTTTTTGGCAACGACGACGTTCACCGCCGGGCCACCGGAGATTGCCAGTAACGGCGGCCTGTCGGTCGCCGTGGCGGCCCTTTCATCGCCGCGGCGACCGCCGGCCTTGCAGCGCCAGATGGCCTTCAGCCTCAATCAGGCAAAGAACGCACGAAGCTGAGCGAAGAAGCCGCCTGGTTTGTAACTCGCCATCTTTCGCAGGCGGCGAGCGATGACTGCCGCGCTGACGTGTTCACCGAAATGGCAGAAGCAGACAAGGCCGTGCAATTGCTCGTCGCTGAGCTCGAAGAACCGCCTGGCCTCTCCATAGCTGTCATTTTCCATTCCCGCCGCCCGCAGAATGGGGTCAGCGAATGCAACGGAGATCGGGGTGTCGTCATCCCGCAGCGCAAGCCGTTCCGCCATCGACTTATATTCGGTTTCGTGAAGCGTGTTCAGAAACGCCCTGGGGCTGCGGTCGAGACTTTCGGCCCACCGCTCAAGCCGTTCGCGCCGCGTCATGTCAAGGCGCGTGCAGGTCGTGCTGACCTTGGCAATGGTTTTCAACTGATCGAGTGCGTACTGTTCCATCTCGGCCTCCTATCTCCGGAAAAATAGATGGTCCGCTCCCAAAGATAGCGTCGCTCAGGTGGCGGCCGATGTCCAATCACGATTGGGACCGGCAGCTCGTTGACGCTTCCGTAATCACTGGAGGCGTCTTTTGCTTGCTGACAGGCTCTTTTCTCATAGGATCTCTGCGCCATGTCATACCGAGGCAACCAGACAGGGTTCGGGATGGACGAGATATTCGAACAGCTTCTGCACCTTTCTGCATGCACGCAAACGCTGATTGCGGTCTATGATGGTCATGACCGGCTGCAATACGCCAACAGCGCCTTTCGTTCGGCCTATTTCATCGAACCGGATGAAACGCCCCTCTGGCCGGATCTCATGCGGCGTAATTTCCAACAGCAGCGGGGCACGGTCATTCGAACGAGCAATTTCGAAGAGTGGCTGCGCTCGACTCAGTCGCGCCGCGGCAAGATCGGCTATCGCGCTTTCGAGACGGACCAGTGGGACGGCCGATGGTTCTGGATGACCGAGGCGGTGCAGAAGAACGGTTGGATGCTGTGCATTGCGAGCGACATCACCACTTTGCGCGCGCATGGCAGGACTGTCCGGCAAGATCGCGATCAGGCGATCAAGGCGTCTTACACCGACGAGCTCACGGGTGTCGCCAACCGCCGCTTCGTGATGGCGCGCGTCGACGACATGCTGGCGGCCGCCCAGCATGGCAGCAACGGATGCCTTGCCGTATTCGACATCGACAATTTCAAATACATCAACGATCGCCTTGGCCACCACGCCGGGGATGAGGTCCTGCGCGATTTTGCGCATCGCATTCATCAGAATGTTCGCCGCAACGATTGTTTTGGGCGGGTCGGCGGAGAAGAATTCCTTCTGGTGATGCCGGCAACCGAGACGGAAGACGCCATTGCCATCGTCGAGCGCATGCTGACGGTGATCCGGTTTTCCCGGCCCCTGCCTGAGTCACCCGACTTCAGCTACACCTGCTCTGCCGGTATCGCCGGGTGCGCCCCGTCCGACAGCACGTCGGATCTTTATCGACGCGCCGATCAAGCACTCTATGCGGCTAAGCTAAGCGGCCGGGACAGGGTGCGCGCAGCCTAGGCGCTTATGCGGTTGAACCCCAATCTGGTTGACGCAGTCGTGGCGGACGACGATCCGGCCCTGTTCGCCGGGGCCGGAACCAATGTAATCGGGCCCGATGTGTCAGATCCCCGACCCGTAAAGCTCCTGGTCATCGTCGCCTTCCCAGGGGGAGGGCATCGAGCTGCTGGCGAGGTTTGCCGAGGGCATCGGCATCCAACACTTCAATTCCGGCTCGGCATATTCGATGATGTGCCCGGGCGAGGAATCGGAGGCGCGCCAGCCTTCTCCACCGAACTGATCGCCATTCGTCCAATAGGCAAGGTCAACTTCCGCCGGCCCCTGTTCGGACGGGCGGATCGTGACGAGGATCCGACTGCCGTCTTTCGGAGCGTTTGCCATATTGCGCCAGCGATCCGGCTCGTCCATCGTTTTTCCTCCTGCTTTCCTCAAGTGCAACTGTCGCCTCACGATCGAAAACGGTCAACTCAAACTTTGCAGAACCATCCCCATCGACGCCTGCAGGAACTGAAAGTGCAGGCGCTGATCACGAAGAGCCAAGCGCTTCTCCCGGGTGAGGCCGTCAAGAAGCCCAGCGGTAGCAACGACTGCGAGACTTGTGTTTGAGAATGGCGCCGCTTTCCAATAGAGGGGACGGCAACGGACCATCCGACCCCAGTTCGCTATCAGGGAACCATTGATTGTCCTGGCGTCGACCACTGCCTGGTCAGATCTAGCTTTCTGTGATGCGGCGATCCTCATCTGAGCCGATGGAGAGTTGCTTCCAGTCAAGGTCCTCCTGCAACTCGAGATATTGCGTCGCACCGATCTGGTCTGTATCGCGCAATTCCTCGAGGCGCTGGCGCTGGGCGAGAACGGCTGCGATTGTCAGGTCACGGCGCCGATTGAGCGGTGAGGTTCTGGCCGCATCGGTGGATGCTGTCCAATGATCCTTGCAGATCGTCCGGATCGCTTCGGCTTCAGTACCGCTTTCCTTCTCAAGCCGCTGAAAGGCGGCCTCGGCGAGCGACACGCGGGCCGCCTTGAGTTCATCGCGCACTTCTGCCTGCCGACCGAGTTTCAGGAGATGGATCATCGGTGCCAGGGTCGCCCCTTGAATGACCAGGGTTGCAAGCACCACCGCGAAAGCCGTGAGCACGACCAGGTCTCGCTCGGGAAAGTCGGCAGGGAGTGCGAATGCCGTCGCCAGCGTAACAAGGCCGCGCATACCGGCCCAACCCACCAGCAAGGTTTCCCCGGATGTGAAAGGCGCCAGTTCACGGCCGCGCCGGTGACGGGTCGCAACGACGGCGTGAAACAGGAAAGCCATCGCCATGCGCGCCAGGATGACGCCGACCACCACGATCGCGGCAAATCCCACCGCCCGCTGAAGCTCTTCAGCCGACATCGCCTCAAGGATGCGGCGCGCCTGCAGCCCCATCAGCAGGAAAGCCACCACGTTCAAGAGGAACACGACCGTCGTCCAGACCGCGAAGGAATGCACCCGCATGCGTGGCGAATCCTCGACCGAAGAAAGGGTGGCGATGGTCATTGCGCTCGCCACGGTGGCAAGGACGGCCGACAGGTGCAGATGCTCGGCGATCAGCCAGGTCGAAAATGCGTAGACGAATTGAAACAGGGTCCCGCCGACGGTGTTTTCGGTTATCGGTCGAAGCCGCGAGACGACAAAGCCGAAAGCGATGCCGAATAGGATCCCTCCCGGTGCGGCGATAGCCACCTGAAGCGCCGTCCCGGCATCCAGCCCGCCCCGCGCTTGGACAGTGAGCGCGGCCCCGAAAAGCAGCAGCGCGGTCGCGTCGTTGAACAGGCTTTCTCCCTTGAGCAGGGCATCCACACGGCGGGCGACGGGCAAATTGGAAAGGACCGCCGTGGCGGCTGCCGCATCAGGTGGCGCGACGATTGCGCCCAGCGTGACCGCAACCGCAATCGGAAGCCCGACAGTCAGCATGCTGATCGACACGACGACGCCTGTCGTGACGAGAACGGCGACGACGGCATAGAAGAACAGCGGCAGCAGCATGCGCCGCGCCGCACCCACCGGGAAGTCATAGGCCGAGTCGACAAGGACGGGGGCGATGAACAAGGCGAGCGCCGTCGGCGGATCGATCGGGATCGTCGGCGCCCCAGGCAGCATTGCCACGGCGACGCCGGCGGCAGCCAGAATGCCCGGGTAGGGCAGCCGCATGCGGCGCGTGACCTGCAGCAGCAGGATGGCAACCGCCAGCAATGCAACAAGTGTTTCGAAGAATGTCATGTCAGCATACTAGCAGGCTTTCGGGCCCGTTGAAGCGGGTGCAGCCTAGATGTAAAGCTTGTGTCGTATCAAGCTGGCGACGCAGCGGCGGAGGGCGACGATGGATTACGAGGTTGCTGTTGTCGGCGCTGGCGCGGCCGGCATTGCAGCAGCAAAAAAGCTGGTCGATGCCGGCCGCTCGGTCGTCATCCTGGAAGCCAGCAACCGCGTGGGTGGACGCGCCTGGACAATCGAATTGGCCGGGATGCCGCTGGATTTGGGTTGCGGCTGGCTGCATTCTGCCGAGCGCAATCCTCTCGTCGCCATTGGCCGTGCATCCGGGTTCACTATCGAGCGCGGGCGCACGGCGTGGCAAAGCCAGTGGCGCAATCTCGGCTTCACGCCGTATGAACGGGCGGCTGCGGCGACTGCATGGAACGCGCTTGAGGAGCGGATGCGCGCCAATCCTCCCGCCAGCGACAGGGCTTCGGACGCGCTGGAGCCGGGCGGCGAATGGAACGCCTACTGCCAGTCGCTCAGCGGATATCTGAACGGCGCACCGCTCGATCGGCTGTCGGTCTCTGACTTTCTTGCCTATGACAATGCGGCAACCGATGCCAATTGGCGCGTGCGGGAAGGCTACGGAAGTCTGATCAGCGCCGCCGTTCCCAACGTGGCCTTGCGCCTTTCGACGCCCGTTCGAGCCGTGACCTTGACCGCGAACGGCGTCCAGCTGGAGACCGACCGCGGTCCTGTCACATCCGGTGCGGCAATCATCACGTCATCGACCAACGTTCTAGCCCGCGGAGCCATTATCTTCGACCCGGAGGCCGACGATCACCTCCACGCCGCAAGTCAGCTGCCGCTTGGCCTCGCAGACAAGCTGTTTTTGGAACTCCATGGCAATCATGGTCTGGAGCCGGAAACCCATCTGCTCGGCGACCCGCGAAATGCTGAGACCGGCAGCTATTATATCCGGCCGCTCGGGCGGCCGGTCGTCGAAGGCTTCTTTGGCGGAAATGGCGCCGTCGTCATCGAACGCGCGGGTTTACTGGAAGCATTCGCCTTCGCTCTGGACCAGCTGTCGTCGCTGCTCGGGAGCAATATTCGTCACCACCTGCGGCCCCTGGCAGCCTCTTCCTGGTGTCATACCGATTGGATAGGCGGCTCCTACAGCCATGCGCTGCCCGGCCATGCGGGCGCACGCGCAGTCTTGGCGCGTCCCGTCGGCGACCGGCTGTTTTTCGCCGGCGAGGCGACGCATCAGTCCGACTTCTCGACAGCCCATGGTGCGTGGCAAAGCGGATTGCGGGCTGCCGACCAGGCCGCAGCAGTTTAATGCCCTCGTGACATAGAAGGGCGAACTTCGTTCGCTTTATTGATGGGAGAGCCGGCCCTACACCCGAAATGGCTGCGCCATCAACGCGAGAGGATAACGCAATGGCAATCCGTAGCGCCGGACTTCTCATATACCGGCGCGCTTCCGAGAATTACGAAGTCCTTCTCGTCCATCCGGGCGGACCTTACTGGGCGAAGAAAGACGAGGCTGCCTGGTCGATCCCTAAAGGATTGGTCGAGCCTGGAGAGGACGCACTCGCGGCTGCGAAAAGGGAAGCTGCCGAAGAGCTTGGTGTAACAATCGATGGCATATTCAGACCGCTTGGCGATTACCGGCAATCTGGCGGCAAGATTGTCGTCGTGTGGTCGATCGAAGCTGATCCAGTCCTGGCTGTGAACGCGATACGGAGTTCCGAATTTCACATGGAATGGCCGCCAAGGTCGGGCCAGGTAAGAAGCTTTCCGGAGGTTGATCGCGCGGGTTGGTTTTCCTTAGCCGACGCAACGCTTAAACTGTTGAAAGGACAGCGACCGATGGTCGTCGACCTCCTGACGCATCTTGAGTGACCGGCCCCAAATTCCAGCTTCAGAGGCCCGTCTCGCCGCACTTATGGGTGAATCACGCGGCAGCCATGAATTGCTTCTGGAGGCCGCCGGCATGCGACAATCGCCGCCATCTGAATCAGATCGAGAAAATTGGAGCTGCGATCCGCAATCCGCGGCTTTTCAGCCATCCCATTTGCCACCCGGTTGCCAAAAAACCATGATTGCCTCACATAGATCACACATCGACCACAGGCATGAAGAATTGGATCGACGCTGGATGCGCATACACTACGTTTTTCTCGGTGCATTTCTTGCACTCGCACAGGCCGCCTATGCTGAAGTCGCGTCGCCGCCGGTCTTGGAGCCGCTGAAGCGGCAGGCGCAGGCCGCTGAGTTGAGCGCGCAATTCCTTTCGCGGTATAGCTATAAGCCCGTTCCGCTCGACGATGCCTTGTCGGCCAAGGTCATGGATGGGTTCATCAAGTCGCTCGATCCGGACCGCATGCTCTTCCTGCAGGCCGATGTCGACAGGTTCATGGCGGATCGCAACGAGATCGACGATGCGATCGAAAAGCAGGACCTGAAGATCCCGTTTGCGATTTTCAACGCCTATGAACAGCGCGTCGTCGACCGCATGACCTATGCGCGCGGCCTGCTGAAGCAGGGCTTCGATTTCAGTGCGCAGGAAGATTTTTCGGTGCTGCGCGATAAAGCGCCTTGGCCGCAATCGGATGCCGAGAGCAATGAGCTTTGGCGCAAGCGCGTCAAAAGCGACTGGCTGCGGCTGAAGCTCGGCGGCAAAACCGACGCGGCCATTCGCGAAACGCTCGACAAACGGTATGAAAACACGCTCGAGCGCGCCTACAAGTTTAAAAGCGACGACGTGTTCCAGTCGTTCATGGACGCCTATTCGACGTCGATCGATCCGCACACCGACTATTTCGGCGCGGCCGCTTCGGCCGATTTCAATGTCTCGATGAAGCTTTCGCTGTTTGGCATCGGCGCCGTGCTGCAGGAGCGCGACGACTACACGACGATCCGTGAGCTCGTGCCCGGCGGGCCGGCGCAACTCTCCGGCAAGCTTGCGGTCGGAGACCGCATTACCGGCGTTGGCCAAGGCAAGGATGGGGCGATCAAGGAAGTGGTGGGCACCCGCCTCGATGAAGTCGTGCAGATGATCCGCGGCAAAAAAGGCTCTGTCGTGCGGCTGGATATCCTCCCGGCCGATGCCGGAGCCGATGGCACGCATCGCGTCATCAGCCTGGTGCGCGATAAAATCACTCTCGACAAGCAGGCTGCCAGGAAGACCGTACTCTCCGTCAAGGCGGGCGACGCCACGCGTAAAATCGGGATCATCACCCTGCCGGTCTTCTATGAGGATTTCGACGCCAAGCGCAAGGGCGACAAGGATTACAAAAGTGCAAGCCGCGATGTCGCCAAGCTTCTCGGCGAGTTGAAGGACGAAAAGGTCGACAGCGTTCTCATCGACCTGCGCAACAATGGCGGCGGTTCATTGGACGAGGCGATCGATTTGACCGGTCTGTTCATCGGCAAGGGGCCGGTCGTTCAGCAACGCGGCAGCGACGGCAAGGTCGAGGTCAAAAGCGCCGATCTTGCAGCGCCTGTCTGGACAGGCCCGATGGGTGTCCTGATCAATCGCGGCTCGGCCTCGGCTTCGGAGATTTTTGCCGCGGCAATCCAGGACTATGGTCGCGGCGTGATCGTCGGCGAACCCAGTTTCGGCAAGGGCACCGTTCAGACGGTCGTCGATCTCGACCAGATCGTGCACAATAGCAAACCCGAATTCGGCGAGCTGAAAGTGACGATTGCCCAGTTCTTCCGGGTCAATGGTGGCACGACGCAGCTGCATGGCGTGACGCCTGATCTCAGCCTGCCGGGATTGTCCGATCCGACTGCTTTCGGCGAGACCAGTTATGACAATGCGCTGCCGTGGGCTGAGATCAAGCCCGCGAAATACCCGCGTGCCGAGACAGTCGCGACATTGCTTCCGGCATTGCAAAGCCGCCATGATGCGCGGGTCAAGACCGATCCGGACTTCCAGCGCCTGGTGAAAGACATTGCCGACCTCAAGGCGCAGCGCGAAAAAGGGGTCATTTCCCTCAACGAAGCCGAACGTCGCAAAGAAGCGGCGGCTCGCGAGAAACGGCTCAAGGATCGAGCCGAAGCAGGGGATGGCGAGGACCTTGGAGATGATGGCCTGGAGGCAGGCGAGCGCAGCCTGAGCGCCGATATTGCCATCGAGAATGCCCGCAAGAACGCCAAGGACGTCCTGCTCAACGAGGCAGCCGCCATTCTTGCCGACGAGGCGGATTTGCAGCAAGGCGTGCTCAAGGCAGCCACGAAACAATAAGGGAATGCGGACGGAAGACATAAGGCACTGCGAACTTCCTCCTCCTGGACCGGGTTAGCACGTCCGCATCAGCCAATTGCTGTTGATGACGGCGTCAGTCCCAATCCAGGAACAAGCCTGGAACTGTGGCTGATGCCCGTCGTTAGAGCGCCGTGCGTCCAAAAGGAGGCACGGCGCTCCAACACTTTCAATCCTCGCATCGTGCTTTCCGAAAATCGGATTTTCGGGCCGATGCGCTAGAAGGATGACGATGGAACCACGCCCATAGTCGGGACAGGTGGTTCCTGCTTCGGCGTCTTGTTTCCTTGCTCCTCGCCGCCGCTCAGTGCCTGGCGCACTTCATCCTCTTCCCAACCCGCCTCGATGGCCGAAGCCACGAGCCTCTCGATTTTCTCGGTTTCCGAATTGTGTGAAGTCTCATTCAGGTGGCGTCTGGCAGTCTCGAGACACTGACGGAGGTTGGACGCGCGGCTGGCGTCGTTACGATCGTAGCTTGGCGATGCGACGTAGGTCATTTGGAAGCTCCCTGTTGATCGGGAGAAACACCTCAAGAGACAGCCGGTTCCACTGCGTCAGCGTCGCCATCCGTCGTCTCGGGCTGCGCGACGGTGACGGTGACGATGTCTCTGTTGGGCACGCTCATGGTCCTTCATGGACGACGACGACCACGGTATCTCCGCGCGATGACGCTTTCCGGAACCTGATGGATCTGCGTCAGAGCAATAGTCGCGCAGGCCGACCGTAACTGATCAACCGCACTGCAACGCGTGCGAGCCGCGGCAAAATTCAATCAATTGCTCCGAGGTCATGGGCCGTGCCAGCGCATAACCTTGCAATATATGGCAACCGAGCTCTTTCAGGATCTTCGCATGCTCCATCGTCTCCACGCCCTCCGCAACGATGTCGATGTTCTGCGATCGGCCGATTTCGATAATCGAGGCGACCAGACGGCGCTGCGATGGAGACGCGATGATCGGCTTGATGATCTCGCGATCGATCTTCAGCCGTCGCGGCTCAAATCGAAGCAGACTGACGATGCTGGCATGTTCGGTGCCGAAGTCGTCGATCTCGATTTCGATGCCGAGCTTTTTAACCGCTGGAATGATCTCGTTGAGAACAGGTTGAAGATCGTTGAAGGAGATCGTCTCGAGCAGCTCGAAACACAGGCGACCCTTGGCGATGGGAAGCTCGGACAACTCGGCAAGCAGATTTGCCTGCGCCAGCCGGCGCGCTGAAATATTGACCGAGACACGGGGGATTTGCATTCCCAGGCTGTCCCATCGCGTCAGCTCGAACAGGGCCTTTTGCAGGATCAGCCTGTCCATGTCGCCGCTACGCCCCAGCTTTTCGGCGACGTCGAGAAATCTGATCGGGGCGAGCAGGCCCTTTTGCGGGTGGTCCCAACGGGCAAGCGTCTCGACGCCGGCAATGGCCAATGTGTTGGCATCGAATTGCGGCTGGAAGAATGCAACGAGTTCATCGCGATCGAGCGCGTGATTGAATTCGTCCGCCAATTCTTTCGAATGGATCGCGGCGCTACGAAGCTCTTCGGTAAACACCGCCGCGCGGCCGCGGCCCGCCTTCTTCGCCTCGTACAGGGCCAGATCGGCATCGAGAAGCAATTGGCCGAGGTCCCGCCCGAGATCGGTCTCCCAGGCGACGCCGACGCTTGCCCCGACAACGCAGGCCATACCGTCAATGAAGAGAGGTTGCTCGAGGGTCTCGACAATCTGCCGGGCCAATGCGTTTGCCTTCGGCTCCGGATCGGCGCTCCAGCTGGCGAAGATGAACTCATCTCCACCGATCCGAGCCGCAACGTCGTCTGGACCAGCCAAATCGGCAAGGCGCGAAGCCGTCCCTTGCAAGACCGCGTCACCTCCGGCATGGCCTTTCGTGTCGTTGATCTCCTTGAACCGGTCGAGGTCGATATGAATGAGGATCAGACAATCCTGTGCACGGGGTCTCGGCGGTTGCGCGATCATCCGGTCGACAAATCGTCGATTGGGAAGCCCCGTCAATGCGTCATGCAAGGACAGGAACTCCAGCCTCTGCCGGGCCCGAACGAGCTTCTTCTTGTGAAGGCGAAGCTTTTCGATCGTTCTTTGGCGCGATCTGGTCAGAAAGCCGATCCAGACGATCGGCGCAACGACACATAGTGCCAGCAGGCTCGCGTAGAACTCAAAAATGCCGATCCCGCTCTTTTGGCCCCATCCGCGCTTCGGCAGTGCGGCGAGGGTCCAACGGCCGTAGGTCATATCGACGGATGCCAGGACCGGCTTCCTGGAAAAGGTTGCCATGCTGCCGAAAAAGACCTGTTTGGGCTCGTTCGGCTCCGGCACGGTGCTGATGGCGAGTTCAAGCTCGGTCGAACCAAGACCGCTTTCCTGGTAGAGCCTTGGTATGTCGATGATGCCGGAAAGCAGTCCCCAAAAAATCTGGCTTTTTCCCTCAGTGATGTAAATTGGGTACCGGACCACGAAAGCGGTTCCACCTTGGACAAGCTCCACCGGGCCCGTGAGAACGATATTGTGGGTGTTGCGCGCCAGCATCGCGGCAGCCCGTTGCTTCTCATTGGTGCGGTAGTCGAGCCCGATGGCCTTTTCGTTTCCCTTCTCCGGATAGACCCACCGGACCACCATGTCGGGCGCGGCGGCGAAGCTTCGCAATTGTGAATCGGGCTGCAGGATCTGCGCGGCGAGTTTGGAAAATCCGTTCTGGCCCATCTCCGGATTGACTGCGATGCCGGCCGCCAACCCCTGCAACAGCTTCACATTGCTGTTGAGGTTCGTCTGAAGTCGGGAGGATATGGTGGCAAGCTCGCCGGCGACGATCGAACGTTCCTCGGCCAGCGATCGCTCCAGCCGCCAGTTCGTTGCCACCCAGACGACGATTGCTGCAATAATCGCCGCAAATATTGCGGGAGCGAATGCGCTGGTATGGCTTATTGCGGAGCGAGCGAGATTTCTTCGAAACTTCATCAGGTTGCCGGCGTGGATGACAGACGCTCATCCTTGCACGGTTTCTTTAAGGCAACGCTAAACTCGCCAACCCTCGTGAGGGAAAGCTGCCTACTCGTTGCGAGGCTTAGGTCGCCGGGCTGAAATCGGCGGCCAGCACCGCATCCTTGAGCGCGCGCGAATAGGGATGCTGCGGGTTGTCCAGGACGGGGCGGGCCTGTCCGCGTTCGACGATTTCGCCTTTGCGCATGATGATGATGTTGTCGCTGATGTAATAGGCGGTGGCGAGGTCATGGGTGATGTAGACGATGGAGAGACCGAGCTCGTTTTTCAGGCGGCCAAAGAGGTTGACGATCGCCATGCGCAGTGATGCGTCGACCATGGAGACCGGTTCATCGGCCACCAGCAGGCGGGGTTGCGGGATCAGCGCCCGGGCGATGGCGACGCGCTGGAGCTGGCCGCCCGATAGTTCGTGGGGAAACCGGCCTTTCACTTCTTCAAGGGTCAGGCCGACATGGACGAGCGCGGCATCCGCCATCCGCTCCGCCTGCTGCCGGTCCGGCCGTTTTCCCGAGAATGAAAAATTGAGGGCCGTCTCGAAGAGATAACGGTCGACACGTTTCAGCGGATTGAAGGCTTCGAAGGGGTTTTGCAGCACCGGCTGGACCTCTTTCATGAAAGCCTTGCGTTCGGACCTGCTATGGATGGCAACGGTCCTGCCGCTGAATTGAAGCTCGCCTTCCGTCGGTTCGGTCTGGCCGAGGATCATCGCCGCGATCGTCGATTTTCCCGAGCCGGATTCGCCGACGATCGACAGGATCTCCGGCTCCGCTCCAAGTTCGAAGCTGACGTCCTTGACCGCCGTGATCAGGCGCCGGCCGAGCATGCCGCCCTGCCGGTAGACTTTCGTGACATGCGAGAGGCTAAGAAGAGCGCTCAAACCTGATCTCCCGTAACGGCAAAACACGCCACGCGCCGCTGCGGCTCGACGGTGACGAGCGGCGGAACCTTCTGCGAGCAGATCTCCATGCGCTTCGGACAGCGCGGGTGAAACCGGCAGCCTTCCGGCGGCATGGCGAGGTTCGGCGGACGACCCTCCAGCGAAGGGCGGGCCGTCGCATCGCCGATGCGCGGCAGGCTGCCGACGAGGTGCTGCGTATAGGGGTGGAGCGGCATGTTGAAGAGTTTGGCGGTCGGCGCCTCCTCGACAAGACGCCCGGCATAGACAATGCCGATGCGGTCGGAGACCGTCGCATGAACCCCCATATCATGGGTGACGAACAGGAAGGACGAACCCATCTCGCGTTGGATTTCGCGGATCATCGATAGGACGTCGCGCTGAACGATCACGTCGAGCGCGGTCGTCGGTTCGTCGGCGATGATGAATTCCGGCGTCAGGATCGTGGCAAGCGCAATGGTCATGCGCTGGCGCATGCCGCCGGAGAGCTCGTGGGGATAGGCGTCGAGCAGATGCGGATCCAGCTTCAGCCGTTGCAGATGGGTGGCGACCCTTTCGAAAAACTCATTCCTGCCGACCTTCATGTGGCGAAAGGCGAAATCGGTGAAGGAGTGACGGATCCGGCGCACCGGATTGAGCACATTCATCGAACCCTGCATGATATAGGACAGATGCCGCCAGCGCAGCGCCAGGCGCTCTTCCGGCTTCATCGCGTAGATATCCTGGGTGCCGCCGTCGAAATGGAATGTCACCTTTCCCGAGACGACCCGGAGCGGCGGCCGGATCGCGCCGGCGATGGTCTTGATCAAGGTTGTCTTGCCGCTGCTCGATTCGCCGGCAACGCCATAGACCTCGCCGCGGGCGATCGTCAGGCTGATATCGTCGACGGCGCGCACCTCGCGATCGACGCCGTAGAGGAAGGCACGGTAATAGGCTTTCAGATTCTCAATTTCGACCAAAGGATCCATACTAACTTCCCATCCGGTTGAGCCGGCTGCGCGGATCATTGTATTCGTTCATCGACATGGACAGCAGGAAGAGCGCCAGGAAGAGGACGACGATGACGGCGACGGGGGCGGCCACCCACCACCATATGCCTGATATCAGCGCCGAATGCGCATTGGCCCAATAGATCATCATGCCCATGGTCGGCGTCTCGATATCGGTGAAGCCCAGCACCGACAGGGTGATCTCCATGCCGATCGACCAGATCATGTTGTTCATCGTGGTGGCGAAGACGATCGGCAGAACATAGGGCAGGTGCTCCTCGACGAGGATCTTGCGCATGCTCATGCCGGAATAGACGCTCTGGGTGGTGAAGGATCTCGTCTTCAGGCTGATCGCCACCGAACGGATGAGGCGTGCATCGTAGGACCAGCCGAGCGAGGCCATGATGACGATCAGCACCGTCCAGGTCATGCTGTCCTTCAGCACGAAATAGAAAAGGATCAGCAGCGGAAATTGCGGGATGACCATGACGCTGTCGTTGATGGCCATCAGCACCCGGTCGACCGCGCCGCCGGCATAGCCGGCGACGAGGCCGACGACCAGCGAAATGATGCGTGAAATGAAGGCGACGCCGATGCCGAAAAACAGGGTGTTGCGGAGCGCGGTCGTCAGTTGCCAGAAAACATCCTGGCCACGCGATGTCGTGCCGAGCCAATATTCGCCATCGGGCGGCATATCGGGCGGCAGAAGATAGATGTCGGTCGCGCCGTACGGCGAGAAGTAGGACATGATGACCAGCCCGACGATGACGGCAAAGAGCAGCAGGCCGCTGAGGAATTCCATATTCTGGCGCGCGAGGTCGCGGACGATCGTAAACATGCTCTATTCCACCTTGATGCGCGGATCGATCAGCGGGCTCAGAATGTCGATGATGAACACGGCGGCGGCAACGCCGACGATCGACAATGCGCTGAGGCCGAGCACCAGACTGTAGTCGCCGGCATGCACCGCTTCGATCAGCAGGTTTCCGATGCCCGGATAGCCGAAGACGATTTCGGTAATGACCGTGCCGTTGAAGATCGCGCCGAGCGACATGGCAAGCCCGGTGAACTGCGGCACCATGGCATTGCGGGCGATATAGGAGCGCAGAATCTTGCGCTTCGGAACGCCGCCCAGCTCGGCGAAGACGACGTAATCCTCGGTGATGATGTTGGAAACGAGCGCGCGCATGCCGATCAGCCAGCTGCCGGCGCCGACCATGATCAGTGACAAGGCCGGCAGGATCGAGTGTTTCAGGATATCGAGGACGAGGGCAAAAGAGAGGTCGAGATTGGCGTTCATCTCGTAGCCGCCATTGATCGGCAGCACCGGCCAGAGATAGCCGAAGACAATCAGAAGCACGAAGGCCAGGATGTAATAGGGAATGGGAAGCAGGGCGATGAAGACGAGGCTGACGGCCTTCAGCACCATGTCCTTGCGGTAATAACCGGCGAGCGCGCCGATCGCATTGCCGAGCACGAAGGTGATCAGGGTCGACACCGACATCAGCCCGATGGTCCAGGGCAGGGACCGCATTATGATGGTGGAAACGGGGGTGGGAAAAGCCGATAGCGAGGGACCGAGATCACCGGTCGCAAGCCGCAGCCAGAAATGCAGGTATTGCTGCCAGATCGAGCCCTCCATACCGTAAAGCTCGCGAAGCGACTGGCGCATCAGTTCGATCGCATTCGGATCGGACTGCCCCATCTGGGTGATGGCGCCTATGCTTTCTTCGACCGGATCGATCGGGGTCAGGTGGGTGACGAAGAATGTTATCGTCACGCCAAGAAATACAACAAGCAGAAACTGACCGAACCGCTTCAGCACAAAGATCAGATAGGACGTCATAGGGCGGTGGTTCCTCTCTGGTTCCCTTCATCAAGTGGAAAGGATCGACGGACATGCCACATGCCCGTCGATTAGGGGGCCGGCGCGCAACACTCGCGCCGGCGTTGGGAGGATTATTTCGGTTGTGCCGGCTTCAGCTTGACCATCATCAGCCTGGAGTTGGCCCAATTCGGCACCGGATCGGTATAAGGATCAGCGATCGTCGGATAACCGGTCCAATAGGTCGTATCCATCGAGGTGAAGACGTTATAGGACATCAGCGGGATCGTCGGCATTTCGCGGGCGACCAGCTTCAGATAATCCTTGCCGAGCTCGACGCCCTTCGGATCATCGGCGCTGATGCCGCGAATGCTTTCGATGATCTTATCGAGATCCGGATTGCTCCAGCGCTGCCAGTTGCGCGGCGGCTGATTGTCACCCTTCTTGGCCACGAACTGCGAATGCCAGCTGTCGAGGAAGAACGACAGATCGGGATCGCCGCCCCAGGTTTCGACGCTCCAGGCGATCGCCACCTGGAAATCGCCGGGCTGGAGTGCCACCTGCCAAAGTTTCGCGGCCGGCACGGCTTTGGCGTCGATACCGAAGGAGGCCCATTGCTGTGCGATCAGCGTTCCGGCCCGGGTGAAGACGGAGCGGGTGTCGCCCTCGACCGTCATCCGGATCTTGAAGGGCTGTCCATCCGGGGTCAGCCATTTGCCGCCGGATTTCTTGAAGCCTGCCTTCTCCAGCAGTTCGCCGGCAGCCTTCGGATCCGGTTTCCACCAGCCATAGCCGAAGGCACCGCTGATTGCCTGCGGGTCGGTCGGGATCTGGTCCTTGAACTTCGGCTGCTTGCGCAGGATATCGGCGATCTGTTGCCCGACCGTCGGGTCATAAGGCTTGATCTTGCTCTTGCCGGTATCGATCTCGAAATCCTTCAGCCAATCCTGCATCGGCGCCTGATAGTCCTTCATCGTGGCCGCCGTCGGCGGCACGCCGAGCGCCGACAGCGTCGCAGCGCCGCGGTAGCTCGCCATGTCAACGGCCTTGATGTCGATCAGCAGGGCAAGCGCCCAGCGTACATCGGCGTTGTCGAAGGGCGGATTCTGGGTGTTGAAAATGACAGCCGGAAGTGTCGGATCCGGATGGGCGAAGGGGAAGCCCGGGAACCAGGTCTCGATCGACTTCGATTTTTCCTTCAGCGTGAACATGCCCTCGGGCGTGTTGTCGTGAATGATATCGAGATTGTGCTCGAGCTGAGCGATAGTGCGTTTATCCGGCGGGCCGGGATCGGTATAGGTCACGTATTTCGGGGCCGGCTCGCCGAAGCGGGCAAGCGATGTCCGCTGCCAGTCGTCACGCTTCTCCCAGGTATACCACTTGCCCTGGGGATCGTAGGACTTGAGCTTGTAGGCGCCGAGCGAGACGGGATTGGCGAAATCATAGCGAAGCGGATCTTCGACTTTCTCGAAGACATGCTTGGGCATGATCCAGGCGCCGTTCCAGCGAACGGTGAAGATGGCGTGGAAGCGCGAATTGGGCTTCTTCAGCTTGAACACCACAGTCGAGGAGTCGGTCGCCTCGACGCTTGCCACCTGCACCGAGAAGGCAGCACTCCAGACCATGCCGGGGTGATCCATCTGCGTCTTGACGGTATAGACCACGTCGTCTGCCGTGAACTCCACGCCGTCGCTCCAGAAGAGCCCCTTGCGCAGTTTCACGGTCATCTCGGTGAAGTCGGCATTATATTGCGGCTTGTCGGCAGCCAGCGAATTGTCCCAGGTCGCGCCGCCAAGCCCTTGTTCGGGGTCGATATACCAGAGCGTATCCATGGTCAGCTGCTGCAGGCCGGTCGATACGCCGCCGCCGCCATTGACCCAGATGTTGAACCAGCCGGGATTTTTGATCGTCCCTTCCGGATTTTCGACGATGAGCGTCTCCTTGCGCGGCAAGGAGGTGTAGTCATCAGCCTTGGCCGCCGCTGTCAGGCCGAGTGCGGCCAGCGCGACGCCAAATGCGAGCCTCTTCCACTGTTGCATGAACTCCTCCCTAGAAAGCGACGATACGGCGGCCGCAAAGGCACGCAGGGGCACGTCGCGGTTGTCGGTTCGCAGAGGCAGAGCCTCAGTGAACCATCCCTCCGGCCCGCCTGCCTCCTCGCAGTGAGCCGAATATCTTCAGCCGGGGCTTACCCGGCGACGGCTGTCACACCGACAGCCGGATGACATTGTAGGACAGCGGTTTCAGCGCTGCCCGCACCCGTCCATCCTCGACCTTCGCAGTCTCGACATTGACCGGAGCGACCGTCTTCGGCCGCGCAGCCGTATTGACGGCTTCCAGGTCGCCATGGGTCATCTCCACCTGCTCGACCACCCGGGCGGCTTCGAAACCTTCCAGCCGCACGTCGAGATCGAGCGCCGCGTTCGGATGACGGTTGACGGCAAAGAAGGTGAGCTGCCTGCCGTCTTCGGAATGGACGGCCGATACGTCGAGATAGGGGACGTCGTTCTCTTCGTCGCTGTCATAGGTCGGGCCGTCGACGACCAGCTGCAGCGCCGAGCCGCGGCCATATCGGGAAGCGTAGTAGAAGGGGTAATAGATCGTCTGGCGCCAGGCCGCACCGCCGTCCTCGGTCATAATAGGGGCGATGACGTTGACGAGTTGGGCGATGCAGGCGATGCGCACCCGGTCGGAGCGGCGGATGAAGGTGTTCAAAATGCCGCCGACCTGCAGCACGTCTTCGAAATTATAGATATCTTCCAGGAGATGCGGCGCATCCGGCCATTCGTCGCGCGCCAGGATCTCCTTGTCCTGCTGGTTGGAATGATACCAGACGTTCCATTCGTCGAAGGAAATGCCGATCGACTTCTTGGAGCGTTTTTTCGCCTTGATGTAGTCGATCACGCCGCCGATCGTGGTGATGTAGCGGTCGAGTTTCGTCGCGCGGGCGAGATAGTTGAGCGTATTTTTCTCGCGATTGGCAAAATACATGTGCAGCGAAATATGGTCGGCGCTGTCATAGCACTGGTCGAGAACCTGCGCTTCCCACTCGGGATAGGTCTTCATATCGGAATTGGACGAGCCGCAGACCACGAGTTCGAGCGACTTGTCGAAGCCGCGCATGGCTTTGGCCGTCTCATCCGCCAGCCGGCCATATTCATAGGCCGACTTGTGACCGACCTGCCAGGGCCCATCCATCTCGTTGCCGAGGCACCACAATTTGACATCGTGCGGATTGGACCAGCCGTGCTTGCGGCGCAGGTCCGACCAGTAGGTGCCGCCGGGATGATTGCAATATTCCAGGAAATTGCGGGCGGCATCGAGGCCGCGTGATCCGAGATTGACGGCGAGCATCGGCTTGGTGTTGGCCTTCTTGCACCAGTCGACGAATTCATTGACGCCGATCTGGTTGGCTTCGCGGGTGCGCCAGGCAAGATCGAGGCGAACCGGGCGCTCCGAACGCGGGCCGACGCCGTCTTCCCAATTATAGGCCGAGACGAAATTGCCGCCGGGATAACGGCAATATGGCGTGTCGAGCTCACGCACAAGATCGAGCACGTCGCGGCGAAATCCGTCCTCGTCGGCTGTGGGATGTCCGGGCTCATAGATGCCGCCGTAAATCGCTCTGCCGAGATGTTCGAGAAATGAACTGTAGAGCCTGGCGTCAATGGTCGCGACGCGGAAATCGCGGTGGGCAACGACATTCGTCTTCAACGGATCCTCCCGTTTATATATCAGAATTTTTGTTTTCTTGTCTCTAACTTGATATCAGGAATGTCGTTCTGTCAACCGAGTTACGGTTTTAATCATACTAATTCAATTTTCTAAAATAATTGTGTTATTACAGTATGTTGTCGTGCATTTTTGGTTGTCAAATCTGGAAAGAAGCGTGATATTTAAATCAAGATTTCCGATATTTATAATTCAGACATGCAGCCGCATGATGATATCGCGTCCATGATTTCCGAAGCCGCGGCCGAAAATATTCACGCCGCCGGTATGGCCGGCATTCTCGGCGATGCCGACCCTAAGCCGGATCGAGGAGTGCTGGGCAAGCGCCAGATCGCTGAGCGTGACATTCGATGCGGCGATGCCGTCGATGAAGGTTCCGCGCGTCGAGATGCGCCAGGTCTTCATCATCCCATATTGCGAGCCCTCGAGCTTCCACCATGCCGGCGTGAAGGCGCCGCGCTTGTCGCCGTAATCGCCGGGCGATGTCCAGGTGCCGATCGCCATGCCGTTGACCCAGAGCGTGATATCGGAGGGCCAGTCCGGATTGGTGCCGGGCACCTCGGACGACAGCTCCAGCGAAAACTCGATGGCGCGGATATCCTTGTTCAACACCTTGGCGTTGTTGGGGAATTTATATTCCACATAGCCCCGGCCGAACCAGACGAGCCCGGCCTGCATGCGCTGCGGATCGAGGAAATAGTCCGGCACATCGAGGGGACCGATGACGCTCTCGGTGGAGCAAAGACCGCAGGGCGCATGGACGTCGCAACTGGTGTACAACCCCACAGGCATCTCGACTTCGATGATATTGTTGGCCCTTTGGGCCGCACTTTCCTCGAAGCTGATCAGAATTTCGCTGTAGATTGCCGAGCAGATCTTCTGATTTCCCTTGCGGGCTTTCGCCAGCTGGGAATCGACAAGCCGGGCGTCCTCCAAAATCTGGATGCCGGTTGCGACGGTGGATTGGGGGAGGGAAAGCGCGCGTGCGATGTCGTTGATATTCATCGGCCCTTTGGCACAGAGCAGTTTGAGAATCTCAATCCGCGCCGGGGCCGAAAGGGCGCGGATCGCGTCGTTATTCTCGCCGGCGGCAATCGTCAAAAACGAGCGTTCCATCATTCCCCCATCATTTCCAGTAAAATGATGTATATCGGAAATTATGATACATCAAGTGGGAATGCTTAGGTCGACCTTGGCTGACTTAGATGGTTTAGAATTCTACGATGCGAGGAGATCCTTCCACGGATTGATGATCTGCAAGCCGGTTCCGTCGAAATCGGACACATTTCGCGTTGCGAGTGAAGCGCCGCGCGAGATGGCGATGGCTGCGATCTGCGCATCGAACTGGCTGATCGGCCTGCCAGCCTTGCGGCGATCGGTGGCAATGATGGCATAGACATCTGCCGCGTCACGATCGAATGGCAGGATACGGCCACTCATGTCCTCATTGAATATCGGCAGGATGGCTGCCTCGAGATTACGCCGACGCCGGCCGGGAGGAAGGAGACGCAAGCCATACAAAATTTCCGCTTCGGTGATCGCGGTCGTGAATACGGATAGTGGATGTTGTGCCCCGAGCCATTCGATTACAGCCGCATTCGGCGCCGGCGTGAGCAGTTCCGAAATGACGTTGGTATCGAGAACGATCACGCGTCAAAGTCCGGCGCGTCCCGGATCGGCTGCCGGGGCGGAATTTCGAGCTCAACCCCTCCGACCGATTGCACGCGGGCGCGAATGGTATCGGCGAGATTGCGCGCCACCGGCTCGGTGGTCGCAAGTGCCGTACGCAGAATATCGCGTGCTTCGTCTTCCATTGATCGCCCATGCGTGGCGGCGCGAACGCGCAGCCGCTGCTTCAATCCATCATCGAGATTGCGGATCGTCATGCTGGCCATCATTGCCTCCATTCATCAATGACAGCATATAAATCATTGATTGCATATTCTCAAGCAACGGTCGCGAGATGCGTTTCCGTCCTTAGCCTAGCAAGTCCATAACAAGAGTGGTCCGCCGGCCCCGGGTCAATGCCCGATCGCATCAGATTGCAGATCGGCATCCGTCAGCGTTCCCAGGAAGGCGACGATGTCGTCGATCTCGAGGTCGGTGAGGGCAGGCGCATCGCCGGACTTCCGGCCGAAGGGTGGGTCCTGGTTGAGATTGTCCCAATAGGCTTGCGGCAGGTCGTCATATCTACGGACCGTGCCATCTGAATTTTTCGGATACCACCGGCCGGGATCGCTGTCGCGGGTCGCATAGAAGGAGACGACGTCGCGCAGCGAGTGGAAATAGCCGTTGTGGAAGAAGCTCTTCTTCAGAGCGACATTGCGCAGCGTCGGGGTGCGGAACAGGCCGCAATAGTCGCTGCGTCCGGCAAAGTCGGTGCGCTGAGGGCCGCAGAGGCCGAGATCGTGATAGTTCGGATCGCTATTGGCCGGGATTGCCATATTGCGGGGAGCGGCGAGTCCGAGGAAGCCGAAATCGGAAAATTGCGGCGGTTCGCCGTCATTGGCAGGCTCGCTCAGATGACAGCTCGAACAGTTGCCCTTGGCCGGATCCTCGAACAGCTGCCGCCCCCGTAGCTCCTGCGCTGTCAGCGTCGCCTTGCCGGCGAGAAAGGCGTCGTAGCGGCTGGAATAGGGATAAAAATCCGGGCCGCTCTGTTCGAAGGTGGCGAGCGCCTCGGCGGCGGCGTCGAAGGCATCGTCGGGATTGTCGAACACCGTCTCGCCGAATGCCGCCTCGATGTCATCGGCATAGGCTGCCTTCTGCAGCTTTGCCACCACTTCGGCCGCATCCTTGTTTCCCATCTCGAAGGGCGAAAGCAACGGGATCTTCGCCTGATCGGCGCCGTGGTCGACACGGCCGTCCCAGGTCAGGCCGCCGGTCGGGCCATTGTCGACGCTTTCGTCGCCCTCGTCCTCGGAATCGTAATAATGCTCAGTGAAGGCGGGTACCGCCTGGAGGTAGCGCAGCGTCGGCACGGCGCGCCGCCCCGGCCGGTCCATATGCTGGCCGCCGATTTCGACAGGCGTCGCCGATGCCGGGCCGAAGGCGTGAGCCGGATCATGGCAGGACGCGCAGGCCTGCAGCCCCGAGGCCGACAGCGAGGCATCCGAGAATATCTTGCGGCCGAGCGCGGTGAGCGTTTCGGCTCGGGCAAAGGCCTCGGCGCGCGACATCGGGCCGGGATGCAGGCCGGCCGTGGTCGCCGCGCTGCTTTGCCGCAGCGGAAGACTGGCAAGACAGAGCGCCACAGCACCCATGCTCACCGCCAGGCCGGACCGCACAAGCCAGATGGTCTTGATTGCCATGATAAGGATTCCAATAGCTTAAGACTGGTTTGCTCCATGATCGAACCTTGTTGCAACAAATTGATGACGGCTATCGCCTGCGGCATCACGCCAACCCCCGATGTCACAAAGTTGATAGACGGCCGGAATAGCGTTTGGACGCCCCCGAGCGTTCTCCGCTCCCTCTAGCCAACGCCCCCTAGCCATGAGGAACTGACGTGAAAAGACTGAAGACCCTCCATTCCATCTGTCTCGCCGGATCGGCCATCGTGCCGTTTGCGATCACAACGGCAGCCCATGCGGCGCCCGCCGGCTACGACAAGATCGACAATGTCGTCGTCATCTATGCCGAAAACCGCAGCTTCGATAATCTCTACGGCAGCTTTCCCGGCGTCGACGGGCTCTCGAACGCGACCGCCGATCACGCCCGCCAGCTCGACCGCGACGGCCAGCTGCTATCCGAACTGCCGCCCGCCTGGGGCGGCCTCACCGCCAAGGGTGTTACGCCTGCCGTCACCGAGGCGCAGTCGGCCCATCTTGCCAACGCCACCTTTGCGATCGACGATCCCAAGGGTTTTGCGCAGGCGCCTTCGGTCATCACCCGCGATCTCTGGCATCGCTTTTACCAGGAGCAGATGCAGATCGACGGCGGCAAGAACGACAAGTTCGTGGCCTGGGCCGATTCCGGCAGCCTCGTCATGGGGCACTACGACGGCTCCATCCTGCCGATGTGGCAGGTCGCCAAGAAATACGTCATTGCCGACAACTTCTTCCAGGGCGCTTTCGGCGGTTCCTTCCTCAATCACTTCGCACTCGTCTGCGCCTGCACGCCCTATTATCCCGACGCCGACAAGAGCCCGGCAAAGCCGACCATTGCCAAGGTCGATGCGGACGGCACGTCGCTTGTTGTGGCGGAAAACGCCCCGAAGTCGGCGCTGGAGGGCGCCCCGAAATTCGTCTCCGACGGCACGCTGACCCCTGACTTCTATGCCGTCAACACCATGCAGCCGCCCTACCAGCCGAGCGCCAATCCGCCGGCCAAGGACGGCGATTCGGCCTATGCCGATCCCACCGCCGCAACGACGCTGCCGCCGCAGCATGAAATTACCATCGGCGACCTGCTGTCGCTGAAGGGTGTCAGCTGGGCATGGTATAGCGGCGCCTGGCAGGCAGCCCTCGACGGCAAGAACGCCACGCCGGTGCCGAACTTCCAGTTCCACCACCAGCCGTTCAACTATTTCGCCAATTTCGCGCCAGGCACGCCGGCGCGCGCCGAACATCTGAGGGATGGCGGTCTTGGCGGCGAAGCCTTCCTCAGGGATATCGACGATGGCAAGCTGCCGGCGGTCTCCTTCTACAAGCCGCAGGGCAACCTCAACGAACATGGCGGTTATGCCGATGTGTCGAGCGGCGACCAGCATCTTGCCGATATCGTCTCCCATCTGGAGAAGAGCCCGCAATGGGGCCATATGCTCGTCATCGTCACCTATGACGAGAATGGCGGCTTCTGGGATCACGTCGCGCCGCCGAAGGCCGACCGCTGGGGCCCGGGCAACCGCATTCCGGCCTTCATCATCTCGCCCTTCGCCAAGGGCGGCATGGTCGATCACACCCAGTACGACACGACCTCGATCATCCGCTTCATCACCGCGCGCTATGATCTGCCGGTGCTGCCCGGCATCCTCGCCCGCGACAAGGCGCTGCGCAACAATGATCGGCCGCCGATGGGCGACCTCACAGCCGCGCTCGACCTGACGCATTGACGATTGCGAGCGGCCCCTGTTTGGGGCCGCTCCATCTGTTTCTTTACGTATTCCGGACGCAAAACCGCTGCGGACTTTTGCTGGAACTGCTTGCCGTCACCGCCGCAGTAATGGCCGCAATGCGGTCTGCGTTTCCTTCAGCAGCGGCAGATACCGCTCCTTCATCTCCGCGGCCGGCACGAGAGCGGCCGGCGCGCCGATATTGATCGCCGCGACGGTTTCGCCGCGGTCGTTGTCGATGGGCACGGCAATGGAGCAGAGACCGATCTCCAGCTCCTGATCGATGATGGCGTAACCCTCGGCGCGCACACGGCGGAATTCTGTGATGAGCTCCTCCGGATCGGTTCTGGTATTCACAGTGTTCTTCTTCAGCTCGCTGCGGGCAAGGATGGCGCGCGCTTCGCTCTCGGGGAGAGCCGCAAGCAGCACCCGGCCCATCGAGGCGCAGTAAGCGGGCAGGCGGCTTCCGGGGGTCAAATTGATCGACATGACGCGGCGCTGCGAGGCGCGGGCGATATAGACGATTTCGGTACCGTCGAGCACCGAGGCCGAGGCGCTCTGGCCGGCCTTTTCCGAGAGAAGATCGAGATGCGGTTGCAGCAGCGCCGGCAGCGGCGTCGCCGCGAGATAGGCATGGCCAAGCCGCAGGATCTTCGGTGTCAGGGTGAAGAACTTGCCGTCGTAATCGGCATAACCGAGTTCGGCGAGCGTCAGCAGCGAGCGGCGCACGGTGGCGCGATCGAGCGCCGTCAGTTTCGACGCCTCGGCAATGGAAAGCCGCTGCCGCGTTTCGCCAAAGGCTTCGATGACTTTCAGGCCGCGGGCAAAGCCGCTGACGAAATCCGTTTCGCGCATGGGTCCGAGTCTCCAATCAACTTGAGTAGTTTGTGCGATGTATGAACAAATGTCAAATATCGCACAAATTTCTTGCCGTCCGGCCCGCTGCGCTTTATCCCTGACGCTCAAAGGATGGGAACCAGTTCCCGATCGCATAGCCAAGGAGAGATCCCGCATGGACAAGACAGTCGGGAGCACGGCGGAAGCCGTCTCTGAGATCGGTGACGGCGCGACCGTCATGATCGGTGGTTTCGGTGGCTCGGGCGCGCCGATCGAGCTCATTCATGCCCTGATCGACAAGGGCTCCAAGGGCCTGACCGTGATCAACAACAATGCCGGCAACGGGCGCATCGGCATCGCGGCGATGATCGATGCCGGCTTGGTCCGGAAAATGATCTGTTCCTTTCCGCGGTCGTCGGATCCGCGCGCCTTCACGGATAAATATCTGGCCGGCGAGATCGAGCTCGAGCTGGTGCCGCAGGGAACGCTTGCCGAGCGCATCCGCGCCGGCGGAGCCGGCATTCCGGCTTTTTACACGCCGACGGCTTACGGCACCGAACTGGCCAACGGCAAGGTCATCGCCGAGTTCGATGGCCGCCACTATGTGCAGGAGCGCTGGCTGAAGGCCGACTTTGCGATCGTGAAGGCTGAAATCGGCGATATCCAGGGCAACCTCACCTACAACAAGGCCGGCCGCAACTTCAATCCGCTGATGTGCATGGCGGCGGAAAAGACGATCGTCCAGGTCTCGTCGATCGTGCCGGCCGGCGGCATCGATCCCGAACACGTGGTGACACCCGGCATCTTCGTCGACCGCGTTGTCGCCGTTCCCAATCCCCAACAGGAAGAAGAGCTCATTCGAGCCGGAGTGGCCTACGTATGACCATCGACACTCGTGAAGACATCAAGCTTTCCAACGCGCAGATCGCCTGGCGCGCCGCGCAGGACATTGCGGACGGCGCCTATGTCAACCTCGGCATCGGCTTTCCCGAAATGGTCGCCCGATATCAGCCGCCCGGCCGTCAGGCAATCTTCCACACGGAAAACGGCATCCTGAATTTCGGCGAGCCGCCGGCGGCGGGCGAAGAGGACTGGGACCTGATCAATGCCGGCAAGAAGGCGGTGACGCTGAAGCCGGGTGCCGCCTTCTTCCATCATGCCGACAGCTTCGCCATGGTGCGCGGCGGCCACCTCGACGTCGCAATCCTCGGCGCCTATCAGGTGGCTCAGAGCGGTGACCTCGCCAACTGGCGGGTGGGCAGCAAAGGCGTGCCGGCCGTCGGCGGCGCCATGGACCTGGTGCACGGCGCCAAGCAAGTCTGCGTCATCACCGAACACGTCACCAAGACGGGCGAGCCGAAGCTTGTGGAGAAATGCACCTTCCCGCTGACCGGCCTAGCCTGCATCACCCGCGTCTATACGAGCCACGCCGTCATCGACATCGTCAAGGGACGCTTCGTCCTGCGCGAAAAGCTCGCCGCGATGTCGCAAGAGGAATTGCAGGCGATGACCGGCGCGCCGCTCACCGTCGAAGGGCCGGTTGGCGACCTCGTCGTCCCGCAACTCTGAGGAAAAGCCATGACCGAAGCCTTTATCTGCGACTATGTCAGAACGCCGATCGGCCGCTTCGCCGGTTCGCTGTCCCAGGTGCGCGCCGACGATCTCGGCGCCATTCCGCTGAAAGCGCTGATGCAACGAAATGCCGCCGTCGATTGGGAAGCCGTCGATGACGTGATCTTCGGCTGCGCCAACCAGGCGGGCGAGGATAATCGCAATGTCGCGCGCATGTCGGCGCTGCTGGCCGGCCTGCCGATCTCAGTTCCGGGCACGACGATCAACCGGCTTTGCGGCTCCGGCATGGACGCGGTGATCACCGCGGCGCGGGCCATCCGCTCCGGCGAGGCCGAGCTGATGGTCGCCGGCGGCGTCGAAAGCATGTCGCGCGCGCCCTTCGTCATGCCGAAGGCCGAGACGGCCTTTTCCCGGGCCGCCGAAATCCACGACACGACGATCGGCTGGCGCTTCGTCAATCCGCTGATGAAGAAGCAATATGGCGTCGATTCCATGCCGGAGACCGGTGAGAACGTTGCCGAGGACTATCATGTCAGCCGTGAGGAC
The DNA here is from genome assembly GCF_014197345.1 of Rhizobium sp. BK008. Classification (NCBI taxonomy): domain Bacteria; kingdom Pseudomonadati; phylum Pseudomonadota; class Alphaproteobacteria; order Hyphomicrobiales; family Rhizobiaceae; genus Rhizobium; species Rhizobium sp. BK008. The sequence goes on along the minus strand of NZ_JACIFK010000002.1, from coordinate 277,799 downwards.
CAGGATGCCTTCGCGGTGCGAAGCCAGGCGAAGGCGGCGGCCGCCCAGGCGAACGGACGGCTGGCGAAGGAAATCACCCCGGTGATCATTCCGCAGCGTAAGGGTGATCCCGTCATCGTCGAAAAAGACGAACATCCGCGGGCGACGACGATCGAGACGCTGGCGAAACTCGCCACGCCTTTCAAGAAGGAGGGCGGCACGGTGACGGCCGGCAATGCCTCCGGCGTCAATGACGGGGCGGCGGCGCTGATCGTCGCTTCGGAAGCGGCGGCCCGGAAATATGGCCTGACGCCGATCGCCCGCATTCTCGGTGGTGCTGCCGCCGCCGTTCCGCCAAGGGTGATGGGTGTCGGGCCGATCCCGGCCTCGCGCAAGCTGATGGCGCGGCTCGGCATGAGCGCCGAACAGTTCGACGTGATCGAACTCAACGAGGCCTTTGCCAGCCAGGGGCTGGCGGTGTTGCGCGCGCTCGGCATTGCCGATGATGATGCGCGGGTGAACCGCAATGGCGGCGCGATTGCGCTCGGCCATCCGCTTGGCATGTCGGGTGCACGCATCACCGGCACGGCGGCGCTGGAGCTTCATGAGACCGGCGGAAAATATTCGCTGTCGACCATGTGCATCGGCGTCGGGCAGGGCATCGCGATCGCGCTCGAAAGGGTTTGATGTCGTTCGAAAGGAAGGCGCTTCCGGCATTGGCCGGAGGCCGCCCATCCGTTGCAAGCCATATCAGGCTTCTGTAGACATCGGGCATGCTGATCCGCCCCGCAGATAAGAACGATCAAGACGCGATCTGGAGGATCATCGGTCCGACGATCCGCGCCGGCGAAACCTATGCGCTTGATCGTGATCTCTCTGAAGCCGGTGCGCTCGCCTATTGGATGGGACCGGACCGCGAGACTTTCGTCGCGGAAGAGGATGGTGTGGTCCTCGGCACCTATTACATCAAGGCCAATCAGGCCGGCGGCGGCCGGCATGTCTGCAACTGCGGTTACATGACCAACGCCGCCGAGCGGCCGCGGCGTCGCTCGCCGGATGCATGACCATTCCCTGCAGCATGCCCGCGCCAGGGGCTTTCGGGCGATGCAGTTCAATTTCGTCGTCAGCAGCAATGAACGCGCCGTCGCGCTGTGGCAATCGCTCGGTTTCGAAATCGTCGGTCGTCTTCCCGGTGTGTTTCTTCATCCGACGCAGGGCTATGTCGATGCATTGGTGATGTTCCGTACTCTCTAAGTGCGACGAAAAAAGATTTGAGCGCGCTGTCGAAATCGCAGCGGTTCAAACGTCTTTGGATTGCAGGCGCGGAGTGCGGTAGGCTTGCCGCATGCGTCGCGATCACTCTGTCGGCATGGAGGTTATGAAGCCATGAGTGTTTCCTATCGTTGGGTCATCGTCGCTGCGGGCGCATTGATGACCTGCGTTGCGCTCGGTGCGATGTTCTCTTTGGCGATTTTCCAGGAGCCGATCGCAACGGCGACCGGCTGGTCGCATGTCGGCATCGCCAGCGCGATGACGCTGAATTTCATCGTCATGGGCTTCGGCGGCTTCTTCTGGGGCGCGGCAAGCGACCGCTTCGGCCCGCGCGTCGTCGTGATGATCGGGTCGGTGCTGCTCGGCCTGGCGCTTGTGCTGGCGAGCCGGGCCGGGACGCTGCTGCAGTTCCAACTGACCTACGGCATCCTCGTCGGGCTCGCCGCCAGCACCTTCTTCGCGCCGATGATCGCGGCGACGACGGCGTGGTTCGACGAAAACCGCGGCCTTGCAGTGTCGCTCGTCTCCGCCGGCATGGGCGTTGCGCCGATGACGATCTCGCCCTTCGCGCGTTGGCTGATCTCGGCCTATGAATGGCGGCCCGCCATGCTGATGATCGGTATCGGCGCCTGGCTGCTGTTGGTGCCGGCCGCTCTGCTGGTCAGGCGTCCACCGGCCGAAACCGCTGAAACCGGAACCGAGTTCGCAGCCGACGGCGCCAGGCCCCCGCTGTCGAAAGTCTTTCGGTCGCCGCAATTCATCGTGCTCGGCCTGACCTTCTTTGCCTGCTGCGCGGCACATTCCGGACCGATCTTCCATATGGTGAATTATGCGACGATCTGCGGCGTCGCACCGATGGCAGCCGTCAGCATCTACAGCGTCGAAGGTCTGGCCGGACTGGGTGGTCGGCTGCTCTATGGCAGCCTTGCCGATAGGATAGGGGTAAAGCCGGTGCTGGTCGCCGGCCTGCTGGTGCAGGCGGCCGCACTCGCGACCTATCTCTTGGTCAGCCGGCTCGGCGAATTCTATGCGCTCGCCATCATTTTCGGCAGCGCCTATGGCGGTGTGATGCCGCTTTATGCGGTGCTGGCGCGGGAATATTTCGGGCCGCGCATTATCGGCACGGTCTTTGGTGCGGCGACGATGCTCTCCAGCCTCGGCATGGCCTTCGGCCCTCTCGTCGGAGGCTGGATCTTCGACACCTTCGCCAATTATTCCTGGCTGTTCATCGGCTCCGCAACGGTCGGTCTGGGGGCGGCCGCGATCGCCCTCGCATTCCCGCCACTCGCCCGCCAAAAACCGCAGCCGGCCTTTGGCGTGGCTCCATGAGACGACGCCGGGCTGTTCTGTGGTGCGGCGGTTGCGAAGGACCGATCTTTACGAGAAATCCGAAACGAAGCCTTCCATCGTCGTGTTCAGCCGCCCAAGGATCGTCAGCAGGATCTGCTGCTTGCGGGCTCGCCGCGCTGCCGCCGATGTCATATCGACATCGAAGATCGCCGAGAAGGTGGCACGGTTTGAAACATTGAAGAAGCAGAGACCGCTCAGCGTCATATGGATCTCTATTGGCGTAACGGCCTGATGGAATAGTTCCTTTTGGTATCCGAGACGCAGGCATTGATCGATGCGTTGCAGGATCGGCCGGTGCAATTCGCCGATCAGGGATGAGGCCGGCAGGTATTTTGCGTCGTTGAGATTCTCGCTCATGATCAATTTGACGAACGTCGGATGATCGAAGTGAAAGTCGAAGCAGAAGTCCACGAGGTTCTTCAGCGACTGGCGTGGATCTTCCTCACCGAGGTCGACCTTCGCTTCCGCGACGCGGATGCGCGCATAGGCGTTTTCGAGCACGGCGACGTAGAGCTTCGCCTTCGAGTTGAAGTAGTAATAGATCATCCGCTTGCTGCGGCGGGTCTTCTGGGCAATGCTGTCGATTGTCGTGCCGGCGTAGCCATGCCGGGCGAACTCACCCTCGGCCGCTTCGAGGATGTCTGCGCGGGTCTGATCGGGATCGTTCGTCCGCTGCTGACGCTGATATTTTTGCGTCGCCTGCGACTTGCCGGGTTTAACCGCACTCTCAGCCATGGTTCCTCGCTGACCAGCCAATGCAATCGCCCTTATCGCGGCCTTTGCCTCGCATTGCAAGCATGGCCGTCCTCGAACATTCCAAAATCGCCAGTTGAGCCGATCCCCACGCGAGATGGCTTTTACTTGCATAGCGAGGAATGAATTTTGAACCATTGCGAACAATTTTTTGAAGCTGGCATCGGTGAAAATTCAAGAAAAAATGTCAGATTGAATCTTCAAAGTAGATTAGGGTGTTATATTAAATAATTGAAAGAAAACGAAATATTTCAGATTTGCATTAATCCTCCCAGGGAGTTGACAGATATTTCGTCATCTGGCTACTTATGTACGTAAGCGAACATTTTTCGTGTGAGGGCCGGGGACGGAGAAGGCGCTTGCAGCGACGGGAGGAGCTCACCGTGAGCTATCAATTTGATTTCAGCGTTATTTTTGCCGCCTGGCCCCGGCTTCTCTATGGGTGCTGGCTGACGCTTGCCATTTCGACCAAGGCGATGGCGATGGGCTTTGCGATCGGCCTTCTCTGCGTGGCCTTGCGCCGGACCGGGATCGGGCCGTTCGTCTGGCTGGTGAAGTGTTTCATCGAGATCATCCGCAACACTCCCTTTCCGGTTCAGGCCTTCTTCATCTATCTCGGCCTGCCGTCGATCGGGATCAGGCTCGCGCCAGATACCGCCGCCATCGTCGCGCTTGGTCTCAACGGCGGCGCCTATGCCGCCGAGATCATCCGTGGCGGGGTGGAATCGATCCAGAAGGGCCAGGTCGAGGCAGGCCGCGCGCTCGGCCTCAGCGGCATCCAGGTGTTCCGCTATATCATCCTGCGGCCGGCGCTGCGCGTCAGCTTTCCTGCACTCGCAAGCCAGTTCATTCTGTTGATGCTGACCTCCAGCGTTGTCGCCTCGATATCGGCGATGGAGCTAGCCAGCATTGGCCAGCAGCTGGAATCGACGACCTTTCGCAGTTTCGAGGTCTACCTGACCCTGACCGGTCTCTACCTCGGAATGTCCGCCATGCTCACGGGGCTTTTCTCCCTGATCGAGCGCGGCCTTCTCTCCTATCCGACGCGGTGACGGCGATGGTTCAGACACTCGGCCTCAATCAGATCGTCATCCTGCTCGAAGCGTTCCGCTGGACGATCCTGCTCGCGGCGATCGCCTTCGTCTGCGGTGCCGGTGGAGGGCTCTGCATCGCCCTGATCCGAACGGCGCCGTTCCAGGCGCTGCGAGCCATGGCGACCGCATTCATCATCGTCTTTCAGGGCACGCCGCTGTTGATGCAGCTCTTCGTCATCTATTACGGCCTGCCGCTGATCGGCATCACGGTCAACGCCTGGGTCGCCGTTGCCGCCGGCCTCACACTGCATGCGAGCGCCTATCTCGGCGAGATCTGGCGCAGCACCATCATGGCGCTGCCGAAGGGGCAGGAAGAAGCGGCCAAGGCGCTCGGCCTCGGATACCGGGCCCGTATCGTCGACGTCATCCTGCCGCAGGCGCTGCGGATTTCGCTGCCAAGCACCGTCGGTTTCCTGGTGCAACTGGTCAAGGGTACGTCGCTTGCCGCCATTATCGGCTTCACCGAGCTGACGCGGGCCGGGCAGATCGTCTCCAACGCGACCTATCAACCGCTCATCGTCTTCGGCCTCGTCGGCGCGCTCTACTTCGCGCTCTGCTGGCCGCTGTCGCACTTCAGTTTCCAACTGGAAAAACGCTTTGCGAGCGCCCGCTAGCGCGCGCAGGGAATAACGCTAAGGGCAAGGAGGAAGCCTAATGATGAAGAATACCAATATGTTGAGGAAGGCCTGGGGGGCAGTCGGCGCGATCGGTTTTGGCCTTGTCGTCGCATTCGGCGCCGGCAAGGCCGATGCGCAGAGCTTTGCGGAGCTGAAGGCCAGCGGCAAGATCGTGATCGGTATCCAGGGCGAGAATCCACCATGGGGGTTCGTCGACGAAAACAATCAGAGCGCCGGCTTCGATGCCGATTTCGCCAAGCTTCTCGGTGAGGAAATCGGCGTGCCGGTCGAGTTCAACCGCGTTGCCGTCGCCAATCGTATCCCGACCTTGATGACCAACAAAGTCGATGCACTGATTGCAGTGATGGGCATGTATCCCGACCGCGCCAAGGTGGTGCAGTTTACCAAGCCCTATTCGGCGATCGACATCATGCTGCTCGCCAAGCCGGAGACAAATATCAAGGCGCCGGCCGATCTCAAGGGCCTGCGAATTGCCGTTGCGCGCTCCTCGGCACAGGATACGCAGGTGACGCAGAACGCTCCGGAAGGCGCGACGATCCAGCGTTTCGATGACGATGCTACCGCCATCCAGGCCTTCCTTTCCGGTCAGGTCGACGCGCTCGGCGCCAACAACACCTATTTCCTCAGCATCGCCAAGATCGCGCCGGACTTCAAATTCGAAAAGAAACTGCAGTTCAACCGCCAATATAACGGCATCTCCGTGCGTCCCGGTCAAAAGCAGTTTGTCGAGGAGCTGAACGCCTTCATCGACAAGGCGCGCGCCGACGGCCGCCTCGAGAAGATCTACCAGAAATGGCTTGGCCAGGACGCGCCCGACTTCCCGGACTCGCTGCCTAATATCCCCTTCACCGTTCAATAACAAAGCAGATGAGGAAGACGCCGTGAATGCGATGGTGACAATTGCGGACAATGCCGCTGTCGATCCGATGATCGTCATGGAAGCCGTGGACAAATATTACGGCGCCTTCCACGCTCTCAAGAGCATCAACCTGACGGTGAAGCAGGGGGAGAAGGTCGTTCTCTGCGGGCCTTCCGGCTCGGGGAAATCGACCCTCATCCGCTGCATCAACTATCTCGAGAATTTCGCCAGCGGCCGGGTCGTGGTCGACGGTATCGAGTTGAAGACAGGCGCCTCGATCGACGCCATCCGTCGTGAGGTTGGCATGGTCTTCCAGCAGTTCAATCTCTTCCCGCATATGACGGTTCTGAGAAACTGCATGCTTGCACCGATGAAGGTGCGCGGAATGAAGGCAGCACAGGCGGAAGAGGTTGCGCGAGCCTATCTGGAGCGCGTGCGCATCTCCGATCAGATGCACAAATATCCGGCGCAGCTTTCCGGCGGTCAGCAGCAGCGTGTGGCGATTGCCCGCGCGCTCTGCATGGATCCAAAGGTGATGCTCTTCGATGAGCCGACCTCGGCGCTCGATCCCGAGATGGTCAAGGAAGTGCTCGACACAATGGTCTCGCTCGCCGGCGAAGGGCGAACGATGATCTGCGTGACCCATGAGATGGGTTTTGCCCGCGCCGTGGCCGATCGTGTGATCTTCATGGCGAATGGCGAGATCATCGAGGAGGCGTCGCCCGAGGAATTCTTCACCGCGCCCCGGAACGAGCGCACGCGCGCTTTTCTCGGACAGATTCTCGGGCACTGAGAGCGGGAAGAGAATAATGCCACTCGATTACGGTGTTCATACGTTCGGCTTCGTCTGGAACGCGACGGCGGCCGAGGCCATCGCCAGGCTGGCGGATCAGGGTTTTAGGAAATTCCAGCTGCTTGCCAGTGATCCGCATTTCAATATCCGTGATCACGGTTCGACGGACTGGATCGCGCTCAGGAACGGCATCGCCGCTGCTGGCGGAAAGCTGGTCGCGCTCGACCTGCCGGTTGGCGACTATAATCTCGCCAGCCCTATGCCCGATGTGACGGAGTTTGCTGTCGGCGCCTATGGCAGAGCAATCGAAGCGGCCGCCTTTCTCGGCAGCCGCTATGTCACGGTGAGTTCAGGGCGTAAACACGCGCTCATCGCCGCGACACCTGGCGTGCTGGAAGATATCGTCGCTGACTGCCTCGTCCGGCTGGCGGACCACGCCGCCGCCTGCGGAATCCGACTTCTCTTCGAAAACCACCCGATCGGTGTCTTCCCGGATGCGGCCTCGATCCGATCGATGCTCGACCGCTGCCGCCGGGACAATATCGACGTCGTCTATGACGTCGCCAATGCCCGGGCGATCGGCGAGGATCCGTCCGCCGGCCTGGAAATGTTGAAGGACAGGGTTCGCGTCATCCACCTCTCGGATGCCGACGACGGCAAATGGCAGCACGCGCCGATCGGCTCGGGACAGATCGACTTCCGGCCGATCCTGAAGACCATCGAAGATCTTCGCTTCGACGGCGACGTGGTCATCGAAATCATCTCGGAAAATCCATTGGCGGATGCGGTTGCTTCTCGCACCCGCCTGCAAACCCTCTTGTGACTGGAACGGAATGGTTGAAAGCATGGCAAATATCTCCATCGGCGTCATCGGCGCAGGCCTGATCGGCCGCAAACACATCATGAAGATCATCGATCATCCCGATTTCGACCTTGCCGGTATCGCTGACGTCAACCGCGACAGCATCTCGGCGCAATATCCGGGTATTGCGGTCTTCAAGGATTACAAGTCGCTGCTCGATGAAGCACGGCCGCAGGCCGTCATCATTGCCTCGCCCAACCAGAGCCATGCCGAAATCGGTATCGAATGCGCGCGCCTCGGGATCGATATGCTGATCGAAAAGCCGGTGACCGATACGCTCGAAAGCGCCGCCGATCTGCTCCTGGAAGTGCGCGCAAACAATGTCCGGACGCTCGTCGGTCATCATCGCCGCCATCATGACCAGGTCAAGACGCTGAGACGCTTGCTGCGTGAAGGGTTGATTGGCAATCTTGTCGGCGTCTCCGCCATCTGGGCGGCCTACAAGCCGGATGAGTATTTCCGCATCGCCCCCTGGCGCACGCAGCCGGGTGGCGGACCGATCCTGATCAACCTCATTCACGAGATCGATTTCCTGCGTTACACGGCAGGCGAGATCCTTGGTGTCAGCGCCATCTCCTCAAACCGGCAGCGGCAGTTCCCGGTTGAAGATACCACCGGCGCCTTGCTTCAATTCGATAGCGGCTGCATCGGCACCTTCTTTGCGAGCGACAGCGCGGTTTCCCCCTGGACGACGGAGCAGGGGGCCGGCGAAGCAGTCGAGTTTCCGTTCAGCGGAGAGAGCAACTATCGCTTCGTCGGCAGCCGCGGTTCTCTGGAATTTCCGACCCTGGTCCATTGGGCGCAGGCAGAGGGTAGCCAGAACTGGAACGAGCCGATCCGGTCCCAGCGGCTGCTTGCAAGCTTCATCGATCCCTACCACGCCCAGCTCGACCATTTCCGCGATGTCGTCCGCGGCGAGGCGGAGTCGCTGCTCACCGTTGAGGATGGCGCCCGTACGCTGATCGCGACGCTTGCCGTGGCGGAGGCTGCCGCATCGGGAAGCCGGATCGATCTCCACGATCGTTACGAGGCGCTCGCAGCCGGAAAATTCTCACCGACATTGCAAGCTACAAATCCAAGGAAAGCATTCTGACATGAAGCCGATCTTCGTTCTCAACGGTTCCAACCTCAATCTGCTTGGCCAACGCGAGCCGCATATCTACGGCAGCACGACACTCGCTGACATCGAAACCATGTGCCATGCGAGCCCGGCGGGCCGAAAGCATGGTGTCGACTTCCGGCAATCCAACCACGAGGGCGAACTGATCGACTGGATCCACGAAGCCCGCCATGCGGCCGACGCGATCGTCATCAATGCCGGTGCCTATACCCATACCTCGCTCGCCATCCATGATGCGCTGAGGACCTTCGAAGGCCCGATCATCGAACTGCACATCACCAATGTGCATCGCCGCGAAACCGTTCGCCACCACTCCTACATCTCGCTTGCTGCGACCGGCGTGATCTGCGGCCTCGGGCCGGATGGCTATGAGTTCGCACTCGAGGCGGCGTCACGGCTCGTCGCCAAGACAAAGGCGGCATAGGGCGCTCCCATCCCGATCACTGTCGCGAAAGGACTCCTGCGATGAAGACATCGATAGCGACCGTTTCATTAGGCGGCGACCTGCGCGACAAGCTGGAGGCGATCGCCAGGGCCGGCTTCGACGGGGTGGAGATTTTCGAGAACGACTTTTTGATCTACGACGCCAGCCCCAAGGAGGTCGGCCGGATGGTGCGCGATCTCGGCATGGAGATCACGCTGTTTCAGCCGTTTCGCGATTTCGAAGGCATGCCGGAACCGCTGCGCAGCCGCACCTTCGACCGGGCAGAGCGCAAGTTCGACGTCATGCAGGAAATGGGCACCGATCTCGTGCTCGTCTGCTCGAACGTTTCGCCAGCGTCGCTCGGCGGTCTCGACCGGGCGGCGGCAGATTTTCATGAACTCGGCGAGCGGGCCGCCGGGCGCGGTCTGCGCGTCGGCTACGAGGCGCTCGCCTGGGGCCGCCACATCCATGATCACCGCGACGCTTGGGAGATCGTCCGGCGGGCCGATCATCCAAATATCGGCCTGGTCCTCGACAGCTTTCATACGCTGTCGCGCAAGATCGACGTCAACTCGATCCGCTCGATCCCGAAGGAGAAGATCTTCATCATCCAGCTTGCCGACGCGCCGCTGATCGACATGGATCTGCTCTATTGGAGCCGGCACTTCCGCAACATGCCCGGCGAAGGCGATCTGCCGGTGCTCGACTTCATGAAGGCTGTCGCCGCAACGGGGTATGACGGATATCTGTCGCTGGAGATCTTCAACGATCAATTCCGCGGCGGGTCTGCGAGCGCAATCGCCGTCGACGGCCGCCGCTCGTTGATCTATCTCGGCGACCAGGTCAAGCGGCAGCAGCCGCAGAGTGCGCTGCCGGTGCCTCCAATGCCGCCCCGCGCAGCCGTCGAGGGCATCTCCTTCGTCGAGTTCACCGCCGCTGAAGACGAGGCGCCAGAGCTCGAAGCGCTGTTTGCAAGCCTCGGCTTTAGAAGAGCGGCCAGACACAAGAGCAAGCGCGTGACCGTCTTTCGCCAGGGCGCCATCAACCTCGTCGTCAATACCGAGCAGAAGGGCTTTGCCAGCGCCTCCTATTCCGTCCACGGCACCTCGGCCTATGCCGCCGGCCTGATGGTCGATGATGCAACGGCAGCGTTGCGACGCGCCGTTGCGCTCGGCGCCCAACGATTCGAGCAATCGCTCGATGCCGGCGAAATCGAGGTGCCGGCGGTGCGTGGCGTCGGCGGCGGCATCCTCTATTTCCTCGACCGCAAGACCGAACTCGGTCGCATCTGGGAGATCGAATTCGACGCGATCGAGGACCATATCCCTCTTCAGCCGGCCGGGCTGCAGTCGATCGACCATATGGCGCAGACGATGAAATATGAGGAGCTTTTGACCTGGCTGTTGTTTTATACGTCGCTGATCGACGTGCAGAAGACGCCGATGGTCGATATCGTCGATCCCTCGGGCATCGTCAGGAGCCAGGTGGTCGAGAATGCGGAAGGCTCGCTGCGCATCACCATGAACGGCGCCGAGAACCGCAACACGCTGGCCGGCCGTTTCATCGCCGAAACCTTCGGCTCCGGCATCCAGCATCTGGCCTTCAGGACGCACGACATCTTTGCCACTGCAGCAGCCCTTGCCGCAAACGGTTTCGTCTCACTGGCGATTTCGCCGAACTATTATGACGATCTCGAAGCCCGCTTCGGCCTCGACGCCGAATTTGCCGAGCGCCTCAAGGCGGGCAACATCCTCTATGATCGCGATGAGCACGGCGAATATTTCCAGCTCTATAGCCCGACCTATGGCGAAGGCCTGTTCTTCGAGATCGTCGAGCGGCGCGGTTATCGTGGTTATGGTGCTGCCAACGCCATCTTCAGGATCGCGGCGCTGAGGAAACATCTGAGGCCGGCAGGCATGCCGACGGTCACGAAAAATCGCGGACATCAGACCGACTGATTTTCCCGGCGACCGAGCACATCGCCGCTCGTCAGCCTCGGCCTCTCACGCAAATCTCGCCCTTTCGTGCATTGCCCTTCGTCGATTTCCCCTAGATAAGACTTCTCCTATTCGTTTCATCACCTATGTCCTTGGTTTTTCGGGAGGCATTCGTCGCCATGGTCGAACTTGCGCAATCGCTCGCATCCATCAAGCTGCCGGACCTGTCCGGCAAAGCCGTGCTGATCACCGGCGCCTCGACCGGCATCGGCGCGGCACTCGCCCGTGCCTTCGCGGCTCAAGGAGCCAAGGTCGGCGTGCATTACAATGCCAGCCGCGAACCGGCGGAAAAACTTGCCGAGGAGATCCGTGCTGCCGGCGGCACCGTGCATCTGATCCAGGGCGACGTGTCGAGGGAGGGCGAGACCGAGCGTGTCGTCGAGGAGACGGCGAAGACCTTCGGTCATCTCGATGGGCTCATCAATAATGCCGGCGGCATGCTGGGGCGCAAGCCGACCTCGGAATATACCGACGCGCATTATGCCGCGGTCATGGACCTCAACGCCCGCTCGGTGCTGGCGGCAACGCGTGCAGCGCATCCCTGGCTGAAGAAGCAGGGAGGCTTCATCATCAACACCACCTCGATCGCCGCGCGCAACGGCGGCGGCAATGGTGCGATCCTCTATGCGGCGTCCAAAGGTTTCGTCTCGACGATCACCCGCGGCCATGCCAAGGAATTCGTCGCCGACAGGATCCGCGTCAATGCGGTGGCGCCGGGTGTCATCGCCACGCCCTTCCACGAACGTTATACCAATGACGAGCAGATGGAGCTGCAGCGCAAGTCGATCCCGATGGGCTTCGTCGGCACCTCCGAGGATTGCGTTGGAGCCTATCTCTTCCTCGCATCGCCGACGCTGTCTGGCTACATCACCGGACAGATTATCGAGGTCAACGGCGGACAGTTGATGCCTTAGTCTCCGCCTCCTCGAGAGATCTTCCCTTGCAAGCCAAGGGAACTTTCGAGCCGCCGTTACGTTTCCCGCATGGTCTTTTTATCGAGCGGGGCATTATGAGCTATTCATTTTCAGAACTCGACTTCCTCAAGCCGGAGCTCGGGGCGGAATATACGGGTTCGGGCACCCATTTCGCGGTATTCTCAGCGCATGCAGAACAGGTTGAGCTCTGCCTCTTTTCGCCGGACGGCAAGAAGGAGGTCGCGCGATTGCCGCTGCCCAAGCGTGAAGGCGATATCTGGTCGGGCTATATCGCCGGCGTCGGACCGGGAACCGTCTACGGTTATCGCGCCCATGGTCCATACGATCCGAAAGCTGGTCATCGCTTCAATCCTAACAAGCTCCTGCTCGACCCCTATGCGAAGCAGGTGACGGGCGAGTTGAAATGGGACGACGCGCTGTTTGGCTACCAGATCGGCAAGGACGATCTTTCCTTCGACGAACGTGATAGCGCCCCCTTCATGGTCAAGGGCGTGGTGCAGGATCCGGATTTCGACTGGGCGGGTGAAGAGGCGATCCGCCGTCCCTGGCCTGATACGATCATTTACGAGGCGCATGTGCGCGGCCTGACGATGACCCATCCGAAGGTGCCCGACAGGCTGCGCGGCACCTTTCTCGGCATGTGCAGCGATCCGATCATCGACCATCTCGTCAAGCTCGGCATCTCGGCGATCGAGCTCTTGCCGATCCAGTATTTCCTCGACGATCGTTATCTCCTGGAAAACAACCTGCGCAATTATTGGGGCTACCAGACGCTCGGCTTCTTCGCGCCGCAATCGCGCTACATGTCCGGCGACAAGATCACCGAGATCAAGACCATGGTGAAGAAGTTCCATGCCGCCGGCATCGAAGTCATCATGGACGTCGTCTACAATCACACTGCTGAAGGCAGCGAGAAAGGCCCGACGCTCTCCTTCCGCGGGCTCGATAATGCCAGCTATTATACCCTCTCACCCGACGATCCTCGCCACACCTTCGATACAACAGGGACCGGCAACACCCTGAATGCCGCCAATCCTATGGTGATGCGCATGGTGCTCGACAGTCTGCGCTATTGGGTCGGCGTCATGCATATCGACGGGTTCCGCTTCGACCTTGCCAGCACGCTCGGCCGCCAGGATATGGAATTCGACAGGCAGGGCCTGTTTTTCGGAGCCATCCGCCAGGATCCGATCCTCGCCGGTGTCAAGCTGATCGCGGAGCCCTGGGACGTGGGCGACGGCGGCTATCAGGTCGGCGGCTTCCCGCACCCCTTCCGTGAGTGGAACGACAAGTTTCGTGACGACGTGCGCCGCTTTTGGAAGGGCGACGGCGGCATGGTGTCGGAGATCTCGCAGCGCATCACCGGCTCGGCGGTACAGTTCAACCACTCGGATCGCGGTGCGACATCATCGATCAATCTGCTGTCAGCCCATGACGGCTTCACGCTGATGGATACTGTTTCCTTCAACGACAAGCACAATGACGCGAACGGCGAGGATAACAGGGACGGACATTCGGACAATCATTCGGACAATATGGGTGCCGAAGGAGTGACGGATAACGACGACATCAACAGCCTTCGGACGCGGCGGCGCCGCAACATGATGGCGACGCTGATGCTCTCCCAGGGCGTTCCGATGATCCTTGCCGGCGATGAGGTGGGCAACAGCCAGGGCGGCAATAACAACGCCTATTGCCAGGACAACGAGATCGGCTGGACGGATTGGGCGGGGCTCGACGACCCTTTCCTCGATTTCTGCCGGCAGGCCGTCGCCTTCCGCAAGGCCCATCCCGTCTTGCGGCAGGAGCGGTTCCTGACCGGCGAGACCGCCGAGGATGGCCGCATCGAGATCGCCTGGTACAAGCCGGACGGCAACTTCATGGACGATGGGGCTTGGAACGACGACGGATTGCAGGTGTTCGGGGTCTATGTCTCGAGGAGCGTGAATGCGCCAGACACCGAGACGATGGACGACCTCTTCCTCATCTTCAATGCCGGTGGCGATTGCGAGGTTCACCTGCCTGTCGTGAATGGGCTGAAACAGTGGTCGAGGGTTCTCGACACGGGCGCGGAGACGGACGCCTTCAAGGTGCACGAGCCGCAGAATCCGGTCATCGTCTATGCCCAGAGCGTGGCGGTCTTCGCGCCGAAGGGCCAGACCGAGCCGCCGAAGGATGCGACAAAAGCCGAGCGTCGGCGGTGGTTCCAGTTCGGCCGCAGGAGCAGGTAACAGGTCGCAGCGAAGATGAATGCCGAAGCCATCACCGAACTTGGTCTCGTCTATGTCAGCGATACCGAACCAGGCATCCGAAGACGCAGGAAAGGCAAGGGCTTCAGCTATGTGATGCCCGACGGCACGACGCTCGCTGACGAATTACAGCGGGCACGCATCGGTGCGCTCGGTCTGCCGCCGGCCTATGAGAATGTGTGGATCTGCCTCTATGATAACGGCCATCTGCAGGCGACTGGCATCGATGCGCGCGGGCGCAAGCAATACCGTTACCACAAGGAATGGCAATCCTTCCGCAGTGCGGGAAAATTCCATCAGCTGATCGAATTCGGCCGGGCGCTGCCGAAGATACGCCGCACCGTGCTGCGCCATCTCGACACCGGCGCGGAGGACGTCAACGGTGTGCTTGCGGCTTTGACGACCCTGCTCGACGAGGCGCATTTGCGCGTCGGCAACCAGGCCTATGTCAGGGAGAACGGCACCTATGGCGCAACGACGCTGCTGAAGCGCCACCTGAAGATCGTCGACGGGCGGATCGAATTGAAATTCCGCGCCAAGGGCGGCAAACGCGTCCAGCGCAGTCTCAAACATCCCAGGCTGCAGAAGATCCTGGAGGAAATAGCCGACCTGCCCGGGCGCCAGCTCTTCGTCTGGAAGGATGAAAGCGGGGCGCTGAAGCCGATCGATTCCGGCCGGTTGAACGCCTATCTCGCCGAGATATCGGGCATTCCCATCTCGGCGAAAACCTTTCGCACCTGGGCCGGCTCGCTGGCGGCTTTCGGCGCGGCGCGCGAGGCGATTACCGGAGGCGGCCGGCCGACGGTCAAGCAGATGTCGGAAGCCGCGGCCGAGGCACTGCACAACACGCCGGCGATCTCGCGTTCGAGTTATATCCATCCGGCGATCATCGCACTCGCCGGCAACGACCATCCTCTGGTCGAGAGCGGTAACGAGCCGCTGCGGGGCTTGCGGGCCGAGGAAAACAGGCTACTTGATTTCCTCACACGCGAGATCGAAGAATGAACCCCAGACATCCGCCAGCATCTGACGTCTCGCTGACCCATCCCGACCGGCTCTACTGGCCGGATGAGGGCGTGACGAAGCAGGCGCTCGCGGATTATTACGCGGCGGTCTGGCCGTTCATGGCGCCCTATGTCGTCAACCGGCCACTGGCGCTGCTGCGTTTGCCGGATGGGATAAAAAGCCACCAACGATTTTTCCAGAAACATGCCTGGAAAGGCATGAATCCGCATATCGAGGAGATCGCCGACCCGGAGGATCCGGACGGCGAAAAGCTGCTGCGCATCGGCGATTTCAACGGTCTCGTGGCGCTGGTGCAATCGGCCGTGCTCGAAATTCATCCCTGGGGCGTCACCACCGACAATTGGGAAAAACCCGACATGATCACCATGGACCTCGACCCCGGCGAGGACGTGGCCTGGAGCGCTGTCATCACAGCAGCGCTTGAATTGAAGACGCGGCTGGAGGCGCGTGGCCTAGCCGCCTTCGTCAAGACATCGGGTGGCAAGGGGCTGCATGTGGTGACGCCGCTTGCGCCGAAGGCCGGCTGGGCCGAGGTGAAGGATTTCGCCCATTCGCTTGCCGAAAGCATGTCGGCCGACGCGCCGGAGAAGTATCTGGCAACCGCGACGAAGGCGAAACGCGGCGGGCATATCTACATCGACTATCTCCGCAACGGCCGCGGCAATACGGCGGTCGCGGCCTATTCGACGCGAGCACGAGTAGGCGCGCCGGTTTCGATGCCGATCGATTGGCCGGATTTGAACGTGGTGAGAGGTCCGGCCGCTTTCACGCTCGGCAACGTACCGCAGCAACTGGAGACCCGGCCGAAGGATCCTTGGGAAAATTTCTTCGCTGCGGCCGTGCCGCTCGCCTAAACGGCTCTTGCCTCATCCCGCGCTGTCGAGCTCGGGATAGTGCCGAAAAATCCCTTCCTCGTTGAAGGCGAGGCGACGGGGAGAGGCGAGATAGCGGGCGATATTCGGACGCTTCGCCACCGCGTCGTGCAGCGCCAGCAGGCCGGGGTAATCAGTCTTGCGGCTCGCCATGGCTTTCGGGAAGGCATAGGAGAGGCCCTCGATCACCTGGAAGAGCGAGAGGTCGACATAGGTCAGCGTATCGCCGACCATATGGCCCGAGCCTTTTGGGTTCTGCCGCAGCACACGCTCGAAATAGCCGAGGAATTTCGGAATGCGCTCGCGGATGAAGGCGGCTGAGCGGGCTTTGGCTTCCGGCTTCTGGTCCTCGTAGTAGAGCGACGTGTCGATCGGGTGATGCGTATCGTGCACTTCGGCGACGAAATCGGTGACGGTTAGCTGCAGGCCGTTGACGACATGGCGAAGGCCTTCGTCCTCGGGCGCGAGGCCGAGCTTCGGGCCGAGGTAAAACAGGATGTTGGCGACATGCGGGATGATGAGGTCGCCATCCTTCAGGAAGGGCGGCGCGAAGGGAATATGCGCTTCGCTTTGGCTCTCCATGATCTCGAACATGGCGCCGGTCCCGCGCCCGCGGCCGGATTGGCGGGTGATGTCGATATAGTCGGCGCCGGCTTCCTCCAACGCCAACCGCACGAATTCCCCGCGGCCTTGAATGCCGTGCCAGTAATAAAGCTCGTATGCCATGACTGCTCAATCCTTCGGTTGGCGACCGAAGTCTTTTCGCAATTCGTCCTTGGCTTTTTCAAGGGTGCCGCGCCGCTTTTTCGTCAGGTGGTCGCCGGCACGGTTGATGTAGAAGGTCAGCATCGACATGGCCGCGCGGAAGGGGCTAGCCTTGCGGCGATCGCTCTTCTCGGCGGAGCGCTTGACGGAGCGGGCAATCTTCTTCGGATCGTCCGATTTGAACACGCCTTCCTTCAGGTCCATCGCATCGCTGTGTTCGGTGACGTCCTGCGACCATTTCTTCTGCGCTTTGGCCATAGCGAAAATCCTTTACCAGGTGCGGGTGCAGGATGCAGGCAGCGGCAAGCCACCGCTCATCCTGTCCCTCATTAGTGGGGGCTGTGATGTTCATTGCGCTTGCGTGTCGCAGCGGCCTTCTTCGCAGAAGCGGACCGCTCCTCCTTCGAGCGTGCGGCGGATGCCGCGCCGCCGATGCGGCCGCCCTTTTCGGAGGATTCATGCGTATCCTTCTTGCCGCGGCCGGAACCGGATTTGTTGCCGCCGCCGCTTTCCTTGTTGACGGTTGCCCAGGCGCGCCGTTCGGCCTCCTTATCGGAGACGCCGCGCTCCTCGTAGCTCTCCTCAATATGCTCGGCCTTGCGCTTCTGCTTGTCGGTATAGTCGGATTTATCACCTCTCGGCATCTCAACCTCCTCTGGTTTTGCCCTGCTGGTTTTCAAAGGAATTGAACCGGTACGGAGCCCAAAAGTTCCGGCGCCCGCCATGGTCTGCAACGGCCGGTTTCGGGAACAAAAGCCGATTTTATCAGGTTTCCGATGGGAAAAGCCTGGACACAGGCCCGCACAAAGAAGGAGCCGAGAACATGGAAAAACACATCGTCAAAGCCGATGGAAACGGCGCGATCGACGTGAACGGCCAGGTATCGCCGGTCACCTATACCGTCAGTCTCAAGCAAGGGAAGGGGCATTCGTACGAGGTCGACATCCGCTTGATGGCGCCGCGTGACTGGCTGGTGCAGCGAGGTTTCGAGCGGGATGCCGTGCTGGTCAGCCAGAGCGGCGCGCGCATTCCCATTTATCACGATGGCGCCAGCCGTCATGACGATGGTAATCGTCATGACAATGGCAATCATCACGGCAACGGCCGTCTCGACCTTGCCGACACGATCTCGATCGAACTGACGGCGCGCGACGACAGCTGCACCAGCGAGGTGGATCGGATGCGCAAATATCCCGAGTTCAACGGCACCGGGTAAATAATCAGCAAAGGGCGTCGTGGGCTAGCCGACGGGCCGCTGCTGGACGGCGGTCTTGACCGCCCGCTCGAGCGCGGTGCTGCTGAAAGGTTTCGCCAGCAGCACCGAGCCGGAGAAGCGGTTTGCAATCGGCAAGCTGCTGTTGCCGGTGGCAAAGACTAGGCCGACCGACGGAAAGGCCTCGCGCGCCCTGGCGGCGAAGACCAGGCCCGACATGCCGGGCAGGCCGATATCGGCGACGATGATGTCGACAATGGTGTGTCCGAGGATGTCCACGCCCCGTTCGCCACTATCGGCCTCGATGACCTCATAGCCGAGATCCTGCAGGATCTCGGCCGTGTCCATGCGGATGAAGGCGTCGTCTTCCACGAGCAACAACTTCAGCTTTTCAGCTGCGATCTCGGGATGTTTGGCAACAGGCACCGCGGCATCTGCCGCCCCCTGGCGGTGTTGCGGCCGGTTGGCAAGCACGTGGCGGATCTTGCGGGCGAGTTCCTCGCGCGTATAGGGCTTGGAGAGCAGTTCGAGACCGGGATCGAGCCTGCCGCCATGGACGATCGAATTTTCGGTGTAGCCCGATGTATAGAGCACGGCGATATCAGGCAGACGCTCGCGCGCCATACGCGCCAGCTCCGGGCTCCTCAATGGGCCGGGCATGACGACATCGGTAAAGAGCAGGTCGATATGGGCGCCGCTTTCGATAACGGTGAGCGCGCTTTGTGCATCCTTGGCCTTCAGCACGTGATAGCCGAGATCCGACAGCATTTCGATGACGGTGGCGCGAACGCCCTCGTCATCCTCGGCGACGAGGATGGTTTCCGTGCCTCCGGTTGCCGGCACGGCGTCGGTGGTGGTGACGCGATCTTCGCTCTGGAGCGAGCGGGGCAGGTAGAGCTTGAGGGTCGTGCCTTCGCCGATCTCGCTGTAGATCTTCACGTGGCCGCCGGATTGCTTGGCGAAGCCATAGACCATCGACAGGCCGAGACCGGTGCCTTTGCCTTCCGGTTTCGTCGAGAAGAAGGGCTCGAAGGCCTGCTGCATGATCTCTTGCGTCATGCCGGAGCCGGTATCGGTGACGGCGAGCACGACATATTGGCCGGCGGTGACTTCGGGATGGATGCGGCTGTAGGAATCGTCGAGGAAGGCGTTGCCGACCTCGATCGTCAGCTTACCGGCGCCGTCCATCGCGTCCCGGGAGTTGATCGCAAGGTTGAGCAATGCGTTCTCGATCTGGATCGGATCGGCGAAGGTGTTCCAGAGGCCGCCGGAGACCATGGTCTCGACTTCGATCTCTTCGCCGAGCGCGCGGCGCAACATGTCGTCCATGCCGGTGACGAGCCGGCCGATATTGACGACCTTCGGTTCCAGCGGTTGGCGGCGGCCGAAGGCGAGCAGCTGGCTTGCCAGCCGCGAGCCGCGTTCGACGGCGGCGAGCGCGTTGGAAATGCGTTCCTTGGCCCGGCCGTTCTCGGCCACGTCCTTGCCGAGAAGCTGCAGATTGCCGGAGATCACCTGCAGCAGATTGTTGAAGTCATGGGCAACGCCGCCGGTGAGCTTGCCGATCGATTCCATCTTCTGCGACTGCTGGAGTGCGGCTTCGGCCTGCTGGCGCTCGGCGATCTCGGCGGCGACGCGGACCTCGAGCATTTCATTGAGTTTGCGCAGCTGATCTTCCATGTCGCGGCGCTGGTCGATTTCGACTTTGGCGGCGCGGAAGAGCCGGATATTGTCGATCGCGACGGCTGATTGGCCGGCCAGGCTGACGAGGCTTGCCTCGGCCGCCTGGGAAAAACGGCCGGGCTGCCCGTGGCCGAAGAACAAGCCGCCGATGACGCTGCCGTCACGTGATTTCACCGGCACGGCGAGATAGCTCCTGACCGGCAGATGTCCCTTCGGCATGCCCGCATGCGGCGCATTCTGCCCGTAGCGCGGGTCGAGCAGGATGTCGTCGGAGCGCACGATGCCTTCGCCTTCGAAGGTCGGCGCGAAGACCTTGGTATTGCGCGGCATCGGGAATTTCTCGAAGTTCTTCCGGTCGACACCGGAGAGGGCATAGAGCATGTAGCTGCCGCCCTCGCCATCGTCGACATTGTAGAAGAAGGCGCCGAATTCCGCGCCGGTCAGCGTCACGCCGGCATCGACGACGATCTGGGTGAGGCGTTCGACACTGGGCTCGGCGGTAATCGCTGCACCCGCCTGGTTGACGACCGCAAGCGCCTCCGATTTGGCGCGCAGCTCTTCCAGCGCCATCTCTTCGCCGCGCTTGGCCGCCACCTGGTCGGTGACATCAAGCGCCGCACAGAGGATGCCGGCGACCGTGCCGTCATCGTCGCGCAGCGGCGTGTAGGAGAAGGTGAACCAGGTTTCCTCGGTGCGTCCGTCCCGGCGCATCGGGATGAGCAGCTCCTTGAAGAGCTGTGAACCGCCTTCCAGCGTGCTGGCGACGATCGGGGCGAACTGTTCCCAGATATCCGCCCAGACTTCGCGGAAGGGTCTCCCGAGTGCATCGGGATGCCGTTCCGGGAAAACCGGCACATAGGCGTCATTGTAGAGAAAGGCGAGGTCCGGACCCCAGGCGACGAATTTGGGCTGGCGGGAATTCAGCACCATTTCGGCGATATGTTTGAGAGAAGCAGGCCAGCTTTCGACCGAACCGAGACCGACGGCGTGGAAGGTTGGATGCCGCAACAATTCGCCGATTTCGCCGCCGCCTCTCGGCCAGCCGTTCCCGACGCTTCCCATTCAAAATCGTTTCCTTGTCATCCGCTGCGCCGGAGTGATTGGCCACCTCGGGGTTCAGCCTGCCAAACCCTCAACATAGAGGCTTGCGATAGGAGGGAAAGGGCGCGGTCGAAATATCCTTAACCCAGAGCTTCGTGCGTCCTTTCGGACGCGCAAAGGGCGATGCGCCAGGGCGTTCAACAGTGCAAGCGGTCTGCGGACATGGCCTGCAAGCGGTTATTTTCGGTAGAGTTTTTGCGATGCAGCGAAGGCGCGGCCGATATAGACGGAGACCAGTTGCACCGGCGCGCGCGGATCACGGAAAACCAGTCCGACGAGATTGTCGACGACGAGGATGAAACCCAGCGCGACACCGAGATAGAGCAGCGCGGCGATGACGAGGAGCGACATCTCCATCCCTCACACAATCGCGGTGAACGCGCGGCTGGTGGCCGCCAAAAGCCGAACGGAAAGGATTTCGATATGGCCGTTATTCATGGCGACTTCCCCGGTTTCGCCATAAACAGCCATTCTATGTTGTTGTTCCCGATTATCGGGGCCAGCGCTCAATTTTCTTGAAAGCCTCAAAGCTTGCAGCGTCATCCGGCCTCTGTTCACCCCCGCGTGGAAGCCACCTCTAAAATTCGATAAAGCACAACTAATTCAGGCATATGACAAAAGGGGTCCAAGGGCGTCGTGACGACGCCCTCTTCTAATCGACATGTTCGGTATTCCAGTGGTCAGGACGCCGTCTTGCGGCTCGCAGTCCGTTTTGGTGCCGGTGTCACGACGCCGTTCGTCTTGCTGCCCGCCACCGTGCGCTTCGCCTTGGGCTTGACTTCCTTGCCGTCGGAAGACGCCGCAGAACCCTCGAGCGCTTCGCGCTCGTAGCGTGCCTGTTCCCAATGGATGGAATCTCGCCCTGTCGGATAACCCTCTTCTTCCCAGAGGGCGTATGCACGTTTTTTGATCCACTCGTCTCGAGTTTCTGCCATCGCTGATCTCCAGTCACATGATGCCGTCGTTCGAACGCGATACTGCTGAGATGGTTCCAGAGGAGAGGAACTCTTTCAAGCGAAATCGCTCTGCACGCTGGAATATTTCGCGTTGCAGCATATTAGGGTTGAGAATCGGCCTTCACGAGGACTGAAACTCCACCGCCTTGTGCAGATCTGACACGAAATCCAGGTGCTGCCGGCGCTGGTCCGCCTCGTCGCGGATGCGCAACAGATAGGAAGGGTGGATGGTGACCAGAACGGGCGGACCATTTGTCGGCTGCAGAATATGGCCGCGCTGCGGTGTCAGCTTCACCTTCGGCCCGAGCAGCGCATAAAGCGCGCTTGCGCCGAGCGTCACGACGAGCTTCGGCTGCAGGATGTTGATCTCTGCGCCGAGCCACCATGCGCAACGCCTGATCTCGCCGGCATTCGGTTTTGCATGCAGCCGCCGCTTGCCGCGCGGCGTGAACTTGAAGTGCTTGACGGCATTGGTGACATAGCAGCGCCGGCGGTCGAGACCGGCCTCATCAAGACAGCGATCGAGCAGCCGGCCGGCGGGACCGACAAAGGGCCTGCCGGTCAGATCCTCCTGATCGCCCGGCTGCTCGCCGACCAGGGCGATCTCGGCTTTGCCGGGGCCTTCGCCGAAGACGATTTGCGTGGCATTCCTGTAGAGATCACAACGGGTGCAGCCTTCGGCCTGATGCCGGAGTTCGGCAATGCCTGTCGCCTCCGCGACTTCGAGTGTCAGGGCGGGACCGACGTTTGCAACTATGTTCATGATGGCGATCCTCATCTCGACGAGATCAATCGATCTGTGCCGGGATTGTTCCCGTTCGGGAATTGGGAGCGGGCTTTCCAAATCTGCTGACCCATTCCGGGACTTTCGCGATCGGTTCCCGGCCGGCAAACGATCACGGCGAAAAATTTCGCGTCATGGGAGAGCCGCCCTGCGATTGAACGTCGCCGTTTCGCGGCTATATTTGCCAGCGATGTTCTATCTCTTGTCGACCTACTGGCCGCATATCCTCTTTGTCGTTTCGATCGCCATGGGGGCCGCGGCGGCGATCCATGCCGCCATGACCAAGGAGGAAGTGCGCGCCGCGATCGGTTGGGTCGGCGTCATCATCCTGTCTCCGATCATCGGTGCGCTGCTCTACGCGATTGCCGGCATCAACCGCATCCGCCGCAAATCGCTGAGCATCCGCCGCGACGCGCTGCTTCTTGCGGCCGAATTCGATGAGCTGGAGACATTCGATGCCGAGGCCGAGACGGTGATCAGCCAGTTCGGGCGCCGCTTCGCGGCGCTTCAGAGGCTCGGCGACCGGGTGACGCGCAATCCGCTGACCTCCGGCAATACGATCGACATGCTGGAGACCGGTGACGAGGCCTATGCGGCGATGAAGACCAGCATCGACGAGGCGACGCGCAGCATCCTGCTCGAAACCTATATCTTCGACCGCGACGTGATCGGCCTTCGGATCGCCGACGCGCTGATTGCAGCGGTCAGTCGCGGCGTGGAGGTCCGGGTGCTGATCGACGCGGTCGGTGCGCGGTATTCGGTGCCGAGCATTCTCGGCCATCTCCGCGAGGGCGGCGTCACCGTCGCCGTCTTCAACGGCAACGTCATCATGGGTTTGCGGCTGCCCTATGCCAATCTGCGCACCCACCGTAAGATCCTCATCGTCGACGGGAAAATTGCGCTGACAGGCGGGATGAACATCCGGGCGGGTTTCAGCGAGGAGGCGACGGGAGAGAGCTTCGCCCACGATACGCATTTCAGCGTCACCGGCCCTGTTGTCGCCGACCTTTTCGACCTCGCCGCCGAAGACTGGCGCTTCTCGACTCAGGAGCTGTTGAACGACGAACCCTGGCGCATCGAACCGCCAGAGCGCAGTCCCGGCGATCCCATCCTGATGCGTGTCGTCGCCTCCGGCCCGGACCGCAGCGTCGAGACCAACCACAAGATGCTGACCGGCGCATTTTCCGTGGCGCGCCAGTCGATCCGCATCATGTCGCCCTATTTCCTGCCGGACCGCGAACTCATCAGCGCGCTGGTGACGGCGGCGCGGCGCGGGGTCGAAGTCGATATCATCGTGCCTGCGGTCAACAATCTCGTGCTGGTCGATCGGGCGATGACGGCGCAATTCGATCAGATCCTCAAGAATTATTGCCGAATCTGGCGCTCGACCGGCAGCTTCAGCCATTCGAAGCTGCTGACGATCGACGGCACCTGGGCCTATGTCGGCTCTTCCAATCTCGACCCGCGCTCGCTGCGGCTGAATTTCGAGGTCGATCTTGAAGTGCTGAACGAAGGTTTCGCTGCCGAGATCGACGAGCATATCGAGGAAACCTTGAAATCGGCGACGCTGGTGACGCTTGAGGGGCTGCAGGCGCGGCCCTTTGCGGTGCGGCTGCTCGAAAAGGTGCTATGGCTGGGTTCGCCCTATCTCTAATGCATGTCGCTCAAAACTGTGCGGCGGTTTTGGGAGGACGGCATGCATAAAATCAAAATCTGGCGCGTCGCATGAATTATCGTCGACGCAACGCGCTTTTTTGTCATCGGACATGGCAAGTTCCGCTCGGCCGCCTATACTGCGGAGTGAGTAGCCTTTTGATCAACGGAACAAGTGCGCCTGCCGATGCACGCCAGAAAAGATAGCCTTCCCGCCAGCATTCTCGCCTCGATCAGGAGCAGGAAAAAGCGGCTCGACGCAGCCCAAACGGAGGCAAGGCCGCGCAGTGCGGGAACGCTGATCGCCTCCTACAACGTGCATAAATGCGTCGGGACCGACCGGCGCTTCGATCCGGAGCGCACCAGCCGGGTGATCCATGAAATCGGCGCCGACGTGATCGCCCTGCAGGAGGCCGATACGCGCTTCGGCGAGCGCACCGGCCTTCTCGATCTCGGCCGGCTGGAGCGGGAGACGGGACTGATCCCGGTGCCGGTTGCCGGCATGGCCAAGGCGCATGGCTGGCACGGCAACGTCGTGCTCTTCAAGAAGGGGTTGGTGCACGACGTGCACCAGGTCAAACTGCCGGGGCTGGAGCCGCGCGGCGCCCTCGTCGCCGAAATCGAGCTGGAGCAGGGCGGGGTGCTGCGCATCATCGCCGCGCATTTCGGCCTGCTGCGTCATAACAGAGCCCAGCAGGCCCGCACACTGGTCGAGCTTATCAATGACAGGCACGAAATGCCGACCATCCTGCTCGGCGACCTCAACGAATGGCGACTGGGCGACCGCTCCTCGCTCAACACCTTTCAATCCGCCTTCGGAGAGCTGCCGCCGGCCGTGCCGAGCTTTCCCGCCGGTCTGCCGCTTCTGGCGCTCGACCGCATCATCGCCAACCGCAAGGGGATTATTTCAGAGGTGGAAGCGCATGATACGCCGCTGGCGCGCATCGCCTCCGACCACCTGCCGATCAAGGCGCTGATCGATCTGGAGCCGGTGGGCGGTTAAGAACTCCATCGACTGAGACGTCATCGGAGCGGCTCGATGGATCGCCGAGTGCTCTCACTTCGGGCGGAACAGCCGCGTGAGACGGCGAAACCGCTGAGCCCACAATTGCGGATCGATCTTTTCCGATGAGGATGGTGCGGTCAATCGCTCAATGCGAGGCAAGAGAAACGCAGCCCAATCGTCAAGATCGCTTTTGCTGAAATAAGGCAGCCATACGTCGGAGGGGGCCTCCCATTGTCGTGGATTTGCTCGAGCCAGATCGCCGAGCTTGACCAATATCATTTGGCCGTTGCCTCCGACGACTTCGATCTCCGGGTCGGGATCGGGCCTGGGAAGACGCGCGATGATGCTTTCTTCCAGAGCTTTTCCAATTCTTCGATCCGCCTCGTCGAGGCGACCAAGTATTCTTGTGTCACCGGCTGGGCCGGAGCCCTCTGTCATGTTGATCGTAAATTTGGCGCCCATAATGCTGTTCGAATATTGGGATACCTGCAGCCAGCAAACCCTTCCGTCCCGGGCAAAGCTGCACCTGCCCGCGTTCTGGGATTCCCAGCCGAACTCCCGAAATCTCGGAGCCAGCAGCGAGCGCATATGTCGGTGAAAATCTCTGCTTTTCAGGTAGTCGCGCATGCCTTTGTCCCAGGGGTATGCCTCGCGCTGGAGCATCTCACGGCATGCTCGAAGGCACAACGGACGCTTGTGTCGTCGCAAGCGTCTGTCAGCACGCGTATCTGAAAATATTCAGAACCGAAAGGGATGGCGTCTGCGATTTTCGATCGGCCGCGGCTGGGAGGTCGCTGGGTCAGGTCCCGGATCGGCGGCCTGAAGACGGCTGATGTTGGCGAAGGCGCATTTGTTGCGAGCTGGCGCCGGCCGGTCGATGTCAGCCGGCGCCGTATGTCCTGTCGTGCAATTGGCGCTAGAGAGCGCCCGCCGCCTGCAGCAGCTTGCGATCGAGATCGACTGCCACGCGGGACTCGTTGTCGAGAACCATGGTCGCCGGCTTGTCGGTTGTGTAGGCCGGCCAGTCGGGCAGACCATCGGCGCTCGGCTTGCCGTTGCGGGCGAAATTCACCCAGGCCTGGCTCACCTTCCTGGACAGCGCGAGGGCGTCGCTGCCACCGCCGGTCGACGTCTTGACCAGGGCGGCGTTGGCAAACACGTAGGGCAGTTCCGCACAATGCCAGGCCATGGCAATCCCATCGAGGACTGGTGACTCGTAGGCGAACATGTAGGAGTAGACCGGAGCCCCGTTCTGCTTCGCCTTCAGGTCGAGATCACGGATGGCGCCCGGCCGGAAGCGCAGATCCAGGAAATAGGCGTCGGCGATCCTCTTTTCGGGGTAGGCGGCCATGAATGCCTTGCCGACCGCCTCGGCCTTATCGGCGAAGCGCTCCTTCAGCTTGGCCTCAGACTTCGCACCGTCCCAGCCGTTCTTATTGTCGGCAAGCAGCTCGCCCGCCTTGTGAGTGATGACCGTCTCGAATTCATTGAGGGTGTTGCCGACCATCAGCGGAATGTCCTTGGCCTGATCGACCCACTCTGTTCCGACAGGATTCGCTGGAATGTAGTCGCCGTCCCGAACGGGCGCATAGCGGGCGTCCTTCGCGCCCTGGGCGGTCGCGTCCTTGATGGCCTTGTCGGCTGCGGCAAGGAGATCGTAGTAGTCGACGTCGGCAAGCTTGTCGATTTCCTCAGCCTTCAGACCGAGGTTGGCGAGCGTCAGTTCGGCCACCTTCCGCGAGGACGCCTGATCGACGACCGAATCGGTCCGCGAGCCGCTCTGGACGATCGCCTTCTGAAAGAGGCCCTTCGCCGAAGGCGTCCCCATCAGGGCGCGCACCTTGTAGCCGCCGCCGGACTGGCCGAAAATCGTCACATTGCCGGGATCGCC
Organism: Rhizobium sp. BK008; assembly: GCF_014197345.1. Taxonomy (NCBI): domain Bacteria; kingdom Pseudomonadati; phylum Pseudomonadota; class Alphaproteobacteria; order Hyphomicrobiales; family Rhizobiaceae; genus Rhizobium; species Rhizobium sp. BK008. Next base: position 250,524 of record NZ_JACIFK010000002.1, on the reverse strand, counting down.
GCCAAAGGCTTCGGCGTTGTCGTGGACCCATTTCAGCGCAGCGACGAGATCGGTGATGCTGGCATTGCCCGACCGTTTGTACTTCTCGCCATAGGCGGAAAGATCGAGGAAGCCGAGCGCGTTGAGCCGGTGGTTGAGGGTGACGACGACAACATCGCCGTCCTTGCTCAGATTGTGGCCGTCATACGAGGTCAGCTCGATACCGGAGCCGTTGGTGAATCCGCCTCCATGAATCCAGACCATGACCGGCCGCTTTTTGCCGTCCTTGATCGCTGGCGTCCAGATGTTCAGGAACTGGCAGGATTCGCTCATCGGCAGATAGCGGTGCGGATTGAAGAGTTCGTCGCCCGCCACTTCCTTCATTCGGGGGATGAAGCAGTTCTCGCCGTAGGTGACAGCCGGACGGATGCCTTTCCAGGGCGCCACCTCTTCGGCCGGCATGAAGCGGTCGGCACGTGCATAGGGGACGCCGAGATAACTGTAGATTCCATCATCGAGTGCGCCGACGAGATTGCCCTTGTTGGTTTCGACGACCGTCTTGCTCTGCGAGGCAACAAACTCTTCGGCGAGAGCCGGCGCGCCGACAATGGGAGCTGTCATCGCCGACAGAGCAAACAGCACAGCATAACGAGGTAACAATATGCTTTTCATCAACTTTTCCTCTTGTCGTTGATTTCGATTTTTCAAAAGCCCGACGGCCGCCGTCCCCGGCCGTCGGTGACTAACTAGGTCAGAGCGGACGATTGTCAGGGCCATGTCAGATGGTTGTTGAAGAGGGATCACACGGGAGAGTTGGACAGTTCTTCTTTGCCGAAAATCACTGCTTGACGTCTTTCGCTCTTTGAGAAATGCTAAGATGTCAGACCAATTTCACGCGCTGACTGCCTGATAAGAAAATGGGGAACCATGAAGGCAAATCGTAGCGACAGGCCGGTGATCCGGCCGCTTCCGGTCATGGACCGCGCGCGTCAGGTGACTGATGCGCTGGCGGATTATGTCGAGGAGGCACGGTTGCAGGCGGGTGACCGTCTGCCGGCCGAGCGGGAGCTGATGGCAGCCCTTGCCGTCGGCCGTTCGACCATTCGCGAGGCGATCCGCCATTTCCAGGCGCTCGGCGTCATCGAGACGCGCAAGGGCAGCGGCACCTATCTGTTGAAGCCGGTTTCCCGGGCGACGATCCATATGCCGCTGTCGTTCGACGCGGTGCATCTGCGCGACGCGCTGCTGCAGACGCTGGAGGTCCGCCGCGGCATCGAATGCGAGGCGGGCATGGTCGCGGCGCGGCGGCGCACAGCAAGGGATCTCGTCGTTATCGAGGAAAAGCTCGATGAAATGGAGCGGGTGCATTTGGAGAAAGGCACCTCCGGGCCGGAGGATCTGGCCTTCCACCTCGCCGTTTACGACGCCACCCACAATCCGCTGTTTCGCCAGCTGCTCGAGCAGATGCGCGAGACCTTCGAGCGCTTCTGGGAACATCCGTTCGACCGGCAGGATTTTGCCCGCCGGTCCTTTCCCTTTCACCGCACGCTTTTCAACGCGATCGCTGCCGGGGATCCCGAGGCGGCGCGTCTGGAAACATTGAAAATTCTCGACATCGTCGAAGAAGACATCAAGGAAATGTCCAAATGAGCAACGGCGCAGAACCGTTCGACCTTGCCTCCCTCATTACGGCGCACGACGAAGGCAATTTCGCCGAAGCCGTCGTGCCGCCGATTTTCCAGACCTCGCTTTTCACCTTTGCCGATTATGACGAGATGATCGCCTCCTATCGCGGCGAGAAGGTGCGGCCGATCTATACGCGCGGGCTGAATCCGACGGTGCGCGCTTTCGAGGAAATGCTGGCCAAGCTCGAAGGAGCGGAAGATGCGCTGGGTTTTGCCAGCGGCATGGCGGCGATCTCGTCGGCGGTGCTGAGCTTCGTCGAGCCGGGCGACCGCATCGTCGCCGTCAAGCATGTCTATCCCGATGCCTTCCGTCTGTTCGGCACCATCCTGAAGCGGATGAAGATCGAGGTGACCTATGTCGACGGCCGCGACGAGGAAGCCGTCGCCAGGGCGCTGCCCGGCGCCAAGGTCCTGTATCTGGAAAGCCCGACGAGTTGGGTGATGGAGGCGCATGATGTCGGCGCGCTTGCCGCGCTCGCCAGGCAACACGGCGTCGTCTCGATGATCGATAACAGCTGGGCGAGCCCGTTCTTCCAGCGGCCGCTGACGCTCGGCGTCGATCTGGTCATCCATTCGGCTTCCAAATATCTCGGCGGCCACAGCGATGTGGTGGCGGGCGTCATCGCCGGCTCGAAGGCGATGATTGCGCGCGTCAAGGCCGAGGCCTATCCTTATCTCGGCGGCAAGCTTTCGCCGTTCGACGCCTGGCTATTGATCCGCGGCCTGCGCACGCTGCCGCTGCGCATGAAGGCCCACGAGGCATCGGCGCTTGAAATCGCCAGGCGCCTGCAGAAGCTCGATGTGGTGGAGACGGTCTGCCATCCCGGGCTCGCCAACCGTCTGCCCGCCGGCCTCAACGGCACCTCGGGCCTGTTTTCGTTCATCTTCCGCGAAGGCGTCGATATCCGCGCCTTCGCCGATCACCTCAAGCTCTTCAAACTGGGTGTGAGCTGGGGTGGACATGAAAGCCTGATCGTACCGGGCGAGGTGGTGCTTCAGCAGAAGGCACAGCCGAATTCCGCACATGCCTTCGGCATCCATGCGCGATCCGTACGCCTCCATGTCGGCCTCGAAGGAACCGAGGCTCTGTGGAGGGACATCGAGGAGGCGCTCGCCGCCGCCTCATTATCCTGAAACCTGAGAGAAACCTAACAAGGGGGAACTGAGCCATGAAAAAAGTAATAATCTCAACGCTCTTTGCTTCGATGATGGCGGGCACGGCCTTTGCCGATACGACGCTGAAGCTTGTCGAAGTCATCACCAGCCCGGAGCGCACCGAAACGCTGAAATCGATCGTCGGCAAGTTCGAAGCCGCCAATCCCGGCACGAAGGTCGACATCATCTCGCTGCCCTGGAACGAAGCGTTCCAGAAGTTCGCGACCATGGTATCGGCCGGCGACGTGCCCGATGTGATGGAGATGCCCGATACCTGGCTGTCGCTCTATGCCAATAACGGCATGCTCGAGAGCCTGGAGCCTTACCTCGAAAAGTGGGAGCACACCAAGGAACTGACGCCGCGCGCGCTCGAACTCGGCCGCGACGTCAAGAACACCGCCTATATGCTGCCCTACGGCTTCTATCTCAGGGCGATGTTCTACAACAAGAAGCTGCTTTCGGAAGCCGGTGTGGCCGCGCCGCCGAAGACGCTGGAAGAGTTCACCGCCGCTTCGGAAAAGGTCTCCAAACTCTCCGGCAAATACGGCTACTGCATGCGCGGCGGACCGGGCGGTCTCAACGGCTGGATGATCTTCGCCGCCACCATGGCTGGTTCGAACAAGTACTTCAACGACGACGGCACCTCGACGATGAACAGCCCCGGCTGGGCAAAGGGCATCGAATGGATGGTCGATCTCTACAAGAAGGGCTATGCGCCGAAGGATAGCGTCAACTGGGGCTTCAACGAAGTCGTCGCCGGTTTCTATTCCGGCACCTGCGCGTTCCTCGATCAGGATCCGGATGCGCTGATCGCCATTGCCGAACGCATGAAAAAAGAAGATTTCGGCGTCATGCCGCTGCCGAAGGGTCCCGACGGCAAGTCCTTCCCGACGATCGGCTATGGCGGCTGGTCGATGTTTTCGACCAGCGGCAACAAGGATCTCTCCTGGAAGCTGATCGCCACCCTCGAAGGGCCGGAAGGCAATATCGAGTGGAACAAGCGCATCGGCGCCCTGCCGGCCTATACGGCGGCCGAGAAGGATCCCTTCTATGCCGGTGACCAGTTCAAGGGCTGGTTCGAGGAACTGGCGGACCCGAACACGGTACCCACAGTCATGCCGACCTACCTCGAGGAATTCGCCTTCTTCAAGGATTCGCTGGCGATCAAGACCTCGCAGCAGGCCTTGCTCGGCGATATCTCCGCGAAGGATCTGGCCGATCAGTGGGCGGACTACCTCACCAAGGCGCAGCAGAAGTTCCTCGCTAAGAAGTAAGCGACGGACCGACGGCGGCGGCTGCAGAACAGACCGTCGCCGCTTCTTTTTATGACGCAGACGGCGCATGAACGCCGCGAACGGGAACCCTTGGCTGATGACCATTTCCGCCGATACGCTCGACATGCGTCGCGACCGCAGGCCATGGCTGCGTCGCGTTGCCGATGCTTCGGAGCCCTATCTCTACAGCGCGCCGTCGCTGATCCTGATTATCGCGGTGATGCTGGTGCCGCTGACGGTCGGCATTTCCTATGCCTTCCGCGATATCCAGCTGCTCAATCCGTTTTCCGGTGGCTTCGTCGGGCTCGATCATTTCCGTGAGCTTGCCGGGGATGCCGCCTTCTACGGGGCGTTGCGGAATACGCTCTGGTGGACCGGCGCCTCCGTCGTCCTGCAGTTCGTCTTCGGGCTGATCCTGGCGCTGCTGCTCGACAAGCCGTTTAAGGGCAGGGCAATTGCGCAGGCGTTGGTTTTCCTGCCCTGGGCCGTGCCGTCCTTCCTCGCCGGCCTCAACTGGGCCTGGCTGTTCAATCCGGTCATCGGGCCGATCCCGCACTGGCTCTTCGCCCTTGGGCTGATGCATGAGCCGGGCAATATCCTCTCCGATCCCAATTATGCGATGTGGGGGCCGATCGCCGCCAACGTCTGGTGGGGCATTCCCTTCTTCGCCATCACGCTGCTTGCCGCCCTGCAGGCGATCCCGCGCGATCTCTATGAGGCGGCGTCGATCGACGGCGCCGGCTGGTTCCAGCGCTTCCGCTCGATCACCCTGCCGTTTCTGGCGCCGACGATCGCCATCACCGTGCTGCTGCGCACCGTCTGGATTTCCAATTTCGCCGATCTCATCGTCGTCATGACCAATGGCGGGCCGGCGGATCGCACACAGATCGTCGCCAGCTACATCTTCACCACGGCCTTCCGGCGGCTCGATTTCGGTTATGCCTCGGCGATCGCGCTGGTGCTGCTCGTGCTGCTGCTTGCCTATTCGATGCTGATCATCCTGCTTCGGCAGACGCTGCTGAACAAGGATTGAGATGATGAGACAATCCGTCATTCCGACCATCGCACACCGCCTGGCGATCCTCTGCTACATCGCCTTCGCGCTCTTTCCATTGTTCTGGCTGCTCAAGGTTTCGGTGACGCCGAACGACCTGCTCTATACCGAAGGTGTGCGCATGTGGCCGTCGCGCACGACATGGGATCACTATGCCTTCGTGCTGGAGCACAGCGCCTTTCCGACCTTCTTCAAGAACAGCCTGATCGTCTCGACCGCGACGGCGGTGACCGTGACGATCTGCGCCTCGCTGTCCGGCTACGCGCTGTCGCGCTTCAATTTCCGGGCAAAATACTGGATCGTCGCCCTGATGCTGCTGACCCAGATGTTCCCGCTGGTCATGCTGGTGGCGCCGATCTTCAAGATCCTGTCGCCCTTGCATCTGACCAACAGTCTGACCGGGCTCGTCATCGTCTACACTGCCTTCAACGTGCCTTTCGCCACCTTCCTGATGCAGTCCTTCTTCGACGGCATTCCGAGAGATCTCGAAGAGGCGGCGATGATCGACGGGGCGACGCAGTTCACGGCGTTTCGTCAGATCATCCTGCCGCTGACGCTGCCGGGCATCGCCGCCACGCTCGGCTTCGTCTTCACCGCCGCCTGGAGCGAACTGCTCTTCGCGCTGATGCTGATCAACGGCAATGACGCGGCGACCTTCCCCGTCGGCCTGCTCACCTTCGTTTCGAAATTCTCGGTGGATTTCGGGCAGATGATGGCGGCGGGCATCATGGCGCTCATTCCGGCCGGCCTCTTCTTCCTGCTCATCCAGCGCTATCTCGTCCAGGGCCTGACGGCCGGCGCGGTCAAGGGTTAAACAAAATGGCATCGATCGATATCCGGAATATCCGCAAAGCCTATGGCCACGTGCAGGTGCTGCACGGCGTCGAGCTCGAAATCCAGGATGGCGAATTCGTCGTGCTCGTCGGCCCGTCCGGCTGCGGCAAGTCCACGCTGCTGCGCATGATCGCCGGGCTGGAGGATGTCACATCAGGCGAGATCCGCATCGCCGGCACCAGGGTCAACGAGCTGCATCCCAAGGATCGCGACATCGCCATGGTGTTCCAGTCCTATGCGCTTTATCCGCATATGAACGTCGCCGGCAATATGAGCTATAGCCTCAAGCTCCGGAAGGTGGCGAAGGAGAAAATCACCAGCGCGGTGGCCGCGGCCGCCGCCAAGCTCGGCCTCGATCCGCTGCTCGAACGAAGGCCGAAGGCGCTTTCCGGCGGTCAGCGCCAGCGTGTCGCCATGGGCCGCGCGATCGTGCGTCAGCCGAAGGCTTTCCTGTTCGACGAACCGCTGTCCAATCTCGATGCCCGCCTGCGCGAACAGATGCGCGCCGAGATCAAGAAACTGCATGGCGACCTGAAGGCAACCTCGATCTACGTGACCCACGACCAGATCGAGGCAATGACCCTGGCGGACCGGATCGTCGCCATGCATGGCGGGGTGGTCCAGCAGGTTGGCAGTCCGCTCGAACTCTACGACCGCCCCGCCAATCTCTTCGTTGCTGGCTTCATCGGTTCGCCGGGGATGAACTTCCTCGAGGCCACCTATGATGCCGGCGGCGTGAGGCTGAAGGACGGCACGATCGTGCCGCTTGCAAAGCCTTTGCCGCTTGCCGACGGGGCAAAGGTGACGCTCGGCATCCGGCCGGAGCATGTAGTGATGAGCAACGGCGGCGCGGGCCTTGCCACGGATGTGGAACTCGTCGAACCCACAGGCTTCGGCATCATCCTGCACCTTTCCCTGCATGGCCTGCCGTTCAAGATCTTCACGCTGAACCGCGAAGCGCTGAAGGCCGGCCCGAAGGTCAACGTCGCCTTCCCGGCGCAATATCTGCATGTGTTCGACGACGAGGGAAAACGCGTCGATTGAAAGGTTAAGGCCGGTAGCCCGATGCTGTCGGTTTCGGCATACTGTCTCCGGCAGAGATGGGAGGCACGATATGCTCGTCGCGCAGATATCCGATATCCATGCCAGGCCGGACCTTTCGTCGCTCCAGACGCTGGAGCGAGCAATCGGCTGGCTGAGGATGTTCCGCCCGGATGCGCTTGTTGTCACCGGAGATCTGGTGGACGACGGATGGCGGCAAGGCTATCGCCTGGTCGCCGAATGCCTGCGGTCGCTGGACTGCCCTGTCCACCTGTTGCCGGGCAACGGTGACGATGTGCGATTGATGCGGTCCGAACTTGCCGCCGTTGGCACGTGGATCAACGCGACCGGCCCGATGCACTTCCGGACAGCCGTCGATGGCCTGACTCTCTTCGGGGTCGATCTGACCGTCGCCGGTCAGAGCTACGGCGACGTCCTGCCGCATCTGCCGTGGCTGATGAGCGTGTTTGCCGACGTGACGATGCCCTCCCTTCTGTTCATGCATCAGCCGCCATTTAGGATTGGCATCGAGGCGCTGGACCAGGTCGGATGCAGGAACGGCAGTGCGCTTCTCGGCTGCCTCGAGACGATGCGCAAGCTGCCGCTAGCGATTCTCTGCGGCCATGTCCACCGCCCCGCGTTTGGTCTTTTGGGATCGATCCCTGTCCAGACCTGCGGCTCCCTCTGCCCGCCCAATCCGCTTCTGCTGGAAGGCCGGCCCGATCTTTCGGTGATCGACGCTCCGTCCTTTCTCATGCATGAGGTCAGCGACGGCAGGTTGGTTTCGCACGTGGTCTCGGTTCCGGCATCCGACATGGGCGTATGAAAGGATTGCATGGTCATTCCTCACGTGCCGAGCGGAAAAATCTTTTGCCGCATCGCCCATGAGGGCTATATCGTCCGTGTGATTATGCTGGATTGGATGCTATGACCGACACTGTTCTCGACCGCTTTCTCCGCTATGTCGTCATCGACACGCAATCCGATCCTTCCTCGTCGACGCAGCCGACCACCGCCAAGCAGAAGGACCTCGGACGGGTTCTGGTCGAGGAGCTGCTGAAGATTGGTCTTGCGGACGCACATCTCGACAAACACGGCTATGTCTATGCGACCATCCCGGCCAATAGCGACAAGACGGTTCCGGTCATTTGTTTCTGCTCGCATATGGATACGGCGCCCGATTTCAGCGGCACTGGCGTCAAGCCGCAGATCGTCAGAAATTATGCGGGTGGGGATATCAGGCTTGCCGGCGACACCAGCCGGGTGATCCGCGTCAGCGATCATCCCGAACTGAAGAACCAGATCGGCAACGACATCGTCACCACCGATGGCACGACATTGCTCGGCGCCGACGACAAGGCCGGACTGGCGGAGATCATGGCCGCCGCCCAGATCCTCGTCGACAATCCCGATATCAGGCACGGGACGATCAAGATCCTGTTCACACCAGACGAGGAAGTCGGGCGCGGCGTCAACAAGGTCGACCTGAAGAAGCTCGGCGCCGACTTCGCCTATACGATGGACGGCGAGACATCAGGCCATATCGAGGACGAGACCTTCTCGGCCGATGGCGTCGAGATCGGCATATCCGGCGTGGCGATCCATCCCGGCTTCGCCAAGGACCGCATGGAAAACGCCATCAAGATCGCCGGCGCTATCATCGACCGGCTGCCTAGGGATGTCGCGCCTGAGACCACCGAGGGAAAGCAAGGCTTCATTCATCCCACAGGTGTGACCGGCTCGATGGAGAAGGCGACGCTCAGTCTGATCATCCGCGACTTCACTGACAAGGGGCTGGTGGAAAAGGAAACCACGCTCGAAGCCATCGTCAAGGACGTGATGTCAGCCTATCCGGGCTCGACCTATCGGTTCGAGGTGAAGGAGCAGTATCGCAACATGAAGGTGGTGCTCGACCGTCACCCGGAGATCGTCGACAACGCTGTCGAGGCGGTGCGCCGGGCGGGCATGACGCCGGTGCGCGGCAGCATCCGCGGCGGCACGGATGGCTCGCGCCTTTCCTTCATGGGATTGCCGTGCCCGAACATCTTCGCCGGCGGCCATGCTTTTCACTCGCCGCTCGAATGGGTGAGCCGGCAGGACATGGAAAAGGCCGTTAAGACGATCGTGGAACTGGCGAAGGTCTGGGAAGAGCGCGCCTAAAGCTTCTTGCCTCCAGCGCATCGGCGCGAAAATCGGAATCGATTTTTGAAAGCACGATGCGAGCGGTGAAAGTGTCAGTGCGTCCTTTGTGCGTCCGAAAGGACGCACAGCGCTATGGGCAGTTCTCAAATGGCGGGTTTAGCGACATTCGCCGGCAGGCTTTCGCGCAGCATCACGCTGTCATAGGCCGGGCGGGGAATGGGGATTGCAATCGGCATTCCCGGCTCGGGCTCGATTGACGGTGCCGGCCCCGGAGAAGTCACCGGCGCCGTGATCTGCATCGACGCCGTGCTCGCCGTGGCCATGGGGTCGGGAGCCGGGAGAGGAACGGGAACGGCCGAAGGGATCAGCGCCTCGAATTGCGGCGGCAGCATGCTTTCGCCAGGCACATAATTCATTGCCACCTCGTAGGAGGGCAGCGGCGGCGGCGTTTCAAGCATGCCGTTGGAATCGCGCTTCTCGTAGAAGGCGTTGCCGCCGGCGACCGTCACATAATGCATGTTGTCGTAGGGGAATTTCAGCCCTTCGGTGTGGAAGAACATCGCATCCTTCACCGCAGGATGGCGCGCGCCCTTGATAAGGATCGCATCCGCCGCGCTGGCAAGCTCCGTTTCCGCTTGCGGCTTGACTTCGCGAGTCATCACGCCGGGCGCGAACTGCCTTTTCTGGGCCACGATACCGCAGATGGACGTGGGATAGGCGCCTGAGGTGAGCCTGTTCATGACAACGGTCCCGACGGCCATGTAGCCGTCCTCATCCGAATGCTGCGATTCGAAATACATGGCGCGCTGCAGGCACTCGCGATCCTTGGCCGTGTAATTGAAGGTGACCTTTGCGGTTTGAACCTGCTTCGTCGTGGTCTTCGCCGCCGTTGCCGCCGGTTTCGATGTCGTCGTGCAGCCCGCGGCTGCCAGCCCTACGAACAAAATCCCGATCAGGGATTTTCCAAAGGAAATCTCCGCCCTCAACGCCAGGTGCCTCCTATCGGGATTAGTCCAGCCCTTTATGATTAACGCGCAAAATCTTTTACTCGTCATATGACTGAAATACAAACAACCTTAGATCACAAAAAGCCTGAAGGACTCTCGCCATGTGCGACTTCGGCGATGAGCCCTGATGCCGCCTGCTGCATAATTCCTGAAAATTAAGGAATTATGCAGCAACTCAAAAGGTTACAGCGCCGTTTGCGCGGCCTAAAAAGACGCGCGGAATTATCTCCATCAACTGCGGAACAGCTTCCAGCGGGTCGGCTTGAAGGCCACGCGGTTGCGGTCGAGTCTTTCCGCCTCGCTCGGCGGCAGCTCGATCTCGATATGCGGGCGGTCGTTGCCGATATCGAGTTCGATATGGCGGGTGCCGGCCACGCGGCGGCTGGAGACCGGCTGGCCGGCGATGCAGTTTTCAGCTGATTCGCAGAGCCTGACGTCATGCGGGCGGAAGTAGAGCTGCGCCGCGCCATCCGGTTCGCCCTCGGCATTGAGGCCGAGCGAGCGGCCGTCGAAGCGGATGTCGCCGTCCGATATCTCGACCTGCAGGCAGTTCGACTGGCCGATGAAGCCGAAGACGAAGGGAGAATTCGGATTGTCGTAGACCTGGTCCGGCGTGCCGACCTGTTCGATCGCCCCCTGGCTCATGACGACGACGCGGTCGGCAAGCTCCAGCGCCTCGTCCTGGTCGTGGGTGACGAAGACGGTGGTGTGTCCGGTGCGGTCGTGGATCTCGCGCAGCCACTTGCGCAGGTCCTTGCGCACCTGGGCGTCGAGCGCGCCGAAGGGTTCGTCGAGCAGCAGCACGTTCGGCTCGACGGCCATGGCGCGGGCCAGCGCCACGCGCTGGCGCTGGCCGCCGGAAAGCTGGGCCGGATAGCGTTTCTCAAGGCCGGAAAGCTGCACGAGTTCGAGCAGTTCCAGCGCCCGCCGGCGGATGTCGGCCTTCGGCGGTCGCCGCGCACCGCTTCTGACCTTCAGGCCGAAGGAGACGTTTTCGAGCACCGTCATGTAGCGGAACAGAGCGTAATGCTGGAAGACGAAGCCGATATTGCGCTGCTGCACCGATTTCTTCGAGGCATCTTCGTCGCCGAAGAAGATCAGTCCCTCGGTCGGGCTTTCCAGGCCGGCGATCAGGCGCAGCAATGTCGTCTTGCCGGAGCCCGAAGGGCCGAGCAGTGCGATCAGCTCGCCGGAGCGGATGTCGAGCGAGACATCGTGCAGCGCCGGAAAACGATCGAATTCCTTGCGAATGTTTTGAACGCGTACTTCCATTCCAAATCCTTCAGTGCCGCCGGCTGGCGGCGATTTCAGCGCTATAGCGCATTTCCAGCAGCGTCTTCAAAACAAGAGTCACGAGCGCGAGCAAGGCCAAAAGCGTGGCGACGGCAAAAGCACCGGTGAAATTATACTCGTTGTAGAGAATCTCCACCTGCAGCGGCATGGTGTTCGTCTGGCCGCGGATGTGGCCCGACACCACCGAGACGGCGCCGAATTCGCCCATGGCGCGGGCGTTGCAGAGCAGCACGCCGTAGAGCAGGCCCCATTTGATATTCGGTAGCGTCACGTACCAGAAGGTCTGCCAGCCGCTGGCGCCGAGCGAAAGAGCTGCCTCCTCGTCGGCAGTTCCCTGTTCCTGCATCAACGGGATCAGTTCGCGGGCGACGAAGGGGAAGGTGACGAACATCGTCGCGAGGATCAATCCCGGCACCGCAAATAGGATCTTGATGTCGTGCGCGCTGAACCACTGGCCAAGCCAGGTGCTGGAGCCGAACAGCAGAACGAAGACCAGACCCGATATGACGGGCGACACCGAGAAGGGCAGGTCGATCAGCGTCGTCAGGAAGGCCTTGCCCTTGAACTCGAACTTGGCGATCGCCCAGGCGGCGGCAACCCCGAAGATGAGGTTGAGCGGCACGCTGACGCCGGCAACGATCAGCGTCAGGCGAATCGCCGAGAAGGTCTCGGTATCGGCGAGCGCCTGGAAGAAGGGGGCAGGCCCCTTGCGGAAGGCCTCGACGAAGACGGCTGCAAGCGGCAGAAGCAGGATCAGCAGCAGGAAGATCAGCGAGATGGCGATCAGGGTGAAGCGCGCGATCCTGTTTTCGGTGGTCACCGAACGCAGCTTCGCGGGTTGAACGGTCGCATCAAGCGCCATAGCCGTACCTCCGCCTGCTCCAGCTCTGGATGAGGTTGATGACGAGCAGCATGGCGAACGAGATCACCAGCATGATTGCCGCAATGCCGGTCGCTGCCGCGTAATTATACTCTTCGAGTTTGATGATGATCAGCAGCGGCGCGATCTCCGATTTGAACGGCAGGTTGCCGGCGATGAAGATCACCGAGCCGTATTCGCCGACGCCGCGGGCAAAGGCGAGCGCGAAGCCGGTGAGCACGGCAGGCGCCAGCCCCGGCAGCAACACGCGGAAAATCGTCTGGAAGCGGTTGGCGCCGAGCGTTGCTGCGGCTTCCTCCACTTCCTTGTCGATTTCCTCCATGACCGGCTGCACGGTGCGCACCACGAAGGGCAGGCCGACGAAGATCAGCGCCACGACGATGCCGGCCGGCGTAAAGGCGATCTTGATACCGAGCGGCGTCAGAAACTGGCCGACCCAGCCATTCGGCGCATAGAGCGCCGCCAATGCGATGCCGGCGACGGCGGTCGGCAGCGCGAAGGGCAGGTCGACCATGGCATCGATGACGCGCTTGCCGGGGAAACGGTAGCGCACCAGCACCCAGGCAAGGATGATGCCAAAGATGGCGTTGATGGTCGCGGCGATGAAGGCGCTGCCGAAGCTGATGCGCAGCGCGTTCAATATGCGCTGATCGAACGCGATCGACCAGAATTGCTCCCAGCCGAGGGCGCTCGACCGGACGGCAAGGCCCGAGAGCGGGATGAGGATCAGAAGGGTGAGCCAGGTCAAGGTAAGGCCGAGCGCCATTCCGAAACCCGGAATGACGCTCGGCCGCTTGAACCGCCACCGCGTGGGGCTATGTGCTTTCATGAAGTCTATTATTGGGCCGGCTTGTAGATTTGGTCAAATACGCCGCCGTCGCCGAAGAATTTCGGCTGTGCGTCCTTCCAGCCGCCGAAGTCGTCGATGGTCGCCAGCGTCAGCTTCGGGAAGCGGGCGATGTCGGCCGGATCGGCGGCTTCAGGCTTGATCGGCCGGTAGAAGTGCTTGGCGGCGATCTTCTGGCCTTCGTCCGAATAGAGGTAGTTGAGATAGGCTTCGGCGACCTTGCGCGTGCCCTTCTTGTCGACATTGCCGTCGACGACGGCGACCGGCGGGTCGGCGCGGATGGAGAAGGCCGGCGTTACGATCTCGAACTGGTCGGGACCGAGCTCTTCAAGCGAAAGATAGGCTTCGTTTTCCCAGGCGAGCAGCACGTCGCCGAGGCCGCGCTGGACGAAGGTGGTCGTCGCGCCGCGGGCGCCGGTATCGAGAACCGGAACGTGCTGTAGCAGTTTCGTCACATATTCCTGCGCCTTGGCGTCGTCGCCGCCATTCGCCTGCTTGGCCCATGCCCAGGCGGCCAGGAAGTTCCAGCGGGCGCCGCCCGAGGTCTTCGGGTTCGGGGTGATGACCTGCACGTCGTCCTTGATCAGGTCGCCCCAATCCTTGATGCCCTTCGGGTTGCCCTTGCGGACCAGGAAGACGATCGTCGACGTATAGGGCGTTGAATTGTTGGGCAGTTTGGACTTCCAGTCGGCCGGGATCTTGCCGGTCTTCTTGGCGATGGCGTCGATATCGCCTTCGAGGGCCAGGGTGACCACGTCTGCGTCGAGGCCGTCGATGACGGAGCGGGCCTGCGCGCCGGAGCCGCCATGCGATGCCTGGATCGTCACGGTTTCACCGGTGTCCTTCTGCCACTTGGCGGCAAAGGCGGCGTTGAAATCCTTATACAATTCGCGGGTCGGATCGTAGGAAACGTTAAGAAGCGTCTGATCCGCGAATGCAGGAGCGATGCTCCCGATTGCGAAGCTGCCTGCCATGACCGCGGCTGCGATGAGCCGGGTGAGCCGTTGTGTCTGCATTGGGGAACCCTCCGTGTTTGTGCCTAAACACTATCAAGTCAGTCGTATAATGAAACGAAGGTTCTTCCGGTTCCGGCACTGCCGTTAGAATGTCATTCCATTTAAGGGGCAATTTGGAAATGGACGTGCCGAAGTTGGCCGCGGCCAATGGGGTCAGCTACGGCCGTGCGGCAGGACCGTGTTTTTTTCGCCACAGTTCCTCCACGAAAACGACATGGTCCGGCAGATTTTTGCCTGGATTTTGCCGCGATGACACTTGCGGATTCCTATATGGCCTCCGTGCGGTCGTATTCACCGGCCGCTACGCGGGGGCAACCCTTGAAGTGCGCCTCGCATTCCAAACCTGTTAGGGCCATTCAAAATGAATATCAGAACTATGCTTTTTGCCTCCGTTGCCGCCCTTGCCGCGGCCTCCGGAGCCCGCGCAGCCGACGCCATCGTGGCGGCGGAACCCGAGCCCGTGGAATATGTTCGCGTTTGCGACGCCTATGGGACCGGCTATTTTTATATTCCGGGGACGGAAACATGCCTTTCGATCGGCGGTTACATCCGTACCGAAGTGCGCTTCGGTGACGACATAGCCGGCGATTCCGACGTAAACTTCTGGACTCGCGGTCAGGTCACCTTCCAGGCCAAGAACGACACCGAGTACGGTACGCTCACCGGCGTCATCACCCTGCGTTACAATGTCGACAATGCCTCCGACCAGGAAGCTTTGCTTGACGAAGGTTATCTCGACATCGCCGGCTTCCGCGTCGGTAAGCTGTACAGCTGGTGGGATGACGACATGAGCGGCGAGACCGATACGCTCGCCAGCAACGAGACGACCCATAACTCGATCCGTTATCAGTACGAGTCCGGCGCTTTCGCGGCCGGCATCTCGGTCGACGAGCTGGAAGACGACTACGCCACCAAGCCGGGCGAAGGCCCGAACAACTTCGGTGTCGCAGGCCAGGTCTCCTACAAGGCCGGCGCCATCAGCGCCTACCTGCTTGCCGGTTATGACACCGACACCAGCGAAGTCGCTGTCCGCGGCATCGTCTATGCCGATATCGGCCCTGGCACGCTCGGCATTGCCGGCGTATGGGCGAGCGGCGCCAACTACTACTACGAAGAGTCCGAATGGACGATCGCAGCAGAATACGCCCTGAAGATCAACGACAAGTGGTCGGTCACCCCCGGCTTCCAGTACTTCGAAAACATCGCTCTCGAAGCTGACGGCAATGGCTTCACCGGCGGCAGCGCCTACACCACAGGTGTCACGATCGACTACCAGATTGTCGAAGACCTGCGTTCGAAGCTCAGCGTGCAATATCACGATGAGGACGAAGGCGACGACGAAGTGTTCGGCTTCCTGCGCTTCCAGCGCGACTTCTAAAATCGTCTGATTGCAGACAAATGGGGCGCGACCTTCGGGCCGCGCCTTTTTCACACCCGGGAATCGGCGATGAAATCGGAATAGAATTCGTCGACCGTCCTTGCCTTGCGCATGGCGGCAAGCACGCCGTCCGATTGCAGCCGCCTGGCGATGGCGGACAGCACGTTCAAATATTCGCCGCGATTGTTTTCCCCGAAGAGCAGCACGACGGCGATGTCCGTCGCAATATCGTCGATCGCTTCGAAATCCAGCGGCTGGGCGAAGCGGAGGAGAAGGCCGCGCGGGCTGGTCATGCCGTCGATCGCCGCATGGGGAATGGCGATGCCGTTGCCGATGCCGGTGGAGCCGAGCTTTTCACGCGCTTCGAGCGCCTTCAGGATGGCCTGGCCGTCGATGGAAAAAGCCTTTGCCGCCTTGTCCGCGATGGTCTGCAGCGCACGCCATTTGGTCGGCGCCGACACGCCGATGAAGGTGTGTTCCGGCCGGATGATGTTGGGAAGATTCATGTCATTCTCAATGCTGTTCGGCTCAATACTGTTCGGGCAGCGGGAGGCAGGGGAGGTCAATCCGGTTCCCTGAGCCGGTAGCCGACGCCGGTCTCGGTGGTGATATAGTGCGGCTGGTCGGGAATCTGCTCGACCTTTTGCCGCAGCTGCCGGACGTAGACGCGCAGATACTGCACATCCGCCGCCGGCCCCCATACCTGTTTCAGAAGAAACTGGTGTGTCAGCACCTTGCCAGCATGCTGGGCGAGCACGCGCAGAATGTCGTATTCCTTCGGCGACAATTTTATTTCGTTGCCGTCGACCTTGACGATGCGCTTGACGAGATCGATCGACAGGCCGCCGGTCTGGAAGATCGCCTTTTCGCCCTGCTGCTGCAGGCGGTGGCGCAACGCCACACGGATGCGGGCGCCGAGCTCGTTGATGCCGAAGGGCTTGGTGACGTAATCGTCGGCGCCGCTTTCCAGCGCCTTGACGATACCGGCCTCGTCGGTGCGGCTGGACAGGATCACGACGGGCATGGAAAGCCCTTCGTCGCGCCACTCCTGTAAGAGGTCGTGGCCTGGTTTGTCGGGCAGGCCGAGGTCGAGCACGATGAGGTCGGGCATGTCGTCGGCGACCGACTGCCGGGCGGCGCTGGCGTTCGGCGCTTCCTGCACCTCGTAACCCTGCGCGGTCAGGCCGACGCGGAGCAGCTTGCGGATTGGAGGCTCGTCGTCGACGACGAGGATTTTGACGGCTGAACCGGTCATCTGAGTTCGTCCAGTTTCGGAATGTCGTTGGGTTTCGGCAGGCGGATGGTGAACACCGCGCCCGGACGGCCCGTCCGGTTGCCGGCGGTGATCGTGCCGCCCATCGCCTCGATGAAGCCGCGGCAGATGGAAAGGCCAAGCCCGGTGCCGGCGCGCACCTGATCGCCTTTGCGCACGCGGTAGAAGGTATCGAAGACCCGGGTGAGATCGGCCGGCGGGATGCCGGGGCCTTCGTCCGAAACCTGGATGACGACGTTGTCGGCATCGGCCCAGCCCTCGATGTGGATCACCGATCCCTCGGGCGCGTATTTCGCGGCATTGTCGAGCAGGTTGAAGATCACCTGCTCGAACAGGACGGGATCGACGCGCACCATCGGCAGGTCGGCGGGAATGCTCATCTCGGTCTTGTGGCCGTCGAGGATCTTGGCGGCACGGCGCAGCGCGCTGCCGATGATATCGCCGGCATAATGCAGCGCATGGTTCGGCTCCATCGCACCGGATTCGATCTTGGTCATGTCGAGCAGGTTGGCGATGAAGCGGTTGAGGCGCTCGGATTCGTCGACGACGGTCGACAGCAGGTCGCTGCGGTCCTCCTCCGGCATCGAGGCGAAATAGTCGCGCAGCGTGCCGGCGGCGCCGAGGATGGCGGCAAGCGGTGTCTTCAGATCGTGCGAGATCGAGGTCAGCAAAGCCGAGCGCAGCCGGTCGGCTTCGGCCGCAAGTCTTGCCCGGTCGACATCGGCGACGAGCTGGACGCGTTCGATGGCAAGGGCTGCCTGGTCGGCCAGCGCATCGAGCAGCCGCTGCTGCTCCGGCGTCAGCAGCGGACCATCGCGGCGGTCGCTGTCGAGGCCGATGACGCCGACGGCGGCGCGCCCGGTTCGGAGCGGCACGTAGAGGCGCTTGGCGCCGGGCAGGGTATCGGCGCCGCGGCCGGCGGCGTGATTGTGCTCCCAGGCCCAGCGGGCGGCGGCGATGTCGGCATCGTCGAGCGTGTCGTCGGGCGGATAACCGGCCTTGACGGCGATCGTGCCTTCTTCCGGCAGCAGCAGCACGACGCGGACCTTCAGCATCGAGGCAAGCTGGAAGGCGGTCGCCCAGAGCACGTCGTCGAGCGTACCGGTGCCGGCGAGTTTCTTGGAAAAGAGATAGAGATCCTCCGTCGTGCGCGCCCGCTGGCGCGCGGACGCCGCCTGGCGCTGCACGGTGGCGGTCAGATTGCTGGCGATGATGGCGACGCCCAGGAAGAAGAACAGGGCCAGCACGCTTTCCGGATCGCTGATCGTCAGCGTGTAGCGCGGCGGCAGGAAGAAGAAGTTGAAGGATAAAGCGCTGAGGATGCAGCTGTAAAGCGCCGGCCGCAGTCCATGGAGGACGGCGGAGGTCAGCACCGCCATCAGGAAGACGAGGGCGAGGTTGCGCACGTCGAGCACCTGGTCGAGCACGACGCTGACGCCGAGCGCGATGGCGACATAACCGGTCGCCAGCAGGTAGGCCCTGAAATCCAGTTCCGGCGCCGTGGCGGCCGCCCTGACGCCGCGCGCGGTGGTGCCGTCCTTCTCATTGCCTGAAATGACATGGACGCTGATCTCGCCGGTCTTGCGGATCAGTTCGTCGGTGATCGAGCGATGCCACCAATCGCGCCATGTCGGCTTCTTCGGGGCGCCGATGACGATATGGGTAACGTTGTTGGTGGTGGCGTGGCGGACGAGCTCTTCGGCGACTTCGCGGCCGGGAAGGGTGATCGCTTCACCACCGAGCTGCTCGGCAAGACGCAGCGTGGATGCAACGGTATCGCGCTCGGCCTCGGTGAGATTGATCGAGCGGTTGGTCTCGATATAGACGGCAGCCCAGGGCGCGCGCAGCCGCGAGGCCATGCGGGCGGCGTAGCGTACCAGCGAGGCGGAGCGCGGATGGTGGTCGATCGAGACGAGGACGCGTTCGCCCGCCGCCCAGGGGCCTGATATGGCATGGGCCTGCATGTGCGTGAGCAGCTGGTCGTCGACGCGCTGGGCGGTCTTGCGCAGCGCCAGTTCCCTGAGCGCCGTCAGATTGCCGGGCGTGAAATAATTGGTCAGCGCCCGCTCGGCGGTGCGCGGCATATAGACCTTGCCGTCATGCAGGCGCTTGATCAGATCATCCGGCGTCAAGTCGATGATCTCGACGTCGTCGGCAAGGTCGATGATCGAGTCCGGCACCGTCTCGCGCACGCGGATGCGGGTGATCTGCGAGACGACGTCGTTCAGGCTCTCGACATGCTGGATGTTCAGCGTCGTATAGACGTCGATGCCGCGATCGAGCAATTCCTTGACGTCGAGGTAACGCTTCGGATGGCGGCTGCCCTCTGCATTGGTATGGGCGAGTTCGTCGACCAGCACGAGATCGGGCCGGCGGGCGAGGATACCGTCGAGATCCATTTCCTCGAGCGGCCGGCCCTTGTAGCTGATTTCGACGCGGGGAATGATCTCGAAACCGGCGACGAGCGCTTCGGTCTCCTTGCGACCGTGGGTCTCGACGACGCCGATGACGACATCGAGACCGTCGGCGATCTTGGCCCGGCCGGAGTTCAGCATCTCGTAAGTCTTGCCGACGCCGGGCGCGGCACCCAGAAAAATCTTCAGACGGCCACGCGACTCCGCCCTGGCTTTTTCGAGAAGCGCATCGGGCGAGGGCCTGCCGGCCTGGTCGCGATTGTCGTCTGGCATGTAGTTCGGTCTTTCTGCAGATGGCCACCGAGAATGCGTTACGTCTCCGTATCCCTCGTCAACTCAGTTTAGCCGAGGTGCCGGCATGGTTTGGCTCAGCAGGCGGATGGCATTCCTGACACAAATGTCTGCGCCGTAAGTGGTGCGTTACGCCCGCCCCATCCTCCGTCATGCTCGGTCTTGAGCCGAGCATCCACAGCCGCATCCACCGTTAGCTGCGGCATGGATCCTCGGGTCAAGCCCGAGGATGACGGAGAATGGGGTTGGCCTTGTTGCCAACCGGCACTGAACCTGCCAACCCTCACTCAGTCATAGAAGCATCAAGGCTCTGGTTCAACGCCAGAACATTGACAGTGGGTTCGCCGAGAAGGCCGAGCTCGCGGCCTTGAACGGCGCCATCGACCAACGCCTTGACCCTGGCCTCATCCAGGCTTCGCGCTTTGGCGACGCGCGGCACCTGGAAATAGGCGGCCTCCGGCGAAATATGGGGATCGAGGCCGCTGCCCGAAGCGGTGACGAAGTCGGCCGGTACCGCCGCGCTCGGGTTTGCCGCCTTGGCGGCCTCATAATCGCTCTTGACGCGGTCGATCAGCTTCTGGCTGGTCGGGCCGAGGTTCGAGCCGCTGGAGGCGGCGGCATTGTAGCCGTCGCCGGCGGCCGACGGGCGACCGTGGAAATACTTGTCGCTGGTGAAGGCCTGGCCGATCAGCGTTGAGCCGATCACCTGGCCGTTCTTCTCGACCAGGCTGCCGTTTGCCTGGGTTGGGAAGAGGGCCTGGGCGGCGCCGGTCATGGCGAGCGGATAGAGAAGGCCTGTTACGGCGGTGGTGGCGACAATCATGACGACCGCCGGACGAAGTTCTTTCAACATTGTTCTGACTCCTTGGAGTGTTTCAGGCCAATTTTGTTAGGCCAGGCCGAGGGCTGCGACGGCCATGTCGATCGCCTTGATGCCGATGAAGGGGACGATGATGCCGCCGAGGCCGTAGATCAGCAGGTTGCGCGACAGCAGCGCGCCGGCGCCGATCGGACGGTAGCGAACACCCTTCAGCGACAGCGGGATCAAGGCGATAATGATCAGCGCATTGAAGATGATCGCCGAGAGGATGGCGCTTTGCGGCGTCGAAAGTCCCATGACGTTCAGGATGCCGAGCTGCGGGTAGAAGGTCAGGAACATCGCCGGGATGATGGCGAAGTACTTGGCGATGTCGTTGGCGATCGAAAAGGTCGTCAGCGCGCCGCGCGTCATCAGCAGCTGTTTGCCGATCTCGACGATCTCGATGAGCTTCGTCGGGTCCGAGTCGAGATCGACCATGTTGCCGGCCTCGCGGGCGGCAACCGTGCCGGTGTTCATGGCGACGCCGACGTCGGCCTGGGCAAGGGCCGGCGCATCGTTGGTGCCGTCGCCGCACATGGCGACGAGCTTGCCCTTCGACTGTTCCTCGCGCATCAGCGCCAGCTTCATCTCGGGCGTTGCCTGGGCAAGGAAGTCGTCGACACCGGCTTCGGCGGCGATGGCGGCTGCCGTCAGCGGGTTGTCGCCGGTGATCATCACGGTGCGGATGCCCATGCGGCGGAGTTCCGTGAAGCGCTCGCGGATGCCGCCCTTGACGATATCCTTCAGCTGGATGACGCCGAGCAGCCGGCCGTCGCGGGCGACTGCCAGCGGCGTGCCGCCTGATTTGGCGACCTCGTCTGATATCGATTGCAACTCGCGCATGACTTCGCTGCCGTTCTTCGAAGGTGCGTCGCCGTTGACATAGGCGAGCAGGGCATCGACGGCGCCCTTGCGGATCGAAGAGCCTTCGAGATCGACGCCGCTCATCCTGGTCTGGGCGGTGAAGGGTACGAAGGTGGCCTTGAGGCTTGCCATGTCGCGGCCGCGGATCGCGTATTTTTCCTTGGCGAGCACGACGATGGAGCGGCCTTCCGGCGTTTCGTCGGCAAGCGAGGCAAGCTGGGCGGCATCGGCGAGATCCTGTTCGGAAACGCCGCGAACCGGGCGGAAGGTCGTCGCCTGGCGATTGCCGAGCGTGATCGTGCCGGTCTTGTCGAGCAGCAGCGTGTCGACGTCGCCGGCGGCTTCGACGGCACGGCCGGACATGGCGAGCACGTTGAAACGGACGAGGCGGTCCATGCCGGCAATGCCGATCGCCGACAACAGTGCGCCGATCGTCGTCGGGATTAGCGTCACGAAGAGGGCGACCAGCACGATGATCGGGATCGAGCCGCCGGCATAGATGGCAAAGCTCGGGATCGTCGCCGTCGCAAGCACGAAGATCAGCGTCATGCCGGCGAGCAGGATGTTGAGCGCGATCTCGTTCGGGGTCTTCTGACGCTCGGCACCTTCGACCAGGGCGATCATCCGGTCGAGGAAGGTCGAACCGGCCGCGGCGGTGATGCGCACGCGGATCCAATCGGACAGCACCTGCGTACCGCCTGTGACCGCCGAGCGATCGCCGCCCGATTCGCGAATGACCGGGGCGGATTCGCCTGTTATCGCCGCTTCGTTGACGGAGGCCACGCCTTCGATAACCTCGCCGTCCGACGGGATGATGTCGCCGGCCTCGACGAGCACGACGTCGCCGACCTTGAGGCTGGTGCCCGGCACCATGCGGTAGCCGCTGCCATTATTGGCGGTCAGCAGCTTGGCCTGGGTTTCGGTGCGCGCCTTGCGCAGCGAATCCGCCTGCGCCTTGCCGCGGCCTTCGGCGACGGCTTCGGCGAAATTGGCAAACAGCACGGTGAACCAGAGCCAGAGATTGATCTGGAACGAGAAGCCGAGATTGCCGTTGCCGGCCACAAGATCGCGCAGGAAAAGCACGGTGGTCAGCACCGAAACCGTGGCGACGACAAACATGACCGGATTTCTGGCAAGCGCCCGGGGGTTGAGCTTTTTGAAAGCGGCGCTCACCGCCGGAATGAGGATGCGAGAATCCATGATGCTCGCGGATTTTGCCTGGCTCATAAGAGACTCCAGCTTTGAAACGAGGATGGCGAACCGGAAGCCGGTCAGCCCTGTAGGATTTTGAAGATGGCGGCGATGACGAGGAGGCCTGCCATCATCACCAGGATGATGTCGGAGGCCTGGGGCCCCGGGCCATTCCCGCGTCCCGGCGCACCGGGACGTGGGTGGAAGGCATTGCGAAGCCTCTGACGGAGGATCATGGCATCACCTCAGAAGGTCTGGCCGGCGATCATGACCAGGTGCTCGACGATGGGGCCAAGGGCCAAGGCCGGGAAGAAGGTCAGGCCGCCGACGATCAGGATCGTGCCGACGAGCAGGCCGACGAAGAGCGGACCATCCGTGGGGAAGGTGCCCGCCGAGGCCGGAACCGACTTCTTGGCGATCAGCGAACCGGCAATGGCAAGAGCCGGGATGATGACCAGGAAGCGGCCCATCAGCATGCCGAGGCCAAGGGTGATGTTGTACCAGGGCGTATTGCCGGTCAGGCCGCCGAAAGCCGAGCCGTTGTTGGCCGCAGCCGACGTATAGGCATAGAGGATTTCGGAGAAGCCGTGCGGACCGGAAGTCCCGACCGATGCCACTGCGCTCGGAAGGACGCTTGCGATCGCGGTGAAGACCAGCATGGCGAGCGGCAGGCAGAGGATGGCGAGAACGGCCATCTTCATTTCCTTCGCCTCGATCTTCTTGCCGAGATATTCCGGGGTGCGGCCGACCATCAGGCCGGCGACGAAGACGGCGACGATGATGAAGAGCAGAATGCCGTAAAAACCGGCACCGACGCCGCCGACAATGACTTCGCCGAGCTGCATGTTGATCAGCGGGATGAGGCCGCCAAGGGCGGTGAAGCTGCCGTGCATGGCGTTGACCGCGCCGCAGGAGGCGGCCGTTGTGATGACCGCAAACAGCGAGGATAGGGCGATGCCGAAGCGGACTTCCTTGCCTTCCATATTGCCGCCGCCAAGACCAAAGGCATGCATCAGCGGATTGCCGGCGGCTTCCGCCCAATAGGTGACGGTGACGCCGGCGACGAACAGGACGCCCATCGTGGCGAGGATCGCCCAGCCCTGGCGCTGATTGCCGACCATGCGGCCGAAGACGTTGGTCAAAGCCGCGCCGATCGCGAAGATCGACACCATCTGGATGAGGTTGGAGATCGCATCGGGGTTTTCGAACGGATGGGCCGAATTGGCGTTGAAGAAGCCGCCGCCATTGGTCCCGAGCATCTTGATGGCAAGCTGCGAGGCGACGGGGCCGACGGCGATCGTCTGCTGCGCGCCTTCAAGCGTCGTCGCATTGACGTAGGGGCCAAGCGTCTGCGGCACGCCGAGATAGACATAGACCAGCGTCAGCACGATGCAGATCGGCAACAGCACATAGAAGGTGGCCCTCGTCATATCGACCCAGAAATTGCCGATGGCCTTGCCCGAGGCGCGCGAGAAGGCGCGGATGAAGGCAAGCGCAATGGCAATGCCGGTCGCCGCGGAGACGAAGTTCTGGACGGTGAAGCCGGCCATCTGCGTCAGATAGGACATGGTGCTTTCGCCGCCGTAATTCTGCCAGTTGGTGTTGCTGACGAAGCTGACGGCGGTGTTGAAGGAAAGCTCCGGCGGGACGGCTGCCATGCCGGCCGGATTATAGGGAAGGCCGGCTTGCAGGCGTTGCAGCGCGTAAAGCACGATGACGCCCAGAAGGTTGAACATCAGCATGGCGAAGGCATAGGAGGTCCAATGCTGCTCCTCGCCTTCGCGAGTGCCGGCAATGCGGTAAAGTCCCCGTTCGATCGGAACGAGCACGGGTGAGAGGAGGGTGCGCTCGCCGTTGAAGACACGCGTCATATAGCCGCCGAGCGGTTTGACGAGCACAAGAACGATCCCGCAGTAAAGCAGGATCTGAAGCCATCCGTTGAGGTTCATGGGGTAAACTTTCAATACCCGGCTGCATCTGAGGGCGCGCATGCGCGACCGAGAAGCGCCGGTTCTCTTCAAAAGCGTTCTGGGCGAAGGAGAGCGTAGGTGAGGTAAACGGTGAGAAACACGGTTACCGCACCGCTCAAGACATAATCGAGGATCATCGTCGTTTCTCCTGTCAAAGCCTGTCGCAGGCTCTGGTATAGGCAAAGCACAGCGCGAAGAATATGATCGCCGTGGCGAGTAGAATGATATCCATCATGATCGTGACTCCTGTTGTTCTTCTTGGAGTCAGACAAGACAAAGGGCGCTATCCGGATTCAGGCCGGATCCAGGGACGTCGCCTTTCATGCTTTCTGGCGTGGAGATGATCTTTTCGATCTCTCGGACATCAATATGGAGCCGAACGGCATAAAGGTTCGAGACGGGCGACGGACCGTCAATATAAAAATCTTATAAATGCCCTTGCGAGGCCGACCGCCATCGGACCAGCGGGCGAGCCGATCCTCGGCCCTGGATCTTTGCTGTGAGCATTTTTTCATTTGTTGAGCAAAAGCCTTCGCAATCCGGTTGAATTGGGACGGCTTCGGGCCTTATAGTCAGCTTCGACGCTGCCCGATGGAGTCATGGGCAAGCCACTAGGGAAGGAAACCGACGATGACCAAAGTCCGCGCGCTTGTCCTCGAGCGCCAGCATGAGCTTGCGCTTCGCGATATCGATCTGCCGCTCGAAACCGGCCCCGGCGAGGTGAAGATCCGGATCCACACCGTTGGTGTCTGCGGTTCGGACGTGCATTATTATACGCACGGCAAGATCGGTCCCTTTATCGTCAACGCGCCGATGGTGCTCGGCCATGAAGCGGCGGGCACGGTGGTCGAGGTTGGGGCCGGCGTCACGCATCTGAAAGTCGGCGACCGCGTCTGCATGGAGCCCGGCATTCCCGATCCGAATTCCAAGGCAAGCCGGCTCGGCCTGTACAATATCGACCCGGCCGTGACCTTCTGGGCGACCCCGCCGATCCACGGCGTGCTGACGCCGGAGGTCGTGCATCCCGCCAATTACACCTTCAAGCTGCCCGACAATGTCAGCTTTGCCGAAGGCGCCATGGTCGAGCCCTTCGCCGTCGGCATGCAGGCGGCAGCCAAGGCGAAGATAACGCCTGGTGATACTGCCGTCGTTCTCGGCGCCGGACCGATCGGCACGATGGTGGCGATCGCCGCGCTTGCCGGCGGCTGCGCCCGGGCGATCGTTGCCGATCTCGCCCAGCCGAAGCTCGATATCGCCGCACAATACCAGGGCGTCATTCCGGTCAATATCCGCGAGCAGAACCTGAGCGAAGAGGTCGGCCGGTTGACCGACGGCTGGGGCGCCGATGTCGTCTTCGAATGCTCCGGTTCGCCGAAGGCCTGGGAGACGATCATGGCGCTGCCGCGCCCGGGCGGCGTCATCGTCGTCGTCGGCCTGCCGGTCAACCCGATCGGCTTCGACGTCTCGACGGCATCCACCAAGGAAATCCGCATCGAGACGGTGTTCCGCTACGCGCATCAGTATGAGCGGTCGATCGCGCTGCTTGGCTCGGGCCGCGTCGACCTGAAGCCGCTGATATCAGAGACCTTCAAATTCGAAGATTCGATCAAGGCGTTCGATCGCGCCGTCGAGGCGCGGCCAAGCGATGTGAAGCTGCAGATCGTGATGGAATAGAGCCAGTCTGTTCCCCAGTCTGCTCCTATGAGTGCCTGGCACTCAGTTTCATCTTGCGAAAGGCAAGCGCCGCGGCTGCGACGACAGCCGCGGCTCCGACTGCGATCAGCAGGTGGCGGTGAAGCGGAAGGTGGCCCAATGTCTGTTGGACGCCATGCCCGAAGAGATAACCGAGCCCCGTGAACAACTGCCCCCACACCAACGCGGCTGCGGCATTCATGACGACGAATTTTCCGGTCGGAATCCGCGTCGTGCCGATGACGATCGGACTGATTGTCCGCAACCCCACCAGAAAACGAAACGCAAAGATGAAGCCGGTGGGATATCTTTCCAGAAGCCCGGTTGCGCGCGCCAGGGCCGGCTTTTCCATCAGCCGGCGGACAAAGCCCCATTGCGCGGCGTAACGACCGACGAAGAACCATAGTTGATCGCCGGCGAAGGAGCCCGCCGTTGCCGCAAGCGACGCCGCCCCATAAGTCAGCAGCCCGCGATGGGAAATCACGCCTCCGAGAAACGCGGCTGTTTCGCCTTCGAAGGCGGCGCCCAGGAATATGGCCAGCAGACCGTAATTCTCGATCAGCAGTTCGATAGACACGCAGTCCGCCTCCAGCCGTCCTTGCCCCTGGGTTTCTACCGCTAAACCGGCTTCAAATCCCCAAGCAGGGTCGGGATCAGCTCCGACACCGTCGGATGGATCGGCACCGACCATTGCAAGGCGGGATAGGTCGTTCCCGCATTCATTGCGTCGATGAGGCCGTGGATCACCT
Source organism: Rhizobium sp. BK008 (assembly GCF_014197345.1). NCBI lineage: Bacteria > Pseudomonadati > Pseudomonadota > Alphaproteobacteria > Hyphomicrobiales > Rhizobiaceae > Rhizobium > Rhizobium sp. BK008. The sequence continues at coordinate 223,636 of NZ_JACIFK010000002.1, read as the reverse complement.
CGTCGCCCTCGATGCCGAGGATCGCCGCGCCGAGGATTTCCTTTGTCTCGGCATCGGCAACCACCTTCATGAAACCCTTGGTCTCGCCGCGTTCATTGGCGCGGCCGACCCGGCTCATCGGCCGGGTCGAGACCATGATCTTGCGTCCGGAAGCGCGCGCCTGTTTTTCCGTCATGCCGACGCGGCCGAGCGGCGGGTCGATGTAGAGCGCATAGGCCGGGATGCGGCTCGAGAGCTTGCGGTCGTCGCCATCGAGCAGGTTGGCGGCGGCAATCTCGAAATCATTGTAGGAGGTGTGGGTGAAGGCGCCGTGGCCGTTGCAGTCGCCGAGCGCCCAGATGCCCTCGACATTGGTGGCGAGCCTGTCGTCGACGGTGATGAAACCGCGTTGATCGGTAATGACGCCGGCGGCATCGAGGCCGAGATCGTCGGTATTCGGCTTGCGGCCGGTGGCGATCAGCACATGGCTCGCATCGATCCTCGCTGAATCGGTGGCGACCGTTATCCCGTCGCTGCTCCTGGCGAAGGCGATGTCGCTGACGCCGGTATGAATGTCGATGCCCTCCGAGCGCAGCACATCGGCGATCGCGTCGGATATATCCTCGTCCTCGCGCGACGCGAGCTTCGGGCCATGCTCGATGACGCTGACCTCGGCGCCGAAGCGGCGATACATCTGCGCGAATTCCAGCCCGATATAACTGCCGCCGATGATGGTGAGATGCCGCGGCAGCGTGTCGAGCTGGATGATCGAGGTGCTGGTGAGGTAGTCGATGTCGTCGATGCCGGGTAGCGCGGGGATGACCGGCCGCGCCCCGACATTGAGGAAGATGCGCGGTGCGGTCAGCGTCTCGCCGTTGACGCTGACGGTCTTCGGGCCTTCGAAACAGGCGTGGCCGTAGATCACCGTCATGCCGTCCATGCCGGCGAGCCAGCCGATCAGGCCGTTGCGGGCATTCATCGTCACCGTTTCGGCGCGAGCCCTGACCACCTTCATGTCGATGGCGATCTCGCCCGGGATATTGACGCCATAGGCGGCGCCGGTTCTTGCGACATGGGCGGCGCGGGCGCTGGCGACCAGCGTCTTCGTCGGCATGCAGCCGGCATTGACGCAGGTGCCGCCGAGGAATTTGCGCTCGATCAACGCCACCTTCATGCCCTTTTCGACCATGCGGGCGGCAAGCGATGGACCGGCCTGGCCGGCGCCGATAACGATGGCGTCGAAGCTCTTCATGACACGGCCGCCACGATCAATACCGCGCCGATGACGGCGACGGCGTCTTCGATGAGAGCAGCCGGCAGGTCCTTGCCAAACGAGGCGGCAAGCCGGCTACGGGCGGCAGCGCCGCCATATGTGCCGATGACGGCGCCGATCACCCCGGCGATCAGCCCGCCGAAGAGGAGGCTGCTGGCGGCGCCGATCGTCGCCCCTGCCAGGGCGCCTGAAACGATTCGGGCGCCGAACTGCATCGGCACCTTGCGCGACGGCGTGGACGGCAGCTGGTCGGCGATCAGTTCGACGATGGCGAGAACCGTGAAGATCCACGGCGTCCATCGATACCCCATGAAGGCAAGAGGCGTCTGCGACACGTCGAACCAGCCGAGTGCTGCGCCCCAGGCGACGGCGGCCGGTGCGGTCATGGTGCGAAGGCCCGATATGACACCGATCAGCAATGCAAGAAGCAGAAACATGCATGACCCCCTTTTTGCCGGCGCTTGCCGCAATTAAGGAAAGTTGCACATTGTCAGGCGCGTGGCAATTCGCCTTCCCGGCCTAGTTCGCAAAGGCGGCGATGCCGGTGATTGCCCGGCCGATGATCAGCGCGTGGATGTCGTGTGTGCCCTCGTAGGTGTTGACCACTTCGAGGTTGACGAGATGACGGGCGATGCCGAATTCGTCGGAGATGCCGTTGCCGCCGAGCATGTCGCGGGCCGCCCGCGCGATCTCCAGCGCCTTGCCGCAGCTGTTGCGCTTGAGGATCGAGGTCAGCTCCACCGGCGGATGGCCTTCCTCCTTCATGCGGCCGAGCCGCAGGCAGCCCTGAAGGCCGAGTGAGATCTCAGCGGCCATGTCGGCGAGCTTCTTCTGGATCAGCTGGTTGGCGGCAAGCGGCCGGCTGAACTGCTTGCGCTCCAGCGTATATTGCCGTGCTCTCGCATAACAATCCTCGGCCGCGCCGAGCGCGCCCCAGGCAATGCCGAAGCGGGCCGAGTTCAGGCAGGTGAACGGTCCCTTGAGGCCAGTGACGCCAGGCAAAAGGTTTTCCTCGGGCACGAAGACACTGTCCATCACCACTTCGCCTGTTATCGAGGCGCGTAGGCCGACCTTGCCGTGGATGGCGGGCGCCGAAAGCCCTTTCCAGCCCTTTTCGAGGATGAAGCCGCGGATGAGCCCATCCTCGGTCTTTGCCCAGACGACGAAGACATCGGCGATCGGCGCATTGGAGATCCAGGTCTTCGAGCCGGTGAGGCTGTAGCCGCCGTCGACCTTTCTGGCGCGCGTCGCCATCGAGCCGGGGTCGGAGCCGTGATCGGGCTCGGTCAGGCCGAAGCAGCCGATCCATTCGCCGGTGGCGAGTTTCGGCAGGTATTTCAGCTTCTGCGCCTGCGACCCGAAGGTTTCGATCGGCACCATCACGAGTGAGGACTGGACGCTCATCATCGAGCGGTAACCGCTGTCGACCCGTTCGACCTCGCGGGCGATCAGGCCGTAGGCGACGTAACCGAGGCCGGCGCCGCCGTAGTCGGGAGAGATCGTCGGGCCGAGCAGGCCGAGTTCGCCCATTTCGCGGAAGATTTCGGGATCGGTCTTTTCATGGCGGAAGGCGTCGAGAACCCGGGGCGCCAGCTTTTCCTGCGCATAGGCGTGGGCGGTGTCCTGCACCATGCGCTCTTCACTGGTCAGTTGCTCCACCAGCCGGAATGGATCGGCCCAGTCGAAAACTTCGCGCGTATGCTGCATGGCCGCGTCTCCTCATCCCGGTTCTGGCTTGCCTCGCTTAAGTGGCCATAGACCCGCCAGCCGACCGCGTCAACAGAAGGCGGCAGTCTCGAAAAGACGGGCCGCGCCATCTTTTCAAAAGTCTCGGCATGCTCCACTTTGCCCGCGATCGATTCTGCAACGAGGAGGCGGAAATGTCGTCAAGCGATCTGTTCGTATCGGCCGAAGGCGCCGAATGGGTCAACCCGGAGCCCGGCGTCGTGAGGCGCATCATGACCTATCTGCCCGAGATGATGATGGTGGAAGTGGCCTTCGAAAGCGGCGCCGTCGGGGCTGCCCATTCGCATCCGCATATCCAGGCAAGCTATGTCGCCGAAGGCAGTTTCGAGGTGACGATCGATGGCCGGACCGAAGTCCTGCAGCAGGGTGGCAGCTTCATCGTGCCTCCCAATCTCGTCCACGGCGTCAAGGCCCTGGAAAAGGGCCGGCTGATCGATACGTTCACCCCGCACCGGGCTGAATTCCTGAAATAATCAGCTTTCCCTTGCCCGGCGCGCCGGGCCGGCGGCGGTGACATAGGGCGGCACGAAGCGCGTATCCTCGCCGCGCACCGCCTCGCGCAGGAAATCGATGACGGCGCGCACGCGCGGCGCCTGTTTCAGGTCGCGGTGGCAGGTAATCCAGTAATGGCGCTTGAGGTCGATTTCCTCGGGCAGCACGCGCACCAGTTCGGGATAACGGCTGGCGAAGAAATAGGGCAGGATGCAGAGGCCGAGACCGTTTCTCGTGGCGGTGAGCTGCGCGAAGATGCTGGAGCTCTGGAATTGCGGCTTGATGCGCGGATGCACGTCGCCGAGATAGTCCAGGCCCGGCGCGAAGATCATTTCCTCGATATAGCTGACGAAGGGATGCTCAAGCAGGTCTTCGCGGCAGGTGATCGCAGGCGCCTTCGCCAGATAGTCGCGCGAGCCGTAGATCTGCAGATGGTAGTCGGTCAGTTTCTCGGCGAAATAAGGCCCGCCCTTCGGCTCGTCGAGCACGACGGAAAGATCGGCCTCCTTGCGCGACAGCGACATGATCTGCTGGATCGTCACCAGTTCCAGCGACAGGTGCGGATGCTGGGCGGCAAACTGCGGCAGCACGGTCGCGAAGAAGAAATTGGCAAAACCTTCCGGCGCGCTGAGGCGCACCAGGCCGCGCTGCGCCATCGAGCCGTCGGCAAGGTCGGCGCGCAGCCGTTCTGTCTCCTGCTCCATCCTTTCGGCCGTCTCGACGAAGCGCGTGCCCATGGCGGTCAGCACATAGCCGCGCGGATTGCGCTCGAACAGCTTGACCTTGAGGGTGAACTCCAGCCGGTCGATGCGGCGCGAGACGGTGGCGTGGCTGGAACGCAGCTGGCGCGCCGCCGTCGACAGCTGTCCGGTGCGGGCGACGGCTAGAAAAAACTGCAGATCGTCCCAAGTAAACTGCGGTGGATTGTTCATCGCGATCCTCTCTGTTCAAAAATGAACAGATACTGTTTGGAATTAGTTGTAAACCACCCGTTGCCTCAGGGCGGAATTTCCGTGATCGTAAGGTGAGGGTCCGTCGTTCTGAGGAGTGCGGCTGGCCAAATTTGAACAGATCCGCAATCTGGCCAATCTCTGGGAGGAGAGAATATGCGTAAGAATCTTATTGCATCAGTTGCATTTCTGCTTGCGAGCAGCACCGCAGTGCTCGCGCAGAGCGCGACCGACGGCAAGGTCAAGATCGGCATCCTGAACGACCAGTCGGGTGTCTATGCCGATTTCGGCGGCAAGTCCTCCGTCGAAGCCGCCAAGATGGCGGTCGAGGATTTCGGCGGCAAGGTGCTCGATGTGCCGGTTGAGATCGTCGATGCCGACCACCAGAACAAGCCGGATATCGCCTCCAACATCGCCCGCCAGTGGTACGACACCGAGCAGGTGGATGCGATCATGGAACTGACGACTTCGTCGGTGGCGCTCGCCGTGCAGGCGATCGGCAAGGAGAAGAAGAAGATCGATATCGTCACCGGTGCGGCGACGACCGATCTCACCGGCAAGGCCTGCTCGCCTTACGGCTTCCATTGGGCCTACGACACCCATGCGCTCGCCGTCGGCACCGGCGGCGCACTCGTCAAGCAGGGCGGCGACAGCTGGTTCTTCCTGACCGCCGACTATGCTTTCGGCTATTCGCTCGAGCAGCAGACCAGCGATTACGTCAAGGCGAGCGGCGGCAAGGTCGTCGGCGCCGTCCGGCATCCGCTGTCGAGCCAGGACTTCTCGTCCTTCCTGCTGCAGGCGCAATCATCCGGCGCCAAGGTGATCGGCCTTGCCAATGCCGGCCTCGACACCTCGAATGCCATCAAGCAGGCGGCCGAATTCGGCATCACCCAGGGTGGCCAGCATCTGGCGGCGTTGCTGTTCACGCTCGCCGAAGTGCACGGCCTCGGGCTCGAGGCGGCGCAGGGGCTGACGCTGACGGAAGGTTATTACTGGAACCGCGACGACGAGAGCCGCGCCTTCGCCAAGAAGTTCTTCGCCCGCACCGGCAAGATGCCGAACATGATCCATGCCGGCACCTATTCGGCGGTGACGCAATATCTGAAGGCGGTGCAGAAGGCTGGCACCGACGAAACGGAAGCCGTCGCCAAGCAACTGCATGAAATGCCGGTCGATGACGTCTTCGGCCGTGGCGGCACGGTCGGCGCCAACGGCCGCATGATCCACGACATGTACCTGCTGCAGGTCAAGAAGCCGTCCGAAAGCAAGGAGCCGTGGGATTATTTCAACGTGCTCGCCACCATTCCCGGCAAGGAAGCCTATATCGATCCCGCCAAGAGCGGCTGCGATCTGGTGAAGTAAGCACGATGGCGGTTTCCGCAATAGAAACTCAGGTAAAGCCGCGGGTGGTACTCTCCGCCCGCGGCCTGCGCCGCGATTTCGGCGGCTTCACGGCCGTCAAGAATGTCGATCTCGACGTGCATGACGCCAGCGTGCATGCACTGATCGGCCCGAACGGCGCCGGCAAGACCACGGTCTTCAATCTGCTGACCAAGTTCCTGCAGCCGACATCGGGCACGATCACGCTGATGGGCACCGACATCACCGGGACGCCGCCCGACAAGGTGGCGCGGATGGGACTGGTGCGCTCCTTCCAGATCTCGGCGGTCTTTCCACACCTCACCGTTCTCGACAATGTGCGGGTGGCGCTGCAGCGGCCGAACAATCTCTCCACGCAGTTCTGGCGGCCTCTGTCGGCGCTCGACCGGCTGAACGAGCGCGCCGAGCAACTGCTCGCCAGCGTCGGGCTTTCCAAGGAGCGCGATCATATCGCCGCCGATCTTTCCTATGGCCGCAAGCGCGTGCTGGAGATCGCCACCACGCTGGCGCTCGATCCCAAAGTGCTGCTGCTCGACGAGCCGATGGCCGGCATGGGGCTGGAGGATGTCGGCGTTGTCTCATCCATCATCCGCGAGGTTGCCCGCGAGCGCGCGGTGCTGATGGTCGAGCACAATCTCTCCGTCGTCGCCAATATCTGCCAGCACGTCACCGTGCTGCAACGCGGCGAGATCCTCGCCGAGGGCGACTATGCCACCGTGAGCCAGGACGAGCGCGTCCGCGTGGCTTATATGGGCACGGAGGAGCATTGATGGCCGCTCTCCTCGAAGTCCAGGGGCTCAATGCCTGGTACGGCGAAAGTCACGTCCTGCACGGCGTCGACATGCGGGTGGCCGAAGGCGAGACGATCACCATTCTCGGCCGCAATGGCGTCGGCAAGACGACGACGCTGCGCACCATCACCGGCATCGTTCGCGCCCGCAAGGGCAAGATCAGTTTTGCGGGCAGCGATATGATGCAGGTGCCGCTGCACAAGACGGCGCATCGAGGCATCGGTTTCGTGCCGGAGGAGCGGGGTATCTTCTCGACGCTCACCGTTTCGGAAAACCTGCTGCTGCCGCCTGTCGTGGCAGAGGGCGGCATGACGCTCGACGAAATCTACGAGCTCTTCCCCAATCTCTACGAGCGCCGCGGCAGCCCGGGCACCAAGCTTTCCGGCGGCGAGCAGCAGATGCTGGCGATCGCCCGCATCCTGCGTACCGGCGTCAAGCTGCTCATTCTCGACGAGCCGACGGAAGGGCTTGCCCCCGTTATCGTCCAGCGCATCGGCGAGGTGCTGAAGACGCTGAAGGAGCGCGGTATGACGATCCTGCTCGTCGAGCAGAATTTCCGTTTCGCCAGCCGTATTGCCGATCGCTTCTATCTGATGGATCATGGGCAGATGGTGTCGGAATTCCCGGTCGGTGAACTGCCGCAGCGCATGGACACGCTGCACAAGGTTCTGGGAGTGTGACCAGATGACGATGATCTTCGGCATTCCCCTGCAGGCGCTGTTCGGCCAGCTGCTGATCGGCCTGATCAACGGTTCGTTCTATGCGCTGCTCAGCCTCGGCCTCGCCATCATCTTCGGCCTGCTACGGGTGATCAACTTCGCCCATGGTGCGCAATATATGCTCGGCGCCTTCGTCGCCTACCTCTTGCTGACCTATGCCGGCATCGGCTACTGGCCGTCATTGATCGTGGCGCCCGTCATCGTCGGCCTTGCCGGTGCCATCATCGAGCGGCTGTTCCTGCGCCGGCTCTATGATCTCGATCCGCTCTACGGCCTGCTCTTCACCTTCGGGCTGGCGCTCGCGGTCGAGGGCACCTTCCGCTATCTCTACGGCTCTTCCGGCCAGCCCTATGCGACGCCGGCAGCGCTTGCCGGCGGGGCCAATCTCGGCTTCATGTTCCTGCCGATCTATCGCGGCTGGGTGGTCGTCGTCTCTCTCGTCGTCTGCCTCGGCACCTGGCTGCTGATCGAGAAGACCAAGCTCGGCGCCTATCTCAGGGCCGCCACGGAAAACGCCGTGCTGGTGCAGGTGTTCGGCGTCAACGTGCCGGTGCTCTTGACGCTCACCTACGCGCTCGGCGCCGGTCTTGCCGCCTTTGCCGGCGTGCTGGCGGCGCCGATCTACCAGGTCTCGCCGCTGATGGGATCGAACATGATCATCGTCGTCTTCGCCGTGGTCGTCGTCGGCGGCATGGGATCGATCATGGGCGCGATCATCACCGGTTATGTGCTCGGCATCGCCGAGGGTCTGACCAAGGTCTTCTATCCCGAGGCTTCCAACATCGTGATCTTCGTCATCATGGCGATCGTGCTTCTCATCAGGCCCGCGGGCCTCTTCGGACGGGATGCTTGACATGGCTGACATCACCGAAACCATCCGAACGGAAAAAAACCGAACCGCTCTGTCGGTGCAGGCGGGTTTCCTGTTGGCGGGGCTGCTGCTCCTGCTCTTGGCGCCGTTCTTCTTCTATCCGATCTTCCTGATGAAGCTGCTCTGCTTCGCGCTCTTTGCCTGCGCCTTCAACCTGCTGCTCGGCTATACCGGCCTGCTTTCCTTCGGCCATGCCACCTTCTTCGGGGGAGCGGCCTATTTCACCGCCTACACGGTGAAGACATGGGGCCTGCCGCCGGAACTCGGCATTCTGATCGGGGTGGTGGGTGCGGCGTTTCTCGGCCTGGTCATGGGCTTCTTCGCCATCCGCCGCCAGGGCATCTATTTTGCGATGATCACGCTGGCGCTGTCGCAGATGTTCTTCTTCTTCTGCCTGCAGGCGGAGTTCACCGAGGGCGAGGACGGCATCCAGTCCGTGCCGCGGGGCCATCTCTTCGGTTTCATCGATCTGAACAGCTCGACCAACATGTATTATTTCGTGCTGGCTGTTTTCATCATTGGCGTCTTGATCATCTGGCGTTTCATCAACTCACCCTTCGGCATGATCTTGAAATCGATCCGCGAAAACGAGCAGCGGGCGATCTCGCTCGGTTATTCCGTGGCGCGCTACAAGCTCGGCGCCTTCGTCATGTCGGCAGCGCTTGCGGGGCTCGCGGGTGCTGTCAAATCGATTGTCTTCCAGTTCGCAACGCTGACCGACGTTGCCTGGCAGATGTCGGGCGAGGTGATCCTGATGACGCTGCTCGGTGGCATCGGCACGCTGATCGGCCCGCTCTTCGGCGCCGGGTTGGTGGTGGCGCTGGAAAACTACCTGGCCACCTCGGAATTCCCGGTGACGATCATCACCGGCATCGTCTTCATGGTCTGCGTGCTGATCTTCCGCCGCGGCATCATCGGTGAATTCTACGCCTCGCGGCTGGGGCGGAAACTGGGCTTCGTCTATCGCCGCTGAACGGGCGGACCTCTCTTTTTCCAGGAAAGAATCCCTCTTTCCCGGGAAAGGAGACGGGCGGCGGCGCTGCGACTCTTCCTCTCCCCTGCGGGGAGGGGGAAGCGGCAAGCATCTGGAGTTTCGTGCAGGGCACATGGATCGTTACGACTACATCATCATCGGGGCAGGCAGCGCCGGCTGCGTGCTCGCAAACCGGCTGTCCGCCGATGGCCGGAGCCGGGTGCTGCTGCTCGAAGCCGGCGGCAGCGACAACTACCACTGGATCCATATTCCGGTCGGTTATCTCTATTGCATCAACAATCCGCGCACCGACTGGTGCTTCACCACTGCGCCGGAAGCCGGTCTGAATGGCCGGGCGCTGAACTATCCGCGTGGCAAGGTGCTCGGCGGCTGTTCGTCGATCAACGGCATGATCTACATGCGCGGTCAGGCGCGCGACTACGACCTCTGGCGGCAGATGGGCTGCAGCGGCTGGGGCTGGGACGATGTGCTGCCCTTCTTCCGCAAGTCCGAGGATTTTTATCGCGGCGAAGACGAGATGCATGGCGCCGGCGGCGAATGGCGCATCGAGAAGGCGCGTGTGCGCTGGGCCGTGCTCGATGCCTTCCAACAGGCGGCCAGGGAAGCGGGCATCCCGGAGATCGCGGATTTCAACCGCGGCAGCAACGAAGGGTCCGGCTATTTCGACGTCAATCAGCGTTCCGGCATTCGTTGGAACACCTCGAAGGCCTTCCTGCGCCCGGCGATGAAGCGCTCCAACCTGACGGTGCTCACCAAGGCGCAGGTCCGACGGCTGCTGGTGGAGGAAGGCGCCGTTGCCGGCGTCGAATTCCAGCATCGCGGTGAGGCGAAGCGCGCCTATGCCGCCAAAGAAACCGTCCTTTCAGCCGGTTCGATCGGCTCGCCGCATATCCTGGAACTGTCCGGTATCGGCAGGGGCGAGGTTCTCAGCCAAGCCGGCGTCGATGTCGTCGCGGAAGTGAAGGGTGTCGGCGAGAACCTGCAGGATCATCTGCAGCTGCGTCTCGCCTATAGGGTGACGGGTGTTCCGACACTGAACGAGAAGGCGACGAAGCTGATCGGCAAGGCGGCGATCGGGCTTGAATATCTCGTGCGCCGCTCCGGGCCGATGGCGATGGCGCCGAGCCAGCTCGGCATCTTCACCCGCTCCGGCCCGGACCGGGAAACGCCGGATCTGCAATATCACGTGCAGCCGGTCTCGCTGGATAAGTTCGGCGATCCCGTCCATCCTTTCCCGGCGATCACTGCGAGCGTCTGTAATCTCCGGCCGGAAAGCCGGGGTTCGGTGCATCTGTCGAGCCCGGATTTTGCCGCCCAGCCGACGATCAGTCCGAAATACCTCTCGACGCAGCGCGATCGTGACATAGCTGTCCGTTCTATACGGTTGACGCGCAAGATCGTCGCGCAGCCTTCCTTTGCCCGTTTCAGGCCGGAAGAATTCAAGCCGGGGCCGAGCTATCAGACGGAGGCCGATCTGGAGCGGGCGGCGGGCGATATCGGGACGACGATCTTCCATCCCGTCGGCACCTGCCGCATGGGCGCCGACAGGGACAGCGTCGTCGATCCCAGGCTGAAATTCCGGGCGCTCGGCAAGCTCAGGATCGCCGACGCCTCGGTGATGCCGTCGATCACCTCGGGCAACACCAATTCGCCGACGATCATGATCGCCGAAAAGGCGGCAGCGATGATCCTCGAAGACAATCGATAGGAGAAGACCATGGCAAGGATCGCATTCATCGGGCTTGGCAACATGGGCGGGCCGATGGCGGCCAATCTGGTCAAATCAGGTCACGAGGTCCTCGGCTTCGATCTCGCGGCGTCGGTGCTGAAGGCGGCCGAGGAGAGCGGGGTCAAGCCGGCTAGCCATGCCAGCCAGGCGGTCAAGGACGCCGACATCGTCATATCAATGCTGCCACAGGGCAAACATGTGCTGACGGCCTGGGCCGATATCCTGCAGTCGGCTGCGCAAGGCACGCTGGTCATCGATTGCTCCACAATCGATGTCGAAAGCAGCCGCAAGGCGCATGAGATGGCCAAGGCCGCCAGCTGCCTGTCGCTCGACGCCCCCGTCTCCGGCGGTACCGGCGGGGCGACCGCCGGCACGTTGACCTTCATGGCCGGCGGCGCGGAAGAGGCCTTCACCAAGGCAAAGCCGATCCTGGAGGCGATGGGAAAGAAGATCGTCCATTGCGGTGAGGCCGGCGCCGGCCAGGCGGCGAAGATCTGCAACAACATGATCCTCGGCATTTCGATGATCGGCGTCTGCGAGGGTTTCGTGCTTGCCGAGAAGCTCGGGCTTTCGCATCAGGCACTGTTCGACGTCGCCTCGACCTCGTCGGGCCAATGCTGGTCGCTCAATACCTATTGCCCGGTTCCGGGGCCGGTGCCGACCTCGCCCGCGAACAACGGCTATAAGCCGGGCTTTGCCGCGGCTTTGATGCTGAAGGATCTGAGACTCTCCCAGGAAGCGGCGCTGACGAGCGGCGCTTCCACGCCACTCGGCGCGGAAGCAGCACAGCTTTTTGCGCTCTTCGAGAAGCTGGGCAATGGCGGAAAGGATTTTTCCGCGATCATTGAGATGTTTCGCGAGAAGGCTTAGGCACCGCGGTCAATCAATCCTTCGACACCGAGAAGCTGAGCCTGGCGTCACCGAGCAGGATGTCGATGTCGCCGGGTTCGGTCAGTTCGATCGCGCCGCTCAACGTGCCCGTCGTGATGAGCGCGCCTGCCTTCAGCGATGTCTCGGGGCGCAAACCGTCATTGGCGTAATCGATCAGCCAGGTGAGAACGTCGCCCTTCGGATGCTGCGCCGGGCCATCATAGATCGTGCGGCCGGCATGGGTGACCTTGAGCGGCGTTCCGCCGACGGTGTCGACGACGCTTTTTTCGAGCGTCGGACCGAGCACATAGCCGCTATTGCCGAGGCGGTCGGCGACGAACAGCAGAAACGAAACGCTGCCGCTCTCGCTGACGGCGCTGACCAGCAGCTCGGCGCCGAGATGGACAGCGGAGATCGCCCCGACCACTTCGGTGCGGCTGTAGGCTGTGCCCGCGCGGATCGGCAGGTCGCTGCCGAGGCGCACCGCGATCTCGGTCTCGAATTTCAGGCCCGGATACCAGGGAATATCAGCGCCCGAAACGGCTTCGGCATAGGGATGCAGCGGAGCAGCGACCGCTTGGCCCTGCGGCGAGACCGTCACCTTCCAGGCATTGCTGGAAACGCCGTCTGCGGCGGCCAGCAAATTCTGCACCTCCATCGCCTGATGCAGATCGGCTGGCAGCGCGAAAGTGCTCGTTGCCTCCTGGTGACCGGCCTGGTGCAGGCCGTGAAGCCTGGCTGCAAGGGCGCGCGGATCGAATGTCTCTGTCATGCTATCTCCTCGACCTGATTTTCGAGGTGCACACTAACCACAAGACAGGGATGAACAAGGTCCGTTCTTGGAAAAGCTCCTATTCCGTCGCCGCGTACCAGTGGGTGCGATAGGCGGCCAGACCCGGGATATCGGTCGGCGGAATATGCGTTTCGGCACCCGACGCCGGCCGGATGCCGCTCAGAAGGGCCGCCCCCTGGCTGGTGCCGGTCGAGCCCGGAAGGGCCATGACTTCACGACCGGTTAGGGCGGCGAGCAGCTTGAGATAGGTGCCATTCAGGGCAAAGGGCCCTTCGACGATAACCGGGCCTTTGGCGCCGATCAGCCCGAGGCAGGCATCGGTCATCAAAGCGAGATAGAGGCAGGCAGTTGCATAGCGCTGCTCGCGGCTTGCCTCTTCGGCGCCGATCCAGCGGCTTGCCTTTCCCGGAAAAGGCCCGGAACCGGCGGCGATATTCGGCAAGAGCATCATGCCCTTGTCGATGACCGGGCCGATTGCGGCCTGGACGGCCTTTTCGTCGACTGGGCCGATTTCGGCAGAAAGGATCTCGAATTCCCGGCCGCCCATGAAACGCGACGAGGGGACGGCCCGGCCATAGGCATCGACATTGGCGAGCGCATCGCGGTTGGGGTCGAGATGGTCGAGATCGCCGCCGACGCCGAAATTGATCACCCATGTGCCGGTGGAGACGACGGCGAAGGGCGCCTCCCGATGGACCAGATGCGGCAGCAGCGAGGCATTTGAATCGTGAATGCCGCAATAGACCGGCACGGGTGCGGCAAGGCCGAGTTCTGCGGCGACCTCGGGCAGGACCGGGCCGAGCGCATCGAAGGCGGAGCGGATCGGCGCCATCAGGTCGCGGATCCCGAGCCTGTCGACGAGTGAGGAATAGCTGCCGACTCTCGGGTTCCACAGATCGGTATGGCAGCCGAGCGAGGTCAGCTCATTGGCGGCAACACCCGTCAACCGCGCCGTCCAATATTGCGCATAGGTGAGGATGGTCGCAGCTTTAGCGAATTCCTCGGGAAAGGCGGTCTTCTGGTAGTGCAGCTGCGCGCCGACATTGAGGCCCATCGCAAGGCGCGGCGAGAAGGTTTCGTCGAAGGTGGGACGCAACGCCGTATAGGCATCGCGGATCTCCTGCGGATATTCGTGCTCGTAGTCGATAACAGGCATGGCAAGCGCGCCGTCCCGGGCAAGGAGTGCTGCGGAAGCACCATGGGTGGTGATCGAAATGGCGTCGAAGCCCGGCTCACGCGCAAGGCTCTTCAGCGCATCGAGGGCGAAGGACCAGAGCGCCTCTATATCGTAGTGCGGATAGAGACCGGTTTTGATCGCGATGTTCGGCCGCTTCAGCACGGCGATTTCGGCGCCGGTCTCGCTGTCGAGCACGACGACCTTGGCATTGGTCTTGCCGATGTCGAGGACGGCGATGCGGTGATAGGAGGGGGCGTTCATGGCATATGGAAGAGGGTGACGAGGTCGCTTTGCACGGGCGAATTATCCGGATTCGTCGCCATGATATCGGCCATATGGGCCCACCATTTCTTCATCACAGGGTGGTCCGGCAGGCTCGCCATCGTATGGTCGGCCGGCCGCGTCAGCACGCCGAACAGCGTGTTGGTCTCGCGGTCGAGATGGATGGAATAGTCGCTGGCGCCGGACTTGTGCAGGAGATCGACCAGTTCCGGCCAGATCTCGTCATGCCGCCTGCGGTATTCGGCTTCCATGCCGGGATGGAGCTGCATCTTGAAGGCGTGTTTTTCTGCTGTCATCGGGAACTCATGAGCTTGACGCGGCGGGCGATGATCGGGATGGCGATGGTGATGATCAGAAGCAGGCCGATGAAGATCGACATGACGATGCCGGGCACGTTCAAGAGGCCGAGGCCGAAGGTGACGAGGCCCATGACGAAGGCGGCGATGACGACGCCGCCGATCGTGCCGGAGCCACCGAGGATCGAGATACCGCCGAGCACGACCATGGTGACGACCTCGAGTTCCCAGCCCTGGGCGATCGACGGCCGGGTCGAGCCGAGGCGCGAGGTCAGGCAGACGGCGGCGACGCCGCTCATGACGCCGGTCAGCAGGAAGAGGATGAATTTGACGCGCTCGACCGGGATGCCGGAGAAGCGGGCGGCGAAGTCGTTATTGCCGATCGCATAGACCTGCCGGCCGAAATTCGTCGCATGCAAGAGGATGGCGAAGAGGATCGCCAGCACGATGAAGAGCACGAATTCGAAGGAGAACACCCAGACGACATAACCCTGGCCGAAATAGGCAAAATCGGCCGGGTATTTGCCATAGGCCTGGTCGCCGAGCACGATATAGGAAATGCCGCGGAACAGGCTCATCGTGCCGATGGTGACGACGATCGACGGCAGTTTCAGCACCGAGACCAGCACGCCGTTGAAGGTGCCGCAGGCAAGACCGGTGCCGATGCCAATCGCGACCAGGCCCGGCGTGCCGATCCCGACTTGCGCCGCCGCGCCCATCGCCGTCGAGGCGAGCGCGATGATCGCGGCGACCGAGAGGTCGATTTCGCCAGCGATGACCAGCAGTGCCATGGCGAAGGCGATCATCGCCTTTTCGGTAAAGTTGAAGGTGGCGTCCGAAAGGTTCCAGGCATCGAGGAAATAGGGCGAGGCCAAGGAATTGAAGATGAAGATCAGGACGGCGACCGCAAAGAGCAGCACTTCCCAGCTTGCAAGGATGCGGCGGAAGGGTGTGCCGAGGCGGTCGGGAATGACCCGCTTTTCATGTGTGGACACGGTGCTCATGCTGCTGCCTCCGTTCTGACCTCGGCTGCCGCGCGGTCGCGCAGGATGATGCGGCCGCCGTTGCGCTCGCGCCGAGCATTGAAGGCGACGGCGAGAATGATGACGGTTCCGGAGATCGCCATCTGCGTGAAGGGTGAAATGCCGATCACCGGCAGCGCATTCTTGATGACGCCGAGGAAAAGTGCGCCGAGCACGGTGCCGGCGACCGACCCGACACCGCCGGCAATCGAGATGCCGCCGATGACGCAGGCCGCGACGCTGTCGAGTTCGAAGCCGTTGGCGATATCGACATAGGCGACGGCATAACGCGATACCCAGAGATAGCTCGCCAGGCCGGCGAGCGCGCCCGACAGGACGAAGGCGAGGAATTTCGTCCAGCCCGTATCGATGCCGGCATAGACGGCCGCGGTCGGATTGCCGCCGGTCGCATAGGCCGAGCGGCCAAACTGGGTATATCGGAGCAGGACATACATCAGGAGCACGATAACGATGCCCACCCAGCCGAGGACGGGTAGGCCGAGGATCGGCGTGCGCGGCACCGACAGGAAGACCGGCGTCATCTGATGGGCGTTGACCCACGCCCCGCCCGACAGCACGAAGGCCATGCCGCGATAGATGGTGAGCGTGCCGAGCGTGACGACGATCGGCGGAATTTCGAGCGCCCAGACAAGAAAGCCGTTGATGGCGCCGAGGCAGGCGCCAATGACGATCGCGGCAAGGATGAGCAGGACGAGCGGCAGGTCGGGATAGGCGGCATTCATCATCGCGATCGCCATGCCGGTGAAGGCGAGGTTGGCGGCAACCGACAGGTCGATCGATTTCGTCAGGATGACCGTCATCTGCGCCAGCGCCAGGATGATCAGGATGGAGGTATCGTTGAAAATGCCGGCGAGATTCTCCGGCGTTGCGAAATCGGCAGCGCGCGTCGAAAAGATCGCGATCATCACGACGATGATGGCGAAGAGCAGGGTTTCGCGTTTTCTGATCAGTCTTGCCATGTGTCTACCTCATGCATTGCCGGTGGCGGCGCGCACCAGCGCTTCCGGTGACAGTTCGGCGCGTTCGAAAATTCCGGCAGACAGGCCTTCCTTCATCACCAGCACGCGGTCCGACATGCCGATGATTTCGGGCAGTTCGGATGAGACCATGATGATCGACAGGCCCTCGGCGGCGAGTTCGCTGATGAAGCCGTGCACGGCCGCCTTCGAGCCGATATCGATGCCCTTGGTGGGTTCGTCGAGGATGATGACCTTCGGCGCGGTCGCCAGCCATTTGCCGATGACGACCTTCTGCTGGTTGCCGCCCGACAGCGTGCCGACCGGCACGGAAAGGGCCGCGGCGCGCAAATCCAGCCGCTCGGCATATTTGCGGGCGAGCGCGAATTCTTCGGCCGCCCTGAGGAAACCCCGGCGCGAGGTGCGGGCCAGTGACGGCAGTGTCATGTTCTGGAAGATCGGCATCGGCAGCGCCAGTCCATGGCGGCCGCGTTCCTCCGGCACGTAAACGATGCCGGCGCGGATCGCATCCTGCGGCGAATGGATGGTGATCTCGCGGCCTTCGAGCATCATCTTGCCGGAGAGCGGCCTGGTGATGCCGAAGAGCGATTGCGACAGTTCCGAGCGGCCGGCGCCGATCAGGCCGTATATGCCGAGAATCTCGCCCTGGCGCAGGGTGAAGGAGATGTCGCGGAATTCGGTGCGGTGGCTGTAATGACTGATCTCGAGAACCGGGCCGCCAATGGCGACATCGATCTTCGGAAAGGCGTTTTCGACGTCGCGGCCGACCATCATGCGGACGATCTCGTCCTGCGGCGTCTCCTTGAGCCGGCCCTGGCCGACGGCGCGGCCGTCGCGGAAGACGACGAAGTCGTCGGCGATCTCGTAAACCTCGTCGAACTTGTGGCTGATGAACAGGATCGCCTTGCCCTGTTCCTTCAGGCCCCGGACGATGCGGAAGAGATCGTCGATCTCCTTGCGGGAAAGGGCTGCCGTCGGTTCGTCCATGATGACGATGCAGGCCTCGATCGACAGCGCACGCGCAATCGCCACCAGATGGCGCTGCGCGATCGAGAGGTCCTTCAGCCGGATCGTCGGATCGATATTGCTTTCGAGCGCGGTCAGCAGCGCCTTGGCGCGGCTGTTCATCGTCTGCCAATCTATGGTGCGCCAACGTGTGCGCGGCGCATGGCCGAGGAAGATGTTTTCGGCAACCGTCAGCTCGTCGAACAGCACGGTTTCCTGATGGATGGCGGTGACGCCGGCATCGATCGCGGCCTGGGCGCTGGCAAAGGTTACCGGCCGGCCGTCGACGAGGATCTCGCCTTCATTCGGCCGGTAGATGCCGGTCAGGATCTTGACGAGCGTCGATTTGCCGGCACCGTTTTCGCCGATCAGCGCCGTTACCGTGCCGGGATGCAGCGCGATGCTGACATTGTCGAGCGCCTTCACGCCCGGGAAGATCTGGGAGATGCCGCGCATTTCCAGAATGGCTGGCGCATCACCGGTTTTGCTGTCCGTGGCGGTTTGTTGAAAGGCGGCGTTCATCAAGCTTCTACCAGTGTCGAATGAGAATCCCGGCGGCCATCGAGCCGCCGGGCTTTTATGCGTCGCTCCGGATCAGAAGACCTTGGAGAACTGGTCGATGTTCGAAGCATTGTAGACAAAGGGATCGGCCATGGCGGCTTCGCCGTTGTCGCCGACCTTGATCTTGCCCATGCGGCCGACTTCGATCTCGCTGCCCGGCTTGCCGTCGGTTTCGCCCTTGACGAGGCGATAGGCGATCTGCGTTGCGGAGTAGCCGAGGTCGATCGGGTTCCAGATGGCGAATTCCTTCGTGGCTCCCGACTTGATCGCGCCGGCCATTTCGGAAGGCAGACCGAGGCCGGTGACGTAGACCTTGCCGACAAGGCCCTTGTCTTCGACGACCTTCGAAGCAGCGAGAACGCCGACCGTCGTCGGAGCGACGATGACCTTGACGTTCGGGTTCGACTTCAACAGGCCTTCGGCTTCACGATAGGACTTGTCCGAGAGGTCGTCGCCATAAACTGTCGTGACGAGGTTGAGGCCCGGGAAATCCTTGAGCTGCTTCTTCATCTGGTCGATCCAGATGTTCTGGTTGGTCGAGGTGGTCGTTGCCGACAGGATGGCGAAGTCGCCCTTGCCGCCGTCGAGATGGTCCTTGGCGAGCGTCAGGCACATCTTGCCGATCAGCTCGTTGGACGACGGGTTGAGCTGCAGGATACGGCCTTCAGGCGCGACGCCCGAATCCCAGGAGATCACCTTGATGCCGCGTTGCGCCGCCTTCTTCAGCGCCGGAACGAGCGCGTCAGGATCATTGGCCGAAACGGCGATGGCGTTGACGCCCTGGGCGATCAGCGAATTGATGACTTCGATCTGGCCTTCGGCCGTCGTCGACGTCGGACCGGTATAGATGACCTCGACACCGCCGAGTTCCTTGGCGGCTTCCTGCGCGCCCTTGTTGGCGGCATCGAAGAAGCCGTTGCCGAGCGACTTGACGACGAGGCCGATCTTGATGTCGGCGGCGCTGGCCGTTCCCGCCATCATGGCGACGGCAAATGCCACGCCGATTGCGAGTTTCTTTGCGAGTTTCATGCTTTCATCCTCCCACTTGATTGACACTCTTCACACCTGGCCGGCGCCTCATGCGACCGACGAGGAATCCTCCTTGATTGCCTGGGCGACCGGGCTCGCGACAATGAGCCTGATGCCGGCATTTTCGATCATCCTGGCGGCTTCCTCCGGAATGCCGTCATCGGTGATCACAGTCGACACACGCTCGAGCGGGCACAGAATGAGGCTCGAGCGGCGATGGAACTTGCTGGAATCGGCCATGACGACCAATTCGTCGGCCTGATGCATCAGCTTCTGTTCGCTCTGGATGATCAGCGCGTCGGCTTCCATGATGCCGAGCGGGCCGATACCCTGCGCGCCGATGAAGAAACGGCGGGCATAGAAATTGCGGATCGCGTCATTGTCGAAGGGGGAGAGGATCAGGCTCTGCTCGCGATAGATCGCGCCGCCCGGCACCGTCACCGTGTTCTTCGAATGCTTGACCAGATGTTCGGCGATCGCGAAGGAATTGGTCATCACCTGCAGGCGGTGCGCCGCCATGAAATGCACCATCTGGAAGGTGGTCGTGCCGCCATTGATGATGATCGCGTCACCCGGATCGCAAAGCTCGACGGCCTGCCGGGCGATTGCGCGTTTCTTGTCGATGTTGACCGATTCCGAAACACGGAAAGGGCGCCCGGCAAGATTGCCGAGCTGCGGCGGATGCACCGCCTCGGCGCCGCCGCGCACGCGCCGGATCTTGCCCTGGACATGAAGAGCCGCGATGTCGCGCCGGATCGTCGCCTCGGAAGCCTCGGTCAGTTCGGAAATATCCTGAACCGTCACGACGGACTTTTCCTGAACGGCGCTCAGAATAATGCGATGGCGTTCGCGTTCGTGCATGGGGCTCCTCCTTCAATCGTTTATTTCCCACATATGACAATGTGTCAATCAAAAACGATCATGAATTTTCATATTGCGCTGCACAATAATCGAATTTGATCGTTTTCGATTGACAAGCTGCGTTTTGATGAGCGATACCGTCAACGAAAAGGGGCGCGAACCCTCGCGCCCCGATGACGATTTCATATGGGAGGATGACATGGCGGCGAACGTCCGGCTTCTGGAAAACCGGTGGGATGATGGTTACGCGGCAGGTCTCGACGAGCCCGGCAAGCTGCTTTATCGCTCCAACCTGCTCGGCGCCGACAAGCGCATCACCAATTACGGCGGCGGCAACACCTCGGCGAAGGTAATGGAAACCGATCCGTTGACCGGCGGCAAAGTCAAGGTGCTCTGGGTCAAGGGTTCGGGCGGCGATGTCGGCACGATCAAGCTCGACGGTTTCGCGACACTCTACCAGGACAAGCTGGAATCGCTGAAGGGCATCTACAAGGGCGTCGAGGATGAGGACCGCATGGTCGGCTTCCTGCCGCACTGCACCTTCAACCTGAACGCCCGCGCCGCCTCGATCGATACGCCGCTGCACGGGTTCGTGCCTTTCACCCATGTCGACCACATGCATCCCGATGCGATCATCGCGATCGCCGCATCGAAGAATTCCAGGGAGCTGACGCAGCAGATCTTCGGCGACGAGATCGGCTGGCTGCCCTGGCGTCGCCCGGGCTTCCAGCTCGGCCTCGACCTCGGCGCTTTCGTCGCCGCCAATCCGAATGCGAAGGGCGTCGTGCTCGAAAGCCATGGCCTCTTCACCTGGGCTGACGACGCCAAGGCTTGCTATGAGCTGACGCTCGATATCATCAACAAGGCGATCGTCTGGTTTGCCGGAAAGACCGAGGGAAAGACGATTTTCGGCGGCGCCGTCACGCAGAGCCTGGCCGTTGCCGAGCGCCGCGCCATCGCTGCCCGGCTGATGCCGGAAATCCGCGGCCGCATCGGCAAGCAGGAGCGCAAGCTCGGCCATTTCGACGATCAGGACGCCGTGCTCGAATTCGTCAATTCCAAGGATTTGCGCCCGCTCGGCGCGCTCGGCACCAGCTGCCCGGATCATTTCCTGCGCACCAAGATACGCCCGCTGATCGTCGATTTCGATCCGGCCAAGCCGGATGTCGACGCGATCGTCGCCGGTCTCGACCAGGCGCTGGAGGACTACCGCGCCGATTACGCCCGCTATTACAACGACTGCAAGCATGACAATTCGCCGGCCATGCGCGACGCCAATCCGGTCATCTTCCTCGTCCCCGGCGTCGGCATGCTGTCCTTTGCTCGCGACAAGGCGACGGCCCGCATCGCCAGCGAATTCTACGTCAACGCCATCAATGTCATGCGCGGGGCGTCGACGGTCTCGGAATATCAGGGCCTGCCGGAGCAGGAAGCCTTTGATATCGAATACTGGCTGCTTGAAGAGGCCAAGCTCCAGCGCATGCCGAAGCCGAAGAGCCTCGCCGGCCGCGTCGCCTTCGTCACCGGCGGCGCCGGCGGCATCGGCCGGGCGACGGCGGCGCGCCTCGTCGGCGAGGGCGCCTGCGTGGTGCTTGCCGATATCGACCAGGCGGCGCTCGAGGGCACCGAAGCTGATTTCGTCAAGAAATATGGCGCCGATGCCGTCCGCAGCGTCCGGCTCGACGTCACCCAGGAACATGCGGTGATCGCCGCCTTCGTGGAAGCCTGCGTCGAATTCGGCGGCGTCGATATTCTCGTCTCGAATGCCGGCATTGCCTCCTCCGCGCCGATCGAAACAACCGAGCTGTCGACCTGGAACCGCAATATCGATATTCTGGCGACCGGTTATTTCCTCGTCTCGCGTGAAGCGTTCCGCCTGTTCCGCCGTCAGGCGCTCGGCGGCAACGTCATCTTCGTCGCCTCGAAAAACGGTCTTGCCGCCTCGCCGAACGCGTCTGCCTATTGCACCGCCAAGGCTGCCGAAATCCATCTCGCCCGCTGCCTGGCGCTGGAAGGTGCCGATTCCGGCATCCGCGTCAACACGGTCAACCCGGATGCCGTCCTGCGCGGCTCGAAGATCTGGAGCGGCGAATGGCGCGAGCAGCGCGCCGCCTCGTCGAAGATCGAGGTGGACGATCTCGAGGAACATTACCGCAAGCGTTCGATGCTGAAACTCAACGTGTTTCCGGAAGATATCGCCGAGGCGATCTATTTCCTCGCTTCGGACCTCTCGGCAAAATCGACCGGCAACATCATCAACGTCGATGCCGGCAACGTGCAGAGCTTTACGCGCTGATTTTGATTGACGGCGGATGCGTCGGCCCCTCACCCTAACCCTCTGCCCGTCATGACGGGCAGAGGGGACTTGCCTGACGAAACGTTGGAGCGGGACGGAGACGGCGCGGCAAATTCCCTTCTCCCCGTCAGAACGGGGAGAAGGTGCCAGCAGGCGGATGAGGGGCTGCCGCTACGGCAAAGTCCCAATGTTTAAAATGCATAACCGGGAGGAAGACATGGCCGAATTCAGGATCGCGCAGGATCTGGTCGCAACGGATAACGACAAGCGGGCAACCGCGCTGAAAGCCGATTACGAGGCGCTGGGCGCAGCGCTTGCCCGCCGCGGCGTCGATATCGAGGCGGTCACCCGCAGGGTTGCTGAATTCTTCGTCGCCGTTCCCTCCTGGGGTGTGGGCACCGGCGGCACGCGGTTTGCCCGTTTCCCCGGCACCGGCGAGCCGCGCGGGATTTTCGACAAGCTCGACGATTGCGCCGTCATCAACCAGCTGACGCAAGCGACGCCGAATGTCTCCCTGCATATCCCCTGGGACAAGGCGGATGCACGGGAGTTGAAGGCCAAGGGCGACGCGCTCGGCCTCGGCTTCGATGCGATGAACTCCAACACCTTTTCCGATGCGCCCGGCCAGGCCCATTCCTACAAATACGGTTCGCTCAGCCATACCGACGCGGCAACGCGGGCGCAGGCAGTCGAGCACAATCTCGAATGCATCGAGATCGGCAAGGCGCTCGGCTCCCAGGCATTGACGGTCTGGATCGGCGACGGCTCGAACTTCCCCGGCCAGAGCCATTTCACCAAGGCTTTCGAGCGTTACCTCGCCTCGATGGCTGACATTTACAAGGCGCTGCCCGATGATTGGAAGCTGTTCTCCGAGCACAAGATGTACGAGCCGGCCTTCTATTCCACCATCGTGCAAGATTGGGGCACCAACTACCTGATCGCCCAGACGCTCGGCCCCAAGGCCTACTGCCTCGTCGACCTCGGCCACCATGCGCCGAACACCAATATCGAGATGATCGTCGCCCGCCTGATCCAGTTCGGCAAGCTCGGCGGTTTCCACTTCAACGATTCGAAATATGGCGACGACGATCTCGATGCCGGCGCGATCGATCCTTACCGGCTGTTCCTGGTGTTCAACGAGCTGGTCGATGCCGAGCAGCGCGGCGTCAACGATTTCAACCCGGCCCATATGATCGACCAGTCGCACAATGTCACCGATCCGATCGAAAGCCTGATCAACAGCGCCAACGAAATCCGCCGCGCCTATGCGCAGGCGCTGATCGTCGACCGCAAGGCACTCTCCGGCTATCAGGACGACAATGATGCGCTGATGGCGTCTGAAACGCTGAAGCGCGCCTATCGCGCCGATGTCGAGCCGATCCTCGCCGAAGCGCGCCGCAGGGCCGGCGGCGCGATCGACCCGATCGCCGTCTACCGGGCCAGCGGTTACCGCAAGAAAGTGGCGGCCGAGCGTCCGGCTTCCGCTGCCGGCGGCGGCGGTATCATCTGAGCGTCAATCGTCTCGCATGATCTGAGGTCATGCCAACAAAAAGTGGCCGTCGGCAGTGCAGAGGTGATGCACCGCCGGCGGCTCGCCGTTTTACGGCTTCCATTGCCCCGCGACCTGTCGGGTGGCGACGTTCAGCCGGTTCCAGACATTGATATTGGCGATGGCGACGACGAGGGCCGCAAGGCTTTTGCCATCGTAGTGCCGGGTCGCTTCATCCCAGATATCATCCGGCACCGGATCCGCCCGATCGCTGAGGCGGGTGATCGCCTCGGTGAGCGCAAGCGCGGCGCGTTCGGCATTGCTATAATAGGGGGCGTCGCGCCAGCCGGCGACGGCAAAGAGCCGCTCGTCGGTCTCGCCGTGTTTGCGGGCAATGCGCCAATGACCATCGATGCAGACGCTGCAGCCGTTGATCTGGCTGGCGCGCAGATTGACCAGTTCGAGCAGCTTTGCCGAAAGACCGGTTTCTGTCGGCACCTTGCTGAGCGCATTGAGCGCCTGCATGGCCGCGGGAAGGACGAGGGCTGGATTTCCCATTCTCTCCTGCATGACCAATTTTTCCTGCATGATATGTCTCCTTGATGCGTTTGTCGTTTGACGATCCGCCGGCGCTGTCACATCGGCCGGGTTTCATGCGTCATGGCTCTGACGGAACGCAGCGGAGGAATGTGACACATGGACGAGAAAAAATGGCTGGCCGATGAATTCGAGGCGAACAGGGCGCACCTGCGGGCTGCCGCTTATCGCATGCTCGGCTCGCGCAGCGAGGCAGATGATGCCGTTCAGGAGGCCTGGCTGCGGCTCCACCGCACGGACACGACAGGGGTCGGCAATCTTGGCGGCTGGCTGACGACGGTGGTGGCGCGCATCTGCCTCGACATGCTGCGCGCCCGCAAGACCCGGCGCGAGGAGCCGCTGGAGGCGCCGCTCCACGCCGGGATCGCCGATCCGGCGAACGATCCAGAGCGTGAGGCCGCCTTTGCCGACTCGGTCGGTATGGCACTGCTCGTGGTGCTGCAGACATTGGCGCCCGCCGAACGTGTCGCCTTCGTGCTGCACGACATGTTCGATCTGCCCTTCGATGAGATCGCCCCGATCATCGGCCGTTCGTCGGCCGCCACCCGCCAGCTCGCAAGCCGCGCCCGCCGCAGGGTGCAGGGCTTGGACGAAGCGCCTGATGTCGATCTCGGGCGCAAGCGGACGATCGCCGAGGCCTTTCTGACGGCGTCGCGGAACGGCGATCTGGAAGGCTTGATCGCGGTGCTTGCTCCTGACGTCGTCTTCCGGCCGGATGCGACGGCCGCCCGCTTCGGCACCATTGGCGAGATGCGCGGCGCAGCTCAGGTGGCCGAAGCCTTCAAGGGCCGGGCCCAGGCAGCCGAAATCGCCATCGTCGGTGGCGAGCTCGGATTCGTCGTGCAGATCGCGGGCCAGCTGCGCGTCGTGGTGGCGCTGACGATCGACGATGGCAGGATCGCCGCGATCGACGCCATCGCCGATCCGGATCACCTGGAACGGCTCGACTATTCGATCCTTCGAGATTGAAAACAAACGTCAATTTTCCGGATCTTCGAAACAGGCGCGCTTCGAAAGGAGCGTGCTGCTGGCGTTTCCTCAGTGGCGAGGGCCGTGTCATTTTCCTTGACAGCGGTGTGTCCGGCTTTATTCTATTATAAAGATTTATATAGCATAATTATGGAATTGTGATGGGTATGCGCTGCGGCATCATCTCCAGCTTCCCCCACCTTTTCCATGATGACAAGAGATGACCGAGAGTGATCCCGGTCCGAGACTTCGAAAGGAATGCATATCATGTCCGGCGACCAGGCGAAGAAGCCGCTCCTCCTCACCAATGTCAGACCGATGGCATTCGGTGCGGGCACATCCGAGGGGATGATCGACATTCTCGTCAATGCCGACGGCAGGATCGCCGAGATTGGTCCATCGCTTGCGGTCTCGCAGGATGTAGCGCGCATCGACGGCAAGGGCGCCTTCATCTCGCCGGGTTGGGTCGATTTGCACGTGCATATCTGGCACGGCGGCACCGACATCTCCATCCGCCCCTCCGAATGCGGTGTCGAGCGCGGCGTCACCACGCTGGTCGATGCCGGTTCGGCCGGTGAGGCGAATTTCCATGGCTTCCGCGAATATATCATCGAGCCCTCGCGCGAACGCATCAAGGCCTTCCTGAATCTGGGCTCGATCGGCCTCGTCGCCTGCAATCGCGTCGCCGAACTCAGGGATATAAGAGATATCGATCTCGACCGCATCCTCGAAGTCTATGCCGAAAACAGCGAGCATATCGTCGGCATCAAGGTGCGCGCCAGCCATGTCATCACCGGCTCTTGGGGCGTGACGCCGGTCAAGCTCGGCAAGAAGATCGCCAAGATTTTGAAAGTGCCGATGATGGTGCATGTCGGCGAGCCGCCGGCGCTCTATGATGAGGTGCTGGAGATCCTCGGCCCCGGCGACGTCGTCACCCATTGCTTCAACGGCAAGGCCGGTTCGAGCATCATGGAGGACGAGGACCTCTTCACTCTCGCCGAGCGCTGCGCCTCCGAGGGCATCCGTCTCGACATCGGCCATGGCGGCGCCTCCTTCTCCTTCAAGGTCGCCGAAGCGGCAATCGCGCGCGGGCTGCTGCCATTCTCGATCTCGACCGACCTGCACGGCCATTCGATGAACTTCCCGGTCTGGGACCTGGCGACGACGATGTCGAAGCTGCTGAGCGTCGGCATGCCCTTCGACAAGGTGGTGGAAGCCGTCACCCATGCGCCGGCATCGGTCATCAAGCTGTCGATGGAGAACCGGCTTTCGGTCGGCTCTCAAGCCGAATTCACGATTTTCGACCTGGTCGATTCCGACCTCGAAGCGACGGATTCCAATGGCGACGTCTCGGTTCTCAACAAGCTGTTCGAGCCGCGCTACGCAGTGATGGGCGCCGATGCCTTCGCCGCCAGCCGCTACGTGCCGCGGGCGCGCAAGCTGGTGCGCCACAGCCACGGCTATTCCTACAGGTAGGATTGGCTGAAGAGGGCGAGGATCAGCGGTTACGCCAGCCCATCAGCTTTTCGATCCGTTCCGCCGAACTGCGCACATGCGCGGTGTAGTGGTTCTCGTCGGAAAAGGCCTTCTGCTCCGGCAGCACGATGGAAATGGTGGCGACGCACTGGCCGTCGCGATCGCAGATCGGCGAGGCGATGCAGGCAACCGCATAATCCGATTCCCCCGCCTGGATCGACAGGCGCGACTCGAAGGCCTTGCCGGCGGCTTCCGACAGTGTGCCCGGGTCGATCTCGGCGCGGCCGGTCGGTGAGGAGCGGGCGCAGCGCTTGAACAGTTCGATGCGCTCCTCCTCGGGCAAGTGGCCGACGAGCAGGCGGCCGGAGGCCGTCCAGTTCAGCGGCACGCGGGTGCCGACGCGCGACGCCACCTGGAAGTGGCTCGGGCCGTCGGCCATGGCCAGCACCAGCATATAATCGCCGTCGCGGCCGCAGACCTGCACGGTTTCGCCGGCCTGGCGGCAGAGATCGTGCATCTCGTGGGTGGCGATGCTCATGAAATCCAGCGACCGCGCATAGGCAAGGCCGTAGTGATAGAGCCGGGCGCCGAGCCAGATCGAGCCGTCGGCCTGGCGCGTCAGCATGTTCTTCTCGACGAGATCGTCGACGATGACGTAAACGGTCGACAGTGGCGCCTTGACCGCCTTGGCGATAGCGTAGACGCCGGCGGGCGATCCAGTCTCATAGAGATGATCGATCACCTGCAGCGCACGGTCGATACCGCTAACACGCGCGCGGCGAGCACCCTTGCCACCGGCCTCGCCGGCAACGCTCTCATCTTCGGAATAAACTGCGGGTGATGTCTTTCCGTCCAATTCCACGCACCTCATGAAAACTGCGATTATGTTACATTACTATGGCATAGCTGTCGCCGTGGCAAATCGCAACATCTTGTAGGTTGATCGTCTGGGCGGATGTGATGGCGGTGGAATGACGTTGGAACAACCAGCCGCAGCCTGAGTTTGCCCTTCAACCCAGGAGGTCATGATGACGAATTATCCAACACCACCCTTCCCATCCCAGAAACAGCCGATGCCGGGTTTTACCGCGCAGATGGAACCGATTCCCGACCATGGCGAAAAAAGCTATCGCGGATCCGAACGGCTCAAGGGCAAGCGGGCGATCATCACCGGCGGCGATAGCGGCATCGGTCGCGCCGTGGCGATTGCCTATGCCCGTGAAGGCGTCGATCTGCTGATCTCCTATCTCGACGAGGATGAGGATGCCGACGAGACGAAACGGCTCGTCGAGCAGGCCGGGCGCAAGGCTGTGCTCGTCAGCGGCGACATCCAGGATCCCGCCCACTGCAGACAGATCGTCGAGACGGCGGTCAAGGAACTGGGCGGCATCGACATTCTCGTCAACAACGCCGCGCATCAGGCGAGCTTCAAGAGTATCGACGAGATCAGCGACGAGGAGTGGGAACTGACCTTCAAGGTCAATATCCATGCGATGTTCTACCTGACCAAGGCAGCCGTCGCCCATATGAAGCCCGGCAGCGCCATCATCAACACGGCCTCGATCAATTCGGACAATCCGAACCCGACACTGCTTGCCTATGCGACGACCAAGGGCGCGATCCAGAATTTCACCGCCGGCCTTGCCCAGCTTCTGGCCGAAAAAGGCATTCGCGCCAATGCGGTGGCGCCGGGCCCGATCTGGACGCCGCTCATCCCTTCGACGCTGCCGGAAGAAAGCGTCAGCAATTTCGGCAAGCAGGTGCCGATGAAGAGGCCGGGTCAGCCGGCCGAGCTTGCCACAGCCTATGTGATGCTGGCCGATCCCTTGTCGAGCTATGTCTCCGGCGCGACAATCGCGGTCACCGGCGGCAAGCCCATTCTCTAATGCATGTCGCCCGGAAGTGTTCAGGGGCTCCTGGATAGGAGCTAAACCGGCTTGCCGTAGCCACCCCCGGTCGGCGTCGTGATGATCACGGCGTCACCGGCTGCGAGCATTGCCTGATCGCAGCCTTCCAGCTTTTCGACTTGGCCGTCGCCGCGGCGGATCTCGGTTTTCCCCAACTGCCCGTCTTCCCCGCCGAACAGGCCGAAAGGCCGGATCGTACGGTGCGAGGAGAGGATGCTGCAATCCATCGTCTCCAGGAAGCGGATGGTGCGCTCGGTACCGCCGCCGGAACTATATTGCCCCTTGCCGCCGGAACCGCGGCGGATGTGGAAATCTTCCAGCACGACGGGAAAACGGAATTCCAGCACCTCGGGATCGGTCAGCCGCGAATTGGTCATGTGGCTGTGCACGCCATCGGCGCCGCTGAAGCCGGTGCCGTCATTGAGCACGCCGGCGGGGCCGCCGGCGCAGATCGTCTCGTAATATTGATAGGTGGCGTTGCCGAAAGTCAGGTTGTTCATCGAGCCCTGGGCTGCCGCCAGTGTTCCGAGCGCTCCGAACAGCGCATTGGTCACATGCTGGCTGGTTTCGACATTGCCGGCGACGACGGCTGCCGGATAGGTCGGGCGCAGCATCGAGCCGTCGGGCACGATGATGCGGATCGGCCGGAGGCAACCGGCATTCATCGGGATCGGCTGCTCGACCATGACACGGAAGACATAGAGCACGGCGGCGCGTGTCACCGGTTCCGGCGCATTGAAATTGGTCGGCTGCTGTGCGCTCGTGCCGGTGAAGTCGACCGTTGCCTCGCGCGCCTTCCTGTCGACGGTGATCTTCACCTTGATAACGGCGCCCTGATCGGTGGGGTAGGTGAATTCGCTGTCGCTCAGCCGGGCGATGACCCGGCGCACGCTTTCTTCGGCATTGTCCTGTACATGGCCCATATAGGCTTCGACGACGTCGAGCCCGAAATGGGCGACCATCTTGCGCAATTCGTGCACGCCCTTTTCGTTGGCGGCGATCTGCGCCTTCACGTCGGCTACATTCTGGGCAGGATTGCGGGCGGGGTAGGGGTGGTCCGTCAACATCGCCGCGAAGTCGGCCTCACGAAAACGCCCCTTATCGACCAGCAGGAAATTGTCGATCAGCACGCCTTCCTCATCGACCTTCGTCGCCCGCGGGGTCATCGAGCCCGGCGCCTTGCCGCCGATATCGGCATGATGGCCGCGCGAGGCGACATAGAAGAGGATGACCTCTCCGGCATCGTCGAAAACAGGCGTGACGACGGTGATGTCGGGCAGATGCGTGCCGCCATTATACGGTGCGTTGAGCGCGAAGACGTCGCCCGGGCGGATGTTGCCTTGGTTGAGGCGGATGATCGTTTCGACCGAACGGTCCATGGAGCCTAGATGCACCGGCATGTGCGGTGCGTTGGCGACGAGCGCGCCGGTGCGGTCGAAGACGGCGCAGGAGAAATCGAGCCGCTCCTTGATATTGACCGAATGGGCCGTGTTCTGCAGCGTCACGCCCATCTGCTCGGCGATCGCCATGAACAGGTTGTTGAAGACTTCGAGCATCACGGGGTCGGCGCTGGTGCCGATCGCCGCATTGCGCGACAGCGGGATCTCGCGGATGAGGACGATATGGTTGCGGCCGGTGAGCCTTGCCTGCCAGCCCGCCTCGACGACGATCGTCTGATGCGGTTCGATGATCAGCGCGGGGCCTTTGAGGACGGCGCCCGGCTTTAGCGCCTCGCGCTTGAAGATGCCGGCCTCGTGCCATGTTCCACCGGAATAGAAGCGGGTGGTGCGCAGCGCTTCCGGCACCGAGGCGTCCGCCTGAATGTCCGCCTCCTGAATGTCGGCGCCGCCGCCGATGCCCTCGACTTCGATGGAATCGACGACAACAGGCCGGTCGTCGAAGATGAAGCCGAACTGCTTCTTGTGGGCGACGGCAAAGGCTTGCGCCATCTCCTCCTGCTGCCCGAAGGCAACGGGCAGGGCCGTGTCGGTGCCCTTATATTGCAGGTGCAGTCGGGTGACGATCTCCAGATCGGCCGCCTCGACGCCTTGCAGCGTCATTTCCCCACGCACCTCCTCTTCCAGCTCGGCCCTGACGGCGCCGATCGTCGTCAAGGCCGTGTCGAGTTCGGTCAGGACGGCGCGCTGGCGCGTGGCGCGGATATCGGCGAGACCCATGCCATAGGCCGAAAGGATGCCGGAGAAGGGGTGGATCAGCACGGTCTTCATGCCGAGGCTGTCGGCCACGAGGCAGGCATGCTGGCCGCCGGCGCCGCCGAAGCAGGTGAGCGCATAGTCCGAAACGTCATAGCCGCGCTGCACGGAGATTTTCTTGATGGCATTGGCCATGTTCTCGACGGCGATGGCGAGAAAACCGTCGGCGACGTCTTCCGCCGTCCGCCCGCCGCCGATCGTCTGCGCCATCTCGGCAAAGGCGCTGCGCACCGCCTCGGCATCGAGCGGCTGGTCCTGCCCCGGCCCGAAGATTTCAGGGAAGAAATCCGGCAGCAGCTTGCCGGTCATGATGTTGGCGTCGGTGACGGCAAGCGGACCGCCGCGGCGGTAGGATTTCGGACCGGGCGTCGCCCCGGCTGAATCGGGACCGACGCGGAAGCGCGAACCGTCATAACTCAGGATCGAGCCGCCGCCGGCAGCAACGGTGTGGATCTTCATCATCGGCGCGCGCATGCGCACACCGGCGACCTCGGTCTCGAAAGCGCGTTCCAATTCACCGTCGTAATGCGAGACATC
The DNA here is from genome assembly GCF_014197345.1 of Rhizobium sp. BK008. Classification (NCBI taxonomy): domain Bacteria; kingdom Pseudomonadati; phylum Pseudomonadota; class Alphaproteobacteria; order Hyphomicrobiales; family Rhizobiaceae; genus Rhizobium; species Rhizobium sp. BK008. The sequence goes on along the minus strand of NZ_JACIFK010000002.1, from coordinate 192,334 downwards.
GGTCGAAGTGCCGCCCATGTCGAAGCCGATCATTCGGTCAAAGCCGGCGATGCGCGAGACCTCGACCGCGCCGACCACGCCGCCGGCGGGGCCGGACAGGATCGCATCCTTGCCCTGGAAGAGATGCGCGTCGGTCAGTCCGCCGGAAGACTGCATGAACATCAGCTTCGGGCCCTCTGCGTCGCCGGTGCCGAGCTCGGCGGCAACCTGATCAACATAACGCCGGAGAACCGGAGACAGATAGGCATCGACGACGGCGGTGTCGCCGCGCCCGACGAGCTTGATCAGCGGTGAAACGACATGGGAGGGCGAGATCTGCGTGAAACCGATTGCGCTGGCGATGGCGGCGGCCTGCTGCTCATGCTCGGGATAGCGGTAGGCATGCATGAAGACGATGGCGACGGCGCGCAGGCCGCTGGCATAGGCGGCTTCAAGCGCTTGTCGCAGGTCATGCTCGTTAAGGGCACGTTCCACTGTGCCGTCCGCCAACACCCGCTCGTCGGCCTCGATGACATCGGCATAAAGCAGTTCCGGCTTGACGATCTTCTTGGCGAATATATCGGCGCGGGCCTGGTAGCCGATCTCCAGCGCATCGCGGAACCCCTTCGTCGTCACCAAGAGGGTTGGATCGCCCTTGCGTTCCAAGAGGGCATTGGTGGCGACCGTCGTTCCCATCTTCACCGCGCCGATGAGGTCGGAAGGGATCGGTTCGCCAGGCTCAAGGCCAAGCAATTCACGGATGCCGTGCACGGCCGGGTCGCGATAGGCTTCCGGATTTTCTGAGAGCAGCTTGTGGGCGATGAGCGAACCGTCCGGACGGCGTGCGACGATATCGGTGAACGTGCCGCCGCGATCGACCCAGAAATCCCATTGCCTGCCCATCGTCCGGTCTCCTGTTAAACTGAAATTTTATTGACGATTTATCGATAAAATGTCAACGTTCTCCCTCTTGGATCATGGAGGGATGCGTATGTCGGATGGACGCGGACGACGGGAAATCGGACCGATCGTCTCCTCAGCCCATCTCGCCGATGGCGCGCTTCCGGCCCTTTCGGAGCTCGAGTTCGGCCTTATCCTTGCCGGCAACGCCTTCGACCGCTGGATGGTACGCTGCATGACGGCTGCGGGCGAGCCCGGATGCGCCGCGATCGACGTGCTGGTGCTGCATTCGGTGGCTCACCGGCAACGGCCGAAGCGGCTCGGCGATCTCTGCAGCGTGCTCGGTGTCGAGGATACGCATCTGGTGATTTATGCAATCAAGAAGCTGGAAAAGCGCGGCCTGGTGACAAGCACCCGGGCGGGCAAGGAGAAGCTGGTTGCCGCTACCGGAAAGGGCGTTGAAACCTGCCTGAAATACCGGGCGGTGCGGGAGGCGCTGCTGGTGGAATCGGTCAAGGGGCTCGGCCTCGATGCCGCAGCGACATCGGCGGTGGCCGCCACGCTCCGGGCGCTGTCGGGCCATTACGATCAAGCGGCAAGGGCCGCCGCCTCTTTCTGACGGCAGCCCTTGACGGGGGCAGGGAGAGATCCCCCGAAATTTCAGGCGGCGTGTTCAGCCGAAGCAGGGCATTGCCGGCAGATTGGCGCGGCTTGCAAGCGCTCCGATCACGTTGCCCACCGATGTCGGCCGCGGTTCGCGTTTGCCGGCGGCCGTCTCCAGGAGCTGCTTGAAGTCTTCAAGCTTCACGCCGTCGGCGCGCAACACCATGGCGATCAGGGGGTCGCGAAGAGCTTCGGATATCGTCAGGTCGTCTCTGGTCTTTCTCATGGTTGTCCTCCTTTCGTGGGCGGTCGCCCGTGTTCCACTTGCCGCTGCCATACCCTTGGCATTGACTTTCGCAGTTCGTGGTGTTACCGGTAAGTAACAATGCATTTGTTACCGATCGGTCACATTGATGTCAAGGACTACGTCCGCAAAAAAATCAGAAACTTCGAATGAAATCTCCGCAGTCGTTTCAGAAGATCGCATCCCGCCGCGGGAGCGTATCGTCTCGACCGCCTCGGAGCTTTTCCGCGAACGCGGCATTCGCGGCATCGGCGTCGATGCCATCGCCGACGCGGCGCTCACCAACAAGATGACGCTCTACCGGCATTTCGGCTCAAAGGACGAGCTCGTCTGCGAAACGCTGCGCCGCGCCTCCGAAAAGGCCGGCGCCATCTGGCACGATCTGGAAGTGGCCTATCCCGGCAATCCGCGCGCCCAGCTCTACGCCTGGGTGGAGACGCGGGCGCAATGTCTGAACGGCGAGCCTGCCGGCTGCGATCTCGCCAATGCTGCCATCGAGCTGAAGGGCGAGGGCCATCCCGCCCACGAGATGATCGAGCGGCACAAGGCCGAACAGCGTGATCGCCTGGCCGCGCTCTGTTCGGCGGCCGGTGCGCGTGAACCCGAGCTTCTTGCCGATACGTTGACACTGCTGCTCGAGGGTGCGCGCGTCACCCGCCAAGCCATGGGCACTGCCAACTGCTGCGGTCATTTCGCCAAGGCCTGCAACGCAGCGATTGCCTCTTTCGCCTGACCGCCACTCTAAAGCGCCGCGCGTCTTTTCAGACGCGCGAAGGACACCGTAGCATTTTGAACCATGCAGTCGGGGAACCTTACCGCTTCCGTGTCGTTTTTCCATCACCGGAGGGCAATGTGGAGGCAGGGAGATGAACTACGTCTATCTCAAGCGCCTATATGCCAAACGCGCCGAGCTCGAAGCCAAGCTGGAGCTTCATGATGCGCGCTATTGTTTCGGCGAGGAAGAAGTCGATGATGGCACCGACAGCGATCTGCGTCAGCGGTTGAGCGAGATCTCCGAGGAAATTGCGACGCTGGAGAGCAGGCCGGGCGGCTAATCCGCGCCAAGGATCTCCGTCGTCCGCTCGTCGAATTCTCCCTGATAGAAATGCTCGATCACCCGGTGGAAGGGCGACCCATGGTCGCTGATGGCGGCAAACAGGGTCATCGAGGAGCGCAGCTTGAGGTCGTCGGGCGAGCCCAGGATTTCATGCGCTGATCGGCCGTCAACCGACAAGATCGCCTCGACACAGCGCAACAGCCGGCTTGAGAGAATGGGATCGGCGAGATAGGCGGTGGCTTCCTCAGCCGAACGGATCGCATATTTTTCGGCCATTGCAGAGGTGCCAAGACCGGCGATCTGCGGAAAAATAAACCACATCCAATGGGAGGTCTTGCGCCCGGCCTTCAGTTCCGACAGCGCCTGTTCATAGACGCCGTTCTGGGCATCGATGAAGCGGTCGAAGTCGTAGTCGATGTCACCGGCCATGGTCCCTTTTCCTGCTGTCAACGCAGCCTGGGCCAAGGTCTCCATGCCCGGCGAGCTAGCTTTCCTGTTAGCAGACCCTTTCAGCGTAGGGGCTGCTGTCACGGCAATGACCGTAAGCCGGATGATGCGGCGTGTTATCATCTGATGTGGCGGCAATGGCCGATGTCGTCATCGGGTCCGTACCACCGGAAGAATATGCGGCGAAGCCCGCAAAGCTCAAGAGAACCAAGGCTCCGACCACGACGATGCGCTCGAAGGGCGAAAGTTTCTGGGCGCTGACATGGTCTACATAGTCGCGCTCGCCCAAGCCGGTGGTTTCATCCTCTTTCGCATGGAGGGTCACCATATCCTGGCGACGGCTCAAAGTTTCACAATCTGTCATTTTAATTACTCCTGCAACACATGCGCAGCCGGCCTCTCAAGAGTAAGCTCTCACCCTCATGCCGAAGCGGCTTCGCATGCGTGCAGCATGTGTGTCTTCGATCGTGGCAATTGAAGGGGCGATATGCAAACTCAGTGTTCAAAAAATCGCACTAATAAACGCAAAATATCGTGAAGCTCTGGCCCGTCGGAATGATCCGGGGTAGGTCAGAGGGTCATCTTTTTTCTGGATCGTCTCATGAGCAAATCCTTCGGCGCGATGTCGGTCGCCCAGCTTTCTCTCCTCATTCAAGGCGGTGCGGCCGATCCGCTTGAAGTGGCCGAGACGGTCTTCGATTCCATCGCGCATTATGCCGACAAGGCTGTCTTCACCGCGCTTACCGAAAGCCGGGCGATGGAGGAGGCGCGCGCCGCCTCGAACCGTCTGCGGGAAGGGCGCTCGCTGGGATTGTTGGACGGAATTCCGATCGCCTGGAAAGATCTTTTCGACATGGAGGGCGTGCCGACGACAGCCGGTTCCGTCGTCCTGGCGGCGGACGCGCCCGCCAAGCGCGATGCGGCCGTCGTCGGTTTGCTCAGGCACGCGGGCATGGTCGCCGTTGGGCGCACCAATATGAGCGAATTTGCCTTTTCCGGCCTCGGAATCAATCCGCATTACGGCACGCCGGTTAATCCGCGTGGCACCGATCTCCCGCGCATTCCCGGCGGCTCCTCCTCCGGCGCCGGCGTCGCCGTCGCGGCCGGGTTGGTGCCGGTCGCCATGGGCACCGATACCGGCGGCTCGGTGCGCATCCCCGCCGCCTTCAACGGTATCGTCGGCTACAAGGCGACACGCGGCCGCCATGCGATGGCAGGCGTCTATCCGCTGGCAAAGAGCCTGGATTCGCTGGGGCCGCTCTGCCGCAGCGTCAGGGATGCGGTCTGGATCGATGCGGCGATGCGTGGATTGACGGCGCCGGCGGTCATTGAACGCCCCTTGCAGGAGCTGGAACTGATCGTGCCTGAGAATGTCGTCTTCGACGGAGCCGAACCCGGCGTCGTCGCTGCGTTCGAGGCGGCTCTGGAACGTCTCCAAAAGGCCGGCGCCCATGTCGCCCGCACTGTCATCCCCGCCTTCAACGAGATCTTCGATCTGATGACGAGATACGGTCCGCTGGTGACGGCGGAGGCTTTTGCACTTCACCGCGAACGCTTGGACGGACCGGATGCGGACAGAATGGATCACCGTGTCGTCATGCGCACGCGGCTCGGAAGCAAGACGACGCTGCCCGATTACCTCCGAATTCTCGAGGCGCGCAGCCGCCTGATCGCCGATGTCGAGCGGCTTGTCGGCGACCGGCTGATTGCCTTTCCCACCGTTGCCCATGTCGCGCCGCCGATCGGACCGCTGGAGCAGGATGACGAGCTGTTCTTCGCAACGAACAACAAGACGCTGCGCAACACCGCACTCGGCAATTTCCTCGACTGGTGCGGCGTTTCCGTTCCCTGCGGCACGGGAGAGGCCGGTATGCCGGTCGGCCTGCTGCTGTCGGCGACCCGCCATCGCGATGAGGCGCTGCTGGGGTTTGCCCTTGCCGCCGAGGCGGTCATCCGCGGCGATTTCGCCTGAATTGCAATTGAACCGCCGGGCTTTTATTGCCATTGATGGCAGGGGGAGATCCTGGAGGAAGACACGTGCAGGTTTTGCAAAACGGACGTTTCGCGGTTTCGACATGGTCGCTGCATCGGCTGCTCGGCGCCGTGCATGCCTATAGCCCCGATCCTGATAAAAGTGCCGCGCCGAAGGAACCCTATGGCCCCGGCGCCGCAGCGCTGATCGACGTGCCGGCGGCACTCTCGGCGCGCGGCATCAACCGGCTGGAGATCTGCTCCTTCCATCTGCCGAGCCTCGATGCTGCCTATATAAGCGAGTTGCGTGATGCGATGGCGGCCTCGAACGTGTTGTTCCAGACGCTGCTTGTCGAGGACGGCGATCCGAGCCATCCCGAGACGGCCGAACGCGACGTCAAATGGATGGCGGAGTGGATCGATATCGCCGCTGCCCTTGGAGCGCAAAGGATGCGCGTCATCGCCGGCAAGCAGAAACCGACGGAGGAAAACCTTGCCCGCGCCGCCCGTCATCTGAACTGGCTGGGCGGAAAGGCAGAAGGCAGCGGCGTGCGCGTCGTCGTCGAGAATTGGTTCGACCTGCTGCCGTCGCCCATCGAGATGAACTGGCTGCTGGACCGGCTGGACGGCAAGGTCGGCCTCAACGGCGACCTCGGCAACTGGGCGGCGCCGGCGAAATATGAAGGCCTGGCCGACATCATGGGCCGGGCGGAAATTTGCCACGCCAAGGCCGATTATGGCGTCACCGGCCTCGATGCCGACGATTATCGCAAGTGCCTGGAGATGTGCGAGCGGGCCGGCTATGACGGTCCCTTCACGCTGATCTACGACTCGCCCTTCTTCCCCGATGAATGGGACGGCATTCTGTTGCAAAAGGCGTTCATCGAGGATTTCCTGCGCGAGGTGCCGGCGCGCAGGACGGCTTAATCAGAGGCGTTTCGCTCATTCCTGGCGCGGGAACCTCTGGTTTTCCTCCAGCACGTTGAGATCCATGTGGTTGCGCATATAGCGCTCCGAGGCTTTCTGCAGCGGCTGGTAGTCCCATGGATAATAGGCGCCGTTGCGCAGCGCTGCATAGACCACCCAGCGGCGCGCCTGGCTTTCGCGCACGGCTGCGTCGAAAGCGGCAAGATTCCAGCGGCGCCCGGCCTGTTCGGCAAGCCTTGCCAAGATGTCGGCGTGCGCCGGGTCGGCCGCCAGATTGTCGAGTTCTTGGGGATCGGCCTCGAGGTCAAACAGCATCGGCGGGTCCTTCTCGCAGAGCGAGAGCTTGTACCGTCCGTCCCGAATGCAGACGAGCGGTGCTTCGGAACCCTCCGCGGCATATTCCATCGGCACCGGGCTGCGATTGCCGGTGCCTTCGGCAAGCAATGCCAGATCCTCGCCCTCGGTCCATGGTTTCAACGAAGCGATATCGATCCCAGCGAGACCGGCGAGCGTCGGCGTCACGTCGAGCGTGGAGACGGGCTGATCGATGCGTTTGGGCTTCCAGCCGGGGGCTGCGATCATCAGCGGAACGCGGGCCGATCCTTCGAAGAAGTTCATCTTGAACCAGAGGCCGCGATCCCCGAGCATGTCGCCATGGTCCGAGGCGAAGAGAATGATCGCATTTTCCGCCATGCGGGTCCGTTCCAGGACGCCGAGAATCTCGCCGATCTTGTCATCGACATAGGAGATATTGGCGAAGTAGCCCCGCCTTGCCCGCCTGATTTGCTCATCGCTGATGTCGAAGGCATCGTGGTCACAGGCTTTCATCAGGCGCTGCGAATGCGGGTCTTGCCGCTCGAAGGCAATCGCCGCAACTGCCGGATCAAGGGCCGGGCAATCCTTATAAAGGTCCCAGAATTTGCGGCGCGCGACGTACGGGTCGTGCGGATGGGTGAAGCTGACGGTCAGGCACCAGGGGCGTCCGTCGTGGCCACGCGAGAGATCGAACAGCTTGCGGGCGGCATGGTAGGCGACCTCGTCGTCATACTCCATCTGGTTGGTGATTTCGGCAACACCGGCGCCGGTCACCGAACCGAGATTATGATACCACCAGTCTATGCGTTCGCCGGGCTTGCTATAGTCGGGTGTCCAGCCGAAATCGGCCGGGTAGATGTCCGTCGTCAGGCGCTCCTCGAAGCCATGCAGTTGGTCGGGGCCGACGAAATGCATCTTGCCTGATAGCGCCGTCTGGTATCCGGCAGCGCGCAGATGATGCGCGTAAGTCGGGATGTCGGAGGCGAATTCCGCCGCATTGTCATAGACGCGCGTCCGGCTCGGCAATTGTCCGGACATGAAGGAGGCTCGCGCCGGCGCGCAGAGCGGGCTTGCCGTATAGGTGTTGGTGAAACGCACGGAGCGCTCTGCCAATGATCTCAGATGCGGCGCATGAAGGAAATCCGCGGGGCCATCCGGAAAGAAGGTCCCGTTCAGCTGGTCCACCATCAGGATGAGGATATTCGGACGCGGCATGGAATTCCTCTTTTGCTATTTGAGAAATTTATTCAATCGCTTATTGTTACGGCTGTAAAGACAGCTTTTTTCGATGGGTGACTAAAGGATTTTTTATGTCAGACCGCCCGCCCGAGCTTGGCTGGATGCGCATCTTCGTCGAGGTCGCGACACTCGGGAGCTTTTCGTCGGCGGCAGCACGTATCGGGCTCACGCAACCGGCCGTCAGCTATCAGATGCGGCGGCTGGAAGAGCAATTCGGGGTCGGCCTGTTGCGCCGCCAGCATCGCGGCGTCGAGCTGACCGCGGAGGGCGAGCGGCTTTTCCAGGTCGCTGCCAAGACCGTCGGTGACATCGATGCGCTGGCGCGCAGCTTCCGCACCGAGGCTCAAAGACCGGTCGTCAGGCTGAGAACAGACTATGCTTTTTCAGCCCTTTGGCTGATCCCGCGCATGCATGGCTTTCGCCAGCTTCATCCGGAAACGGATATACAGATCGTCGCGACCCAGCGGCTCGAGCCCGGCTTTGGTGACGACGCAGATGTAGTGGTGGTTTTCGGGACGCGGGCGGAATTCGGCGCCTTCGGATCGCTGCTGTTGCAGGAAAAGGTCGTGCCCGTCTGCACACGAGGATTTCTCGATCGCAACGGCCCGTTCGACGATCCGCAGCAGCTTGCCAGGACGATCCTGATCCACCTCGATTCGCCGATGCCGCCACCCTGGTTCGATTGGCGAAGCTATCTTGCCGAATTCTCCGTCACGCGCGATCTCCATGCCGGCCGCGGGGATATCAGCTTCAACACCTATTCGCTGGTCGTCCAGGCTGCTCTCAGCGAGCAGGGCGTGGCGATCGGCTGGATGGGGCTGGTCGACACGCTTCTCTCCGCGCATATGCTGGTGGAAGCCGGGCCGCCGCTCGAGGCGCCCGACCGCGGTTACTGGCTGATACCGCCGCAATCGGCAAATATTCATAGCGAAAGGCTCAGCACCTGGCTGGTGGATGAAGTCGGCAGGACATGACATTCGGGAATATCGTCGCGTTTGGGAGAGAAGCCTTGTCATCAACGATGCCGGTCGACATTGTGACACTGATTCATAAGAAGGGTTGCCGAAGCATGTGGCGCACAATTGGATATGTCGTGGGATTGCTGATGATCCTCTCGGGGCTGATCTGGGTCGCCCAGGGAAGCGGCTATTTTCCCTATCCGTCATCCAGCTTCATGATCAACCAGAGCATCTGGATTCTCTGGGGAAGCATCACGGCTGCAGCCGGGCTTGCCGTGACAATCATCGTTTCACGGCTGCGCCGGAGAGGATGAGCCGGCAGAACATGCATGGCTTCGAGGAAATTCGACACCGAAGAGCTCCTCGAGGTGAAATATCTGGCCGCTGACGGCCTGTCGAAGTGAGGAGAATGGCATGAGCGCAGCTGAAATCGACGGCTTTGCGGAGCGGATCAGGAGCCACCGGGGCGGCATGATCTCCGCCTGGGTCGGCATTCCCGACGCCACGCTCGTCAATCATCTGGCGCAGGAGGCCTTCGATGCCGTCGTGCTGGATATGCAGCATGGCATGTGGGACATGCCATCGGCGGCGAACGCCGTCGGTCAGGTGCGGCTTGCCGGCAAGCCGGCGCTGGCGCGCATTCCGGTCGGCGATTTTGCTTCCGCCTCGCGCCTGCTCGATGCCGGCGCCTCCGGCATCATCGCACCGATGATCAATTCGGTCGAAGACGCGCAAGCCCTGGTGCGGACCACGAAATACCCGCCCGCCGGCGAACGCAGCTGGGGACCGTCGCTGGCGCTGAATTATACCGGCCTGTCGGGTGATGATTATCTGAAGAACGCCAACGCGCTCACCGTCGCCATCGCCATGGTCGAGACCCGGGCGGCGCTCGACGCAATCGACGGTATCCTGGGTGTTGCCGGGATCGACGGCATTTTCGTCGGTCCGTCCGATCTTTCGATCGCACTGTCGAACGGCGACCAGGTGGCGCCGAACGCCGCCGAGATCGACAGCGCCATGCAGCATGCGGTTTCGCGCTGCCGCGCTCACGGCAAATTCGCCTGCGCCTATGCCGGCGATGGCGAACGAGCCGGCGAACTGCTGAAATTTGGCTTCGATCTGGTCATTGCCGGTGCGGAGACCACGCAATTGCGCTCCGGCGCCCGCCGGGCCATCAATGCCGCCCGCCGGATTGCTTCCGTTTGAGCGTCATTTCACCGGCTTGACGGCCAGCCAGATGACGTGGCGGGCGCCGCCGCGTTTGCCGTTGGCGCGGGTGTTGACCGCATCGACGGAAAAGCCGCTGTCCTTGAGACGGCGGGTGAAATCCGGGTCGGGGCCGGACGACCAGACGGCGAGCACGCCGCCGGGACGAAGCGCATCGCGGGCGGCGCGAAGGCCGGCGAAATCATAGAGCCGGTCGTTGGATTTGCGGGTCAGGCCATCGGGGCCGTTGTCGACATCGAGCAGGATCGCATCATAGGCAGCCTTGCCGGCGCGGATCGCCTCGCCGACATCGCCCTGATGGATGCCGACGCGCGGATCGTCGAGGCAACCCTGGAAGACCTCCGCCATCGGCCCGCGTGCCCAGGCGACGACGGCCGGTACCAGTTCGGCGACGGTGACACCGGCATCTTCAGGCAGGACGGCGAGGGCGGCGCGCAGGGTGAAACCCATGCCGAGCCCGCCGATCAAAATCCTTGGCTTCGGGTGCGTCTTGATCCGTTCCCAGGAAAGCGTTGCCAGCGCTTCCTCCGAGCCGCTGAGGCGGCTGTTCATCAGCTCGTTGGCGCCGAGCATGATCGAGAACTCGCTGCCGCGCTGTTTCAGCCTGAGTTCCCCGCCTTCGCCGGGAATGGTCGCGGAATCGAGCTGGATCCAGGGCAGCATGACGGCTTCGCCTCATATGAAAGGAACCGTCCCCCTAGCATAGGCCGAGGAGTGAGGCCAGCAAGCTGGCCTTAGATCATCCGCATGAAATGTCCCTGCTCCACTTCGACGGTCTCATCCTGCGGCACGGCCGAACGGCGGCGGATATCCTCCACTTCGTCGGGCCTCAGCCGGGCTTTCGGGTCCTCGAAGCGGACGTCGGGATCGGGCACGGCCGAGAGCAGCAGCCTCGTATAGGGATGCAGCGGATTGTCGATCACCTTGGCGACGCTGCCCCATTCGACGATCTGGCCGGCATACATCACGGCGATGTCCTCGGCGACATAACGGGCGGTGGCGATATCATGGGTGATGTAGAGCAGGCCGAGTTTCATCTCCTGCTTCATCTCGTTCAACAGGTTCAGCACGCCGAGGCGCACGGAGACGTCGAGCATCGAGGTCGGCTCGTCGGCGACGATGACCTCCGGCTTGACGGCGAGCGCGCGGGCGATGTTGACACGCTGGCGCTGGCCGCCGGAAAGCTCGTGCGGATATTTCGGCGCGACGAGATCGGGATCGAGCCTGACGCGCTGCAGCAATTCGCGGACTGTCGCGTCGATCTCAGTTCCCTTGATGTCAGGACGATGCAGCTTCAGCGGCCGCCGGAGATGATGGGCGATGGTATGGGCCGGGTTCAGCGAGGCGAAGGGGTCCTGGAAGATCATCTGCACCGAACGGCGGTAGCGGGCGATCTCGGCGGATTTCGCCGCCTCGACCGGCCGGCCCTTGTAGAGGATCCGGCCGGATGTCGGCAGATATTCGCGCATCGCCATGCGGGCGCAGGTGGTCTTGCCGCTGCCGGATTCGCCGACGAGTGCCAATGCGCGGCCGGCATGCAGGGAAAACGAGATGGCGCGTGCCGCATGCACAGCCCCGGAGCCATGGCCGAAGGTCTTGCTCACCTGATCGAGTGCGAGAATGGCATCCGTCATAACAGCACTCCTCCATGCAGCGACGGGAAGGAGGCCCAGAGCTTTTTCGTGTAGTCATGCCTGGGCGTCCTGTAGATCGCCTCGGCCGTGTTCTGCTCCACCAGCCGGCCTGACAGCATGATGCCGATGCGGTCGCAGAACTGCACCATCAGCCCGAGATCATGGGTGATGAACAGCACGGAAAAGCCGAAGCGGCGGCGCAGTTCGTTGATGCGCTGCAGGATCTCGCGTTGGACGACGACGTCGAGCGCCGTCGTCGGCTCGTCCATGACGACGAGTTTCGGATCGAGCGCCATGCAGATGGCGATGACGATGCGCTGGCGCATGCCGCCGGAGAATTGGTGCGGATAGTCGCGCATGCGGTCCGGCGCGATGTCGACGAGCGTCAGCATCTCGGCGGTACGCTCGCGGGCCGCCGCACGGCTCATGCCTTTGTGGGTGCGCAGCATGTCATAGAACTGCGCCTCGATGCGCAGCACCGGGTTCAGCGAGTTCATGGCGCTCTGGAAGACCATGGCGACATCGCGCCAGCGGAAGGCGCTGAGCGCCTGCCGGTCGAGGCCGAGCACATCGCGGCCGTCGAGCAGGATGCGGCTCTCCTTGCGGATCAGCGCCGGCGGCTTGTGCAGGCGGCTGATGGCAAAAGCGATGGTGCTCTTGCCGCAGCCGGATTCGCCGGCAAGGCCGAACACCTCGCCGGGCGCGACGTCGAAGCTGACATCGTTGACGGCGCGGAAATCCTTCTCCTCGCCGATATAGTCGATGGTGAGGTTCCTCACCGAAAGCAGCGGCTGCGTCACAGGCGGCCCTCCCCGGAACGAACGAGCAGGGACCAGCGCTTCAGGTGATTGCCGGTGCGCAGTCGCGGATTGGCGATCTCGTCGACGGCGAAGTTCAACAGCGACATGCCGATGCCAAGGAAGGCGAGCGCGAAGCAGGGGGTGAGAATATCCCACCAGGCGCCGACCGAAAGGGCTGAAGCCTTCTGCGCATTATAGAGCATCGTGCCCCAGGAGATGGCTCGGGGATCGCCGAGGCCGAGGAACTCCAGTGTCGCCTCGGTGATGATTGCGAAGATGACGCTGCCGATGAAATTGATGCCGACGATTGAAATCACGTTGGGGAAGATCTCGAATGTCATGATGCGCCATTGCGGCTCACCCATCATCTCGGCCGATTTGACGAAATCCTTCTGCTTGACGGAGAGCGTTTCGGCGCGGGTGACGCGGGCGCCCCAGGCCCAGGAGGTGGCGCCGAGGATGAGGGCGATGACGAGGGGGCTTGCCTGGCCGATGAAGGCGGCGAGCACCAGGAGCAGCGGCAGGTTGGGCACGACCAGCACCATGTTGGTGAAGAAGCTGATGATCTCGTCGGTCCTGCCGCCGCGATAGCCGGAGATGATGCCGAGCGCGGTGCCGACGAGGGTGATCAGCAGGCCGGCGCCGAAGCCGACGGCAAGCGAGGTGCGGGCGCCGTAGATCAGCCGGGCGAAAACATCCTGGCCGATGCGGGTCGTGCCGAGGAGGTGGTCGAGCGACGGCGGCTGATGCGGCCGGCCGGTGCGGGCGGCCGGATCGTATTGCGTGAGCAGCGGCGCGGCGATCGCGACGATGACGATGAGGGCGATGATGACGAGGCCAACCAGCGCCTTGCGGTTTCGAAGCAGGGTCTTCATCTCACGCTCCCTTTAGCCGCGGGTCGAGCAAGATATAGCTGACGTCGACGATGAAATTGGCAATCAGCATGGTCGCGGTCATGATCAGAAGCTGGCCCTGGATGATGGGATAATCGCGGGCGAGGATCGCCTGGTAGAGAATGTTGCCGAGGCCGGGATAGTTGTAGACGACCTCCGTCACCAGCGAGCCGCCGAGGATGGTGCCGATCGCGATGGCAAGGCTGGAGACGGTTGGCAGCAGGGCGTTGCGCGCCGCGTACCAGAGCATCACATGCCGGTCGGAAAGACCCTTGGCGCGGGCCATGACGATATAGTCCTCACCGAGCAGATTGATCATGTTGTTGCGCATGGTAACGGTGAAACCGCCGATCAGCACGGTGCAGAGCGTCACCATCGGCAGGATGCCGTGATAGGCGACGCTGCCGATATATTGCAAGCTGAAGGCCGGATCGAGCGAAGGATCGGCGGCATAACCGTTCGGAAACCAGCCGAGCGTGAAGCCGAAAATGAAGAGCACGATCAGCGAGGTGACGACGGCCGGTACCGAGGTGGCGAAGATCGCGCCGACCGAGACGACGACATCGAACCTGCTGCCGCGCCGCCAGGCGGCGACGATGCCGAGGAAGGTGCCGAGCGCGAAGCTGAAAATCGTCGCCGTTCCCATCAAGGCGACGGTCCAGACGAGGGCATGGCCGAGCACCGAGGTGACCGGCAGCGGGAAATATTTGATCGAGCGGCCGAGATCGCCGGTGAAGATGCTGCCGAGATAGGTGAGGTACTGCTGCCAGAGCGGACCGTCGACGAAGCCGAAAGTGAGCTTCAGCGCCTGCAGGCTTTCCGGCGGCAATTCGGTGCCGGCGCTCGAGAACATGATCTGCACGGGATCGCCCGGCATCAGCCGGGGCAGGAAGAAATTGATCGTCGCTGCCGCGATGAAGGCTGCCATGTAGAAGACGAGGCGGCGAAGCAGGAAAGCCATGGGAACTCCGTCGTCGCGGAAGCGGCGTTTTCTGCGCCGCTTCCGGAGATCATGATGCTTACTTGACCGGCTCGAGAGCGAGCAGGTTCAAGAGGCGTGCCGGATTGGTCCGCGAGATCGACGGATTGACGAAGGGGTTTTCCTTGGTCGACCACCCGGTGAAGCGCTTGGTGTTGTACTGATACCAGTTCGGATTGTTGAACACCGGAATCATCGGCATGTTTTCGGCGACGATGCGCTGCGCCTTGTTCATCGCTTCCTTCTGCTTGGCAAGGTCGGCGGTCTGGGTGAACTCGGTGACGAGTTTCTCGACCTCCGGGTTGAACCAGCGCTGCGCGGTGAAGCGGGTCTTGCCCTTGTCCGAAGCGCTGAAGGCACGCTTGTAAGGATAGTAGGGCGAGGCCGATGCCGGCAGGCTGTTGATCGCCGCATCGAAGGTGCCGTTGATGAGGTTGCCGGTCCAGACGGCTTCCTCAGGCGTTTCGATCTTGGCGTCGATGCCGACTGCCTGCATGCCCTCGACGGCGAGGTTGACGGTGTCGATCCAGTCGGTCCAGGCGCTGGGGACGATGATCGAGAAGGAAATCTTCGTGCCGTCGGGATTGTCGCGGAAGCCGTCGCCGTCCTTATCCTTGTAGCCCGCCTCGTCGAGCAGGGCCTTGGCGGCATCGGCATCATAGGTTGCGAACTTGCCGAAGTCGGCCTTGACGGACGGGTCCGCCCAGCTCTTGTAAAGCTCGCCCATCAGGCCAGGATCTTCGTTCAGCGTCGGATAGCCGTAGCCGGCGACGTCGATCATCGTCTTGCGGTCGAGCGCCATGCTGACAGCCCGGCGGAATTTCAGATCGTTGAAGGCCTTCTTGTTGTTCTCGTTCGTCGTTTCCAAGTTGAAGAGGAAGGCGACCATGCTGCTCGGCGAATACCAATAGTGGAAATGCGCCGGATCCTTGGAGACATAGACATTGTCGATATCGGGAATGAAGGAGACACCCCAGTCAAGCGTGCCGTCGGCTGTCGCGGTCAGCATCTGGTTGTTGTCGGCAAGCTGCGGGAAGCGCATGCAATCGACCTTCAGGTGCTCGTTGTCCCAGTAGTTTGGGTTGCGGCACTGGTCGTAGGTCTGGCCGGTAAAGCGCGGCACTTCCGTCAGCGGGCCACTGCCGACCGGGGTTTCGTTGGCGAAGGTGACGGGATCGGCGACATCCTTCCAGACATGTTCCGGGACGATCGGCAATTGCGCGATCTGCTCGGCGGCGAGCGAGCTCGGATTGGCGAGCGTGAAGCGCACCGTCTGGGCGTCGACCGCCTGCACATCGGTGATGAAGGTCCAGATGCTGACGAAGTCGAGCGCCGGGAACTTCTTCAGGTAATCATAGGTGAACTTGACGTCGGCTGCGGTCAGCGGCTTACCGTCAGACCATTTCAGGTTCGGGCGCAGCTTGAACTCGATGCTCTTCAGATCGTCGGAGAGCTTGAAGCTTTCGGCCAGACGATAGACCGGCTTGTTGCTGTCGAAGCGGTTGAAAATAACCAGCGGCTCGTAGATGAAGTCGAGCGTCGACTGGCGCGATGAGGTCTGGTTGAACGGGTTGAAGTTGCGAACCCAGGTCGTCGCCGGTTCGATATTCGCCGTCAGAATCGTCTGCGCCATGGCCGATCCCGAAAGCAGCGTCAGCGCGGCGGCGGCAAGAAGATATTTTTTCATGTTTTATTCCCCTTTTCTTATGCGGTGAGAGTTGACGGGCCGGTCAGGAGACCAGCGCGCTGGCAAACATGTCTTCGACTTCTGCGTGGGCGGCGCGGACATCGACTTTGAGATTGCCGAGGCGCGCCTTGCCGGCGGCGATCCGCTGCAGGGCGGCTTCCGTCAGGGGACGGGCGGCCTTGGCGGCAGCTTCGCTTTCCGGAATGTCGCCGTGGCTGTGGAGCGCGATGTCGAAGCCTGCGTCGAGCACCTGTCTGACGCGTTCCGGCAAAGTACCTGAGAGCGACTCCATGAAGATGCAGTCTGATATCAGCACGCCCTCATAGCCCATCTCCTTGCGGATCACGTCGTGCATGATGGGCGAGATGGACGCCGGCAGCTCCGCGTCATAGGCCGAGTAGACGACATGGGCGACCATGGCCCAGGGCGTATCTTTCAGCGCGACGAAGGGTTTGAAATCGGTCGCGGTGAGCGTCTCGCGGCTGGCGTCGACCACCGGCCGCTCCTTGTGGGAGTCGAGCGTCGCGCGGCCATGGCCGGGAATGTGCTTGATGACAGGCATGTTGCCGGTCTCGAGCAGGCCATCGACCACCTCGCGGCCGAGGGCCGCGATGAAATCGGGATCAGGGCCGAAGGAGCGGGCGCCGATGACCGCGCTCGTCGTCTCGAAGACGAGGTCGAGAACGGGCGAGCAGCCGCTCGAAAGGCCGAGTTCCGTCATCATCGCGCCCATGGCCTGGGAGGAAAGGCGCAGTGCTTTTTTGCCGAGATCGAAATCGCGGCGCGCAAGTTCGGCAAACTGGCCGAAGCTGCGGAAGAGCGGCCAGGGGCCGGCATCGAGATGCTGAACGCGGCCGCCTTCCTGGTCGGTGAAGACAGGTGCGTCGTCGCGGCCGACGGCTTCGCGGAAGCGGGCGATCAGCCGCTTGGTCTGCTCCGGCTCGCGCTGATTGCGCCGGCCGACGAACAGGCCGAGCGGATTGGTGTCGCGAAAAAGGGCGAATTCATCATCCGAAATCGTGGGAGTGGGAAGGCCGACGAAAAGGGCGAGCGGGGTCGAGGACAATTCTGTAGCTCCGGGATCACATGGTCATTTCGGCGTGCTTCTCAGCATGCCTTCGTAGATGCCCTTGTCGGGGGCGGGGATGATGGTTGCGCCTGCGGTCTTGGCGTAGAAATCGACTGGCCCGGCATCGCCGATGAAGGCATAGGCGTGGCCGAGCGTCTTCATCGTCTGCAGGCAGGCGGAGAAGAGGGCGAGCCCGATACCCCTGCCGCGCGCTTCCGGGTCGACGCCGGTCGGGCCGAAGAAGCCGCGCGCCGTCGTGTCATAGCAGGCAAAGCCCAGCAGCTTGCCGCCGTCGACGGCGATCAGGCAGGCAACCGGCTGGTGGGAGAAGGCGACGGCGACTTCGCTCGCCCAGTTCTCGCTGAACCGTTCGCGAACCCAGCTGATGATAAGATGCAGTTCAGGGGGGAGGGCCGGACGGATGGAGATGCCGATAGCATCGGCTTTCCGTTTCAGGTCGGCGAGCTCAGCGGAATACAAGCTCACAAGCAGGTCTGCCACCTGTCACTCCTCCAGTTATTCCGTTATTGCGGAATGTATCCCCTTTTAGTGTTATAGATTTGGCCATCTGACCGGGCTTGTCAACAAGGTTTTTCAGAAGGTCAAAGGGACTGCCCGCACTGCGACTGCGGTTTCAACGCAAAGTAGCTGCCGAACGAAAAACGGCCCGGGAGGGCCGGGCCGTTTCGATTGGCTGCATCTATGCCGAGCGAGCGCTTATTCGCCGTCTTTCCACAGCACATGAAAATGCTGCACCGGGCCGTGGCCGGAGCCGACGGTGAGGCTTCCGGCTGCCGCGACCGCGCCGGCGAGATATTGCTTTGCGATGGCGACCGCCTCCCGCGCCGAGGCGCCCTTGGCAAGTTCGGCGGCCAGCGCGCTGGAGAGCGTGCAGCCGGTGCCGTGCGTGTTCTTGGTCGGCACGCGCATGGCTTCGAACCAGTGCAGGCCAGCGGCGGTGGCAAGGACGTCAGGACTTTCGTCGCTATCGAGATGGCCGCCCTTGACCAGCACTGCGGCCGGGCCAAACGCCCGCACCTGTTCGGCCTGCGCCGCCATCTCGGCTCGGTTTGTCGCCACCGGTTGGTGCAGCAGTGCGGCGGCTTCCGGCAAGTTCGGGGTCAGGAGTGTCGCAAGCGGCAGCAGCCGGCGGGTCAGCACGTCGACCGCCTCAGGCGCGAGCAAGGCGGCGCCACCCTTGGCGATCATCACCGGGTCGATGACGATCGGAATGTCGCGGTGGTCAGTCAGTGCACCGGCAACGGCATCGGCGATGCCGGCATTGGCGATCATGCCGATCTTGACGGCATCGACGCGCACATCGGCAAAGACGGCATTGATCTGGTCGGCGACGAATTGCGGCGGCACCAGATGCACGCCGCTGACGCCTTGGGTGTTCTGCGCTGTCAGCGCGGTCAGCACCGCCATGCCGTAGACGCCGCGGGCGGAAAAGGTCTTGAGATCGGCCTGGATGCCGGCGCCGCCCGAGGGATCGGAGCCGGCGATGGAGAGAACGTTGCGGATCATGCGCGGGCCTTTCGAATTTCTGCGGCGATGCGGCGCGTGGCCGCTTCGGGATCCGGCGTACCGCAGATGGCGGAGACGACGGCAAGGCCCTTGGCGCCCGCAGCAAATACTTGGGCGACATGATCCGCCTTGAGGCCGCCGATCGCAACCGACGGCACCGGCGAGGCCTTTACCAGCATGGCAAGACCGTCAAAACCGATCGGCTGCTTGTGATCGGCCTTGGTCGGCGTCGCAAACACCGGCCCGACGCCGGTATAATCGACCAGATCCGGATCGACGGCGGCGGCAAGCGCCGCGGTCTCGACCGAGAGGCCAAGGATCATGGCAGGGCCGATCATCGTCCGCGCCGTGCGCGCGTCCATATCCTCCTGGCCGATATGCAGACCGTCGGCGCCGATGGCGATTGCCGCCTCGACATCGTCGTTGACGATGAACAGGGCGCCGGTCCCGACAAGCGCCTGTTTCAAGGCGCGACCGGTCTCGATCATCCCGGCGGTGCCGGCATGTTTGTCACGCAGTTGCACCATCGTCGCGCCGCCGGCAATGGCAAGGCGCGCCGTTTCCACCATGCCGATCCCCGCGCAGAGATCGGGGTCGAGGACGAGATAGAGCGAAAGGTCGAAAGCCTTCATGCCGCCGATATCCTCGCTCTGGCGTCAAGCGTTTCGGCGTCGAGCGCTGCCAGCGCATCGAGGAAGCGCCAGGAGAAGGAGCCGGGGCCGGCGGCGCCGAGTGCCGCGTCTTCGCCGGCGATGGCGAAGGTCGAAAGGGCGGCGACCGTGGCGCCGAAAATGTCCTCGGGCGCCGTTGCCGCAAAGGCGCCGACGAGGCAGGTGAGCGAGCAGCCGAGCGCGGTGACTTGCGGCATCAAGGCCGATCCGCCTTCGATGCGCACGGCCCGCTCGCCGTCGGTGACGAAATCCACGGCGCCGGTCACGGCGACGACCGCCCGCTGGCGCTCGGCGAGCCATCGCGCCGAACCTTCCGCCTGCTCGACCGGGTCGCGGCTGTCGACGCCCTGGCCGCGGCTCTCTCCGCCGGCCAGCGCGATGATTTCGGAAGCGTTGCCGCGGATGATGGTCGGATGCAGCGCCAGGAGATCGGCGACGGCGTTGCGGCGGAAGGCCGTTGCATAATGGGCGACCGGGTCGAGCACCCAGGGCTTGCCGGCTGAGGCCGCCGCCTTCGCCGCCGCCTGCATGCCGTCGATCCATTGCGTCGACAGCGTGCCGATATTGATGGTCAGCGCACTGGCGATCCCGGCGAATTCGCCGGCTTCTTCCGCGGCATGCACCATGGCGGGCGAGGCGCCCGCGGCAAGCAGAACATTTGCGGCGATGTTCATGGCGACGTAATTGGTGATGCACTGAACGAGCGGCGGCTTCTCGCGCATCGCCTTCAGCATCGCTCCGGGTGTGGTCTTGGTCTGCATATGGCCCCTTTCAGGCGGGGGCGGCCACGGGGCGGTTCGTGCGGGCGATGCCGCGACCCCGAGCGACTCCCTCCGCCGGCATTATCCGGTTCAGGTTCGAAGGGTGCTTCTCAGCCCGTCTGTCGACGAACGCCCCTGTCTCTCATCGCGTTTCTTTTCGCAGAGAACGGGGCTGATGTCACCTCGAAAATGACAATCATGCGACCGACGCGGCGCGCGATGGCTATGGATGATTTATGGGTCGGGATCGCCTTTCATGAAGGACGAGAGATCGCCGCCGATTCGGGTCTTGACCAGGTTTTCCCGAAAGTCGTCTGCCGGTTCTCTTCCGGGTTGGCCGGGTCCTTGCCTTTTCGCCATGCGGCTATCCTCTCCTTTTTCAAAAGGAATAACCGCAGCAACCGTGGGTGAAATCAATTTCTAAAATACATCTTGGTATTTGTGAGGGATTGGCTGCCAGCCTTGGTGAGGGTGCTGATGCGGGAAAGCAGTCTTTTCTTTGAAAGAATGAAGTTCATCTTCCCAAGACTTTTCTACATTTGGAATAGCGCGAAGTTATTCACCCTATCCGTTCATCGGTGGAATTTTTCAATGCAGGCGAGCACGAGAACAGCTTCGCGTAAGTTGCGTGTCGTCTCATCGTCTCGCCATTCAGTTTCATTCCGCTGTCGAAATTTTGTGGCGATTTCGTTGCGGGAAGCCTCTCCCAGGGCGCCGAATTAAACTCCCAGAACGCGAAGTAAATATCTAACGGAAACTTTACCGTGCTGACACGCTTAGGTTGACCAAACGATGGATTGTAGCGATATGACTTTACACGCCAATAAAATCTTCCTGAAGTTGTATTTTCAATGAGCAAATTTTTGAAAGCCGATATGAAGTGGGGCCGCCAGACTGCCGCCTCCGTTCTGATATTCATCGCTTGGGCGAATCCTTCTTTTTCGCAATCTGCTGTTCCTGCCGATCAGGGAGCGGGGCAGGTGCAGGCGCCGGCGATAAAATCCCAGAAATTCGACGACTGGTATTATCGCTGCTCGGGTTCTGAAGGCACCGAGGCCTGCGAAGTCGCCCAGATCGCGCAAGTCGCCAAAGACGGCGAGAACGTCAACGTGCTGACGCTGGCGATCGCAGCTGCGCCGGCCGGGTCCCAAGGCAAAGGCGAAAAGGGCAGAGGCGAAAAGGGCAAGGGCGAGAAGGGCAGGCCGGGGCTGACGCTGACCGCTCTTCTGCCGCTCAACGTCTTCCTGCCCTCGGGCCTGTCGATCAAGGCCGACGGAAAGCCGGTTGCGAAACTTGACTACCGCAATTGCAACCAGGCCGGATGCTGGGCGCAGCTGGCGCTGGATACGAAGACGGCGACGGCGCTCAAGAAGGGCTCGACCGCCGAAGGGCTGGTGCGGCTGATGAACGGCCAGGACGTCAATATCCGTTTCTCGTTGAAAGGGCTGCAACCGGCCCTCGACGAACTTCAATCCATCGCCGCGAAGTAGCCGAATTTCAAAATGACCACAGAAATTCGATACTTCCTGGTCGCTGGCGCCGTCCTGGCGATGGGTGTCGCACCCGCTTACGCGCAGTCGCCTGCCGATGATTTCAACCGCCGCCAGGAGCAGCAGTCGCAGACGCAGCGGCTGGATGCCCTGCGCCGCGCCACACCGGGTGGCGGTGCGGATACGGAAGACGGCTCTTTGCCGGCCAGCCAGGCAAATGCGGCCTGTTTCGACATCACTCGCGTCGAGATCGATGGGGCAAATCTGCTATCGGCGCAGGAGATCGGCAAGGTGACGGCGCCTTACGGCAACCGATGCGTCGGCCTGGCGGAGATCAATGCCGTTCTCAGGGATGTGACGCACCTCTATATCGATCATGGCTATGTGACCTCGCGTGCCTACGTGCCGCAGCAGGATATCGCCAAGACCAGGGTCCTCCGGCTGCTCGTCGTCGAAGGCACGCTTTCCGACATCTATCTCAACGGCCAGAAAGTGACCGGCAACGGTTCGCTGGCGACAGCCTTTCCCGGCCTGATCGGCCGGGTCGTCAATATCCGCGATATCGAGCAGGGGCTCGACCAGATGAACCGGCTGCAGGCCAACGATGCCAAGTCCGCCATGCTGCCCGGCCCCAAGGACGGAACCTCCATCCTGAACATCGAAAACCGCTCGGGCCGCCCCTGGCATGTCTCCCTTGGCAACAACAATATGGGCCAGGAAAGCACCGGTTTTTCCAGGAGTTCGGCATCGCTCGGCTTCGACGATCTGCTTGATATCAACGATCAGTGGTCGTTCTCCTACGAGCATAGCGGTCCGGACTATCCGTGGAGCAACGACGGAAACGGATATGGTAACAGCTATTCCGGCAATGTCAGCGTCCCCTACGGCTATTCCACGGTTTCGCTGAACGGCTCCTGGTACCAGTATGAAAGCACGGTCGAAGGAAATTTCTCATCGCTCGATACCTCGGGCAATTCAGGGCAGGCCGGACTCGGCCTCGATCGCGTCGTCTTTCGCGACAAGGATTCGATCACGACGGTCCGCAGCAGCCTGACCTACAAGCAGACCAACAACTTTCTGCTCGGCAATCTGATCGAGGTCGGCAGCCGCCGCTATACGGTCGGCGATATCGGCATTTCCCACTCCCGCCGCATGTTCGGCGGCATCTGGGTGTTCGACGTCAGCTATGACAAGGGGCTCGGTCTCTTCGATGCCGTGGACCCCGGAGATCCGGGTGCCGGAAATGCAGACCCACGTTTTTCCAAATTCAACGCGACGGTCAGCGTGACGCAGCCATTCCAGGCCGCCGGCCGGCAGTTCGAACTGACATCGCTGGTCAGCGGTCAATATTCCCCCGACAATCTCCTCGGCGCCGAGCAGATCTCGCTTGGCAGCTACAGCAATGTCCGCGGCACCCGCGAAAGCGTGCTCTTCGGCAATAACGGCATGTTCAGCCACAACGAGATCGTCTGGAGAACGGGGTCCAACCAGGGTGGCGGCGCGGCTGCGAAGGCATTCGGCGAGCTGCGCCCCTATCTCGGCTTCGATTACGGCCACATCTACGCGCAACAGCGCCTCGATATATCAGGCGGCGATCTCGCCAGCTGGACGGCCGGCATCAGGACCGTCGGCGGCAATCTCAGCGCCGACCTCGGCTATTCCGACATTGTTGCAAGCAGCCTCGACGGGGTCGACGGCGGGCTCTTTTATTTCAGCGCATCGGCTCATTGGTAACGAAAGCAGGAAAATGATCATCCGCAGCATCTCGACGAACAAGTCCGTCAAAACCCTTTCAAGATCGACGGCGCTGATCCTTGCTTTTTCGATGGCGCTTGCCGGCTGTGCCGGACGGGAGGCGCGGCCGGTCGCTTCGACCAACCCGACCGACAGCGCCTTCGATTGCGCCGGCATCACCCGTGAATTCGAGGCGAACGAGCGGCAGATCACCTCGACGGTGAAGGAGCGGACCGATGCGCAAGGCAAGAACATCGTTCTTGGGGCGACCGGTGTGCTCCTGTTTCTGCCGGCGCTGTTTTTCATGGATCCGAAATCGCCTGAGAAGGTCGAGATCGACGCATTGCGCAACAGGAACAATGTCCTGACCAGCATTGCCAAATCGAAAGGGTGCCCCGCGCCCAAGTCCCAGTTGACCGAGCTCTACAAGCATCTCGACGCCAAGGCCAAGCCTGCATCGTCGTCGGACAACAGGAACTGAATTCGCTGACATTCGAACCTTATGCCTGAATCCCGGAGCTTCTGTATGCGTATCGTGCGTTTTCTAACCCTTCTGCTTCTGGCGGCGACGCTTGCGTCCTGCGTCACGACAACCGATCCCCGGCTGATTGCGGCTCTCCAACGAACCTCTGTGCGCGAAATCCGGGTTGAGTTGGCGCCCGACGTCAAGACATTCGGTTTCGGCGACAAGGCGGACCAGCAGGTGCCGGAGGCGGTTCGCACGCTTCAGGCGACGATGGCGAAGGAATTGATCGGCGTGCCCGGCGGCGCCACGCGCGGCAGGCTGGTCGTGACGCTGCACGTCTTCGATGTCACCACCAAGCAGGCCCGGATCATCGGCGGCCATGACAGCATGATCGATGGGACCGTGCGGCTGGAGAACGCCGAAACAGGGCAACTGATCGCCGAAGCGCAAAACATTCATGGCGAAGACCTCTCCATGCGCGGGAGCGGCTACGGCGTGATCGTCGCTGTCGCGATCAACGCGGCAACGACGTCAGGGGCGCCTGACATTATGGCGCAGCGCCTGTCCAAGTCCTTTACCCGCAATGTGAAGACCTGGCTCACCCAGAAATAGGCCTGCGATGAGGCTCAGTGCCGCCGCAGTGGCGGCGGCGCCGAGCGACGATTGATGTCGAGACACAAAATCAGTTGTGCGTTTGGGAAGACAAAACGATGCGTGAGAAAACCGGTCCTGGTTCTGAAGCAAGGGGTCTTGGCTGCCGGCTCGGCAGATTTGCCAATCGCTCGCTTGCCGTCGTGCTCAGCGCACTCTTGGTCTTTCAGCCGATGCTGGCCAATGCCCAATCGGTTTCTGCGAGCACCACGGCGCCCGTCGCCAACCAGCCGGGCGTCGGCACCGCCCCGAACGGCGTGCCGCTCATCGACATCGTCACCCCGAATGCGAGCGGCCTGTCGCATAACAAATACGACAATTTCAACGTCGGCACGCCGGGCCTCATCCTCAACAACTACAAGGGCGAGGTCGGCACCTCCAATCTCGGCGGCTTGACGCCGGGCAATCCCAATCTCAACACATCAGGTCCCGCATCGGTCATCCTCAATGAGGTCACCAGCGGCAACCGCTCGGGATTGAACGGCCCGATCGAGGTGTTCGGCGGCCGGGCGGATGTCGTCATCGCCAATCCGAACGGCATCACCTGCGACGGCTGCGGCTTCATCAACACGCCGCATGCGACGCTGACCACGGGCGCGCCTCAAATCGGCGCCGATGGCAAGCTCAACGGCTTTACCGTCAATGGCGGCGACGTCACCATCGGGCCGAACGGCGGCAATTTCTCCGCCGGGTCTGGCGCCGTCGACCTCTTCGACATCGTTTCTCGGGCGGTCCACGTCAACGGTCCTGTCTATGGCAAGGATCTTCGCGTCACGGCTGGCCGCAATCAATTCGATTATGCCACCGGCAACGCCACGGCACTTGCCGCGACATCAGGCACGCCGGAATATGCGATCGACGGCACAGCACTCGGTGCCATGCAGGCCGACCGCATCAAGATCGTCGTCACCGAAAAGGGCGCCGGCGTGCGCATGAGCGGCAATCTCGCCGCCAACACCAACGAGCTGTCACTGTCGGCCGACGGCAAGATCTCGCTCGGTAATGTCTCCGGCCAGCAGGGCGTTTCGATCTCCTCGAAGGCGAAGGTGACGGCCGCCAAGGTGGCCTCGAAAGCCAAGGTCGCCGTTCAGGCGGGGCAGGGCATCACGCTGGATACGGTCGCCGCCGATGGCGACATCGTGCTGTCAAGCGGCAGCGGGTTGTTGAGTGTCGGCGGCGAGGTGAACAGCGCCGCCAACGTGCTGATGTCGTCGGCGGCCGGCATTGCCGCCGGCAGCATTACCGCCGGCAATGCGCTCTCTTTGTCCGCTACGTCGGGCGACATCCAGGTTGTCGGTGCGGTCAAGGGCACCGGCGCGCTCTCCATCACCGCCACATCAGGCGCGATCTCGGCTGCCTCGCTCGTCAGCAGCAACAATATCGCGCTTTCCGCCGGCGCCGATATCGGCATCTCCGGCGATATTCTGGCGCAGGGCAACGTCACGGCGTCAGGCCGCTCGATCTCGGCCGATATGGTCGTTTCCGGCCTCGACATTGCTGCGACCAATGCAGCAAACGGCAGCACGGTTCTATCAGGCGCCGGCGACATCCAGCTTGCCGCAAGCAGCGGCGCCGTCGATGTCGAGACACTCCTGTCGGCCGGCGATACGTCGGTCACATCAGCGGTGCTGACGGCCCAGAGCGTCATCGCGCATGGCGCCATTGCGATCAACGCGGCCACAGATGTCAGCGGTCAGATCCTCAGTGCCGGCAACATCGACATCACCGGCTCGGCCATCTCGGCCGACGCCATCATCGCCGGCATCGACTTTGCGGGAACGGAAGCGGCCGGCGGTGCTATCGTGCTGACGCAGAGCGGCGATCTCTCCCTTGTCGCCAGCGGCGACATCGATGCCGGCACCCTGCTTGCGGCCGGCAATCTCTCGGCTTCCGCCGCCAACCTCAGTGCCGCTGCTATCACCAGTCATGGCGCGATCACGCTTTCCGGCAACACCGACGTCACCGGCCAGCTCCTTGGCGCCGGCGATGTATCGATCGGCGGCGGCTCGATTGCAGCGGGCACGATCGTCGCCGGCATGGACTTTGCCGTCACCGCCGCCTCGCCGAGTGGCGCCATCGCCGTCGGCACGGCCGGCGACCTGACGCTTGATGCCGGCAGCAGCGGGAGCGTCGATATCGACACGCTGCTTGCCGCAGGCGCGCTCCTCATCGATGCCGGTCGTTTCCAGGCCGACAATGTCAGCGGCCACGGCGCCGTTGCCATCAACGCCGATACATCGGTCACCGGCCAGCTCCTTGGCGCCGGCGACGTCTCGGTCACGGGTCCCGCCATTCAGGCCGGCGCCATCGTCTCCGGCGTCGATTTTGCCGCCACCGCCCAGTCGGCCAATGGCGACATCGCTCTGGGGCAGGCCGGCGATCTCACGCTCAAGGCGACGACCACCGATATCAGCGCCGGCAACCTGCTTGCCGCCGGAAGCGTCGATGCCAGCGCAGCGGGGGATGTCAGCGCCAACGTCGTCGCCCATCAGGACATGACGATCGTTGCCGGCGGCTCGATCGATCTTACCGGCCAGTCACTTGCCGCCGGGAACGCCAGCCTCTCGGCGCGGGATATCACCGTCGATACTCTCGTTTCCGGCCTCGACTTCGCGGCCACAGCTGCATCCGCCGGCACGCTGAAGCTCCAGCAGACCGGCAGCATGAGCCTTGCCGCAACAAGCGGTTCGATCACCGCCGGCAACGCCCTGCTGAGCAGCGGCGCTCTTTCGGCCAGCGCCAGCCAGAATATTGCCTATAACAAGCTCCAGAGCCTCGCCAGCGCTGCGCTCACGGCGTCGGGCGGCCAGATCAGCTACGGCAATCCCACCCGCACTGCCGGCAACCTGACGCTCAGCACGACCAATATCGATCTCTCCAATGGCCGGGCGAGCAACCTCGCCGCCGGCGGTACGCTGACGCTCAATGCGGCGAGCGCCAACCTTGCCAACAGCAGCCTCACTCTCGGCGGACTGGCTCTCAATCTCTCCGGCACGGCCGATCTCAGCGGCGCCCGGGTCAATGCCGTCACCAGTGCCGGCGGTTCGGGCGATATCGCCATCAAGGCGGGCGGTCTTACCACGACGGCCGGCACCGCGCTGCTCGCCGCCAACGACCTGACGTTGACACTGCCGTCGCTGACCAATGCCGGACAATTGGCAGCCCGCAACGATCTCACATTCAACATTTCCGGCAACTTCACCAACAATGCCACGGGCCTGACCTATGCCGGCAACAACGCCAACCTCTTCGTCAGCGGGGTGCTCACCAACAATCAGGGCGCCATCATATCAGGCAACGATCTGACGATTGCCGGGGCGACATCAGCGCAGAGAAATGCGGCGGTCACCAATGTTTCCGGGCTGATCCAGGCCGGAAACGACATGTCGATCCTGACCAGCAACCTGACCAACCAGCGGGCCGCCACGCCGCAATGGACCACCGGTACCCTGGTGTCGTCAGGCGTCGTCAGCGGTTTCACGCTGAATCCCGTCGCCGCCGGCCTGCCGTTCGGCTACCTCGAGACCGCAGACCAGAACATGTACCAGCTCTATGCGGGCGTGGATCCGGCCTTGTGGCAGGATTATGAACCGCTGCTCTGGTCGAAGGCGACGCTTGCCGACGGCACGACCTATCATGCATGGACATGGATCTCGGCCGACGGACCCGAGAAGGTCGGGCCGATCATCGACTGGATCAGGGACCGGGTGCCGAGGGACGCGAACGGCAATCCCGTTGTCGATCCCAACAATCCGTCGCGCTATTTCATCGTCGACGAGGTGAATTTCAGCGGCTCGGACGAAAGCACCACCTACACCTGGGATTGGTCGTCCAATCTCAGTCAGTCGGTCTATGAGGACCGCTTGGTCGGCACGCTCAGCCCGGAAGCGACGATCCGGGCGGGCCGCAACCTTTCGATCGACGCCACGAATCTGACCAATTCCTACAGCTCGATCGAGGCCGGCGGCAACGCAACGCTGAAGGGCTCGACACTCAACAATACGGGCGTCACGCTCTTTCGCACGACGACGACAACCTGCAACGCCCAGGGCGCCTGCACGGCCTATGATGGCAATGGCAACGCCAATCCCTCGAAGAACATCGCCAACGGCTCGACGATCGTCAGCTCCGTCCAGGCGATCGGCGGCGTCTCGGCCAACATTAAGGCCGGCGGAGCCCTCTCCGTCGATTTCGGCAGCGTCAACAACACGTCCGCAGCCGGCTCGATGGCAGGCGGCGCCAGCCTGGCGGCATCAAGCAATCCCGGCGATCCGCTTTCGGCGCTCACCGGTCTGACGGCCGGCGGCGCGCTGTTCAACGTCAACGCGGCGCTCGGCGGCGTCACCGCCAACGGCGGCAGCCTGCTTGCCGGGCTCGGCAATATTGCCGAGCGCATCCGCGTCGACGGCGCAGCTCTTGCGGCCGCCGCCAAGCCGCAATCGGGCGGCTTCGGCGGCACCATACGCGGACAGATCTTCCTGTTCGAAACCCGCGCCGAATTCCTCGACGTCGGCAAGTTCTACGGCTCCGGCTATTTCATGAAAGAAATCGGCTACGTGCCGGAGACGACGGTTCCGTTCCTGGGCGATGCCTATTTCGAGAACCAGCTGATCGACACGCAGTTGCGGCAGCTTGTCGGCGAAGGCCTCGGCAGAAGCACCTTCATCGCCGGCAATGACGCCATCGAGCAGATGAAGACGCTGCTCGACGAGGGTGTCGACTATGCCAAGGAGCACCACCTGGCCGTCGGCCAAGGCCTCACGCCTGAGCAGGCGGCGGCGCTGACCACGTCGATCGTCCTCTACCAGTGGCAGAGCGTCGACGGCGTGCAGGTGCTCGCGCCCGTCGTCTACGTCGCCGCCGCCGACCGGCAGAAGCTGACCGGCGCCGGCGCCGCCATAGCGGGCGGCTCGGTCAATATGAATGTCGGCAATCTCGACAATTCCGGCCTGATCGCATCCGCTGGCGGCCTGACCGTCTCCGGCAGCTCCATCCAGGGCAGCGGCACGTTCCTGTCGCGCGGCGACACGGTGCTCAATGCCACCAACGGCATCACGCTGGCCGCCCAGACAATGACGATCGGCGGCCAGAACCTCGTCAACACCAATGCAGGCGTGACGGCAGGCGGCAATCTGCAGCTCGCCGGCGGCAGCGGCGATCTGGCGCTGAAGGGCGTCAAGGTCAATGCCACAGGCTCCGCCCAGCTCTCCGGCAACAACGTCACGCTCGCAGCGGCCAAGGTCGATAATTCAGGCCAGCAGAACGCCACCGGCAGCCAGGTCACCAGCGGCGCAGCCTTGACGATCAAGGCAACCGACAACGTCAATTTCATCGGCAGTTCGGCCAAGGCGGGCACGACGCTCGATGTGACCGCCGACAAGGGTTCGGTGGCCGTGGTGTCGACCGATGTCGCCCGCAACAACCAGTCCGGCTACACCAGGACGCTCTCCACCGACCAGCAGCAATCGCAGCTATCCGCCGGCACGAATGCGACGATCAAATCAGGCGACGACATCCTGCTCTCGGGTTCGTCCGTCAAGGCTGGCGGCAATGTCGCGCTCAGCGCCGGCGACGATATCAATATCACCGCCGCCCAGGAGCAGTCCGCATCCACCTTCGGAAAGAAATCCGCCTCGTCGATCACCCATGTCGGCTCGGAAATATCAGCCGGCGGCGATCTCTCGGTGACGGCGGGCAACGGCAGCGGCGATCACGACCTCAACATCGTCGGCAGCAAGCTCGCCGCCGACGGCAAGCTCGCTCTCAAAGCCGACGGCGACGTGACGATCGCCGAAGCCACCGACACCGCGACCCTCGACACCAAGCTTAGCACCAAGGGCGGTTTCCTCGGCAAGAGCGAGAAGACGACCACGCATCTGGAAACGACGACGGCCGTCGGCTCGTCGATTAGCGGCGGCGCAGGCGTCGATCTTCAGTCGGGCAAGGACATGGTCATTTCCGCCTCGAAGATCGAAGCCGGCAAGGACGACGGCACCGACCCGGCGGACCTCAACATCAACGCCGGCGGTGACCTGATCATCGCCTCCGGAATGGATACCAGCGCCAAGGACGACAAGGGCTCGCGTAGCGGCTTCCTGTCGAAAGGCTCATCCAGCCACAAGAGCTACGACGAGACGACGGTCGGCTCGCAGCTGAGCGCCAGCGGTGACATCAATCTCGACGCAGGCAAGGCAGCAGTCGTTGCAGGTTCAAAGGTCGATGCCGACGGCTCGATCAATGTCGCGGCCGACAGCGTTTCGATCATCGGGGCGCAGGAGACGCACGAGCTCGAGGAGCAGCAAAAGAAATCCGGCATCGGCGTCGGTTCCGGCGGCGGGTTTATTTCGATCTACGGCAGTCAGCAGAACAAGGGTGCACAGGCCTCGACGCTGAATGTCGGCTCGGCGCTTTCCGCCGGCGAGGACGTCAACCTGACAGCCCGGGCAACCGACCTGAACATCATGGGCTCTTCGGTCGATGCCGAGCGCGACATCAATCTGTCGGCCAAGCGCGACGTCAATGTCACACCAGGGGCGGAAAGCTTCTCGCAGTCCGAGCAGGAGAAGAAGTCCGGCTTCGGCCTGTCCTTCTCCGCCGGCAATGGCGGCTTCTCGGTCGGCATCGGCGCGCAGACGAGCAAGGACAGCTCGGCGCAGCAATCCGACACCAACGCCACGTCCATGCTCTCGGCCGGCCGCGACCTCAACATCTCCGCCGGCAACAATGTCAACCTGCAGGCCGCCCAAGCCTCGGCCGAGCGTGACGTCAACCTCTTCGCCGCCAACGACATCAATCTGCTGTCTGCTAACGATGTCTCCAATTACCAGGAGGTACATGAGAAGACCTTCGCCGGCGTGACGCTCTCCGTCTCGAGCCAGTTGGGAAGTGCGGCCCAGAGCATCATGAACGGAGCGGAGCGCCTGTCGGATCCGGGCGGCGTCAACGGATTGACCAACAGCGCGATTGTCGGTCTCAGCTTCTATGAGGGTATCAAGGGTCTGAAAGGCGTCTCTGAGGACCTCACCAGTGGCAAGGGTCTCTCCTTTAGCATCGGTCTGAATGTAGGTGTCAACCATCAGCAGAGCGCATCCTCGTCGACGGCGTCCGCGCCTGTCGTCACGGATGTCCGCGCCGGCCGCTCCATCACCCTAGCGGCGCAGAACGGCTCGATCACGAGCGACGGGGCGCAGATCGCTGCCGGCTACGACAAGTTCGGCCTGCCGACGATCTCCGACGATCCGCTGGTTGGCGACATTATCCTGTCGGCGAGGAATGGTAACATCAACCTCAACGCCGCCACCGGCACGTCACATTCGACCAGTTCGAACAGCTCATGGGGCGCTGGCGTCGGCGTTAATTTCGGCTGCACCACGAAGACCGGCTGCAACGCTAGCGTCGGAGCCAGCGGTTCCTATGGCAAGGGTGGCTCGAGCACCACTGGCACCACCCACACCAACACCCATCTCAACGGCACCGGCGACGTCACGATTCTTACCAACGACCTTGCCTTGAAGGGGGCGACCGTCGCGGGCAATTCCATCGTGGCCGACGTCAGGAATCTGACGATCGAGAGCCTGGTTGATACCGTCAAAGCCAATGCCGATCAGCTCAGTCTCTCGGGCCAGATCGGTTTCGGCTCCACCGGCATCTCCGGCGTCACGCAGAAGGCCATGGGCGATGCCGTTCTCGTCACAGAACAATCCGGCATCCACGCAGGCACTGGCGGTCTTTCCATTGACGTGAGCGGTCGGACGTCGCTGGTTGGTGGCCTGATCACCAGCGAAGCCGGCGAGGAGCGCAATAGCTTCTCCACCGGCACGCTGACGGTCGCCGATATCGATACGCATTCGACCTGGAAGGCCGACACCTACGGTGGTTCGATCGGCACTGGCGGCCTTTCGCTCGCGCCGCCGGTCAAAGCCGGGGAGAAGGAGACCGGCAAGGCCTATTTAGCCATCGGTCCGAACATCGGCATCACCATCACCGATCCGGAGCACCAGACACAGGATCTCGGCGCGATCCGCCGCGACACTAGTAACACCAACACCTCGCTGCCCGGTCTGCCAGATCTGCAGAGCATCCTAAAGGATCAATACAAAACCCAAGCGGACCTCCAGGCGGCGCAGAATACTATGGCGGGGTTGGTCGGGGACATCGCATCCGAATTGTATGAGCAAGCCGTCATCAACCACGATCAAGCAGGCATGGATTATTGGAGTGAGGGCGGTGTTGGCCGCGCAGCTCTACATGCGATCGGCGGCGGCATCCTCGGTGGAGTCAATGGCTGGGAAGGTGCCGTCAAGGCCGCTCTCGGGGGCGCGGCCTCCACGCTATTCGCTCCAGTGGTCGAGCGGCTTGTCAACGGCATGCTCAAGGGTACCAAATACGAAGGGACAGAAGAAGGTGCCGCTCTCGCCAAACTGATCGGCGCAAGCCTCAGCGCTGCCGTGGGCGGTGTAGTAGGCGGTGGGGAAGGTGCGGCCTATGGGGCCGCAAACTACCAACACAACTATCTCAACCATGCCGACAACGACGCTCTCGCCGCCGCAAAAGCTGCATGTGATGGGGGCAAAGGTGATCCAAAGGCCTGCGGAGAGCAGACGCGACTCGAGCAGAAAGACACCCAGCAGCAGGCCGCCTACGTTGCTTGCCGAGCAAATGGCTATAGTGGTTCCGGATGCCTTGTGGTTTTAAGCGACGTGGTTGCATCGTTGTCGAGCTACGCAGGCACAATTTCTTATTGGGCGTCACAGGAGGATCAGGACGCCGCCAAGCAACTGCTAAGCAACTCCGGTGGGGTTGATCAAATCCTGAAAATTCTTGCGCCTAATGGCGTCGAGAACCTGACCGCTGAGCAGCAGCGCGACCTTCCTGCCATTTACGGGCTCTTGGTCACAGATCCCGCCGGTGTTTTTGGTATCCCGTACATGATTCAGCAGGCAAACAATGGCGATCCTGCTGCCATGGCTCAAGTTGTCGCATTGGCGAGCAAGCTCAAGATCTTCGGGTCTGCAACGCTGGGTGAGATTGCCAAGACGAACGCGGCCGCCACAAATCCGCAATCGAGTGTTTGGTCGCTTAATCCGATTGATCGGGGTAAATCAATCGAGTCATCGCTCGCACGAACCGAATACAGCGATGCGAACGGCTGGTTCAATATCGGTGCCGAAAAAAATGGATATTTTCCGCTGATCGATTTTCAGAGCGGGAATACGGTGGTCAGCTTGAAAACCGTCGATACCACCGGTTCGACATGGATGGCGAGGATGCAAAATACGATTGACGAACTTGGTAGCCGCCCCATAACGGTCAACGGCAACCTTGCGAATAAAGTTCTCGATATTCGAGTTCAGCCGGGCGGAGCCGACGCTGCACAGGCTCTGGTAGAGTATGGCCAGAGAGAGGGTGTAACAGTGGTAATTAAGGAATTTCAGTAATGGAGCGTACCAGGCAAGAAAAGCTGGAACTGATCTTTACCCTTGTCCCAGCTAACCCGAAGACGACCATCATCACGGAGAAGCCACAAATAGAAGTAGGAGAGCGAAGACATGGCGCTCTGAAGGCCATTGACGCCTTAGAGACAATTCTCGACGTGTTGCGGAGGCTAAAGCTCGACGAAAAAATCCAAGGTCACGGATCCTCTCTCCAACTCAAGAAGCTCCTGACATCAGTTAGAAATACCGATCGACTTAGTCAAATCGAAACCTCGACACTCATTTTTAAGTACGGTGCCGTAGCAGACGCTGAGCATTGCTATGTCGAAGTAAGAGAGAAAGTTCCAAACGCGGCAATCGATTGGGAACAATGGGTTGAGCCGTTTATCGTATCGCCTCACTTCGTTCAGGCGTGGGTTGCCGATGTTGAATACGACAAATGGCAAAATGCCCAAGATCCCCTCATCTACAAGGCTGCCAATCGGGATTACTCGTCTTTACCTATGCGCTCCAACGGACTACCGCCACCGCTGGAGCAGATGGTTGTTGATATCTCGCAGAACCCCGGTCGCTGGGAATTTCGTTCAGGGTATATAGAAGCGATAGCGGCAGTCATGTGGCTCAGCGAACTGTTTTGGCGCTATGTCGGCGTCGATCACAGGAAACGGCTGGCCGGACTTTCGGAAGCTAAGATTAAGCAGGAAACAGATGATGTGGTCCGTATCAGCATCTCTGAAACCAGCTTTATCGATGATTCCACTCGTGATTTGCAGGAGCGCTTGCGCAAGATCTTGTATGGATAGTTGCGCGCCGGAAGGTCCACAGCCTAGTCACGCTGGTAACTCTCAAGCCCTCAGTCAGGCATGCGCTTCCTTGCCACGATAGACCTCCGGATCGGGGATCGGAACTGCGGCGATCAGCGCGCGGGTGTAGTCATCCCTTGGGTTCTCGAAGATATCCCGCCGCGTCCCGGTTTCGATAATGCGGCCGGCGCGCATGACGGCGACGTTGTGCGACATGCGCTCGATCACTGCCATGTCGTGAGAGATGAAGAGATAGGCGAGCCCCAGCGTTTCCTGCAGTTCGAGCAGCAGGTCGAGCACGCGGGCGCGGACGGAGACGTCAAGCGCTGCGACGCTTTCGTCGGCGACGATCAGCTTGGGCTCCAGCGCCAGCGCCCGGGCGATGCAGATGCGCTGGCGCTGGCCGCCTGAAAACTCGTGTGGATAGCGCGTCGCGGCATCAGGCGTCAGGCCGACCCGGCGCAGCAGTTCGGCGACGCGGTCCTGCCTTTCACTGTGGTTGCCGATGCCGTGGATGACCATCGGTTCGCCGATCGCCTTGCCGACGGCCATGCGCGGGTCGAGCGAGGCATAAGGATCCTGGAAGATCATCTGCGCCGAGCGGCGCACGGGCCACATCTCGCGCTGGCTGAGCCCGGCGATATTGCGGCCGTCGATCAGGACGTTGCCCTTGAAGGGGATGAGACCGAGGACGGCCTTGCCCGTCGTCGATTTGCCGGAGCCGCTTTCGCCGACGAGGCCGAGCGTTTCACCCGGCAGAATATCGAAGGAAACGCCATCGACGGCCGCCACCGGCGGCTTGCCCCTGAAAAACCGGCTTGCGGCATTGCCATAGGTGACGGTGAGGTCGCGCACGTTCAGGACCGGCGTGCGATCCGGATGCAGCGTTTCGACGGCGCGCTGCGTGATGCGCGGCGGACGGTCGGTGCCGGCAAGCGCTCCTAGCCGCGGGACGGCGGCCAGCAATTGCTGCGTATAGGCCTCCTTCGGCCGTTGGAAGACGGCGAGCGCCGTTCCTTGCTCGACGATCCTGCCATTCTGCATGATGACGACGCGATCGGCCATTTCGGCGACGACGCCCATGTCGTGCGTAATGAGGATGATCGAGGCGCCGAATTCGCGCTTCAACTCGCGCATCAGCCTGAGGATCTGCGCCTGCACGGTGACGTCGAGTGCCGTCGTCGGCTCGTCGGCGATCAGCACCTTCGGCCGGCAGGAGAGCGCCATGGCGATCATCACGCGCTGGCGCATGCCGCCGGAAAGCTCGTGCGGATATTGCTTCAGCCGCCGGGCCGGCTCGCTGATCTGCACGGCATCGAGCATCTTCAGCGCCACCGCCTCGGCATTCTCGCTGCCCTGGTGCGCGCGGATTGCCTCGGTCAGCTGGTTGCCGACAGACATGACCGGGTTGAGCGAGGTCATCGGCTCCTGGAACACCATGGCGATATCGCCACCGCGCACGCTGCGCATCGCCCGGTCGGAAAGCGTGAGCAGGTCGCGCTCGCCAAGCAGCACGCTGCCGGAGGCGACCCGCAGCGAGGCCCTCGGCAGGAGCCCCATGATCGACAACGAGGTGACCGACTTGCCGGAGCCGGATTCGCCGGCAATGCACAGCGTTTCGCCGCTTGCAAGGTCGAAGCTGACATCCTGGAGCACCGGCTTGCGGCCTTCGGGGGTGCGGGCATCGACGCTCAGATTGCGAAGGCTGAGCACCGGTGCTGCGGCGGGCATGGCTTCGTTCACGCGAACACGATCCTCGGGAAGTAGAAGGAAACCACCCAGTTCGGCTGGTCGACGATCTCGCTGATCCGGAGATCGCCGCAGACGGAGCAGAGCAGATAGGCATCGACTGCGCTCATGCCGTGTTCGGCGCCGAGAAGATCGATCATTCGCATGACGCTTTCGCGCGCCCCGGTCATCAGGTCAGGGCCGATGCCTGTCGTCACTTCGTAGCCGGCGCCGTCGAGATGGCGGGTTACCGGTTCGGTCGTGGTGAAGCGCGGCGTCTGCAGCTTGGCGTCCTTGACGAGCTCGATCGTCGCTTCGACGTTCATCTGGCTTTCGATCGCGGTGCCGCAGACTTCGCCATCGCCCTGGGCGGCATGGGTATCACCGATCGAGAACAGCGCGCCGTCGACCTCGACGGGCAGATAGAGCGTCACCCCCGCCGTCAGGTCGCGGATGTCCATGTTGCCGCCGACGCGACGTGGGGGAACGACGGAATGGGTGCCGGGCTCGGCGGGGGCGACGCCGATCGTGCCGGCGAAGGGCTTCAGCGGCACGCGGCCGCCCGGGCCGTAAAGGGCGGGCACCATGCTGTTGGCGTCATAGGACCAGACATGCAGCGCCGGATCCTTGAATTGATCGGCAAGCAGGCCGAAGCCTGGGATATTGGCCGTCCAGCCGGCGCCCGAGGGAATGAACTTGCGCAGCGTCACCTTCAGCACGTCGCCGGGTTTGGCGCCTTCGATATAGACCGGGCCGGAGACCGGGTTGATCTTGCCGAAATCGAGCGCGTTCAGCGTTTCCAGGGTGGCGTCGCTTCCGAGCTGGCCACCCGACGAATCCATGCATTCGAAGTGGATCGTCTCGCCCGGCTTGGCGACGACGGCGGGGGCGAAATCCTTGTTCCAGCCGAAATTATGCTGGGCGCGGTGAATGGTGTGGGTGCAGGCGATGCACATGTCATGTCTCCCTGAAATTTATGGCCTTCCCGGCAAATGCCGGGAAGGCTGGATCCTTGGGCCTATTGCTTCACATAGATCGCGTCGTAATTGATGACGCGGGTCGGATCGATGTAGATGTTGTCAGCGCCGCCCATGCGCAGCGACTTGGCGACGACCCGGCGTTCGTTGATGACAGGGATCCACGGCGCATCGGCCATGATGTCGGTGAAGATCTTGCCCCAGGCGGCGGTGCGCTCGGCTGCCTTCGCCGGATCGGACATCGAGTCGGCGGCAACGGCGCGCTTGTCGAGATCGGCGTTGCAGTACCATGACCAGTTCCAGCCGCCCGGAACCGCGCCGGCGCAACCGAGGATCGGGCCGTAGAAGTTGGACGGATCCGGGAAGTCGGCGATCCAGGCCATGCCGCCCGACCAGATCATCGGCGCTTCGCCTTCCGTGCCGCCGGCCGAGATGACGTTCGCCTGGGCCAGCGCCCGGACTTCGGCCTTGACGCCGACGGCGGCCAGATCCTGCTGGATCGCCTGGGCGATCCGCGGCTGCGGGTCGGTGTTGGTGGAGTAGAGCACGGTCTCGAAGCCGTCGGGGTAGCCGGCTTCGGCAAGCAGCGCCTTGGCTTTCGTCATGTCATAGGCATAGCCGGTGAAGGACTTGTCGTAGCCCGGCATCAGCGGCGGCAGCGGCTGGTTGGCAGGCGTTGCACGGCCATTGAGGATTCGGGTGATGCGCTCCTTGTTGATCGCCATGTTCAACGCCTGGCGAACCTTGACGTTGTCGAAGGGCTTCACCTTGGTGTTGAGCGTGATGTAGCCGGTGTGCAGCTGCTCGCCGTCGACGATCATCTGCGCGCCGTCGGCCGAATTCTTGATCTCGAGGAATTTTGCCGGCGGAATGCCGTCGCCGGCAATATCGACCTCGCCCTTCTGCAGGCGCAAGAGCGCCACCAGCGGCTCCTGGCCGACCTCGACCTTGAAGCTGTCGATATAGGGAACCCCCTTGACGAAATAATCCTTGTTGCGCTCGAAAACGAGCTGCTGGCCGATCGTCCAATCCTTCAGGATGAAGGTGCCGGAGCCGACCGGCTTCTTGCCGAAGTCGCCGGCGGCCGCCTCGACAGCTTCCTTCGGCACGACCGAAGCGAAGTTGATGGCAAGCACGTGCAGGAAGGTGGCGTCGGGACGCGAGAGGTTGAAGATGACGGTGCTATCGTCAGGCGTCTCGATGCCGGAGAGCGTCGTCGTTTTGCCGCCGGTTTCATCCTCAAAGCCCTTGATCGCGCCGAAGAAGCCGGCGCCGGGCCCTTGAGTCTTCGGGTCGACGGCGCGTTCGATCGAATATTTCACGTCTGAGGCGACGACCTCGCGGCCGTTCGAGAACTTCACGCCCTTGTGCAGCTTGAAGGTATAGGTCAAACCGTCGGGCGAAACGGTGAAGCTTTCGGCAAGCGAGGGGACCGGGTTCGGCGTGCCGGGCGCATAATCCATCAGTCGGGAATAAAGGCCCTTGATCATCGACCAGTTGACCCAGTCGTAGCCGATCGCCGGGTCGAGTGTGGTGATGTCGTCCTTGTAGGTGACGACGATATCGCCGCCCTGCTTGGGCGTTTCCTCGGCCATGACGGACAATGGGGCGAGCGCCACCATCGTTGCCATGGTCGTCTGTTGCAGCCAGCGTTTGAACATTTGGGTTCCCCTTCTTTGGTTGCTGTTAGCGTGTGCGGATGCGCGGATCGATGACCGGCGCGACGAGGTCGGCAAGCAGGTTGCCGATGATGATGGCGAGCGCAGACGTCAGCGTGACGCCCATGATGATCGGGATGTCGACCTGCTGGATCGCCTGCCAGGCGAGCTGGCCGATGCCGGGCCAGCCATAGACGGCTTCGACCACGACCACGCCGCCCATGAACTGGCCGATATCGATGCCGATCATGGCGATGATGGGCAGCACGGCATTGGGCAGCGCATGGCGCAGGATGACGCGCTTCGAGGAAAGACCCTTGGCGCGCGCCGTGCGGACATAATCCTGGTTCAGCACGTCGATCATCGACGAGCGCACCATGCGGGCGTACCAGCCGGCGCCGCAGATGCCGAGTGTGACGGCAGGCAGGACGAGATGCGAGAAGCTGCCATAGCCGCTCATCGGAAACCAGCCGAGCGTTGCCGCCAGCAGGTAGAGCAGCAGCAGGGCGACGAGGAACTGCGGCGCCGAGGTGCCGACAAAGGAGGCCATCATCACCAGCCGGTCGACGAAGCCGCCGCGACGCACGGCGGCGATGGTGCCCAGCGTCAGGCCGAGCACCACCTCGACGAAGATGCCGGCAAGCATCAGCGTCAACGTCGCCGGTAGCCGCGCGGCGATCAGCGTCCAGACATCGGTTTTCTGCGCATAGGAGCGGCCGAGATTGCCATGCAGCAGATTGCCGAGATAGGTGCCGAACTGGACCAGCAGCGGCTGGTCGAGGCCGAGCTCATGGCGGATGTTGGCGACCGTCTGGGCCGTGGCACTGCGGCCGGCGATCATGCGGGCCGGGTCGGCCGGAAGGGCGTAGAGCAGCACGAAGGTGATTGCCGCGACGCCGAGCAGGATGAGGGCCGCCTGTGCCAACCGGCGCAGCATGAGGGACGCCATCAGCCCCTCCCGCGCTGGGTCGGGTCGAGTATGTCGCGCAGCGCGTCGCCCACCAGATTGAAGGAAAGCGCCGTCAGAAGGATGATCGCGCCGGGAATGAAGACCAGCCAGGGGGCGGCCTGGAAATAGCTTTGGCTCTCGAAGATGATGTTGCCCCAGGAGGGCTGCGGCGGCTGGACGCCGACGCCGAGGAAGGAAAGTGTCGCCTCGAGCAGCACGGTGGTGGCGATGCCGAGCGTGCCCCAGACGATTGCCGTCGGCACGAGATGTGGCAGGATATGCATGAAGAGCACACGCATATGGCCGGCGCCGAGCGAGCGCTCCGCCATGATAAAATCGCGCTCCACCAGGCCGCGAGTCTCGGTATAGACGATGCGGGCGACCTGCACCCAGTTGACGAGCGCGATCACCATGGCGACGATCCAGAGGCTCGGCTTCAAAAGGGCTGCCAGCACGATGGCGAGCAGCAGCGCCGGAAAGGCCATCATCAGATCGGTGAAGCGCATCAGGATGTTGCCCGGCAGCCCGCGGAGATAACCGGCAACGATGCCGACGAAGAGGCCGATCGCCACCGCGATGCCATTGGCGACAAGGCCGATGATCAGAGAGGTGCGGGCGCCGAAGAGCAGGCGGGAGAAGAGGTCGCGGCCGAGCGTATCGGTGCCCAGCAGATAGGGACCGCCCGGCGGCAGCGGCGCGCCTTCGAGTGAGAGGCCGTCAAACATCTGCTCGTCCGGACTGAACGGCGCGATCCACGGCGCTGCGATGGCGAGCCCGATGACGAGTGTGACGACGATCAGGCCGAAGAGGGCGGTCGGCTGGCGAATCATCTGTTTCAGCACATGCATCAGCCCGCCTCCGGCAGAGGTTCTGCTCCTGCCAGAATGAAGGCTGATATCTGCTCCATCGGCAGGCGGCGGCGCATGGCGCAGTTGCGCAGGATTGCGTAAGCGCTCTCCTCGTCGATGCCGTGTGCGGCCCGAAGCTTTTCGACGGCGGCGTGAACGAGCGGCCGCAGCCGGACGCGCTCTTCGAGATATTGCAGCTTTTCCGCAGTCGCCTTGCGTTCCTGATGAATGGAGACGGCCATGACAAGCGCCGGATAGACGGCCGATGTGGCGATCGGTTTGGCGATGATCGCGCCGGCACCCTGTCCGAGCGCCCAGGCGATGCGGCCGGGCGCTTCCGAACCAAGCAAGGCGACGACGGGGCAGGCAGGCGTTTCGCCGTTCCAGGGCAGCAGATCGTCCCAGCCCTGGTCGGCATCGACGATAACGAGATCAGGCAGTACTGCGGCCGAAAGCGGCGCCCATTGCAGCGTTGCATCGATGCCGAGCAGGCGAAGCTGGCGGACCAGCTTGTCGGTGTTGCCGTCCTCGCGATGCAGGACCGTCGCCAGCCAGCCGGTGAAATTGGGTGTCTCTCTCATGACACCACCCTCAGCCGCGGCAAGGCCTGTCGGTTACGGCCGGTCAGATAGGGGTCGGCGGCGAGCGGCGGCCGCGAGGCGACGACATCGAAGCCGTTGTCGGCGTTGATCCGGCCGAGATGGAAGGGCAGGGCGGCGTGATTGGTCTCGCGGTCGATCGCCAGCGCACCGAACAGGGTCGGCCAGGATCGATTGTAGAGCTCGCGCCGGACGGCGTCGGGCTCATCACCGCCGGCAGCGACGATCGCGTCGACGCAGAGCCGGACGGCCGTATAGGCACTGGCAAAGACGCTGGAGACACGCCGCTCCGTGCCGTGACGCTCTGTGACACGGGCCTTGAAGGCAGCATTTTCGGGGGTCGCGATACTGTCGAAATAGGACGCGGCGCAAAGCTGGCCGGCGGCAGCTCCTGCGGCTATATCGTCGAGCTCGCATTCCATCAGGTCGCAGCTGACGACCGGGCAGTTTTCCGCGCGGAAGGCCGGGTCGCGATCACCCAAGGCCTTGATCGCCTCCAGGAAGGCGTAGCTCGACGGGCCGATGAGATTGTTGAGGATGAAGCTCGGGCGGCGCTGCGCGATCTCGGCAACGATGCGTTCGACGGCGGTTTCCTCGAGCGGGAGATAGCGTTCGCCCAGCACCTCGCCGCCGGCATTGGTGATGAGTTCGCGGGCGAGCCGATTCATCTCCCAGCCCCAGACATAGTTGGCGCCGACGAGATAGGGCCTTGCCCCGTAACGCGGGATCAGGTGCTCGAAAAGCGGCAACAGATGCTGGTTCGGGCAGCCGCCGACATAGATGACGTTCTCGTTGGCCTCGAAACCTTCATAGGGGCACATGTACCAGAGCAGGCCGTCATGTTTCTCGACGAGCGGGATGACCTCCTTGCGCGCCGCAGAGGTGATCGTGCCGACGATGTGGCGGCAGCCGGCGCGCAAAAGATGGCGCGCACCATCGAGATAGGCGGCAAGATCGGCATGCGGATCGAAGAACACGGGTTCGATCGCCAGTCCTTCGGCGCCGGCATATTCGGCCATCGCGAAAACGGCGCCGTCGCGCGCGTCGCGGCCCATCGAGCCGTAGGGGCCGGTGGTCGAAAAGAGGATGCCGATTTTCAGCGCGTCATTCATGAAGTGACCACATCAAAAAACCCCACGACGCTGGTCCCATCGAGCGATGAGGCGTCATGGGGCGAAACTGCCCAGAGACTATCGGAGTCATGTCAATGCGGCGGCCTTCTGCCTATTCCGCAGGCTTGAGTAAAATACAGGCATCTTATCTTTGTCAAGTGTGCTGCCCTGCACTCGCAGTCATTTGATCTTGTTCTTTCGGTAGTGTCGCTCTTCTAGCTCAAATCATGCAGATCCCTAGTAATCGCCAGCCCAATCGAGAATTCGGAGAAACGCACCGTCAGCCCGCTACGCTCCGGCGTGCAGGCAGCCGGCCCGACCTCGTAGCGCGTGGCTGCCGGGAAGGGCGCTAACCGCAGCAGCGGCCAGAAGCTGCCATCACGTGAAGCCTGGATGCGCATCGCGCCGTTGGCGACGGTGACGCGAATGCGGAAGTCTTCCAATTCCTTGAAGGGCTGCGCCACCGACCAGTCGGACCTGCCGTCGGTGACGACGGTGCTGAGGAAGGATTCGCCGTCGGTGAATTCGACGCCGGTTTTTACCCAGCGTTTCTCGTCGATACGCACCATCAGGCCGGCTTGGTCGTAGAGGGTGCGGAATTCGCCCTGGACGCGGATTTGTGCGGTGAAGCCGTCGGCGGTGGGAAAGGCGAGGAAATGGCCGCTGTCGCGGGTGAAACCGTAATGGGTCTCTCGCCAGAAATCGGTTTTCTCATCGGTCGTCAGGGTGAGGGCGGCTTCGTCTGCCCGCCAGTTGGCCGGCTCGTTCAGCCATGTTCCGTCGTTGAAATCGATCCTCATCCTGTTCTCCCGTTCCGTTGAGCCTTGCTGCAGGGTGATCGCCTTACCTTGGCATAATGTCCGGCCGTCGTGCAGAGGGCGCGCCGCAGCCGAAGATGGTGTTTTTCCGGCGTCGCGCTACCCGGGAGGGCATAATCCGTCGCGCGTGCTTGACAGGATCGATGCATCTCTTATTCTCTTACAAAAATATGAATTACATAATTGTGGAACTAAATCGGGAGATCTCGCATGAAAACACTGGTCGCATTCCTGCTCGGCACTGCGCTCGTCGCCCTGCCTTCGACTCTCCTTGCCCAGGAAAAGGGCGGCGTCATCAACGTCGCGACGATCGGCGAGCCGCCGACGCTCGATCCGATGTCGTCGACGGCCGATCTCGTCGGCATCGTCACGCAGCATATTTTCGAAACGCTCTATACCTTCGACAAGAGCTGGAACGTCACGCCGCTGCTGGCCGAAAGCCTGCCCGAAATCAGCGCCGACGGCAAAACCTATACGATCAAGCTCAGGACCGGCATCAAGTTCCACGACAATAGCGACATGACTTCGGACGATGTCGTCGCCTCGCTTGGCCGCTGGATGAAGATCGCCTCGCGCGGCAAGCAGGTGGCCGGTTTCATCGACAAGATCACCGCCGT
This sequence comes from Rhizobium sp. BK008, assembly GCF_014197345.1. Taxonomy (NCBI): domain Bacteria; kingdom Pseudomonadati; phylum Pseudomonadota; class Alphaproteobacteria; order Hyphomicrobiales; family Rhizobiaceae; genus Rhizobium; species Rhizobium sp. BK008. Next base: position 148,501 of record NZ_JACIFK010000002.1, on the reverse strand, counting down.
CGATCCGGCGACCGTCACGATCACGCTGAAGCAGCCCTATGCGCCGCTGACCTCGCTGCTTGCCTTCAACAATTCGGCCGCGATTATCATCCCCTCTGAAAAGCAGGACGAGCCGATGAAGGAATTCATCGGCACCGGTCCCTATATGCTGAAGGAGCGCAAGGCCGACCAGTATATCCAGCTCGTCCGCTTCGACGGTTACAAGTCCCGCGAGGGCGACAGCAATGGTTACGGCGGCGCCCGCCATCAATATCTCGATGAGATCCGCTTCGTGCCGGTGCCGGACCCGAATACCCGTGTCGAGGCCGCCATCTCAGGCCAGTATGATTATGTCGACTCCATTCCGGTCGAATCCTACGACAAGCTGAAGGCCTCCACCGCCTCGCAGCCGATCATCCTGAAGCCCTTCGGTTATCCCGTCTTCGTCTTCAACACGGCCGAGGGCATCAACAAGAATGTCGAAGTGCGCAAGGCCATCCGCCAGGCGCTCAGCATGGAAGACATGCTGGCGGCTGCTTTCGGCAGCACGGATTTCTACGCTCTCGACGGCGCCATCTATCCGAAGACCTTTGCCTGGTCGACGGATGCCGGCGTCGACGGCGCCTATAACGTCGCCGATCCGGAAGGGGCGGCCGCTGCCGCCAAAAAGGCCGGCTATAACGGCGAACCGATCCGTATCTTAACCAGCCGCCAGTACGAGTTCCACTACAAGATGGCGCAGGTCGCCGCCGAATATCTGAAACTCGCCGGCTTCACCGTCGATATGCAGGTTGTGGACTGGGCGACGCTGACGCAGCGCCGCGCCGATCCGAAGCTCTGGGATATCTATATCACCCATAGCCCCTTCCTGCCGGAGCCGGCCCTCATCGGCTCGCTCTCGACCAGCTCGCCCGGCTGGTGGGATACGCCGGCCCGCAAGGCAGCCGTCGATGCCTTCACCTCGGAAGTCGATCCGAAGAAGCGCGTTGCGCTCTGGGCCGATGTCCAGAAGGCCGTCTATGCCGACGCACCCTTCATGAAGATCGGCGACTTCAACGCCGTCTCGGCCGAGTCGACCAAGCTCGAAGGCGTCGATCCGGCGCCGTGGCCGTATTTCTGGAATGCTTCGATCAAGAAGTGAACACCGCCACCGGTGCCGGCCTTCCGCGGCCGGTACCGGTCATCTTTTCTGCCTCATCCGCAAAGGCTTAAGGCCAGGCATTCATGATACGCTACATCCTCCAGCGCCTGTTCGGCATGATCGTCGTGATGTTTCTCGTCGTCACGATCGTCTTCGTCATCGTGCGCGTGACGCCGGGAGATCCGGCCGCCGTCATGCTCGGGCCGGATGCGACGCCGCAGGATATTGCCGACCTCCGATCCCGGCTTGGCCTCGATCAGTCGCTTGGCCTGCAATATGTCTATTATATCGGCCAACTGCTGAAGGGCGATCTCGGCCAGTCGATCTTCCTCAACATGCCTGTCACCTCGGCTCTGCTCGACCGCGCCGAGCCGACCTTCTTCCTGACGCTGTTCTCGCTTGCCATCGCCAGCGTCATCGCCCTTCCGATCGGCATCTATGCCGCATATCGGCGCGGCTCCTTCGTCGACCAGGCGGCAACGACACTTGCCATGTTTGCCGCCAGCATTCCAAGCTTCTGGCTCGGCCTCATCCTGATGCAGTTTTTCGCCGTCCGGCTCAACCTCTTCCCGGTTTCAGGTTATGGCGGTCCCGGCTCAACCTTCTTCGACCGCATGTATCATCTGACGCTGCCGGCCTTCGCGCTCGGCATTGTCTCCTCGGCGCTGATCCTGCGTTTCACCCGCGCCTCGATGCTCGATGTGCTCGGCGACGATTATATCCGCACGGCGCGCGCCAAGGGGCTGATCGAGCGCCGGGTGATCCTCAAGCACGCGTTGAAAAATGCGCTGATCCCGATCCTGACGGTGATCGGCCTGACGGCCGCGGTGCTGATTTCGGGCGCCGTCGTCACCGAGACCGTGTTCGGCCTGCCGGGTGTCGGCAATCTCGTCGTCTCGGCGGTGCTGCGCCGCGATTATCCGGTCATCCAGGGCGCGCTGCTCGTCATCGCCGCGCTCTACGTGCTGATCAATTTTGCGATCGACATGCTCTATCTGCTGATCGATCCGAGGGTGCGCTACTGATGGCCGATATCGCAATCAAATCAGCCGTCGAGGGCGAGGGCAGCAAATTCGTCCGGCGCCTGCTGAAACGCAAGACGGTCGCCTGCGGCCTCTTGATCCTGACGATCTTCATGCTTCTGGCGGTTTTCGCACCTGTCGTCGCGCCCTATTCGCCGTCGAAGCTTTCCATCGTCAACCGGCTGAAGCCGCCCGGCGGCATGTTCTTCTTCGGCACGGACGAGTTCGGTCGCGATGTCTTTTCGCGCACGATCTTCGCCGGCCGCCTGTCGCTGCTCGTCGGTGTTGCGGTCGTGACGCTCTCGGCGGTGATCGGCGTGACGCTCGGGCTGCTGGCCGGTTTCTTCCAGAAGCTCGATACGCCGATCGCCCGGCTGATCGACGCGATGATGGCGTTTCCGGATATTCTGCTGGCGATTGCGCTCGTCGCAGCCCTCGGTCCCTCTCTGACGACCGTGATCATCGCGCTGTCGATCGTCTATGCGCCACGCCTTGCCCGCATCGTCCGCGCGTCGACGCTGGTCATTCGCGAACTGCCCTATGTCGAGGCGGCGAGGGCGCTTGGCATATCGACCTTCCATATCATGACGCGGCATGTGCTGCGCAATCTGCTGTCGCCGATCCTCGTGCAGGCCACATTCCTCTTCGCCAGCGCCATGCTTGCCGAAGCCGGCCTGTCTTTCCTCGGCCTCGGCGTCAGCCCCGAAATCCCGACCTGGGGAACGATGATCGCCGCCGGCCGGCAATATATCGGCCAGGCCGACTGGATGACGCTGTTTCCCGGCATCGCCATCATCCTCTCGGTGCTGTCGCTGCAGATGGTCGGCGATGGCCTCAGGGACATGCTCGATCCAAGACTTCGCAAGGATCTCTAATCCGCCGACCGTGGGTCGGCCTATTCCAATTCGCCAAATCATAAAATTGCATGACAGGAGTTTGCGTGAATCAGTTTCCCACCGCCGCCGGCAAGGTCGAGAACTCGCCTTACGAACGGCTTGCCGCCCTCGGCATAACGCTTCCGCCGCCACCGCCGCCGATCGCCAATTTCGTCACGCACGTAATCGAAGGCAACATGCTCTACCTCTCCGGCCAGGGACCACGCGAGGCTGATGGTTTCCTGCATGCCGGCAAGGTCGGCGGCGGCATCAGTGTCGACGAGGCCTACGGCCATGCGCGGCTGACCGGCATCAACCTGCTTGCCGTCATGCAGGAGGCGCTCGGCGATCTCACCCGTGTCAAGCGGGTAGTGAAACTGCTCGGCATGGTCAATGCCGTGCCTGAGTTCGAGGATCATCCGAGCGTTATCAACGGCTGCTCGGATCTGTTGATCGCAGTCTTCGGGCCAGCCGGCGAACATGCCCGCTCGGCCGTCGGCTTCGGCTCGCTGCCCGGCAACATCACCGTCGAGATCGAGGCGATCGTCGCCTTGCACGGCTGACGAGAACTTTCATATTTGGAGTAGCGTCCCATCTTATCCCGCTACCCGCCCCAGAATTCTGGAGAACTTCATGTCCACTGATATGAGACCATCAATCGGTCTTCGCCCTGTCATCAACGTATCCGGCACGATGACGAGCCTCGGCGCCTCGATCGTCGTGCCGGAAGCGATCGAGGCGATGGCATCGATCCTGCCGCACTTCGTCGAGATCAACGACCTGCAGCGCAAGGCAAGTGGCGTCATCGCCCGGCTGACCGGCGGGGAGGCGGGCTTCGTCACCGCTTCCTGCTCGGCCGGCATTTCGCTGGCTGTTGCTGGGGCAATCACCGGCAACAATCTGCTGGCGATCGAGAGGCTGCCGGACGTCGTGCCGGAGAAGAACGAAGTGCTGGTGCAGATGGGCCATGTGGTGAGCTATGGCGCACCCGTCGACCAGGCGATCCGGCTTGCCGGCGGCAAGGTCGTGCTTGTCGGCCAGGCGACCTCGACCCATCGCTTCCACATGGAAAACGCCATCACCGACAAGACCGCAGCCGCCGTCTACGTCGTCTCGCACCATGTCGTCGATTACGGACTTTTGAACCTGAAGGAATTCGTCGAGATCGCCCATGCCAAGGGCGTGCCCGTCATCGTCGATGCGGCTTCGGAATATGATCTGAAGATTTTCCTGGAGCAGGGCGCCGATATCGCCCTTTACTCCGGCCACAAATTCCTCGGCGGTCCGACTACGGGCATCGTTGCCGGCAAGAAGGAGCTGGTGCGTCATGCCTTCCTGCAGAACATGGGCATCGGCCGCGGCATGAAGGTCGGCAAGGAGAGCATCTTCGGCGTCATGGCGGCACTCGAAGCCTGGGAGAAACGCGACCATGCCGGCATCCGGGAACGCGAAACCAGCTATCTCAACCTGTGGAAGCGTACGCTCGACGGCCGCCCCGGCCTCACCGCGCTGATCGAACCCGACCCGACCAACAATCCGCTCGATCGGCTGCGTCTGATCGTCGATGCCGAACAGGCCCATATCACCGCCTGGGATTTGGCCGATGCGCTTGCCAAGGGCAGCCCGCCGATCATCGTGCGCGATCACGAAGTGGAGCACCGCTATTTCTACCTCGATCCGTGCAACCTCCATCCGGGCGAGGAGAAGATCGTCGCCGAGCGCCTGGCTGAGGAGCTCGACAAGGCGCGCGCCTCCAACGAGATCATCGCCACGCCGATCGAGAACCGCAGCCGGCACCGCTTCGACGGGCTGTTGCGCTGGCCGGATTGAACCGTAGAGGAGCAGACATGGCCAACGTCCAAGCGCAACCGATCCAGACGACGACCGACGTTCTTGCCGTCGATAGGCTGACGACGTCCTTTCTGGTGGATGGCGCCTGGAAACCTGTGGTGCGCGATGTCTCCTTCACCGTGGCGCCGGGCGAGACGGTGGCGATCGTCGGCGAATCCGGCTCGGGCAAGAGCGTCACCTCGCTCTCCATCATGCGGCTGCTGCAGGCGGAGACGAGCCGCGTCGAGGGCCGCGTCATGCTCGGCGGACGCGACCTCCTGGCTTTGCCGGAAAATGCCATGCGTCAGGTGCGCGGCAATGAAGTGGCGATGATCTTCCAGGAGCCGATGACATCGCTCAATCCGCTTTTCACCATCGGCGATCAGATTTCCGAGGCGCTGCTCTGCCATTCCGATATGAGCAAGACGGACGCCAAAGCCGAGACCATCCGGCTGCTGGAAAAGGTCCGCATTCCCTCGGCCGCCTCGCGCTTCGGCGAATATCCGCATCGTTTCTCCGGCGGCATGCGCCAGCGGGTGATGATTGCCATGGCGCTCGCCAGCCGGCCGAAACTGTTGATCGCCGACGAGCCGACGACGGCGCTCGACGTGACGATCCAGGGCCAGATCCTCGATCTCATCAAGATGCTGCAGGACGAGGAGGGGACCTCGGTTCTGTTCATCACCCATGACATGGGCGTCGTCGCCGAGATCGCCGACAGGACGGTGGTGATGTATCGCGGCGAGCAAGTCGAAAGCGGCGCCACCGCCGATATCTTCCACCGCGGCAAACACCCCTATACCCGGGCGCTGCTATCCGCCGTGCCGGTGCTCGGCTCGATGCAGGGCAGGCAAAGGCCCCTGCGCTTTCCGGTGGTCAACACGGCAACGGGGGAATCGGACGTTCCCGCCGAGGCCGCCGATACCGTCGCTGCAACGCCGGTCCTTCAGGTGAAGAACCTCACCAAGCGCTTCGACATTCATACCGGCCTGTTCGGCCGGCTGACCAGTCGGGTGCACGCGGTCGAAAACGTCTCCTTCGATCTTCACGCCGGCGAGACGTTGTCCCTCGTCGGTGAATCCGGCTGCGGCAAATCGACGACCGGCCGCGCCATCATGCGTCTCATCGAACCGCTGGCCGGTTCCGTCCTCGTCGAGGGCAGGGAGGTGCTCGGCCTCGACAAAAAGGATCTGCGCGAGATGCGCAAATCCGTGCAGATGATCTTCCAGGATCCCTTTGCCAGCCTCAATCCGCGCATGACAGTCGGTGCTGCGATCGCCGAACCCTACCTCGAACATAAGATGGGCAATGCGAAACAGGCAAAGGACGTCGTCGCTGATCTGCTGATGAAGGTCGGTCTGTCGGCGGATATGGCCGCGCGCTATCCGCATGAGTTTTCCGGCGGCCAACGCCAGCGCATCTGCATCGCCCGCGCGCTCGCCTTGCGGCCGAAGGTCATCGTCGCCGACGAAAGCGTCTCGGCGCTCGACGTCTCGATCAAGGCGCAGGTCATCAACCTGATGCTCGATTTGCAGCAGAGCCTGAACCTCGCCTTCCTGTTCATCTCGCACGACATGGCGGTCGTCGAACGCGTCAGCCACCGGGTGGCGGTGATGTATCTCGGCGAGATCGTCGAGATCGGCCCACGGGCCGCGGTCTTTGAAAATCCGCAGCATCCATATACGAAAAAGCTCATTGCGGCGGTGCCCGTGCCTGATCCCGACCGCCGCCATGAAAAGCGGATGGTGGCGAATGACGAGATCAAGAGCCCGATGCGCCCGGTCGACTATCAGCCGGCGAACGCCTCCTATCGCGAGGTCGGACCGGGACATCTGGTGATGGCCGACCGGTAGGTTATAGCGCCCGTGCTTTTCGAGACCCGAGCTGGGAGGGCGCCGCTCGACCCATTGGGAGTTGCCTAACGCCGCAACGGCGCATAAAGCAGATGCACAATCAAAAGCCGCGAAGCCTGGACCGATGAACAGAGATTATTATTCCAAACTCGGCGGACTGCCGCCGCAAACCGAGCTGCTTTCCAGCAAGGCCGTCTTCACTACAGCCTATGCAGTCATTCCGCGCAGCGTCATGACCGACATCGTCACCAGCGTCCTTCCCCATTGGACGGGAACGCGGGCATGGGTTCTCTCCCGGCCGCTCTCCGGCTTCTCCGAGACCTTTTCGCAATATGTGATGGAGGTCCAGCCGGGCGGCGGAAGCGATCGGCCGGAGCCCGACAAGCGGGCCGAAGCGGTTCTGTTCGTCGTCGAGGGCGACATCACGGTGGAACTCGACGGCGTCAGCCATGCGCTTCGCAGCGGCTCGTTCGCCTATCTTCCGGCAGGTTCAGTCTGGCGCCTGAAAAACGACGGTTCGACCGCGGCAAAATTCCACTGGATTCGAAAGGCCTTTCAGGCGGTCGACGGGCTGGAACCGCCGCCGGCGATCTTCACGCATGAGGACGAGCACGCCATCTCGGCAATGCCCGACACCGATGGACGCTGGGGGACGACCCGGTTCATCGATCCGGCCGATGTCCGCTACGACATGCACGTGAATATCGTGACGTTGGAGCCGGGTGCCGTGATCCCCTTCATGGAAACCCATGTCATGGAGCATGGTCTCTATGTGCTGGAAGGCAAGGCGGTCTATCGCTTGAACCAGGATTGGGTCGAGGTCGAGGCCGGCGACTTCATGTGGTTGCGCTCCTTCTGCCCGCAGGCATGTTACGCCGGTGGGCCCGGCCGGTTCCGCTACCTGCTCTACAAGGACGTCAACCGTCATATGACGCTCTGGTAGGATCTGTCGCGGAGGGACGATGAGGCTCGAAAGCGAACGACTGATCTTGAGACCCTGGCGGCAGGAGGATCGCAAACCCTTTGCTGCGATCAACGCCGAACCCGACGTCGTCCGATATCTCAATCCTCTGACAGATGAACAGTCGGATGCGATGCTCGACCGCATCGACCGTCACTTCGAGGATCATGGCTGGGGGTTCTGGGCGCTGGAGGAGAAGGCAGGCGGCGCATTGATCGGCCTCTGCGGCCTCAACAATGTTTCGCCGGCTTTGCCGTTTGCCCCGGCAGTCGAAATCGGCTGGCGGCTTTCAGCGTCGCGGCACGGAGCCGGATACGCGCGCGAGGCCGCGGAACGGTCTCTGGATTTTGCCTTCAACGATCTGAAACTTGACCGCATCGTCAGCTTCACGGTGCCCGCAAACAGCAGTTCCTGGGGTTTGATGAGGCGATTGGGAATGAACCGGATCGGTGACTTCGATCATCCCAATTTGGCCGAAGGGCATCCGTTGCGCCCTCACGTGCTCTACGAACTGCGATCACCAAACGGTATTTGAAAGCGGATATCAGGGCTCGTGCCGGCACGACGGCGCGGCAACCATGGAGCATGATAATTCATGATCAATTCATGGCTGTAACGATATATTGCAAAGCATAGCTCAGAGTCCGAAATCGATCTTCGAAAGCTCCTTCAGGAACAACGTCTCGGGCACCGAGAGCCCGATTTGCGGATTGGTGACGACATAGGCTGATGCGCAGGGCTCGTCCCGATAGGGCGGCAGGCGCCACAACTTTCCCTGGTCGACATACGGTTCGGCGAGATGCAGCGGCAGGAAGCCTATTCCGAGGCCGCATTCGATCATCCGCCGTATCTCGCTGACATAGCTCGACTGACCCCGTACCCGTTGACCGATCGAGGCGCTGGCGCGGTAGGCGGTGACATCGCCCATATGCGTGCCGCCGAGCACATCTGCGGTGAAGCCGATAAATGGTTCGGCACGCAGTTGTGCGACGGTCAGGTCCCTGCGGCCAGCCAACCGGTGGATTGCGCCGCAAAACAGGCCGAACCTCTCTCGCATCAACTCGCGGGAAGCCAGGAAATCCGGAATCACCCCGTCCGAGATACCGAAGGTACAATGGCCGAGTTCTACGGCACGGATGATGGTCGCCGTGGTGCTCACTGTGATTTCCAGATCCACGCCTGGATACCGTGCGAAGAAAGACGTCAGCGCACGATCCAAGGTCTCGTTCACCACCTGGTCGATCATGGCGATCTTCAACCTGCCGGACAACGCCGCTGGCGCCGCTTCGAAACCGACCGGCAAGCGGGAAATCGTAGCGAAAATCGATCGGACCTGTTCGAGCAGCATTTCGCCCGCGGGCGTTGGTATCAGGCCGGTACGACTGCGTTCCAGAAGCTTAGTGCCGGCCGTTTCCTCAAGCCGCTTGATCCCCTGGCTGATCGCCGGCTGGGTGCGGTGCATCACGTCGGCGGCCCGCGTCATGCTCCGTTCCTGCGCCACGATCATGAAAGTATGCAGCAGGTTCCAGTCAAGTTGCCGGACGAAGTCGACCATCTGGCATGTCTCCATAAGCGAAATTTATTTCTAGAAGAAGAAATAAGAATTTTCAATATTCACCATCTTCCGGAATCCTGAACTGCCCTCGGAGCAAAGCCCGCCCCCATCAACAGGAGACCGCCATGCGATATCTTAGAATCCTCGCCCTGATTGCCGCTGCTGCCGCGACCAATGCGGCGGCGGAAGACGGTGTCGTCCGAATGGGAACTGAGGGCTATTACCCACCGTTCGAGTATTTTGACAGCGCCGGCAATCTGAACGGCTTCGATATCGACATCGGCAACGCGCTGTGCGATGCGATGAAGGTGAAGTGCGAATGGGTGTCCACCGATTGGGATGGGATCATCCCGGCGCTGAATGCCAAGAAATTCGACGCCATCCTCTCCTCGATGGCGATCACCGCTGAACGCGCGAAGGTGATCAGTTTCACCGCTCCCTACTATTTCAACCCCGACCGCTTCGTCGCCTCCAAGGATTCGGGACTGAAGAGCGCGCTGCCAGCCGATTTGAAAGGGCTGGTGGTCGGCACCCAATCAGGCACGACCGAGGTCGCGATCCTCAAGCAATATTTCCCCGAAGCGGAGGTGAAGCTTTATCCCAAGCTCGACGACGCTCTGCTCGACCTCGACAATCAAAGGCTTGATCTGGTCCTGGCCAGCCAGTTCGTGCTGGCGGATTGGCTCGCCAAGGACAGCGGCGCCTGCTGTGATTTCGTCGGAGAGGCCTTCGGCGATGACGGCATGAAGGGCACGGGGATTGCCGTCCGCAAGGACGATGAGGCGCTGCTGAAGCGGCTGAACGACGCGCTGGCCGAGATCCAGGCCAACGGCACCTATGGCAAGATTCGCGCGCGCTACTTCAAATTCGACATCATGACACAACCGAAGCTCGCCGGCGAAATCTTCAAGTAGTCCGCAACCAGGTTGGACGCCACACAGTCAGCGTCCAGCCAGCCCCGCCAAGCAATCGGAAGATAATTCGCGATGGAGTTCATCTCACTGCTGTTATTCAGCGACGAGGGCTGGGGAGACGAGTTGCTGCGAGGCCTGAGTGTAACACTCGCACTCGCCTTCGCCACCGCTCCGCTGGCCCTGGTCCTATCCTTCCTGCTGGCTTGGGGCAAAAACGCCCGCAGTCCGATTGCCCGCTGGTTGGCGTTCGCCAGCACGACAGTCTTTCGCAGTCTGCCCGAGCTGTTGACCCTCGTCATCATCTACTACCAGCTCCAAGTGCTCATTGACTGGGTGGTGCATCTCGCTTTCCCGAACGCCAGCATTTCACTCAATGCCTTTGCGGCTGGCGTGGTGGCACTGACGCTCGTCTTCAGCGCGCTCGGCAGCGAAGTCGTCCGTGCCGCCTATCAGGCGGTCGGCAGGGGACAGGCAGAGGCGGCGGCATCGCTGGGCCTGCACCGGAGACAGGCCTTCTTCCTGGTCGTCCTTCCGCAGATGTGGCGGCATTGCATTCCCGCTTTCGGCAATCTGTGGCTGATCCTTCTGAAGGATACGTCGCTGGTTTCGATCATAGCGGTGAACGACCTCGTCCGTTACACAAATATGGCGATCTCGACGACCAAGAAGCCGTTCTTCTTCTATACCGTGCTCGCCCTGATCTACGTCGCGCTTGCTTTGCTGTCGGGCATCGGTCAGGCGCTGTTGGAACGACGCACGGCTCCTCGCGGTAGGGGGCGTTAGAAGATGCTGACGCTTCTCACCGACAATCTCGCCCTATGGGCGCAAGGGCTTCAGAATACCGTTACGCTGACATTGCTGAGCGCGCTCATGGGCTTCAGCTTGGCGCTGCCACTCGCACTGGCCCGGCTCAGTCGCAACCGGACAATCTCCGGCATGGCCTATGGATATATCTACCTCATGCGCGGCACGCCGCTGCTGGTTCAGGTTTTTCTGATCTATTATGGCCTTGGCTCCTTCAGCCGCGAACTGCGGGATATTGGCCTTTGGTGGTTCTTTCGCGATGCGTTCTATTGCGGCCTCCTCGCCTTCGCACTCAATTCCGCGGCCTATCAGGCGGAAATCTTGCGCGGCGGTATCCAGGCCGTGCCGCGAGGGACGATCGAGGCAGGGCGGGTGCTCGGCCTTTCGACCGTGCAGATTTTCCGCAAGATCGTGCTGCCGATCGCCACGGCACGGATGCTGCCGACCATCGGCAATGAACTGGTGCTGCTGCTCAAGGCCTCGGCCATCGTCAGCGTGATCACCGTGCCCGATATCATGGGCCAGGCGCGATCCCTTTACGCCCAGAGCTTCGACCTCACCGTCTTCTACGTGGCGGCGCTTAACTATCTGGCCGTCGTCCTCCTGATCGAAGCGCTCTGGCGCCGCCTCGAGGGTCGCAACCGATGGCTACATTTCGCAGGAACAGTTTGAAATGAAAATACAATCCAATCAGAGCATCTTCGGCCATGAAGGTGTGTTCCAGACCGTGCCCGGTCCGGACGGGACCCATGTGGAAATGCCTTATTCCGGCATCCGCACCTTCCTTCGGCGCCGTCCCAGCCTGGATTTCACCGGCGTCGATCTTGTCGTCTATGGCATTCCCTTCGATCTGGCGACCTCCGGCCGCTCGGGTGCACGCTTCGGCCCGTCCGCGCTACGCGAAGCCTCGACCCAGTTGGCCTGGGGCGAGGTCTGGCCCTGGGGTTTCGACCCCTTCGACCGGCTCTCGGTGGTGGACGCTGGCGACGTGCCGTTCCGGCGCGGGCAGCCACAAAAGATGCTGGAAAACGCGGTGGAATTCGCCCGCCGGATCGTCGAGGAGGGGGCCGGAACGGTCATGCTGGGCGGCGATCACAGCACCACTTTCACCGCCTTGAAGGCCCATGCCGAGCGGCACGGGAAGCTCGCCTATGTCCAGTTCGACGCCCACCGTGACACGCAGGCGAGCAAGGAATTCGACCATGGCACATTCGTGCATCATGCAATGTGCGATGGATTGATCGACCCCGCTCACGCAATCCAAATCGGCATCCGCACCCATTACGACCATACCGACTCGATCACCGTGCTCTACCGTGACTGGCTGCACGAACATGGTTGGCAGGGTGCCCTTGCTCGCCTGCGCGAAGTGGTGGGTGACAGGCCCACCTATCTGAGCATCGACATCGACTGCCTCGATCCTGCCTTTGCTCCCGGCACAGGCACCCCGGTCGTCGACGGACTGGCGCCGCACGAAATCCTCTCGATCCTGCGCCGGACGACGGATGTCAATTTCGTCGGGATGGACCTCGTCGAGGTGGCGCCACCCTATGATCCGACCGGCGTGACAGCGCTCCTGGGCGCCTCGCTGATCCTGGAATATATCTGCGCCCGCGCGGCAGGCCGGCAAGGAGTATAAGATGGGCTTTCGCGTCGCTCTGATCGAATTCTCTCACGAAGGAAACACCTTCACCATTCGCTCGACCCCGATCGAGGCCTTCCATGCCAGTCGCTATTTCCAAGGTGTCGAGATTGTCACGAAGATGCGCGGCACCAATTCCGAGATTGGCGGCGCCCTCGATCTGGCCGAGGCGAGGGGTTGGGAGGTTGTGCCGATTCTTGCCGCTCATGCTCAGCCGGGCGGCACGGTCACCGAAGCCGCGCGCCGCACGATTACCGCAGATGTCGTTCACGGCCTTGAAACGGCCGGGCCGATCGACGGGATTTTCGTCGCACTCCACGGCGCGATGGTCACCGAGACATCCGAGGATGGAGAGAGCCAGTTTCTCGCCGCCATCCGTTCGGTGGTAGGGGCCGATCTCCCGATTGCGGTGACGCTCGATCTGCATGCCAATATCTTCGATGCAATGGCAGGGCTTGCCGATATCGCGGTAAGCTTCAGGACCTATCCCCATATCGACATGCGCGAGCGCGGACGCGAGGCCTGCACGCTGCTTCATGCGGCAATGGCAGGCGAGACGGCGCCGCGCCTGCTCATCGCCCGGCCGCCGATGCTGGTCGGCTGTGACGACGGACGAACGACGCAGGACGGGCCGATGTGCCGGCTGCTGGAAGATGCAGCGCTGGAAATGATGACGCCGGGCATCCTCAACGTCTCCGTCAACGCCGGTTTCACCGATGCCGATGTCTGGGCGGCAGGCCCGAGCGTTCTCGTAAATTACGACGAAAAGATCGTCTCCGCCGTCACGGCTCAAGCAACTGCCGACAGGATCTGCGCGCGGATATGGGACTTCCGCGACGACTGGGCCCGGCCGATCCCTCTCTGGGAGTGTATCGCCCGGCTGAAGGCGCACAAATCCACCGACAAGCCGATCGTGGTGGCCGACTTCTCCGACAACCCGGGCTCAGGCGGCTATGGCGACAGCACGACATTGTTGGCTGCGCTGCTTGACGCAGGGCGGGGCAATATTGCTCTCGGTGTGCTCTACGACCCGCAAGCGGCTGACCTGCTGGCATCCGCAGGTGTCGGCGCAGAATGCACTGTATTGCTCGGCGGCAAGACGGATCCGAGCACGGGCGGTGGGCCGATCGAAGTCACTGGCACTGTTGCGGCCGTCTCCGATGGGGCCTTTACATTTGAAGGGCCGATGTTCACCGGCCTTCCCGGCACGCTCGGCCGCTCCGTTTCTTTCCGGGTCGGCGGGATAGAGGTGCTGATCGCATCTGAAAACCAACAGATGCTCGACGCCAACATCTTCCGCGCGCTCGGCATCGAACCGACGGCGAAGGCGGTCCTGGCGGTGAAATCCATGCATCATTTCCGCGGCGCCTTCGCCCCGCTCGCAAGTGAGATCCTGGTGACCGATGCCGGCGGATTATGCTCGCCGGATCTCACCCGCCGCAACTACCGCAATATTCGACGCCCAATTTTTCCACTGGATCCAATCAATGGCTGAACATTTTGACATTGCCATCATCGGCGGCGGCATCGTCGGCGCCGCACTGGCACATACCATCGGCAATCGCCGTTCGGTCGTGCTGCTGGAGCGGGAGGAGGCATGGGGCTATCATTCCACCGGCCGCTCGGCGGCGGAATTCTCGCTGCGCTTCCAGTCCGAAGGCGCGGGGCGGCTGATCCGGGCCAGCGCCGGATTTCTCCAGACGCCTCCGGATGGGTTCTGCGACCTGCCGCTCATCCGGCCGCGCGGAAACCTCTGCATTGCCCAGGCCGAGAAGGCCGGGCATCTCCATCACATCTTCGAAGTCGAGCGCAACAAAAGCGCGCCCATGGCCCGGCCGCTTCAATTGCTCACGGTTGCCGATGCGCTGGCGCTGGTCCCGTTTCTCGACCCCGACTGGGTCGCGGCTGCGCTCTATGACCCGGATTGCTGGGACATCGAGGTCGACAGCCTGCTGCAGTCCTATCTGAAATCGGCGCGACACGCCGGGGCCGACCTGCGCCGCAACGCTGAGGTGACGGGCGCCCGAATGGACGGATCGGCATGGCGGCTGGAGACGAACGGCGCCGATCTGCTGGCCACGACGGTGGTGAACGCGGCGGGCGGCTGGGCCGATCCCGTGGCGCTCCATTTCGGCGCGACGCCTCTCGGCCTAGTGCCTTATCGCCGAACCGCCATCACCGTGCCAGTTGAGGGCTACGATGTTTCGGCCATGCCCGAAGTCAACGAAATCGACGAGGATTTCTACTTCAAACCGGATGCAGGCCGGCTCCTGGTTAGTCCGGCGGATGAGACGCCGGTCGCCCCGCATGACGCTTGGCCGGAAGAATTGGATATCGCCCAGGCGGCGCAATATCTGAGCGACTGCACCAAGCTCGAAATCCATCGGATCTCCCATAGTTGGGCGGGCCTGCGCACCTTCGCACCGGACCGGCTGCCGGTCATCGGTGCCTCAAAGCGGGCGCCGGGCTTCTTTTGGCTGGCCGGGCTCGGCGGGTTCGGTATTCAAAGTTCGCCAGCGGTCGCTGCGCTCGCGTCGTCGCTGCTTCTGGAAACCCCGATTCCGGCAGCCCTCCGCCAGGAGGGGATCACTGCGGAAACTTTCTCGCCGATCCGCTTTGAATAATGGGCTTATCGGCTAAGTCGTTCGTCCAAGGGTGGAAAGTGCGTCCTGTAGCCTGAGTGCTGCCAGTGCCTCGGTTGCCTCCTCGGGAGGCCAGCCCGCTTCCAGCGCCGCAGCGAGGACCAGCGATTCGGTTTGCAGCTCAAGCTTCTCATAAAGCGGCTCGATGGCTTCGCGCGCTGTGACAACATGCTGGTCAGGCGGGGTGATGGGTGTCGCGGCAACCGTAGGCATGAAATGCTCCTCCTATTGAACGCTAAGGTTCGAAACCCGTTAGGGGCATCCTTGTTCCATTTATATCGCCTTTTCGGTGTTCGAGCGGCGATGCGAAAGATGACGACGCCACATCTGGCGGAATTTCCTCCATCGCAGGAACGCGCGAATGAGGATTGCCGGTGGGATCTTCTTGTGGTCGCCGACAGTTCCCTGCCTGGTGATCGCTGCGTTCGGATCGAGCAGAAACGCGACCAACATGCTTGCACTCTGCGCCTCTACTTCGAGCTTGTCATCCAATAAATGCAGCCCCTGCTCGCCTTCGGCGAATGTCTGCTTATCGACGACGACACAACCGCTGAAGACATAGAAATAGAGGTCTCGGCCTTGCTTGCGCGG
This sequence comes from Rhizobium sp. BK008, assembly GCF_014197345.1. Taxonomy (NCBI): domain Bacteria; kingdom Pseudomonadati; phylum Pseudomonadota; class Alphaproteobacteria; order Hyphomicrobiales; family Rhizobiaceae; genus Rhizobium; species Rhizobium sp. BK008. The sequence goes on along the minus strand of NZ_JACIFK010000002.1, from coordinate 132,692 downwards.
AAATTCCACCCTTGCGCCCGCGTCCAGCCGCATATCGAAGACGTTGATCGTGCTGCGGACATAGAAGGGCGCGCCCTCCGCTTCCGGCCCGACCAGGTGTCGCCAGGTGTTTGCCGCGGCAACTGGCACCGGTCCGTGTTGGACCTTCGGTTCGAGGTCGATGGCGTGAGGGCGAATGAGGATTTGCAGCATCCGCAGAGGCGGATCGGATGCCAGCGTTTCTTCGGAATGCCAAAAGCTTGCTCCGGCATTCATCACCATGAGATGGTCGCGGTCGATCACCAGTCGGCCCGCAGCCTTGTCGTCGTGACGCATGACGCCTTCGGGCACCCAGGAAATGATCTCGTCGTTTCTATGCTCATGCATCGCGATCAGGCGACCGGGATCGAGGATGGATTCTACGATCATGGCGAGGGGGCCATGGCCGTGATCGGTCGGCTTCGGCGTCAACCAGCCCGGCATATTGACGTGCGCGACGAAACCTCCCGCATCCCGCACCACGAAGGTTCGTTCGCCCTTGAGCAGCATCGCATCCTCCATGCAAGGCAATGATGACACCAGGCCATTAGCCATCTGCTGGAAGGGCGGGTCAGCGCATTCGTCCAGGCATTATGATGGCTAGAGCGTCGCTCTCAGCTCGAGATAGCGTTCGGTCAATGTCGTCAAGGTGAAGGCTCTGTTGAGGCCACTCGGATTTGGCAACAACCAGACGACGGCGCCGGCAAATTCCTCGGCTTGCCGACCCCATTCGACATTGGCTCGAAGACTGATTGCCGCATATGCAGCCTTTCCAAGAAAGGCCAGATTGGCCGGCGCAAACGTTCGTATCTTGCTTTCCAGAGCAGGTGCTGCGCTGAGGTAATCCTGCTTCTTAAGCTCGCCTGCGCTTTTCGTCGGGCGTGAAACCGCGGACGTCAGGCCACAGCCATATTGCAGCAACGCGCGCTCTTCATCTGCTCGCAGCAAGCGCGGCGTAAATCCAGCCAGATGCAAGACCCGCCAAAAACGGTTGCTCGGGTTCGAGAAATTATGCCCGTCGCGAACTGCGGACAGAGCCGGATTCAATCCGCAGAAAACCACGGAAAGGCCGGGCGCGAGGATTTCCGACAATCCGGTCCGTGGTATTGCAGGGTCGTCTGGACCATCGAGGTCCTCGGACGTGGCATCTGGCATTGTAAAACCATTGTTCGGATTAAATGGGTCGCGTCGATCGAAACGAGCTTCATCAGCGCCTCAAGGAGGGCCGATCCGACAGACACACGGTGCTAATCATCTTGCTGAAAATGCCGATGAATGGCCTTAGTGGCAATTTGAAAAATATCGGGCGCAATCGATTCTTTGACAGGATCCGCAATGACCACCGAAGCAGCGCGTAATTCGCATCCCATCTATTTCATCGGTGCTTTTGCCACGGGTGGGCTCCTGACGTTCATGGTGCACTTCAACGGGGAATTGGCCCATTATGGCAATCCCCTGTTCTCCTCCTGGACCGCTCATGGCACAGGCATCATCGCGGCCGTCATTCTTCTCTTGCTGGTCCACCGCCGGCGCAGGCCGACGGTGGGAAAAGCCCCCAACGCGCCTTGGTGGGCTTACTTCGGTGGGATATCCGGCGCGGCAACGGTCATTCTGACCTCGACCGCGGTCAACTCGCCGCTCGGGCTCTCCGGCACCTTGGCCTTGGGTTTGGCAGGCCAGGTCGCCTTCAGCGTTGCGGCCGACAGTTGGGGACTGTTCGGTCTGCCGAAGCGGCGTCCGGATATGCGAGACATCGTAGCACTCGGCCTGGTCGTCACCGGGGGTGCGCTCATCATCCTGTTTGGACGAGGTGCGGCGTGACACTATTCATTCTCCTGGCGTGCCTCGGCGGCGCGCTCGTCGGTCTCAGCCGCCAGCTCAATGGGCGGTTGAGCATATCCACCACGCCGCTGATCGCATCCTTCTGGAATCATGCCATAGGCTTTGCCGTTCTCACATGCCTCGGTCTCTTCGTCGGGGGCCTGCTTCCTGCAGGCGCCGCCGAGGCGCCTTGGTATGCCTATCTGGGCGGCTCCATCGGTGTTGTTTTTGTGGCGGCGGGCAGTTGGGCGATTGCGCGCATAGGCGCGGTCAATTCGGCTCTGCTGATCATCGGTGGTCAGATGGTGACAGGCGTGGCGCTTGATTATATCAGCGCCGTTCCAACGTCGTTTTGGGCGAACGCGACCGGAATCGTCCTCATCGTCGGCGGCATGATGGTCAGCCGGAGGCGACGCAAAGGCGACGGCTCGCAATAGCCAAGCGCTTCATGCGGTTATTGCCTGCCGATACGCCCAGCTATTCTCCGAGCGGAAGAGTGACGTCCGCTATGGAGGCGCCCAATGTCACACCGTGACTTTCTGCCTGCGCCATCGCCTTCACCAATGCGATGACCGTTTCGCGGATATTGCGGTCGGCGATCTTCAGAAAGGCGCGATTGAGCACCAATCCTTCCTTCGTTCGCAGGAATTCGGCGACCGGATCGGAATTCGCCGACAGATCCAGCCCTTGCAGCGTCAACGGCTCGGAATTCTCCTGTTCGAAAAAGAAACTTACCGAGGTGTGGAGCACATCGGCGATCCGCTGCAGGCGGCTCGCGCCGATGCGGTTGATGCCCTTCTCGTATTTCTGAACCTGCTGAAAGGTTACGCCGATCTGCTCGGCAAGCCGTTCCTGGCTCATCCCGAGCAACTGCCGACGCATTCTTATGCGCGCTCCGACATAGCTGTCTATTGCATTCGGTGTCTTGACATTCATCGCGTGTTTTCAGCCTCGATCGCATTTTCAATCGGCGCAGCTGTAGTATTCCCCGCTTCGGTTTTCCATGGTTGTTTTCATATAGCGTACTCAATATGCGATGATCGCGACTGACTGTGATATGAAAGCCCCCGTCCGGAAAGACATAAAGCCACGCTGGAATCGGTCGACAAAAGGGCAAATCAAACAAAAGCCGTACCAATCCCGATGAAACTGGGCTGTGATTGCCGCCCGGCTTACGCTAAATGCAATTCAGCGACCGCCGCTCGATAGTCTTCCCAGCCCCGATCGCCTAAAATCCATCGAAAAAAGACGCGGCACGGCACCGACCGGCCTGTGCAGGAGGAATATTGATGGCAACGGTTGCCGAAGGCGCGCCCCGTTTCGAAAAAACAACGATGTCTATCCTCATGGCGGTCAGCTTCTGCCACATGCTGAACGACATCATGCAATCGCTGCTCGCCTCGCTCTATCCGCTGTTCAAGGCGAATTACGATCTCGATTTTGTGCAGATCGGCCTCCTCACCATGACGTTCCAGGTCACCGCTTCGCTGTTGCAGCCGCTGGTCGGCATTGTCACCGACCGCTGGCCGATGCCCTATTCGCTGCCGGTCGGCATGGCGAGCACCTTCTGCGGCCTCATCCTGCTCGGCAACGCCGGCAGTTTCGCGCTGCTGCTGGTTGCCGCAAGCCTGATCGGGTTTGGCTCAGCCGTCTTCCATCCGGAATCCTCGCGCGTCGCCCGTCTGGCCTCCGGCGGTCGCCACGGTTTCGCGCAGTCCTTCTTCCAGGTCGGCGGCAATGCCGGCCAGGCGATCGGTCCACTGCTCGCCGCCTTCATCGTGCTGCCGCTTGGGCAACACAGCGTCTCCTGGTTTGCCGCCATCGCCATGGTCGGCATGGTCGTGCTGAGCTGGGTGGGCAACTGGTACATGAGCCACCGACGTCAGAATGCCAGCAAACCGGCGGTGAGCCGGGCCCTGCCGCTGCCGCAGAACAGGGTCGTCTGGGCGCTGCTGATCCTCGTGCTGCTGACGGCGACGAAGAATGTCTACATGGCGAGCGTGTCGAGCTACTTTACCTTCTATGTCATCGACAAGTTCGAGCTCAGCGTGCAGCAGGCACAGCTGATGCTCTTCCTGTTCCTCGGCTCGGTCGCCGTCGGCACATTCCTCGGTGGGCCGATCGGCGATCGCTTCGGTGCGCGGTTCGTCATCTGGTTCTCGATCCTGGGCGTCATTCCCTTCGCGCTCCTGCTTCCTTATGCGAATCTCCTCTGGACGGGCGTGCTCAGCATCGTCATCGGCCTGATCTTCGCTTCGGCCTTCTCGGCGATCGTCGTCTTCGCGCAGGAACTGGTGCCCGGGCGCGTCGGACTGATTGCCGGCGTCTTCTTCGGCTTCGCCTTCGGGGCAGGGGGACTTGGTGCAGCATTGCTCGGCGATTTCGCCGATACCCACGGCATCGATTTCGTCTACCGGATCTGCTCCTACCTGCCGCTGCTCGGTCTCCTGACGGTCTTCCTGCCGCGCATACCCAAGCAGAAATCGGCCTAGAGTATTCCGGCTCGACGCATCATGCGGTTCACACGTCGCTATCGCGACAGGCACGAACGTATTTTTCTCCTCATATGGGGAAGAGGGATCACCATTCCTTTAATCCACTATTTTTATAGATAATATTCGTTGGAGAATGACATCGGTTTCGGCACGATATTGGAAGGAAATGGCATGTCTGCTCACAAACTGGTCGGCCTTGCGGGTAGCTTCAACCGCCCCTCGAAGACCTTCGCGCTCGTTGAAAACGTTGCCGGCCTCGCCGGCGAGAAATACGGCTTCGACAACACCATCTACGACCTGACCGATGTCGGCCCCTCGCTTGGCCAGGCGCTGCGGCGTGACGATCTCGACAGCCGCGCCAAGGAGGTCATCGACGACATCGTCAATGCCGACGTGCTGGTGATCGGAGCGCCAACGTACAAGGGCAGCTATCCCGGCCTCTTCAAGCATCTGATCGACCTGATCGACCCGCATGAGCTGCGCGCCAAGCCGATCATCATCACTGCGACCGGCGGCGGCGATCGGCATGCGCTGATGGTCGAGCACCAGCTCCGTCCGCTCTTCGGTTTCTTCATGTCTCACACGCTGCCGACCGCCGTTTACGCGTCCGACCGCGACTTCACCGATTACCGTGTCTCATCCGAGCCGCTTTCCAAGCGGATCGGGGAGGTTATCGGTGAGCTCTCGGCCTTCTTTCCCAGCCGGAATCAGGCGCTTATCGCCGCCGAATGAAGAGTTAGGGATAGGCTTGAAACGGCGCCGCGGAGGCGCCGTTTTCGTTTTTGGGCCACCCTTCTCACGTCGTCATAATCCACAAATTTGATGGAAATTTATCCTGCCGATACCAATGGCAGGGCAAGAGTTTTCCCGACCTTTCCTCCACATCGGACAATCGTGCTTCGCTACCGATGCGCGCATTTGCCATGATCAGCCTGGTCGGGGCGCATGGCCTCACTCAGTCAGACGGGATATAAAATGACCAAGAATAAAAATCTTCACGACTTCCACCTTTCGCGCCGGGCGGCTCTTGTCGCCGTTTCCGCTGCCGCGCTCTTCACCTTTGCAGCACCAGCTCCTTCCTTTGCCGAGGACAAGTCGATCAAGGTCGGCATCATGGCCGGCGAAGATGAAGACGTCTGGCGTGTCGTCACCAGCGAGGCGGCCAAGAAAGGCCTCAAGATCGAGACGATCACCTTCAACGATTATACGCAGCCGAATGAAGCGCTGGAGCGCGGCGAAATCGACGCCAACGCCTTCCAGCACCAGCCCTATCTCGACAACCAGATCAAGCAGCACGGCTACCACATCGCTCGCGTCGGTTATACCGGCGTCTGGCCGATCGGCCTCTACACCAAGAAGTACAAGTCCGTCGCCGAGATCCCGGAAGGTGCCGTCATCGGCGTGCCGAACGATCCCTCCAACGAAGGCCGCGCTCTGCGCGTTCTCCAGAACGAAGGCCTGATCAAGCTGAAGGACGGCACCGGCATTCTCGCAACTGTCGCCGACGTCACCGACAATCCGAAGAAGATCGAAATCAAGGAACTCGACGCGGGTATCGTCGGCCGCTCGATCGACGACCTGGATGCCGGTGTCGTCAATACCGACTGGGCGCTGAAGAGCGGCCTTTCGCCGGCCGAGCGCATTGCGCAGGAGCCGATTGCCGACAATCCATATCGCAACTTCATTGCCGTCAAGGCCGACAATAAGGATGCCGAGTGGGTCAAGACGCTTGTCTCTTCCTATCAGAACGAGACCGTCAAGGCCGAGTTCGACAAGGTTTACAAGGGAACGGGTCTCAGCGCCTATTGATCCGAAGCGGGGCGGGGGGTTAAGCCCTGCCGAGAGGCGGTCCAGGCGTTCCTTGCCCGGGCCGCCTTCAGTGTTTGTAAGGAAAAGCACATGAATTCCTTTGTTTCTACCACGGCGATCGAGACGCAGCCGCAAGCGGCCGCCGAAGACGTGGTGAGGCTTGCCAATGTGAAGCGGCGGTTCGGAACCACGGCAGCACTCGACGGTATTTCGCTGACGGTGAAGAGAGGTGAGATCCTCGGCATCATCGGCCGCAGCGGCGCCGGCAAATCGACGCTGATCCGTTGCCTCAACGGCCTGGAGCGCGCCGATAGCGGCGAGATTCTCATCGAAGGCCGAGAAATCACCGGACTTTCAGAACAGGAACTGCAGCCGCTGCGCCGCCGCATCGGCATGATCTTCCAGCATTTCAACCTGCTTTCCGCCAAGACCGTCGAGGAAAATGTCGCGCTGCCGCTGAAGATCGAGGGCGTTGCAAAGAACGAGCGCTTGAAACGGGCGCATGAGCTGCTCGATCTGGTCGGGCTTGCCGACAAGGCGAAAGCCTATCCCTCATCGCTCTCCGGCGGGCAGAAACAACGCGTCGGCATCGCTCGGGCGCTTGCGGCCCGCCCGGCACTGCTTTTGTCCGACGAGGCGACGTCGGCACTCGATCCGGAAACGACCCGGTCGATCCTGGCGCTGTTGAGGGATATCAACCGTAAGCTCGGGCTGACCATTCTGCTGATCACGCATGAGATGGAAGTGGTGCGCGGCATTGCCGATCGCGTCGCAGTCCTCGACGCCGGGCGGATCGTGGAGGAAGGGCAGGTCTGGTCGGTCTTCGCCAACCCGCAGGCTGACATCACCGGGAGCCTGCTCGGCGGTATCCGGCCGCAGCTTCCGGATCACATCGCCGGTCGGCTGTCGGCAACGACGGGGAGCGAGGCCATCCTCAGCGTCGATCTCGCCGGGCCGCAGGCGCAGGGCGCGCTGTTTGCCGAACTCTCGGCGGCGCTGCCGCATTCCTTCCGCCTCGTCCATGGCGGCATCGACCACATCCAGAACCAGCCGGTGGCGCGGTTCTTCATCGCCGTTCCCATGCGCGACCCCGCGCTTGCCGGAAAGGTCGAACAATTCCTGACGGCCAGGTCCGCCCGGGTGGAGGTGCTTGGTTATGACACCGATCATGCTTGAACTGCTTCTTCGCTCCCTTTGGGAGACGGTCCTGATGACCGTCGCCTCGGGAGTGATCTCGCTCGTCGCCGGCCTGCCGCTCGGCCTTGCCCTGGTGGCGACGGCGCGCGGCGGCATCGCCGAAAATCTGTGGATCAATCGCGTGCTCGGTGGGATCATCAACGGCTTCCGCTCGGTGCCCTTCATCATCCTGCTGGTGGCACTGATCCCGCTGACGCGGCTGATCGTCGGCACGGCGCTCGGCACCTGGGCGGCCATCGTGCCGCTCGCCATCGCCGCAACGCCCTATTACGCCCGCATCGCCGAAGTGTCGTTGCGCGAGGTCGACCGCGGGCTGATCGATGCCGTGCGCGCCATGGGCGGCAATCGCTGGACGATCATCCGTGAGGTGCTGGTGCCCGAAGCTTTGCCGGGCATCGTCGCCGGCTTCACCGTCACGCTGGTGACGCTGATCGGCGCCTCGGCGATGGCGGGCGCGATCGGCGCCGGCGGTCTCGGCGATCTCGCCATCCGCTATGGCTATCAGCGCTTCGAAACCAATGTGATGATCGCGGTGGTGGCCGTCCTCATCGTCCTCGTCTGCGGCATTCAGTGGCTGGGCGACCGGCTGGTCGCCAAGCTGGACCATCGATAGTCAGTGCCGGAACTGGGCGGCGGGATGCGCGGCGGGCAACCTGCCGTCCCCGCCGCCGAAAAGCTTCTGCCGCAAAGGTCCTTCCACGTAGTCCGCCTTGAAGAGACCGCGCTCCTGCAGCACCGGCACCACCAGGTCGACGAAATCGCGCAGGCTTTCCGGCGCCACGGTCCGCGCCAGATTGAAGCCGTCTATGCCGCCCTCCTCGATCCATGCCTCGAGATGATCGGCGATCTGCTCGGGCGAGCCCACCACCGGCTTCATCCGGCTGCCGAGTATCATCTGGTCGATGATGTCGCGCAGCGTCACCGGCTTCGCCGCCTGTTTGGTGATGGCCGCAAGCGCCGACTGATTGGCGTTCGTCGAGCTTTGGTCGATGACGTCATCCAGCCCATATTTCGAAAAATCGATGCCGACGGAGGCGGAGTAATGCGCAAGCGAGGCCTCCACGCTCGCATGGCGGCGATACTCCTCCAGCCTGTCCCGTGCTTCCTTCTCCGTCCGCCCGACGACAACAGTGATCAGGCTCAGGATCTTCAGTGCGTCGGCGCCGCGGCCGAATTCCTCCGCCTTCGCCCGCAGCGCATCCACCGTCGGCCGCATCACCCTGGGGTTTGAGCGGGCGAGGAAGACGCATTCGGCGTGCCGGGCGGCAAACTCCTGGCCGCGTGCGGAGGCGCCGGCCTGGAAGAGCAGGGGCGTGCGCTGTGGAGAAGGTTCGGAGAGATGGATGCCCTCCATCCGGTAATATTGACCGTCATGACGGACAGTGCGCACTTTGGAGGGATCGGCATAGATGCCGCCCACCTTGTCGCGCAGCACCGCATCGTCATCCCAGCTGCCTTCCCAGAGCTTGTAGACGATCTCGAGATATTCCTCGGCTGCGTCGTAACGCGTGTCATGTTCCGGCAGCCTGTCGAAACCCATGCTGCGGGCAGCACTATCGAGATAACCGGTGACGATGTTCCAGCCGATCCGTCCCTTGGTCAGATGATCGAGCGTCGACATGCGCCGCGCCAGCAGGAAGGGTGGCTCATAGGTGGTGTTGACGGTGACGCCAAAACCCAGATGTTTGGTGACATAGGCCATCGCCGAAATCGGAATGAGCGGATCATTGACCGGGATCTGCGCCGCCGTCGTGATCACCGGCGCCGGGCTTCCTCTGAAGATGTCATAGACGCCGACGATATCGGCAAGGAAGATGCCGTCCAGCTTGCCGCGTTCGGCGGTCTTGGCAAACTCCGTCCAATAGTCGAGATCGGTATAATGCGCTGAGCCGTCGCGCGGATGCGTCCACAGGCCGTGGTTGATATGCCCGACGCAGTTCATGTCAAAGGCATAGATCTGCATGGTCTTCATGAGGCGGGTCCCAAAACCGGCAATAGAAATCAAGGATTTGCCGCATTAATTATCCTAGAGCATGATGCCGAAAAGTGTGCGCGGTTTTCGCACGACATCATGCTCTAACTATATAATGTAGAACAGGATTCAGATTTTAGGCCGGCTCGGCCCAAAATCATCCTGTTCGGGCTCTATCGCACGAAGAGCCTGTGAAATGGTAGGGTTGGGATGAAAAAAGCCGGAGGAAACGCATGACGAAGAAGACGCTGTCGGATTGGGCGGAGCTTGCGCAAAAGGATCTGCGTGCCTCACCTGAAGCGCTGACCTGGCAGACGCCGGAAGGCATCGCCGTCAAGCCGCTCTATACGTCCGAGGATCTGGATGGTGCCGAGCATCTCGGCTCGCTTCCCGGTTTTTCGCCTTTCACCCGCGGCCCACGCGCGACGATGTATGCCGGCCGGCCCTGGACGATCCGCCAATATGCCGGCTTCTCGACGGCAGAAGAATCGAACGCCTTCTATCGCCGCAATCTGGCAGCCGGCCAGAAGGGCCTGTCGGTCGCCTTCGATCTTGCCACCCATCGCGGTTACGACAGCGACCATCCCCGCGTCGAAGGCGATGTCGGCAAGGCAGGTGTGGCAATCGACAGCGTCGAGGACATGAAAATCCTGTTCGACGGCATTCCGCTCGGAGAAATGTCGGTGTCGATGACCATGAACGGCGCCGTCATTCCGATCCTCGCCTCCTTCATCGTGGCCGGCGAAGAGCAGGGCGTTCCGCAGGCCGAGCTCTCGGGGACCATTCAGAACGACATCCTCAAGGAGTTCATGGTCCGCAACACCTATATCTATCCGCCGGAACCTTCGATGCGGATCGTTGCCGACATCATCGAATATACCGCAAGGGAGATGCCGAAGTTCAATTCGATCTCGATCTCCGGCTATCACATGCAGGAGGCTGGCGCGACGCTGGTGCAGGAACTCGCCTTCACGCTTGCCGATGGCCGCGAATATGTCAGGGCGGCGATCGCCAAGGGCCTCAATGTCGATGATTTCGCCGGAAGGCTCTCCTTCTTCTTCGCGATCGGCATGAATTTCTTCATGGAAGCGGCCAAACTTCGCGCCGCCCGGCTGCTCTGGACCCGCATCATGGAAGAGTTCCAGCCGAAGAAAACTTCCTCGCTGATGCTGCGCACCCATTGCCAGACGTCGGGCGTCTCGCTGCAGGAACAGGACCCCTATAACAACATCATCCGCACCGCCTTCGAGGCGATGTCGGCCGTGCTCGGCGGCACGCAGTCGCTGCACACCAATTCCTTCGACGAGGCGATCGCGCTGCCGACGGAGTTTTCCGCCCGCATCGCCCGCAACACGCAGCTCATCCTCCAGCATGAGACCGGCGTCACCAAGGTGGTCGATCCGCTCGCCGGCTCCTATTACGTCGAAAGCCTGACGAAGGAGCTTGCCGACAAGGCCTGGGCGCTGATCGAGGAGGTGGAAGCGCTCGGCGGCATGACCAAGGCCGTCAATGACGGCCTGCCGAAACGGCTGATCGAGGAAGCGGCCGCGCGCCGCCAGGCGGCCGTCGACAAGGGCGACGAGGTCATCGTCGGCGTCAACCGCTACAGGCTCGACAACGAACAGCCGATCGACATTCTGGAGATCGACAACAGTGCGGTGCGGATCGCGCAGATCAAACGGATCGAGGAAACCAAACGGCGCCGCGATGGCGGGGCCGTCCGCGAGACGCTGGCCGCCCTGGCGCAGATCGCCCGGACCGGCAAGGGCAACCTGCTGGAAGCCGCCATCGAGGCGGCCCGGGCTCGTGCCACGGTCGGCGAGATATCGGATGCCATGCGCGATGCCTTCGGCGATCATGCCGCGATCCCTAATGTCATCAAAGGCGTCTACGGCGAGGCCTATAGCAACGAGCCGGAACTCGCCGTCTTGCGGACCCGCATGACTGAGGTGACGGAAGCGATGGGCCGCCGGCCGAAAATCATGGTCGCCAAGCTCGGCCAGGACGGGCACGATCGGGGCGCCAAGGTGATCGCCTCGGCCTTCGGTGACATCGGCTTCGATGTGCTCGCCGGTCCCCTGTTCCAGACCCCTGACGAAGCCGCCAGCGTCGCGCTCAGCGAAAAGGTCAATGTCGTCGGCGTCTCGTCATTGGCGGCCGGCCACAGGACCCTGCTGCCGCAGCTGATCGACAAGCTGAGGGAAAAGGGCGGTGGCGATATCATCGTCGTCTGCGGCGGTGTCATCCCACGGCAGGACTATGACTTCCTGCACGAACACGGCGTTGCAGCCGTGTTCGGGCCCGGCACGAACGTTCTCGAGGCGGCAAACTCCGTTCTCGACCTGTTAGAGGGCAAGCGGCGAAACCAGTAGCTTACAGCAATCCACGCTTTGCGAGGTTACTCATCAGCGCCGAAATGCCGAAGGTCCAGGGCGGGCATTCGGTGGAGAGCCGAACGGTGTTGACGAGCGCGCCGAGCCCTGCCGAGGAAATCTCGACGACATCGCCGATCTTGTGGGTGAAGCCCTGCTTCGGCGCGTCGCGATCCTGCGTCGGTGCAAACAACGTGCCAAGAAAGAGCATAAAGCCGTCGGGATATTGGTGATGCGCGCCGACCGTCTGTTTGACGAGATCGGTCGGATCGCGGCTGATCTGCGACATCGAACTCTTGCCGCGCAGCACGAAGCCGTCCCGGCCGGTGACCTTCAGATCGAGTTCGGCCTTGCGGACATCATCCAGGCTGTAGCCGGCATCGAACAGGCGGATGAAAGGACCGATCGAGCAGGAGGCATTGTTGTCCTTGGCTTTACCGAGCAACAGTGCCGAGCGGCCCTCGACGTCGCGCAGATTGACGTCGTTGCCGAGCGTCGCCCCCTTGATTTCGCCGCGGCTATTGACCGCGAGCACGATTTCCGGCTCCGGATTGTTCCAGGTCGAGATCGGATGCAGGCCGACATCCGCACCCCAGCCGACCGAGGAAAGCACCGGGGCCTTGGTGAAGACTTCGGCATCCGGCCCGATGCCGACTTCGAGATATTGCGACCACATGCCCTCGTCGATCAGCGCCTGCTTGACCGTGGCAGCCTCCGGCGAACCCGCCTTCAGATTGGTGAGGCTGCCGCCGATCAGCGTGCTGACACGTTCACGGATGGAGGCGGCACGTTCCGGATTGCCGGCAGCCTTCTCCTCGATGACGCGCTCGATCATCGACTGGGCGAAGGTGACGCCGCAGGCCTTGACGGCCTGCAGGTCGACGGGCGCCAGGAGATAGGGACGCGCTTCGTCCGGCTTGCCGGTGCTGTTGGCAACGATCTGCTCCACTGAACCGACCGCCTTGCCACTTGCGGCGCGGACGAAGCCGGCGGCGTCCTGCCGCTCGAAGAGAGCGCTCAGCGTCGGCGCCTCGCGCGAGGTGATGTCGACCAGCACGCCCTCGCGTGATGTCACAATGCTCGGTCCGGCAACCTCGGGATTCCAGACGCGGCCGACGAAAAGACCATCCGAAGCGGCGACATCGAGAAGAGCTTGAGACATGGTGATCTTCCGTCAAGGTGAGCGAGAAGCGCTCTTTTGAGAATTGCGGGGTGTTGCCGCCCTCCGACCCGGCGACTGCGGAAATCGATCACATTCATGAAGGCGGGGCAAGATGCACTGGGGAAAAAGACTTTTGCCCGCTCGGCTCAAGCCGCAATATTTCTCGTAAATCCAATCGCAAAAGCCCGCAAAATAACTATTTAGATACAAAATACATTTGTTATTTCAAATAGTTAAATGCATGATGCGGCGATTTTTCCCCTCATCTCGCCTTGACAGGAGCCGGCTTTCGTTATCTGTTTTGCCCGACATGGAGGCTGCTGGCGTCAGCCGGCGCTAAGAAAATCCCGGGAGGATATTACAGCGATGTTGAGATTTGCCGTCGTCGGAATCGACCATGGGCATACGTTCGATCACGTGAAGGGATTGCTTGCCTCTGGCGGCGAGTTCGTCGGCTATTGCCCGCAGACTTCGGTGCCGGCATTGCGCGAGGCCTTCGAGAAGACCTATCCCGATGCGCCGCAGATCGACCGGGAAAAGCTGTTCGACGATCCGTCGATCGATGTCATCTGCATTTCAGCGATCCCGCGCGATCGTGCCGGGCTTGCCATCCGCGCGATGAGATCGGGCAAGGACGTGATGACCGACAAGCCTGGTGTGACGACCTTCGCCCAGCTTGAGGACGTCAAGCGCACCGTCGCCGAGACCGGCAAGATCTTCTCGATCTGCTTTTCCGAGCGCCACTGCGTGCGCTCCGCCGTCAAGGCTGGCAAGCTCGTCGCCGACGGTGCGATCGGCAAGGTCATCCAGACGCTCGGTGTCGGTCCCCACCGGCTGCAACTGCCGACGCGGCCCGACTGGTTCTTCGATCCGGAAGCCTTCGGCGGCATCATCGTCGATATCGCTTCTCACCAGGTCGACCAGTTCCTGTTCTATACCGGCTCTACCACGGGCGAGGTCATCGCCAGCTCGATCGGCAATTTCGGCATGCCCGACAAGCCGGCCTTCGAGGATTTCGGCGAGGTGCTTCTGCGTTCCGACAAGGCGGCGGGTTATGTCCGCGTCGACTGGTTCACGCCGGAGGCGCTGCCGACCTGGGGTGACGGGCGCCTGACCATTCTCGGCACTGAAGGCTATATCGAGCTGCGCAAATATATCGACATTGCCGGCCGGCCGGGCAAGGATCATCTCTTCCTGGTCAACGGCAGGGAAATGACCCATATCGATTGCAGCGGCGAAAAGCTCGATTATTTCGACGCTTTCACCGCCGACGTCGGCAACCGCACGCAGACGGCGATGACGCAGGATCACGTTTTTGAAGTTTGCCGTCTTTCGCTCGAAGCCCAGACGAAAGCCGCGCGGATCGGCGCTCGCTGAGGAGGATATCATGACCAGGAAATTGCGCGTCGGTGTCATCGGCGCAGGCATCGCTGCGCGGCATCTGGCCGGCTTCGGCTGGAACAAGGAGCTTTTCGAGGTTCCCGTGCTCTGCTCGCTCGACGAGGAGCGCGGCAAGGCGTTGTGCGAGGAGTACGGCATTGCCGAATACACCCAGGATGCCGATTCGCTGTTTGCCCGTGACGATCTCGACATCATCGACATTTCGACGCCGCCGAGCTCGCATTTCGAACTCTGCCGCAAGGGCATCGAATCCGGCAAGCACGTGATCTGCGAGAAGCCGCTTTTCGGCTCGATTGCCGAGGTCGACGAGATGGGCCGCATCCTTGCTCGGTTCCCCGGCAGGAAGCTGATGCCGATCTTCCAGTACCGCTACGGCTCCGGCCTGCAGAAGCTGAAGCTACTGATCGAGCGCGGTCTTGCCGGCAAACCGTTCCTGACGACGATCGAAACCCATTGGTGGCGCGGCCCGGATTATTATGCCGTGCCATGGCGCGGCAAATGGGCAAGCGAACTCGGTGGCGGTCTTCTTGGTCACGCCATCCACGCGCATGACATGCTGAATTATGTCCATGGCCCCTGCGCCGAAGTGTTTTCCTATGGCGCGACACTGGTCAATCCGATCGAGGTCGAGGACACGGCAGCCCTTTCGGTGAAGATGCAGAACGGCTCGCTGGCGACGCTGTCGATGACGCTGGGTTCGCGCAAGGAGATCTCGCGGCTGCGCTTCTGCTTCAACGACCTCGTCGCCGAAAGCATCATCGAACCCTATACGATGGGCCGTGATCCGTGGACGTTCGTCGCCGGAACGGAGGAGCATCAGGCGCGGATCGACGCGGCGCTCGCTGGCTATGTGCCAGGCGAAGATGGCTACACCCGTCAGTTCGAGCTCTTTCATAAGGCGATCGTTGAGGACAAGGAGCCGCCGGTGACGCTGCAGGATGCCCGCAATTCGCTGGAGCTGGTGACAGCCGCCTATTTCTCGCAGCGCACCGGCCGGCCGACGCCGATGCCGATCGCCGCCGATCATCCGCTCTATCGCTCCTGGCTTCCGGCGGGGGAGTGGCGCAGCGCCGCTACGGTCTGAATCGGGAAGGGCTCTCTCATGCTGAAATCCTTCGAGCATGTCGGCATGACGGTCGGCGATATGGACCGCGCTATCGATTTTTACTGCGGCCTGCTTGGCCTCAGCCTCGTGCTGCGCAAGACGATGGCGAATGGCATGGAGGTGGCGTTCCTCGATGCAGGCGGCGGCATGCTGGAGATCTTCGCGCCGCCCGGCGGCGCTTCGCGGGCGGTCGACGTGCCTGAAGATACGGCCGGCGTCCGGCACCTCACCTTCCATTTCGACAATGTCGAGGAGACCTTCGCCCGCCTTGAACAGGCGGGCGTCGAGATCAAGGAGCGGCCGCGCTTCGCCGTCCACTCCGAGATGCTGAACAAGATTGCCTTCGTTCGCGACCCCGACGGCATCATCGTCGAGCTTGCCGAACGCTCCCAGAGCCGCCAGGGTTGACGCAGGTGCTGCCGATCGCTTCGCTGCGGGCGGCCAGACCGTCCCGCAGCAGATCGATCAGGCGCCGGATGAGCTTTGCCGCCATGAAAGGCTCCCCTCAGCTCGCCAATTTGGCGCGGATATAGTTGCGCCAGCCGCCAAGCGCGGTGATTTCCTCGGCACCCTTCACCGCATGCGCTTCGCAGACGAAGCCGGAGACGCTGGAGCCATCTTCGAGCACCAGCTTGCCGATGCCGAGGGGTGCCGGAATCTTCTGGACGAACCTGCCGAAAGCATCGGCCGGCAGTGCCCAGACCTCGACCTCCAGCCCCTGACCCTTATGGCCGGGTTCGCGCAGCAGCCCCGGCTTCGGCGGCGTGGTATTGGGCAGAACGAAGAGGCGATAGTCGCCTGATGTGCGGCAGGTCTTGACCAGACGCCCGCCGGCCAGTTCGTGATTGAGCGGCATGCCGGTCAGATGCGCCCCAACGACCGCGATTTCGATGAAACCGTCATCGCCAGGCGCAACACGACTGGCTTCGGGGATCGCCGCCTGCTGGTCGATGCCCATGCCGGAACCTGCGGCACGGTGCAGCGCATCGGCAAGCGGCGCCAGCGCATCGTCGGTGAAGGCAGGGGCGATCACCGTCACCCCACCTGGCAGGCCACCCTTTCCGAAACCGGCCGGAACGGCGATCGCAGAGCAATCGAGCAGGTTGACGAAATTGGTGTAGCGGCCGAGGCGACCGTTGAGCACGACGGGATTGGCCTGCATGTCGGCAACCGTATAGGTGGTCGGAGCGGTCGGCAGCAGAAGCACATCCGCCTTTTCCCATTCGGCTTCGGTCCTGCGGCGCAATTCTTCCAGCCGGTAGCGGCCGTTGAAGGCCTCGACCGCGGTCTTGCCCTTGGCGCCTTCGATAATCCCGCGCACCGTCGGGTCGAAATCGGCCGCGTTCGTGGCGAGGAAGGTCTCGACCGCCGCCAGACGTTCGGCGACCCACGGCCCGTCATAGAGAAGGGCGGCGGCCTCGCGGAATGGTGCGTAATCGAACGGCACGATGGTCGCGCCGAGCGCTCTGGCCCGCTCGATCGCCTGATCGTAGAGCGCCTCCACCTCCTTGTCGCCGAAGAATTCCCGCTCGGCGCCAGCAAGGACGCCGATGCGCAACCCCGATACCGGCAGGTTCGCCGGCTTGGCGTGGCGGGAAAAAGCATCGGCGGCATCGAAGCCTTCGGCGACCTTGCGGATCGCAACACCGTCGCCGACGGTCGCGGCAAAGATCGTGATGCAGTCGACGCTCTTGCAGGCCGGTATGGCGCCGGTATTCGGCAAGAGACCCGGGGTCGGCTTGATGCCGACCAGATTGTTGAAGGCAGCCGGCACACGGCCGGAGCCGGCCGTATCGGTGCCGAGCGCAAAGGCCGCGAGGCCGGAGGCCACGGTGACCGCCGATCCGGAACTCGAACCGCCTGAGATATAGGCCGCATCGAAGACCGAACGCGGCGCGCCATAGGGCGAGCGCGTGCCGTTGAGGCCGGTCGCGAACTGGTCGAGATTGGTCTTGCCGATGACGAGCGCGCCGGCGGCCTTCAACCGTGCAACGACGGTGGAGTCCGCCTCCGGCCGATACGCATAGGCCGGGCAGGCAGCAGTCGTCGGCAGGCCGGCGGCATCGATATTGTCTTTCACCGCGAAGGGCACGCCCCAGAGCGGCAGGCTGTTTGCCTCGGGCGCACGTGCCATCAAGGCTTTGGCGGCGGCGCGCAGCTCTTCGTCGGGCACCGGGGTGATGAAGATTGCCGGATCTTTCGAGGCGGCACGCCGCGCAATCACCTCTTCGATGGCGTCGAGCGGCGTCAGGCCGGATTGATAGGCGGCGCGAAGGCTTGAGAGATCGAGAATGGTCGGCAGCATGTCAGCATTCCTCCAGAACGACGATGATATCGCCCGCTTTGACGTTTCTTCCCGGCCCGGCGCGCAGGTCGCGGACGCGGCCTGCCGCATGGGCGGTGACGTTGATTTCCATTTTCATCGATTCGATGATGGCGAGTGTATCGCCGGCCGCAACCGGGGCGCCCGGCTCGACCAGCAATTTCCAGATATTGCCGGGCACGGCGCTGGCAACTCCGAAGCAGCCGTCGGGAATATCCCCATCTGGGCTTTCGCCTGTGCCTTCATCGGTGACGAAGCTGTCGAGACCGGCGTCCTTCCAGCGCTGGCGTTCGGCCTCGAAGGCGGCCTGCTGCGTTGCCTTGAAGCGGCCGATCGACGCCGCATTCGCCTGCAATTCCTTCTCATAGGCGGCATAGGAGAATTCCGTCTCCTCGATCCGGATCGGATAACCGCCATGCGGGAAGGCGGCGCGCGCCTCCGTCAGCTCCTGATTGCTCACGGGGAAGAAACGGATCTGGTCGAAGAAATTCAGCAACCAAGGTTTGCCCCTGGCAAAAGCCGGTGTCTCCCGCCACGTGTTCCAGACCTGGATGGTGCGGCCAAAGAGCTGGTAGCCGCCCGGTCCTTCCATGCCGTAGATGCACATATAGGCGCCGCCGATGCCGACGGCATTTTCCGGCGTCCAGGTGCGGGCGGGATTATATTTCGTCGTCACGAGGCGGTGGCGCGGATCCGTCGGGGTCGCAACCGGCGCGCCGAGATAGACGTCGCCGAGACCCAGCACCAAGTAGCTGGCATCAAAGACGATATCGCGAACGGCCTGTTCATCGGCAAGGCCATTGATGCGGCGGATGAACTCGATATTCGAGGGGCACCAGGGCGCATTCGGGCGCACGAGCTCCTGATATTTGCTCATGGCAAGCTTCGCATCCGGATCGTTCCAGGAAAGCGGCAGATGCACGATGCGGCTCGGCACCGTGACCTCCTGGGCCGCCGGAAGCGTCGCCTCGATCTCGGAGAGCAGCCCGAGCAGGCGCCGGCGCGTCAACTGCGTGCCGTCATAATGGATCTGCAGCGACCGGATACCGGGGGTGAGGTCGATGACGCCGGGGAGGCGGGCCTCCACGACCGCCTGCATCAATAGGTGCACCCGCAGCCGCAGCGCGATATCGAGCGTCATTGGCCCGTATTCGACGAGCAGATTGTCGTCGCCCTGACGGCGATAGACGACCGAAACCGGGCCATCCTCGCTGGCGCCGACGATCGGCCAACCCATCTCTTCCGCGACCCGCCGCACCGCTGGACCGGCGATCGGATCTTCCGGCCGCGCTGCGGCATGAAAACGGATACGGTCGCCGGGCTTGAACTGGCCCATCTTCCACTGCTCGTCGCGGGCAATCACCGCCGGGCAAACGAAGCCGCCAAGGCTTGGACCATCAGGGCCAAGAATGATCGGCATGTCGCCGGTGAAATCGATCGCCCCGATCGCATAGGCATTGTCGTGCAGGTTGGAGGGATGCAGACCCGCTTCGCCGCCATCACGGCGCGCCCAAAGCGGGGCCGGGCCGATGAGGCGCACACCGGTGCGGGCGCTGTTGAAATGCACTTCATAGGCCGTCGAGAACAGCGTCTCGATATCGCTGTTCTCGAAGAAATCGGGCGCACCATGCGGGCCATAGACGACGCCGACATCCCATTCGCGCGTCAAGGCGGCGGGCTCCGTCGCAGGGCTTACCGGTTCGACCGGTGCCTGGCGCGCAAAATGCAGCACATGCCCTGTCTTCAGCGTACCAGTGGCGTTGCCGCCGAACTGGCCGAGGCCGAAGGTCGCGCGGGAGCCGAGCACAACGGGAGCGGCAAAACCACCGGCGACGGCGAGATAGGCGCGTTGTCCCGGTCCTTCGATAGAGCCGATCGACAGAACCTCACCCGCCCGAATTGTCACCGGGGCGTCATGTGGCAATTTTACGCCGTCGCATGTCATTGGCATCCGCGCGCCGGCAAGGGCGATCGTCTGGTCGGCATAAAACCGCAGTGTCGGGCCGGACACCGTCAACTCCAGCGAAGCCGTCACATCGGCATTGCCGACGAGGCGGTTGGCATGGCGGAAGGAGCGCTCGTCCATCGGTCCGCTCGGCGGCACGCCGACATGCCAGAGGCCGAGCCGGCCCGGCAGTTCCTGGATGCTCGACTGTGCGCCGGGCGCGAGTACCTCGACGACATCGGGAACGAAAGCGAAGTCGCGTAGCGCCGTCGTCGCCACCTTGGCGTCGGCAAGCAGTTCGGAAGCGGCGATCGCCCTGAGATAGGCGAGATTGGTCTCGATGCCGGATATCGATGTTGCGGCGAGGGCTGCCTTCAGCTTCGCGATCGCCGCCGGCCGGTCTTCCGCCGCCACGATCAGCTTGGCGAGCATCGGGTCATAGAAGGGCGTGACCTCGGTTCCCGTCTCGATCCAGCCGTCGACGCGGGCATTGTTGGGGAAAACGACTTCGGTCAGCAGGCCGGCGCTCGGGCGGAAATCGGCATGCGGCATCTCCGCATAGATCCGCATCTCGATCGCCGCACCCTTCGGCGTCAGGGCCCGAGCAGCCGAGAGCACATCCTCGCCCGCCGCCTGACGGATCATCCATTCGACGAGGTCGATGCCGAAGACGGCTTCGGTGACGGGATGCTCGACCTGCAGGCGGGTATTGACCTCGAGGAAATAGAATTCCTCGCGCTGGGGATCGTAGATGAATTCGACAGTGCCGGCCGATTCGTAGGACACCGAGCGTCCCAAGTCGACCGCGGCCTCGTGCAGGCGCGCCCTTGTCTCCGCGGAAAGGCCCGGCGCAGGCGTCTCCTCGACGACCTTCTGGTTCCGCCGCTGCAGCGAGCAGTCGCGTTCGCCGAGCGCAATCACTCCGCCCTTGCCGTCGCCGAAGATCTGCACCTCGACATGGCGCGCTTCGGCAACGAAACGCTCGATATAGACCCGCGCGTCGCCGAAGCTGGCGCGCGCGGTCCGCTGCACGCTTTCGAAAGAGGTCTTGAGGGCCGCCGCATCGGTGCAGAGCTGCATGCCGATACCGCCGCCGCCCGCCGTGCTTTTCAGCATGACGGGATAACCGACGGTCTCGGCAGACGAAAGCGCCTCTTCGACGCTCTGCAAGAGATCGGTGCCGGGCAGCAGCGGCACGCCGCTCGCTTTCGCCAATTCGCGCGCCGTGTGCTTCAGGCCGAAGGCCGACAAATGCTCCGGCCGCGGGCCGATGAAGGCGATGCCTTCGGCGGCGAGCCGCTCGGCAAAGCCGATATTCTCCGACAGGAACCCATAGCCCGGATGCACGGCCTCAGCGCCCGTCGCCTTGCAGGCGGCGATGACGGCATCGACGTTCAGATAGCTTTCCCCGGCAGGCGCCGGGCCGAGGCGGACGGCCTCGTCGGCGGTCAGCGCCGGCTTTGAGAACCGGTCGGCATCGGAATAGACGGCGACCGAAGCGATGCCCATCTGCTTCAATGTGCGAATGACGCGGACGGCGATTTCGCCGCGATTGGCGATAAGGACCTTGGTGAACATCGGTCAGTCCTCGCCGTCCCAGATCAGCACCCGGATCGGCGTCGGATCGAAGCCGTTGCAGGGATTGTTGATCTGCGGGCAATTGGAGATGACGCAGAGCACGTCCATCTCGGCCACCAGTTCGACATAGTCACCTGGTGCCGAGATGCCGTCGACGATGGTCATCTCGCCGTTCGGCTTGATCGGCACGTTCATGAAGAAATTGATGTTCGGCACGATGTCGCGCTTGCTCATGCCGTGTTTGGTCACCTCGAGCACGAAATTGTCGCGGCAGGCATGCAGGTATTTCGTGCCGTGGCCGAAGCGCACGGTGTTGCTCTCGCAGGAGCAGGCGCCGGCTGATGTGTCATGGCGGCCGCAGCTGTCGGCGGTCATGACCAGCATGACGTTGCCTTCGTTCGAGATGATCTTCGTGCCGGTGCCGATATAGGCGCCACCCTGCGCCCGCATCGTATCCTGGTTGGAATAACGCTCGGCAAAATCATCGGCGCGATAAAACAGCGTGTCGATCGCCTGCTGGCCGTAGCTGTCCTCGATGCGGATGGTCTGGCCCTTGCGGATGATACCGGACCATGGCGCCTCGGCCGGAATGAAATGATCCTGCACGGCGTTTTCGAGGCTGCGCGAAGCTGAAGTCTTGATGAAATCGGTCATTACAATCCTCCCTCAGGCCAGCATCGCGGCATTGTTCTCAAAGCCGCGAAGGGCTTCAGCGGTCGCGGTGCGCGAGAGATCGTCGGCTGCGGGCGAAGGCGCGCGATAGCGCGTGACGATCACCGGCTTCGGCGCGTAGACCGGGTCGGGATCGAGCGGATGCGGGCAATTCGAGAAGCCGACGATCATGTCCATTTCGGCGCGCAGCTCGGCATAATCGCCGCTGTTGGAGAGCTTGCCGCGCCAGTGGAAGCCGCCGGCGTCGTCGACGCGGACAGGCGCAAAGAGATTGAGAATCCCCGGGATGTCACGCCTGGCAAGACCAAGCTTGCCGGCGACGAGCACGAGATTGTCGCGGGTGTTGCGGGTCCTGACGTGAGGATATTTTGTGGCATTCGAAGCTGCCGTCGATCCGCCCATCAGGCAGTCATGGGCGCCCGAACTGTCCTCGATCAGCGAAAACATCACTCGGCCCATATCCGAGAAGATGACGCGGCCCTTGCCGAGGGCGGTCGTCCACTGCACCTTGACCGTATCGACGAGATTGAGCCGTTCGCTGGTGTCAGCGGCGTTCCAGGCGACGAGCGCCACGGTCGATGCGCCTTCGCCCTGGTCGATGCGGAGCGCTTCGCCGCGCTTGACCGCAGTCGACCAATACCAGCCGCCGGGGATGGTTTCCTGATGGATGATCGCAGCCGCATCGATTGCGGGGGCGGGCAGGGGGCTCGGCGCCGGCAGGGCCTTCGGCGCAAATTCCAGCCCCTTCTTCTGATGTTCTTCGTAACGCTGCCGGTTGGCGGCGATCTCTTCGGGCGAACGTCTGACATGCATCATGGTTTTTCTCCTGACGGACTGGAAGCCGGGTCGTCCCGGCGAGGGCCCAGAGAAATGACCGGGCCGTCCCGGTCGGGGCTGAAGACGGAGGGCGCGCCGGCAAGCCTGGGCGGCCAGATCGAAATGTCCTTGGTGATCGTCGCGCCGTAGCGCTCTTTTTCCTCCGGGCGGTCACGCCGACGCTCGAAGGCGACGACGCGCGTCGCCAGCGTGAAGGCCTCGCGCATGTCGTGCGTTACCATGACGACGGTCATCTGCGTTTCGTGCCAGAGCCGCTTCATCAAGGTGTGGATCTCGGCGCGGATGCCGGGGTCGAGCGCGCCGAAGGGCTCATCGAGCAGCAACACCTTCGGTTTCATGATCAGCGCCTGCGCCAGCGCCAGGCGCTGCTGCATGCCGCCTGACAGTTGCGCCGGATATTTGTCCTCGGCGCCGGAAAGGCCGACTTCACCGATCAGCCGCCGGGCTTCGTCAATGGCGTTGCGACGGGCAGCGCCGAAAAGCTTGGCTTTATAGCGAGACCCCGAGAGTTCCCGCCCCAGCAGCACATTGCCGAGCACAGTCAGATGCGGGAAAACCGAATAGCGCTGGAAGACGACGCCCCGATCCGGACCTGGCTCCTGCGGCAGAGCTTCGCCGTCCAGCAGGATCGTGCCGCGCGTTGGCCGTTCCTGGCCGAGCAGCATGCGCAGGAACGTCGACTTGCCGCAGCCGGAGGGACCGACGAGGGCGACGAAGGCGCGCGAGGCGACAGTCAGCGACACATCTTCCAGGACGATCTGGTCGCCGTATTCCTTCCAGACCTTTTCGATCACCAACTCGCTCATGCCTGCTTCTCCAGTTCCGACCAGGGGAAGATGGCAATGCGGATGCGATCGAGAATGTAATTCATGACCACGGCGAGCAGCGTGATCCAGACGACATAGGGAAAGATGACGTCCATCGAGAGGTAGCGGCGCACGAGGAAGATGCGGTAACCGAGGCCGGAATCCGACGAGATCGCCTCGGCCGCAATCAGGAACAGCCAGGCGGGGCCGAGCTGAAGCCGGAGGCAGGTGATCAGCCGGGGCAGGATCTGCGGCAGCACGACACGGAGGCCGATCTGCCAGGAGGAGCCGCCGAGCGTTTCAGCTTTGACGATCTGCTCACGCGGCAGCTCCAGCGCCTTCAGCGCAAGGTCGCGGATCATCGTCGGCGCAACGCCGATGACAATGAGCGCGATCTTCGAGGCTTCGCCGAGCCCCATGGCAATGAACAGGATCGGCAGCAGCGCCAGCGGCGGCACCATCGAGATGACGGCGACGAAGGGGGAGAGCAGCGCCCGGAGATATGGCAGCATGCCGATCAGCATGCCGATGACGAGCGCGGTGATCGTGGAGATGCCGAGGCCTGCAAGCAGGCGGATCAGGCTCGCCCCCGTATCGGACCAGAGCAGATATTCGCCGGTGCGCGGATCGGCGACGAAGGCCAGGCGATCGATCGCATCGGCAAACCCGGCAAGACCGGGCAACAGCTTGTCATTGGCGTTTTCCGCCAGCCGTGCCGCCGAGCCCATCGTGTAGGCAACGATCAGCAGCACGAAGGGCAGCAGCGTCAAGGCAAGCTGCGCGCCCCGGCTCGGCCTCGTGTTGATCCAGCGCATGAGGAAAGCTCCGCTGATGAAGATTGGGCGGCGCGGTCAAGACCGCACCGCTGCTTGGACATCGCTCAGAGCGAACCGTCGGCGGCCGCCTTCATGTAAGTCTCGGTGAAGCGCAACTTGACGTTGCCACTGTCGCCGAGGATCTTGCCATCCGGCATTTCGATGCCGATGACGTCTGCCGATGGCGCGCCATTGCCGAGCAAGCCTTTTTCGAACAGGAAGTTGCGGACAAGATCCATTGTCTTCGGCAGGCTGCCTGAGGCAGTGAAGGCAACGGCATCGGCCGGCTTGGCAAACAGCTTGGTGGCGGCAAGCTGGGATTCGAAACCCTTGAGATCGGTGCCCGATGCCTGGCCCATCGCTTCGCGCGCAGCCTTGCCGTCGGCACTGTCGGCAGTCAGCAGTGCAGCGGTTTCATACCAGATGCCGGCGAGTGCCTTGCCGAAATTCGGATTGTCCTTCAGCACGCCTGAATTGGCGACCATCAGGTCGATGATCTCGCCCGGCACCTGCGAGCTGTCGAACACCTTCTTGGCGGTGGGATCCTCGAGGATGGTCGAGACCAGCGGGTTCCAGGTGACAACTGCGGTCACGTCAGCCGTCTTATAGGCGGCGACCATGTCGGCATCGGAGGTGTTGACCACCTTGACGTCGCGCTCGGTCAGCTTGATGCTTTCGAGCGCGCGGGCCAGCAGATAGTGCGAAACGGAAAATTCGACGAGATTGACGTTCTGTCCCTTGATGTCGGCAAGGCTCGCCTTGTCTTTGAGGATGACGGCATCATTGCCGTTCGAGAAATCGCCGACGATGACCGCTGTCGTATCAACGCCGCCGGCGGCCGGGATCGACAGGCCGTCCATATTGGTCAACGTCACGGCGTCGAAGGCGCCTGCGGTATATTGGTTCATCGATTCGACATAGTCGTTGAACTGGGTGACCTCGATCTTGATGCCGTATTTGTCGGCCCATTTTTTGACGATGCCGTGATCAGCAGCATAACCCCAGGGCATCCAGCCGACGTAGATCGACCAGGCGACCTTGAAATCGGTCTTCTGTTCGGCTTTGGCGATGGAGCCGAGCCCGAGCGCCAGGGACGCCGTCAGGGCGCTGATCGATAGGATCTTCGAAAAAGTCTGCATTGAAATTCCCCTTTTGCTTTTCTTCAAAAGGGATCGGCAATGACCATCGTGCCGCCAATCCCTTGGCTTACGAGGTCTCCCGGGCTTTTGTCCCGCCGTGCACCCGGCGGGATGTCTCCCCTGCCGGTGGTAGCTCTCGGACCAGCCACGCCTTGCGACGCCGGAACCCTAGCCACCAACTCTGCAACTATCGAAGCAAAGTGCGTGCCAAATTATAAACCGTTGATTTTATTGAGAGGTCGATGGCACCAATTCCCCAGCAAATGCAATAGTGCATGCACTTGCACAGAAAATGTGCGTATTCTGCCGCCAGCTTAGGCGCTGGTTCTTTTTTGCCCAGCGGAAAACAAGGCCCCAGGCAGAACGCACAGAACGCCGAATTGCGGCTGCCCTGAGTTAGTTCCGGAAAGCGCCGGCCGGGACCGTCGTCACCAGCCGGATGTCACGGCGGAAGTCCGACGGCGACATGCCGGCGATGTGGCGGAAGGATTTGTTGAAGGCGCTGATCGAGCCGAAGCCGCTGTCCATCGCCACCTGCAGCACGTTGGCGCCCTCGCTCATCAGCATCGCCTGAGCGCGCGACAGCCGCAGCAGCGTCACGTATTTGCTGAGCGTCATGCCAGTCGATCGCTTGAACAGGTTCATCGCATATTTCGGATGCAGATCGGCGGCGCGGGCGATATCGACCGAATCGATGTCCTGCAGGAAATTGGCGGCGATGAAATCGCACATGCGCGCGACGCTGCGCGAGGAATGCGGATACGGGTGATCGCCGTCGAGATTGATGGCCGCCTGCGACGTCATCGAATAGGGTTCGAGCGCGATCCGCTCGATGCGCAGCAGCAGCTCGTCGACGGCGTGCTGGGCCTTGGCGGGATCGCCTGAGTTGGCATAGCGGAACCAGCGGGTGAAGTTCTCGCTGTCGGCGGCATCCGTTGCCGAAGTCAGCAGCGTCTCGCCCTTCATCAGTCGGCTGGAAACGCTGATCGGCAAGCGCAGCCGGAAGAAATAGACGAGCGGCAGATGGGCGCCGGCATAGAGCGAATCATCCGAAGATTCATCCATCTGATGCGGCTGACCACCCCAAAACAGGCACATTTCGCCGGCGTTCAGCCGGAATTCGTGGTCGCTCATCCGGTAGTGAACGGTTCCGCGCATCACGTAGTTGACCTCGACCTGCGCGTGCCAGTGCGGCATCGCCATAACAGGCGGATGGGCATGAAACATCTGCAGCGCTGTCGGCAAACCCTCGATGCTGCTCGCGCCGGGCTGGTAGATTGCACGTGTGCCGACCTTACTTTCCGCCAAATTCATGTTCCCTTTTTAGGAGACACCCGCTCCCTTACAGATAGTCTAACCGCGTTCGTGAAAGATCGGCAATTGAAAAGGGAGGATTTTCAATGCGCTTCAAACTTCTCGCTGCGACCGCAGCTGTTGCATTGCTTGCTTCCGGCTCCGCATTCGCGCAGTCGGCCAATCTCACCATCTGGAGCTGGAATGTCGCCGCATCGGCATTGAAGTCCACGCTTCCAGGCTTCAACAAGCAGTTTCCCGATATCAAAATCACCGTTGAGGACCTCGGCAACAGCCAGGTCTTCGACAAGACGCTCGCTGCCTGCGCCGCCGGCGGCGACGGCTTGCCTGACATCGTCAGCATCGAGAATTTCGAGGCTGAAATCTTCTGGAGCCGATTCCCGGATTGTTTTGCCAATCTGAAAGAGCTCGGCTATACGCCCGAGATCCAGGCAAAATTCCCTGACTTCAAGCGCACTGAGCTCGAGGTCGGCGATGTCGCTTACGCCATGCCGTGGGATTCCGGCCCTGTCGCCGTCTTCTACCGCCGCGACCTCTACGAAAAGGCCGGCGTCGATCCGAGCACCATCAGCACCTGGGACGATTTCATTGCCGCCGGCAAGAAGATTTCCGCCGCCAATCCCGGCGTGGTCATGGCGCAGGCAGACTTCAATGGCGACAGCGAATGGTTCCGCATGATCGCCAATGAACAGGGCTGCGGCTATTACTCGACCGACGGCCAGAACATCACCATCAACCAGCCGGCCTGCGTCGCTTCGCTGCAAAAAGTGAAGGAAATGAAGGACGCCGGCACGCTGACGGCGGCCAACTGGGACGAAAAGATCCAGGCCAATACCGCCGGCAAGGCCGCAAGCCAGTTGTATGGCGGTTGGTATGAGGGCACCGTGCGCTCGACCTCTCCCGATCTCAAGGGCAAGTGGGGCGTCTACAGAATGCCGAGCCTGACGGCTGATGGCCCGCATGCGGCCAATCTCGGCGGTTCGTCGCTCGCCATTTCGGCGACGTCCGCAAATAAGGAAGCCGCCTGGAAATTCGTCAACTACGCCCTCGGCACGGATGAGGGTCAGATCACCATGCTGAAGGAGTTCGGTCTGGTTCCGTCGCTGCTTTCGGCCGAGAAGGATCCCTTCGTCAATGAGCCGCAACCCTATTGGGGCGGCCAGAAGGTCTGGGCTGATATCCTGGCGACACTGCCGAAGATCGTGCCGAGCCGCGGTACCGCCTTCCAAAGTGATGCCGAAGCCATCTTCAAGGCGACGCAGGCGAAGTTCTTTGCCGGCGGCTATCCCGATGCGAAGGCGGCTCTCGACGATGCCGCCAAGCAGATCGCTTCAGCGACCGGCCTTCCGATCGCGCAATGAATGACGATGCCGGTCGCTTGAGGCGCCCGGCTTTCCCCCGGCTTGCAAAGCGGCCGGTCATTCGTTCGTGAGGAGGAGGCTTGATGCCGTTCAGAACCCGGAGCGCCTATGCGTTCCTTGCCCCCTATCTGCTGGTCTTTGCCACCTTCTGGGTCTGGCCGATCATCAATTCGTTCCTGATTTCCTTTCAGAACACCCGCATCAACCCGTGGAAATACAGTTTCCAGGCCAATTGGGGCCGGCTCTTCTACGACCCGGCCTTCTACAATGCTCTTTACAACACGCTGATCATCCTGCTGATTCAGGTGCCGGTGATGATCGCGCTTGCGACGGTCATGGCCGTAATGCTCAATTCGCCGCTGCTGAAAGCGCGGCCGCTTTTCCGCTTCGCCTTCTTTGCGCCTGTCGTCGTCGGCGAGGTCGCCTATGCTGCCGTCTTCCGGCTGATGTTCAGCCTCGATTTCGGGATCATCAACAAGCTGATTTCCGCCGTTGGTCTCAGCCCGGTCTCCTGGTTCGACAACGCGAATGCCGCCATGGCGCTGATCATCCTCGCCGTCACATGGCGCTGGGCGGGCTACAACGCCATCATCATTCTCGCCGGGCTGCAGTCGATTCCCGACGATGTCTACGAGGCGGCGACACTCGACCGGGTGAGCAAGATCCAGCAATTCTTTCATATCACCCTGCCACTTCTGAAGCCGATCATCCTCTTCTGCGTGGTTCTTTCGGTGATCGGCACCATGCAGCTCTTCACCGAGCCCTTCCTGATCACCAACCGCGGCGGTCCCGGCGGCGGCACCGAGACCCTCGGCCTGCTGCTCTACCGCCAGGGCTTCACTTCGCTGAACTTCGGCTATGCCTCGGCGATCGCCTATACGATGGCTGCCCTTGCCGTGGCGATCTCGCTTCTCAATCTCTGGGTCGGGAGGGATCCGAAATGAAGTCCAAATCGCAATCCCTTCTGCTGCGCCAGATCGCGTTGCATGCCGCACTGGCGCCGCTGGCTATAATCTGGCTGTTTCCGCTCTGGATGATGTTCGTCTTCTCGACCATGCCCGACAACGGCATCTTCAGCCCTGATATCGTGCTCTGGCCATCGACCAATTTCGTCGAGAATTTCAAGAACCTGCAGGCCGATACCGATTTCATCGGCGCCATGGTGATCTCCGTCGGCGTCGCGCTCATCTATACCGTCCTGTCGGTACTGCTGACCTCGATGGCGGGCTGGGCGCTGGCGCGTTACCGTTTCGTCGGCCGCTCCATCGTCATCGCCATCATCCTCGGCACGATCACGCTGCCGTTTTCGGTGGTCGTCATCCCGCAATTCATCATGGTGGCACGCGAATTCAAGCTGGCAAACACCTGGGTGGCGCTGATTGTGCCACCGTTGTTCAATTCGCTCGGCGTGCTGTTCATGCGGCAATCCTTCTCGATGATGCCGGGCGAACTCTTTGATGCGGCCCGGGTCGAAGGCGTCAAGGAATGGCAGATCTTCCTGCGCATCGCGCTGCCGCTGGCGCGTCCGACCATGGCCGCACTGGCGATCATCCTGTTCCTGGCCTCGTGGAACAACTACCTCTGGCCGCTTCTGATCAATTCCAAACCGGGAATGATGACGGCGCCGGTGGCATTGGGAACGCTGATCGGCCTCACCAAGGTCTCTTGGGGCGGCATCATGGCCGGCGCGGTGCTGCTGACGGCGCCGATCCTCGTCGTCTTCGTGGCTCTCCAGCGCCATTTCATCGCCGGCATCGCGGCCGGCGCAATCAAATAATCGAACAATAGGGAGGCCGCATGGCAGAGCTTTCACTCAGCAACATCGTCAAGCGCTTCGGCGGCTTTGAGATCATCCACGGCGCCAATCTGGAGGTGAAGGACGGCGAATTCGTCGTCTTCGTCGGCCCCTCCGGCTGCGGCAAGTCCACGCTGCTCAGGATGATCGCCGGCCTCGAGGACATCACCTCGGGCGAGCTTCAGATCGGCGGCAGGGTCGTCAATGATGTCGAGCCGGCCGATCGCGGCATCGCCATGGTGTTCCAGTCCTATGCGCTCTATCCGCACCTGACCGTCGAGGAAAATCTGAGCTTCGGCCTGCGCATGAACGGCAATCCGAAAGCCGACACTGAACGGCGCGTGCGCCATGTCGCCGAGATCCTGCAGATCACCGAGTTGATGAAGCGGCGGCCGAAGCAGCTTTCCGGCGGTCAGCGCCAGCGCGTCGCCATCGGCCGCGCCATCGTCCGCGAACCCCAGGTCTTCCTGTTCGACGAACCCTTGTCGAACCTCGATGCGGAACTGCGCGTGCAGATGCGCGTCGAAATCTCCCGGCTGCACAAGCAACTGGGCACGACGATGATTTATGTCACCCACGACCAGACCGAGGCGATGACGCTCGCCGACAGGATCGTCGTGTTGCGCGCCGGCAATATCGAGCAGATCGGCGCGCCGCTCGACCTTTACGACGACCCCGCCAACCAGTTCGTCGCCGGTTTCGTCGGCTCGCCAAAGATGAATTTTCTGAAGGCCGTGGTGATCGAGACGCAGCCGGGCAGGGCGGTGATCGCGCTGGAAAGTGATACCAATACACGGCTGTCGCTGCCCGTCGCCGATCCGATCGAAGCCGGCGCGAAGGTGACGCTCGGCATTCGTCCCGAACATTTCGTCGATGCGGGCATGGGCGATGCCGACCTCACCGTCACCATCGACGTCGCCGAACACCTCGGCAATACCAGCTACATCTACGCCACCATCGGCCCCGAGCAACTGATCATCGAGCGGCCGGAATCCCGCGTCGCCGGCAATCGCGAGACGCTGACGGTCGGCCTTCCCGCCAACCGCACATTCCTTTTCGACGGCGCCGGCAGGCGGCTTCGCTAACCTATCCCAAGACCGAAAGACGAAAGAGGATTTTCCATGAGTTCAGATCAACCGATCCGCTGGGGCATCATCGGCCCCGGCACCATCGCCCGCACCTTTGCCGACGGCGTCGCCCATTCTCGCACGGGAAAGCTGGTGGCGATCGCCACCCGCAATCCTGCAAAACCCGGCCTTGCCGAAAATTTCCCCGGCGCCCGCATCGTCAATGGCTACGAGGCGCTGCTTTCCGACCCTGAGGTTGATGCCGTCTATATCTCCGTGCCCCATACCGGCCATGCCGAATGGGCGATCAAGGCCGCCCGCGCCGGCAAGCACATCCTGGTGGAAAAGCCGATCGCGCTGTCGGCCTATGATGCCGAAGCCGTTTACTACGAGGCGAAAAAGGCCGGCGTCTTTGCCGGCGAGGCCTTCATGTACCGCGTGCATCCGCAGACGGAGAAGCTGGTCGAGCTCGTCAAAAGCGGCGTCATCGGCACGGTCCGCATCATCCGCTCGAGCTTCGGCTTCAACATGGGCAGCTTTAGGCCGGAACACCGGCTTTTCGCCAATGATACCGCCGGCGGCGGCATTCTCGATGTCGGCGGTTATCCGGTTTCGATGGCCCGGCTGATTGCCGGCGCGGCGCAGGGCAAGGCCTTCCTCGAACCGGAGAAGATCTCGGGCGTCGCCCATCTCGGAGAGAGCGGCGTCGATGAATGGGCCTCTGCCGTGCTGAAGTTCCCGAACGAGATCATCGCCGAAGTCTCCTGCTCGATCATGGCGAATCAGGACAATGTGCTGCGCATCATCGGCTCGGAAGGCCGGATCGAGGTCCAGGATTTCTGGTTCGCCTCCGGCCACAAGGGCGGCGTCGGCAAGATCGAGATCTTCAAGGGCGGCAGCCGGGAAACCGTCGAGCTCAGGGAAGACCGCTGGCTTTACTCCTTCGAGGCCGATGCGGCGGGTGACGCCATCCGCGCCGGTAAGACGGAATTCAGCTCTCCCGGCATGAGCTGGGCGGATTCGATCGGAAACCTGCGCGTGCTCGACCAATGGCGTGCCTCGGTCGGTCTGGAATACGGCGTTGAGAAAGCCAGTAAGCGCACGGCAAACATTGCCGGCGGCACGGTCGCGCGTGGCAACAGCATTCCGCAGCGTCAGATCCCCGGCATTTCCAAGCCGGCCTCGGTCGTCACGCTCGGCTTCGAGTTCTTCCCGAACTTCGCCTCTGCCTCGCTGACGCTCGACGCCTTCTACGAAGCCGGCGGCAATGCCTTCGACACGGCCTATGTCTATGGCGGCGGCAAGACGGAAGCGATCTTCGGCGACTGGCACACGAGCCGAAAGGTGCCGCGCGAAGAGATCGTGCTGATCGGCAAGGGTGCGCATTCGCCGCTCTGCTATCCCGATATGATCGCAAAGCAGCTCGACCAGTCGCTTTCCCGGCTGAAGACCGATTATGTCGACATCTATTTCATGCATCGCGACAACACCGACGTGCCCGTCAGCGAGTTCGTCGATGCCATGGATGCTGAGGTCAAGCGTGGCCGCATTCGCGGCATCTTCGGTGGCTCGAACTGGACAAGGGCGCGTTTCGACGAGGCGATCGCCTATGCCGAAAAGACCGGCAAGGCGGCGCCGGCAGCACTCTCCAACAACTTCTCGCTCGCCGAGATGCTCGATCCGATCTGGGCCGGTTGCGTCGCCGCTTCCGACGACGACTGGAAGAAGTGGCTGAACGAGAAGCAGATCCCGAACTTTGCCTGGTCGAGCCAGGGCCGCGGCTTCTTCACCGACCGTGCCGGCCGCGACAAGCGAGACGATGAGGAGATCGTGCGGGTCTGGTATTCCGAGCGCAACTTCGGACGCCGCGACCGCGCCATCGAGCTGGCCAACAAGCTCGGCCGCAATCCGATCCATATCGCGCTCGCCTATGTGATCGCCCAGCCTTTCCCGGTCATTCCGCTGATCGGGCCGCGCACCGTCGCCGAGCTGGAAGACAGTCTCTCGGCGCTCGACATCAAGCTGACGCCCGATCAGGTGAAGTGGCTGGAAGGCTGACCAATAGGAAAGGGCGCGGTTCACGTCGCGCCCTTTCCATTCTACTTGCGTGACTCGGAAGCCCTCTTCCGGGCGGCATCGTCCATCAGCTCATACCACATGGCGTTGAGGACGGCGAAGGCGGCGGCCAGCGGCAGGCCGAGCATCCATGCAAAATACCACATCGTTTCGTCTCCTTCAGAGCAATTCCAGGCAAAGCGTGAAGCGCTTTTGCCGGGAATTGCGTAAAAACAAAAGGTTAGAGCGGTTCTACTGAGCCGCTCTAGTAAGCGTGGCTATTTTTGTCGGTGATGGACTTCTCATCGACCTTGCCCCACAGAACCTTGTAGACCCAGGCCGTGTAGGCGAAGATGATCGGCAGGAAGATCACCGTCACCACCAGCATGATGAACAGCGTCATGTGGCTGGAGGATGCATCCCAGACCGTCAGGCTCGATCGCGGATCGAGTGAGGAGGGCAGGATGAACGGGAACATCGACAGGCCGACCGTGGAGATGATGCCAAGGATCGCCACCTTGCTGAACAGCAGCGTCATCACCTCGCGTTTTGCCCGCATGGCAATGAAGGCCAGTGCCGCGCCGACGAAGCCGAGCACGGGCGCGATGATCATCCACGCATGGGCAGCGTAGTTGGTCAGCCACGCGCCTTTCTCCAGCGCCACGGTCTTCAGCAGCGGGTTGGAGGGACCGATCGGGCTGATATCGCTGGTGATGCGATAGCCGCCGACACCGATCCACAGGAAGAGGCCGCCGAGTGCGAAAAGCACGATGACGGCAAGAGCGGCGATGCTGCCATAGCGTCTGGCACGTTCGGCCACCGGGCCGCTTGCTTTCAACACCAGCCATGCCGCTCCATGCATCGTCAACATGGCTAGGGAAAGCAGGCCGCAGAGCAGCGCATAGGGGTTGAGCAGGGCGAAGAACGAACCTTCGTAGAAGATCCGCATATCGTCGGCAAAGCGGAAGGGCACGCCCTGCAGCACATTGCCGACGGCAACGCCGAAGATCAGCGACGGCACGAAACCGCCGATGAAGAGCGCCCAGTCCCAGCCGCTCCGCCAAGTGGCGCTTTCCCGCTTCGACCGGTATTTAAAACCGACCGGGCGCAGGATGAGCGCGAAGAGGATCGCAAACATCGCCAGGTAAAAGCCCGAGAAGGAAACCGCATAGAGCGGCGGCCAGGCGGCGAAAATGGCGCCGCCGCCGAGGATCAGCCAGACCTGGTTGCCCTCCCAGGTGGCGCCGATGGTGTTGATCGCCACGCGCCGTTCCGTGTCGGTCCTGGCGACGAAAGGCAGAAGCGTGCCGGCGCCGAGGTCGAAGCCGCCCGTCGTTGCAAAGGCGATCAGCAATACGCCGAGCAGCAGCCACCAGATGAGACGCAGGCTTTCATAATCGATGAGTTCGTGAAGGATCATGACAGTCACTCCGCGGCCGGGACGAGGGTTTCGGAAATCAGAACGGCTTCCGGCTCGTCGTCCGGTTCCGGTCCTTGGCGAATCGCCTTGATCATCAGGCTCATCTCGATGACGATCAGCACCGTATAAAGTGCGCCAAAACCGATGATGGTCAGAAGCACCGTGCTGGCGCCGAGACTGGAGACGGCGGCAGCCGTCGGCAGAACGCCTTCGATCACCCAGGGCTGGCGGCCGAACTCGGCGACGACCCAGCCGAGTTCGATGGCGACCCAGGGCAGGGGGATCGCCAGCACGGCAATCTTCAGAAGGAGCGGATATTTGTCGAGATGGCGGCGCGCCGACAGCCAGAAGAAGGTGGCGGTCAGCAGGATGAAGAAGATGCCGAGGCCGACCATGATGCGGAACGACCAGAACAGCGTCGGCACGTGCGGGATCGTATCACGCGCGGCCTGGACGATCTGCTCGTCGGTCGCCTGGCGAGGATCGTCGACGTAGCGCTTCAGAAGAAGGGCATAACCGAGATCATGGCCGAGATCCTCGAAGGAGCTGCGCACTTCCTGCGCAACCTGATCCTGTGCCGGTGCCGAACGGATCTGCATCAGCGCGTCGTAAGCCTTGATGCCGTCGCGGATGCGGGTTTCGGCTTGCTGTTCGAGCTTGTCGATGCCGGGGATCTCGGTCGTCAGCGACCGTGTGCCGATGAGGCCCATGACCCAGGGAATATGCACGGCAAAATGCGTCTCGCGCGCCTCCTGATCGGGGAACCCGAAGGCGGTGAAGGCTGCCGGAGCGGGCTCCGTCTTCCACATGCCCTCGATCGCGGCGAGCTTCATCTTCTGGTTTTCGGTGGCGAGATACCCGCTCTCATCGCCGAGCACGACGACGGAAAGTGCCGAGGCGAGGCCGAAGGAGGCGGCCACCGTCATCGAGCGCTTGGCAAGCTCGATATGCCGGCCCTTCAACACATACCAGGCCGAGACGCCGAGCACGAAGATCGAGGCGCAGACGTAACCCGCCGACACCGTGTGGACGAATTTCGCCTGGGCCACCGGATTGAAGACCACGTCGAAAAAGCTGGTGATCTCCATACGCATCGTCTGCGGGTTGAGCGCCGATCCCACCGGGTTCTGCATCCAGCCATTGGCGATGAGGATCCAGAGTGCCGAAAAATTCGAGCCGAGCGCCACCGCCCAGGTGGCAACGAGATGCCCGACCTTCGACAGCTTGTCCCAGCCGAAGAAGAACAGCCCGACGAAGGTCGCCTCGAGGAAGAAGGCCATGAGGCCTTCGATCGCCAGCGGCGCCCCGAAGATGTCGCCGACATAATAGCTGTAATAGCTCCAGTTCATGCCGAACTGGAATTCCATGACGATGCCGGTAGCGACGCCGATCACGAAGTTGATGCCGAACAGCGTGCCCCAGAATTTCGTCATCTGTCGCCAGATCTGGCGACCGGTCATGACATAGACGGTTTCCATGATCGCCAGGAGCACGGACAGGCCGAGCGTCAAGGGCACAAACAGGAAGTGGTAAAGCGCCGTCAGCGCGAATTGGAAGCGCGATAGCGCGACGATATCTAGTTCCATTGTCTTTCTCCCACGGTCCCACGGGATACAAAGCGTTCCTCCGCGCCGGCCGGCGCGTGAGGGCATGTTTGCTCAATCCGGCCGAAGCCGGTTAAGCGCCTTTTCGAACGCCGCCTCTCCGCGGCGCGAAATCTCTGAGATGCGGCCGCCTTCGATGACGGCGATGCGGTCTGCGATATCAGCCTCGCGACGGATATGCGTGGCGATCACCAGCGACCGGCCTGCCGCCATGCTCGACAGCCGGCCGATCACGTCACGGGCGGTGGCGCCGTCGAGACCCTCTGTCGGTTCATCGAGCAGCCAGAGCGGCGTGTCGCGCAGGAAGAGCCGGGCAAGCGCCAGCCGGCGCGACTGGCCGCCGGAAAGACCGATCCCGCCTTCGCCGAGCGGCGTATCGATCCCCCGCGGCATGGCCTCGATATCGGCAAGCAGGCCGGCGGCGGCGAGCACCTCAAGAAGACGGCCCTCGCTGGCATCCGGGTTCGCAAGACAGAGGTTGCCGCGCAGGCTGTCCTCGAAGAGTTCCGTCCGTTGCGTCAGCAGGGTCGCCGTTGTCACGGCAACACTTCCCGTCCGGGCCGGCAACTCGCCGGAAAGGAGAGCAAGCAGGCTCGACTTGCCGGCGCCGCTGCTGCCGATGACGGCGAGACGTTCGCCCTGTTGAAGCGTGAGTTCGATACCCTCAAGCGCCGGCGCGGCGGAGTTTTCATGGAAGGCTGACACATCAGCCAGTGAGAAAGCATATCCCGGCAAAGGCGCTGCCAATGGTTCGGGTTCTGTCGCGGCGGCAAACCGCGGCGCGATCCGCGCTGCCGCGAGCAGCGTTCTGCCGAGTTCCAGGGCGCCGCGGCGTAGTGCTGCAAAGGGTTCGACCGCGGCAAAGGCGACGAGCAGGCCGAGCGCGGCGACGGGAGCGGTAATCACCTTGGCTTCCGCAAGCGCTGCGACGGCAAGCAGCGATGCCGTCAACAGCAGCGTCGAAACGAGGCCGAAGCCGAATGTCAGGCCGGTTTCGACACGGTTCAGCCGGTCGTCGGCGTGGGCGGCATAGCTGTCGGCTGCCATGATCGCATGTCTCTGCGCGGCAAGCCGACCAGCCATCAGGAGATCGGTCTGGCCGGCGACGAGATCGATCGTCCGCGACCGCAACCCCTCGATACCATGGGCGCGCCTGCGGGCATGTTTGCGCGCCCCCCGGCCGGCGATCAGAGGCAGGCCGAGCCCGGCGCCGGCGAGAAAAAGGCCGAAACACAGACCGAACACGGGATGCATCAGCCCCAGTGCGAGGCTTGCTGCCAGCGCTGCGCCGATCGCCACCGTAGCCGGCACGAGAATGCGCAAATAGAGGGAATCGAGTGCATCGATATCGGCCGTCAGCCGGAAGAGCAGCCTTGCGGGACGATAGAGCAGGGTGCGAGCCGCACTCGGTTCGGCAAAGCCGCGAAACAGCCTTTCGCGCAGGGCGGCGAGCACGCCGAGCGTTGCATCATGCGTCGCAAGCCTCTCGCCGTAGCGCGCGGCCGTCCGGACGATGGCGAGCAGGCGGATGCCGGCCGACGGCGCAAAGACGTCGAAGGTGATGGCGGCGGCGGAAAGACCGGCGAGCGAGGTGGCGGTGATGAACCAGCCGGACAGGCCGAGCAGGGCGATGCCGGCCGTCACCGTCGCCGCTGAAAGTGCTGCGCCCAGCAGCAGCGCACGCCGGCGTTCGGCAAAGAAGAGTCGCAGGAGCGGCTTGAGGTTTGTAGCAAATGTGCTCATTCGGCGGCCTCCCTCATGACGAGGTCAGTGTCGATGCGCATGATGCGATGCATGCGGGCGGCAAGCAGCGGATCGTGGGTCGCAACGATCAAGATACGGTCCCTGGCGAGCGAAAGTAGGCTCTCGGTCACCTCGGCGGCGGTGGCGGCGTCGAGATGCGCAGTCGGCTCGTCGGCAAGGATGATCCTAAGATGCGGATTGCAGGCGGCCCGCGCGATCGCCAGCCGCAGCGCCTCGCCGCCGGAAAGTCCGATTCCGCCCTCGCCGAGCGGCCGGCTGCCATAGGCCTCGGCAACCTTCCGCAGTCTCGCGGCATCGAGCGCATCCGTCAGATCGCCGCGCAGCATGCCGGGCCTGCCGAGCGCGATATTGCTAGCGATGGTACCGGCAAAAATATGCGGTCTCTGGCCGATCCACGCCATGCTGCCGCGCAGGACGGCGGCGGTATCGTCCGCAAGTTCGATGCCACCGATGACGATCCGGCCACCGGTGCAGGGCGCCAGTCCTGAAATCAACGAAAGAAGCGTCGACTTACCGGAACCGCTGGCGCCGAGAAGCGCCAGATGTTCGCCGGCTACGATATCGAGGTTGAAATCGTCGAGCACCAACGGTTCGTCGGCGGCGTAGCGAAAGGCGAGATTTTCAAGGTGGATATCAGGCGCTTTGGCGACGGCAGGTACCGCCGGCGCGACTTCGACTGCTCCTTGGATGGACAGGCCGTCGGCAGCGATGGCGTCCATGGCTTTCAGCGCCGCTTCGCCCGCCGCCCGATCGTGCCAGACGGCCGAAAGTTCACGCAACGGTTCGAAGAAGGCCGGCGCCAGCAGCAGGATGAACAATCCCTCCGTCAGGTCGAGCCGGCCTACCCAAGTGCCGAAGCGGATTTCGCCGAGCAGGCTGAAGCCGACGTAGACGGCTATCATCGCCACGCCGAGGGCTGCGAAAAGCTCAAGCACGGCCGAGGACAGAAAGGCGATCTTCAGAACCGCCATGGTGCGCACTCGCAGCGACTCCGCTTCCGAACGCAGCCGCAGGGCGGTTGCATCCACCGCGTCGAGCGCGCGGATCGTCGCCAGTCCACGCAGCCGATCGAGCAGGAAGCCGTTGAGGCCGCCGGTCGCAACCAGCTGTCTTTCGCTGGCCGCCTGGGCACGCCAGCCGATCAACGCCATGAAGATCGGGATCAGCGGCGCGGCGAACAGCAAAACCAGCGTGGCGATCCAGGAGACCGGAAGGATGAAGGCAAGGATGATGAGCGGCACGAGGCTCGCCTTCATGCGCGCCGGCTGAAAACGGGCGAGGTAAGGCACGATGAGTTCGGCCTGTTCGCCAAGCACACTTGCGGCTTTGCCGGAGGCCGGCCGGCTGCGATCGATCGGCGACGACATGGAAAGTGCCGCGGCGGCAATCTTCCGCCTGCGGCTGAGCTCGCCGCGCGCGGCATGAAAGGCCAGGCGGCCGCCGGCCGCGTCGAGACAGCTTCTTGCAAACCCGAGGACAAGGATGCCGAGGGCCGGCCATAGAACGTCATGCCATCCGCCGCCATCGGCGATGCGGCCGACCGAGACGGCCAGCAACCCGGCCTGCGGGATCCAGATGGCGGCGCCCAGCGCCTGCAGCATTGCCGCTCTGCGCAGCCCGCCTTTCGTACCGTTGGGACCTGTGACAGGCGAGACAGGATCGCCCTCCGGCATTGGCTCGGCCTCTTGTCTGTCCTTCGCGTCGAAGAAAGCAGTGCCCATGGCGCTAACTCTTGTTCGCAGGATTTGGCCGGCGGCTGCGGCCGAGCGAAACGACCCGGTCCTTGGCCTCCAGAAGCTTGGTCACTTTCGCACCCAGCGAGAGTAGCGTTGCGAGCCTTTCCGTTTCAAGTTGTTTTACGTCGTCATACCAATGCGTCAGCTGCTCGATCAGCGTGTGCATCTCGCTCATCCGCTGCTGCGCATGGCGCTCGGCGTCGCTCGCCGGCCGCTGCATCAGGATTTCGCGCAGAACAGACAGCGTCGGATCGACTTCCCGCTTCTTTCTCTCCTCGGCAAGCGTCCTCAATATGTGCCAGACATCATCTGGCGTCGTGAAGAAATCGCGGCGATCATCCGGCCTGTGTTTGAGAAGAACGAGGTTCCAGGCTTGCAGTTCGCGCAGGCTCATCGACACATTGGAGCGCGAGATACCGAGCGACTCGGCAATCTCCTCGGCGCAGAGCGGCGCCGGAGAAACGAAGAGCAGGGCGTAGATCTGGCCGACCGTGCGGTTGATTCCCCAGCGGGATCCCATTTCGCCGAAATGGAGAACAAAGGACTGGACGAGAGGCGGAAGGTTCATGGTCGTTTCCGTTGCGTCTGAGATTTCAGAAATTTCTGAAATTACTATACTGACTTTCGCGTCTCGCCGGCAATCGGCAAGGCGGCCCTGCGTCAATTTGGGTGTCCCGTCGTTGATCGTTGGCTATCTATAGCCGGGCGCAACGCCGCTGAATTTGACTTGGGTCAAATCCGGAGCCCTTTGCAGCGAGACGCAGAAACGCCCGGCGATGCGCTAGGCATGCCGGGCGTTCTGTCGGATTGAGATGTCTAGGACGCCGCCTCGTATCTGTTCAGAAATGCCAGGCTCAGATCAAGCCGGCCAGGATACCGACGCCCGATATGGCGGCAATGCCGCCTGCCGTACGCGTCACAAAAAGCCCCTGACGTTCACCGGCGCGGCCGATGAGGTAACCAAGCGTGAGGCCGGCGGCATGCAGCAGTGCGGTCGCGATCATGAAGCCGGCAGCATAGGCAGCACCGGCGGCATTTTCCGGCATTTCGGCACCATGTGCATGACCGTGGAAGATGGCGAAGAGGCCGATGATACCGAGTGTTGCGGCGAGCGGCGCCTTGACATTGAGCGCAACGATGGCGCCGAGGACGACGACGGAAAGCGCGATGCCGGTTTCAACGAAGGGAATATTGACGCCGGTCGCCCCGAGGACACCACCAACTGCCATCACCAAGACGAAGGTCGTCGGCACGAGCCAGGTGGCGCGGCCGCCCAGCTGAAATGCGAAAACACCGACCATCACCATGGCGAGGACATGATCGAGGCCAGAGATCGGATGGGCAAAGCCATGGCTGAAGCCGGCGGCTTCGCCGATGGCGGGATGGGCGTAGGCGGCGGCTGGAAGCGCTGCGGCAGCCAAGGCAAGCAGACCGCTCTTGAGTGCTGATTTCATGGCTCATTCCCTCATGAGTTTTCGAATATCCTGCGGCCGCCGAACACAGGTATGGTTCCAAGTCGCGTGCACCACGCTAGTTCAAAGAATTCCCGCCGTCAACGAAAATGCCGCGAAATAACAAGCCAATTCAATTGCTTATCTGATAGGCAGATGCCGCTTTCGACAGCGCCTCCCAACGCCGAGCGCCCCTCGTTTTCTAAAGTTCTTTTCCGCGAACTGGAAACGATCCCGCACAGCGGCTATCAATCGTCCGGCGGAGATGGCGAAAGCCGCCGC
Organism: Rhizobium sp. BK008; assembly: GCF_014197345.1. Taxonomy (NCBI): domain Bacteria; kingdom Pseudomonadati; phylum Pseudomonadota; class Alphaproteobacteria; order Hyphomicrobiales; family Rhizobiaceae; genus Rhizobium; species Rhizobium sp. BK008. The sequence continues at coordinate 91,376 of NZ_JACIFK010000002.1, read as the reverse complement.
GATGGAGGAGATGCCTATGACGAATACCGAACGGCCGTTGGCAATCAGCGCCCCCGAGCCGCGCACGCTCGACCTGATCTTCAGCGACAAGGCGCGGGCCGAACTGCATGTGAAATACGAGATCGTCGAGGCCGACCCCGAGAATATCGCCGGGCTCGGCGACGGGATCCTCGGCAAGGCGCGCTACATCATCGGCCAGCCGCCGCTTTCGGCGGAAACGCTGGGACGTATGCCGGCCTTGCGCTCGATCCTCAACGTCGAAAGCAATCTTCTCAACAACATGCCCTATGAGGTGCTCTTCGAGCGCGGCATCCACGTTGTGACCACAGGCCAGGTCTTTGCCGAGCCGGTCGCCGAAATCGGTCTCGGTTTCGCGCTGGCCTTGGCGCGCGGCATCGTCGATGCGGATGTCGCCTTCCGCCAGGGCAGCGAACTCTGGGGCGGGGAGGGCAATTCGAGTGCGCGGCTGCTCGCCGGCTCCGAGATCGGCATTGTCGGCTTCGGCGATCTCGGCAAGGCGCTGCGACGAGTGCTGTCCGGCTTCAGAACCCGCATCCGGGTGTTCGATCCCTGGCTGCCGCAATCGATCCTCGAGGAAAACGGCGTCGAGCCGGCAAGCCTGGAGGACGTTCTGACGAAGAGCGATTTCATCTTCGTCGTCGCCGCCGTCACCAGCGAGAACAGGGGATTTCTCGGCGCGGAGGCCTTCGCCAGCATGCGCAAGGGCGCCGCCTTCATCCTGCTCAGCCGCGCCGATGTCGTCGATTTCGATGCGCTGATGGCGGCCGTCTCGTCAGGCCATATCGTCGCGGCGAGCGACGTCTACCCTGAAGAGCCGTTGCCGGCCGATCATCCGGTGCGGCGCCTGAAGGGCTTCATCCGCTCGGCGCATCGCGCCGGCGCACTCGACAGCGCCTTCAAGAAGATGGGCGACATGGTGCTCGAAGACATGGACCTGATGGATCGCGGCCTGCCGCCGATGCGCTGCAAGCGGGCGGAACGCGAGACGGTTTCCCGCATGCGTTCCAAACCGGTCGCAGTGAATTAAAGAGAGTATCGGCTTTGCGCGCCGCATCACGCGGCGCGTTGCTCCGTGCCCTGGATCGCGGCGAGCTTCCAGTCGGCGCCCGGCTTGCGCACGAAGGTCCAGACCTCGACGCTTTCGCTCGGGCGGCGGTCGTCGCCGGAAACAACACGGCCGCTGTCGCGTTCGATCATGGCGTCGATCGAGGAGTAGCGCATGGCGAGCGTGGCAAATTCCTGCCCGTCCTCGCGCCAGGCTTCGGCAATGTCTCCCTGCAGCAGCTTGACGTCGGAAACGCGGTTGCGCACGCCGTTGGTGGCGTTTTCGCCGAGTTCCTCGGCAAGATAGGACATGGCCTCGGGCGTCGTCAGGCGCCGCAACGTGCCGTAATCTTCGGCGCCGTAGGCGGTCTGAACGCTGGTCAACAGTTCCTCGAACTGATCGAGATCGGCCTGCGCCAGCCCGATCTCGTCGCTCGGGCGGTTGCCGCGCGAAGACGAAGCTGAACCGGCGCCCGAACCGATCGCCGGGATGTGGAAGGACGAATTGCCGGCAGGCGACATGCTATAGGATTGCTGGCCATAGGACTGTGGCGAGGATCGGCTCTGGCCGCCGACGCCGTAGGAAGGCTGGCGGCGATTGGCGAAATAACGCATGGCGAGCATGACGGCGCCGCCGATCAGCGCGATCTGCAGTAGCATGCCGAGAAAGCCGAAGCCGCCGCCGAAACCGTGACCGAGCAGCATGCCGAGAAGGCCGCCGGCAATCAAGCCGCCGATCATCGAACGGCCGAAGCCGCCGAAGAGACCAGGGCGCTGGGTGCCGAAGGGTTGCTGCGCGGTCGCCGGTGCCGTGGTCGGTGGACGCGGCGTCATCGATCTTTCGATCGGTGCCGCAGTCCCGGGCGCGGTGCTGGTGACGGGCGGAGCCTGGAAGGTGCGCGTGCCGCGACTTCCGAAACCGCCGCTACCGGCGCGGCGCGCCTCGGCATCGTCGAGGGAAGCAAAAACGGTAGCGCTCGTCAGTGCGGCAATTGCCGCGATCTTGGCAAAACGCGAAACGGCACTCGGCATTCCTGATCTCCTGTCATGCACAATGACGGCATGTCGAGAGGTAATATAGGTAGTCTTTCCCCGGTGTGAAGTTCTTCGGCCATTTTACTGGCAGACATCGACCCAGCTGGCGCCTGTCAGCTCCGCCAGCCGTCCGGTTTCGATGCGCACGGCCGAATTCGTCGAGCCGGCCGCCGGCACGACTTCATCGAAGCGTTTCAGCGAGATATCGCAATAGATGGGCAGCGGCGAGGGCAGGCCGAAAGGGCAGACGCCGCCGACCGGATGGCTGGTGACCGCCACCACCTCTTCGGCGTCGAGCATGCGCCCCTTGGCTCCGAAGGTGTCCTTGAACTTGCGATTGTCGAGCCTTGCCGTGCCGCCGGCAACGACCAGCATCATCTGCTCGCCGACGCGCAGGCAGATCGTCTTGGCGATCTGGGCCGGCTCGACGCCGTGGGCTTCGGCGGCAAGCGCCACCGTCGAGGAGCTCTCGGCGGTTTCGATGATTTCGATATCGGGTGCGTGGACGCTGAGAAAGGCGCGGACGGATTCGAGGCTCATGGCGGGACGTTAACGCAGGAAAAGCGCAATTTGAAGCGTAAAAGACGCCCGTCGAAAACCGCCGCTTGCAAGTCTTCCGGACATCGTCATAATAAATTTGCACACGTGCTCAATTTTGTCATTCGGCCGTTACGTTCAGTCCATAAAGCGGACATTGTCACGTTTTCGTGGGGTTTCGGAGCGGCCATCATCAGCAGTGCTGACCCGTCAAGAGGCTTCACACTGCTCTTCTAGGGAGACGAAGAAGATGACTATTCTGCCGAGCTTGAAATCCCTCACGATCGCGGCCACTATTCTGGCCTCGACCTCCGCTTTCGCCTTTGCCAAGGACGTTACCATCAGCGTCTGGGCCGGCGGTACCGGCCCGAACGACGTCTATCGCCTCGACGCCATCGAGATCGCGGCCCAGCAGTTGCAGCGCCAGGCCGCCCTCAAGGGCGAAGACCTGAAGATCACCGTCGACAAGAAATCCTACTCCGCCTGGGAGGACTTCAAGCAGGCGCTGACCCTTGCCGCGGAAGCCAAGACCGCGCCGAACATCGTCGTCAGCGGCCATGAAGACATCGCGCCCTGGTCGCAGGCCGGCCTTATCGTCCCGATCGAGGATTACGTCGATCTCGACTCCTGGCCGCTCAACGGCATCTATGAAAATCTGCTGCAGATCGCCTCCTACAACGGCACCGTCTACGGCATTCCGCAGGATGCCGAATCCCGCCCGATGTTCTTCTGGAAGCCTTACATGAAGGCGATCGGCTACAGCGACGCCGATCTGGATGCGTTGCCGCAGAGCGTTCAGGACGGCAAGTACACCATGAAGAACCTCCTTGAAGACGCCAAGAAGATGCAGGACAAGGGCCTGGTCCAGGCCGGTTACGGTTTCTATCCGCGCGCCAGCAACGGACCCGATTACTGGCAGTTCTACACCAGCTTCGGCGGCACGATGGAAGAAGGCGGCAAGCTCGTTTTCGACAAGGCGGCAATGACCCGCACCTACCAGTTCTTCGCCGATGCCGTTAAATCAGGCGTCACCAAGAAGAACCACATCGGCATGCCGGGCGACCAGTGGTGGAAGGAAGTCGCCACCGGCAAGGCCGGCATCTGGGACGGCGGCACCTGGCACTATGCCCGCCTTGTCAACCAGGAAGGTCTCAAGGATTTCTTCGGCAACGTGATCTTCACGCTGATCCCGGCCGGCGAAGGCGGAAAGGCCAACACGCTGACTCACCCGCTCGTCTACCTGCTGACAGCGGGTCACGACAAGGAAGACACCGATATCGCCGCCCAGCTGATCACGATCGCCTCCGAGCCGCGCATCAACGCGCTGCATGCGGTCAAATCGGCCCATCTCGGCATTTCCGAGGCGGAATCGCAAGTCGATTTCTACTCGGCCGACCGCTGGACCCGCGAAGCCACCGAGCGCCTGCTGCCGCATGCCAATGCCATGCCGAACAATTCCGATTTCGGCAAATATTGGAACATCATGTGGAAGAACCTCGAAGCATCCTGGACCGGCGCCAAGACCGTCGACGCCGCCATTGGTGATGCCGAGAGCGAGCTGAAGAGCACGCTCGGCGACAAGATCGTCATCCGCTAAGATCGAAGCTCCGGGCGGCGGCACCCGCCGCCCGGTCGGTTCGCGATGAGGGGCTTCCATGAAATCGTCCAGAACGCTCGGACTGGTGATGATCGCGCCTGCGGCGATCATGATCGTCCTGTTCTTCCTGATGCCGGTCGTTCTGACGGCAGTCTTCTCGATGACCAGCATGACGACGGCGACCGGCATATCAGGCGGTGTCTACCAGATCGCGCCCAATTCCCTGATCGCGCTGAAATCGGCGCTGCCCGACATCGCCGCCGAGATGGCCGAACCGCGTTACACGGTCGACGAAGCTGGCCTCAAGGCCGTCGAGGGCCTCGGACTTGCGCCTGGGATCGCGGCGGAATTGCGTGCCAAACATATGGGCGAGGTCTTTCCAGCGCGCCGGGACGTCGAGCGCATGCTCAAGGATCTCGCCGAGCGGCCTTCGACGCGCGAGGTCAAGCAGATCTCCGAACAGTTCAACCGCTCCGTCCTCAACACTCGCTTCGACAGCAAGGGGCAGCTCTTTTCGGCGCTGGATTCTCTGGGTTTCAAGCTGACCCCGGAAGAGAAGGAAACCGTCGCCACGGCCACCTATACCGGCTGGATCTGGACGACCGACAATTTCTCGCGCCTGGTCACTTCACCCGACATGGCGCGCGTGCTCTTGAATACCGTGCTCTATGTCGCGCTGGTGCTGACGCTTTTCAATGTCGGCTATGCGCTGCTACTGGCGATCTGGACGCATTACATGCCGCCGACGCCAGCCTCGATCTTCCGCGGCATCTGGCTCCTGCCACGCATCACCCCCGTCGTCATCTATGTGATGCTGTGGAAATGGCTTGCCTGGGATACCGGCTTCATTTCGATCCTGATGGGCAAGTTCGGCTATCCCCCGAAGAACTATCTGCTCGACAACGCCTATAATGCCTGGATCTTCGTTGTGCTGATCAACGGCTTCATCGGCGCCTCGATGGGCATGCTGGTCTTCTCCTCGGCGATGAAAGCCATTCCGAAGAGCCAGTTCTATGCGAGCGAGGTCGACGGCGCCTCACGCTGGCAGCAGATCCGCTACATCATTCTGCCGCAGATGCGCTGGCCGATCCTCTTCGTCACCTGCTATCAGACGCTGTCGCTGCTCGCCTCCTTCAATGAAATCCTGCTTGCCACCAATGGCGGACCGGGCAACTCGACCGAGGTCTGGGCGCTGGCCGCCTATCACACCGCGCTCAGGAATTATGCCGGCAATCTCGAATATGGGCTGGGTGCCGCCATGGCGCTGGTGCTCGTCGTCATCGGCGTGGTGCTGTCGCTCCTCTATCTGCGCGTCTTCAACTACGGCACGCTTGTCGCCAAGCCCCTGATCGAGGATTGACCATGGCCGAACAATCGCAGCCCTCGGCAAATTACCGCAGCTGGCCCGTCATATCGGCACTGACAATCGTCAGCCTGCCGCTGCTCCTGATGTATGCCTATCTCTTCCTCGACACCGTGACGGTAAGGCAGCCGGATGCCTTGCTGCCCTCCGGCTTGACGCTCGAGCACTGGCGTTTCCTGTGGCAGACGACGGCGGGCAAGGCGAACATCTGGCAAGTGACGGTGAATACGCTGCTCTTTGCAGCCTGCACCACCAGCGTCGTGCTCATCGTCTCGTCGATGGCGGGCTATGTGCTATCGCGGCTGAACGTCCCGGCGCGCGGCTTCTTCCTTGCCGGCGTCATGGTGCTGCATGCCTTCCCCTCGGTGACGCTGATCATCGCCATCTTCATCGTGCTGCAGATGATCGGCCTCTACAATTCGCTGATCGGCGTCATCCTGGTAAAGGCGGCGATCGACCTGCCGCTCGGCATCTGGCTGATGAAAGGCTTCTACGACACCGTGCCGTGGGAAATCGAAATGGCCGGCGTCGTCGACGGCGCCTCGCGTTTCCGCGTCTGGCGCAGCCTTGTGCTGCCGCAAGTCAAGCCCGGCATCATGGCGCTCGGCTTGTTCTCCTTCCTCTCCGGTTGGGGTGAATTTATCCTGCCGCAGGTGCTGGCGCCTGGCAATCAGGTGCAGGTGCTGTCGGTCTATCTCGCCGGCTTCCTCGTCGACGACAATAATTATGATTTCAACATGTTCAAAGCGGTCGGCATCTTCTACTTCCTCCCGGTTCTGATCGCCTATGCACTCTTCAACAAATATCTCATGAACATCTACGGCGGCGGGAGCAAAGGCTGATGCGCATCCTCCTCGACAATTTTTCGAAGAGCTTCGGCTCCACCAAGGTCATCGAGAACATGCGGCTCGAAGTCGGCGACGGCGAGATGCTGGCGCTGCTCGGGCCTTCCGGCTGCGGCAAATCGACGACGCTTTTTGCGGTCTGTGGCATTCACCGGCCGACCGGCGGACGCATCCTCTTCGGTGACCGCGACGTCACCGATCTGCCGAGCCAGGCCCGCAATGTCGGCGTCGTCTTCCAATCCTATGCGCTCTACCCGCACATGACGGTTGCCGAAAACATCGGCTTTCCCCTGAAGGTGAAGGGCGTGTCCGCCGCCGAAATCCGAAAGGAGGTCGACCAGATCGCAGCCCTCGTGCAGATCGGCAACCTGATGGGGCGCCGGCCGGCCCAGCTTTCCGGCGGCCAGCAGCAGCGCGTGGCGCTCGCCCGCGCGCTGATCCGCAAACCCGACGTGCTGCTGCTCGACGAACCGCTCGCCAATCTCGACGCCAAGCTGCGCCTCGAAATGCGCTCGGAAATCCGCCGCCTGCAGCGCGAGACCGGCATCACCGCCATTCTCGTCACCCATGACCAGGTGGAGGCGATGAGCATGTGCGACCGCATCGCCATCATGAAGGAAGGCGAGATCGTTCAGATCGCCACGCCGGCCCAAATGTACAACGATCCGAAGACAGCCTTCGTCGCCGGCTTTCTCGGCAACCCGCCGATCACCTTCCTGCGCGGCGTCGTCGACAAGGGCGCCTTCACGATCCCGGAAAGCGAGATCCGCGTGCCGCTGCCCGATACCATCGGCGCTGCCGAGGGCACGAAGCTGATGCTCGGCGTCCGGCCGGAGCATTTCACGCCGGCGGGCGACATCCCCGTGCCCGGCAAGATCACCTTCGCCGAAACGCAAGGCCGCGAGAACCTCTACGATGTGGCTCTTGCCGGCGGATCGCTGCTGCGCTCCATCCAGCCGGTACGCAACGATATCCATGTCGGCGACGACGTCCGCTGGGCGATCGACAGCCGCGGCATATTCGTCTTCGATGAACATGGCAGGAGGCTCTGATGACCCGCGATTTTTCGGGATTTTTCGAGCGTTACGGCTGGCCAGCGGCCAAGGGCCGGCTTCCCTTTTGCATCGGCCATCGTGGCGCCAGCGGCCATGAACCCGAGAACACGCTTGCCGCCTTTCGCCGCGCCGCCGAACTCGGCGCTGAGATGTGGGAGCTCGACACGCAGCTGACCAGCGACGGCGTGGTCGTCGTCTCGCATGACGATCATCTCGAGCGCGTCTTCGGCATCGACCGCCGCATTTCCGAAATGACGGCAGCGGAGCTTGCCGGACTCGACGGCGTTGACGTGCCGAGTTTTTCGGAGGTCGCCGCTCTCGGCCGCGAGACCGGGACCGGTCTCTATGTCGAGCTGAAAGCGCCTGGGACCGGCATGCGCTGCTGGCGGCATCTTGCCGAGATGAACCAGCGTTTCGCCTGTCTCGGCTCCTTCGACACGGCGCAGGTGCGCGAACTCCGTGACGCGGCTTGCGATTTTCCGCTCTCGGTGCTGATCCGCGTTGGCCACGATCCGCATGCGCTCGGCGACGAGGCCGGCGCCGATATCCTGCATCTCTGCTGGGAGAGGGCAGGCGAGCGTCCGCAGGATCTGGTCACCGAGGCGCTGATGAACCGCGCCTTCGAGGCGGGCCGCGAGATCGTGCTCTGGCACGAGGAGCGACCGGCCATTCTCGACGACATCATGAAGCTTCCCGTTCTCGGCATCTGCACGGATCTGCCCGATCTGATGCGGTCGCCTGCGGTTAAGGAAAAAGCAGTTGGCAGACAGGGATAAGGGACCGCGCAAGGTAACCTCCTTCGATGTGGCGCGTGTGGCCGGCGTCTCGCGCGCCGCCGTGTCGCGCGCCTTCACGCCGGATGCCAGCGTCTCGCCGAAGACGCGCGAGAAAGTCTACCAGGCCGCCAAGGAACTCGGCTACCGGGTGAACTATCTTGCTCGAAGCCTGACCAACAAACGCTCCGATCTCGTCGGCGTTGTCGCTGCCGGCCTCGACAACCCGTTCCGCACGCTACAGATCGAGAATCTCGCAAGAGTGCTGCTCGCCCGTAATTTTCGTCCCATCCTGCTGCCGACCTCGCCGGAGGCCGATACTTCGACGGTCATCGGTCAGCTGCTGCATTACGCCGTGTCAGGCGTCATCGTCACCTCGGACGCACCGCCGACCGAGATCTGCGAGCAGTGCGCGGCCGAAGGCGTGCCGATCGTGCTCATCAACAAGGGCAACGACATCCCCTTCGTCGACCGCATCATTTCCGACGACCGGATGGCCGGCCATCTAGCCGCCACCCAGCTGATCGACAGCGGCGTGCGAAAGCCCGCCGTGATGGCCGCACCTGCCGTATCCTATACGGCGCGACGGCGCAGCGAGGCCTTCATCGCGCGTTGCAGGCAGCTCGGCGTCGAGGCGCAATTCCTGCAGGTAAGGATCAACAACTACCGGAGCGGTTATGATGCGGCAGCCGAACTTGCCGCATCGGGCATCGACGGACTGTTCTGCGCCAACGACTACATGGCCTGCGGCGTGATCGACCGCGTCATGCAGGGCCGCGGCCGCGATGACGCTCCGCCGCTCCGCATCATCGGCCATGACGACATTCCGCAAGCGAGCTGGACCGCTTACGATCTCACGACCATCCGCCAGCCCTGCGACGTCCAGGCCGAAAAGACGGTCGAACTGCTGATGAGCCGGATGGCCGAGCCGGACCTGACGGCGCGTGTCGAATTCACGCCGGTGACATTGATCAGAAGAAGGACTGCCTGATGAATTCCGCATTCGATGCCGCCGCCATCCGCGCTCGGGCGGAGGTCGCCATGTCAGTTGCCCTCGAGGTCGGACGGGAAGCGGCCCGGTTTCGGCGCGACTCTGACCCCGGCATTCTCGCCGTCGAGAACAAGGGATTGCAGGATTTCGTCACCATCGCCGACAGAAAGGCCGAGCAGGCAATCCGCGACGGGCTGTTGTCGCGCTTTCCGGACGATACTTTCATGGGCGAAGAGAGCGGCGGACGATCGGGCGAGGGCGGCACCTGGGTCGTCGATCCGATCGACGGCACCACCAATTATATCAGGGGTTTCCGGCACTGGGGCGTATCGATCGCCTTCGTCGTCTCGGGAAAGGTTGAGATCGGCGTGGTCTATGACGCCGCCGCCGACAAGGTCGTTCACGCCGTGCGCGGCGGCGGCGCCTTCAAGGACGGGCTTCCGGTGCACGCGGCTGCGACCGTCGATCCGGCCAATGCGCTCGTCATTCTCGGTCATTCCCGCAAGACGAGCTTTGAAGACCATCTCGCGCTTTCGCGGCGGCTCCACGAACGCGGCATGGATTATCGCCGCATGGGCGCGGCCGCGATCGACCTCGTCCGCGTCGCCGAGGGCGCTGCCGATCTCTATTACGAACGCCACCTCAATGCCTGGGACATGCTCGCCGGCGCGCTGATCGCCGAAGAGGCCGGCGCTGTGGTGGCGATGCCGCCGGTCGACAGGCTGCTTGCGCAAGGCGGGCCTGTCATAGCCCACGCGCCGGGGCTTGCCGGCGAATTCGCCTTCATCCTCGACATTGAAGGGCTATAAATAGACCATTCCCAAAGAGGCGACCCGCCCGATTTGGCGTAACTGCGACGTTGACCCGAAAGCTGCGGAAACGCCGGTTACGAAACAACGCGATTGCGGCCGCTCTTTTTCGCCGCATAGAGATTCTGATCGGCGATCGCCAGGATCTCGTTCGGAGAAGTGGCAGACAGGGTGCCGGCGACACCGATGCTGATCGTAATGTGCAACCCGTTGCAGATCTCGGACCAGGCCCACTGTTCAACGGCCAAACGCAGCCGCTCGCAGACATCGGCGGCGCCCCGGGGAGCGCCGGCGAGCAGGACGACGAATTCCTCGCCGCCAAAGCGAATTGCCTGATCGGTAATGCGCAGTTGGCCGCGCAATATGGTGCCAATGGCACTGAGGACCTGGTCGCCGATCATGTGAGAGAAGTTGTCGTTGACCGACTTGAAGTGATCGACATCCAGCATAGCGATGGAATATGGGCGCTTCTCGGACGTCAGCTCTTTGAAACGGCTGTCGAGATATTTGCGGTTATAGAGGCCGGTCAGCGGGTCCACATAGACGGCACTGGCAAGGATATCGGTTTGCTCCTGCAGCTTCTGATAGGAGGCCTCCAGCGTTTCTGCGCGCTTCGTCTCCGTTTCGGCAACTTCCTTGAACCGCTTGGTTTCATAGTAGATTTCGGCAAGGCGGGCGCGCTGCTGGGTTCTCTCGGCGCTATTGCGCAAATAGGCTTGGTGATATTTTTTATGGGCCGCCAGCGCCGGATCGAACTGTCCCAGCCCCTCATAGGCTTGCGACAGATGAAGATAGATCTGGATATAGGAATCGAAACTGCCGCCATCGTCTATCAGCACCACCGCCTCGAGCAGCGGCGCTAGAGCTTCCGCGAATTTGCCGGAATTGTTGTAGATCTGGCCCAAGGTGTAGAGATATTGCTGCCTGTCCCTGACATAGCTGTTCTCCTGCAACAGCCGGTAGCGGACCATGCACTGGAGCGCCTTGTCATGCTCGCCCAGGTGGCTGTGGAACTCGGCTTTGTTGCCGAGACAGATGCGGGCAGCCCAGCGATCGCCAGTCTCGGTTGCGATGTCGAGCGCCTGTTCGGTCAGTTCCAGCGCTCTCACCAGCATCTGGTGGCCTTGCTCCGGCTGATCGAGCGCCTGCGCGATATATCCGGCTTCCGAATGAGCGCCGCCGAGATTGATGAGCCACCAGCATTCATAGGTCTTGTCGCCGATCGATCTGGCGAGTTCGACAGACCTCTCGCTCATCAGGATGGCCCGGTCGGGCTGCTTGTTGTACCAGAAGATAATTCCAATGACGTTGGTGGCCAGGCTTTGCGCTTTCGGGTCTGCTGTCTTGTCGGCCAGATCCAACGCGTGCGTGGCTTCTTCGATCGCTTCCTCCGGCAGGCCCAATTCCAGCAGCAGCCATCCGAAATAGGCCCGGGCATAGGCTTCCTGTCTGGGCTCCCCGTTCGTTTTCCAGAAGTCTACCGCCCGGCGGACATGCGTCAGGCCAAGTTCGGCCTTGCCGATCTGAAAACAGTACCAGCCAATGTCGGTGTCGCATTGAGCAGCGAGCCGATCGTCGCCCCGCGCCGTGGCATCCGCAAGGATCTGGCCGGCCAGTGTGAGTGCCTCGACGGAGCGGCCTGTGCACCCAAGATGCCACGCTTCCTGCAAGCTGGAATTTGCTTGTTGCGCAATTGCTTTAGTATCAACAACTTGCATATCGAACACCAACATTTGTCTGCTGGATATGGATAGCATCAGAAGTTTAAAATGATGCAAATTACGCAAAACATGCGACAGGCCGAGAAATAGAGTCCCGACAGCGGCTCACACCTTTCGAAATGATACTCCGATGCTTGTTGTTAGACTGCCATGCGGCGGCGCCAGGCGCGTTCGGTCGCCGGTGCCTCGTCGGTGGTGATCTGATCCGGCTTCAGGGCCATCAGCGCCGAGAAATTCAACCATTCCTCTTCGCTGAAACCAGCCTCCGGATCCTTCAGGGTGAAGGTCCAGGCATCGACGCGTTTGCCTTGGTCCTGGCAGAGCGCGATCATGTCGAGACCGTCCCTGGCGGCGTCCAGGATCAGTGACCACTGCAAATAAATCGTGTCCGGTTCGGTCGGGCCGCGCAGGTCGGCGCGCAATTCCGCCTCGACAGCCTTCCAGCCGCGAGCCTTGCTGATATCGTAGAGCTTGTCGGTGGGATCGATGCCACGCAGCAGATGCGGAAGCTTCTCCTTGACCGCGACGATGAGATCGAGACTGCCGCCGCTAACGATCACCGAGGCGGCGATATCGCGGAAATGCGCGGCAAGATGCTCAATGCCCCTGGCGCCGATCGCCTCGTAGTCGTCCTTCATGTCGAATTGCAGCAGCGCGGCCGGATGGGCCGATTGCAGCATGGCGGCGAGATCTTCGCTGAGGATCAGCGGCCGGTCGCCCTCCTGCATCCTGATATCGCCGAGGTCACCAAGGCTTTTTTCGGCAATCGGTCCATGCCCGGTCGTTTCACCTTCGAGGTCCTCGTCGTGCAGCACGACGAAACCGCTATCGGCGCGCACGCGCAGATCGAGCTCCATCGAAGCGCCGGCGGCAAATCCTTCCGCCATGACCTCGGCTGAGAACAGCGGATCGGCAAACCGTTTGCGCAACCTATGCCATTTCAGGCGGGTGCGGTACCCCTCATGCGAAATCTCCAGGCCCTGCGCATCCAGCAATCTCGTCATCTGCACCAAGTCTCCACGATGCCTCTCTCCTGCCTTGGCGAGCGACGATTATCAAGGACTGAATACGGCTTTATCGGGATGCCGGAGGGTTTTTGCCGGGCCAAGCGTAAGCCGGACGGCGGCCTTGTGGTCATCGACATGCCGTCCCGGTTCCGGGAACATCTCTCAGCGGCTATAGGCCGACGAAATCGCCTCGGAAGCGGCTGATATATCCGCGAGATGACCGGCCTGCCTGAGGGCCGCGCCATAGGCCACGACATTCGACAGCACCGTCTGGAATGTGGCGCGCGGACCTGTGTGGTTCAGCCGCACGAGACGGGCCGGCGCGGTTCCGACACCTTCGGTCAGCTCGACCCCCAGTCGTCCGGCGGCAGTGATCAGCACGGCAGGTGCCAGCGCCTCCGGCACCGGCACCGCCGTCACCAGGTTCGACGCCTTTGCTGCCGGCACCCAGACCGGAGTTCCGAGTGCCGCAAGCCCCGCCCGTGTTGCCGATGCGGCAAGCGCATGGCGGGCGACCACATTCTCCAGGCCTTCGGCTTCGATGCGGTCGAGCGACGTTTCCAGCGCGAAGAATTCCAGCGGCGCCGGCGTTCCCGGCAGGCCGAACCGGCCGCTATCGACCCAGCTCTTCATGTCCGCCAAAGACAAGATCGAATCGCGCGGTGCGCCATCTCGGAGAATGAAATCCCAGGCACGGCGGCTGACCGAGAGCGCGGAGACACCAGCCGGACCGCCGAGTGCCTTCTGCGGGCCGATCACCGCGATGTCGATGCCGAGATCGTCGACATCGAGCCCGTGGCCGCCGACCGAGGCGACCGCATCGACGACGGTGACGATGCCGTGATCACGCGCAAGCGCCAGTATCTCGGGCAGGGGATTGAGAATGCCGCTGGCGGATTCGGCATGAACCAGAGCGAGCACATCGATGCGAGAACCGGCGTCGAGTGCTTTGGCGACGGCATCGATCTCGATCGGCAGGCCTGGTTCGGCGACGATATCGGCAACCGTTGCACCGCCCCGCCGCAGCCATTGCCCGAACCAACCGCCATAGAGGCTGGTGACGATGTTGAGTGCGGTAAGGCCGGGGCGCGCAAGGCTGACCGCTGCCGCCTCCAGCGCCACCACTGCCTCTGCCTGCACAAGCAATATGTCGCCACGGCTGCGCAATAGGCGGCCGATCCTGTCGGCAAGGGCTGCGTAGCGTTCCGCGGGATAGGAGGGTACGCCATGCAGGGGATTCCAACCAAGATCGGACATGGATACTTCCTTCAGCAGGGATCGGTCGCGAGACGGGGGACGGCGGCAACGAGCGCGCGAGCGGCATCGGATTGCGGCGCGGCAACGAGCGCCGCGGCCGGACCGGTCTCGACGATCCGCCCGCCATCCATGACGGCGATGCGGTGGGAAACGGCGCGGACGACGGCAAGATCGTGTGAAATGAACAGACAGGCAATGCCCTGTTCTTTCTGCAGATCGACCAGAAGTTCCAGGATCCTGCCGCGCACGGTGACGTCGAGGGCCGATACGGCTTCGTCCAGCACCAGCAGCGAGGGCCGTGCCGCAATCGCCCGGGCGATCGCCACGCGTTGGCGCTGGCCGCCGGAGAGCGAACGGACCGGCCGACCGGCATAATCGGCAGGCAGGCCGACGCGTTCGAGCAGCATGACGATCTCGTCGCGGCGGCGGTCTTTCGCGACGACCCCGTGGATGCGAAGCGGATCGTCGAGCACGGCGCCAACGCTCGCCAGCGGATTGAAGACTGCGAGCGGGTCCTGGAACACCATCTGCATGCGCGCCCGCCGGCGGCGCAACGACGCACCGTTCAGGGCAAGCCAATCCACCCCCTCGAAGCGGATCGACCCGGCATCGGCGCTGAGAAGCCGCAGCAGGAGGCGCGACAACGTCGATTTCCCGCTGCCGGAGGCGCCGACGAGGCCGAGCGTTTCGCCGGCTGAGATCGTCAGCGACACATTGTCGAGGGCTGCAACCTGGCGCGCGCCGGAAGAAAACCCTTTCGACAGGTTCTCGACGGAAAGCAGCGCATCGTTCATGGCTGCACCTCTGCGATCAGCGGCGGCGTCGCGAGGTCGCGATGGCTGGCAATGAGGGCGGCGGTGTAGTCGCTTTTCGGCGCCGAAAGCACGGAACGGACGGGGCCAGCCTCGACCAGCCTCGCATTGCGGAAGACGGCGATGCGGTCGACGAAACCGGAGGCAAGCGCGATGTCGTGGGTGATGAACAGCAGCGTCATGCCGTCCTCGC
Source organism: Rhizobium sp. BK008 (assembly GCF_014197345.1). NCBI lineage: Bacteria > Pseudomonadati > Pseudomonadota > Alphaproteobacteria > Hyphomicrobiales > Rhizobiaceae > Rhizobium > Rhizobium sp. BK008. Next base: position 76,316 of record NZ_JACIFK010000002.1, on the reverse strand, counting down.
GCACCAGCCCGTCGAGCAGACGGACAATCTCGGCCTGGACGACCACGTCGAGCGCGCTGGTCGCCTCGTCGGCGATCAGCAGCGCAGGCTTCGCAGCAATGGCCGCGGCGATCGCCACGCGCTGGCGCTGGCCACCGGAAAGCTGATGCGGAAAGGCCCGCATGGTCCTGTCAGGCTGCGGTATCCGCACCCGTCCGAGCAATTCCTCGGCCCTGACATAGGCTTGTTTCCAGCTGAGACCGAGATGGCGCCTGGCGCCCTCGGCGACCTGTTCGCCAATCGTCAGGACGGGATTGAGGCTGGAACCGGGATCCTGGAAGACGAAGCCGAAATCGCGCCCCGGGCGAGGCGGATGGCCGAGTCCGGGCCACAGCATCTCGCCACCGACCCTTGTGCCCTCCGGCAGCAGGCCGGTAAGGGCGCGGGCGAGCGTGCTCTTGCCGGAGCCGCTTTCGCCGATGATCGCCAGCCTTTCACCGGCTGTGATATCGAGATCGATACCGTCGAGCGCGGCTACGCCGTTCCTCCTGCGCTCATAGGTGACCGAAAGCTGTCTGAGGCTGCAGAAAATGCTGCTCATGGCGCGCTCCCGCCGTCATGACCAAGCGCCTTGCCGAGACCCTCGCTGAAGAGATGGACGCCGAGCACGGTCACGGCAAGGGCAGCGCCCGGTATCACCGAGAGATAGGATGCCGAACGCAGTACGCTGCGGCCCTCGGCAATCATCGAACCCCAGGTGGCGATATTGGGATTGCCGAGGCCAAGGAAGGACAGCGCTGCCTCGGTGAGAACAGCACCGGCGACGATGGTGGCGGAAAGCGCCAGCACCGGCGGCAGCGCGTTCGGCAGGATTTCCCGAAAGGCGATTTCGGCCGGATGCATGCCGATCACCCTTGCCGAGGCGACATAATCCTGCTCGCGGATCGCAAGCACCTGCGCTCGCGTCAGCCGTGCCGGATCGGCCCAGGTCCCGAGTGCGATGGCAAGGACGATAATGGGCGTCGACACCCCGATGGTGCTGACGAAGGCAAGGGCGAGGAGAAAAGCCGGCACGATCTGGAAGGCGTCGACCACCCGCATCAGCGCCTCGTCAATGAACCCGCCGGCAAAACCGGCTACCATGCCGACACAGAGCCCCAGCACCATGGCTGAAAACGCCGCCGCCAGGCCGACGGCAAGCGACGTCCGCGCGCCATAGAGCAGCCCCGCCAGGACGTCGCGACCGAGACGGTCGGTGCCGAGCGGAAAAGCCGGATCGGTGAACGGCGCCAGCAGCGCGCGGCCGGCGATCCTCAGCGGATCGCCCGGCGAAACGACGGGAGCGAGCAGCCCGGCCAAAAGCAGGATGAGAAGGATCGCCAGTCCGGCTGCACCTTCCGGTGTGCGCGGCAGGCGCCGCAGCCAGTTCATACGCCGCCCTCCGATGCGCCGATGCGCGGATCGAGCGCGGCATAGACGAGATCGACGAGGAAATTGACCGATATGACGAGGACGGCACTGGTGACGACGATGCCCATCAACAGCGGCGCGTCGCGGCCGTTGACCGCCTCCTGCGCCAGCCGGCCGAAACCGGGGATCGCAAAGACACTCTCGATCACCACGCTGCCGCCGAGCATGGCCGCCGATTGCAGCCCGAGCATGGTGACGAGCGGCAGCAGCGCATTGCGCGCCACGTGACGCAGCACGATACGGCTGCGCGACAGGCCCTTGGCGCGGGCGAAGAGCACGAAATCGAGCTTCCAGGCCTCGGCCATACCGCTGCGCATCACCCGCAGGAACAAGGCGAGATAGATCAGCGCGAGCGCGCCCACCGGCAGAACCAAATGATCAGCAATGTCGAGCGCGCGGGCAAATCCCGTCTTGCCGGAAGCGATTGTTTCCACGCCGGCGATCGGAAACCAACGCAGCTTCACCGAGAAAACGATACTGAGAACCAGGCCTAGCCAGAAACTCGGAATGGCATAGACGATCAGTGAGCCGATCGACAGCATCCGATCTCGCACGCTACCCGGCCGCGCCCCGGCAAGGATGCCGAGCGCCGAGCCGATACCAAAGGAGAGTGCCGTCGCGCTGCCCATCAGCAGCAGCGTATTGGGCAGGCGCTCTGTGATGAGCGTGCCGACTGGCCGGTTGAAGGCGACCGACCAGCCGAGATCGAACCGCGCCAGCGAGGAAAGGTAGAGCCAGAGGCGCGCAAACATCGACTGGTCGAGGCCGTAGCTCTCGCGCAGCGACTGCCTCAGTGCGGCGTCGCCGCCGCCGATCGAACCGAGATAGGCGTCGACGGCATCGCCCGAGGCGGATTCGAGCAGGAAAAAGGTGAAGATCACCACGATCAGCAGCACCAGAATGCTGCTGATTGCCCTGCGCCTCAGGAGGATGATGGCTCGTTTCACGCCGGACAGGGCCTCTGGAAGAGAATTGCTGCCGATCCTATCACGATTGCAGCGCGGTATCGCCCCAGTTCGAGACCGCCCAGCGCGGATTGTCCGCAACATTGAGTACGGTGTCGCGCGCGACGGTGATGAACCCCCATTCCACCACGTTGATCAGCGGCAGATCGGCGACGACGAGCTGCTGAAACTTGCGGTAGAGATCCGTGCGCGCCGCCGTGTCGACCGTCTCGGAGGCCTGTTTGATGATCTTGTCGAGCTCCGGATTGACGTAGCCGCCCTGGTTGGAGAAGGGCACGCCGGCTGGCGTCCCGGACTGGACGAGAATCGTGGTGGAGATCGCCGGATCGCCGCGGAAGACCGGCGGGCCGACGGCAAGGTCGAAGTCGTGGTCGGTATAAACAGCCTTCTGGTGCGCGGCCGCATCGGCATTAACGATCTCGGCATCGATGCCGATGACGGCGAGCGCTTGACGAAGGTAATCGCCGAACTGGCGGGTCTCGTTGAAATAGGGTGCGGGGCGCAGCTTCAGCGAGAAACGGTTACCATCAGGCCCTTGTTTGTAACCCGCCTTGTCGAGAATATCGTTGGCGGCGGCGGGGTCGAACGCATAGGTCGCGACATCGGATGTATAGAATTCCGGCGCATTCTTCGGCACCGGGCCGGTCGCAGCGGCGGCGTAACCGAGGAAGATGGTGTCGACCACGAATTTCTTGTCGATCGCCTGGGCGATCGCCTGACGGACCCGGAGGTCGGCCAGTTCCTTGCGGCGGTGATTGATCTCGACGACGAGCTGGTAGGTCAAAGCCTCGTAGCCTTTGGAGATCACCTTGATGCCCTCGACCTTGGAGATGCGGTCGAGATCGGCAAGCGGCACCGCCGAAAAGGCGGCAAGCTGGATTTCGTCAGCCTCGAGTGCTGCACCCGCAGCCTCGCGATCGGGCAGCACGCGGAAGATGATCTCGTCGAGTTTCGGCTGCTCCTTGTCCCAGTAACTCTCATTGCGCACCAGCCGGTAATATTCGCCGGATTTGTGTTCGGCGAACTTGAACGGCCCGGTACCGACAAGCGTGGTGTTAGCCGGATTGGTGGCAATATCGGTACCGTCGAAGATGTGTTTGGCGACGACGCTGGTGACGACAGGCAGGGCGTTACGGATCAGCTGGAACGGCGTCGGCTTGGAGAAGCGGAAGATGGCGGTGTAGTCATCGGGCGTATCGACGGCTTCGAGATTGGCAAAGACCAGACGGCCGAGATTCTGCAGCGGCTTCCAGATGTTGAGCGCCGAGAAGGCGACATCGACCGAGGTGAACGGCTTGCCGTCGTGCCAGGTCACGCCGTCGCGCAGCTTGAAGGTGACGGAGAGGCCGTCGGCCGACCCCTCCCAGGCGGTGGCGAGACGCGGCGCAAGCCCGTCCTTGCCGTCGAACGAGGCTTCGGCAAGCGGCTCGATCACCTTGCTCGCAACGAAGAAGACGCCGTTGGAGGCGACGATCGCCGGATTGAGGTTCTTCGGTTCGGAATCGGCCGCAACGATCAGCCGGCCACCGGCAGGCGCCGCCTGCGCCAGCGCCTGGCGAGCGAGCGCCGTCGAAGCGAGGAGCAGGGCGGTGCCCTTTATCAGTGTGCGCCGCGAGATAGATGGTACGGTCATGACCCCTCCTGATCGATCGAATTTCAAGCGCCCATATTCAGGGTGAAACGCCGATTGTCATAGAGGTTAAATTCTAAACCTCGGACACCGCGAGACATTTTTTGTCACCCAGAGCGCCGCGCGTCCAACAGGACGCGCTAAGGACGCTCTATCACTTTGATTGGCGCATCATCCTCCCCGAAAATCGGATCCGATTTTCGGGGAGGATGATGCGCCGGTCATTATTCGCTCAGCCGCTGGCGGCGACGCGGGTAGGCTCGCCGAAAAGATTGCGATAGGCCGCACCCGGATGCGGCGCGGCAAGCCGCGGCCCCGCTCCCCCGAGCTTTTCGCGCAGCGTTCCCTTGGCATATTCGGTCTTGTAGACGCCACGCTTTTGCAGTTCCGGCACCAACAGATCGACGGCATCCTCGAAACTTTCGGGTGTCACGGCATAGGCGAGGTTGAAGCCGTCGACATCGGTGTCCTCGACCCATTCCTGCATCAGATCGGCAACCGTCTGCGGCGAGCCGACGAAGACCGGGCCGAAACCGCCGACGCCGACCCAGTCGGCCATTTCGCGCACCGTCCATTCCTTGGTGGGATCGATGGTGGTGAAGGTCTCGACAGCCGATTGCACCGCATTGGTATGGCGGTGCCGCAGCACCTCGTCCGGCCCGAACTGGCCGAAATCGATGCCGGTCCAGCCGGAGATCAGCGTCAGCGCGCCTTCGAAGGAGGCGTATTTGCGGTATTCGTTGAATTTCCGCTGTGCTTCGGCATCCGTTTCACCGAGGATCACGGTCTGCAGGTTGAAGGCGAGGATTTCGCGCGGGTTGCGGCCGACGCGTTCGGCCGCCTCGCGGACATTGGCGACGTAACGCTTCAGCACGGCTTTCGACGGGGAGGCGACGAAGATGCATTCGGCATGGGCGCCGGCGAAATCCTTGCCGCGGCTGGAGGCGCCGGCCTGGTAGAGCACCGGCGTGCGCTGCGGCGAGGGTTCGCTCAGGTGAATGCCGGGCACGTTGAAATGCCTGCCGGAATGGCGGATCGGATGGACCTTGTCCGGATGGGTGAAGATGCCGGTTTCGCGGTCGCGCACGACGGCGCCATCCTCCCAGCTTCCCTCCCAGAGCTTGTAGCAGACTTCCAGATATTCCTCGGCGAGATCGTAGCGGTCATCGTGCTTCGTCTGCGCCGGCTGGCCGATATTGAGCGCGCCGCTGTTGAGGTAGGAGGTGACGATATTCCAGCCGACGCGCCCCTTGGTCAGATGGTCGAGCGTCGAGATGCGGCGGGCGAAGGTGTAGGGGTGCTCGAAGGAGAGCGACGCCGTCAGGCCGAAGCCGAGATGTTCGGTCTCGTAGGACATGGTGGGGATCAGCTGTAGCGGGTCGTTGACCGGCACCTGCGCCGAATGGCGAAGGGCGGCATCGACATTGCCGTTCAGCACATCATAGACTCCGAGCACGTCGGCGATGAACAGCCCGTCGAACTTGCCGCGTTCCAGCGTCTTGGCCAGATGCACCCAGTAGTCGAGATCCTTATAGGTCCAGGACTTGTCGCGCGGATGGCGCCAGAGCCCCGGCGACTGGTGTCCGACGCAATTCATGTCGAAGGCGTTGAGCCTGATTTCGCGGGTCATGTCTTTCTTCCTTGGAATTAGGGATTGCTGCGGCCAAGGCCGTAGGTCAGCGCTAAGGCGCCGACGAGCACGGCACCCTTGACGAAATCCTGGGTGTAATAAGGGGCGTTCAGCATGGTGAGACCGTTCAGCAGCACCCCGACGAAGACGGCGCCGGCAATGGTGCCGAGCACGTTTGGACGCCTGAGGTTGAGGACGGCAAAACCGATCAGCGCGGCGGCGACCGAATCCATCAGCAACGAGCCGCCGGAGGAGACATCGCCACGCCCGACGCGGGCGGCGATGACGATGCCGCCCAGCGCCGCCAGCGTGCCCGAAATCACATAGGCGAGCGTCTTCAGCCGGACTGTGGACGCGCCGGCAAGACGGGTCGCGACCTCGTTGCCGCCGGTCGCAAACAGCAGCCGGCCGATGCGGGTGCGTTCGGTGAGAATGAAGAGTGCGACGGCGACCACCGCCATCAGCACCACGGAGACGGGCAGGGTGCCGAGGATGCTATAGCGGCCGATCAGCAGAAAGGCCGGGTCGTAGGCGCCGGTCGCCTTCGAGCCGTCGGGCAGGGTGAGGCCTGCCGAAATCGACCGGCCGGCGGTCGGGATCAGTTGCAGACCGGAAAGCAGGAACATCATCGCCAGCGTCGCCAGGAGATCTGGCACCTTCAGGCGCACGATCAGGAAGGCGTTGACGAGACCGATCAGGGCGCCGAAGGCGAGCACCAGCGGCACCGTCACATAGGCATCGAGGTGCCAGACGATCATCGCATAACTCGCCGCCATCACGCTCGATGCGGCGACCGCGCCGATCGACAGGTCGAAACCGCCGACAGCCAGCGTCACGGTGACGCCGGCGCCAAGAATGGCAACGACCGATACCGCCTGCAGAATGCTCATCAGATTGGCGATATTGATGAAGGCGGGCTCGGCGATGGTGAAGCCGATGACGAGAGCCGTAAGCAGGATGAACACCGCACCCGCCCGGAGGAACGCCCCGAAGGCGGCAAGACGACCATTATCGGCTTGCGGTGATGCCTTCGGCCGGGCGCTTGCCTGCGGAAGAGTGTCGTCGTCGATCGTCGTCATGCGGGTATTCCCTGGATTGCGGAGGCAAAAGCGGCCCCGTGTGCCGCGGGCCTCAACACGTGGCGGTCGATGACGAGGATGCGGTCGGCCACTTCATAGGCCTCCTCCGGGTCGGAGGTCGCGATCAGCGTCGCCCGGTCGGTGCGGGCGCGGATTGCCCGGATGATGTCATGACGGGCGCCGACGTCGACACCCTGGAAGGGTTCGTCGAGCAGCAGCAGCCGGCTCGGTTCCGCCTCCCAGCGGGCGATCACCGCCTTCTGCTGGTTGCCGCCGGAGAGCGACCAGATCGAGGCGAGGGGACCGGCGGCCTTGATGCCGAGACGGACGATCGCCTGCTCGGCCTCGCGTCGTTCACGGCCACCGACCAGGAAACCGCGCGGATACCATTTGCCAAGATGCGGCAGGCTGATCGTCGCCGACAGCGAATGGCCGGGCCACGCCGGCGGCATCAGCGATGAACGGTGCCGGTCTTCGGCCGCCATCGCCACACCGGCGGCGATCGCTTCGGCCGCGTTTTTTGGCCGGTAAGGCCGGCCGTCGAGGAACATCGCGCCGCGCTCAAGCGCCGTCACGCCGAAGATCGCCTGGAGCAACCGGCTCTTGCCGGCGCCGAGCACGCCGGTAACCGCCACCACCTCGCCCTCATGCAAGGACAGATCGAAGGATGCGGCGTCAGAGAAGAGGCTGACATCACGCATCTCGAAAATCGCCGGATCGGTCGCAGGCCGCGCATCCGGCCGGGCCGCATCCAGTCTGCGGCCGATCATCGTCTCGATGGCGCTCGAAAAATCGATCGGCCGCGAGAAGGTGCCGACGACGCGGCCGCCGCGCATGACGAGCGCACGGTCGGCGATGGCTTCGAGATCGGCGGTGCGGTGCGAGATATAGAGGATCGCCAGGCCGCGCTTGCGCAGGCTGAGAAGAATGTCGAAGAGGCGGCGGCTTTCCTCTCCGGAAAGGCTCGCCGTCGGCTCGTCGAGGATGAGCAGATCGGCGCGGTTGGCAAGCGCCCGGGCGATCGCCACCAGTTGCCGGTCGGCGCTGCCGAGGTCGCCGAAATCACGATCGAGCGGCAGGCTGAAGCCGGCGGCATCGAGCATTGCCTGCGCGGCGCGGCGGATGCCGGCGCGCGAGACGAAGAAGGGCGCGCTCCGATCGGCGAACCGGTTGAGCAGCAGGGCATCGGCAACGCTCAGGCCAGCCGCGCCGACGAGATCCGTCGATTGATGCACCGTGACGACACCGGCCTTTGCCGCGTCGGCCGGGCTGCGCGGCGCAAAGGGGCGGCCATTGAAGCTGACCGTGCCGCCATCGGCCGGAAGGACGCCGGAGAGGATCTTTACCAGCGTCGATTTGCCCGCACCGTTGGCACCCATCAGCGCCACGATCTCACCGCGCTCCAGCGACAGTTCAGCACCGGCAAGCGCCCGCGTCGACCCGAAACTGCGGGTGATATTTTCAATGTGAAGAAGCGGCATTGATCATGTCCGGGACTGCATTTGTATCAGGAGTGTGCCCCGTCCGGGTGGTCGAACTCCAGGCACGCCTTTCCCTCACAAACTGTCCCCGGGAAACAAAGAATCTCCCGCAGCCCGGAAAATCGGATCATTTACTCTACTAAAAACATAGAGATTATATCTAAATAATCCGATGCGTCGCGGGGCTCCCAACCCGTCAGACGACGCTTCCGATTGCTAGAAGGAACGCGACGATGAAATCCCTCGCACGGCTCGCACTGTCTGCCGCCGTCATTCCGTTCATTTTCATTCAAGGCGCAAAAGCCGACGGCCTGTCCGGCGCTCCGGCCCCCTTTGATAAGGGCGGGGTCAAGGTGGCTCTGATCAGCTACATCTCGGCCGGCGATTTCTTCCAGGCCTACCAGGCCGGTGCGGAAGCCCAGGCCAAGGCGCTGGATATCGACCTGCGCGTCTTCCCCGGACGGCAGGACGCCGCCGAGCAGCGCGAGCAGATTCTGCAGGCGATCAATCTCGGCGTCTCCGGGATCGTCATCGACCACGGCCTTCCGGAATCGCTCGGCGACGTCGTGCAGCAGGCGCTCGACAAGGGCATCAAGGTCGTGGCTTTCGACGTCAACCTCAACAACCCCAAGATCCCGCAGGTGGAGCAGAGCGATCACGAGCTCGCCTCGCTGGCGCTCGAACAGGTGGTGAAGGACAACGGCAAAGACTTCAACGCCGGTTATGTCTATGTCGCGGGTTTTGCGCCGCTCGACCGCCGCAACGAGGTCTGGGACAAGTTCAAGTCGGAAAATAAGGGCGTGGTCGAAAAGGCCCGTTTCGGCAATGTCAGCGACACGACGGCGACCTCGACCGCCGACCAGGCGAAGGCCGCGCTCACCGCCAATCCCGATATATCGGTCGTTTTTGCCCCCTATGATGAATTCGCCCGCGGTGTGAAGCTCGCCGCCAACGATCTCGGCATTTCAGCTAAGCTGAAGATCTATTCGGCCGACGTCTCGACCGCCGATATCCAGGAAATCACCGAGGAAGGCAGCCCCTGGGTTGCGACCGTCGCGACCAATCCGGCCGTCGTCGGCGCCGTCTCCATCCGTGCCGCTGCCCTCGAGATCGCCGGTCAGACGGTTCCCCATCAGATTACCGTGAAGCCGACGCTTCTGACGCAGGAGAGCCTGCGGGCGGCCGGCGTCAAGACGATCGAGGAACTGGCTGCGAAGATTCCGGCCTTCAGCACGAGCGATGCGGCAACCGCGAGCTGGATTCCGGACAAGCTTTTCTGAGGAGGTCACGCTGATCCTTCCGGCGGGAGCCTCAAGCTCCCGCCGGATCATCTTTTGGAGAATTGGAGTTTCGCCCATGAGCCAGTCCAATGTCGTCTTCGCGGCCAGCCGCAACCCAACCCGAGCAGACCTCTTTGCCCGTGCGGAGGATATCTCTGCCGATCTTTCCCGGCGCGCCGCAGACCTCGACCGCGAAGGCCGTCCCCCGCTCGCCGAGATCGTCAAATTGAAGAATGCCGGGCTGCTCAATGCGTTGCATCCCACCCAAATCGGTGGCGGCGGCCTCGACTGGGTCGATGGACTGAGGCTGGTGCGCATTCTCGCCCGCGGCGAAAGCTCGATCGGTCAGCTGCTCGGCTACCACTATGTCAACAGCCAGTATATCTATTGGGCCCTCGATGCCGCCCGTGCCCATGCGCTGGGCAGCGATACCGTCGCGAGGAACCTCTATTGGGGTGCGGCGGTCAATCCGCGCGATCCCGGGCTGGTGCTGACTCGTCGTGGCAACGGCTATGTGCTGAACGGACGCAAATCCTTCTCCACGGCGGCACGGGTCTCCGACTACATCAACGCCAATGCCACGCTCGACGACAAGATCGCCGGCTTCGCCGTGCCGACCAATCGCCCCGGCTATGTCGCCAATGACGACTGGGACAATATCGGCCAGCGCCTGTCCGACAGCGGCAGCGTCGAGTTCCGCGACTTCCCGGTCTACGAGGAGGATTTCGTCGGTGCGCCGGCTGCCCCCGACGCAGCGCCGCCTGTATTGTCGACCTTCAACACGCCGTTCATCCAGCTGGTCTTCGTCAACTTTTATCTCGGCACCGCCGAAGGCGCGCTGCAGGCGGCCGTCGATTACGTCAGAACCACCACCCGGCCGTGGATCACGTCAGGCGTCGAGCGGGCGGCCGACGATCCCTATATCCTCGAACGCGTCGGCGAATTCACCGCGGCGCTGAAGGCCTCGGCAGCCCTTGCCGACCATGCGGCGTCAGCCGTGCAGGCGGGTCTTGCCCGTGGCAGCGACGTGACGGCGCGCGAGCGCGGCGAGGCGGCGGCGGAAGCTTATACCGCCAAGGTGCACGCCACCCATGTCGCGCTCGACATCACCTCGCGCGTCTTCGAGCTGACCGGCGCCCGCTCGACGGCAGACAAATACCGTTTCGACCGGTTCTGGCGCAATGTCCGTACCCACACGCTGCACGACCCAGTCTTCTACAAGGCGAAAGAAGTCGGTGAATTCGTGCTGAACGACCGGATACCGGAGGTCAGCCTCTATAGCTGAGGCGGCCACGGCTTCATCGACAATGAAAAACCCCACTGCCGGCAGCGGCGGTGGGGTTTTCGTTTGAAAGCGACGAAGGCTTCAGAGCGCACCGTTCTTCGGCGGCGTCACGCCGTTCAGATGGTAGTTGCCGACGACATGGTATTTCCAGCGCACGGGATCGTGCAGCGTATGGGTGCGGGCATTGCGCCAATGGCGGTCGAGATTGAGACCTGTTTGTACCGACGAGGTTCCGGCAAGCTCGAAGAGCGTATTCGCCGCCTCGATCGCCACCTCTGTTGTCAGCACCTTGGCGGCGGCAACCGCAAGTGTGGCCTCAACCACCTTTTCCTCGGTCGTCTCGACCTGCGCGGCATCGACCTTGTGGCCAGCGCGCTCGACAAGAGCGGTTGCGGCTTCCAGCCGGATGGCGATCTGGCCGACCTTGGCGATCGTCAGCGGGTCGTCGGAAGCGCGATCGAGGCCGCTATCCATCCACGGGCGGGATTTCGTCCTGACGAAATCAAGCGTTTCGGCAAAGGCCGCCCGCGCGATCCCGAGATCGACACCGGCATGGATGATCTGGCCGACGGAACCGATCGTCGTCGGCCGCTCGAAACCCTTGTGATGGAAGACCACGGAATCGGCGCTGACATAGACATTGTCGAGGATCGTCGTGCCGCTGCCGGTGGTGCGCTGGCCGAAGCCATCCCAGTCGTCGACGATCTCGACGCCTTCGGTGCCCTTCGGCACGAAGGCCATTGTCAGCCGATCCTCCGGATCGAGCGCGAAGACGGTGACCCAGTCGGCGAAGAGAACGCCGGTCGAATAGAATTTGCGGCCGTTGATCCGGTAGCCCGGACCATCGCGGGTGATGCGCGTGTTGTAATGGCCGACCGTCTTGGTGCCGCGCTCGGAAAGCGCATTGCCGAAACGATCGCCGGCCAGCACACGGCCGAAGAAATAGCGCTGCTGCTCTTCACCGCCATCGGTTCTAAGCGCCTCAAGAATATAGAAATGGTTCTGCGGGATCTGGCCGATCGAACCATCCGCCTCCGACAGGATCGCAGTGATCTCGGCAAGCACGGCGTTGGAGACGTCGAGCCCGCCATATTGCGCAGGCACGGTGATCGCGAGCAGACCGGACTGGGCGACAAGATCGAGTTCGGTAAACGGCAGGATCCGGTCGGCATCGCGCTCGGCGGCGCGCGCGGCAAATTGCGCCGCCAGTCTGCGGGCGGTGGCGATCGCTTCCTCGTCGCTGCCGATACGGGCGGCCACGGGCCGGATCTGATCTGTTGACCTCAGCACTGTGTTCATCGATGTCTCCAATTCTGACGAGCCTATCGGTGAAAGAAATCGAGCGTCGAGATAAGAGCACAAATTCTATAGAAGCCATCGAAAATGAAAAGTGTTTGCTTATCAGTCTCCAACCGCCGCGATTAGGGTTTGCGTTCTGCACCGGCGCGGCCAAGGTAGCTTGGCAAGCGATAAAATTCCCACCCGGAATTGCCGCTTCCGGTCTCGATTTGATTTCGGCGACTTCCTACGTAACCGATATCCCGCTGCGTCGCCGCGACGGTTGCAGAAAGAACGCCCAATGCGGGGCAGGCGACCGCCTTGCCCGATCCATGAGGAAAGTCATGACCCCACGGCAGTTGCGCCTCGGCGCCTTCATGCGTCCCGTCAGCCTGCACACCGGCGCGTGGCGCTATCCCGGTTCCTATCCCGACGCCAATTTCAATTTCGCCCATCTGAAGTCCTTCGCGCAGGCGCTGGAACGGGCGAAATTCGACGCCTTCTTCATGGCCGATCACCTTGCCGTGCTCAACATGCCTGTGGAGGCGCTGAGGCGCAGCCACACCGTGACCTCCTTCGAGCCCTTCACGCTGCTATCGGCGCTGGCGGCGGTGACGGAGCGTATCGGCCTCGTCGCCACCGCTTCCACCACTTTCGACGAGCCCTATCACATCGCTCGTCGCTTCGCCTCGCTCGACCATATCAGTGGCGGCCGCGCCGGCTGGAATATCGTCACGACGTCCAACCCCGACGCCGCGCTCAATTTCGGCCTGGACGAACATGTGGAGCATGGCGAACGTTATCACCGTGCGCGGGAATTCTACGATGTCGTGACCGGGCTGTGGGACAGTTTCGCCGACGATGCCTTCATCCGCGACCGGGAGAGCGGCCAGTTCTTCGATCCGGAAAAGATGCATGTGCTCGCCCACAAAGGCGAGGAACTCAGCGTCCGCGGGCCGCTCAATATCGCCCGGCCGCCGCAGGGCTGGCCCGTCATCGTCCAGGCCGGCCAGTCCGATCCCGGCCGCCAGCTTGCCGCCGAGACCGCCGAGATGGTCTTCTGTTCGCCGCGCGATCTTGCCGCCGGCAAGGCGCTCTATGCCGACATCAAGACCCGCATGGAAGCCATCGGCCGCAAGCGCGACCATCTGAAGATCCTGCCCGCCGCCTTCGTCATCGTCGGCGACAGCATCGAGGAGGCGCGCGCCAAACGCGCCACGCTCGACAGTCTGGTGCATTACGACAGCGCCATCGCCTCGCTTTCGATCGCGCTCGGTCACGACGCTTCGGGCTTCGATCCCGATGCGCCGCTGCCGGCCGATATTCCCGACACCAATGCCAGCAAGACCGGCCGCGCTCAGGTGCTGAAGCTTGCGGCGGAGGAAAATCTGACCGTGCGTCAGCTGGCGCAGCGCTATGGCGGCTATGCCGGCCTTGCCTTCGTCGGCACCCCGGCCAGTATCGCCGACGAGATGGAACGCTGGCTCGACGAGCAAGGTTCGGACGGCTTCAACGTCGTCTTCCCCTATCTGCCGCAGGGTCTCCTCGACGTCACCGAACGGCTGGTTCCCGAGCTGCAGCGCCGCGGTCTGTTCCGCAGCGAATACGAAGGCACGACACTGCGCGAACATCTCGGATTGCCGCGGCCGGAAAACCGGTTCTTCCCTGCTGGCACATGAGGCGTCGCCGCCGCTGGAATGGACGAACCTCGCTTCCGCTTTCCGGAAGCGAGCCGATAGCGCTCAGGCCATGACCCCGACCTGAAACGCATCGCTCTCACCCATTATCAGTTCGAGAGGCCAGACGATGTTGCGGCTCTCGTTCGGATAGAATTCCCTATAGGCCTGCATGTTGGCGAGAAGCATTCGGCCGAGCGCGACGCCGAGATCGTAGAGCGAGATACGGAAGCAGCTGAGCGACGGCTGCAAGAACCGTGCACGAGGAGCGTCGCGGAAGCCGATCACCGCAAGATCGCGGCCGGGCATGACACCTGATTCCATCAGGCGGCGGTAAAGGCCGATTGCCATCAGCTCATAGATCAGGATCACCGCCGTCGGCCGTTCTTCGAGCAGCAGCAGTTCATGGGCCGCCTGGTAACCACCCCGTTCGCTCGACTTGACGCGGATGACGAGTGCCGGGTTGAATGCGATACCGTGTCGTTCGAGTGCGCGGCGATAACTTTCGACAAAGAGATAACCGAGATTGGCTTCGCTCGACGGCGCGGTGATCGCGATCCGACGATGCCCCAGCGCGACCAGCCGCTCGACGGCATGGTCGGCCACGCCCTCGAAATCGAGATCGATCCATGGAAAATCGCCGGCCGAAAGGCTGCGGCCGAGCGCCACGAAGGGGATCTTCGCCCGCGACAGAAAGTCGATGCGCCGGTCGACGCGCTGCGTGTCCGCGATGATCATCGCATCGACGATGTGCCGTGCCACTATCCGCTTCAGATATTCGTGCGGGTCCTCGTCGCTCGGGCAGGGCAACATCACGAGGTCGAGCTTATGGCGGGCAAAGACGCTCTGCAGGCCGCTGGTGACGCCAAGGAAGAAGTTGTCGGCATTCTCGACCGTCTCCTTGCTGGATTCGATCATCAACCCGATGACCTTCGTCTCTCCCTGACGCAGGCTCCGCCCAGACTGGTTGGCGACATAGCCGAGTTCCTCGGCCGCAGCCAGCACGCGCCGGCGGGTTTCCTCGTTGACATCGGGCTTGCCGTTCAGGGCGCGCGAGACCGTGCCGATCGAAATATCCAGGTGGTCGGCGAGCTGGCGAATCCCCTTCATCGGTGGCGATTTTCCCTAGAGCATGATGCCGAAAAGTGTGCGCGGTTTTCGGACGACATCATGCTCTGTTTCTTTGGTTTAGATCAGGATTCAGATTTTAGGCCGACCCGGCCTAAAATCATCCGGATCAATTTGGCATCTGACCTCTATTGACACGGCAAAAAGTTTCCGCATACAGTCGTAAACGTTTACGGAGTGCGTGTCACTAGGAGTTGGCGCCATTCCCTCGGAGGAAATCGTGAAATTCAGTGCCATTCTGTGCGGGTGCGGAGCTATGTCCAAAGGTTGGTTGCGCGCGATCGCTTCCAACCCTCTGCTGGCCGATGCCATCACCATTGTCGGCCTCGTCGACCTGAACCGGAAGACGGCGGAAACGCTTGCCGCGGAATTCGGCCTCGAGGACGCCGTCATCGGTTCGGACCTGGCTGACGTCATCGCCGCCACCAAGGCCGATCTGGTCTTCGACATCGTCATTCCCTCGGCTCGATACGACGTCGTCTCGACGGCGCTGAAGGCCGGCTGCCATGTGCTCAGTGAAAAGCCGATGGCCGCTTCGCTTGCCGAGGGCGCTACGCTGATCGATCTTGCCGCCGAGACCGGGCGCATCCACGCTGTCATCCAGAACCGCCGCTTCATATCGGGGGTCCGGCGTCTTCGCCGTTTCGTCGACAGCGGCGCGATCGGCGACCTTACCGGCATCCATTGCGACTTCTTCATCGCGCCGCATTTCGGCGGCTTCCGCGAAGAGATGGACAACGTCCTGCTTCTCGACATGGCGATCCACACCTTCGATGCGGCGCGCTACGTCGCCGATAGGAAGCCGCTCGCCGTCTATTGCGTCGAGCGCAATCCAAAGGGTTCGTGGTATCGGCACGGCGCCTCGGCCAACGCCATTTTCGAATTTTCCGACGACATCGTCTTCACCTATCGCGGCTCCTGGTGCGCCGAGGGCGAGCGAACCAGCTGGGAAAGCCAGTGGCGCCTCGTCGGCTCGAAGGGAATGCTCACCTGGGATGGCGAAGAGAATTTCAAGGCGGCCGTTGCCGGCGAAGAGCCCGGCCTTCTGCATGGCTTTGCTGCCGTAAACGTTCCCGGTCCGGAACACGATGAGGAAACCCATGGCCATGCCAGCGTCATCGCCGACTTCATCGCGGCGATCAGCACCGGCAAGCAGCCCGAGACGGTCAATTCCGACAATATCAGAAGCCTTGCCATGGTCTTCGGCGCAATCGAAAGCGCCAAGACCGGCAAGCGCGTCGAAATTTCAGCATAGGATGACATGACGTGAGCAACCCTGCAAAATCCATTCGCATCGGCACCATGGTCAGCGGCAACAAGGGCGATGCCGCAAGCCGCATCGGCGATATCGCCGATATGGGCTTCGAAAGCTTCGAACCCTTCTTCTGGCAAACGACCAAGGGCCAGGACCTTGCCGAACTCGGCAAGCGTTGCCTCGATGCGATCGGCGACCGCGACATCACCATCTCGACGCTCGGCATGTTCGGCAATCCGCTTGAGGAAACCGAAATCGACCTCGAAACGCTGCAGGGCTGGAAGGATTGCATCGACAATGCCCATCACTTCGGCGCCACCTGCGTTGCCGGCTTCACCGGCCGCATCCGCGGCAAACCGCTGACCGACAGCCTGCCGCGCTACAAGCAGATCTGGAGCGAGCTTGCCAAGCGCGCCGCCGACAAGGGCATCAAGATCGCCTTCGAAAACTGCGCCATGGACGGCAATTGGGCGACCGGCGACTGGAACATCGCCCACAATCCCGATGCGTGGGAACTGATCTTCAACGAGACGCCTGATGATAATATCGGCCTGGAATGGGAACCGTGCCATCAGATGGTCTATCTGATCGACCCCTTGCCGCAGATCCGCAAATGGGCGCACAAGTTCTTCCATGTCCACGGCAAGGACGCGACCATCCGCTGGGAGGTCATCAAGGAACACGGCATCTTCGGCAAGGAGAAGTTCGTCTTCATGCGCACGCCGGGCTTCGGCGACAGCAACTGGACCGATATCATTTCCGAGCTGCGCCTGGCCGGCTGGTCGGGCTCGATCGACATCGAGGGCTGGCACGACCCGGTCTATCGCGACGCGCTTGAAATGACCGGCCAGGTCTATGCGCTCAACCACCTCAAGCATGCCCGGGGCGGCGAATTCGTCGTCGATCCGGCCTGATGACATCGTTTCCGGCAAGGAGGAATTGCCGGACACGGGGATAACCACAAAGGAGGAGAACCATGGCTATCCGCAAATATGCAATTCTGGGAGCGCTTGCCCTTGCAGGCGTCTCGCTGTTCGGTCTTTCGGCCAAGGCCGAGGACGTCACGCTGACGCTCTGGTCGCTTGACAAGGACACCCAGCCGGCGCCGAACCTCGTCAAGGAGTTCAACGCTCAGAACAGCGGCATCAAGATCGAATACCGGCTGATCCAGTTCGACGACGTCGTCACCGAGGCGATGCGCGCCTATGCCACCGGCCAGGCGCCCGATATCATCGCCGTCGACAATCCCGAGCACGCGCTGTTCTCGTCGCGCGGCGCCTTCCTCGATCTTACCGACATGATCGCCAAGTCGACCGTCATCAAGCCGGAGAATTATTTCCCCGGACCGTTGAAATCGGTCGAGTGGGACGGCAAGTATTTTGGCGTGCCGAAGGCGACCAACACGATCGCGCTCTATTACAACAAGGACATGTTCAAGGCGAAGGGCCTCGATCCGGCGAAACCGCCACAGACGTGGGACGAGCTGGTCGAGGATGCGCGCAAACTGACCGACCCCGCCAAGAACGTCTACGGTCTCGCCTTCTCGGCCAAGGCCAACGAGGAGGGCACCTTCCAGTTCCTTCCCTGGGCCCAGATGGGCGGCGGCAGCTATGAGCACATCAATGCCGACGGCGCGGTGAAGGCGCTGGAGATCTGGAAGACGATCATGGACGAGAAGCTCGCTTCTCCCGATACGCTGACGCGCGGTCAGTGGGATTCGACCGGAACCTTCAACTCGGGCAATGCGGCCATGGCGATCTCCGGTCCGTGGGAGCTCGACCGCATGACGCAGGAAGCGAAATTCGATTGGGGCGTCACCCTGCTCCCAGTTCCGAAGGAAGGGGCCGAACGCTCTTCGGCCATGGGCGATTTCAACTGGGCGATCTTTGCCACCAGCAAACATCCGGCCGAAGCCTTCAAGGCGCTCGAATATTTCGCCTCGCAGGACGACAAGATGTTCAAGAACTTCGGCCAGCTTCCGGCCCGTTCCGACATCTCGATCCCCGAAAGCGGCCAACCGCTGAAGGATGCCGCCCTCAAGGTCTTCCTCGAACAGCTGAAATACGCCAAGCCGCGCGGTCCGCATCCGCAATGGCCGAAGATCTCCAAGGCGATCCAGGACGCCATACAGGCGGCATTGACCGGCCAGATGAGCCCGAAGGACGCGCTCGACCAGGCCGCCGACAAGATCAAGGCAGTACTAGGCTGATCATTGGCTGCGAGCGAGCCGCTTGCTCCCTCTTCTCCCCCGCGGGGAGAAGAGGGACCGGAAGCAACGCGTCTTTTAACCGGATGAGCCTCGGTTCATCTCTTCATTTCCTCCCGGCAGGGGCCGTCTTCCGCATCATGCGCCAGGCGGCCCCGTTCGGAGTATCGGAGGACCCATGAAAAGGATCCTGATGAGCGTCAGGGACGGTCGCGGTTTCGATATCGTGCTGGTCGCTTTCCCGCTCGGCTTTCTGTTCCTGATGGCGGGGCTGCCGCTGATCTACAATGTCGTGATGAGCTTCCAGGAGGTCGACATGTTCAGCCTCGGGACCTTCTCGCGTCCCTTCGTCGGCTTCAAGAATTATACTGACCTCTTCGCGCAGCCGGAAACGCTGCCGATCCTCTACAACACCGTCATCTTCGTCACCGGCTCCATTGCCGGCCAGTTCCTGATCGGCTTCGGGCTGGCGCTGTTCTTCTGGGTCAATTTCCCCGGCGCCTCATGGATGCGCGGACTGTTCCTCGTCTCCTGGGTGATGCCCGGCCTCGTCGTCGGCGCCATCTGGAACTGGATTCTCTCGGGCGATTTCGGCGTGCTGAACTTCATCCTCAGGGAAAGCGGCATCATCTCCGGCAACATCTTCTGGCGCTCGGACCCGCATTATTCGCTCTATGCCGTCATCATCGCCAATATCTGGCTCGGCACTTCCTTCAACATGATCCTGTTGTCCGTCGGTCTCGCCGGCATTCCCGCCGATCTCTACGAAGCGGCCGAACTCGACGGCGCCAATATCTGGCAGCGCTTCTGGACGATCACGCTGCCGATGATGCGCTCGACCATCGGCGCGATCATCGCGCTCGGCCTGATCTTCACCCTGCAGCAGTTCGATCTCTTCGCCGCGATCACCTCGGGCGGGCCGAACAACTCGTCGAACGTCACCCAATACTGGGCCTGGGATCTCTCCTTCCGACAATACGACTTCGCCAAGGGTGCGACGATCTCCGTCATCATGATTGTCTTCGTCATGTTCGCCTCCGTCGTCTATGTCCGGTCCACACGCCACGAGGTACGCGGATGAATACGACCAACCGCGACCGCCTGATGTTCGCCATATCGGTCGTCATGGCGGCGATCTATCTCTTCCCGCTCTACTGGATGTACATCACCGCGCTGAAAAGCGGCTCGGAGATGTTCGCGACACCGCCGAGCTTCTGGCCGGCCGCTCCGCAATGGGCCACCTATGCCTATGTCTGGGAAAGCCGTGACATGGGCCGCTATCTCTGGAATTCCCTGGTGATCGCACTCGGCTCCATGGCGCTCATCACCCTGCTCGGGGTCGGCTGCGCCTATGTGCTCGCCAGATACCGCAATGTCTGGGTGGATATCGGCCTGTTCCTGATCCTGATGCTGCAGGTCTTGCCGGCCTCGCTGATGATCACGCCGATCTTCGTCGGCTTTTCGCAGATCGGCATGCTGGACTATCCAAGGCTTGCCGTCATCATCGCGGTCGCGGCAAAGAGCATGCCCTTCTTCGTCATCCTGGTGCGCGCCACCTTCATGAGCGTTCCCCAGGAGCTCGAGGAGGCGGCCCTCGTCGACGGCAATTCACGTGTCGGCGCTTTCTTCAACATCGTCCTGCCGCTTGCCCGCAACGGCATCCTGGTCAGCGCCATCCTGATCTTCATGCAGGCCTTCGGCGAATTCGTCTATTCGAAGTCGATGATCCAGGCGGTCGAGCTTCAGCCGGCAAGCGTCGGCCTCAATTCCTTCATGGGGCCGAACACCAACGAGTGGAACAACATCATGGCCTATGCCACGATGTATGTGACGCCGATCCTCGCCATTTTCGTTCTCTTGCAGCGCCGCATCGTATCCGGCCTCACCTCTGGAGCCCTCAAATGACCACGCAGATCGAGCTCAGAGGCGTCAACAAATATTACGGCGCCTTCCATGCCCTGAAGAATATCGACCTTTCGATCGCCAAGGGCACCTTCGTCGCGCTCGTCGGCCCGTCGGGCTGCGGCAAGTCCACGCTGCTGCGCTCGCTTGCCGGCCTCGAAAGCATTTCGACGGGCGATCTGAGGATCGCCGGCGAGTTGATGAACGGCGTGCCGCCGCGCAAGCGCGATGTCGCCATGGTCTTCCAGTCCTATGCGCTCTATCCGCATATGACGGTCGAGGAGAACCTGACCTACAGCCTGCGCATCCGCGGCATCGCCAAGGCAGAGGCCAAGAAAGCCGCCGAGGACGTGGCGGCGACGACAGGTCTTTCACATCTGCTGAAGCGCTATCCGCGCGAGCTTTCCGGCGGTCAGCGCCAGCGTGTCGCCATGAGCCGGGCCATCATCCGCCATCCCAAGGCCTTCCTGTTCGACGAGCCGCTGTCCAACCTCGATGCTGCGCTGCGCGTCCACATGCGCAAGGAAATCCGGTCGCTGCACGACCGGCTGCACGCAACCTTTGTCTACGTCACGCACGACCAGGTCGAAGCGATGACGATGGCCGACCATGTGGTGGTGATGCGCGACGGCATCATCGAACAGCAGGGCGCGCCGCTTGATCTCTACGACCGGCCGGCGAACCGCTTCGTCGCCGGTTTCATCGGTTCGCCGGCGATGAATTTCATTCCCGCGATCGCTGCAGAAGACGGCAGGAACCTGATCCTGGATTTTGGCGCGGTGAAGCAAAAGCTTGCGATATCCCGCGCCATCGAACCCGGCCGCAAGCTCATCGCCGGCATCCGCCCGGAGCATATCGGCGTCGTCGCGCCCGGGCAGGGCAGTTTCGATATACCGATCGCCTTCGTCGAATCGACTGGCTCCTCGACCTTCATCGTCGCGGAGACCCAGCCGGAGCTGACGATCGTCGAAACGCGGCGCGACAGGGTCAAGGCGGGAGACACGATCGGCGTGTCGGTCGATCCGGATCAGATCCATCTCTTCGACGCCTCGACGGACCGTGCCATATAAGGGCAACAGCCTGTCGGCTGGAATTGTCATAAAATCGAACCGGGCACCACCGGCGCCCGGTTGCGCGACAAGCTCGACCCGACGATTGCCAACGAGGATCGCCGGTCGAGCTTCCATCGGTTTATAAGAAAACAGATCCTGCACAGTCATTGCTGTTGACAACAGCGAACATTCCATATTGTCTTGTAAAGCGTTTTACTAAACCGCTTTACAATAGGTCCAGTCAATGGCCAAGGGAACGACTCCGAGTTTGAAAGATGTTGCGGCCGCCGCCGGCGTGTCGGTCACCACGGTGTCCCGTTTCGTCAACGGAAGCCTCGATCTTCCCTTTCAGACGAAGAAGCGCATCGAGGATGCGATCCAGACGCTGAACTACCGACCGAACCCGCATGCGCGCCGCTTAAGCAGGGGCCGCTCCGACACGATCGGCCTTGTCGTGCCCGATATCGCCAATCCCTTCTTCTCGACCCTTGTCGCCGCCGTCGAGCAGGCGGCCGATGAAAGGAAACTCGCCGTCTCGCTGCATGCCACCCTCAATCGGCCGGGGCGCGAGATCGAATATCTGCAGCTGATCGAGCGCAATCACGTCGACGGCTTGATCTTCGTCACCAACCATCCGGATGACGGTGCGCTGGCCGCCCTCATCAACGGCACCGGCAAGGTCATCATCGTCGACGAGGACATTCCCGATTCGAAGGCGCCGAAGCTGTTCTGCGACAACGAGCAGGGCGGTTATCTCGCCGGCCTGCATCTGGCCGAGCAGGGTCATCGCCATGTCCTCTTCATTGGCGGCGACGAGCGCATGATCAGCGCCCGCAGGCGTTATGGCGGCCTGCTGAAGGCGCTCAAGGAGCGGCATGGCAGCGAGGCCAGAGCCGACCGCTATGCCGGCGAATATACGATCGAATACGGCCGGGCGGCGGCGCTCGACTATCTCTCGGGAGACCGAAAAGCGACGGCGATCTTCGCCAGCTCCGACGAGATCGCCATCGGGCTGGTCGAGGTCTTCAGAAGCCAGGGTGTCTCGATCCCTGATGACATCTCGGTCATCGGCTTCGACGATGTCGGCCCGCTTCATCTCTTTGCGCCACCGCTGACGGCCATCCGCCAGCCGGTGCGCCAGATCGGCCGGCGGTCGCTGGAGCTGCTTCTGGAAACCAATTGGCACGAGTGGAAACCATCCGCTTCGGAGGAACTGGTGCCTGTCGAAATCGTGGTGCGGAACTCCGTTGCGCCGCCTGCGAAATAACAATCAGCAACGTCAAAAAACCAAAAGAGGATGAGAACATGACATTGAATATGACGAGACGAACGATGATCGCAGCCGCCAGCTTCACGGCATTGACCTTTATCGGCCTGTCCAGCGCCGCGGCACAGGAAAAGAAGACCATCGCATTGGTGCAGATCAACCAGCAGGCGCTTTTCTTCAATCAGATGAATGAGGGCGCCCAGAAGGCGGCCGACGCCGCCGGCGTCAAACTGGTGATCTTCAACGCCAACAACGAGACAACAGCGCAGAACAGCGCCATCGAAACCTACGTCCAGGAAAAGGTCTCCGGCCTTGCCGTCGTGGCGATCGACGTCAACGGCATCATGCCGGCGGTCAAGCAGGCCGCCGATGCCGGCATTCCGGTCGTCGCCATCGACGCGATCCTGCCTGATGGTCCGCAGAAGGCGCAGATCGGTGTGGACAATGCCGCAGCCGGCGCCGACATGGGCAAATACTTCCTCGACTACGTCAAGGCGAACATGGGCGGCAAGGCCAAGCTCGGCGTCGTCGGCGCGCTGAACTCCTTCATCCAGAACATCCGCCAGGAGGGCTTCGAGAAGACCCTGAAAGGCGTCGACGGCATCGAAATGGCCGGCGTCGTCGACGGCCAGAACATCCAGGACAACGCTCTTGCGGCGGCCGAAAACCTGATCACTGCCAATCCTGACCTGACCGCGATCTACGCCACTGGCGAACCGGCCCTGATGGGAGCGATCGCCGCCGTCCAGAGCCAGGGCAAGCAGGACAAGATCAAGGTATTCGGCTGGGATCTGACTGCCGAAGCCATTGCCGGCATCGATGCCGGCTTCGTCGTCGCGGTCGTCCAGCAGGATCCGGCCGCAATGGGCGGTGCCGCCGTCGACGCGCTCGTCAAGGCTTCGGCCGGCGAAGCCGTCACCAAGACGATCTCTGTGCCGATCACCATCGTGACCAAGGAGAATGTCGAGCCGTATCGGGCCGTCTTCAAATGATCGAAAGCGGACAGCGTGACATCGCTGCCGCCGGTTCCGGAGGGGTCGCATCCTCCGGAACCGGAACATCCGGCGGCCCCCGATCCGACCCGCGCATCTCGCTGCGCGGCATCCGCAAGTCCTTCGGCTCGCACCAGGCCCTGCGCGGTGTCGATCTCGACATCTTCCCCGGCGAATGCCTGGGGCTTGTCGGCGATAACGCCGCCGGCAAGTCGACGCTGACGAAAATCATCTCGGGAACCTACATTCCCGATGCCGGCACCATCACCATGGAAGGCGAGGAGGTTCGCTTCTCCGGTCCCGCGGATGCGCGCGGCAGAAACATCGAAATGGTGTTCCAGGATCTCAGCCTGTGCGACCACATCGATGTCGTCGGCAATCTCTTCCTCGGCCGCGAACTCAGCCGCGGGCCGTTTCTCGACACCAGGACGATGCTGTCGGAAGCCCGCAAGATGCTGGATTCGCTTGAGATCCGTATCCCGAGACTGACCGGCAAGGTCGCCCAGCTCTCCGGCGGACAGCGTCAGGCGATCGCCATCGCACGCGCCGCCTCCTTCAAGCCGAAGGTGCTGATCATGGACGAGCCGACGTCAGCGCTTGCCGTCGCCGAGGTCGAGGCGGTTCTGGCCCTGATCAACCGCGTCAAGGCGAACGGGGTCTCGGTGATCCTCATCACCCACCGGCTGCAGGACCTCTTCCGGGTCTGCGACCGCATTGCGGTGATGTACGAGGGCACGAAGGTGGCCGAACGGCAGATCGGCAGCACCAACCTTGAGGATCTCGTTCATTTGATCGTCGGTGAAGGAGCCAGGCAATGACGGCTTATACGGAACGCGGCCATGGTTCGCGCGTCGCCGATTTCTTCGGCGAACATGCGCAGGTCCTGTCGATCGCCATCTTCTTCCTGGCCTGCATGATCTTCTTCTCGATCGGCAGTGAAACCTTCTTCACGCTCGGCAACATCCTGAACATCGTCCGGCAGGCGGCACCCATCCTGATCGTCGCCATCGCCATGACCTTCGTCATCATCACCGGCGGCATCGATCTCTCGGTCGGCTCGCAGGTCGCCCTCGTCAATGCGGTCGCGGCGATCGTCATGGCGATGGGGATACCCTGGCCATCCGTCGTCATCGGCATGCTCGTGCTGGGCGCCTTCATGGGGCTGGTCCAGGGCTGGTTCACCGCCTATCAGGGCATTCCAGCCTTCATCGTGACGCTCGCTGGCCTCTCGATCCTGCGCGGCCTGGCGCTCTATCTGACCCAGGGCTATTCCATCCCGATCAAGGACGCGCCGGGCTTCTTCGCGCTCGGCCGGGGCGAAATCCTCAGCTTCCCGATCCCGGCAATCATCGCCGTCATCATCGCCATTCTCGGCTATGTCGTCATCACCGCGACCAAATACGGCCGGCAGGTCGTGGCGGTCGGCTCCAACATGGAAGCGGCGCGGCGTGTCGGCATGCCCGCCAAATGGATCATCGCCTCGGTCTATATCATCTCCGGCGTCGCCTGCGCGGTCGCCGGCCTGCTGATTGCCGCCCGGCTCGGTTCCGGCTCGTCCAATGCCGCTGTCGGCTTCGAGCTGCAGGTGATCGCTGCCGTGGTGCTCGGCGGAACGTCACTGATGGGCGGACGCGGCACCATCCTCGGCACCGTACTCGGCACGCTGACCATCGCCGTCATCGGCAACGGCCTGATCCTGATGCACATATCGCCGTTCTTCACCCAGATCGTTACCGGTGCCATCATCCTCGTCGCCATCTGGCTGAACACGCGCATCTTCACGGCCAATTTCCATTTCGGAATGCGCAGGAAAGGATGAGGCGATGAGCGAGCAGACAGCTGAGAGCCTCTCCGAAGCGCATATCCGATCCGGCAAGGTGATGACCGTCACCGGCCCCGTTTCGGCCGATGCGCTCGGCGTGACACTGATGCACGAGCATATCCTCAACGACTGCCGCTGCTGGTGGCATGCGCCGAAGACCCCGGAGCGGCAATATCTCGCCGAAAGCTTCGTCTGCATGGAGATCCTCGGCGAACTCCGGCAGGATCCCTTCGTCAACAAGCACAATATCACGCTCGACGACGAACATCTGGCGATCTCCGAACTCCAGGATTTCGCAACAGCCGGCGGCCGCACGGTGGTGGAGCCGACCTGCAAGGGCATCGGCCGCAATCCGCTGGCGCTGCGGCGCATCTCGAAAGCATCCGGTCTGAACATCGTGATGGGGGCGGGTTATTACCTCGGTTCCTCGCATCCGGAAGGCGTCGCGGCAATGGGGGTCGATGACATCGCGCGGGAAATTGTTCGCGAGGCGAGGGAAGGCGTCGACGGCACCGACGTCAGGATCGGCCTGATCGGCGAGATCGGCGTCTCCTCGGATTTCACCGCCGAGGAAGAGAAATCGCTGCGCGGCGCGGCGCGGGCGCAGGTGCTGACCGGACTTCCCCTGATGGTGCATCTGCCGGGCTGGTTCCGTCTCGGCCATCGCGTTCTCGACGTGGTCGCCGAAGAAGGGGCAAATCTCCGCCACACCGTGCTTTGCCACATGAACCCGTCGCATGACGACATCGCCTATCAGAGCGAGCTGGCGGAGCGCGGCTCCTTCATCGAATACGACATGATCGGCATGGATTTCTTCTATGCCGACCAGCAGGTGCAATGCCCGAGCGACGAGCAGGCGGCGCGCGCGATCGTGCGTCTCATCGAGGCTGGTTATCTCGACCGGATTTTGCTGTCGCACGACGTCTTTCTGAAGATGATGCTGACGCATTACGGCGGCAACGGCTACGCCTACATCCTTCGCCACTTCCTTCCCCGTCTTCAGCGCCACGGCCTCGACAGGACGGTTCTCGACGAGATGATGCGCAGCAATCCGCGCCGCGTCTTTTGTGCCGGAGCCTAGCTCCACCAATTCAATCGATCACAGGTACGGCAGACCATGACAAAAAAAATCCTCCTTGTCGGCGAGAGCTGGGTCAGCTCCGCCACGCACTACAAAGGCTTCGATCAGTTCGGCAGCGTCACCTTCCATCTCGGCGCCGAACCGCTGGTCAAGGCACTCGCGGGCAGCGCCTTCGAGCTCACCTATATGCCGGCGCACGAGGCGGTGGAGAAATTCCCCTTCGA
Organism: Rhizobium sp. BK008; assembly: GCF_014197345.1. Taxonomy (NCBI): domain Bacteria; kingdom Pseudomonadati; phylum Pseudomonadota; class Alphaproteobacteria; order Hyphomicrobiales; family Rhizobiaceae; genus Rhizobium; species Rhizobium sp. BK008. The sequence goes on along the minus strand of NZ_JACIFK010000002.1, from coordinate 49,634 downwards.
GATGACCGGGCTCGACGCCTATGACGCCATCATCCTCTCCGATATAGGCGCCAATTCGCTGCTGCTGCCGCCGGACGTGTGGCTGCACTCACGCACCGTGCCGAACCGGCTGAAACTTCTGAAGGCCTGGGTGGAGAAGGGCGGCGGCCTGCTGATGGTCGGCGGCTATTTCTCCTTCCAGGGCATCGACGGCAAGGCACGCTGGCGGCGTACCCCGGTCGAAGACACGCTGCCCGTCACGTGCCTGCCTTACGACGACCGCGTCGAAATCCCCGAGGGAACCGTCGCCGAAGTGGTGAAGCCTGAGCATCCGACGATGCGGGGTCTCGAAGGCGCCTGGCCGGTGCTTCTCGGCGTCAACGAGGTCGAAGTGCGCGACCGGGCCGATGTCGAGATCGTTGCACGCCTGCCTGACGATCAGGGCGGCCATCCGCTGCTCGTCCTCGGCACGCATGGTGCTGGGCGGACGGCCGCCTGGACGTCGGATATCGGCCCGCACTGGCTGTCGCCTGCCTTCTGCGAATGGGAAGGTTATGGCCGGCTCTGGAAAAACATCCTCGGCTGGCTCACCGAAAAGCAGGCGTGATGCCTGCACGCGGGGCGAATTGGAAAGGGAATGACATGCAGGAAATTTCAGACAGGCCGTCCAACGCCATCCGGGACATCTTCGGCAGGGACAAGGTTCTGATCGGCATGATCCATTGCCCGGCCTTTCCGGGCGCCCCCCGCTATAGGGGTGCGGCAATGGACGCGATCTACGATGCGTGCATGCGTGACGCCGAAGCCTGCGTGGAAGGCGGCCTGCATGGGCTGATCATCGAAAATCATGGCGACGTGCCGTTCTCGAAGCCCGAAGATATCGGCCCCGAGACGACGGGTTTCATGTCCGTCGTCACCGACCGGATCGCCCGCGCAGCCGGCATCCCGCTTGGTATCAACGTGCTGGCCAACGCGCCGATCCCGGCTTTCGCCATCGCCATGGCCGGCGGGGCCAAATTCATCCGCGTCAATCAATGGGCCAATGCCTATGTCGCCAATGAAGGTTTCATGGAGGGCAGGGCGGCCGAAGCCATGCGCTACCGCTCGCTGCTCAGGGCCGAGCAAATCAAGGTCTTCGCCGACAGCCACGTCAAGCATGGCAGCCACGCCATCGTCGCCGACCGCTCGATCCAGGAACTGACGCGCGACCTCGCCTTCTTCGATGCCGATGGCGTCATCGCCACCGGCCAGCGAACCGGCCATTCGGCGACGATGGGGGAGATCGAGGAGATCGGCGCCGCCACGCATCTGCCGCTGCTCGTCGGCTCCGGCGTCAACAAGGACAATATCGTCGATATTCTGAGCCGCACCAATGGCGTCATCGTCGCCTCCTCGCTGAAGCACGGCGGCGTCTGGTGGAACCCTGTCGATATCGAACGCGTGCGGGCCTTCCGGGCAGCAGCCGAGCCGGGACTGGAGGGCTGAGCATGGCGGCAGAGAGCCTTTCGGCCCGCATCCTGCGCGAGAACGATGCCGTCTTCCGCGCGATGCTGAGCCACCGCTTCGTCGAGGACGTCAAAAGCGGCACGTTGAGCAGGGAGGCTTTCGAACGGTACCTCGTCTATGAAGGCGCTTTCGTCGACAGCGCCATCTCGATCTTTGCCTATGCGGCGGCGACCGCCAGGACGATGGCGCAGAAGCGCTGGCTGATCGCGGTTCTCGATGCGCTTGCCAACGAGCAGATCAGCTATTTCGAACGCACCTTCGCCAGCCGCGGCATCGATCCCTCGTCCTTCGACACCGGCATCGCCGAGGTCGAGGCCTTTCGCGCCGGCATGTTGGAGATCGCCCGCCGAGGCGGCTTCCTCGACACCGTCTCGGCGATGTTTGCAGCCGAGTGGATGTACTGGACCTGGTCGAAGGAAGCCGCCAATTGCCCGATCGGCGATCCGCTGCTGAAGGAATGGGTCGACCTGCATGTCGATCCGAATTTTGCCGCCCAGGCGCAATGGCTGAAGAATGAACTCGACATGGCAGGAGAAACGCTGGAAGAGGATGAAAAAGCGCGGCTCAGCGCGATCTTCGGCCGGGCGATGCAGCTCGAGATCGATTTTCACGATGCCCCTTACCTTTAGCTTCACCTTGCGAAAGCAGATGCATGCGCGCCTATATAGTCGGTAACGTCGCCATCGACGAAACCATCGCCGTTTCCGAACTTCCCCTCATCGGTGCCTCCATCCTCGGCAATGCCGGTGGCAGCGATCTCGGCGGCAAGGGTACGAACCAGGCTGTTGTCATGGCCCGCTGCGGCGTTCCGACAACGCTGGTGGCGCCTATTGGCAGGGATGCGCGGGCCGATACGATCCGCCATTACCTCGCCGACGAGCCGCTTCGGAGTGACCTGATCGAAATGGACGGTGTATCGAGTGATGTCTCGATCATCTTCCGGCTGCCCGGCGGCGAAAATGCCATCGTCACGACGACGGAATCGGCGCAGAGCCTGTCCCTCTCCCATGTCAGGCGGATCCTGTCGACGGCCGGTCCCGGCGATCTGATGATGCTGCAGGGCAATCTGTCCGACCAGACGACCCGCGACATCCTCGAACATGCAAGAGCGATCGGCATGGTCACCGCCTTCAATCCCTCGCCGGTGCGTTCCTATTTCTCCGATCTCTGGCACCTCATCGACATCGCCTTCCTCAACAAGGGTGAGGCACAGGCTTTGACGGGAACGACAGGTGGGGATGCTGCCGAATATCTGCTCGGCCGGGGTCTGCGTGAAATCGTCCTGACGCTGGGCGGAGACGGCGCGACGCTCGTGAACCGGAACGGCAGCATCGACGTGCCGGCCCGCGCCTGCGATGTTGTGGATACGACGGGTGCGGGCGATACCTTCATGGCCGCAGCCCTGGCATCCTGCGCGTTGCGCGATCAGCGGCTGGACAGGCTGGCCATCGAGCACGCGGCCGCAGCCGCAGCCATCACCGTCTCAAGGCATGGAACGAGAAAGGCGTTTCCGACCATTTCCGAGCTTGAAGCGATCCTGAGATAACCGCCCCGCTATGGCGGGCAGCTTCATAAAACCATCATCAGCCTCTGCGAAGGGATGGGCTTCTCGCGATTCCCTCCGTTACATCCGGACATTCCCCATGACATCACTCTCAATTTCCGCGCGTCTTTCCCCGACTGCCTCGTCCCGCCTCGTCGTGCTTGCCGAAACGGCATTGAAGGCGGGCGAAACCGCCCGCGGCTCGTTGCGGCGGCGGACATCCCAGGAAATGCTCGCCAAGGCGCCGCGCGACTATCAGACTGAAATCGATGTGGCCGTCGAGCGGATCATCGTCGACGAGATGACGATAGCCTTCCCGGACTATGCCATCCAGGGCGAGGAAGCCGTCGGCAACCGCACGGCCGCTCCGGAGACGCCGATCATCTATATCGACCCGATCGACGGCACCACCAATTACGCCTGGGGCATTCCGCATTTCGGCATGACGATCTCGATCGTCGAAAACGGCAGGCTGGTCATGGGCGTCGTCTATGACGCCATGCAGGACGAACTCTTCAGCGCCGAAATCGGCGGCGGCGCCTATCTCAACGGCGAACGCATCCGCTGCGCCAATGTCGGCGACATCGAGAACGTGCTTGTCGGCGCCGGCCTGCCGATCCCCGGCCAGGTCAAGGCGGTTGCCGAAGACACCTATTTCGACGCCATCAAACGCCTGATGGCCAACACGGCAGGCGTGCGCCGCCTCGGCTCGGCGGCGCTGTCGATCGCCTATGTCGCCTGCGGCCGTCTGGACGGGTTCTTCGAAGACGGGCTCGCGATCCATGATTTCGGCGCGTCAGCGCTGCTGGTCGAAGAGGCGGGCGGCATCGTCACCCGGTTTTCCGGGACCGAAATCGACGGGCGAGGCGATATACTGGCTGCCAGCAAGGCGCTGCACCCCTGGCTACTGGAAGGTTTCCAGAGCAAGGCGTGAACCTGCGTATTCCAGCGGTTTAAACCCGCTGGAGCGCCTCGATCTCGGCTTTGGCGGCGGCCGGCATCGACTGATGGGCAAGTTCATTGTCGCGGAAGACAAAAAAGCTGGCGAGGCGCGGTTCGACCCTCATCCCGGCCCGGATCCGATCGTCCGGCGCCACCATCGCCTTCAGGCGGGTGCCGTCGGCAAGATCGACATCGACCATCTTGTGGGTGCCGAAATCGACGATGCGATGGACAGTCGCGGCCTCCGCCCGATCCGAGGGACGGATCGTCAACGCTTCCGGGCGGGCTGCCAGCGTCACCGGCCCATCCTCGATGGGGATTGCAAGCGGGAAGAGCGGATGTTCGCAGACCCCATTTCTGGTGCGCCCCTGGACGAAATTCATCGAGCCGATGAAGCCGGCGACGAAAGCGGTCTGGGGCTGCCGGTAGATGGTGCTCGGCGGCGCAATCTGTTCGGTGCGCCCATCGCGCATGACGACGATGCGGTCGGCGAGCGCCAAGGCTTCATCTTGGCCGTGGGTGACGAAGAGCGTGGTGATGCCGAGGCGCTGCTGGATATCTCGCACCTCCTCCCGCAGCCTTTCGCGTAAGTGCTGGTCAAGGCTGGCGAAGGGCTCGTCGAGCAAAAGGATCTTCGGCTCGAGCACCAGCGAGCGGGCAAGGGCGACACGCTGCTGCTGGCCGCCGGACAATTGCGTCGTCATCCGCCTGCTGTAATCGGCAAGGCCGACCAGCGCCAATGCGCTCTCGACACGCTCGCGGATTTCCGCCTTCGGCAGCCGGCGCAGCTTCAGGCCGAAGGCGATATTGTTGAAGACATCCATGTGCGTCCAGAGCGCATGGCTCTGGAACACCATGCCGGTCGGGCGCCGCTCGGGCGGCAGCGTCGTCACATCCTTCGCGTCGATGCGGATCGTCCCGCCGCTTGGGCGCTCGAAGCCGCCGATCATTCTGAGCAGCGTCGACTTGCCGGAGCCGGATGGGCCGAGCAGGCAGACGAGCTCGCCGTCGCCGACTTCGAGCGAGAAGTCGCGAACGGCAAAACTGGTCCCGAACAGTTTCGAAACGCCCTCGATCGCCAGATGTGCCATTCTCAAACCCTTCCCTGGACTGACGCGTGGTATTTCATGCGCCGAAACCTCTCGCAAAGGCGCCGGTGCCGATCACGCGGCGCGCAAACATCAGCGCGATGAAGGACGGCACCCACAGCATGACCGAGAGCACGGCGCCGTATTGCACGACGATCTGGTTGTTGATGAAGCTGATCATCAGCACCGGCATGGTGCGGATTTGAGGCGCGCCGATCAGCCAGGCGCCTTCGGTCTCGTAGAAGGTGCCGACGAAGGTCAAAAGCAGCGCCGCTGATATCGTCGGGGCCGCCTGTGGCAGGGTGATCGACCAGAAGACGCGCAGCGGTGTGGCGCCGGCATCGCGCGCCGCCTCTTCCATGCGCCGGTCGACATTCTGGAAAGCGGCGACCGGGATCCAGATCATCAGCATCAGCGTGCCGACGAGCTGGATCAGCACGACGCCCCAGAAGGTGCTGATCAGGCCGAGCTGCAGGAAGATGCCGGCAATAGCGACGAGCAGGCCGAATTTCGGAAAGGCATGCGATGCGAGGAACGACAGGAACAGAATGTTCCTGCCGGGAAAACGCATGCGCGCGAAGGCGTAAGCCGCGGGAAGGCAGATGACGGCGGAAAGAATGGTCACCGTCGTCGTCAGCCGCAGGCTGAGGAAGAGCGCGTCCCAGACATCCCGCCGCGCCAGCGTCTGCCCCCAGAAACGCAGGCCGAACTGCTGCGGGATGACCGAGGGATAACGCCAGACTTCGGTGAAGGCCCATGTGCCGACGACGATCAACGGCAGCGCGATGAACAGCGTCAGCAGGCACGCGAAGAGCAAACCGATCCAGTCGAAGCGAAGATCCATGCTCGATCTGCCGGTCGTCATAGCTGGGCCTCGCGGTTGCGGGCGATCGACCGGATGTAGAAAATGCCGAAAACCAGGCAGAAGCCGAATGTGATGACGGCCTGGGTCATGGCATCAAGCGGGTCGTTCATATCGGCGAAGGTGCGCTGCATGAACGGCCCCATCATCTCCGGCGATGCCGAGCCGAGCACATAGGGTAGGGTGAAGGCGGAAAAGATGCCAAGCACCGCAAAGGACGCCGTCACCAGCAGCGAATTGCCCATGCGCGGCAGGATGATCGCGATGAACACCCGAAACGGCCTTGCGCCGACATCGCGGGCGGCCTCGACGGCGCTGTTCGAGATGGAGGAGAGCCCGGCCGTCAGCATCAGCACCGTCAGCGGAAGATTGTCCCAGACAAGGCCGATGACCGGTCCCCACGGGGTCAGATAGGGCGTGCGCAGCTTGGGCAGGCCGACTGAATTCAGCAGCAGGTCGACGGTGCCGTTCGGCCCGATCGTCCGGATCAGCGCATAGGCGAGGATGATCGACGGCACGAACATCGGGAAGATCGCAAGAGCCTGCACATAGGCGGCAAGACGCCCCTGCGAGAAGCGAAGGTAAAGCGCGATCGGAAGGCCGATCGCCAGAAGCAGGATGCCGCAGACGGCGGTCGTCCAGAGCGTCAGCCAGAGATTGCCGAGGCTGTAGCCGTCGGTGAAGAAGAAGCGATAGGAGGCAAGCGAGACTTCTGTCGCTCCGTCAGGACCGCGAACGAAGATGGTGCCGACGACCGCCGAAAAGATCGGAAAGATGATCAGCCATGCGAGCAGGAAGACCGGCAGGGCGACGAGGAGGAGCCCGATGGAGCTCCCCATGTTGATGGACGGGTGACGGCTGGAAACCGCCGGCGCAGTGTCGGTGGACATCAGGTTCGGCTGATGCCCGGAGCGACGTTGCGGTACCAGCCGTCGGCGATTGCCTTTTCCCAGTCGCCGCCCGGGAAGGTCGGGATGGTCGATGGAATGACGTCGGCATATTTCTTGCGGAGATCGTCGGAGATATGGTCCCAGGAGATACCGGGGAAGCCGCCGATCTGAGTGATGATCGCTTCCTGCATTTCCTTCGTCAGCATGAAGGCGGCCAGCTTCAGCGCCGCATCCTTGTTGGCGCCGTTCGAGAACACCGTGATGCCGGAAAAGCCGCCGCAAAGGGCGAGATCGGAAAGCTGCACGAGGCCGGTCGTCTCCGGCAGCACGCCCTGGGAGATCGCCTGCAGCACCTGGTCGGACCAGACCGGGACCATGGTGACGACGCCCTGGGCGAGCAGCTGGATCGACTGGGTGTTGCCGGCGGTATAGGCGCCCTTGTCGTAGAGCGAGGGAGCGAGGTCGTTGAGGATCTTCCAGGCCGGCGTCAGCGCTTCGGTGGCAAAGTCGGCGGTGAAATTGTCGATCTTGAACTTCTTCGGATCGCGGCCATTGGCCTCGTGGATCGCGCGGCGGACGAAGTTGCCGCCGGAGCCGCCCTTGTCCGGACGGTTGTAGATGAACTGGCCGGGATTGGCCTTGATCCATGCGGTGAGCTGCTCCCAGCTCTTCGGTGCATCCTTCGGATCGAGCTTGGTGGTGTCGTAGGCGAGAAGCACCTGCGAACCGCGGTAGGGAAGCGAGTAAGGGGTATCGAAGGCAAGCGGATTGATATGGTCGTAGCCTTCGATATTCTCGGCGGAGAACTTGACCCAGAGGCCGGCATCGATGCCGCCGGACGGCAGGCGCGGATCGAACACCTCGAACAGGTCGGCCTGCGGATCGGTCTTCGTCTTCAGTGCGGCGAGCGCACGGTCGGCGATGGCGCGCAAACCGTTATTGTCGCCGGCATCGGTCACCTTCAGGGCAACGCCTGGATGCGCCTTTTCGAAGGCGGGGCGGATGGTGTTGTTCCAGAGGTCGACGATATTGGCATCCGAACCGCTGTAGAGATCGATCGTGCCGGCCGCGGCCGATGCGAACCGCGGAAGAGCCAGCAGACCGGCTGCAGCTGATGATGTGATCAGAAATTCGCGTCTATTCATAACCCGTCTCCATCAGGTGTCGAGGCTCAGCCTCCGCAGGAATGTTCAAGGCCTTGCTAGCGCCGGCGCGTAACATCGACATGACAGATCGGGCGTATCTGAGGGAAATTGCACAGCTGTGCTGAATTCCGCCGTATGGAAATCTTCGGCGGGAAACACTATCTCTCGGCAAACAAGGAGATATCCAATGACCGAAGAACGTGCAGTCCTCGCCGGCGGTTGCTTCTGGGGCATGCAGGACCTGATCCGCCGATACAAGGGCGTGATTTCGACCCGCGTCGGCTATACCGGCGGCGATGTGCCGAATGCCACCTACCGCAACCACGGAACCCATGCTGAGGCGATCGAGATCATCTTCGACCCCTCAAGGATCAACTATCGGGAAATCCTCGAATTCTTCTTCCAGATCCACGACCCGAGCACGCGCAACCGCCAGGGCAACGATGTTGGCTTGAGCTACCGCTCGGCGATCTTCTACGTCACCCCCGAGCAGGAGCGCGTCGCCAAGGATACGATCGCCGATGTCGACGCCTCAGGCCTGTGGCCCGGCAAGGTCGTCACCGAAGTCGTGCCGGTCAGCGATTTCTGGGAGGCCGAACCCGAGCATCAGGATTATCTGGAGCGGATTCCGAACGGTTATACCTGCCATTTCGTCCGGCCCGGCTGGAAACTGCCGGTTCGTCAGAAGATCGCCTGAAATTGATCAGGCTCCCATCGCCGCGCGGCTGGTTTCCAGAAGCGCGGCGACGAGATTTGCCCGTGGCGAGGATCGCGTCGCCACGATGCCGACGGTGCGCATAGCGGACGAGCGGGGCAGGGGCAGCTTGAGGATATCAAGGCCAGCCGGCCAGGGCGGCGCCCAATCCGGGACGATCGAGATCCCGAGACCGCGGTCTACCATCACCGCGATCGCCTCCAGCGCGTCGAGTTCGTAACGCTCGACCGGATGGATGCCGATCTCGCGCAGATATTCATCGGCGATGTGACCACCCCATTGGTTGCGGTCGTAGCGGATGAAGGGCAGGGTCTTCAACAATTCGAGCGGATCCACCCCCTTACAGTCCGGCGGAGCGATCAGCACCAGGGGTTCCTGGCGCAGCTTGTTGAAGGTCAGCGTCTTCTGCATCGGAAATCGCGGTTCGATGATGAAGGCCGCGTCCAGCGCGCCGTTCAGAACCTCGGCATAGAGGTCCATCGAAGAGCCCGGCTTGAGGAAGATCTCGATCAGCGGGTAATCCTGGGCGAGGCGGTGGAGAATGTCGGGAACGAGACCGGTCAGCGCCGTATTGATCGCCCCGATCCGCATCTCGCCCGAAATCGTCGCGGTGCCGGCCATCGCCTTCAGGTCGCGTGTATCGCGCACCAGCTCCCTGCAACGTTCGAGAATGGCAAAACCCGCCTCCGTCGGCCGCATGACGCGACCGGAACGCACCAGCAGCCGCACCCCGAGCTCGGCCTCCAATGCGCGGATGCGCTGGGCGACGGCCGCAGGCGTGAGGTTCAGCCGCTGCGCCGCCTCCGCCAGCGAGTGCCGCTCGGCAACGATAATGAAGGTTTCGAGAAAGCGTGTGTCCATCGATAGTTTTTCTATCTCTTGAACGAAGCAGAAGCCATATTTTATTTACGATCCATTGCTCCGAAAGATGGCCCGACCATATGAGGAGATGAAATGGATTTCGGCCTGAAGGACAAGACGGCCCTGGTGCTTGGCGCCGGCGGCGGACTGGGCAGCGCGATTGCCGTCAAACTTGCGCGTGAAGGCGCCAGAATTGCCGCGGCGGATATCGATCTCGCCGCCGCTGAGAAGACCACGGCTGCGATCGAATCCGAAGGCGGCAAGGCGTTGGCGCTGCAATGGGACCTTTCCGATCTCGGTTCGATCGATGCGCATGTCGCTGCAATCGAGCGCCAGTTCGGACCGGTCGATGTCCTCGTCAACAATACCGGCGGCCCGCCGCCGACCACCGTCTCCGGCCAGGATCCGATGCTCTGGAACCAGTATTTCCAGAGCATGGTGCTCTCCGTCATCGCCATTACCGATCGCGTGTTGCCGCAGATGCGGGCGCGCAAATGGGGGCGCATCGTCACCTCGACCTCGTCGGGCGTGGTCGCGCCGATTCCCAATCTCGGCATCTCGAATGCATTGCGCCTGTCTTTGGTCGGCTGGTCGAAAACACTGGCGCGCGAGGTCGGGCGCGACGGCATCACCGTCAATATCGTCCTGCCGGGCCGGATCGCCACCGGCCGCATCACCTTCCTCGACGAGCAGAAGGCCAAACGCGAAAACCGTTCCATCGACGACATCGTCACTGAGAGCACCGGCACGATTCCGCTCGGCCGCTATGGCCGGCCGGAAGAATATGGCAATGTCGTCACCTTCCTGGCGAGCGAGCCTGCTTCCTATCTCACCGGATCGGTGATCCGCGTCGATGGCGGCATGATCCAGAGTATCTGACAGAAACCCAATTGGAACTGACAACCGATGGCCCTTAGCGCTGAAGCGATAGCAACCCTCAAGACCGTTTCGACCGCGACACTGACGACCGTTCTTCTGAAGAAGGGCCTGCGAAACGTCTGGATCCGCGGCGCCACTCCCCTCAAGCCCGGCCAGCCGCGCATCGTCGGTCCGGCCTTCACGCTACGCTTCGTACCGGCCCGCGAGGATCTCGCGACGCCGGCATCCTGGGCCTCGCCGATTTCGACGCGCGCTGCGATCGAGGCGATGCCGGAAGGCTGCGTCGCCATCGTCGATGCGATGGGAGTCACCGAGGCCGGCATCTTCGGCGATATCCTCTGCGCCCGCATGCAGAAGAGAGGCGTTGCCGCACTCGTCACCGACGGCGTGGTGCGCGACCTTGCCGGCGTGCTCGACACCGGCCTGCCGGTCTGGTGCCGCGGCGTCGCAGCCCCCCCTTCGGTCGCCGGTCTGACCTTCGTCGCCTGGCAGCAGCCGATCGGCTGCGGCGGCGTGGCGGTCTTTCCCGACGACATCATCGTCGTCGACCAGGACGGCGCGGTGCTAATCCCGGCCGATATGCTCGACGCCGTGCTTGATGAAGCGCCGGAACAGGAGCGGATGGAAGCCTGGATCATGACCAGGATCGATGAAGGCGTGCCGCTGCCCGGCCTCTATCCGATGAACGCCGAAACCAAGGCGCTCTACGAGGCCTTGAAGAAATAGGCTCCGGGCCAAGACGGTGGCAACTTTATCGCGAAGCCTGGGATTTTTGCGACATTTGAGTGGCCGGCTCCTACCCAAGTAAGACGTCCAGGAATGATCGCCCCACATTCAGAAGCGGTCATTCACAGACTTGGGACAGTTGCAGCAATGCCCCCTGCCAACGATCGGCTACCAACATCAACGGTCTTTGTAGGTGGTGCCTGGACGGACCTCTTTTACTGATGGCGGCACCTCGGCCGCCGTCGGTTGGCATCCTCTATTGAGAGCCGGCCCGCCCGCACCGTTGGTGTCCTTTGAACAGTTGTGCCTCGATCCATGGAAAGCGTTCGCCACAGCCAGCAAGACTTCCCGCTATCTGACGCTGGTCGCCTGTGACCAGACGACCATCCATTGCCCGTCGCGACGCTCATAGACATCGGTGTGCCAATAATCATGGAGGGGGACTTTGTGGCCGCTGAAGATAACTTCCAGTTGGGCGCGATATCGAATGACCGCCCCACTGCCGTATAGGCGCACATCGATCTCGGCGGGCTCCCACGTCAAATACCTGATTTGTCCGGAGGCAATCGCACCCAGGTATTCGTCTTTTGAAAGCGCTGCGCCGATCGGCGTTATCAATTGAAAGTCTGGAGCATGAAGCTGTCTTGCCCGAACAATATCCGCGCTAACGAGTGCGCGCAGTCTGGCGCGTTCAGTTTCGCGGAGAAGGTCGGCGTCATTGGTTGTGGAAAGGGCGTCGGCGAACGAGACTGTCATGCGTGTTCTCCATTTGAAAACGAGAGATCGCTCGATCCCTCACCGGGCGACCGCTATGCGCGGTAGAAATGCTTCAGAGCATAGTGATCACATTGCCGGTTCCCCCCGACGGCGGACCAATCCCAGGTCGATGAGGCTTTGGGCGCTGGCGCGTATGGCATCCTCCTCCGGGCGCGAGCGCCAGTTCAGGACACGCTGGGCTTTTTCTGCGCTAACACTCAGATCTCGATTGAGTTCGTGAACGATAATTCGGGCATTGGGGTCCGACTGCGCCATGGCCTTGACGACCTCATCGGGAACTTCGCCTGACGGAAGCCGGGCGGCGTACTCAGGGAAAGAAGCCGCAAGAACGGCCACCAAATCTCTGAGCCAGAAAAATCGGCCCCCGACGATGAAACGTTGGCTCTTGGCCACGGGATGGGTCATCGCTCGAATGTGAGCGTCTGCGACATCGCGCACATCCACTACAGAGAAGCCGAAGCGTGGAATGCCCTCGAATTGTCCCGTCATCAGATGATGGATCAGGCCCACGGACGTCCCGAAATTCGCGCTGAGTAACGGCCCAAGAATCATGCTCGGGTTGATGACCGCCAGATCGAGGCCAACCTCATGCGCAAAAATCCAGGCAGCCCGCTCGGTCAGGGTCTTCGACTTGTAGTAGGGCGTCGCCCGTTGGCCTTCCGGGTCTGTCCAGTTTTTTTCGGTGAAAGGCGCCTTCCCGTCGCCATGGTTGGTGGCGGCTATGGAGGAGGTGAGTACCACACGCTTAACGCGCGCGCGGTGCGCCGCATGGAGTACCCGCAACGCACCGTCACGGGCTGTCTGGATAAGCGCATCCTCATTTTCAGGAAACCCCGGGGGGAAAGGTGACGCCGTATGAATGACATAGCTGCATCCTTCGACAGCCGCAGTCCAGCCATCGTCGCTGTCAAGATCAGCCTGAACGAAGCTGAGGCGCTCAAGAGCATCCCTGTGAATTTGCGCGCGAAACTGGCTTTGTACGGCATCGCTCTTGTCAAGGCGACGAAGGCTGCCTCGAACCCGATATCCTTGATCAAGCAACTGCAAGCCGATGTGCCCGGCGAGGAACCCTCCAATGCCCGTCACCAAGACCGTTACAGTTGTGGGGTCGTCCGTCGCTGTGTTCATCGAAGCTCCTTGTGACCACGTCTGGGCGGCTCAACCAAATTAGACACATATACTATATTTGTCTAATCGTCCTTTTGACAGCATGGACCAAAAGTGTCAATATGCCCACATGATGCAAGCCGAGCAAAAAATAACGCAGATTTTGGACGCCGCCTTGCCGGTGTTTGTGCGCTTTGGCTTTCGAAAAACCTCGATGGCGGACATTGCGCGCGCTGCGAGAATCTCGCGCGCCTCGCTCTACCTGAGCTTCAGCAGCAAAGAAGAGTTGTTTCGGGCCGGCTCAATGCGAGCGCATACCCGGACACTGAATGAAGTGGCAGCAGTTCTGGAGGGCAAGGGGAGGGCAATTGATCGAATAGAAATGGCCATATCGGTCTTTCAGCGGGAGTTGATCGCCCCCTTTGGCGGTAGTGCCGATCCGGAAGAACTGTTTGCTGCCAATATGGCCTTGGCTGCGGATATCACGCTCGAGGCGCGGACTAAGCTATTAAGCATGCTGACACAGACCTTGATAGCCGCCGTGGAGAGCGATGAGATCGAACTTGAACCGCTGCAGGCCCCGCCCGCGCAACTGGCCAATATCATTGTGGCTGCAATGGATGGGATCAAACACGCGCGAGTTGACGGCTCCAGCCTTGCGGACGACACGAAACTATTCATGCGCCTCCTGCGGGTGGCCGTGACGTCAAGGACTAGCCAGTAGGCGCATTTACGCTATTGCCAAGCCCCGGTACCCGCTTTTTGCTGTTAGGCAACCGAATCTGTCGGGCCGACACGGCCGGCCACACATCAGCAATCGTATCAACGTCAGCTCTGTCACGAGCTCGTCCAAAAGCCGTTTCCGCTTCCCCCCATCTGTGCCGCTACCCGTGTGCTGCAAAAGTCCCGGCTTTTGCCGCGTTCGAAAGTCAGGATCTTCGCGACAAGGCAGAAAAATTCCTTGCCGCGCACCGGGAGGTCAGCGGGTAAACCACCCCGCTGACCAATACCTATTCGTCAGAATAGGTTGCGACCGTCACTCCTCGGATCACCATCTATCTGGTGTGGCGTGTAAAGGTTGGCACGGGCGTTTCGCCGCCAAGGTCTTGCGGGAGACTCCGGATCATTTCTGATGGTCGTAACAGCGATCGCAGCTTCCCCACTTGTGGGGCATTGTACCGCCCATTGCCCATCAGGCGCAGCTATTCCGGAAGGGACCGTGAGGCTCTGCGGCGCATGAGCTGAAAAACTGATCCAGTAGGAATTGCTTGCAGCGTGTCCCAATGCCTCCGCGGCGAAAGCCAGTGAAGGCGCTGAAGGCGCCTCGCCTGTGGTGGAGAAGAGGACGCAATCGACATCATGCCGCTCATATTCTGTGAAAATTTCCGGATAATGCAGTTCCATGCCCATCGAGCAGCCGAAACGGAGACCATCCACCTCAAAGGTCACCGGATTTTTTCCCGGCGAGTACATCAAAGAGATTTTCGTATTCGATAGCAGACGCTCGTCGTAGCGTGTCACCAGTTCTCCACGATCGGATATCACGTAGAGACTGTTATGCGGTCGATGTGGCGAAGTGAGCTGATGGACGGAGCCGAATATCGTCCATAGCTTAAGTTCGCTCGCAAATTTTCTGGTTGCCTCCAGTTCCTCCCGCAAAATACTCCATTCGCAGCGCGTCCAATTGGACGGGCCAATTTCCCGAGGCCCATTCTCAGACATGATGCGTTTGTTTGGCGAACAGGTCGCTCCCTCGGGGAAGTGTATGAGGCGAGCGCCTGTCTTATGCGCTTCCTCCATAAGGCGGCGCATTTCCACTCCGCTGGCACGGAGCGCCGAAATATCACGAGGATCGTTGAACAGCGATGTTTGGGCGACAGCGATCCGTATCGAACGGATCACGGCTTCGTCCGGTCGTTGGCGGATATGTTGAAGAGCTGCGGTGTAAGATTCGCCGGTTTTGGCTGCGCGAGCACGTACAAGGCGTTTGAGATTTCCGTTTTGCGTCATTGTCAGGCCTTTCACGCCTCGGACGCAGTTCCCCAGCAACCCGCCCGAAACGATCGGACCAAGACAACGGACTGAGACGAAAGTCCCTTTGCCTCCGTTCAAGACCATGCTGGGGAAGGTCTGGGAGGTTAGGCGCAGGCCACGCCGAAATAAAATTGTCGAGCAGATGCTGATTCGTCAAGCTGTTGCGATAATCCCGATTGAAGCGATGGTTTTGCGAATGATATTTGCGATGTCGCAAAACCCGATGTGATGCGACGGTCAGGCGCGCGGCCCTTTTTGTTTTGGCGCAGATGGAAGCTGCTCCGGTAAGCCGGTAGCCTCCACGACACCTCAATAACGAGGCACGTAATCCAGACCGCCGTCGATCCGGGCTGGGCGCCCTTCCAGGAAAAGCTCGCCGATGCGCGGCGCCGAGCGGGCGATGACCTTGCCGCGACGGATCACCGCCAGCCGGTTCGGCTTCAGCCGCAGCGCTTCCAACGTGTCGCTCGCCTGAAGGATGACCAGGTCGGCCTTGCATCCCTTTTCCAGACCGTAGCCTTCAAGCCCCATCGTCTTCGCCGAATTGACGGTCAGCGCGTCGAAGATCCTCTTCTTGTCGTCGATGCCGGCCATCTGTGCGACATGGATTGCCATATGGCCGACCTCCAGCATGTCGCCCGATCCCATCGAATACCAGGGGTCCACGACACAGTCGTGCCCGAAGGAAACATTGAGCCCGGCATCCATCAGCTCCCGCACGCGGGTCATGCCGCGGCGTTTCGGATAGGTGTCGTGCCGGCCCTGCAGCATGATGTTGATCAGCGGATTGGGGATGACGTTAATCTCGGCCTCCGCCATCAGCGGAATGAGCTTGGAGACATAATAATTGTCCATCGAGTGCATCGAGGTCAGATGCGAGCCGGCGACGCGTCCCTGTAAGCCGAAGCGGATGGTTTCCGCAGCCAGCGTCTCGATATGGCGCGAGAGCGGATCGTCGGTTTCGTCGCAATGCATATCGACCGGCAGGCCGCGATCGGCGGCGATGCGGCAGAGCGCCTCGACCGACGCCGTGCCTTCACCCATCGTCCGTTCGAAATGCGGAATGCCGCCGACGATATCAACGCCCATGTCGAGGGCGCGGTTGAGCGCGTCGATCGCCCCCGGCGAGCGGTAATAACCGTCCTGGGGGAAGGCGACCAGCTGCAGATCGATATAGGGCGCGACCTTCTCGCGCACCTCGATCATCGCCTCGACGGTCACAAGCCTCGGATCACTGGTGTCGACATGGCTGCGGATGAAGAGCAGGCCCTGCGTGACCGCCAGATCGCAATAGCGCAGTGCACGATCGACCAGTTCCTCCTTCGTCACGATCGGGCGCAACTCTCCCCAGAGCGCGATGCCCTCGAGCAGGGTGCCGGATAGGTTCATGCGCGGCAGGCCGAGCGACAGGGTCGCGTCCATATGGAAATGCGGATCGACGAAGGGCGGGCTGACCAGCCGGCCTGACGCGTCGATTTCTTCCCTCGGCTGCGCCTGGAGATTGGGCTCGACCGCGATGATCTTGCCGCCCTGGATGCCGATATCGACGCCCTTTCGGCCATCAGGGAGATTTGCATTTCTGACGATCAGATCGAACATCGGAGCCTCATTGGACAGAAGTGGTTCAGCGTTCGCCGCGACGATAGGGCTGCATCAGTGCCTGCGGTACGCGGGCGCGGCGGGCCATGACGGCAAGGGCGGCAATGGAAAGGATATAGGGCGTCATCAAAAAGAGCTGATAGGGTACAAGCCCGCTCAGCGCGGTTTGCAGCCGGAGCTGGAAGGCATCGAAGAAAGCGAAGAGCAGGGCGCCGAACAGCGCGCGACCGGGCCGCCAGGAAGCGAAGACGACGAGCGCGATGCAGATCCAGCCGCGCCCCTGCACCATGGTCGGGAAAAAGCTGTTGAACGCCGACAGGGTCAGGAAGGCGCCGCCCATTCCCATCAGTGCGCTTCCGGCAATCACCGCGCCATAGCGCACCTTCATCGGATTGACGCCCTGCGCTTCCGCCGCATGCGGATTTTCACCGGTCATGCGGATCGCAAGCCCAACGGGCGTGCGGAAGATGATGTAGGCCATCAGTAGGGCGATGGCGATCGCGAGATAGGTCGGCGCCGTCTGCGTGAAGAAGGCTGGCCCGATGAAAGGCAGAGTCGAAAGACCCGGAATGGCGATCGGCTGGAACGGCACGATGGTGGGCGGCGTATTGGCAAGCGGCACGATCAGCCGGAAGACATAATAGCTGAAGCTGGAGGCAAAGAGGGTGACGCCGAGACCAGCGACATGCTGGGAGAGGCCGAGCGTCACTGTCAGGCCCGCATGCAGCAGGCCGAAGACGCCGCCGGCAATGGCGGCAATCAGCAGGCCCGTCCAGAGATCGGCGCCGTGATAGACGGAAAGCCAGCCGATCATCGCGCCGAAGGTCATGATGCCCTCGATGCCGAGATTGAGCACGCCGGCCCGTTCGCAGAGCAGGGCGCCGATCGTGCCGAAAATCAGCGGTGTGGCGATCCGCAGGATTGCCGCCCAGAGCCCAGCGGAGGCGATGATGTCGAAGAGCTGCATCATCGCCGGATCCTGTATTGGGTGAAGAACAATGCGATCAGCATCGTCAGCAGCGACAGCGCCACGGTGACGTCGGCGATATAGGTCGGGATCCCGAGGCCTCGGCTCATGCCATCGGCGCCCACGAACATGGTGGCGGTGAAAATGGCGGCAAAGACGACGCCGAGTGGATTGAGGTTGGCGAGCATGGCGACGACGATACCGGCATAGCCGAAACCGGGCGACAGGTCGGTCGTCACGTAACCCTTGACCCCCATCACCTCGATCGCTCCTGCCAACCCTGCAAGCCCGCCGGAGAGGCAGGCGACCTTCACCAGCGTTCTGCCGAGGGGCACGCCCGCAAAAACAGCGCCGCCCGGATTGAGGCCGGCCGCGCGCGACTGCATGCCGAACACGGTGCGCGACTGGATGAAATGGACGAGGATCGCCAGCGCGATTGCGATCGCAAAGCCGATATGCAGGCGCGAACGGGCGATCAGCTTCGGCAGCATGGCGTGATCGCTGACCGATTGCGACTGCGGCCAGCCGAAGGCGAGCGGATCCTTGAGAACGCCATCGATCAGCATCGAGACGAAGAGCACGGCGATGAAGTTCAACAGCAGGCTGGTGACGACTTCATCGACCGAGAAGCGCAGCCTGAGCCAGAGCGGGATCAGGATCAGCACCATGCCGGCAATGGCGCCGATCAGCAGTAGCAATGGAATGAGAATGGGGGCGGGAAGATTGCCGAGCAGTTTCGAGCTTGCCGCCGCAACGGCGATGGCGCCGAGATAGAACTGGCCCTCGGCGCCGATATTCCAGAGTCGTGCCCGGAAGGCGACGGCCGCGGCAAGCCCGGTCAGCATCAGCGGCGTTGCCCGCGTCAGCGTTTCGGTTGCCGACAGCCGCGAGCCGAAAGCACCGGTCAGGATGCGCCAATAGGCATCGAGCACGGGCGCGCCGGCAATTGATATCAGGATGCCCGAAAGCGCCAGGGCTGCGATCACCGCGATGACGGGCATGACGATCAGCAGGGAAAGCGGACGGTGTTCGCGGCGCTCAAATCGCATGGCCGGCCTCTGGGTTTTGCTGCCATTCGCCGGCCATCATCAGCCCCAGCCTGCGCGCATCGGCGTCTTCAGCCTCGACGGGCGGCGACAGCCGGCCGCCGACGATCGCCTGTATGCGATCGGCAAGCGCGATCACCTCGTCGAGGTCTTCGGAGATCAGCAGCACGGCGGTCCCTTGCCTGCGGGCTTCGAGCAAGCGGGCGTGCACGGCTGCCACCGCCCCTTCATCGAGACCGCGCGCAGGCTGCGCCGCAATCAGGATCCGCGGCCGCCGATGCAGGTTGCGGCCGAGAATGAGCTTTTGCATATTGCCGCCGGAGAGCAGCCGGGTGCGAATGGCCGGGCCGCCGCCGCGGACATCGAATCCGTCGATGATCTCCCTGGCGAAGGCCATGCCCGCTTTGCGATTGACGAGACCACGGCGCGAAAAGGCCGATGAGGCGATGCGCTCCAGCACGGCGTTTTCCCAGATCGCCATTTCGCCGATCACGCCTTCCTCGTTGCGATCCTCGGGAATGCGGCCGATGCCGGCGTCGACGACATCGGCGACACCGAGATTGCCGACGGCTTCCCCGAACAGCAGAAGGTCGCCGGCGCTGCGCGCCAGCATGCCGGAGAGAAGATGCGCCAATGTCGCCTGACCATTGCCCGAAACACCGATGATGCCGAGGATTTCTCCCGCATGCAGCCGGAAGCTGATCGACTTCAGCCGATCGACGCCGCCGCTGCGCACCGTCACATCGGCCGCTTCGAGGGCAATGGCGCCGGCTGTCGACGGCTCGCGCACGGGCCGCGTCACACGGTGCCCGACCATCAGTTCGGCGAGTTCCTCTTTGCTGGTGTCCGACGTCTTGCGTTCGGCGACCATCTTGCCGCCGCGTAAGACCACGATGCGGTCGGCCGCTGCCATCACCTCGTCGAGCTTGTGCGAGATGAAGATCAACGAAAGGCCCTGGCGGGCCATTTCCCTCAGCGTCGTGAACAGTCGTTCGGCCTCGATATTGGTCAGCACCGCCGTCGGCTCGTCGAGGATCAGGATGCGGGCATCGTTATAGAGCGCCTTGAGGATCTCGACGCGTTGCTGCTCACCGACCGACAGGTCGCCAAGGCGCGCATCCGGATCGACCTTGAGGCCGAAGCGCTCGGATATATCAAGCAGCTTCTTGCGCGCCGCGGAAGTTCCCGAGCGCCAGGACCACAGTCTTTCCGTGCCGGTCATGACATTTTCGAGAACGGTCAGATTGGGCGCGAGCGAGAAATGCTGATGCACCATGCCGACGCCGGCCTGGATCGCCGCGCGCGGCTTGCCCTGCGGCACCTCTCTGCCTTCGATCAGAATTCGGCCGGCATCCGGCATGTAATGGCCGAAAAGGATGCTCATCAGCGTGGTCTTGCCCGCACCGTTCTCGCCAAGCAGCGCCACGACCTCACCCTTGGCAAGAGTCATGGAAATATCGTCATTGGCGAGATTGGCGCCGAAACGCTTGCTGACGCCTGTGATCTCCAGCACCGGCCCGGTCATGACGGCAGTCCCGCGACGGGAAACCGATGCTGCCACCGCCCCTCGGACTCCAAGCGTGCGGCAAGCGACAGCAGGCGCGGTTCGTGACCCATCGGCGCTATGATCTGCACCGGCAGCGGCAGGGCGTGCTCATCCTGTCCGAAAGGCAGCGTCAAAGCAGGAAAACCCGAAATATTGGCGAGGCAGGCAAGCGGCGCAAAGGCCGTCATCCGCTCGAGATGCAGATCCGTGTCGGTATGATCGGACGGAAAGGAGCCGATCGCAAGAGGCGCAGACGAAAGCATCGGCATGAGAATGCAATCGACCTTGTCGAACAGCGTCCAGAGCTTATGGCTCACCAGAACGGCCTCGTTCAGCGTGTTCCAGAGCGATGTGACCGAAAGCCCTCGTCCGCGCGCAGCAAAAGCCTGCGTCAGAGGCTCGGCCCTGCTTTCATCCAGAGCCGCCGCCTCGATGAGCGCCGCAAGGTTGGCGGAGACGATATCGGCGAAGGCGCGGCCGCTTGACGTGACGCTTCCTTCGAACTCGGCCCAGCTCAACGGAACGATCAGGTGTCCGTCATTCTCGAGCGCACGAGCCGCATCCTCGACGGCTGCGAGCCGATCACCCTCCGTCGGATAGACCGGCCCAGTATCAACCAGCAGGCCGGCTCGCAAACGACCGTCGTTGCTATCGACAGAGGAGGGGTCCGGAAAAGGTCCTCGTGAATCGCCGGCCAACCCGTCGAATATCAGCGCCGTATCCCGCACCGAACGGCAGACCGCGAGTTCGCTGGCGATACCGGCGAGGTGGTTGCCAAAGGAGGGGCCGCCCGGGATGGCGCCGCGCGTCGGCTTCATTCCGACGAGGCCGCAGCAGGCGGCGGGCACACGGATCGAGCCGCCCGCGTCGGTGGCATGTGCGATCGCAACGATCCCGGCGGCAACCGCAGCCGCCGCACCGCCGGAGGAGCCGCCCGCGGTCCGGGCCGGATCGAGCGGGTTGCGGCAGAGAGGCCCGATCGCCGGTTCGCTGGCAAGCGACAGCCCAAATTCCGGGCTCGTCGTCAGGCCGAACAGGCAGAAGCCGGCGTCGCGGAAACGAGCAGCCAGATCGGAATCCGCTTCGCCGCCCTTTCTTTCGAAGAGACGGGAACCGGCGGTGACCGGCAGCCCGGCGAAGGGGCCGCCAAGATCTTTCGCCAAACTCGGCACACCGGCAAAGGGCCTGATGGAAAAGCGATCCGGCGCGCTCCGCCGCTCCCGGTCGCGGTCGTCCGCCGAGGCAAGGCCCATGGCGGCATCGAGATAGGCGAGCGCGCCGAGCGCCGCCTGCCGCGCAGCGGCCTCAAGAGAAGCCTGCATCGCCTCGGCAGCGCTCAGCTTGCCATGCCGGATCGCTGCCGCCAGGTCGGTCGCATCGCTTTGCATGAGTCGAATTACTTCGGCTCGTCCATCATCTTCGGAACCTCGAAGGTGCCGGCCTTGATCTCCGCCCGCTTGGCTTCCATCGCAGCCTCCGCATCGGCGGGCGCCACGCCCTTCACAAAGACGATATCGCTGCCGCCTTCCTTCATCAGGCCGTAGGAGGTGTAGTTCCGACCGACCGGTTTTCCGGCCGCGACATCGGCGATCGCAGCGTTGAGGATCGGGCGGAAATACCACATGGCGTTGGCAAACACAGTGTCAGGGTAGCGCGGCGTATAGTCGATCAGCGAGCCGACCGATTTGATGCCGCGTTCCTTGGCGGCATCGGCGGTACCGATACGTTCGCCGAACAGGATGTCGGCGCCGGCGTCGATCTGGGCAAGACCGGCTTCGCGGGCCTTCGGCGGATCGAAGAAGGTGCCGATGAAGGCGACGAGGTGTTTTGCCTCCGGGTTGACGGCCTTGACGCCGGCCGCGAACGCGTTGATCAGCATGTTGACCTCGGGGATCGGAATAGCGCCGACCGAACCGACGATATTCGACTTGGTCATCTTGCCCGCCAGCATGCCGGCAAGATAGGCGCCGTCATGGTTCCAGGTGCCGAAGACACCGAAATTATCGCCGGCCTGCTCGCCGCTCGAACCCAGCACGAAGGCGGTATCGGGATAGTCGGCCGCGACCTGCCGGGCCTCTTTCTCCACCGCATAGGCCTCGCCGATAATCAGCTTGTTGCCCTGTTCGGCATATTCGCGCATGGCGCGGGGATAATCGGTGCCGGAAACACCTTCGGAGAAGACATATTCGATAACGCCTTCCTTGGCCGCGTCCTGCAGGGCCTTGTGCAGACAGGAGTTCCAGGCATTTTCAACCGGCGAGGCATGAATGCCGGCAACTTTCAGCGGCGCGGCCGCTCTTGCCAGCGGGGCAAAGCCGCTGACCCCAAGCGCAATGCCGGATGCGATCACTGCCCGGCGTGAAATCAGGATATCTTTGGTCATTGATTGTTCCCCTTTTTTACCATTTGGTTCAAAAATCATAGTAGCGCCTAAAAATGTGTCAAGCCGCGAATGGGCTTAAAAATCAGGCTGATCGGCCACCGCGACCTGACTGAAAAAACGAGGCATGGCAGGCTGCACGCTCGGCGCCACCGTGCTTGCCGAGCAGGATCTACAGGGGCTTGGCGCGACGACTCCGGCAGGATATGCATAGAACTATCGGGTCGGGGAAATTGAAATGGGTGATGAAGAAGACGCCTCGCGGCGGCCGATCGCGAGCCGGTCGTCGTCCTGGGCGATCGGCCTGAGTGCGTGGCTGGCACGCACCGGTGTCACGCCAAACGGCATTTCGCTTTTCTCGATCCTGTTTGCCAGCCTCGGCGCGGCGCTCATCCTCTTCACGGCCCATCCGATCGCCATGGTTTGCGCCGCGATCTCGGTGCAGATGCGGCTCGTCTGCAATCTGCTGGACGGCATGGTCGCGATCGAAGGCGGCAAGAAAACCAAGAGCGGGCCGCTCTACAATGAATTCCCCGACCGGATCGCCGACAGCCTGCTTCTCGTCGCAGCCGGTTATGCCTGCGGCTTTGCCTGGCTCGGCTGGCTGGCTGCGCTGCTTGCGGCACTCACCGCCTATATCAGGGTCTTCGGAGGAGCGGTCGGCCTTCCCCAGGACTTCAGCGGCATCATGGCCAAACAGCGCCGCATGGCGGTACTGACGGCGGGCCTCGTCGCCCAGAGCGTGGAGACGCTGATATCCACCAGCCGTTGGTCGCTGCTCCTTGCCTCCGTCATCATCGCGGCGGGAAGCCTCGTCACCTGCACCACGCGCACGATAAGACTTGCCCGCTCGCTGGAGAGATTATGATCGCACTCATCCGTCGCCTTCTCGTGCTCTTCGTCCGCATCGTGGTCGGCGCCCGCAGCGAGTGGCGGGGCTGTTCGCCCGACCCCCGCCGCCGCATCTATTTCGCCAATCACAACAGCCATGTCGACACCGTCGCCGTCATGGCCGCCCTACCGTGGCCGGTGCGACGACTGACCCATCCGGTTGCGGCGCGCGATTATTGGGGAACGACCGCCTTTCGCCGTTTCATCGCCGAGAAAGGCCTGCGCGCCGTCCTGATAGACCGCAAGCCTCTGCCCGACAGCAACCCGCTGGCGCCGGTCGAGCGCCTGCTTGATGAGGGGCGCTCAGTCCTGATCTTCCCGGAAGGCACGAGAAGCGGCAGCGATGAGATCGCTCCGTTCCGCAGCGGCATCTATCGCCTTGCATGCCGTTTCCCCGATGTCGATCTCGTGCCCATCCATCTCGACAATCTTCAGCGCATCCTGCCCAAGGGAAGCTGGCTGATCGTCCCGATCACCTGCACGGCGCGCTTCGGCAAGCCGCTGCGCGTCGAACCGGGCGAAGGAAAAGACGCGTTCCTGGCCCGCGCCCGTGCCGCGGTCATCGAGCTAGCAGACGGAGAGCGCATCGCATGACCAGCCATTTCTCCATCGTGCTTGCCGCGATCCTCGGCCTGTTGGCGGTCGCCTCGGCCATTGGCTTCACCCTTCAGCGGCGGGCGACCGAGCCCGGATCCGTCGCTACCGTCCACAATCTCAATGCCCGAATTCGCTCATGGTGGATCATGGTCGCGATATTCGGCGGCGCGATTCTGCTCGGCGATACCGCGGTGGTCGTCCTGTTCGCATTCCTGTCCTTCATGGCGCTTCGCGAATTCTGGACGCTGACGCCATCGCGGCGCGGCGATCACCTGGCGCTGTTCCTGTCCTTCTTCGTCGTCCTGCCACTTCATTACCTGTTGCTCGGAACAGCGTGGTACGGCCTGTTTGCGATCTTCATCCCGGTCTATGCCTTCTTGATCCTGCCGGCGGTGGCGACCTTGACGGGCGACGTCAACGAATTCCTGGCGCGGACCGCCAGGGTGCAATGGGGATTGATGCTGACGGTCTATTCGATCAGCCATGCTCCCGCACTTCTGATGCTGCAGACCGGTACGCCATCCGCCCTTCTTCTCGTCTATCTCGTCATCGTGGTGCAGCTCAGTGACGTCTTCCAGTATGTCTGGGGCAAGCTCCTGGGAAAGCATCGCTTCTCGCCGAACATCAGTCCATCGAAGACGCTCGAAGGCCTCTTCGGCGGCGGCGCCTCGGCCATCCTTGTGGGAACGCTGCTCTATCGCCTGACGCCGTTCTCACCGCTGCAGGCGGCGGCCATCAGCACGGTCATCGTCGTCGCGGGCTTCTTCGGCGGCTTCGTGCTCTCGGCCATCAAACGCGACCTCAACGCCAAGGACTGGGGCTATGTGATCGAGGGCCACGGCGGCGTGCTCGACCGGCTGGATTCCATTACCTTCGCAGCGCCGCTATTCTTCCACATCGTCCGCTACTGGTACACAGCATAGGAACGGGGAGGCGGCGGGTCGCCTGGCGCCCGTTAAAATCTGTCGATTTCCTCAAGGCTGTCGAACAGCCGGCGCTGAACATCCCGCTCCTGCCTGCCGATGGCGGTCAGCAGCCTGCCCATCGTTCCTCGCAGGCCGTGCAACTCGTCGACCAGCTCCATGACGATATCGACGCCGGCTTCGTTGACGCCCATGTTTCCCATGAGGTCCAGGATCAGCCGTGCACGCGCGACGTCGGCGTCGCGAAATTGCCGTTGGCCGCCTGAGGTCTCGGGGATCAACCAACCCTGTTCGATCCAGAGGTCGAGCTGGTCGATGTCGATTTTCAAGTAAAGACTGAATTCGAGATCATCCATGATCAAGCCTCCATGTTCTTTCTCGGATCATACGAGTTTGTCGTCGCCCATTCCTTCACCAGGTCCGTCAGCCGCTCGTTGGGATTGTCAGGCAGCACGATCTTCAGGGAGACATAAACGTCGCCATGTCCGCCGCTGCGTTTTGCAACACCCTTGCCCTTGAGGCGCAGGACCTTGCCGGTGTTCGAATGCGGCGGCAGCGTCAGATTGACCGGCCCAGACGGCGTCGGCACACGAACCTTGCCGCCGAGCACGGCCTCATTGAACGAGATCGGCAGTTCCAGGCGGATATCGTCGCCGTCTCGCGTGAAGAAGCGGTGCGGGCCTACACGGATTTCGATCAGGGCATCACCCGCCGGACCGCCTCCGATCCCCGGCTCGCCCTTGCCGCGCAGCCGTAAAGTCTGGCCATCGCGCGTTCCCGGCGGGATCTGCACGTCAAGCGTTGGGCCGCCAGGAAGCTTGACCTCGGTCCTGGTGCCGTTGACGGCCTCGAGAAAATCGACCTCCATCGAGAATTGGCGGTCCCGGCCACGACCACGGCTCTGGCCGCCTCCGGCCCGGCGTGAAAAGAAGTTGGCAAAGACATCGTCGGCATCGCCGAAATCGGCAAAGCCGGCACTGTTGTGGTAGGGATCGCCAGGGCCGCTCTTCGAGGCATAGTCGCGGTAATAATTGCGCTGCGCCCGCTCGGCGCCTGAAATATCGATCTCGCCGCGGTCGAAACGCCCGCGTTTTTCCTCGTCGCTCAAGATCTCATAAGCGGTTGAAATTTCCTTGAACCGCTCCTCTGCCTTTTTGTCGCCGGGGTTGAGGTCGGGGTGAAGTTTCTTGGCGAGCTTGCGGAACGCGCTTTGAATATCCTTTTGCGTCGCATCCCGTTTCACGCCCAGAAGCTCATAGGGATCCTGGCTCATACATATCTCCTGAGGGCAGCAAATACTGCTGGTTGGCTTGGGGATGATATAGGTTGCCGGGCCGCCGCCGGGGAGGGGAAATTGGTCGCCCGGGCGATATCAACGCGATAAAGCCACTGCGGTCACGCTGGCGCAGTGGAGATTAGAGCAATGCCACGTCTTCGGCTTGAGACGCCGCGCCCTCATATGCGTGATCTAAACGCCGATCGATGAGAACCGAGCACCCGGCGTGGCGCACGACTTTGTCGACAATCGAGGAGAAGACGTAGTCGGTGATATCGGTCACATGCGACGACAGCAGGATGAGATCGGCCGACTTCTCCCTTGCGACGGAAACGAGCTGGGAAGCGGCAATGCCGATGCGAACCTCGATCGTCGCCAAAATCCCCATTTCCTTACAGAGCGATGCAAGTTTCTTTTCGGCGTCGACGATGGCGGTCGTTTCGAATGCCTCGGGAAGCTCCGTCAGGTGACGGCGCGGGATATTCTCGATGACATGCATGACGACGATGCTTCCGCCTTCATCCGCCAATGCCGCAGCCCGGCGCAAAAGCCGGATTGCCGTTTGCCTCGAACCCGTGCCGATGCCGCAGATGATTGTTCGATACATTGAAATCCATATCCTCGAATGCGAATGATAGCGCCGATCATACCGGTCTCAACCGTCGCGGCATTGACGAATGTCAAGGAAAGGCCTCGCAACGGTAGCCCTCGCAAAACCGCCATTTGCTTAGAACGGGACCTCCGGCTGAATCGTCGCAGTTGACGATATGGCCATCAGCAACAGTTCTAACCCGATGTCGTCACTTATTGAGGTTCACATGCCGCATTTTGCGATTATCGGATCGGGTGCGATGGGAAGTGCTGTCGCCAAACGGCTGATCGACCGCGGCGCCACGGTGCTGACCCATCTCGAGGGCAGAAGCGAGCAGACGATTGCGCGGGCAATGGCAGCCGGCATGGTGCCGGTCGGACGCCAGGAGCTGACAAAGGCCGAGCTGATCCTGTCGATCGTTCCGCCGGCGCAGGCGATCAAGGTCGCCGAATTCGTCGCGGCCATATCGTCGGGGATGCCGGCGCCGCCGCCCTTCATCGACCTCAACGCGATTGCGCCAAAAACCATGCAGGCTTTGGCGGCACGGTTCGACGGCAGCGGCGTGGAGGTGCTCGATGGCGCGATCATCGGCGGGCCGCCGGTTCCCGGCAAATCAGGTCCGACCATCTATATCAGCGGCGATCGTGCCGAGCGGAGCCGGCTGCTTGATGATTGCGGCCTCAGGATCCGCAGGCTCGACGGACCGCTCGGCGCCGCCTCGGCACTGAAGATGTGTTATGCCGGCATCAACAAGGGATTTATCGGCCTCGGCACTGCCATGCTGCTTGCCGCATCGCGTTGGGTGCTGCCGAAAGCCTGAAAGCCGAACTCTCCGAAAGCCTTCCCGACGTCGACCGCAAGCTGTCGAAATCCATTCCCGACATGTACCCGAAAGCCTATCGATGGGTCGCCGAAATGCAGGAGATTGCCGATTTCCTGGGAGAAGATGATCCGGCGGCGACCATCTTCCGCGGCATGGCGGAGCTCTTCTCCAGGATGGCTTCCGACGTGGAGGGCAGCCGTGTTCTTGTCGGGCAGCTGGACGAGATCCTTGGCTCCAGGGAAACCCGCGACGCGATGGTCATGCCATAATGTCGCTGCCGGCGCTGGCAATGGAGGCACCGGCAGCTGGTGTACGGCCGGTCCAAGCCGCGCCTATATCTTCACGAAGTCCTCGACCTGCGCCCTGATCGCGACCTCGGTCGGCAAACGCTCCATCGAACTCGCGCCGTAAAAGCCGTTGCAACCCTTGCAGCGTGCAAGCACATAGGCCGCGTCCGCGGGCATGGCGATCGGCCCGCCATGGCAGAGCACGATGACGTCGTCGCGGATCGACCTTGCGGCATCCGACCATTCGTTGATCTTCTCCACGCATCCATCGAGGGTCAGCGCCGTTTCAGCGCCGATCGCGCCGCCTGTGGTCAGGCCGAGATGGCAGACGACGATGTCGGCGCCGGCTTTGGTCATCGCGATCGCGTCCTCGCTGCTGAAGACATAGGGTGTCGTCAGCATGTCCTTGGCGTTGGCGCGGGCGATAATGTCGATTTCCAGATCGAAGCCCATGCCGGTCTCTTCGAGATTGGCGCGAAACGTGCCGTCGATCAGCCCGACGGTCGGGAAGTTCTGGATGCCGGCAAAACCCATTGCCTTCAGCTCGTCGAGGAAGTGATCGGGCAGCATGAAAGGATCGGTGCCGTTGACGCCGGCAAGCACCGGCGTGTGGCGCACGACCGGCAGGACCTCGCGGCCCATCTCCTTGACGATCTCGTTGGCATTGCCATAGGCGAGCAGGCCGGCAAGCGAGCCGCGGCCGGCCATGCGGTAGCGGCCGGAATTATAGATCACGATCAGATCGATGCCGCCGGCCTCTTCGCTCTTGGCGGAAAGGCCGGTGCCGGCGCCACCGCCGATGATCGGCAGGCCTTCGGCGATCTTGCGGCGAAGCTTGCTCAGAATGTCGTTTCTGTCGATGCGGGTCAAAACTCTCTCCTCAGGCATGGATCTCATGGAAGCCGGCAACGAGTGCCGTGGCGAATTCCGGACTGTTGACATGGGCGTCTATCTCGACGAGGCGCCTGTTCGGCGCCTCGCGCCAGCCGCCACGAATGGCAGAAAACAGCGCCTCGTCGGCTTCGGGATCATGGAATGGCTGACCGGCGGCGTCGATCGCCGAAACGCCCTGAAGCGGCAGCAGGAAGCGGACCGGACCCTGCATCCGGTTGAGCCGCTCGACGATGAAAGCGCCGATCCTGCGGTTTTCCTCCGGGGTGGTGCGCATCAGGGTCACCTGTGCATTGTGGACGTGCAGCCTGCGGTCGCGGAAGGGCGCCGGCACGGTGTCCCGCGCGCCGAAATTCACCATATCGACGGCGCCGACCGAGCCGATATAGGGCAGGCCGGTGCGGATAATGGCGCCGAAGCGATCCTCGGTCGCCGGAAAGACGCCACCGATGAGAAGGTCGGGCACCTCCGTCGTCGTCACATCGATTACGCCCTGCAACAGACCGGAATCGGCAAGCTTCTCCATCGACTGGCCACCGACGCCGGTCGCATGGAAGACGTAGATTTCATGCGTCTTGCCGAGCATTTCGCGGAGCTGGGTGACGCAGGAGGTGGTGACGCCGAACATGGTCATGCCGATGCCCGGCCGATCATCGCTGGAGACGGGGATGGGGTTGCGGGCCATGCCGGCCGCCGCATTTGCCGCATTGCCGATTACCTTGCGCGAGATGGCGTTCAAGCCGGCGATGTCGACGACCGAATACATCATGGTGAGATCATTCGGGCCGACATAGGGCGCCACATTGCCCGAGGCGACCGTCGAGACCATCAGTTTCGGCAGGCCGATCGGAAGCGTTCGCATCGCCTCCGTCACCAGCGCGGTATTGCCGGTGCCGCCAAGGCCGAGCACGGCGCCGATGTCGTTGCGCGATTTCAGGAATGCCGTCAGCGCTTTGGCCATGGCCGAAACCGCCGCTCCCCGATCGGTCTGCCCGAGCACGGCCGCAGCGCCCTCAGGATGAAATGCGGCGACGTCACGCGCCTGGACATCGGCGCCGGTGCCTTCCCTAAGCGTGCCGACATCGACCAGAACAGCCTCGGTTCCGGCCGAAAGAACCACCTCCCTGGCGTAGCTCAGTTCAGCACCCTTGGTGTCGCAAGTGCCGACGATATAGACCTTTCCCATTGGTTTTCCTCCCTTTTGATCGATCTCCGACATTCTCTAGATAAAATTCCCGATTTTGTATTTTCCATATTGTATATTCTTTCGTATATTGCATACTCAAATCACGAATGCCAGACGGAAATGGAGACCATGAACGCACCGCGCCACCTCACCCTTCGCGAGCGGATTTACGAGGAAATCGTTCGCCTGATCGTCTCCGGCGAGCTGCCGAGCGGCGTCTCGATCGATGAAAAGGAACTGACGGAGCGCCTGCAGGTCAGCCGCACACCGTTTCGCGAAGCGATCGGCACGCTCGCCAAGGAAGGGCTGATCGAGATCAAGCCGTATCGCGGCTTCTTCGTGCGCAGCTTCACGCCGAAGGAGATCGACGATCTCTACGATCTACGCAAGACGCTTGAATGCTTCGCCGTCGAGCTCGCCGTTCCACAGATGAGCGACCGGCACATCGCCGGTTTCGAGCGCATCCTCGATGAGGCGGTGGCGGCACTTCGCCGCGGCGACATGGAGACCTACGGCATTCGCGACAAGGAGTTTCACGAGACCATCGCCGAGCTTTCGGGAAGCGCGCCGTTGATCGAAACGCTGGCGCGGCTCGCGCTGCAGATCCAGATTTGCCGCTCGATCGCCAACGAGAGCCGCGATCTGGCCGAGAGGGCGGCCGAGGAGCGCGATCAGATCCTGCAGGCGTTCCGGGCACGCGACATTACCCGCGCAAAGACCCTGATGCACGCTCATATCAGCGACGTCCAGCAGGCCGTCATGGCTCGGTTTCAGAGGGAAAATCCAGCGCGTTAGCCGGATGAAATGCCAGTGGAGCGAAGGAGAGGGAGGTCTCCTTTTCGACAAGTGAAAAACGTGGCCGTGGAGCGGCCGGAGGAGGGAGCAATGCTGAAATTTCTTGCCCGCAGCACGGCACTGGCGGCGATGATCGCCGCAAGTTCGCTGGCGCATGCCGAAACCCTGAAAATGTGGGGTCCGGAACAGATCACCGAACCGCTGGTGGCCCAGCTGTGGAACGGCATCAAGGCCGATTTCGAAAAGGCCAATCTCGGCGTGACCGTCGAATTCATGCCGCCGACCGGGACGATCAGCAACGGCGCGGTGCAGGCGGCCATCCAGTCGGACGCCGGCCCCGACGTGATCCTCACCAACTCCGGCATCGGCCGCATCAGCGTCGTCAAGAACGCCAAGCAGGTCATGCCGCTCACCGAGCAATATGAAAAACGCGGCTGGAAGGACCAGATCTATCCCTGGCTCTACACCGAGCTGAAGGGCCAGTTCGGCGGCGAAATCTACGAGGTTCCCGATGGCCTCGATGCGCTTGGCATCTGGTATCACAAGGATATTTTTGAGCAGGCCGGCTGGAAGATTCCGGCGACCTGGACCGAGTTCGAAGCACTGTTGAAATCGATCGGTGAGACCGGTCTGCAGCCGATCGCCATCGGCCCGCGTACCACCGGCAGTGCCGGCCACCTCTTCGGCAATCTGCTACAATCGGCGAGCGGTAAAGAGGTGATCGGCAAGGCGCTACGCCGCGAAATCGCCTGGGACGATCCTTCGGTCGCCGCCGGCGCCGTCCGGCTACAGAAGCTGGTCGAGGCGGGCGACATCAGGAAGGAAATGGCCGGCCTCGATCTCGATGGAGCCTCCCGCCTCTGGTTCAACAAGCGCGCGGCGATGTTCGTTGCCGGCCCGTGGTTCACCGCCAATGCCCGCAAGGCCGGCTATGACCTCGCCAATGCCGGTTACGCGCCCATGCCTTCCGACATCAAGGGTGCGGCGATACCGACCGGCGGCGTCGGCTGGAGCTGGCTGGTGCCGGTCAACTCCAGACAGCCGGAACTCGCGATGAAATGGATCGACTTCATGCTGTCCGATGCGGTGATGAAGAAGCGCGCGCAGGATCCGGCAAGCACGATGATCTATCCGCGCGAAATCCCGGGCGTCGAGCCGCCGACGCCCGTGCTGAAGGACATCTTCGCGGCTGCCGCCGGCGGCGTCGGCTACAATCCGAGCGTCTATCTGCCCGGCCCGGTACTCGACACCTACTTCCAGGTCATCCAGGGCCTGATCTCCGGCCAGATCGGCGGCGAGGACGGCATGAAGCAGATCCAGGCAAAGATGGCAGAGGCGAAATAGTGGTCATTCCAGAAACGCCCGGAAGCAAGGTCGTGGCTCCTCTCAGGGATGCGCCTGCCGTGGCGGGACATACGGGCGGCCTGTCCGTCCGTATGTCCAAACGCCGGACGACGGGGGCTGCCACATCTGACTCATCCGCTGGCGATGCCCGCACCGCATTGTGGCTGATGGCGCCGGCGCTCGGCCTTTATGCCGTCTTCACCCTGCTGCCGATCGCCGCCACCTTCTGGCTGAGCTTCAACAGTTCAGCCGGCTTCAATACCTCCGCCAGTTTCGTCGGCTTCGACAATTACGCCAAGGCCGCACACGATCCGATCGTCTGGAAGAGCCTCGTCCATACCTTCCTCTGGCTGGCCTATCATGTGGTGATGGCAGGCGGGCTCGGTCTTCTGCTGGCGCTTGCCGTCAGCAGGCTGCGGATCACCCAGGTCTTCTTCCGCACCGCCTTCTTCCTGCCGCATCTGGTGTCGCTGGCAGTGGTCGGCGTCATCTGGGCCAATATCTACGATCCGTTCTTCGGCCTGCTGAATACCGCGCTGACGCGGATCGGGCTCGGCGCCTTCACCCAAGGCTGGCTGTCCGATCCCGCTTTGGTGCTCTTTTCCGTCAATATCGCAAGCTCGTGGCAGGGCTTCGGCCTCTACATGCTGCTCTTCATCGCCGGCCTGCAGAACATCGACCGCTCGCTCTACGACGCGGCCGAAGTGGACGGCGCCAACGCCTTCCAGAAACTGATCTACGTGACGCTGCCGGGGCTTCGTGAGGTGACGACCTTCGTCGTCTCGCTGGCAATGATCAACGGGCTGAAAGGCTTCGCCACGGTCTTCGTCATGACCAATGGCGGGCCGTTCTACCAGAGCGAGCTGATCACCACCTATATCTACCGGCTTGCCTTCCAGTCCCAGGATCACGGGCTTGCGGCGGTACTCTGCATCCTGCTCAGCCTGCTTGCGATCACCATCACCATCGTCTTCAACCGCTGGCGTGCGAGGCTTTCGCAATGAGCGTCCGTCATCGCGAATGGCCGGTGGCGCTGGCCCTGACCCCGGCACTGATCCTGATCCTAGCCCCCTTCGTCTGGCTTGTGGTCTCGAGTTTCAAGACCGAGGCCGAGATCGGCCAGGCCGACCCCTTCACCTGGCCCGCCGACCTGATGTGGCGGAACTATCTGGATGCATGGCAGATCGGCGGGTTCGGCGAACTCGTCGGCAACAGCCTCATCAATCTCATCGGCGTCGTCGCCCTGTCGCTGATCACCTGTGCGCCGGCCGGCTATGCGCTTGCCAAGATCCGTTTTCCCGGCCGGGAATGGCTGTTCTACGCCTTCATCCTCGGCTTGACCGTGCCCGTCCAGGCGATCGTCATCCCGCTCTATCAGGTGCTTTTCGGGCTGAACCTCGTCAACACGCTTGCTGGTATCGTGCTGGTGCAGGTCAGCAACGGCATTCCCTTCGGCATATTCCTGATGCGGAGCTTCTTCATCGGCGTGCCTGATGATCTGATCGAGGCCGCCAAGATCGACGGCGCCTCGCATCTGCAGATCCTCACCAAGGTCTTTCTGCCGATCTCGACGCCGGCGGTGCAGGCGCTCGTCATCATCAGCGCGCTCTCCACCTGGAACGATTTCTTCCTGCCGCTGATCGTGCTGATCAGTCCCGAGGTGCAGACGCTTCCGCTCGGGCTCGTCCGCTTCGCCAGCACCTATGCTTCCGATTACCGCCTGGTTTTTTCCGGGACCGTCATTTCATTCCTGCCGATCATTCTTCTCTACATCCTGATGCAGCGCCGCTTCACCGAGGGGCTAACGCAGGGGGCAATCAAGGGCTGACCATGTCGCATCATGTCCAGCGGGAAATCCGCTACAATTTCGAATTCGATCACCGCATCAAGGCTTGCTTCATCGGCGCCGGCGGTCATGCCTATCGCAACGTCTATCCGGCGCTGCGTTACGCGCCGGTCGAGCTTGCCGGCATCTGCGATCTCGATCTCGGCCGCGCCGAGAAATTCGCAAAACTCTTCGGCGCCGGAAAAGCCTATACCGACCATCGCGAGATGCTCGAACGGGAAAAGCCTGAGCTGGTCTTTCTCGTCACCGCCTATCATCCCGACGGCCGGGTGCAGGCGACCGACCTGGCGCTCGACGCGCTTGCATCAGGCGCTCACGTCTGGATGGAAAAACCGACGGCGGCAAGCCTTGCGGACATCGAAAGGCTGCAGGCGGCAAGTAGCGCGGCCGGCCGCATGGTGATGACCGGCCTGAAGAAGACCTTTTTCCCCACAATCGAAAAGCTCAAGGATCTGATCGGCTCGCCGGGTTTCGGCCGGCTAACCTCGATCAATGCCCGCTATCCCCAGAGCCTGCCGAGCCAGGAAGACCGCGCCGATCTCGTCAAGATGCAGAGCTTTCTCGACCATATCTACCATCCGGGCGCGATCCTCAACTTCCTCGGCGGCGAGATCGAACGGGCTGGTTATGAATGGGAAGCGTCGACGGGCGCGACCGTCACCAGCCTGCGCTTCCGCTCCGGGGCAATCGGCACGCTGCATCTTGCCGCCGGCCAGTCGGGCGGCAGCATCTTCGAGCGGGTCGAAATCATCGGCGAAGGCGCCAACGCCATCGTCGAAAACGGCAGCCGGCTGACCTACTTCCGCAAGGCCGACTTGCCGTCCTATGGCCGTGCCGCGAGCTTCATCCAGCCGGACGAGAATGCGGCGCTGTTCTACGAGCCGGAGCATTCGCTCGGCCAGCTCTACAACAACAACCTGTTTTATCTCGGTTATGTGCCCGAAATCCTGCATCTGACGGATGCGATCCTCTCCGGCACGCCGATAACAAGGGGCACGCTCGAAATCGCCCGCGAGATCATGAGGCTCTTCGAATTCTACAGACGCGCGGATGCCGGCGTCACCACCAATCTCTGACAGGGGAGCGACAGCCTTGACCGATAGCGATGTCATTTTCAGGAAAGCCGGCGGCGAATTCATGCCGACCAGCTGGGGCGAACTCAACTGGAAGATCACTGGTGACGGCACGCCCGGCGCCGAGATGACCTTCGGCACCTGCCGGATCAATCCCGGCGAGCGCAACCAGCTGCACTCGCATCCCGATTGCGAGGAAATCCTCTACGTCGTTTCCGGCCATTGCGAGCACAAGCTCGGCGATGCGCTCTACCGGCTCGAAGCCGGCGACGCCATCCGGATTCCCCGCAATATCAGGCACTGGGCGCGCGCGCTCGGTACCGAACCGCTCTTCGCCTTGATCATGTTCTCCTCCGGCACCCGCACGGCGGTCAATCATGAGGGCGAGGGCGCGGCCTGAAATCATCCTGTTCTCGTGGGGGAGGGAATATGATGGCGTCGATTGCGCTTCACAACATCCGCAAGTCCTACGGCAACCTGCCGGTCATTCACGGCGTCGACGTCGATATCGAGGATGGTGAATTCATCGTGCTCGTCGGACCGTCCGGCTGCGGCAAGTCCACGCTGCTGCGCATGATCGCCGGCCTGGAGACGATCTCGGGCGGCCGGCTTTCAATCGGCAACCGCATGGTCAACGACCTGCCGTCGAAGGAGCGCGACATTGCCATGGTGTTCCAAAGCTATGCGCTCTATCCGCATCTGACGGTGGCCGAGAATATGGGCTTTTCCCTGAAGCTGCGCGGCACGGCCAAGGACGAGATCGGCCACCGAGTGCAGTCCGCCGCAAAGATCCTGGCGCTGGAACCCTATCTCGACCGCCTTCCGCGTCATCTCTCGGGCGGCCAGCGCCAGCGCGTCGCCATGGGCCGCGCGATCGTGCGCGATCCGAAAGTGTTCCTCTTCGACGAACCGCTTTCCAATCTCGACGCCAAGCTGCGCGTGGCGATGCGCGCCGAGATCAAGGAGCTTCACCAGCGGCTGAAGATCACCACCGTCTATGTCACCCATGACCAGACCGAGGCGATGACCATGGCCGACCGCATCGTCGTGATGCGCGACGGCATTGTCGAACAGATCGGAACCCCGCTGGAAATCTATGATCGCCCCGCAACCACCTTCGTCGCCGGCTTCATCGGCATGCCGGCGATGAACCTGCTCAAGGGCCGCATCCAGGCCGACGCGCCTTCGATCTTTCGCACCGACAGCGGCGTCGCCATGCCGCTGTCGCTGCGTCCCGGGACGGCCGATCCCGGCGAAGAACTCATCTATGGCATCAGGCCGGAACAGTTCGTCATCGCCGATGATGGAACACCGGCGAAGGTCGTGGTCGTCGAGCCCACAGGCGCGGAAACGCAGGTCGTTGCCCGGATCGAGGGGGCCCGGATCGGGGAAGAAAACGTCAATATGTTGTTTCGCGAGCGCATCGCCGTAAGGCCGGGCGACACGATCCGCTTCGCCTTGCGGTCTGCCAGCGAACATCTGTTTTCAGCGACAACAGGCAGGCGTCTTCCCGACGCGGATGCCTGAAGCAGCGGTTTTCTTCAGCTTTGCCAAGACTCTGACGATTGCGTGAAACCGCGCCGACACCTGTGACAAAACCTCATCGCCTCTGCTATGTCAGGAAAAATGCGGCAACCCAACCTGCGCCGCACTCTGTCTGACCAATCCCAGGAGTTTGAAAGATGAGCGGTTCTTCCGATTATACACCCCCGAAGGTCTGGACCTGGAACAAGGCGAATGGCGGCCAGTTCGCCAGCATCAACCGCCCGATCGCGGGAGCGACGCATGACAAGGAACTGCCGATCGGCCGTCATCCGCTGCAGCTCTATTCGCTCGGCACCCCGAACGGCCAGAAGGTCACCATCATGCTCGAGGAACTGCTGGCGCTCGGCCACAGCGGCGCCGAATATGACGCCTGGCTGATCAAGATCGGCGATGGCGACCAGTTCGGCAGCGGCTTCGTCGCGGTCAACCCCAATTCCAAGATCCCGGCGCTGATGGACCGCAGTGGTCCGAAGCCGATCCGTGTCTTCGAATCCGGCGCCATCCTCACCTATCTCGCCGAGAAGTTCGGCGCCTTCCTGCCGACCGAGCCAGCCGACCGCGCCGAATGCCTGTCCTGGCTGTTCTGGCAGATGGGAAGCGCCCCCTATCTCGGCGGCGGCTTCGGCCATTTCTACGCCTATGCGCCTGTCAAGATCGAATATGCGATCGACCGCTTCGCCATGGAGGTGAAGCGGCAGCTCGACGTGCTCGATCGTCGCCTTGCCGAAAGCGAGTATCTGGCGGGCAGCCAATATACGATCGCCGATATTGCCGTCTGGCCCTGGTATGGCGGCTTGGTGAAGGGCTGGACCTACGGCGCGGCCGAGTTTCTGCAGGTCGAGGACTATAAGAACGTGCTGCGCTGGGCCGACGCCATTCATAGCAGGCCGGCCGTGCAACGCGGCCGGATGGTCAACCGCCTCTCCGGCGAGCCCGCAAGCCAGTTGCACGAGCGCCACGACGCCAGCGACTTCGACACCAGGACGCAGGACAAGCTCGCGGCCGCCGAGTAGCAAGCGGCCTCATCCACGTGTCGCAGCAATAAATGAGGCTCCGCCGCCTTTACGGCGGCGGAGCATTTGCATGCTGCCCGAACTCAGTTCTTGACCGTATCTTCCAGGAAAAAACGGCCGAGCGGGTTCTGGTAGAAGTTCTCGATATTCTTGCGCGAGACGTTGATATAGGGGCTGTAATAGAGGTCGATCCAGTTGACGTCGTCCTTCGCCATCTTCTGCAATTCGACATACATCTGTTCGCGCTTCTTCGGGTCGAGCTCGAGACGAGCCTTGGCCACCAGTTCTTTCACCGCCTCGTTCTTGTAATTGGTCGAGTAGTTGTTGTTGGAATCGTGGCCGAGGACGAAGGTGGTCTTCTGGTCCGGATCGAGAATGTCGTTGGTCCAGTAGTTGACAGAGACGTCGTAGTCGCCGGCAACGATCATGTCCCATTCCTGGCTCGGGTCGACCTTCTGCAGATTGGCGGTGATGCCGGCCTTCTGCAGCTGCTGCTGGACGAGCACGGCCGTCTGTTCGTCGACTTCGTCGCCGGCGCGCACCAGATAGTTCAGCGTCAGGTCGGAGGCGCCAGCAGCAGCCAGCATCTCCTTTGCCTTTTCGGGATCATAAGGCCGCTGCAGATTGTCGGCATAGTAATAGAGCGCGCCCTTCGGAACGTAGGAATTGGCGACCGTGCCCTGGCCGAAGGTGACGGTATCGACGATCGCCTTCTTGTCGATCGCAAGATCCAGCGCCTGGCGGACTTCCTTCTTGCCGAGCGCGCCATGCGCATGGTTGATCAGAAGATGATCCTCGCGGGTCGAGGCATCGATATCGACGTTGAGGTTCGGGTCCTTCTTCAGCTCCTCGACGCGGGAGAAGGGAACGAAGATCGCCGTGTCCAGCTCGCCGGCCTGAACGTTCAGCATGCGGGTGTTGTCGTCAGGCACCGAGATCCACTCGACGCCGTCGAGCTTGACGCGGTCGGCCTGCCAGAAGTTCGGGTTCTTCTTCAGAATGACGCGGTCGCCGCGCCGCCATTCCTCGACCACGAAGGCGCCGGATGCGATCGGCTTCTCGCCGTAGGCATCGGCACCCAGCGTTTCCATGCCCTTCTTGGAGATGACGGAGGCATTCGGAAGCGCCAGCGTCGAAAGGAACGGCGCAGACGGGTTCTTGAGCTTGATCGTCAGCGTGTGCGCGTCGGTCGCGACCGCCGTATCGATCACCTTGTAGGAATCGCTCCAGAGCGAGGCGGGGTCGTCGCGGATGCGCAGCAGGCTGTAGGCGGCATCTTCCGCGGTCAGCGGCGAACCGTCGGAGAATTTCGCGTCGCGGATCTTGAACGTGTAGGTCAGCCCGTCATCCGAGGCGGTCCAGCTTTCGGCAAGGCCCGGCTCCAGTTTCGTGCCCGTCTTGTCGACGCGGATCAGCACGTCGTAGACGTTGGAGAACACCCAGTTGTCGATGTTCTGCGCGGTTTTGATCGGATCGAATGTCGTCGAATCCTCGCGGCGGCCGATGGTCAGCACACCGGCGGCTTCGGCATAACTTGCACTGAGCGTCAGGCCGGCGAGCAAGGCTGCAAGCCCGATTGATTTCCACCTGTTTGTCATGAATTCGTTCCCTTCGTTGTTATGGCATGCGTTTGATGGGCTGGATCGGTATCGATTGCGGATCGTCCTTGCCACCGGCGCCTTGCAGCAGCGGTTTGTCAGGATCGATGTCGGGAATGGCGGCGATCAGCGCCGCCGTATAAGGATGCTTCGGCCGCGCGAACACCTCTTCGGAACGGCCTTCCTCAACGATCTCGCCGCGATACATCACAACCACGCGTTCGCAGAGATTGCGGACGATCGCGAGATCGTGGGCGATAAACATCAGCGTGAGGTTCATCTTCGCCGTGAGCTCGCGGAAGAGCTCGATGATCTGCGCCTGGATGGTGACGTCGAGGGCGGCGACGCACTCGTCGGCGATGATCAGTTTCGGGTCGACGGCCAGCGCGCGGGCGATGCCGGCGCGTTGGCACTGGCCACCGCTCATGCTGCGCGGCTTGCGGCCGGCAAATTCGCGTTCGAGGCCGACGAGGTCGAGCAGAGCATTGATCCGCGCCGGGATATCGGCTTTGGCGACCTTGCCCTGCACCTTCAGGACCTCGGCCAGCATCTGCCCGATGGTCAGCCGCGGATTGAGCGCGTTATAGGGGTCCTGGAAGACCATCGCCGTCTCGCGTCTCAGCTTTGCGAGGCCCGCGCTCTTCTGCAGCGCCAGATCGACGCCGTCGAAAGTGACGTGGCCTGAGGAAAGCGGTGTGAGGCCGAGCACGGCGCGGGCAAGCGTGCTCTTGCCGCTGCCGGATTCGCCGACGATGCCGACCGTCTCGCCCGGCATGATCTGCAGGCTGACGCCGGCAACGGCGCTCACCGTCTTGGCGCCGCCCTTAAGCAGGGCGCCACCGGCTCTGAAACGTACGTGGAGATCATCGATTTCGAGCAAGGGCCTCGCCGGCTGGCCGGCCTCGGCAATTTCGGGCAGCGGCGCCGCTGTCTCGCCCGGCAGGGAAGGGTGGCTGTTGATCAGGTTGATCGTATAGGGATGCTGCGGCCGCGCCAGGATCGTCCGCTTCGGCCCCTCTTCGAGCAGTTTGCCGCCGCGCAGCACGGCGATGCGGTCGCAGGTCTGGGCGACGATGCCGAGATCGTGGGTGATCAGAATAATCGACAGGCCGCGCCGGTCGCGAATGTCGATCAACAACCGCAGGATCTGCGCCTGGATGGTCACGTCGAGCGCCGTCGTCGGCTCGTCGGCGATCAGTACCTTCGGATTGCAGGACAGCGCCACGCCGATCATCGCCCGCTGCCGCATGCCGCCGGAAAATTCATGCGGATAGCTGTCGTACTGGCGCGCGGGATCGGGGAAGCCGACCTGCGCCAGGATATCTGTCGCCGCGGCGCGGGCCTCGCGGGCGCCGAGACCCTGATGATAGCGGATGCCCTCGGCAATCTGATCGCCGATCCGCATCACCGGGTCGAGATGGCTGGTCGGGTTCTGGAAGATCATGCCGATCTCGCCGCCGCGCACTTTCAGCATCTCGCCATCATCGACCCGCATGAGGTCGCGCCCTTCGAGCAGCACGCTGCCGCTCTCGATCTTCAGCAGCGAAGAGGGCAGCAGGCGCACCAGGGAGCGGCAGAACAGGCTCTTGCCCGAGCCGCTTTCGCCGACGAGACCGAGGATCTCGCCTTTGCCGAGATCGAGCGAGACGGCATCGAGCAGCGTGCGCGGGCCGGAATCGACATGCGCCCTGACGGTAAGATCACGGACGGAGAGTACGGAGCCGCTCATTCGTGCACCCCCAGCAGCTCGCCGAGCGCATCGCCCAGCATGCTGAAGCCGAAGGCGAGACAGACGATGGAAAGGCCGGGAAACAGCGTGATCCACCAGGCCGTGGTGATGAAACTCTGTCCTTCCGCGACCATGACGCCCCATTCGGCGATCGGCGGCTGGACGCCGAGGCCGAGATAGCTGACGGCGGCGCCGCTAAGCAGCACCAGCGTCGCATCCGACATCGAAAAGACGATCGAGCCGGCGATCGCGTTCGGCAGCAGATGGCGAAACATGATGCGCGTGCGGCTGAAGCCGAGGCTGACGGCGGCGACGGCATAGTCGCTGCTTTTCAGCACCAGCATCTGCGCCCGGATCAGCCGCGCATAGGAGACCCAGCCGACCAGCGCCATGGCGACATAGAAGCTGCCGAGGCCAGGGCCGAGAATTGCGATGATCGACAGCATCAGCACCAGGAAGGGGAAGGCGAGAATGATATCGACAAGACGCATGAACAGCGCATCGACGATCCCACCGAAGAAGCCGGCAATCGTGCCGACCGTCGTGCCGATCAGGAAGGGAAAAATGACGCCGATCAGCGCCATCTGCAGGTCGAGGCGCGTGCCCCAGATAACGCGAGAGAGGATATCGCGGCCGAAATTGTCGGTGCCGAAGGGATGCAACAGCGAAGGCGCCTGCAGCCGCACATCGGCATTCTGCATGATCGGATCGTAGGGTGCGACAATGGGCGCGCCGATCGCCAGCAGGACGAAGAACAACAGCAGGCCGGCACCGACGGCAAGCATCAGCCGCCGGCCGAAGAACCGGCGCCAGCCGAGAGATGCGGGAGCAATCGCCTCGATGCTCATAGCTTCACCCTCGGGTCGACGGCGACGGTGACGATGTCGGCGATGAAGTTGATGAGCACGGTGGCGCAGGCAAAGACCATGGCGACACCCTGGACCACCATATAGTCGCGCGAGAAGATCGCCCTGACGAGCAGCTGTCCCATGCCGGGCAGCGCAAAGACGCTCTCGACCACCACCGTGCCGCCGATCAGCCAGCCGATGTTGACGGCAAGCAGGTTGATCGTCGGTACCAACGAATTCGGCAGCACATGTCGCCAGAAGACGATGCCTTCGGGCATGCCACGGGCGCGCGCCGCCGTCGCGACATCCGATTTCAGCTGCTCGATCATCGCCGCCCGCAGGCTGCGCGTCAGCACGGTCGAAAGCGACAGCGCCACCGTCAGGCTCGGCAGCACGAGATGCGACAGCTTTTCGCCAATCGTCGCGCCGTAGCCCGAAACCGGCAGCACGCCGAGTTCGACGCTGAAGAGGATGATCAGCATCAGTCCCAGCCAGAAGGGCGGAAAGCCGATGCCGAAGGTCGAGACGATGCGCACCGCATGGTCCGGGGCCCGGCCGGCATTGCGCGCAGCGATCGCCGCCATCGGCACCGCGATCAGCGCCGACAGCACGACGGTCGCGGCGACGAGCGCAAGCGTCGGTTCGATGCGGGTAACGATCAGCTTCAGCACGTCGATCTTGTAGAGGATCGACTTGCCCATCTCGCCATTGGCGAGGTTCTTGAGGAAATAGACATATTGCAGCCACATCGGCTGATCGAGGCCGTATTGGGCGCGGATGCTGGCAAGGGCCGCCGGCGTGGCGCGCGTGCCGAGGATGTTGCGCGCCGGGTCTCCGGGGATCAGCCGGACCAGAATGAAAGTGATGATGCTGATGCCGAAAATGACGGGCAGGAACTGCAGCGGTCGCGTCAGAACGAATTTATAGCGATGCATGACGGCGATCGCCTCTCTGTTTTCGTCGGCTTCGCTCCGCTTTGTGCTGCATCAGTGTGCCTCGTGCCGGGCGAGAAAATCGAGAAGCGCCGGATAATAATCCTGCGGGTTCTCATAGAACGGCATATGGCTGGCATTGGCAAATACCTTCAGCTCGGCATTCGGCAGCGCAAGCTTCATCCTGAGGGCACAGGCCGGCGTCAACTCGTCATGCTCTCCGGTCGTGATGAGCACCGGCAGCGTCAGCCGCGGCAGATCGGGGATGCGGTTCCAGTCCTTGAGGTTGCCGATATAGAGAAACTCGTTCGGTCCCTGCATCGTCTCGTAGGGCGCCATGTTCCAATCGTCGAGCGAGCGGCGCACCGGCGCCGGCCATTCCGGCAGACGGCAGACGTGGCGGTAGTTGAGGATGGTGACGGCGGCGAGATATTCCGGATGATTGTAGGTGCCCTGCGCCTCGTGTTTCTGCATCATCGATACGGTTTCGGGACCGAGTGCTGCACGCAGCCGTTCCAGCTCCGAGATCAGATGCGGCATGTCGGCGACGGTATCCTCGAGAATCAGCGTCTTCAGGTTCTGAGCGTAAGTCAGCGCATATTCGATCGCCAGCCACCCGCCCCAGGAATGGCCGAGCATGTGGACCTTACCGAGCCCCAGCGCCTTGCGCACCGTTTCCGTCTCCTCGACATAACGGCCGATTGTCCAGAGCGAGAGATCGTCCGGCCGGTCGGAAGCGCCGGTGCCGAGCTGATCGAAAGCGACGACACGATAGCCCTTGTCGACGAGACAGGAATGCGCCTCGCGCAGGTAATCGCAGGGCAGACCCGGCCCGCCGTTCAGGCAGAAAACCGTCTCACTGCCGGCTCCGAAACTGTAAGCAACGATGCGATAACCATCGACATCGATCTCGAATCGCTCGTCCGGCTGTATTTCACGCCACATTGATCGCTCCGGCAGAAGGTTTCACTTGCTCAATATTTGGGCGTGGTTATTTTTTTATCGTAAATCGCGTTCCGTGCCAGCTATAAGAAGTGATAGGGTAGGGCGCCACGTCGAAACTGGAGCAGCCCGTGCTTGACGATATCGGAACGATCAGAGCGCAGTTCACAGCGCATGAAACGCTGGACGGCCGGATCGATCAGGCCTTCGAGGCGATGAAGCAGATCGGCTTCGAGGCGCTGATCTACGACTACACGCCGGTGCCCTACGATCTCGACGGCGCGATCATGATACCGTCGCTGCTGAAGCTCAGGAACATTTCCGACGACATGCACGACTACTGG
Source organism: Rhizobium sp. BK008 (assembly GCF_014197345.1). Taxonomy (NCBI): domain Bacteria; kingdom Pseudomonadati; phylum Pseudomonadota; class Alphaproteobacteria; order Hyphomicrobiales; family Rhizobiaceae; genus Rhizobium; species Rhizobium sp. BK008. Next base: position 5,567 of record NZ_JACIFK010000002.1, on the reverse strand, counting down.
TTCAATCAGGGCTATTTCCGTATCGATCCGGTGCAACAGGTGGCGCTGCGCACCTCCGCACCCTTCTTCTGGAACTACGACCCGGACGCCGACACGCTGATCAGGGGTTTCATCAACGAGGACACGGCGCCGGTGACGCGCTATTTGAGCGAACGCGACATGTCGACCGGCGTCACCGTCCCGGTCCATATGCCACGCGGCGACTATGCGACGGTCACCGGCATCCGCTTCGGCGGTAACGACGAGTTCGAACGGCACGCCCTGCGTTATATCGCCGACTTCAACCTGCTGGCCCACGTCTTCCATGAGAGCGCCTATACGCTTTTCGACACGCGGGCGAAAAGCGTCGGCACGATCCGGCTGACCGAGCGGGAACGCGAATGCCTGCGCCATTCGGCGGAAGGTTATTCCGCCAAGGAAATTTCCCGCATCATCGATCGTTCTGTGCCGACCGTCGTCATGCATCTGAACGCCGCGGCCAAGAAACTCGGCGCCCGCAACCGCACCCAGGCCGTGGTGCGCGCCACCCATTACCGCCTGCTCGAAGACCGGCCGACCCATCATTGGCCACCCTATAACTTGTGATAGCTGCCTTCACCGTTGCCGCCGCGTTATGCTTTTTTCATACGGCCAAGAGATGGAGACGCCCGTGGGCGAAGTCACGACCAAAGAATCCTATTTGCCCTTTCGCGACTATCGCACCTGGTATCGCGTCACCGGTTCGCTTGCCAGTGGCAAGCTGCCGCTCGTCGTCGCCCATGGCGGACCCGGCTGCACCCATGATTATGTCGATTCCTTCAAGGATATCGCCGCTCTCGACGGCCGCCCGGTCATCCATTACGACCAGCTCGGCAATGGCAATTCCACCCGCCTTCCGGAAAAGGGTCCGGATTTCTGGACGGTCGGCCTGTTCCTCGAAGAACTGGATGCGCTGCTTTCCCATCTCGGCATTCAGGATCGTTATGCCTTTCTCGGCCAGTCCTGGGGCGGCATGCTCGGCGCCGAACATGCGGTGCGCCGGCCTGAAGGCCTGAAGGCGCTTGTTATCGCCAATTCGCCGGCCAACATGCACACCTGGGTTTCGGAGGCGAACCGGCTAAGGCAGGAACTGCCACAGGAGGTGCAGGACACGCTGCTGAAGCATGAGCTGGCGGGAAGCCTCGCCGATCCGGACTATATCGCCGCCTCGCGCGTCTTCTATGACCGCCATGTCTGCCGCGTAGTGCCGTGGCCGCCTGAAGTGGCGCGCACCTTCGCGATCATGGACGAGGACAATACCGTCTACCGCAACATGAACGGCCCGACCGAGTTTCACGTCATCGGCACGATGAAGGACTGGACGATCGAAACCAGGCTCGACCGCATCGAGGCCCCGACGCTGCTGATCTCGGGAAAATACGACGAGGCGACACCCCTGGTGGTAAGGCCCTATCTCGAACACGTTCCCGGCTGCGAATGGGTGCTCTTCGAAAATTCCAGCCATATGCCGCATGTCGAGGAAAAGCAGCTTTGCCTGACGACAGTTTCCACTTTCCTGTCACGGCACGATTGAGAACTCACCCAATCCGCTTCTTGCCGCGGAAATGACGCTTGGGATAGTCTCCGTCCCATTCGAAAGCGAATGGGACGGACCAATGAACGATCATCCGCAAGCAGGAAGCGCGACCATCCTTGCAACGAGCAGGGGGCGTGGCTGGCGCGGCTTGGAGGCCGAGCTGCTGCGCATTCCGCCCGGCCGCACCCATATTGCAGGGACACCCTATCATCGCCTCGGAATCCACGTCGGCCGACCTGTGCGAGCGCAATGCCGCTGTGACGGGCGGGAGCATCGCCGGCTGCAGAAGCATGGCGATATCGATGTGGTGCCAGCCGGCCTGGATGGCGTCTGGGAGGACGACGGCGAATGCATGATCCTGCGGCTGAAGATCAGCAAGGATCTTTTCCATCAGGCTGCCATCGACCTCGGACGCGATCCCGCGGAAGCGATGGCGCCGAAATTTCAGCTCCGCGATCAGCGGCTCGAGGCAATCGCCTGGGCCTTGAAAGCGGAGCTCGAAGCGGACGAGCCGTCCGACCATCTCCATGCCGATACGCTGGCAACAGCCTTGGCGCTCCGTCTGGTCGAGGCCGGCAGTGGCAGTTCTCGCCCGGCGGATGCCGGTAGAGCGCTCTCGCCCCGTCAGAAGCGGATACTTACCGACTACATCGAGGACAATCTCGACGCGCTGCTTTCGCTTGCCGAACTTGCCGGTCTTGCCGGACTCAGCCTCTCGCATCTGAAGACGCAATTTCGAAATAGTTTCGGCATACCGCCGCATCAATATGTGATGCAACGCCGGGTCTCGCGCGCCGAGGCACTGATTCGGACCTCTGGCCTGCCGCTGAGCCAGATCGCGCTGGCGGCAGGCTTTGCGCATCAAAGCCATATGGCAAACTGCATGAAGCGGCTGCTCGGCATCAGCCCAGGCACCATCGCCCGCTTGGTCAATTGACGAAAAATGGCCGATCCTGCAACGGATCGGCCGAATGCGCAGGCCAGATCCACGACATCAAGGCATCCTCTTTCGATAGCGAACAAGCGAAGGAGAGAACAATGTTTGTCATCTTCGGCGCCACCGGCAAGGTCGGCAAGGCAACGATAACAAAGCTTTCGGCCGAGGGCGCTCCCGTCAGGGCGGTGCTCCGTGATCCCGGCAAGGCTGCACCACTTGCAGCACTCGGATGCGAGATCGCCATTGCCGAGATTGGCGATGCCGATGCCATGGCCGGCGCGATGAGGAATGCGACAGCCGTCCAGCTCATTTGCCCAATCAATCCGCATGCTGCCGATGTCAGACGCCAGATGCTGCGATCAATCGAGCGGATGGCGGACGCGATCGACGCCGCCCGGCCGCCGCGCGTCCTGGCGATCTCGGATTACGGCGCACATCTGACGATCGATACCGGCATTACCAGCCTGTTCCATGCGATGGAGGAACGGTTCCGGCAATGCGCTACCGAGATGGTCTTTCTGCGCTCGGCCGAACATATGGAAAACTGGGCACGCTACCTGAAGATCGCTGGCGAGACCGGCATAATGCCGAGCATGCACCAGCCGCTATCGCGGCCTTTCCCGACGGTCTCCGCCGCCGATATCTGCGGTATGGCAGCCGACCTTCTGCTGGCCGGCGAGGAACATGGACATTCGCCGCGGATCGTCCATGGCGAGGGGCCGCGCGAATACACGGCGCTCGAGATCGCTGCGGCCTTGGGGCGGTTAATGACCCGGAGCGTCGTCGCACGCGAACTGCCGCGTGCCGATTGGCCGGCAACGCTGACGCGCGCAGGACTTTCGTACAATTACGCCGATCTGATCGTCAGGCTCGCCGATGTGCACAATAAAGGCCTGATCGGAGTGGAAGCCGGCGACGGCGAAATCCGCCGCGGCCGCACGGACCTTTCCGCTGCTCTTGAACTGTTTCTTCCCCATGCTCCGCGGGCTGAGGTAGTCGATCATGTCAGGCGTGGAGAGGAGCCCAACCAGGGATGGTAGGTTCCGATGATCTCTATCAGCCGACCAGCCATTTCTTGGCGACACGGCAGGCCATCGTATAGGCCGGATCGAAGACGTTGCCGACGTCATAGCGCACCACCTGGCCGAGCAGATGGCTGGCCGCCGTCCTGTCCAGGCCATAGTCCGATGCCAGCCAGGTCAGCATTTCGCTGGTCGCATGCTGGAGCGCCTGATCGAGGGGCCGGGCATTGCCGATGGTGAAGATATCGTCGGCGGTTTCCCCGCGCGGCCAGACCAGGCCGGCCTTCTTCTCCACCGTCAGCCGCACCGTGACGTCGAAGGTGGTCTCGACACCGGTGCCGACGATCTCGCCATCCCCTTGCACCGCATGGCAGTCACCGAGAAAGAACAAGGCGCCGGGCGCCGCGACCGGGAAGCGGACCGTGGTGCCCGGGCCGAACAGCCGATAATCCATGTTGCCGCCATATTCGCCGCTGGTCGCGGTCGATATCGCCTGGCCGAGGCTGGGCGCCACGCCGAAACAGCCGATCATGGGGGCGAGAGGCAGAACGAAATTTTCGAGGCCGGAGACGGGCTCGGAAAGCCGGACGGTCAATGCCTCGCGGTCGATGGCCCAGATGGCGACATCGCGCGGCGGCAGGTCACGAACCGCTTCGGGATCGACGACATTGGCCGCGACGACGCTGCGTGTAAAACCCGTATCCCTGGTCGGGGTCATGCTGATGATCTCGACTCGCAACGCATCTCCGGGCTCAGCCCCTTCCACGAAGATCGGGCCGTTCATCGGATTGCCGCCAGGCGCCTGCTTGATACCGTCCTTGTCATGCCCGGCAGCGTCGAGCGTCTCGGTGACGACCGTATCGCCGTCGGCAATATGCAGGGCCGGCTGAAGAGAGCCGATGACATTGTGAAAGCTTGTCGGAATGAAGCGGTGCGTGGTCATGAGAATACAGCTCTCGCTCGTTTCGAATATCAGGAGCCTGCGGCTGGACTGCCCGGCGGAGAGAGTTCGAGACTAGATCAGAGATTGCCTGCAATGCCAATATTCGCACACCAGGAGATGATCACGCCTCAACCGATGTCGAGGCGTGATCGGATCGACGTTCAGAATTTGAAGCTGGTGCCGACCGTGACCTTTTGCTGATTGACCTCGAAATCGCCAAGCGCCGAGCCGAAATCCTTGCGTCCGAAGTCGTCATAACGATATTCGGCGCGCATCACTATATTGTCGGTCAGGGCATGTTCCACGCCGCCGCCGGCTGTCCAGCCGATCAGAATGTCGTCCTTCTTGCCAACGCCGGGCACGTCGACTTCTCCACCGGCCGCGGCCAAACCTCCGGTTCCGTAGATCAGCGTACGGTCCAAGGCATATCCCACGCGCCCGCGCGCCGAGCCGTCCCATTTGAGGGAAACGTCGCTCCCGTCCTTCCAGTTGTAGTTGAAGTCATTCTCGATACCGAAGACGAAGGGACCGTGCTGGAAATTATATCCACCATAGATACCCGTCGAACCTCCATCCAGATCCTGCTCGGAACCGTTGAGATAGCTCGCATGTGTCGAGGTGTATCCGCCTTGAAGCCCGAGATAAAATCCCGACCAGTCGAAGGCCGACTGGGTCTGTGCCTGCTGGATGTAAGCGGGATCTTGAACCACGGCATCGGCGGCAAAAGCCGGCACGGCCGAGAAAGCCACGGCGGCCAGCGTGATTATCTTTGTGTACATTAAAGTGCCTCGTCATTTCGATGATTGGAAAGGGCGTCAGCAAACCGGCAAGTCGGCTGGGAGCGATGCATTATGCTGCGGTTCGGTGTTGCGGTTTGCGCTTTATTGTTGCGATATGTTGTGACGGGGAGCGTCTTGGAACGCGGGGCGGTCGCGCGCGATTTAATACAAGCTATTGTAATTTAAAATATATTTTAGTTCCATAACATGCATTATGCAACTTTTTCATGTAGCCAGGTACATTCTATTTCCAAGTGCGACATGCTTATAAAAACAATGGCTTCGCCTTGGAGATATATGCATGTCCCTTTGCTATTCGCAGCTCACCCTG